>CAVWYL010000028.1:0-280776 GCA_963759225.1 uncultured Acidimicrobiales bacterium | reverse complement strand
GGTTCCACATGTTGGCCACTACCGCCGGCCCGAAGCCGTGGAGCAGCGCCGTCACCAGCAGCATCAGCGCCAGCAGCAGCGGCCACCGCCCCCGCCGCCACCCGGCGGCGCCGATCGCCGCCACCGCCACGACGTTCACGACCGCCCCCGACCACAGCAGCGACCGCGGGTCACCGCCGGTCAGCCGGAACAGAGGCGCCGACACCCAGTAGAGCAGCGGCCCGGGGTGGGCGAACCCGTGGAAGCTGTAGGGCCCGACCAGCGGCGTGTCCCCGCCGCCGACCCCCGAGACCCGGTACGCCATGCTGGCCCAGTCGCTGAGCGGCAGCCACCGGTCGCCGACCAGCGCGGTGCCCGCCACGACCACCGGTGCGGCCACCACGGCGACGACGGCCGTGGCCAGGGCCGCGGACCACCGCCGGCGGCCGTTCGGCTCGGGGCGCGGCGGATCGACGACCTCGTCACCGACCTCCGCTGTGACCGCCACGGCGCTCCCCCCAGGTACCGCCCCGCTCGGGGAACGGCCCGGTGGCCAGGCTACGCGAGGAGCGGCGGCGGGGCCGCTCCGCCGGTCAGTCCTCCAGCCCGTAGGCGACGACGCGGCCGTCGGCGGTGCCGACGTAGACGCGGCCCTGGCTGACGGCCGGGGAGCCGGTGACGGCGCCGGCGCCGGTGCCGGCCGACCACAGCGGGTCGGTGCAGGTGGCGGCGCCGCAGCCGGCGGCGTCGAACGCCCGGACCGTGCCGTCGTCCGAGCCCGTGAAGACCACGCCGCCGGCGACCGCCGGCTGGGTGGCGATGCGGCTGCCGGTCGGGGCCGTCCACAGCGTGGCGCCCGTGGCGGCGTCGAGGACCAGCAGGTCGCCGTCGCCCGTGGGGACGTACAGGACACCGTCGGCCAGCGCCGGAGGGCTGGTCACGTCGGCGTCGAACGGCGCGGTCCACACGATGGACCCGGTGTCGGCTTCGACGGCGTGCAGCGCGCTGGCGGTGCCGACGTACAGCCGTGACTCGGCGGGGTCGAGCACCGGCGACGTGGCGGTGGTCCCGGGCAGCGGGGCGCTCCACGCCGGGCACGCGAAGCCCTGGGGGGCGGGCGGCGGGCAGTTGGCCGGCGGGGCGGCGACGGCGAAGGCCCGGATCCCGTTGGTCGTGGCGCCCGCGGGCAGGTTGGGGCCGGGGCCGGCCTGGTACACGCGGTCG
This sequence comes from uncultured Acidimicrobiales bacterium, assembly GCA_963759225.1. Lineage (GTDB taxonomy): Bacteria > Actinomycetota > Acidimicrobiia > Acidimicrobiales > VFJN01 > ZC4RG19. The sequence goes on along the minus strand of CAVWYL010000028.1, from coordinate 279,573 downwards.
GTGCCGAGCGTGAGCGGGCCGCTGGCCGGGCCGCTCGACTGGAACGTGAGGTTGGCGCTCCACCCCGAGCCCGGGATGTCGAGGTTGGTGACCCGGATCGCGGTGAGGACCGGGGTGCCCGACCCGAACGCGAACAGGCGGGTGAGCAGGGTCCGGCCCCGCAGCCCGTCGACGAGACCGCCGCCAGGGCTGCTGACCGTGGCGCCCGTCCCGGCGTCGCGCACCTCGGTCGTCCATCGCCCGCCGAGGTTGCCGAAGCCGTAGCCGAGCACGACCCGGGGGCCGTCGGCCACCGGCTGGCCCATGATCATGGGCGACTGCGGGGCCACCAGCTGCTCCCACAGCCGGTCGCCCGTGGCGGGGGAGAGGGCGTAGGCGCCGGCGCTGTCGGCGGCGTGGACGGCCACGTCGGACGTCACCGGCTCGCCCATCCCGGTGCCGTCGCCGCTCGCCGCCCACAGCTCGACGAGGTCGCCGACCGTGGCCGGCGTGATGGCGGTCTCGAACACGTTGTGCGACGCCCGCCCGGGACCGGCCCCGGGGGCCGTCCAGAAGCAACCGGCCGACGCGACCGAGAGCGCGACGACCGCCAGTAGGTGTCGGTGCTGCCTCGTTTGCCCCCGGTCCCCATTCTCCCCCGGTCCCCATTCTCCCCCCGATCCCCATGGTCCGGTCACACTACCCAACGTCGGGGTCACCGGTCAGCGCGTCATGGCTTACGGTGTCCGCCGATGGAGGGGAGCGTCGCCGTGCTGGAGGCGGGCATGCGCCGTGGCCTGCACGTGGGGGCGCAGCTCCACGTGCTGGTGGACGGCGAGGTCCGCCTCGACGCCGGGCTCGGCCTGGCCGCGCCCGGGCGGGAGATGACCGCCGGCTCGATGATGACCTGGCTGTCGGCCTCCAAGATCGCCCTGTCCGTGATGTTCGCCCGGGTGTGGCAGGAGGGGCTGGTCGGCCTCGACGACCCGGTGGTCCGCCACGTGCCCGAGTTCGCCGGCGGGGGCAAGGACGCGATCACCGTCCGCCACCTGTGGACCCACACGTGCGCGCTGCTCGGCGTCGAGGAGGCGCTGTTCCCCGTCCGGTACACCCAGTCGCCCGAGCAGAACCTGGCGCTGATCTGCGGGTCGGCGCTCGATCCCGGCCGGGTGCCGGGGCGCGACGCCGGGTACCAGACCAGCGTCGTGTCGCTGCTGCTCGGCGAGATCGTGGCCCGCGTCCGGGGTCGCGACTTCCGGGAGGTGGTCCGCGACGAGGTGTTCGTCCCGCTCGGCATGCACGACTCGTGGCTCGGCATGCCGGAGGCCGCGCTCGCCGGCTACGCCGACCGCCTGGGCACGACCTACGACACCAGCGGCCCCGAGCCCCGCCCCCGCTCGTTCGCCCCCGACCAGCCGCACCACCTCACGCACCTCATGCCGGGCGGCAACGGCCGCGGTCCGATGGGCGAGCTGGCCCGCCTGGTCGAGGCGCTGCGCCGGGGCGGGACGCTCGACGGGGCCCGGGTCCTCGATCCGACGACCGTCGAGGCCATGACCGCCCGCCACCGGTGCGGGCTGCGCGACCGCTCGTGGGGCCAGGTGCTCGACTGGGGCCTGGGACTCACCCTCGACTCGAAGGTCCACCACGGCGGCGGCACGCATCTCTACGGCTACGGCCCCCACGCCTCGCCCCGCACGTTCGGGCACTCGGGCTTCCGCACGACGCTGGCGTTCTGCGACCCGGAGGTGGGCCTCGTCGCCACCTGCTCGTGGAACGGCATGGTGGCCGACGACGTCGTCCACTCGGACCGGCAGAACGCCCTGTGCGCCGCGCTGTACGAGGACCTGGGGCTAGCGGGCTGACGGCACCGGCACGGGGCGGGTGGCCCACGCCACGATCGACACGAGGACCAGGTGGATCGGGGCGGACAGGCCCTCGGTGAGCGGGTCCTGGTTCACGACGTGGGTGAGGGTGGCGCCGGTCAGGACGACCACGAGCAGGGCGGCGCCGAGGAAGCGGCGGCGGGGCTGGACGAGCAGCACGGCGGCCGCGATCTCGCCGGCGCCGACGACGAAGCGGAACCAGCCGGGGTACCCCCAGTCGACGAAGCGGCCGTCGTAGGACGGCACCACGAACTTGGCCACGCCGCCGACGGCGAACTCCACGGCCAGGATCCAGCACAGGGCGGTCAGGAGGCGGCGGCGCCGCGGGGAACGGGTGGGGGCGGTCGGGACGGCGGGCAGGGTGGTCGCCATGATCTCCTCCGGGATGTCGTGCCGCGCCGATCGCGGCGTCAACCGAAGAGACGCAGCCCGGCCGCCGATTTCGACAAGCTGTCATCCCCGGCCCCGCGCGTAGTGGGCCGCGGCCTTGGCCCGGTTCCCGCACGTCGCCATGTCGCACCAACGCCGCCGGCCGCTCCTGCTGGCGTCGAGGAAGACCAGGACGCAGGCCGGGCCCGCGCACGACCGCACGAGCCGCCGGTCGTGCCGGAAGATGTCGACCACCGCGGCGGCGACCTCCACGCAGAACCGGTCCCCGGGGTCGGCGGCCGCCAGCCCGACCGGGTCGGCGGCCGTCGAGTCGAGGTGGACGACGGCCGGCCGCTCGGCGAGGACCCGGTTCACGGCGGCGTCGAGCCCGGGGTCCGGCGCCGGGGCCGTGAGCGCGGCCCGGACCGCGGCCCGCAGCCGGTGGACGAAGTCGAGGGCGCCGTCCGGGTCGTCGGGCGGCGCGGCGATGCCGGTGCCGGCCGCCCAGCGGGCCAGGGCGGCGCCGTCGGGGAGCAGCTCGACGGGCGTGCCGTCGAGGACCGGCGTCGTGTTGCACAGGTCGGCGGCCGGGTGGTTCCCGATCCGGATGAACTCGTCCACGATCCGATTCTAACCGATAACCTCGCTAATATCGGTTAGATCTCGGGAGGTCGTCATGCGAGTGGTCTCGGTCAACGTCGGCGTGCCGCGCACGGTCGAGTGGCACGGACGGGAGGTCACGTCCGCCATCTGGAAGCAGCCGGTCGACGGCCCCGTCGCCGTGGACGGCGTCAACCTGCACGGCGACGACCAGGCCGACCGCCGGGTCCACGGCGGCGCCGACAAGGCCGTCTACGCGTACGCAGCCGAGGACTACGCCTGGTGGGAGCGCGTCGAGGGACCGCTCGGGCCGGGCACCTTCGGCGAGAACCTCACGACCGAGGGCCTCGACCTGACCGGCGCCCGCATCGGGGACCGCTGGCACGTCGGCACCGCGGTGCTCGAGGTCGCCCAGCCCCGCATGCCGTGCTTCAAGCTGGGCATGCGGCTCGGCGACGAGCACTTCCCCGGGCGCTTCGCCGCCGCCGGGCGGCCCGGCGCCTACCTGCGGATCGTGCGGCCGGGCATCGTGGCGGCGGGCGACGCCGTCGTCGTCGAACCGGCCGCCCTGCCGGCCGTCGCAGTGGGCGCCCTCGCCGCGGACGACGTCCCCGACCGACGTGCTGCGCCTCGTGCTCGACGACGAGCGGGTGCCCGAGCAGTGGCGCCGCGGGGCCCGGCGGGCGCTCGGGCGCGAAAAGCAGCGCTGACCGCCCGGGCCCTGGGGCACAGTGGCGGGCATGCACCTCGCCCAGCTCAACGTCGGGCGCCTGCGGGCACCGCTCGACGACCCCGCCATCCACGACTTCCGCGACAACCTCGCCCCCGTCAACGCCATCGCCGACGCCAGCCCCGGGTTCGTGTGGCGGCTCCAGGACGACGCCGGCGACGCCACCGGCATCAAGCTGTTCGACGACGAGCTGGAGATCATCAACATGTCGGTGTGGGAGTCGATCGACGCCCTCGCCGACTTCACGTACCGCAGCGGCCACGTCGAGTTCCTGCGGCGCCGGCGCGAGTTCTTCGAGGCCCCCGACCAGCCGATCGTGTGCCTGTGGTGGATCCCCGAGGGCACCGTCCCGACGCCGCAGGACGCGCTCGTCCGGCTGGAGCACCTGCGCACCCACGGCCCGACCCCGTTCGCCTTCACGTTCCGGCGCCGCTTCGAGCCCGGTGACGTCGAGCCCCGCCCCGGCCTCGACCGCGACGCCTGCCCGGCCTGACCGGACCCGGGCGGGCCCGTCGCCCATACTGGGCGGCCGTGCAGGACAGAACCGGCGGGCCCACCGTGGCGGCCGCTCCCGGCCGGGTGGCGGGCCTCGCCGCCGCCCGAGGGCTCGGCGACCTGGTGGCGGCCCGCAGCGACGGCAACCCGTTCGGTGCCGCTGGCCGCGACCGCGGCGATCGCCGGCGTCGGTGTCGGCATCGTGGGCGTGGGCGTCGCCCTCGACTCCGCCGTGGTCGCCCTTGCCGGCCTGGCCGTGATCCTCGTCGGGGTCGCCGTGTGCGGATGGGAGCTGCTGCACGTCGTCACGTACAGCGCCGAGTACCTGTACACCGGCGGCGTCGTCCGCCAGCGGCCGGCTGAAGCTCCAGGCGCTGGCGTGGCCCGAGGTGCGCGAGGTCCTCGTCTGGGTCGGCGACCTGTTCATGCCCGGTCAGGTCCTCGCCTACTACGTGGTGTCGACGGCGGGCCGGAAGATGCGGGTCGAGTCGTCGCCGAAGGCCGCCATCGGCGACCAGGTGGCGGCGGCGGCCCGGGCCCAGGGCATCGAGGTGGTCGAGACCACCGACAGCCCCGAGCCCCTGTGGTCCCTGTGACCGGGCGTCAGCCGCCCGGCAGGTCGAGGGCGCGCAGGCGCTCGAGCGCCAGGTCGAACTCGCCCCGGTAGTAGGGGTCGGTGAACGTCGCCATCTTCGCCAGGTTCTCGGCCGGGCCCGCCAGGCGGGCCATCCCGGCCAGGACCTGGAGCCGCACCTCGTCGAAGCCCGCGGGCAGGGGCGGGCGCATCGCGTCCCGGGCCGGCAGCTCCGGGAACGGGGCGTGCGGGAGGTCCTGGTACCAGAAGGCGACCGAGGCGTAGTGGTTGGCGAAGTTGTTGGCGTGGCCGTGCTCGACGGTCCAGCGCAGCGACTCGTCGAAGCGGATCGGGTCGGCGACGTACCAGCGGTACATGCCCACGAGGCCCCGGTACTCGGGGCTCTCGACCAGGTGGACGCCGGAGTAGGGCCCGGCGTACTCGCGCAGCACGCAGGCGCCGGCGCCGAACACCTCCTCGTGGCCGGTGCCGTGGATGCGGGGCGGCCAGCGCGTCGCCGTCCACGAACACCATGTCGTCGCCCTCGCCGTACCAGCCGCCCGCGATGTTCTCGACCTCCAGCACCAGGCCCACCATCTGCCCCCGGCCCCGGGCGTCGAGCGCCACGTAGTTCTCGGTGCCGTCGACGTTGCGGCCGTCGTGGAGCTGGGTGTCGTGGGGCTCCATGGCCGGGACCGTGGGCCGCTCCTGGCGGTACTGGGCGTGGAACCGCAGCACGTCGCCCGGCGGCGGGTCGGCGTAGGTCTCGTACTCCACGTGGAACCACACCATGCCGAGCATCCCGCCGAGGAACGCGTCGGCCCGGTTCTCGATCTCGATGCGGGCCCCGGTGGCGAACGGCATCGGGAAGTAGGCGTTCATCCCGGGCGACGCGCCCATGCCGGGGTTCACGGCGGTGAAGAAGCTGCGGTACTCGCGCACCCGCCCGTGGGTGACGCCGAAGAAGTCGCCGAGCGGCACCTCGACCGACGGCGCGTCCTCGCCGTCCCACCAGCAGCGCAGGATGCCGTCGCGGTGGTCGGTCAGCTCGTGGGCGGCCAGGGCCACGTAGATGCGGGTGACGCACCCCGCGCCCCGGTGGTCCAGCAGCGTGGCCGACTCGCCGGGCGCGATGCGCACGAAGTCGTCGTTGCCGCCGCTGCGGTCGAACGACGACGCCCGGCGGGTGGCCGAGCGCGGCGCCCGGAACAGCGTCCGCAGCGGATGGTCGTCGAGGGGATGGCCGGACACGGCCGTCATCCTGGCACCGGAGCGGGTCACTGGTTCCCCGTCGGTCACGCCACGGCCAGGACCACCAGGCGCAGCGTCATGTCGTTGACCACCGGTCCGGGCGTGGCGGCCACCCGGGCCACGCCCTCCTCGAACTCGTCGTCGGTCAGGTGGCGGAACAGCGAGTCCCGGTGGCGGACGCTGCGGATCCGCTCGGCCCACACCTCCCGGTCCACCCGCCACGGCTCGACGACGTCGTGGACGCCGGCCAGCGTGAACCCGGCGGCCGCGAACGAGCCGACCACGTCCCCGGTCGACGGGAACGTGGCCGCGGCCCGCTCGGCGCCCGGGAACGGGATGCCGGTCAGCGGGACGTCCGACAGGTAGCCCCGCAGCAGGACCCGGCCCGACCCGGGTCGCAGCACCCGGCGAAGCTCGGCGGCCGCTCGCTCGCGGGAGTCGAGCTGGTGGACGACGGTCGACAGCCACGCCCACCCCACGCTGGCCGGCCGCAGGGGCAGGGCCTCGGCCCAGCCCGCGACGTACGGGTGGCGGTCGCGGACGCCGGCCGCGGCCGCCTCGGCCCGCATGGCCGCCGAAGGCTCGACCGCCACCACCGGGGCGCCCGACCACCGCGCCAGCGCGTCCAGGAAGCCGCCCGGGCCGGCCCCGAGGTCGAGCACCCGCTCCGGCCGGGGCAGCGCCGCCGCCGCGACGGCGGCGTCCCAGGCGGCCATGACCTCCGGGCGGCAGCGTGCGGGCCGCCCGGTAGGCGCCCGCCGCGCCCGTGTAGTCGATGCGGGTCACGGGACCAGGCTGGCACGGCAGAATGGGCGCCATGACCGCTGCCGCCGCCGAGGCGCCCGATCTTCCTGTACGACGGCGACTGCGCGTTCTGCACCACCAGCGCCCGGTTCATCGAGCGGCGCATCCCGACCTCGGCCGAGGTGTCGCCCTGGCAGTTCGCCGACCTCGACGCCCTCGGCGTCACGCAGGACCAGGCCGAGGCCGCGGTCCTGTGGGTGGCGGACGGCGAGCCCACGGTCGCCGGACCCGAGGCCATCGCCCGCCTGCTGGTCGACGGCGGGTCGTGGTGGCGACCGCTCGGCCGGGTCCTCGGCCTGGCGCCGGTGCGCTGGCTGGCCTGGCCGGTCTACCGCTGGGTGGCCCGCAACCGCCACCGCCTGCCCGGCGGCACCGCCGCCTGCTCGCTGCCCCAGGCCCAGCGCGACCGGCTCGACACACGACGCCCGGGCTGACGGCCGGACAACCGTTTGTCAGCCGCTCGCCGCGGCCGTAGTGTCACCAGCACCCGGCGAGGGGCCGGGGACCGTGCGGGCGGTCTTTCGGGGGAAGACATGAGACGCTTCGTCGCCACCGTCGCCGTGGCCGTTGCCCTGCTCGCGCCGGCCCCGGCCGGCGCCCGGACCGTCGACCGGGCCGCAGAGCCGCCGGCCGCGCCCCGCCCGCTGATCTTCGTGCACGGCGGCGCCGGGTCCGGCGCCCAGTTCGAGTCGCAGGCCATGCGGTTCGCCAGCAACGGCTACCCGCAGGACCGGCTGGCCGTCCACGAGTACGACTCGACGTTCGGCATCAACACCATGGAGCAGGTGTGGGCCGGGCTCGACGCCCTCATCACGGAGAAGCTGGCCGCCACCGGCGCCGACAAGGTCGACCTGGCCGGCCACTCGCTCGGCACCACCGTGCTGCAGGGGTACCTGACCAGCTCGCCCGAGCGGGCGGCCCGGGTCGCCCACTACGTCAACATCGACGGCCGCACGGCCACCGCGCCGCCGGGCGGGGTGCCGACGCTGGCCGTGTGGGGCGAGGGCAACCCCGCCCGCGCCATCGTGGGGGCGGAGAACTGGTACGCCCCCGACCAGTCCCACGTGCAGGTGGCCACGTCGGCCGAGACGTTCGGGCAGATCTACCGGTTCCTCACCGGGTCGGCGCCGGCGACCACCGACGTCGTCCCCGAGAAGCCGGGGCGGGTCACCATCTCCGGCGAGGCCAACCTGTTCCCGTCCAACGTCGGGGCGCCGGGCACCACCGTCGAGGTGTGGCGGGTCAAGGCCGGGACCGGCGAGCGCCGGGGCACCGCCCCCAAGGCCACGTTCCCGGTGGCGGCCGACGGCTCGTGGGGGCCGGTGGCCGTCGAGGGCGGCAAGCACTACGAGCTGGCGCTCACGCGGGGCGACGGGTCGACGCACCACTTCTACTTCTCGCCGTTCCTGCGTGACGACCACTTCGTCCGGCTGCTCACGTCCGAGCCGGGGACCGGGATCGACCTCCTCCGCGACCAGAGCGACGGCACCACGAGCCTGACCGTCGCCCGCTACAAGGAGTGGTGGGGCGACCAGGGCGCCGGCAGCGACGTGCTGCAGATCGCCGGCACGGACGTCGTCACCCCCGTCGATCGCCCCCCGGACCAAGCGGGTCAACGCCCTGTTCGCCTTCGACGACGGCCTCGACGGCGTGACCAACCTGGCGGCGCCCATCCCCGACCTGTTCGCTCTGCCGTTCATCAGCGGCGCCGATCTGGTCATCCCGGCGGCCACACCGCCCGACGCCACCGTCGGCCTGCGCATGGTGGCCCGGGCGGGCGACGGCGTCGCCGAGGTGATCAACGTCCGCAACTGGCCGTCGTCGACCGACCACATCAGCGTCCAGTTCCGGGACTTCGAACAGGCCGACGAGACCTGGCCCTACGGGTCGTGACCAGCGGGTCACGGCCGGCGGGTTGTGGCCGGCCGTGACCGCTGCTTGAATCATCTCAGCCGCATCCGGGTACGGCGTGGTCGACCACGCCCGTCCGGGCCGTGGTCACCGCCGCTCATGGAATCGACGACGACCGCCGACTCTCCACCGCCGTGCGCGGCCCCCCGGGGCCACGTCCACGACGACATTCCCCACTCGCCCCGCTCGGTGCTGCTGCCCCGGCGCCATCTGCTGTTCCTGCTCGGCGCCGCGCTGGTCACCCTGGCGGCTGCCGCCGCGCTCCGGGGCGGTGAGGTGCTGCTGCTGTGGGACGAGCCCATCCAGCGCAGCGTGGAGGCCCGCCGCAACTCGGCGCTCGACGACGTGTTCCTCACCATCTCCCGGTTCGGCTCCACCGTGCCGGTGCTGGTGCTGGGCACCGCCATCGGCCTGCTGACCTGGCGTCGGTGCCGGGCCGTCAGCATCGCCGTGCTGGTGGCGACGTTCAGCCGGCCGCTGCTGGAGTCCACGATCAAGCTGCTCGTGGGCCGCGACCGGCCCGACTTCGAGCGCATGGTGCCCGGCGTCGGCTACTCGTTCCCCAGCGGCCACGTCATGGCCGCGGTGGCGCTGTGGGGGCTGATGCCCCTGGTCGTGTCGCTCTACACGCGCCGGCGGTGGGTGTGGTGGCTGTCGGTGATCGTGTCGGGCACGCTGATCGTCGGGATCGCCGCCAGCCGGGTCTACCTGGGCGTCCACTGGTTCACCGACGTGTCGGCCGGGCTGATCATCGGCATGTTCTTCCTGCTGGGGGTCGACACGCTGGTCAGCCGCCAGCACGCCCGCTACCCCTGCGCCACGTCGACCGTGACCGAGAACGGCAGGTGGTCCGACAGCGAGGCGAAGGTGGCGAACCCCTCGTCGCCCGGGGCGGGCACCGACGCCGATCCGACACCGATCCCGGTCGACACCCACACGTAGTCGAGCCGCTGGGCCGGCAGATCGGTGGTGCCGGGCTCCCACCCGTGCCAGTTGGTGAAGCCGCCGTCCGGGTCGCCGCCGGACGCCAGCCAGGCGTCGCGCAGCCCGCCGGCCTCGAGCAGGTCGGGGACCGGGCCGGTCGGCCGGTCGTTCAGGTCGCCGGCGACGATCACGGGACCGTCGTGGGTGCTCACCAGCCCGTCCAGCACGAGCCCGACCTCGATCTCGCGCCGGCCGGACCCGGTGTCGGGCGTGAGGTGGAGGTCGAGCAGCCGCAGCACCTGCCCGCCGTCCACCGGCACGGTGGCGTCCACGACGATGCGGCGGCGCCAGCTCCACGGCCGCCAGCGGTGCGACAGGGCCCGGCCGCGGGCGGTCGCCGCCCGCGTGACGCCGATGACGGCCATGCCCTCGGGCCAGGTGACGACCGGCCAGTGCTTGAACGACCAGCGGAGCGACGCGGCGCCGAGCGCCTTGGCGATGCGCCGGGCCTGGTGCCGCTGGACCTCCTGGAGGGCGACGAGGTCGGCCCCCGTCTCGCGGAGGTGGCGGGCGGCCAGGTCGGTGTCGACCCCTGCGCTGCCCTTGACGTTCCAGGTCACCACGGTCAGCTGCACGCGTGCGGACGCTAGCCGCCTAGAAAACAGGTATGGCGTCTGGGGAGGAGCTGCGGATCGGGCTGGTCGCCAACCTGCGGCGCGCGGGTCACGTGCGCAGCGAGCCGGTGGCCGCCGCGTTCGGCGCCGTGCCCCGGGAGCTGTTCCTCGCCGGCCACGCCGAGCGGCACGGGCTCGCCGCCGTGTACGAGGACGAGGCCGTCGTCACCCGGCGGGCGGCCGACGGGACGCCCGAGTCGTCGTCGTCCCAGCCGGGGATCATGGCCGAGATGCTGGAGATGCTCGCCCTCCGGCCCGGCGCCCGGGTGCTGGAGGTCGGCGCGGGGACCGGCTACAACGCCGCGCTGCTGGCTCGCCTGGTCGGGGAGGGCGGCGCGGTCACCTCGGTCGAGCTCGACGCGGACCTGGCCGCCGGCGCCCGCGCCGCACTGCGGGCGGCGGGATCGCCGGCCCAGGTGGTGGTGGGCGACGGTCACGCCGGCTGGCCGGCGGCGGCGCCGGTGGACGCCGTCGTCGTCACGGCCAGCACGGACGCGGTGCCGAAGGCCTGGCACGACCAGCTGGCGCCGGGGGGCGTGCTGGTCCTGCCGCTGCAGCTGGCCGCGGGGGTGCTGGTCCTGCAGGCGGTGGTCGCGGTGCGCAAGGTCCGCCACGGCTTCGATCCGGTGGCGGCGACGCCGGGCCGGTTCATGCCGCTGCGGGGCGGCGAGCCCGGGCACGGGCGGGCGGCGGAGGTCACCGCGTTCGAGGAGGCGGGCGACGACACCGTGCCCCAGGTCCGGCTGACCGGCCCGGCCCTCGCCGGCCTCGACGGCCCGGCCCGGCGGCGCCTCCTCATGACGGCCCTCGGCTTCGCCCGCGAGGAGGTCCTGCCGGTGCGGTGGCCGGCGGCGTGGAGCCTGCTGGCCTACGCGGCGCTGGCGCTGCCGGAGGAGCGGCTGCTGGAGGTGACCCGCCCGGTGCGGGACGGCCCGGACCGCACCGCGCTGCGGTCGGCGCTCGGCGTCGTGGACGCGGCCGACGGCAGCCTGGCGCAGCTGGGCGTGGCCGCGACCGGCCTGCGGCTCGAGTCGTTCGGCGGCACGGGCGCCGAGAACGCCCTGCGCTCGGCGGCCGAGCGCTGGCACCTGGCCGGCCGCCCGGGCCTCGGCGAGGCCCGCGTCACCATCCGCTACGGCCCGGGCCGCCCCCACGCCTGGCGCGCGGTCCGCCGCGGCGACCAGTGGCTGGCCCTGGACTGGGCGACATAGGGCTCGACCGTCGCGGCGGGGGAGACTCGGCGCATGGACCTCGCGGCGTTCCAGCGGCTCATGGCGGACATCTACGGCGAGCGGGACCGGGCGCGGGGCGTGCCCGCGACCGTGGCCTGGCTGACCGAGGAGCTCGGCGAGCTGGCGCAGGCGGTGCGCAAGGGCGACCGGGACGCGCAGGTCCACGAGCTGGGGGACGTGCTGGCGTGGCTGGCGTCGCTGGCGGACCAGCTCGGGCTCGGGCTCGACGAGGCCGCAGCCCGCTACGCCGGCGGGTGCCCGCGGTGCGGCGGCATGCCCTGCCGCTGCCCGTGACCGGCTCAGCGCGCGACGAGCAGCTCGGCGATCTGGACCGCGTTGAGGGCCGCGCCCTTGCGCAGGTTGTCGTTGGAGACGAACAGCGCCAGGCCGTGCTCGACCGTGGGGTCGCGGCGGATGCGGCCCACGAAGGCCGGGTCCTTGCCGGCCGCCAGCAGCGGGGTCGGCACGTCGGCGAGGGCGACGCCGGGCGCCGCCGCCAGGATCTGGGCCGCCTCGGCCGGCGGCAGGTCGCGGGCGAACCCGGCGTTGATCGACAGCGAGTGCCCGGTGAAGACGCCGACCCGGACGCAGGTGCCCGCCACGGGCAGGTCGGGGATGCCGAGGATCTTGCGGCTCTCGTTGCGGAGCTTCTGCTCCTCGTCGGTCTCGCCGGTGCCGTCGTCGACGACCGACCCGGCCATCGGCACGACGTTGAACGCGACCGGGGCCGGGAACACGGAGGGCGTGCCCATGTCGACGGCCCCGCCGTCGAAGGTGAGGCCGGCGGCGCCGTCGGCGGCCTTGCGCACCTGCTCGTCCAGCTCGGCCACGCCGGCCAGCCCGCCGCCCGAGGTGGCCTGGTAGGTGCTGATGACCAGGCGCGTCAGCCCGGCGGCCCGGTGCAGCGGGGCCAGCACCGGCATGCCCGCCATGGTCGTGCAGTTGGGGTTGGCCACGATGCCCTTGGGCAGGTGGGCGAGCTCGTGCGGGTTGACCTCGGACACGACGAGGGGGACGTCGGGGTCCATCCGCCAGGCGGACGAGTTGTCGATCACCGTGGCCCCGGCCGCCGCCACCCGGGGGGCGAGCGCCTTGGAGGCGCCCTTCCCGGCCGAGAACAGCACGATGTCGAGGCCCGACGTAGTCGGCGGTGTCGGCGTCCTCGATCGTGACCTCGGCGCCCCGCCACGGCAGCGTGCGCCCCGCGGACCGGGCCGACGCGAAGTACCGCATCTCGGCGACCGGGAAGTCGCGCTGGGCGAGCACCTCCCGCATGACGCCGCCGACCTGACCGGTGGCGCCCACGACGCCGACACGCACGGAAGACATGGTCACCAAGGCTACGGGCGCGTCGAGCGGCGCCCAACCGGAGTTTGGCGGCGCCCACGACGGAATCGCGACGTGCACCGCTGGGCCACGAACACCGTGGACGTGGCCACGCCGAGGTCGGCCAGCAGGCCGGCCGCGTCGGCGGGCTGCGCCCGGGGCGACACCCACACGCCGTCGTAGAGCGGGGCGAAGCCCAGCCACCGCAGCCGGGTCCGCAGCACGTGGCGGACGTCGCGCTGTTCCTCGGGCACCGAGAAGATGACCACCGCCCACGACCCCTCCCACGGCCGGTCGTCGAGGCCGAACGTCATGATGCGGTGCAGGCCCTCGCTCAGCACGTCGGCGGCCCGCGGGGTCAGCCCGTAGTAGCTCCGGCGCCCGACCCGCGACGAGTCGAGCAGCCCGCGCCGGGCCAGGCGGCTGAGCGCGGCCCGGGCGCTGGTCGGGGTGATGCCGAACTCGCCGGCCAGTGCCACCAGGGCGGACGAGGGCAGGTGATCCCGCCGCCCGAACCAGTGGTCGCCGAACAGCGTGACGATGAGGTGCTGCGGGTTGGCCCCCGTCTGCACCCGCGGCAGGTTGACCTCGGTCGAGGCGGTTGCTGTCATCGGTGCTCCAGGCTACCGACACGAAAAATGTCATATTTGGGACGTGACGGGAGACGACGGATGAAGCTGGCCACGATCAGGGACGGCGAGGGCACCCTCGCCGTCCGGGTGGAGGGCGACCACGCGGTCGAGCTGCCCGCCGCCGACGTGCGCGAGGTGCTCGACCACGACCTGTGGCACGACTGGGCGGCCGGCGTGGTCGGGCCCCGGCGGCCGCTCGCCGGCCTCGACTACGCGCCGCTCGTCCCGTCGCCCGACAAGATCGTGTGCGTGGGCCTCAACTACCGGTCCCACATCCTGGAGACGGGCCGCGAGGTCCCCGAGCACCCGACGCTGTTCGCCAAGTTCCGCTCGGCGCTCGTCGGGGCCAACGACCCGATCGTCGTGCCGTTCGCGACCGAGCAGGTCGACTGGGAGGCCGAGCTGGCGGTCGTCGTCGGCGCCCGGGCCCGCCACGTGCCGGTCGAGAGCGCGGCGGCGGCCATCGCCGGCTACGCGATCCTCAACGACGTGTCGATGCGGGACTGGCAGAACCGCACGATCGAGTGGCTGCAGGGCAAGACCTGGGAGCGGTCGACGCCGCTCGGCCCCTGGCTCGTCACCGCCGACGAGTCGCCCGGGCCCAGCCGGGAGATCGAGTGCGTGATCGACGGCGAGCAGATGCAGAAGGCCGACACCGCCGACCTCGTGTTCGACCCGGCCACGCTCGTGTCCTACATCTCGACCATCGTCACGCTGGAGCCGGGCGACGTGATCGCCACCGGCACGCCCGCCGGCGTGGGCTGGCCCCGGGGCCGCTGGCTGGCCGCCGGCACCGAGGTCGTGACCCGCATCGCCGGCCTCGGCGAGCAGCGCAACGTGTGCCGCGCCGAGGCGCCCGCCTGATGCCGGCGCCCGGCGCGACGCTCGGCTGGATGCGGGACGGCGAGGCGTTCGTGCTCGCCCACATCGCCGCGCTCGACGACGAGGCGCTGGCCGCGCCGTCACGGCTGCCCGGCTGGTCGCGCGCCCACGTCGTCGGGCACCTGGCCCGCAACGCGGACGCCCTCGGCAACCTGTTGCGCTGGGCCCGCACCGGGGTCGTGTCGCCGATGTACACGTCGGTCGAGCAGCGGGCGGACGGCATCGAGGACGCCGCCGCCCAGGCGCCGGACGCCCTGCGGGCCGACGTCGTCGCCGCGTCCGAGCGGCTGCTGGCGACGATGGACACGCTGCCGCCCGAGGCCTGGGACGCCCCGATCCGCACCGCCCGGGGGCGGGCCATCACGGCCGAGGAGGTCCCGTGGATGCGGGTGCGGGAGAACTGGGTCCACGCCGTGGACCTCGGGACCGGCGCCCGCTGGGACGAGCTGCCCGCCGGCGTCGTCGACCGGCTGATCGACGAGGTGGCCGAGGGCCTCGCCGGCCGGGACGACTGCCCGGCCGTCGTGATCACCGCCACCGACCGCGACCCCGCCCGGTCGTGGGCCGTCGGCCCCGCGGCCGCGGGCGACGCCACGGCGGTGGCGGCACCGGCCGCCGACCTGCTGGCGTGGCTCATCGGCCGGGACAACCCCCACGGGTTCCCCGCCGTCCCGCCCTGGCTCTAGTGCCCTCGCCCTGTGGGGGGTCGGGCCCGGGGTTATCGGCACACCGCTGGCGGCCGGTAGGACCGGCCCCGGACCCGACCGCCCTCGCCGTACAACGTAACGGCCGCCCCCGCCGGTCACCGCACTTGTCACCCAAGTGCAATTGTGCTGGTCAGAGCACGTAGCGGAGGGAAGTCAGGCGTCCAACCCGAAGGCGGCGTGCAGGGTCTGGACCGCCCGTCTCGATCTGGTCCTCGCGGACCACGCACGACGTGCGGATGGCGGAGGTCGAGATCATCTCGATGTTGATGCCCTCGCGGGCCAGCACCTCGAACATGGTGGCCGCCACGCCGGGGTTCGACTTCATGCCGGCGCCGATGATGCTGACCCGGGCGATGTCGCGGTCGGACTGCACGCCGGTGGCGCCGATCTCGTCGGCCAGCCGCTGGCACACGGCCGTGCCACCGGCCAGGTCGCTGCGGGGCACCGTGAACGAGATGTCGGTGACCCCGTGCTCGCTGACGTTCTGCACGATCATGTCGACGTTCACGTCCACGTCGGCGAGCTCGCGGAACATGCGGGCCGCGATGCCGGGACGGTCGGGCACGCCGGTCACCGTCACCTTGGCCTCGCTGACGTCGTGGGTGACGGCGGAGACGATCGCCTGCTCCATGGATGGATCCTCCTCGGTGACCCAGGTGCCCGGCTCCCAGGTGAAGGCCGAGCGGACGTGCAGCGCCACGCCCCAGCGCCGGGCGTACTCCACCGACCGCATGGCCGGCTTGGGGCACCCGGTGGCGGTCATCTCCAGCATCTCGTCGAACGAGACGGCGCCGAGCCGGCGGGCCCGGGGCACCAGTCGGGGGTCGGCGGTGAACACGCCGGGCACGTCCGTGTACAGCTCGCAGGCGTCGCCCCCCATGCGCGTGGCACAGGGCCACGGCCGTGGTGTCGGACCCGCCCCGGCCGAGGAACGTGACGTCGTGGTCGGTCGACACGCCCTGGGCGCCGCCCACCACGGGGACCCGCCCGGCGTCGATGGCCTTGCGCAGCCGGTCGGGCCGCAGCTCGACGATCTTGGCGTTGGAGTGGTTGGTGTCGGTGATGAACCCGGCCTGGCTGCCGGTGAAGCTGTCGGCGGGCACGCCGATCGAGTGCAGCGCCATGCACAGCAGCGCCATGGCCTTGCGCTCGCCCGCGGTGATGAGCATGTCCATCTCGCGGCCGGGCCGGACCTCGGACACGTCGCCGGCCAGGCGGATCAGCTCGTCGGTCTCCTTGCCCATGGCGCTCACCACGACCACGACCTCGTTGCCGTGGCGCACCGTGCGCGCCACGTGGTCCGCGACCTCGCGGATGCGCTCGGGGTCGGCGACGGAGGTCCCGCCGTACTTCTGGATGAGCAGGGGCACGGCTCTGAACGCTACCGGCGGGCGGGCGCGGCGAACGAACCCCTTCCCGGGGAAGGAACTGCTCGCCCAGCGCCCGCCGGGTGCGTCGTTTCGACGTCTAGGACAGGGTCGAGGGGCTCTCGACGAGAGCTCCCCAGGCTTCGAGCCTTGTGACCGCGTCCGCTATGTCGGTCTGCAGCAACGCGCAGATCGCCCGCAGGTCGTCGCGACGGATCGTGAGCACACGGCCGTTGTAGTCACCGCGTTCCACGATGATCGACCGCACGAACCGCTGCACGGGGGCAGCTTCCGGAGCCCGGTTGAGAGCCTCGAGGTCGAGCACGAGCTTCGGCGGACCCTCCTGGCTCGGGGTCTGCTCGCCGAGCAGCACCGAGACGGGAACGTCGTAGAACTCAGCCAGCTCATGGAGGCGGGGCAGGGAGAGGGTGCGGAAACCGCGTTCGTAGGCGCCGATCGCCGATGCACTCCACCGACCCGACGACTGGCGCTCGACATCGTCGAGCGACATGCGCCGGGCCTTACGCAGCGAGCGCAGGCGACGACCGACCTCGAGCGTGACGCTCGTAGGGGTCGTTTCTTGGTCTTCTTCTTGGTGATTGTTCATCTTGGTTCTCGTTGTGATCTGGTCACTAGGGAACCGCCTCAGAACCGATTCTCGCACGTGGCGTGCCGAAATGTGCAGTTCTGGCCCGCCAGGGTGGTCGGGCCGACCAGCCCGAATTCCGGGTCGGGGGGTCGGGTGACTACCCTTTCGCCTTCGTGGCTACGGATAAGCGTGAGCGTCAGAGATCGGCGAAGCTCGAGAAAACGGTCGCCCAGCAGACGGCCGCGAAGCGCGCGAAGACGCGCAGCACCGGCCTACGCGTGGTGGTCGCGGCGGTGCTCGTCCTCGCCGTGCTGTTCGGCGTCTCCCAGTTCATGGGCGACGACAACGACGACGACACGGCGGCGACCGACGAGACCGACTCGACCACCGACAGCACGCCGATCGACCCCGCCGAGGCCGAGTTCACGAACCCCGAGCTGGCCGAGGAGGTGCTCGGCCGCGAGGCGCCCACCCCGGAGCCGCCCCCGGCCGACACGGCCGCCGACGCGCTCGAGACGACCACGCTGATCGAGGGCGAGGGCGACGGCGTGGCCGCCGGCGACACGATCTCCGCCCACTACGTCGGCGTCCTGGCCGACGGCACCGTGTTCGACGAGTCGTGGAGCCGCGGGGAGACCATCACCGTCACGGTCGGCCAGGGCCAGGTCATCCCCGGCTGGGACGAGGGGCTCATCGGCGCCAAGATCGGCGAGCGCCGCCACCTCGTCATCGGGTCCGACAACGCCTACGGCGCCCCAGGGCAGCCCGCCCGCCATCCCGGCCAACGCCCCGCTGGCGTTCGACGTGGACATCGTCGACATCCAGCCCGCCGCCGGCGGCTGACCCATCGAGGCACCGCAGCAGCGCGCCCGGCGGCACGCCCAGCGCCTGCTGTTCGACACGGTCGCCGACGAGTACGACGCCACCCGCGCCGGCTACCCCGACGCGCTCGTCGCGTCGATGCTGGCCACCGCCGGGGTGGGCCGGGGCGACCCGGTCCTGGAGGTCGGCTGCGGCACCGGGCAGCTCACGCGCCAGCTGGTGACCTCGGGCTGCGCACTCACCGCCGTCGACCTCGGCCCGGCCATGGTCGCCCGGGCCCGCCGGAACGTCCCCGACGGCGTGACCTTCGTGGTCTCCCCGTTCGAGGACCTCGACGTGCCGCCGTCGACCTACCAGCTGATCGTGTCGGCCACGGCGTTCCACTGGATCGACCCGGAGGTCGGCTTCCGCGGGCGGCGCAGCAGTTGCGCCCGGGCGGCTGGCTCGCCGTCCTCACGACCGGGGAGAGCTACGACGAGCCGGTCGGAACCACGCTCCGTGGGGTGTGGGTCCGCCACGTCGGGGGCGAGCGGGCGTGGAAGCAGCGGGACGCCGCCGTCGGTCGCGGACGGGCTCGCCGGCTCCGGCCTCTTCGAGCCGGCCGTGGTGCGCGAGGTGCGCGTGCGGGCCACGCTGCCGGCCGAGAACGTGTTTCGCCTGGAGCACACCCGGGCCACGTCGCTCGGGTTCGACGAACCCACCCGGGCGGCGTTCGGCCGCGACCTGCGGGCGGCGCTGGACGGCACGCCCGAGGTCGGCCTGGACCAGCTGACGAACCTGATGATGGCCCGGGTGCTGCCGGTCAACCCGGCAGCGCGCTGAGGTCGGCCTCGGCCCCGTCCAGCCACACGCTCACGGCCCCCACGCCGGCGGTGCGCCAGGTGCCGTCGGCGTCGCGGATCAGGGCGGTGCGCTCGTCGACCTCGGCGAGGGTCACGCCCGCGGGGGTGAGCTGGAGGGTGCGGTGCAGCTTGTCCTCCGACCACGTGTCGGCCCGGGGGACCACCGCCAGCTGCGGCACGAGCCCGAGGCCCAGCGTGAAGGCGCCGCCCCGGGGATCGACCGCCGGATCGCACAGCACCATGGCGCCCGCGCCGGAGCCGGCGAGGACCGCGCCGTCCTGCCAGGCGGCCACCAGGGCGTCCCACAGCGGGCTGTGCATCAGCACCGAGCGCAGGTGCATGGGCGAGCCGTCGGCGAGGTAGACGAAGCGGGCGCCCCGCACGGCGGCGACGTTGGCCTCGTCGCGGGCGCCGCCGCGGTCGACGGCCGGGACCGGCACCACGGTGGCGCCGAGCTTGTCGAACCACCGGGTGGCCCGCTCGACCGCATGGTCGGGATGCTCGTACGCGGCGGCCGTCGGCAGCACCACCACCTCGGCCCGGCCGCTGGCCTCCAGGAGGTCGCCGTCGAACTCGCATCCGTCGCGCCACTCGCCGCCACCGACCAGGGCCAAGGGTCCAACCATGCCCGGGACCGTAGCGAGCGGGCGCACCGCCGTGGGTCACCGCCACTTTGGCCGCTCCGGGTTACCGTCAGTAGCCTCCGGCGATGGCGATCGAACGTCTGGGCATCGTGGGATCGGGGATCATGGGGTCCGGCATCGCGGAGGTCGCGGCCAAGGCCGGGGTCATCGTCGTGCTGCGGTCGCGCAAGCAGGAGTCGGCGGACGCCATGCTGGCCGCGCTGGACACGTCGCTGGCCCGCCAGGTCGACAAGGGCCGGCTCGAGGCCACCGAGGCCGAGGCCGTGAGCGCCCGGGTGTCGGCCACCGCCGACCTCGACGCCCTGGCCGACTGCGACCTCGTGGTCGAGTCGGTGGTCGAGGACCTCGACGTCAAGAAGCAGCTCTTCGCCGAGCTCGACCGCATCGTCAAGGGCGGGGCCATCCTGGCCACCAACACCTCGACGCTGCCCGGTGGTCGAGATGGCGGTCGAGACGTCCCGGCCCGAGCGGGTCGTCGGCATCCACTTCTTCAACCCGGCGCCGGCGATGGCGCTCGTCGAGGTGGTGCGCACGCTGGTGTCGAGCGACGAGACCGTCGCCGAGGCCACCGCGTTCGCCGAGGCGTGCGGCAAGTCGCCGGTGGTGGTGGAGGACCGGGCGGGCTTCATCGTGAACGCCCTGCTGTTCCCGTACCTCAACAACGCCGTGCGCATGCTGGAGAACCGCACCGCCAGCCGCGACGACATCGACGCGGCCATGAAGGGCGGCTGCAACTTCCCGATGGGCCCGCTGGCCCTGCTCGACCTCGTCGGGCTGGACACGTCGGTGGCCATCCTCGACGCCCTGTACGACGAGTTCCGCGACCCCAACTACGCGGCCGTGCCCCTGCTGCGGCGCATGGTGGTGGCCGGGCACCTGGGCCGGAAGTCGGGGCTTGGGTTCTACGACTACCGCAGGTAGCGAGGCCGGCGGCGCCCCCGCGCTGGTGGCGTCCGCCCGCCGCGCCGGCCGGGGCGCCCTGCTCAGCGGGCGGTGGCTGGCCGACACCGTGCTCGACGTCGCGCCGCGCCTGCCGGTGCGGGACGCGGACGCGCTGTCGGCCCACCACGAGGGCCTGACCGGCGCCGCGCTGGCCGCGTCGATGATCCACGCCGCGGGCCGGGTGTCCGGCGGGATCGCCGCCACCACCGGCGGCATCATCACGGCCCAGGAGCTGTCGGTGGCCGGGCTGCTGATCGTCCCGTTCGAGCTGGCGGCCGAGACGGCCCTCGTCGTCGGGACCGAGCTCAAGCTGGTCGCGGAGCTCCACCACGTCGCCGGCCGGCCGCTCCCCGGCGGCCCCCGCCGCTGGGCGGAGAGCGCGGTCGTCTCGTGGATGTCCGGCCGGGCCGTGGCCCCGACCCGGGTGGCGGCCGCGGTGCGGGGCGACGTGCTCGGACCCGCCGGCCGGCGCGAGCTGCGCGACCGCCTGCGGGCCCGGTTCACCCGCAACCTGACGACGGTCGCCCCGCTGCTCACCGGGGCCGTCGCCGCCGGCTGGCTGAACCGCCGGGCCACGCTCGACGTCGGCGCCCGGCTCGCCCGCGACCTCGGCCTGCGCGGCTAGACCCGGCGCAGGGACGCGCCCTCTCCGCCCAGCGCGTCCACGGCCGCCCGGGCCGCGGCGCCGATGGCGGCGTCGGCCGCCGGGTCGGTGAGCGCCCGGCCGCGGGAACGGGTGAAGACCGCGGCGGCGTAGCGGCGACCGTCCGGGCGCTCGACCACGCCCACCTCGCTGCGCAGCGGGGGGAGGGTGCCGGTCTTGCCCGCCACCGCCACGTCGTCCGACGGGAAGCCGCTGGCCAGGCGGTGGGGCCACACCTGCAGGGCCAGGACTCCGCGCATGGCCGCGCACGCCCGGGGCGAGGCGGCCTCGTCCCGCCACACGGCGCCCAGCAGGGCCGTCATGTCCCGGGGGGTGCTGCGGTTGGTCGTCGCGGGATCGAGGACCGCGAAGCCGGCCAGCGCCGCCGGGTCGCCGAGGGCCTGGGGCAGCGTGAGCCCGGTGCGGGCGAGGTCGGCGGCCAGCGCCGCGTGCAGGTCGCGGCACGCCTGGCTCACCGCCGTGTGGCGCAGGCCCAGGGCGTCGACGGTGGCCGCCACCGCGGCCAGCCGAGCCGGTCGACCACGGCGTCGGCCGCGGCGTTGTCGCTCACCGTGATCATCAGCTGGGCCAGGTCCCGCAGGGACAGCTCGGCGTCGTCCCGCAGCGCGGCCAGGCCGGTCACCCCCGGCGTCCGGGAGGCCGCCGGGACCGCGACCCGCTCGCGCAGGTCCAGGGCGCCGGCGTCCGCCTCCCGGTGCAGCGCCACCAGCACGACCAGCTTGAACACCGACGCCAGCGCCACCGGCGTGTCGGCGCCCACCGCGACCTCGGCCCCGCCGTCGATGTCGGTGACGTGCAGCCACCCGGTGACCTGGGCCCGGTCGAAGATGCGGGCGACGTCCCGCTCGACCGTCACGCCAGGACTCCCGACGCCGGACGGACGTGGACGACCGGGGGCGTGCGGCGGCGGCGGGCGTCATGCCGCCGTCGGTGCGGCACAGGGCGGCGGCCAGTGGCCGACGCCACGGCCTCGACCGCGTCGCCGCCGCCCCGGGCCGCGGGCCACACCACCGCCACCCGGGCCACCAGCGGCTCGCCCGCGACCGGGCGCCAGGTCATGCCCGGCTCGCGGCCGGGCCGTGGCCGCGTCGACCAGCGCGGCCGCGGTGCCGGCCAGCGCCAGGGCCAGCGCGGCCGCGGTGCCGCCGGGGTGGTGGACCGTGGCCGGCGCCCAGCCCCGCCGGGCGCAGGCGTCCAGCAGCTCGTCGTGGAACCCGGGCGCCGTCGCCCGCGGGAACAGCGCCAGCGGCGACGTCGCCGAGGTCGCGGAGCGCCACCCGCCGCCGCCCCGCCAGCGGCGACCCGGCCGGCAGGGCCACCCCCCACGGCTGGTGCAGGACCGGCCCGATGCGCAGCGCGCCGGCGTCGACCGGGAGCCGCACCGTGGCCACGTCCAGCGAGCGGTCGCCCAGCGCCCGCAGCTGCTCGGTCGTGGCCGCCGCCGCCAGGTCGAGCCCGACGGCCGGGCAGGTCCGCTCGACCTCCCGGACCACGGCCGCCATCGTGGCCGCACCGGTCTCGGGCAGGACGCCGACGCGCAGGCGCCCGGCGGCCCCGTCCGCCACCTCCGCGGCCCGGGCCACGAGGCCGTCGACCGCCGCCAGCACGTCGTGGGCCGGCCCGACCAGCGCCCGGCCCGCCGGGGTCAGGCCCACCTGGCGGGACGAGCGGTCGAACAGGCGCACGCCCAGATCGCGCTCCAGCCGCTGGATGCGCTGCGACAGCGCCGGCTGCGCCATGTGCAGGCGCCCGGCGGCCCGGCCGAAGTGCAGCTCGTCGGCCACGACGGTGAAGTAGCGCAGGTGGCGGACCAGGTCGATGGGCAATCGATAGCGTTCTGACTATGAGTGGGTGACCGATAGTGATGTTGGACAGCACGGGGTCGCCGGCTGGTGGGGTGGACGCCATGCCCCGCCACCGCATCCGCGCCGGCCTCCTCGTGGCCCTCCTCGCCGTCGCCGGGTGCGGTGGCGGCGACGACGATGCCGGACCCCGCACGGCGACCACGGACGCGACCGGGGAGACCGCGCCGGTCACCGCCGCCGCTCCGGCGTGCGCCGGCGGGTCGGTGGCCGGCCGGGCCTACGTGCTGTGCACGCCCCGGCCGGCCCCGCCGAGGCGGCTGGTGGTGGCGCTGCACGGCCGGGGGTCGTCCGCCGCCGACATGCAGGCCATGACCCGCCTGGAGGAGCCCGCCGCCGCGGCCGGGCTGGCGGTCGTCTACCCCGAGGGGACCGGCGGCGGGTGGGGTGACGACACCTTCGCCGGCGACGAGGACCTCGTGTTCCTCGACGCCCTCGTCGACGAGCTGGCGGACGGGCCGGTCGGCCTCGTCGGGTTCTCCAACGGGGCCAGCATGGCGCTGCGCTACGCGTCCCAGCGCCCGGACCGGGTGCGGGCCGTCGTGGCCGTCGCCGGCCAGCTGCCCCGCGACCCCGCCATCCGGCCGTCCGGGCGGGTCCCGCTGCTGGCGGTGTACGGCAGCGACGACCCGATCCGCCCGTTCGCCACCGGCATCGCCCAGCCCGCCACCCGGGCGCCGGGCCAGCCGACGCCCACGCTGCCGACGCCCGACACCGTCGCCGCCTTCGCCGGGTCGGCCACCCACGCCGGCCCCGAGCCGTCGGACCCCGACCCCGCCGACGGCACCCACGTGCTCACCGAGCGCTGGACCGACGGGCAGGGCACGGTGGCGGTGCTCCGGACGGTGATGGGCGGGGGCCACACGTGGCCGTCGGGGCGGATCCCCGCCCGCGCCGACTTCGGGGTCACGTCCCGGGACCTCGACGCCAGCGCCGAGGCGGTCGCGTTCGTGGCCGAGGGGGTGTCGCCGACCGGCTGACGGGCGGCGCCTACGCTGCCCGGCGTGCCCGTCGAGCCCCCGCCCGGCCGCTGGGCGTTCCCCCCGATCGACAGCGCCGACGACGACGGCCTCGTCGGCGTGGGCGCCGACCTGGAGCCGGGCACGCTGCTGTCCGCCTACCGCCACGGCGTGTTCCCCATGCCGGTCGGCCGGGGGCGGCACCTGGGGTGGTGGTCGCCGGACCCCCGGGCCGTGCTGCCGCTCGACGGCCTGCGGGTCAGCCGCAGCCTGCGGCGCAGCGTGCGGCGCTACGAGATCCGGGTGGACACCGCGTTCGACCGGGTGGTGGAGGCGTGCGCCGACCCGCTGCGTCCCCACGGCTGGATCAGCCCCGAGATCCGCGTCGCCTACGGCCGCCTGCACGACCTGGGCTGGGCCCACTCGGTCGAGGCCTGGGCCGAGGACGGCAGCCTGGCCGGCGGCCTCTACGGCGTGGCCATCGCCGGCCTGTTCGCCGGCGAGTCGATGTTCCACCGCCGCACCGACGCCTCCAAGGCGGCGCTGGTCGCCCTGGTCGAGCACCTGGTCGAGGGCGGGGCCGAGGACCGGCTCCTCGACGTCCAGTGGCAGACGCCGCACCTGGCCTCGCTCGGCGTCGTCGAGATCCCGCGGCGCGACTACGCCCGCCGCCTGGCGGCCGCGCTGCGGCGCCCGCTACCCCCCGTGTTCGGATTGTGACCGCGGGGTAGCACGCGGGACGATATGGACATGAGCGAGCGTCCCGGAGGGCGAGAGAGCGAGCGTGGCCCGAGCGGCCCGCTGCGCAGCAGCAGGAGCGGGAGACATTGAGCGAGGTGACGCTGCCTGATCCGGATCGCCCGTGGCTGATGCGGACCTACTCCGGTCACTCGACGGCCAAGGCCAGCAACCGGCTGTACCGGACCAACCTCGCCAAGGGCCAGACCGGCCTGTCGATCGCCTTCGACCTGCCCACCCAGACGGGCTACGACCCGGACGACCCGCTGGCCCGGGGCGAGGTCGGCAAGGTCGGGGTGCCCGTGGCCCACATCGGGCACATGGGCGAGCTGCTCGACGGCATCCCGCAGGGCGAGATGAACACGTCGATGACCATCAACGCCACCGCGGCCTGGCTGCTGGGGCTGTACGTGGCCAACGCCGAGCGCCACGGGCGTCGAGTCCCGCCAGCTGCGGGGCACCACCCAGAACGACATCGTCAAGGAGTACCTGTCCCGGGGGACCTACATCTTCCCGCCGCTGCCGTCGCGCCGGCTGATCGTGGACATGGTGGCGTTCTGCGCCGAGTGGATCCCCAGGTGGAACCCGATGAACGTGTGCTCGTACCACCTCCAGGAGGCGGGGGCGACGCCCACCCAGGAGATCGCCTACGCCCTGGCCACCGCGGTCGGCGTCCTCGACGCCGTGCGGGAGTCCGGCCAGGTGGCCGAGGACCGGTTCCCGCAGGTGTTCGCGTCGATCAGCTTCTTCGTGAACTCGGGCATCCGGTTCGTGGAGGAGACCTGCAAGATGCGGGCCTTCGGCCAGATGTGGGACCGCATCGGGCGGGAGCGCTACGGCATCACCGACGAGCGGGCGCGGCGGTTCCGCTACGGCGTGCAGGTCAACAGCCTGGGGCTGACCGAGGCCCAGCCCGAGAACAACGTGCAGCGCATCGTGCTGGAGATGCTGGGCGTGACCCTGTCCCGGGACGCCCGGGCCCGGTCGCTGCAGCTGCCGGCGTGGAACGAGGCGCTGGGCCTGCCCCGCCCGTGGGATCAGCAGTGGGCGCTGCGGATGCAGCAGGTGCTGGCGTTCGAGACCGACCTGCTGGAGTACCCCGACCTGTTCGAGGGGTCGAAGGTGGTCGAGGGCCGCACCGCCGAGCTGGTCGACTCGGCGTCGGCCGAGCTCGACGAGGTGCTCGAGCTGGGCGGGGCGTTCGAGGCCATCGACGAGCTCAAGGGCCGGCTGGTGCGCAGCCACGCGGCGCGGGTCCGCCACATCGAGGACGGCGAGCTGACCGTGGTCGGCGTCAACCGCTTCACCGAGACCGAGCCGTCGCCGCTGACCGCCGCGGGCGGCGAGGGCGCGATCCTCAAGGTCGACCCGGCGCTGGAGGCCGAGACGATCGCCGAGCTGGCCGCGTGGAGGGCCGAGCGGGACAGCGACGCCGTCAAGCGGTCGCTCGACCAGCTGCGCCAGGCGGCGCAGGGCGACGAGAACATCATGGCGGCGACCATCGACCTCGCCCACGCCGGCGGGACGACCGGCGAGTGGGCGGGCACCCTGCGGGAGGTGTTCGGCGAGTACCGGGCCCCGACCGGCGTGGCCGCCGCCGTGGGCGCCGGCGGCGGGTCGACCGGCCTGCGGGCCATCGCCGACCGGGTCAAGGCCCTGCCCGGCGGCCCGCCCCGCCTGCTCGTGGCCAAGCCCGGCCTCGACGGCCACTCCAACGGCGCCGAGCAGATCGCGGTGGCCGCCCGCGACGCCGGGCTGGAGGTCATCTACCAGGGCATCCGGCTGACCCCCGAGCAGATCGCGGCCGTCGCCGTCGAGGAGGACGTCGACGTCGTCGGCCTGTCCATCCTGTCGGGCTCCCACCTGCAGCTGGTCCCCGAGGTCGTGCGCCTGCTGCGGGCCGGAGGCCTCGACGCCCCGGTCGTGGCCGGGGGCATCATCCCCGAGGAAGACCGCCAACCCCTGCTCGACGCGGGCCTGGCCGCGGTCTACACCCCCAAGGACTTCGAGCTCGTCCGCATCATGGGCGAGATCGTCGACCTGGCCACCGCCTCCCGGCCGTAGTTACCAAGTGATGCGGTATGTCGTTATGTAAGTAACATTGCGACATGATCTTCGAGGTCCCGCAACTCCGGGACGAGGACGAGACGGTGCTCGCCGGTCTCGATGCGCTGCGCGACGAGCTGCGGCTCCATGTCCGCACGCCCCGGCGCTGGTACGGCACGCTGCGCCGGGTGACCCTCGCACGCGTCGTGCAGGGGTCGAACTCGATCGAGGGCTACAACGCCAGCGTCGAGGACGTCGCCGCGGTGCTCGAGGGTGAGGAGCCGGTCGGCGCCGACGAGGAGACCCGGGGTGCCATCGCCGGCTACCGGGACGCGATGACCTACGTGCTCAGCCTGGCCCAGGATCCCCGCCCCCTCGACGCCTCCCTGATCCTGTCGCTGCACTTCATGATGATGAAGTACGACCTCACCAAGCGCCCCGGACGCTGGCGCCCGGGGTCGATCTGGGTCGAGGACGTCGACGGCCGAGCCGTCTACGAGGCCCCGCCGCGCGACGACGTCGAGCGGCTCGTCGCCGAGATGGTCGACCAGGCCAACGGGACGGGCGGGTGGCCGATCGTGCGGGCGGCGATGGCCCACCTGAACCTGGTGCTGATCCACCCCTTCAGCGACGGCAACGGCCGCATGGCCCGCTGCGTGCAGTCGCTGGTGCTCGCGGGCGACGGCGTGGTGGCTCCCGAGTTCGCCAGCATCGAGGAGTATCTCGGCCGCAACACCGCCGCCTACTACGCCGTTCTCGACGAGGTCGCGCAGGGTGGCTGGCAGCCCGCAGCGCAGCGCCCGCCCCTGGATCGAGTTCTGCCTGCGGGCCCACTACCGCCAGGCCCAGACCGTGCGCCGCCGTGTGCGGGAGAGCGAGGCGCTGTGGGACGGCTGCGAGCGGCTCGCGCGCGGCCACCGGGTCGCCGACCGGAGCGTGGCCGCGCTGTGCGACGCGGCGAGGGGCTGGCGCGTGCGCCGGTCCCTGTACGTCAAGCTGGTCGCCGACGCCACCGGCGAGGCGATCACCGATGCCACCGCCACCCGGGACCTGCAGGCGCTCGTCGCCGCCGGCGTCCTGCAGGCCGAGGGCGAGCGGCGCGGGCGCAGCTACATGGCCGGCGAGCCCCTGCGGGCGGTGTGGGCGGCGATCCGTGCGGAGCGACCGCCCCGACCTACAGACGACCCCTATGTGACCCTGGTGCAGCCGTCGTTGTTCTAGACCCCTCAGTCGTCGTTGACGATGGTGCCCACGCCCACCGGGTCGGCGAGGTGGACGCCGTTGGATGCCAGGACGAGCACGCCGAACGTCTCGTTCCGCTCGCGGGCGCGGTCACCCTTCACGGACACCGACAGGTCGATCGACGTGTCGCCGGCCGCCAGGGTGCCGCACACCAGGGACAGGTCGAAGTCGTGCACCGGCTGGGCGGTGAGGCCGAACGGCACCAGGCAGACCGTCGTGTCGCTCGACAGCGGGCGGGTCACCGTGACGGTGAACGTGGCCGGGGTGCGGCCCCGGTCGCCCTCCGTCACCGACACGTCGTTCACCGACAGCTCGGCCCGGCTGGAGAACCGCGCCACCTGCGGGTCGTGGTCGCTGAGGCCCCGCCGCTCGTCGCCGGGGAAGTCGGCCGGCCAGCCCGCGTTGACGTGCGCGGCCCGCATCTCGACCAGGTCGGCGTGGGCCGGACCGTTGACGAACAGCTGGTCGAGCGTCTGGCCCTGCCCCTGGAAGACGTACGAGTAGGCCGCCGACGGCACGTCGGCCACCAGGTCGTCCCACAGGTTCACCAGCCCGGCCTCGTACAGCGGGCCCAGCTGGTCGGACGGGAACAGCGGGTCGCCCGGCGCGAACGGGTCGTCGGGGCGGGGGAAGACGTTGAGGTCGCCGCCGACCACGACCCGGTCGGTCGGGTCGGCCGCCCCGATCGCCTGGGCGATGGCGCCCGCGTAGGCCGCCTGCTCGGTGCGCTGGCCCACCCGGCCGTCGGGACCCGACGAGAAGTGGTTGCTGATCGCCCACAGGTCGAACGTCTCGGTGCCACCCGGCTCGGCCGCCACCAGGAAGTGCGCCACCTGCGGCGCCCGGGTGTAGACGTTGCTGCCGTCGGTGCCGGTCGACGTGTCCACGTCGTCGGGCAGCTCGGCGTTGAGGGTCTTGGGGTTGGACACGTCGGCGTTCTCCGGCAGGCCCGGCGCCCGGTACACGACCGTCGGCGCCGCGCCGAGCACGGGGTCGTCGGCCGTCGCCGGCGCCAGGGTCACCCGGTCCGGCCGGAAGAGGAAGGCCGACACGATGCCCCGGTCGTCGGCACCGTCGCGGTCGTAGGCCGCGTCGTAGCTGCCGCCGCCCGCCACCGCGATGGCCAGCGTCAGCTCCTGGAGCGTGTCGGGCTTGCCGTCGCCGGCCTCGGGCCCGCCGCAGGCGAGCGCCCCGGCGACGATCGAGCAGATGTCCTGATCCTCGGCCTCCTGGGTGAGCAGGATGTCGGGCGAGTGCAGGTCGGCCGTGATCTGCTCGGCGATGTCGACCAGCCGGTCGTCGTACTCGGCCTGGCTGCCGGGCACGTAGTCGAACGGCGGGCTCACCCCCGGGCACCCGGTGTTGCCGAGGAAGTCGCACCCGTCGGTGGGATCGTCGCGGAAGTCGTACAGGTTCTCGAGGTTGTAGGTGGACACCGCCACCTCCTCGTCGCGGTCCGCGGCCGACGGCGGGGCGTTCAGCGACGGGTCGGTGCCCGGCGTGAACGCCGCCGACTCGACCTGGACCCCGTACTTCTCGAACGAGAAGTAGAGGCCGCCCACCGCGTCGCCGTCGAGGGTGTCGAACAGCCGCACCGGCGGCAGCAGCTGGAACGAGTCGCCGGTCGTGGCCTTGACCCCGAGCGACGCCAGCATGATGCGGTTGCCGTTGCCGTCGTCGAACAGCGGGGTGGGCTGGTTGTCGAGCGGGTGCGGGTCGCGGAACACCCGGCGGGCGTACGGGTCGGAGCGCCCGGCCAGCGGGTCGTCGGGGCGGATCACCCACACCTCGCTGTCGGCCGTGCCGGCGAACACGTCGCGGCCGCTCGTGGCCACGCTGCCGCCCGGCACCAGGATGCGCTCGCCCTCGTGGCGCTCCCAGTAGCGGTTGGCGTCGGCCAGCTCGGCGGGCGGCTCGGCCTCGGTCACCACGACGTCGGCGTCGGGGTCGAGCCCGGTGGCCGCCACGGAGACCAGCCGGGGGCTGGTGAGCTGGGTCAGGGCGAAGAACTCGGTCACCGTGCCCCGCAGCACCAGCTCGTCGCCGACCGACGGCAGGTAGGCGGGGCCGCCGTCGGCCCGCAGCAGCGTGGTGAAGCCGCCGAGGAACACGAAGATGCCGTCGGACGTGGTCGGGTCGCCGTCGGCCGCCGCCGGCGTGTTCTGCAGGAAGAAGCCGTTCTGCAGGTTGCCGGCCGAGCTGCGGGCCAGCGTCTTCTGGGTCACGACCGCCCGCACGACCACCTGCTGGCCCTCCAGCGGGGACTCGAAGGTGGCGCCGTCGGTGGTGTCGGTGACCTGGCCCTGCACCTCGCCGACGGTGCGCACGGCCTGCACCGACACCGACAGCGTGCAGGTGGCGGTCTGGGCGGTGCCGTCGTCGTTGGTGGCTGTCACGGCCACGGCGTACGTGCCGGCCGGGACCTCGGCGCTCACGGTCACGGTGGCCTCGGCTGTCCCGCCCACCCCTGCGGCGGGGGAGAAGGCGGTGCGGGCGACGGAGCCGGCCGCGGGCGCCGGGGTCACCCCGGTGACCGCGATGTCGACGACCGTGCCGTCGGGGTCGGTGGCGGTGACCACCCGGCTGGCGGCCGTGCCGGCCACGGTGGACAGGGGCGCCCCGCAGGCCACGGTCACGGGCTGGTTGCCGCCGCCGGGATCGAACGTGTGGGCGCCGATGCCGTCGAGCGTGTTCTGGGCGAAGCCCTCCCACTCGGCGGCGGGGTCGAACGGGTTCGATGCCGTCGGGGTCGCCGGCGCTGACGGTGGCGATGCGCCGGATGGTGTTGTCGGCCGTGCTGGTGGCCCCGGTGCCCCACTCGGTGCCGGGGTCGACCCCGATCTGCCCGATGACGTCGACGAGCGCCCCGGCCCTGGACAGCGACACCGCGTCGTCGCCGTTCCAGTTGGCGACGGCGGGGGCGAGCTGGTCGGCCTGGGCCACGATGGCGGGGTCGGCGTCGGCCCGCGACAGGACGAACACGTCGCCGTCCGCGATGGTGCCGGTCAGCGCCACCGACTGGCTGGGGGCGGCGGCACCGTTGCTGTACAGCTCGACGGTGTAGCCGCCGGCGGCCAGGTCGACCGGTGCGCCGGTGCCGTTGAAGATCTCGACCGCCTTGTTGAACCCCGAGCCCTCGACGTACTCGGAGAAGAACAGCTCGGTCGGCACCGCCGCGCCCGCGGGGGACACCCCCAGCGCCGCGATGGGCACCGCGAGGAGCCCGGCCAGCAGGGTTGTGACTGCACGACGTACGCCCATGACGCAGGACCGTAGACCGCTGGGTGTGACATCCGGGTGCACGACGGGGGCGAAACAGGTGGACGGCCCCCGAACCGGGACACCTCACTACGCCCAGGCGGGCGGGTCGTCCGCGCCCAGCGGCCGCCCGGCCCACCGGACCGAGCCCGGCGTGGCCGACAGGCGGGCCACCATGCCCTGCATCGGCACGCCGTCCGCCTCGACGATGGCGCCCCGCGCCCGCACCTGGGGATCGGCGAACACGGCCGCCATGTCGTACACCGGCGCCGCCGCGGCGTGGGCGTCGTCGAACGCCGCCACCACCTCGTCCACCGTGCGGGCGGCGCAGAACGCCGCCATGCGCTCGTCGATCTCGTCCCGGGCCACGATCCGGCCGGCGAACGACTGCAGGTCCTCGCGCCCGCCCAGCCCGATCAGCTCCATCACCCGCCGGCCCACGGACTCGGCCGACGCCGACACCGCCACCCACTGCCCGTCCGAGCACAGCCAGGTCCCCCGCGGCACCGAGTAGGGCAGGCTCGACCCGGCCCGCTGCTGCAGGAACCCGGTCATCCCGAACGCCGCGGGCAGCGGGCCCATGCACTGCAGCAGCGACTCCAGCAGCGTGACGTCCACCACCTGGCCCACGCCCGAGTGCAGCGCCACCATGATCGAGAACGCGGCCGCCAGCGCCGTCACCTCGTCGGTCAGCGCGATCGGCGGCAGCAGCGGCCCGCCGTCCGCCTCGCCGTTGATGGCGGCGAAGCCGGACATCGCCTCGGCCAGCGTGGCGAACCCCGGCCGGTGGGCGTAGGGCCCGTCCTGGCCGAACGCGGTCACCCGGCAGACGACGAGCCGGGGGTTCCGGGCCAGCAGCACGTCGGGGGCGAGGCCGAGCCGCTCCAGCACGCCGGGGCGGAAGTTCTCCACCAGCACGTCGGCGTCGTCGACCAGGCGCAGCACCGTCTCCCGGCCCTCGTCGGCCTTGAGGTCGAGCGTGACGCACCGCTTGTTGCGCCCGACCACCTTCCAGTAGGCGGACGTGCCGTCCCGGGGGTCGGGCAGGCCCAGCGTGCGGGTCGAGTCGCCGTGCCCGGGCCGCTCGACCTTGAGCACGTCGGCCCCGAAGTCGGCCAGGTAGCGGGCGGCGCCGGGGCCGGCCACCACGGTGGCGAGGTCGAGGACGCGCAGGCCCGCCAGCGGGCCCGCGGGC
This sequence comes from uncultured Acidimicrobiales bacterium, assembly GCA_963759225.1. GTDB lineage: Bacteria > Actinomycetota > Acidimicrobiia > Acidimicrobiales > VFJN01 > ZC4RG19. The sequence continues at coordinate 247,427 of CAVWYL010000028.1, read as the reverse complement.
GGGGGAGGGGAGGCGGTCACGGTCCCCGTGACTAGGGCAAGCGGCCGCCCGAGGACAAGTCAGCGGTCGGTGGCGATGGCGAAGCAGCGCTCGTCGAGGGCGCCGAACGCGTACATCTCGTACAGCCCCGCGTACATGTCCCGGGTCTTCTCGCTCCACGCCAGCGCCTCGGGCGCCGAGATCCGGCGGAACACCTGGAGGATGCCGCCCTCGTACACCCGGTACTCGGCCCACGCGCCCGGGAAGTCCTTGACGCACGCCACCTCGACCCACGGCACGTCGCCCGTGGCCGAGAAGCGCCGGACCCGGTTCCGGTGCGTGTGGCCGGCGAAGTAGCCGACGATGCGGGGCCGGCGGGCCACCACCTCGACCAGCCGCTCCGAGTCGTCGGGGTTGATGCCGAAGTAGGCCTCCGGGCGCTGCGGCGAGTCGGGGTTCCAGGCGTGGTGGTGCCCGAACAGCAGCACGGGCCGGTCGGCCTCGGCCGCCGTCTGGTCGAGCCACTCCAGCGACTCGGCCGACACGCCGCCCGACGCCAGGCCGGGGATCGACGTGTCGATCACCGCCAGCGTCACGCCGGGCAGGTGCACGACCAGCGGGGCGTCGGACGCGAAGTCCTCGCCGTGGTAGGCGTCGTGGTTGCCCCGGACGTGCACCAGCTTCTCGCCGAAGGCCGGGCCGTAGGCGTTGAGGAAGGCCTGGTACTCGGCCCGGGTGCCCATCGACGTGAGGTCGCCCTTGACCACCACCGCGTCGGGGTCGAGCGCCTTCATGTCGGCGATGGCGGCCCGGTTCATGACCTCGGGGTAGGGGTCGTCGCCCGGCGCGGCCGTGTAGATCGGGTGGTCGTCGACGCCGTTGAGGATGCCGCACTCGACCTCGCCGAAGTGGACGTCGTTGACCGTCGCCACCGTGGCCAGCCGCTCGCCCGGCGGGCGCGGCAGGGTGCGGAACGCGTGCCCGTCCCGCTCGTAGGCGGTGTCCGGCGTCAGGCCCGGGTGCTCGTGGACCTCGACGCCGTCGTGCAGCACCGCCTCGTCGTCGGCGACCGTCGTCAGGTCCACGGCGTCAGGGCTGCGCCTTCACGACGTAGCAGTTGACGAGCTTGTCGTGCCAGCACTGCTTCTCCGGGTCCCACAGCATCCACAGATACCCTAGGTAGCACACGAGGGCCGACAGGATGCGGGCGAAGTAGCGGCCGACGCCCCGGGCGGTGCCGATGGGCCCGCCGCCGTACTTGTCGACCACCCGGATGCCCAGCGCCTTCTTGCCCACGGTGGCGCCCGACGGGCCGCCGTCCATCTTGCCGTAGTAGATGACGGCGGCGACGAACGCGGCGATCAGCAGGACGGCGAACGCCGCCCAGGTTCCCCCGGTCGGCACGTCGCAGATGGCGTTCGGGTTGTCGTCGAGGCTCGTGACGGTGCCGTCCTCGATGCGGCACGACGTCCTGCGGGTGGGCCCGACGGCGAGGGCGATGTAGGCGGGGATGCTGAACAGCCCGACGATGATGCCGTCGAGGAGGAACGCCGCGAAGCGGGCCCAGAACCCGGCCTTCTCGGCGTAGCCGCCGTACCCGTAGCCGTAGCCCGGTCCGGGGGCGTAGGCGCCCGGCGGGGCGAACGGGCCCGCGGCGCTGCCGGCGCCGGCGTAGCTGGGCGGTCCCGGCGGCGTGGGGGCGGGCCATCCGCCCGGCCCCGGCGGAGGCGGCGGGCCGCCGCCCGGGGGCGGGAACGGGTCGTCGCCGCCCGGCGGAGGGGGAGCCGGAGGAGGGGGGTAGCCGCCCATGCGGCGCAGCCTAGGTCATGCCGCCCGCCCGCTCGTCCGGTCGCGAGCGTGGCGGGGTCTCCACGCTCGGTAGTGGCTACCAGGGGCGGTTGCGGCGCAGCGGCACCGGCTTCGACCACCACCGGCCCGAGAACCGCCAGCGCGACGTCGCGTCCGCCGCCGAGGCCGCCGGTCGCGGCCATGTCACCTCGACCGCGGCGACGATGGCGGCGACCTCCTCGTCGCTGGCGTCGCCGCCGCGGGTGACGGCGACGGCGGGGGCGTCGTGCGGGTCGGCCATCGGGCTACAGCGGGACGTTGCCGTGCTTGCGCTTGGGGAGCTCTTCCCGCTTGGAGCGCAGCAGCTCGAACCCGGCCACCAGCTTGATGCGGGTCTCGGCCGGGTCGATCACGTCGTCGACGTAGCCGCGCTCGGCGGCCTGGTACGGGTTGGCGAACCGGTCGGTGTACTCCTCGACCAGCTCGGCCCTGCCGGGCGTCCGGGTCGGTCGCCTCCATGATCTCCCGCCGGTAGGCGATCTCGACCGCGCCCTGCGGGCCCATCACCGCCAGCTCGCCCGACGGCCAGGCGAAGGCCAGGTCGGCGCCGATCGACTTGGAGTTCATGACCACGTACGCGCCGCCGTAGGCCTTGCGGGTGACGACCTGGATGCGGGGCACCGTCGACTCGCAGAAGGCGTAGAGCAGCTTGGCGCCGTGGCGGATGATGCCGCCGTGCTCCTGGTCGACGCCGGGCAGGAAGCCGGGCACGTCGACGAAGGACACCAGCGGGATGTTGAAGGCGTCGCAGGTGCGCACGAAGCGGGCCGCCTTCTCCGACGACTCGATGTCGAGGACGCCGGCCAGGTGCATCGGCTGGTTGCCGATGATGCCCACCACGTGGCCGTCGAGCCGGGCGTAGGCGCACACGATGTTCGGCGCCCACCGGCGGGCGTACTCGAAGTAGTCGCCGTCGTCGACCACCGCCTCGATGACGGCGTGCATGTCGTAGGGCTGGTTCGACGACGCCGGGATGATGTCCCGCAGCTCGGGGCACAGCCGGTTCGGGGTCGTCCTCGGTGGCGACGACCGGCGGCTCCTCCAGGTTGTTGGCGGGCAGGAAGCCGAGCAGGTAGCGCACGTCGTCGAGGCAGGCGGCGTCGTCGGCGGAGGTGAAGTGGCACACGCCCGACTTGGAGGCGTGGGCGATGGCGCCGCCCAGCTCCTGCTGGGTGACGGTCTCGCCGGTCACGGTCTTCACCACGTCGGGGCCGGTGATGAACATGTAGGACGTGTCCTCGACCATGAACACGAAGTCGGTCATGGCGGGGGAGTACACGGCGCCGCCGGCGCACGGGCCCATGATCACGCTGATCTGGGGCACCACCCCGGAGGACTGCACGTTGCGGTAGAAGATGCCGCCGTAGCTGTCGAGGCTGACCACGCCCTCCTGGATGCGGGCGCCGGCGCCGTCGTTGATGCCCACGACCGGGGCGCCCACCTTGAGGGCGAGGTCCATGAGCTTGTGGATCTTGTCGGCGAAGACCTCGCCCAGCGCCCCGCCGAACACGGTGAAGTCCTGGGAGAACACGAACACCTTGCGGCCGTCGACCGTGCCCCAGCCGCAGATCACGCCGTCGGTGTAGGGGCGGTCGTCGAAGCCGGACTCGGTCGGGCGGCGGGCCAGCAGGTCGAGCTCGTGGAACGAGCCCGGGTCGAGCAGGGCGTCGATGCGCTCGCGGGCGAGCAGCTTGCCCCGGTTGTGCTGGCGCTCGCGGGCTCGGTCGGTCCCGGGAGCGAACGCCTCCTCCTTGCGCTTGGCCAGGTCGGCGAGCCTGTCGCTCATGGGATGGTCGACCATGCCGTCACGGTACTTGCGCTCGTGGCGGGCCCGACAATCATCCCGGCCGGCGCCGGCGACGCCCACGGCGCGCGCCGGCGCGGTCGCCGGGGATACCCTCGGCCGGGTGCGCCTGCCCGTGATGCCGCCGGTCCGTCCCATGCTGGCCAAGGCGGTCTACGAGGTGCCCCGGGCGCCGGGCCTGCTGTTCGAGCCGAAGTGGGACGGGTTCCGCTGCGTCGTGTTCCGCGACGGCGACGAGGTCGAGCTCGGCAGCCGCAACGACCGGCCCCTGACCCGCTACTTCCCCGAGATGCCGCCGGCGCTGCGGGCCGTGCTGCCCGAGCGGTGCGTGGTCGACGGCGAGATCGTGGTCGTGACGGGCGACGGGCTCGACTTCGACGCCCTGCAGCAGCGCATCCACCCGGCCGCCTCCCGCATCGACCGGCTGGCGGCCGAGACGCCGGCGTCGTTCGTGGCCTTCGACCTGATCGCGCTCGGCGATCGGGACCTGTCCGACGTCCCGTTCGCCGAGCGCCGGCGCCTGCTGGAGGAGGTCGTCCCGTCCGGGCGGTCGCAGGTGCACGTCACCCCGCTGACCGACGACGCCGACCTGGCCGAGGACTGGTTCACCCGCTTCGAGGGCGCCGGCTTCGACGGCGTGGTGGCCAAGCCGGGCGACGCCCCCTACCGCCAGGACCAGCGCGCGATGTGGAAGGTGAAGCACCAGCGCACGGCCGACTGCGTGGTCGCCGGGTTCCGCTGGCACAAGGACGGCGAGGGCATCGGGTCGCTGCTGCTCGGCCTGTACGACGGCGGCGTCCTGCACAACGTGGGCGTGGCCACCTCGTTCGCCGCCGCCCGGCGCCGCGAGCTGGTGGAGGAGATCGCCCCGCTGCGGGGCATCGCGCTCGGCCGACCACCCGTGGGGCGCGTGGGCCGACGCCGAGGCCCACGCCCAGGCGGACGGGCCGCGGATGCCGGGCGCGCCCAGCCGCTGGAACGCCACCAAGGACCTGTCCTGGGAGCCGCTCCGCCCCGAGCGGGTGATCGAGGTCCGCTACGAGAACCTGCAGGGCGGGCGCTTCCGCCACGCGTCCCGGATGGTGCGCTGGCGCGACGACAAGCTGCCGGAGCAGTGCACCTACGAGCAGCTGGACGTCGCCGCCCCCGCCGAGCTCCGCCGGTTGTTCGGCGTTGCCTCCTAGACGGTTTCGTGTAGTCTGATGGCATGCGGGGAGCAATGATCGAGGATCCGCACCTCCTGGAAGAGCGACGGCGCATGGGCGGCGATCGCTGGGACGAGGTGTGGGAAGGCGTGCTGCACATGGTGCCTCCGCCGTCGGGGCGGCATCAGACGCTGAGCTCGGAGCTGCTGGTCGTGATCCACGGGCTGGCCCGGGCGCGGGGGCTGAAGGTGGTCCACGAGGTGGGGTTCTTCCGCGCCCACGACGACTACCGCCAGCCCGATCTCGCGGTCTACCGGCCCGACCAGATCAGTGCCCGGGGCCTGGAGGCCGCCGCGGAGTTGCTGGTCGAGCTGATCTCGCCCCGGGACGAGAGCCGGCGTCAAGCTGCCGTGGTACGCCGCGCTCGACGTGCGGGAGGTGCTGCTGGTCGACAGCGTCAGCCTCGCCGTCGAGCTCTACGACTGCGCGAGCGGCGAGCCGAAGGCCGTCGAGCCGGCCCACTCGGCGGTCCTGGACTGCACGTTCACCCGGCTCGACGGCGACCGCCTGGAGGTGCGCACGCCCGATGGGCCCGTCGTCGTCTCGCCCTGACGGCACGGTGCGTGCCGGCCAGCTTGACCCGCGGGTCAAGCGCGTGGTCACCTGGTGGGGCCGGGTGCTTCTCCCTAGGACCGTCACGCAGCACGAGGGGTTCAGATGACCGACACCGCCGATCGCACCGAGACCGCCAGCGACGCCGTCGCGGAGGTCAAGGACTGGCTCGCGGAGAACTGGGACCCCGATCTCACGGTCGCCGAGTGGTGGGACCGTCTCGGCACCTCGGGCTGGGCCGTGCCCACGTGGCCGAGCGCCTCGTTCGGCAAGGACCTGAGCCGGGCCGACGGCGTGCGGGTGCAGCAGGCCATCGCCGACTTCGGCGCCCTGCCCGCCCCCGGCGGCCTCGGGCTGCTGCTGGCCGGCCCCACCATCGCCGTGCACGGCGACGACGAGCAGAAGGCCCGCTACCTCAAGGACATCGTCACCGGCCAGAAGGCCTGGTGCCAGCTGTTCAGCGAGCCCGGCGCCGGCTCCGACCTGGCCGGCCTCAACTCCCGGGCCGTCAAGGACGGCGAGGAGTGGATCGTCAACGGCCAGAAGGTGTGGACCTCCGGCGGCCACGTCGCCGACCTCGGCATGCTGATCGCCCGCACCGATCCCGACCAGCCCAAGCACGCCGGCATCACCTACTTCGCCATCGACATGCACCAGCCCGGCGTCGAGGTCGTGCCGCTGCGGGAGATGACCGGTCGGGCGCTGTTCAACGAGGTGTTCCTCAGCGACGCCCGGGTGCCCGACGACGCGGCCATCGGCGGCCTCAACAACGGCTGGCGCGTGGCCAACACCACGCTCATGTTCGAGCGGTCCGGCCTGGGCGCCGGCGGCGGTTCCTCCGCCGCCTCGCTGGCCAGCCCCGGCACCGTGGCCGGCGACCTCGACAAGCGGGCCGGCGACTTCGTGGCCAGCGGCGGGCGCCGCGGCGGGGGCGGCGGCACGCTGTTCGGCGCCTCGGCCAAGGGCCTGATGCAGCTGGCCAAGGGCAACGGCAGCGTGACCAACCCGTCGGTGCGCCAGAAGCTGATGCAGCTCCACACCATCGGCGAGGTGGCCCGGTTCAACACGCTGCGGCTGAAGGCGGCGATGGCGGCCGGCAAGGACATCCCCGGCCTGCCCAACATCTCCAAGCTGCTGATGAGCAACACCGTGCGCCTGTCCCGCGACCTCGGCCTCGAGATCGCCGGCGGCTACGGCACGCTCCACGCCTACGACCCCGACGACCGCAAGGCCCTCGACGAGGCCACCGGGCAGCCGTTCCTGGCCGGCATCACCGAGATGGCGCTGTTCGCCCAGGGCCCGCCGATCTACGGCGGCACCGACCAGGTGCAGCGCAACATCATCGGCGAGCGGGTCCTCGGCCTGCCCAAGGAGCCCGGGTTCGACAAGAACACGCCGTTCAAGGACCTGCCGAAGAACGGTTGACCCGGCGCCAGCACGGCGGCCGCACCGGCCGACGAGGCCGGGCGCACCGAGCTTGTCGCACATCGCCGCGTAGGCGTCGGGGTCGGGGGGCCCGCTCCAGCGGAGCTCGTCGACGCTGTCGCTGACCGGCGCGTCGGTCTCGACGGTGGCGATGCGCCGGAACAGCAGCGCCAGCTCGAACTCCTCCCGCAGCACGGCGTTGAGCTTTGCCGCGCCCCGGACACCGGCGTCCCAGGTCACCGGGTCGGCGGGGATGTCCTCCAGGTGGCCCCAGCGGCGCAGCACCGCGGCCGCCGACTTGGCGCCCCAACCCGGCAGGCCCGGGAACCCGTCGGCCGAGTCGCCCACGAGCGCCAGCAGGTCGGGGATCGATGCGGGCGGCACGCCCAGGCGCTCCTCGACCCCGGCGGCGTCGAACTCCTGGCCCTTGCGCCGGTCGAACTGCACCACCTTGCCGCCCACGCACTGGCCGAGGTCCTTGTCCGGCGTGCAGATCACCACCCGCTCGACCCGGTCGTCCGCCGCGGCCATCACGGCGGCGGCCGCCATGCCGTCGTCGGCCTCGTAGGCGACCTCGGGCCACACGGTGAACCCCGCCACCTCCATCGCCATCTCCACCACCGGGAACTGGGCCAGCAGCTCGCGGGGCATCCCCGCCGACGACTTGTAGCCGGGCCACAGGTCGTTGCGGAACGACTCGATCACGTGGTCGGTCGCCACCCCCACGTGCGTCGCCCCGTCCGACACGAGCTGGAGCAGCGTGCCGAGCACCCCGACCGTCGCCCCCTTGTCGAGGTCGCGGTTGTTGGGGGCGAAGTGGTAGCGGAACAGCTCGTAGGTGCCGTCGACGAGGTGGACGTCCATGCGGGCACCGACCGTACCGTGCCCGCCGCCCCGCCCGGAACGGGCATGGGCGCGGCCTCTACGCCAGCTCCACCAGGTCGAGCAGGTCGTCCGACCAGAAGTCGACGTCGCCGTCGGGCATGAGGAGCGCCCGGTCGGGGGCCAGGTCGCGGACGAAGCCGACGTCGTGGCTGACGATGATCATCGTGCCGCCCCAGCTCGCCAGCGCCGCGGCCACGGCCTCCCGGGACGGGGGGTCGAGGTTGTTGGTCGGCTCGTCGAGCAGCAGCAGGTTGTGGCGCCCGGCCACGAGCAGCGACAGCGCCAGCTTGGTCTTCTCGCCGCCCGACAGCGTCGACGCGTCCTGGTGGACCTTGTCGCCGGACAGGCCGAACATGCCGAGCAGCCGCCGCCGCATCTGCTCGGGCTGGCCGGGGGCGGCCTCGGCCATGTGCTCGAGGACGGAGGCGCCGGACCGGATGCCCTCGTGCTCCTGGGCGTAGTACCCGACCGTGACCTGGTGGCCCCACGTGATCGCGCCCCGGTCGGCGCCGGACGTCCCGGCCAGGATGCGCAGCATGCTGGTCTTGCCGGCGCCGTTGAGCCCGAGGACCAGCAGCCGCTCGCCCCGGCCCACCTCGACGTCGACGCCCTCGAACACCGGGGGCCCGGCGCCGTAGGACTTGGCGAGGCCGTGCACGGTCACCGCGGTGCGGCCGGACGGCGGCGGGTCGGGCAGCCGCAGGCGCAGGCCGCGCCGGGCCGCCGGCGCCTCGACGCCGTCGCGGCGGATGCGCTCGATGCGGGTCTCCAGCGACCGGGCGAAGGACGCCTTGCTGGCCTTGGCGCCCCAGCGGTCGATGAGCGTCTGCAGGCGGGCGATCTCGGACTGCTGGCGGGCGGCGACCTTGGCCCGGCGGGCCTCGTCGCGGGCCCGGGCGTCCTTGTACTCGGAGTACGTGCCCTTGTACTCGGTGATCTCGCCGACGTCGGCCTCGCCGGGCCGGTCGAGGTGCAGCACCCGGGTGATCGACTCGTCGAGCAGCTCGAGGTCGTGGCTGATCACGATGAGCGCGCCCCGGTAGGTGCGCAGGAAGTCGAACAGCCACTCGCGGGCGTCGTTGTCGAGGTGGTTGGTGGGCTCGTCCAGCAGGAGCAGGTCGCTGCCCGAGAACAGGATGCGGGCCAGCTCGACCCGCCGGCGCTCGCCGCCCGACAGCCCGGTGATCGGCCCCTCGACCCGGTCGGCCCGCAGGCCCAGGCCGCACAGCAGGCTGCGGACCTCGGACTCGGCCGCGTAGCCGCCGGCGTGCTCGAAGCGGTCGTGCGCCCGGCTCCACTTGGCGACCAGGCGCTCGTCGCCGGGCTGGGCCTCCATCTTGCGGCGCAGCTCCTCGAGGCGGTGGGCCAGCTCGTCGAGGCCCCGGCCGCCGAGCACGTGGCTGAGCGGCGTGATGTCGGGGGCGATGGTGTCGAGCCGGGGGTCCTGGGGCAGGTAGCCGAAGGCGCCGGGGCGCTGGATGACACCGGCCTTGGGCTCGGCCATGCCGCCGAGCACCCGCAGCAGCGACGTCTTGCCGGCGCCGTTGCGCCCGACCAGCCCGACCCGGTCGCCGGCGCGCACGGAGAAGCCGGCACCCTCGACGACGAGGGTGCCGCCGACCTCGACCGTGAGCCCGCGAACCGACAACATGGCCGACCATCATGGCCGGGCGGCGGCCGGGATCCACCGGAATTCCGTCATCCGGCTCGGCCGCGGGCACCGAATCACGGGTGGCATGACCACCGTCCCGGGGAACTCCGCTGCGTTGCCCACCACCCGGTCCCGGGGACGCGCGGGCACGACCCGGCGGTCCGGCACCGCCGCTCAGCGACCTGTCCGACGACGACCTCATCCGGGCCGTGACCGCCGGCGAGCAGCCCGCGCTGGGCGAGATCTACCGGCGCTACGCCGGGGCCGTCTGGGCGGTGGCCAAGCGGGTCTGCAACGACCGGGTCCTGGCCGAGGACGTGAGCCAGACCGTGTTCACCGACCTGTGGCGGCGACCGGGCCGGTTCGACCCGACCCGCGGCCGGCTGCGCCCGTGGCTGGTGGCGCAGGCCCACGCCCGGGCCGTCGACACCGTGCGGTCCGAGACCGCACGCCAGCGCCGCCAGGACCGCGAGGGTCACTTGGCCCCGGTGGCCGAACCCGACGTCGAGTCCGCCGTGCACGCCGCCGCCCTGAGCGACGACGTGCGCAAGGCCGTCGACCAGCTCCGCGACGACGAGCGCCAGGCGATCGTGCTGTCGTACTTCGGCGGGCACAGCTACCGGGAGACGGCCGAGATGCTCGGCGCGCCCGAGGGGACCGTGAAGACGCGCATCCGGCGGGGCCTGCTGGTCCTGCGCCAGGCGCTCGAGGCCCAGGGGGTGACGCCGTGAACGTGGCTCCGTACCGCGACCACCCGCTCGACGACCTGGCCGCGTACGCGCTCGACGCCATCGACGACGCCCTCGAGCGCGCCGTCATCGAGGCCCACCTCGCCTCGTGCGAGCCGTGCCGGCTCCGCCTGGCGGTCGACGAGGCGACGCTGTCGTGCCTCGTCGCCGACGAGCCGCCCCCGCCGAGCGTGTGGGCGGCCATCGACGCCCGCACCGGCGGGCCGGTGCCGCGGGTCGTGGTGCCGGTCGAGTTCGGGTCGGTGCTCGCGGCGGCGGACTCCTCGCCGTCGCCGCAGCGCCGCCGGCGGCGGCTGGTCGGTCTGGCCGCGGCGGCGGCCGCGCTCGTCGCCGCGGTCGCGGCCGGCCCGCAGATCCTCGGCGCCGGGGGTGGCGGCGGCGGGCCTGCTCCCGGCGCCGAGGTGGCGGGGGAGACGCTCGGCGTCCTCACCGCGGCCGACGGCACCGAGGTCGCCCGGGTCGTCGACGGCCCCCGCGGCGCCGTGGTCGAGCTGGTCGGCGTCGACCCCCTGCCCGAGGGCCGGGAGTTCCAGATGTGGTCGCTGGACGGGCCCGAGCCCGAGTCGCTGGGCCTGCTCGGCGACGGCCGGGACCCGACGGTCCCGGTGGCGCTGCCCGCCGGGACCACGCGCGTCGCCATCAGCGACGAGCCGGCCGGCGGGTCGCCGGCACCGTCCGGCCTGATGGCCGGCACCGGGTCCCTCCGCGCCACCTGAGCTGGGGTCCCGGCCGGCGGCGAGGCTCGCCGGTCACGGCATCCGGATCGGCGGTCGCTCCGGATACACGGCGATGTCCTCCGCCACCGCCACCCCGGCGCCGCCGCCCCCGCCACCCACCGTCGAGCTGCGCCACTCGACCGGGGGCGGCGGCGTCGCGGCGGCCGCGCTGGCCGGCCTCGTCGCCGCCGGGCTGGCGCTGGGCGCCGGCGAGCTGGTGGCCGGGATCGACGCCCGCATGGCGTCGCCGGTCGAGGCGGTGGCCCGCGAGGTCATCGACCGGGCGCCGTCCTCGGTCGAGCGGTTCGCCATCGAGACCTTCGGCACCAACGACAAGCTCGCCCTCGTCGTCGGGACCCTGGCCCTGGCCGCCGTCCTCGGCGCCGTGCTCGGGGTCGTGGCCCGCCGCCGCCGGCGGATCGGCGCGGCCGGGCTTCGCCGCCTTCGCCGTGCTCGGCGCGCTCGCCGCCCTGTCGGCGGCCAACGCCACCGCCCTCGCCGCGGTCCCGAGCCTGGCCGCCGGCGTGGCCGGCGTCGCCGCCCTCGGGCTGCTGCTCGACCGCATGCGTCGGCACCCGGCGGGTCTCTCCCCCGCCGGGTGCGGCGGGCACCGCCGGTCCCGGGACCGGGTCGCGGCGGGCGTTCCTCGGCGTGGCCGCCGGGGTGGCGGCCGCCGCCGCCCTCGCCGGAGCGGGTGGGCGGGCGCTGCGCAGCCGGTTCAGCGCCGCCGAGTCCCGCGCCGCCGTCGTCCTGCCCCGGGCGGCCCGCCCGCTGCCCGCCGTCCCCGCGGCGGCCGAGGTCGGGGTCGCCGGCATCGCGCCGTTCGTCACCCCCAACCGCGACTTCTACCGCATCGACACGGCGCTGATCGTGCCCCAGGTCCGGGCCGAGGACTGGACCCTGCGGGTCACCGGCATGGTCGACCGGCCCTTCGAGCTGAGCTTCGCCGAGCTGCTCGACCGGGACCTGGTCGAGGCCGACATCACGCTGACCTGCGTCTCCAACCCCATCGGCGGCGAGCTCGTCGGCAACGCCCGCTGGCTGGGCGTCCCCGCCGCGGAGCTGCTCGACCGGGCCCGGCCGAGCCGCCGCGCCGACCAGCTCGTCGGCCGCTCGGTCGACGGGTACACGTGCGGCTTCCCGCTCGCCGCGGCGTTCGACCGCCCGTGCCTGGTGGCGGTGGGCATGAACGGCGAGCCGCTGCCCCTGCGGCACGGCTTCCCCGCCCGGCTGGTGACCCCGGGCGTCTACGGCTACGTCGGCTCGACGAAGTGGCTGACCGAGCTCGAGGTCACGACGTTCGACGCCTTCGACCAGTACTGGGTGCCCCGCGGCTACGCGGAGCAGGCGCCGATCAAGACGATGACCCGCATCGACACGCCCCGCAGCTTCGAGCGGGTCCCGGCCGGCCGCGTCGTGGTCGGCGGCGTGGCGTGGGCCCAGACCCGGGGCATCGAGCAGGTCGAGATCAGCATCGACGGCGAGCCGTTCCACGCCGTCGAGCTGGGTGCGGCCGTGAGCGACGACACCTGGCGCCAGTGGCGCCACGAGTGGGACGCCGCTCCGGGCCGCCACACGCTCGTCGTCCGGGCCACGGACGGCACCGGGGAGCTGCAGACCGAGGACCGGTCCGAGCCCCTGCCCGACGGCGCCAGCGGCTGGATGTCGCTGGTCGTCCAGGTCGGCGACAGCGACACAAGCGCATCCCCACCAAGCCCATCCCCAACCACCTGAGGTACCACAATGATCCGTTCCCGCACCGCCCGCGGCGTCGCCGCCCTGTTCGCCCTCACGCTGCTCGGTGCCGCGTGCTCCGGTGACGACGACTCCGCCAGCACCGACACGCCCGCGGCCGAGGCGCCGGCGGCCGGCTCTCCCGACGCCGCGCCGGCGGACTCGGCCGAGATCTGCGACGCCGACGGCCTCGTGGCCGCGGTCGAGGGCGGCCCCGACGAGGGCACCCTGGCCGGCATGACCGACGACCCGGTGGCCACCGCCGCCTCCAGCAACCCCGTCCTCACCACCCTGGTCACCGCCGTCGGCGAGGCCGGTCTGGTGGACACGCTCAACTCGGCTCCGGCCCTGACCGTGTTCGCCCCGACCGACTGCGCCTTCGCGGCGCTGGACCCGGCGACGCTCGACGCCGCCCTGGCCGATCCGACCGGCCTGCTCACCCAGGTCCTCGGCTTCCACGTCGTGGCCGGGCAGGAGCTGTCCTCGGCCGACCTGGCCGGGCTCACCGAGGTCGAGACCTTCACCGGTGCGACCCTGCCGGTGGCCGCCAACGGCGACATGATCACCGTCGGCGGTGGTCAGGCCGAGGTCGTGGTGCCCGACATCCAGACGGCCAACGCCACGGTCCACCTGATCGACGGCGTGATGCTGCCGCCGTCCTGATCCGCCCCTCCACAGGCACCGCGAGCGCACGGTGGCCGGGCCAACGACGCCCCGGCCACCGGCGCGCGTGCCGTCACTCCATCGAGAACGGCGGGTACCGGTCGGTGAGCAGCATGTAGTAGGCGTTCACCCGGGTGCTCCAGCGCATGAAGCCGAGCACGAAGGTCCACAGGCCCTGGGGCCAGCGGCCGGTGAACAGCACGGCGAAGAACGCGCCGATCATGGCGAACATGACGACGATCGCCAGCAGCGTCAGCACGATGACCTGCGGGATCACGAGGATGAACCGGAACCCCACGGTGAGCCGGTTGCGGTCCTCCAGCTCGGGCGCGAAGTCCACCCGCACCCCCGGGTAGCTGCCGGGGTCGGCGGGCGTGTCCTCGAACGTGAACGGCGGGTACTCCTCCCGCATGAAGTACGAGTAGGCCAGCGTCCGATTGCTGTAGCGGATGTACAGGCCGATGATGTTGGCCAGGCCGTCCGGCAGCTTGCCGGTGAACACGATGATGAACCACCCGGCGATCGACAAGAGCTCGGCCACGATGCCGAGCACGTAGAGCACGATCCAGTGGGGGATGACGAGCAACCAGTGGACGAGCGGGCGCCAGTTGGCGACGTGCTCGGGCCGGTCGATCTCGAGGACGGCCGGGTAGCCGGCGGGCTGGCCCGGTGGTGGTGGGCTAGAAGGATCCACGTGCGCCTCCCGAATGTGCGCGGGTCGGCGTCACGGTACTTCCGCACGCCCCCCGGCCGGGGGACCGTCGGTTACTCCTGGACGAGCTCGATCAGCGTGCCGAACGCGGCCTTGGGGTGCACGAACGCCACCGTGGTCCCGCGGCTGCCGGGGCGGGGTGCCTCGTCGATCACCCGGCCGCCCTGCGCCTTGACCGCGTCGAGTGCGGCGCCGCAGTCGTCGACCCGGTAGCCGATGTGGTGCAGGCCCTCGCCCTTGCGCTCGAGGTACTTGGCCACGGGCGAGTCGTCGCGGGTGGGGGTGAGCAGCTGGATGTAGCTGTCGGCCACCTTGAGCAGGGCCTCCTCGACGCCGTCGGACTCGACGACCTCGCGATGGTCGACCGTGGCGCCGAACGTCGCCTCGTAGTAGGCGATGGCGGCCTCGAGGTCGTTGACGGCGATGGCGACGTGGTCGATCTCGGTGAGCAGCACGCCGCCAACCTAGTGGGGCGAGCGCTACGAGCCACCCCACTAGCGTCCGGCCCCGTGACGCTCCGAGTGGGGTTCTACGGCGCCGGGTTCATCAGCCGCTACCACGGCGCCCTGCTGGCGGCGAGCGGGGTCGACCACGCCGTGGTGGCGGTCCACGACCCCGACGCGGCGCGGGCGGCGGCGTTCGCCGCCGAGCACGGGGCGGCGGCGGTGGCCGAGGACGAGCTGTGCGGGCTGGTCGACGCCGTGTACGTCACCACGTGGACGTCCGAGCACGCCCGGCTGGTCGAGCGGGCCGCGGCGGCCGGGGTGGCGGTGTTCTGCGAGAAGCCGCTGGCCGCCGACGCCGGCACCGTGGCCCGGATGGTGGCGGCGGTCGAGGAGGCCGGTGTCCCCAACCAGGTGGGGCTCGTGCTGCGCTTCCTGCCGTCGTTCCTCCGGCTGCGGCGGCTGGTCACGGACCCCCGGGCGGGCGAGGTGCTGGCGGTGGTGTTCCGGGACGACCAGTTCATCCCCGACCAGGGCCTGTACGGCTCGACGTGGCGCACCGACGCCGCCCGGGCGGGCCGCGGGACGCTGCTGGAGCACTCGATCCACGACGTCGACATCCTGCGCTGGCTGTTCGGGCCCGTCGCCTCGGTCAGCGCCACCACCCGGGAGGTCCACGGCCACCCCCGGATCGACGACGTCACCGTGGCCCGGCTGGCGTTCGCGTCGGGGGTGTCGGCCACGCTGACGTCGGTGTGGCACGACGTGCTGGAGCGGCCCAGCCTGCGCCGCGTCGAGGTGTTCTGCTCGCGGCTGTACGCGGCGCTGGAGGGCGACTTCGCGGGGCCGGTGCGCTGGCAGTTCACCGGCTCGCCCGAGGAGGTGCTGGCCGGCGCGGACCTGGCCGCGGCCGAGCCGTCCGCCAACCAGGCCACCGCGTTCCTGGCCGCGGTGCGGGACGGCACGCCGGCCCAGCCGTCGTTCGCGGAGGCCCTGCCCGCCCACCGGGTGGTCGACGCGCTGTACGCCTCGGCCGCGGCCGGGGGCGCGGTGACGGTCGGCCGAGTAGGCGGGTCACACTGGGGCGTGCCCCGCGTCTCCTCGACCGTCGTGGTGCCGGTCCCCCCGGACCGGGCCTTCGCCCTGTCGCAGACCTACGGCGAGCTGCGCTACCGCTGGGACCCGTTCGTGCGGGAGCAGCGGCTGCTGGACGGGGCCACCGCCGCGGGCAAGGGCGTGCGCACGTGGACCCGGTCCCGGCACCGGCTGACGATGGTGTCCGAGTACGTGACGTTCCGGCCGCCGTCGCACGTCGGCATGAAGATGGTGACCGGGCCGTGGTTCTTCAGGACGTTCTCGGGCGGCTGGAACTTCGTGCCCGCGGCGGGCGGGGGCACCGAGGCCACCTGGCGCTACAACTTCACGGTCCGCCCGCGCTGGCTGGCCCCGGTGGCCGACCGGGTGGGCGTGTGGCTGCTGGGCCGGGACATCCGCCGGCGCCTGGACGCGTTCGCCCGGGCCTGCGCCGACCCCGACATCGTCCGCCGGGTCGCCTGACGGCGCACCCTGCGTCTCCCGCTCTTGCCGCTTGGCGGCGGGCCGCTCGGGCCACGGCTGTGCCTGACGGCGCACCCTGCGTCTCCCGCTCTTGCCGCTTCGCGGCGGGCCGCTCGGGCCACGGCTGCGCCTGACGGCGCACCCTCTACAGCTCGCCGCGGGCGTGGCGCTGGAACAGGGTGATGCGGTCCTCGCCGATGCGGGCCCGCTTCTCCGCGTCGGTGACGCCCTGGCCGGCCTCGGGGGCCAGGCACAGCACGGCGAGCTTGCCCTCGGCCTCGTTGCGGTGCACGGCCCGGGCGGCCTCGCCCACCTGCTCCAGCGGGTAGACGGCCGACATCACCGGCTGGATGGCGCCCCGGTCGATGAGCCGGTTCATGTCCCACGCCTCCTGGTAGTTGGCGAAGTGGGACGACTTGATCGTCTTCAGCTTCATCCACAGGTGGCGGTTGTCGTACTCGATCATGAACCCGCTGGTGGCGGCGCAGGTCACGACCGTGCCGCCCCGCTTGGCGATGAACACCGAGGCGCCCATCGTCTGGCGGCCCGGGTGCTCGAACACGATGTCGGGGTCCTCGCCGATGAGCGAGCGCACCTTCTTGCCGAGCCGGCGCCACTCGCCCTCGTCCTGGGTGTGTTCGTCGGACCAGAAGCGGTAGCCCTCGGCCCGGCGGTCGATCACGTTCTCGCAGCCCATGGCGTTGAGCAGCTTGCCCCGGTCCTCGCTGGACACGACGCCGACCGGCGTGCCGCCGCCGTTGAGGACGAGCTGGGTGGCGTAGGCGCCGATGCCGCCGGTGGCGCCCCAGATGAACACGTTGTCGCCCTGCTTCATGCGGGCCGCGTGCCGGCCGACCAGCATCCGGTAGCTGGTGGAGGCGCACAGGCCGTTGACCGCGGCCTCCTCCCACGTGAGGTGGGTGGGCTTGGGCATGAGCTGGTTGGCCTTGACGAGCGCCAGGTCGGCCAGGCCGCCGAAGTTGGACTCGAAGCCCCAGATCCGCTGGTTGGCCGCCAGCATCGAGTCGTCGTGGGCGGAGGGGTCCTGGTCGTCGACGTAGTTGCAGTGCACGACGACCCGGTCGCCCGGCTTCCAGTTGCGCACGGCCGACCCGACCTGCAGCACGACCGCCGAGGCGTCGGACCCCACCACGTGGTAGTCCTGCGCGTGGCGGGCGCCCCACACCGACTCGCGGCCGAGGCGGTCGAGGAAGCCGAAGGTGGGCAGCGGCTCGAAGATCGACGTCCACACCGTGTTGAAGTTGATCGAGCTGGCCATGACGGCGATGTAGACCTCGTCGGGCGCCAGCTCGGGGGTGGGCACGTCCCCGATGTGCAGCGACTTGCGGGGGTCCTTGTCCTCGGACGGCACCCCGTCCCACATCTGCGACTCGGCCCGCCGCACGTGCGCGGCCCGGTAGGACTCGGGGATGGGCAGCGCGGCGATCTCGTCGCCCGAGGCGCCCCCCTGGATGGCCTCGAGGATCTCCTGCATGGGCCGTCAACCTACCTTTCGGTAATCGCGCGGCCCAAGAGCGCTGGTCCTGGTAGCCGTCTTGGGCGGTGGCTGTGCGTGGTCGCTAAGCTCCCCCGGGGCTGGGGCCTCGGAAGAGAGAAGTGCGCCCACCCACCCGACCGCCGCAACCGTCGAAGCTGGCGCGTCGGGAGTCCGGCACAGTCAACGGGGGAAGCGATTGATGGCCAACTCGACGTCAGCGGAGACGGCGACGAACGGGGACGGCGACGGCGCCGCGCCCGACGCCGGCGACGCCGCCGTGCCGGAGGGGACGCCGGGGCGGGAGCGCGGCTACCACCTCGAGATCTTCCTGATCTGCTTCGCATCGCTGCTGCTCGAGATCAGCTACACCCGCATCGTCTCGTTCAAGCTCTTCTACTACTACACGTACCTGGTCATCGGGCTGGCCCTGCTGGGCATCGGCTGCGGCAGCGTGATCATGTCGATCTCCGCCCGGCTCAGGCGGGCCAAGACCGACACGATCATGATGGTCGGCTGCCTGCTGGGCGCCGTGTTAGCGTGATCCTCGGCTACCTGGTCGTCGCCCGCCTCCCGATCGCGTCGCTCGCGCATCTGGGACTACGGCAGCCAGGACTCGTTCGAGAACCTCGGCAAGCTCGTCGTGATCTGCCTGGCCCTGTTCGCGTCGTTCGTGTGGATCGGCGTGATGGTCTCGACGCTGTTCGGGCGCAAGACCGAGGGCATCGGCAAGCTCTACTTCGCCGACCTGCTGGGCGCCGGCCTGGCCTGCGCCGTCGTCGTGTTCCTCATCTCGTCGATCGGCCCGCCGCGGACCGATCGCCCTGTCGGCCGCCATCCTGGCCGCGGTCGGCGTGTGGGTGGCGGCCCGCAACCGGTCGAAGCTGGTGGCGCCGGTCGGCGCCGTGCTCGCCGTGGGCCTGGCGGTGTGCGTCGTGTCGTCGAGCGTGCTGCCCGACGTCCGCCCCGACGACGACAAGAGCGACCTCGAGCGACGCCGATCTTCTCGCAGTGGAGCCCGATCTTCCGGGTCGACGCCGTCGACCTGCCGAGACCGGCCTGCTGCTCAACCACGACGGCATGCTCGGCTCGGTCATCAAGAAGTGGGACGGCGACATCGGCAGCCTCGGCGACGACAGCTACAACTTCGACAACGACCCCCGGACGTTCCCGTTCGACGTGCTGGGCGAGCCGCCCGAGAAGGTGATGATCATCGGCGCCGCCGGCGGCCACGAGATCCTGGCCTCGCTGTACTTCGACGCCGAGAACATCGACGCCATCGAGCTCAACCCGCTCACCTACGAGCTGGTGACCGACGTCTACGCCGACTACGGCGGCCACGTCGCCGAGCAGCCGGGCGTCAACTACGTCAACGGCGACGGCCGGTCGTTCCTGGCCCGCAGCGACGACGAGTACGAGCTGATCTGGTACCCGGCGCCCGACAGCTACTCGGCGACGAACGCGGCCACCGCCGGGGCGTTCGTCCTGTCGGAGAGCTACCTCTACACGACCGAGACGATCGAGGAGAGCCTCGAGCACCTCACCGACGACGGCATCATCGCCACGCAGTTCGGCGAGATCAACTTCGAGGCCAAGCCCAACCGCACCACCCGCTACGTCGCGCACCGTGCGCGAGGCGCTCGAGCGGCACGGCGTCGACGACCCCGTCGCAGCACGTGCTGGTGGCCACCTCGCCGCAGCGGCGGCACCACGTCGCTGTCGACGGTGCTGGTCAAGCAGCACGCCGTTCACCGAGGAGGAGATCGACACGTTCGTCACGCAAGGACGCGCGACGATCGAGGGCAACGCGCTCCAGCTACGCCCCCGGCGACGAGCCGCCAGGACAACAGGTCACCAACGTGCTGACCCTGCCGGCCGACGAGCAGCAGGCGTTCCTCGACAACTACCCGTTCGACGTCGACGCCATCAGCGACGACGGCCCGTTCTTCTGGCACTTCGCCCGGTTCGGCGACGTGATCTGCCGAGTACGGCGACCGCATCGACCGGGCCGACCCCGAGGACTCCATCGGCGAGCGGGTGCATCCTGCTGCTGCTGGTCGCTGGCGACGATCCTGGCCGCGGTCTTCCTGCTGCTGCCGTTCGTGACGATGCGCAAGGTGTGGCGGGCGTTCCCGCGCAAGCCCACCTCGGCCGTGTACTTCACGGCGCTCGGGCTTCGGGTTCATGTTCTTCGAGATCACGCTGATCCAGCGGCTGATCCTGTTCCTCGGCTACCCGACGTACTCGCTGACGGTCACGCTGGCGTCGCTGCTGGTGTTCACCGGCGTCGGCGCGCTGCTGAGCGCTCGGTTCAAGGGGCGCGTCGAGAGCGGTCACGCAAGGTGATGGCCGGCGTCGTGGTGGTCGCTGGGCCTGGCCTACCTGTTCCTGCTGCCGATCCTCACCGACGCCCTGCTGACGCACCCCGCTCGCCGTGCGGGTCGATCGTGGCCTTCCTGGTGCTGGCGCCGCTCGGCATGCTGCTCGGCATCTTCATGCCGCTCGGCCTGGGGGCGGTGTCGGCCCTGACCGACCACGGCGAGGAGTACGTGGCCTGGGGCTGGGCGGTCAACGGCTTCGCCTCGGTCATCGGCTCGGTGCTGACCGACGATCATCGCCATGATCTTCGGCTTCAACGTGGTGCTGGCCCTGGCCATGGTCGTCTACCTGTGGCGCTGGCGGCGCTGCGCCGCCTGCAGCGCCCGGTGGCGGCGGCCGCCGAGCCGGAGGCCGAGGGCGACGCCGGCGACGGCGACGGCGAGGAGGCGACCGTCGAGCCGCCGGAGGAGGTCGCCGTCGGCGCCGGTCCCGCGGGCGCCGGCCCGGTGGGTGCCACCACGCCCTGACAGACGCCCCGGACTTCGGTCCTGAAGTGACCTCTCGGTAGGCTCGGCGGGGTCCGAGACGTTCCCAACCATGGGGGGAAGCCACGATGGCTGGTTCCGTGATCCTGGCGGGTGCCCGCACGCCCATCGGCAAGCTCAGCGGGGCACTGGGCGGGTTCTCCGCCTCCGACCTCGGTGGCTTCGCCATCAAGGCCGCGCTCGAGCGGTCGGGCGTGAGCCCCGACCAGGTCGACTACGTGTTCATGGGCCACGTGCTGCAGGCCGGCGACCGGGCAGATCACCGCCCGCCAGGCCGCGGCCGCGGCCGGCATCCCCATGACCGTGCCCGCCACCACCGTCAACAAGGTGTGCCTGTCGGGCCTCAACAGCATCTTCCTGGCCGACCTGCTCATCGGCGCCGGGGTGGCCGACATCGTGGTGGCCGGCGGCATGGAGTCGATGACCCAGGCCCCGTACCTGCTGCCGGGCGCCCGCGAGGGCTACCGCATGGGCGACAAGTCGGTCGTCGACTCGATGATGTACGACGGGCTGTTCTGCGCCTTCGACCAGGTGGCGATGGGCGCCGGCACCGAGAAGTACGCGGCCTCGCTCGGCCTGGCCCGCGAGCCGCAGGACGACCTGGCGGCCAAGTCGCACGAGCGGGCGGCCGCCGCCATCAAGGAGGGCCGGCTGGCCGACGAGATCGTGGCCGTCGAGGTGCCCCAGCGCCGGGGCGACCCGGTCGTCGTCGACACCGACGAGGGCGTCCGGCCCGGCACCACGGTCGAGTCGCTCGGCGCCCTGCGGCCCGCGTTCGACAAGGCCGGCAACATCACGGCCGGCAACGCCTCGCAGATCTCGGACGGCGGCGCGGCCGTGATCGTGACGTCGAAGGCCGCGGCCGAGCGCCTCGGCGTCGAGCCGCTGGGCGAGGTCGTGGGCTACGGCCAGGTCGCCGGCCCCGACCCGTCGCTGCTGACCCAGCCGGCGCGGGCCATCAAGGCCGCGCTCGACAGCTCCGGGCGGGCCGTCGACCGACATCGACCTGTTCGAGCTGAACGAGGCGTTCGCGGCGGTGGGCATCGCCGTCGATCGCCGACCTCGGCATCACCGACGACGTGGTCAACGTCAACGGCGGCGCCATCGCCCTCGGTCACCCGGTCGGCATGTCCGGCACCCGGGTCGCCCTCACGCTGCTGCACGAGCTCAAGCGGCGGGGCGGCGGGCTCGGCGCGGCCGCCCTGTGCGGCGGCGGCGGCCAGGGCGACGCCATCCTGCTGGCGGTCTGATCCGGCTCTGTCGTCTCTCACCGCGGATACCCGCGGTGAGAGACGACGACCACGTGCTCAGGTGGCGGTGGCGGTGATCCGCAGGTCGTTCGTGCGGGTGCCGGTGGGGGAGGCGCCGGTCGCGCAGGTCGGGTCGGTGATGGTGACCGACGCGGTGCCGGAGCCCTCCAGCGTGGTGGCGTTCCAGCGGCCGGTCACGGGGTCGTGGGTCGCTTCGAGCACGGCGAGGTCGGCGGCGATGGTGGACGATCCCACGACCCGGGCCACGTTGCCGGCGGCGTCGAGGCACCCGACCTGCCGCTCCAGCGTGACGGCCATGCGGCCGTCGCCGACGCGGACGACACCGGCCCGGTCGATCCGCACGGCGGCGGTGTCGGGGTCGTCGAAGCTGCTGATGCGGACGCTGCAGGGCAGCGAGTAGCAGGCGGGTGTGTCGACGCTGGCGTCGAGCGTGTGCTGCTCGCCCGGTCCCCAGCTCAGGCCGGGGGCGAGGGCGTCGCCCGTGGCGGTGCTGGTGACCTCGACCTCGATCGCGTAGCTCAGGGCGGGCAGCGCGCCGGCGGCGACGCCGGGGCCCGCGGCGGGCGCGGGTGCGGGCAGCCCGGCCGCGGTGTCGGCGGCGAGGTTCTGGGTGGCCCACTCGGACGGCCCGGCGGCGGCCCGGACCCCGAGGCTGTCGGCATCCACGACGAGCTCGCCGGCGGCGGGCGTCAGCGCCAGGCCGTCGTCGGTGGTCGCCTCCACGCCGCCGGCCGGCGCCTCGACGAGGCAGTCGTCCGGGCAGTCGACGCCGATCGGATTGCCGCCGCTGGTCACGGACAGGGTGCGGGTGGACACGACGACGTCGGTCGACCCGTCGCGGCCCCCGGGGTTGAACCACATGCGGCCGCCGCGGACGGCGATCAGGGGGCGGGGACGTCGGTCGGTCGCGTCGGGGTGGGCACCGCCCCTGAACGTCACTCGGGCGCCGGCGTCGAAGCGCACGACCCCGCCGCCGTCGAGCTCGAGCGTGACCGGCTCGTTCGCCGCCTCCACGGTCCAGCCCTCCAGCACGGTCTCGCCGTCGTCGAGGGGCCGGCTCTCGCCGTCGGCCGACGTCCGCACCAGCGCGCCGGCGGGCGTCGCCACCGTGCCGAACGCGTAGCCGCCCCTCGGCCTCGTCGCCGCCGAGCACGACGAGGGCGGCCACCGCGGCCGCGCCCGTGGCGGCGACCGCGAGGACGAGCACGGGCCAGCGGCGCCGGGGCGCGGAGCCCCGGGGGCTGCCCGGCCGCTCGGGCCGCCCGAGCCAGCCGTCGAAGCGCGGCCGGCCCGGTCGGAGGCCGGGGTCGTCGGGCGGGTAGGCGCCCCGGGCGGGGGGCGGGGCGGGCGTGGGGGGTGGACCATCGACCGGGGCCGCCCGGGTGGGGCGGCGTCCCGGCGCGCGGTCGAACGACGTCGACATGGGTGTCCTGGCTTCCTCCCCCGGCCCAGCTCGAAGCGTGGAGATTACCGCACAGTCATCGGTCGGACGCGCCCGGCAGGGTCACGGGGCACGCGCACCTCCGAGCGTCATGACGCTCGTCGCGGTGCCCAACGTCTCGCCCGCGTTGCACGGCGCCGTGAGGTTGGCGGCCACGGTCCCCTCGCCGTCGAGCGCGGTGGCGACCCACCGGTCGCCGTCCTGCACGATCTCGGTGATCTGGAGCGTGGCCTGCACGGCGGTGGTCCCGATGTTGGGCACGACGACGGTGGTGAAGGTCTCGTCGAAGCAGTTGATCGGCTGGGTGAAACTCACGCACGACGGACCCGTTCTCGATCCGGGCGGTCCCGGTGGCCCCGTCGTTGGCGGTGACGTTCACGTCGCACGGCACGGTCACGCAGCTGCTGCCGTCGGCGACGAGATCGACGGTGAAGGTCTGCTGCGGGAAGAACTTGAGGTCGTCGGGAATCGGGTCGCCCGCCGGGTCGCCGGTGACGGCCAGCGTCAGGTTGTAGGTCCCGTCGGCGACAGCCGTCCCCTTCACCCCGGTGTTGTTCTCGACAGCCTCGGGCTCGGGCAACCCGTCCTCGCTGTCGGCGTTGGTGTTCTGTCCGGCCCAGGCGGACAGTCCGCTGCCCGTGGCGACCTCGAGGGCGTCGGCGCTCTGGACGGTGACGATCTCGTTGGGTCCGGGGGAGGCGTCGAGGTCGGCGTCGGTCGTGAGGGTCACGCCGCCGGCCGGGGCCTCCACGCCGCAGGTGCTCGTGCAGTCGACGGCCACCGGGTTGCCGGTGGTCACGACGGTCGCCTCGGGGATCTCCAGCGCCACGGCGGCCGACGCCGGCACGTTGACGGGGTTGAGCCAGGCGCGCCCGCCGTCGACCTCGATCGCCGGGGTCGGCTCGTCCTCGTTCTCGCCGCGCTGGGCGAGGTCGACGAAGCTGAGGATGGCGCCGCTGTCGAAGCGGACGATCCCGCCGCCGGCCAGCTCGAGCGTGACGGCGGAGTCGGTGGGCGCCTCGACGACCCAGCCGGCCTCGACGCTCTCGCCCTCCTCGAGCGGGCGGGCGCCGCCGCCCTCGCCCGTCCGGACCCTCGCGTCGCCGGTGGCGGTGGCCACGGTCCCGAAGACGTAGCCGCCGTCGCCGTCCCCGCCGGCGAGCACCACGAACGCGCCCGCCGCCACAGCGGCCGCCAGGAGGAGGGCCAGGAGGGGCACGAGCCAGCGACGCTTGCGGGCCGGTGGCTCCGAGGTGTCGACCAGCGCGGGCGGGGCGGACCCCCGCAGCGGCGGGGTGTACGCCGGCGACCCGGGGGACGAGTACGCGGGCGACAGCTGGGGGACCACCGGGGCGGGCGCGGCCGTCGGGGACCAGGGCTCGCCGGCGCTCCCGAGCTCGCCGGGCGGCGGTGGCGGCTCGACCGCCCACGGATCGGCCAGCGGGGACCCGGGCCGCTCGCCCGGGGACCGGGGCGTCCACGGCGCCTCCAGCGGCGCCGGCGGGTCCCAGTCACCGCCGCCCGACCGGGCACCGGGGAACGGCGGCTCGTCCGGCGGGTCGGTGCGGCGCCGGCTGGACGAAGCGGGGAACGACCAGCTCGTGGCGCCTCCGCCGCCCCCGCCCTGCGCCGGCGGGCTGTAGCGGGGTCCCGCCCGCGGGAGTGGGCGGTGGCCACGGAGGCTCGGATGCGCCGTCGGTGCCGGCACGCCCGGGGCGGGGTGGGGCCGGTGGGGACTCGGGCCAGATCGCGGCCGGTTCGGCCGGCGGGGGGGTGCCGGGACCCGGGGGTGGGGTGGTGGGCCAGCCCTCGGGGGCGGGCGGGGGTGCGGGCCACTGGGCGCTTGCCGGTGGTGGCTGCCAGCCCGGAGCGGGTGGCGGCGCATCGGGTGACGGGGATGGCGGTGGTGGTGGGGGTGGCGGCGGCGCGTCGCCTTCGGGGGCGTCCTCGTCTTCCGCCGCCGGCCACCCACCGGGATCACGGTCCTGCGGACTCGTCATCGTGGCCCTCCTTCCGTCCCCGGCCTGTCATCCGAGCGAGACGAGCAAACCTTCGCACGTTCTGATGACGACGCGTGCGGCATCCGCTACCTCGCGAGAGGACATGGGGCTCTCCGCCCGCCGCTGCCACCGGCCGATCACGTTCTGCAGGGCCCGCCGCACCTCCGAGGCGTCCGCCTCCGGCTCCAGGCCCAGGCGGATGTGCAGCGCGCCGCCCTCGGCGCCCAGCAACCGTTCCATCTCCTCGGCCTCGGCCGGCCGGACCTTCACCCCGCTCGCCCGCAGGGCGTTCAGCAGGCGGATCTCCGCGAACTCGTGGGCCGCGGACGTGATCCGCTCCAGCTCGGACGCCAGGACGTCGCCGCCCTGGACGGGGTACTCGTGCAGCACCGACTCCAGCGCCAGCAGCGCGGAGCGGGCCTTGAGCACGTCCCGCCGCTGGGCGAACTGGCTGAGCAGCACGTCCCGCAGCTCGACCAGCCCGCTGCGCCGCACCAGCTCCGTCGACAGGGCCGTGGCCGTCGTGGCCGCGCCCTGGCGGATCAGCGCCACCGCCAGCCGCACCCCGAACAGCCCGAACCGGTCGAGCAGGTGCTCGCGCTCCATCGACGTGAGGGCGATCGGCGTCGGCGCCTGCACGAACCGGTCGGCCGACAGGAACAGGGCCTCCGCGTCGTCGCGGGGCGCGCTGGCGATGGCGTCGAGCGCCTTGAACTCGGCCTCCCGCAGCGTGGCCCCCGACTGCGCCAGCAGCCCGGCCACCGGGACCACCGTCTGCGCCAGCCGCCGCACCTTGGGGTCGTGGCGGTAGCGGGCGGCGATGCGCTGCGCCGACGCCATCGAGTCGATGCGCCCGACCCCGACCTCGTCGGCCCGGGACAGCACCGCCACCGCGTTCACGGGCGTCGCCTGGCTGAACTCCTCGTCGTGGAACGCCTCCAGGAAGTTGATGTCGGAGGCGTGCAGGTGGCGCATCAGGTACAGCACGGCGTCGGCCGGGGTGACCTGGTCCTCGCCCGGCGTGAGGAACGCCGTCGTGCGGGCCGACACGTCCGTGGACAGCGACGCGATGCCGGGCGTGTCGATGAGCGTCATCTGCCGCAGCGAGGACGACGGCCACTCGATGACCAGGCGGCGCACGTCGTCGGCGTCGATGCCACCGAGCTCGATGTTGATGGCGCCGCCGTCGCGGGTGAAGGGCACCTGGCGGGGCTCGCCCTGGGTCGGCTCCATCGTGGCCCGGTAGGTGATGCCGTCGCGGTACCAGGTGACGATGCGGGTGCACTCGCCCGCGTCGGTGGGCGCCAGCTCCTCGCCCACCAGCGCGTTGAGCAGCGTGGACTTGCCCGCCTTGACCTTGCCGGCGATGGCGACCCGCAGCGGCTCGTCCAGCCGGTCGAGCACGGCCTGCAGCCGCTGCCGGGCCGGCGGGCACCGGGCCGTACACGTGCGTGGCCTGCGTCATCAGGCCCCGCACGGCGTCGAGCAGGGTGCCCTGCGGCCGGCCGTTCACGACGGTCCCCCGCGGGCGGCCCCGGCCGCCGGTGCTCCCTGGGCCCGGGTCGTGGCGGCCGGGCGCAGCTCGGGCGCCAGCGCCAGCGCCTTGTCCCGCAGGATCGCGATGCGCTTCAGCTCGGCGTCGACGTCCCGCAGGCGCTTGGTCCGGGTCGCCTCGTCGGACTTGGCCGCCTGCTGGGCCGCGGTCAGCGCCTCGCTGGTCGAGCGGTGCAGCTCGTCGGCCCGGGTGGCGAAGAAGTCGCGCATGCGCCGCTGGACCCGGCGCAGCGTGTCCCGCGAGTCCTTGCCCACCACGAAGCCGACCTCGTCGGTGTACTTGCGGTGGGCCTGGCGGGCCTGGTTGCGGCGCATGGCGAGCTGGCGCTCCTTCTCGCCCCGCAGCGCCTGGCGGCCCATGAACAGGCCGATGATGATCGTCGCCGGGTTGGCCATGGCCAGGCCCGCCATGCGGCCCAGCATGCCGAACATGAGCAGGCCGCCGTAGCTGCCCCGCAGCGCGGCCATGCCCTGGCCGCCGACGCCCAGCTTGGCGATCTCGATGTCGGTGTTGGCGTCGACGCCGGTCAGGACCTCGGTGGGGTTGGCCACGTCCAGCTCGACGACGATGTCCTCGCCGTCCTCGCCGAAGTGCTCGGCCACCCGGGCGGTGAGGCTCTGGGCCTGGGTGTGGAGGAACGCGTAGTTGTGCACGACGTCCTCGGCGACCCGCCGGTACAGCCACGCCTGGAACTCGTCCCACGTCTCGACCGGGTCGCTGGTCTCGAGCGCCTCGTCGGCCTGGCGGGTGACCTGGCGCAGCCGGCCCCGCAGGTCGTGGTCGACGTCGGCCTGCAGGTCCTGGATGCCGTCGGACAGCGTCTGCTGCCACTTGGACACGCCGCTGCGCAGCCGCTCGGCCCGGGCCTTGACCTCGGTGAGGTTCTCGACCATCTCGCGGGCCTGCTCGGGGTCGGTGAGCGCCTGGCGCTCGGTGCGGAACTGCGACTCCAGCAGCCCCGCCACGGCCAGCAGGTCGGACGCCGCCGCCCGCACCGACAGCTTCTCGGCGTTGGCCGCGATCTTGTTCTGCAGGTAGCCGGCCAGCGCCGGGAACCCGGACTCGCGGTTGAGCTCGCGGTCGTTGGTGCGCAGGGCGTGGACCCGCAGCGACGACGACACGCACAGCAGCTCGGACTCGATGCCGGCCCGGCGCAGGTGCTCGACGTCGAGGTCGCGGATCTTGCGCCACGCCGGGTAGAAGTCGATCTTGGTGAGCACGCACACCACGTTGGGGCACATGCGCCGCGCCGTCTGGAGGAACTCCAGCTCGGGGCCGGTGAACTCCTGGCTGGCGTCGGACACGAACACGACGGCGTCGGCCATGGGCAGCGCCCCGATGGTGGCGGCGCTGTGGGCCGAGCCCAGCCCCCCGACCCCGGGCGTGTCGACGATCACGAGGCCGTCGGTGAGCAGCTTGCGGGGCAGCGACACGTCCACCGAGCTGACCCGGCGCTCGCCCGAGGGGTCGGACGCCTCGGTGACGTGGCGGGCCACCTGGTCGATGTCGATCTCCTCCCGGATCGCCTCGCGATCGGGATCGGAGGCGTCGCCGCCCGGGTCGAACAGCACCGCCGCCGCCGGCGGGTCGCCGAAGCGGATGGCGGTGGGCACCGCCGTGGCGATGTCGTCGTCCACCGGGCACACCGGGGCGTTCAGCAGGGCGTTCACGAGGGACGACTTGCCCTGCTTGAACTCGCCGATGACGAACACGTGGAAGGCCGGGTCGGCGAGGCGCTTGCGCGTGACCGCCAGCCGCGTCGACAGGTCAGGGCGTGCATACGCGTTCGTCGCCTGCCGCCCGAGATCCACCACGGACAATGCCTGCTGGACGGTCGCCGAGCGGTCGCCGGCATTGGGGTTCCCCGCCATCTGCGCTACTCCTTGTGCCGCGCAACGCTAACGCAGATCTGCGTTGGTTCCGGACGGGGGACCCCACTGCCGACCGCTCTACAGGACGTCGATGCCGTCGTTGTCCTCGGTCGTGGTGACCGAGTTGTCGGTATCGAAGCTGTCCTCGACGTCGAAGCTGTCGTTGACCGAGGCGTCGGTGACGTCGAGGTCGTAGTTGAAGCTCTCCTCGACGTCGTAGCTGTCGTTCACGGAGTTGTCGGTCAGGCCGGTCTGGGTGGCGTCGTCGGCCACCTGGAGGGTGCCCTCGTTGTGCCCGACCACCGTCGTCTGCGTCTCGGCGGACGACTCGGCGCCGTCGCCGAAGGCGACCGACGAGCCGCCGTCGGCGCCGATCGCGATGTCGTTCGACTCGACCGAGCCGTCGCCGACCACGGACTCGCTGAGGACGGAGTCCTCGATCTGCGTGAGGTCGCCGTCGCCCTGGTTCAGCGTGACGTCGCCGTAGGTGTCGCTGACGATGGTGCCGTCGCCCAGGTTGGCGTTCTCGGCCGAGACGTTGGTGGCGTCGCCCTCGCCGAAGGCGGCGGCCCCGACGATCGAGTCGTCGATCACCTGGTTGTCGTCGCCGACGATCGAGTCGTAGACGTCGCCGGTCACCGAGCCCTCGACGTCGCCGGTGGCGATGGTCGAGCCCTCGATGTCGTCGCCCGCCTGGACGGCCCCGTCGCCGGTGTTGACCTGCGAGCGGTCGCCTGCGGCCACGGCCTCGTCGCCGGACACGACGTCGTTGTCGAAGTCCTGGTTCACGTCGCCGAAGGCGGTGATGTTCTGGTTCACCGAGCTGTCGACGGTGGTGTCCCGGTCGTCGATGACCGTGGTGTCGTTGTCCTCGAAGGTCTGGTGCGTGTAGTTGGTGACGGTCGTGAAGTAGTTCAGCTGCTGCAGCACCTGCTCGACCGGGTCGGCCGACGGGTCGACCGGGGGCGGCGGGGGCAGCGTGGTGGACTGCGGGTCGATCGAGGCCCCCAGCGCCGAGGACGACGCCGTGGCGCCGGCCGGGTCGCCGGGATCGTCGAGCCCGTAGGCCGACCGCACGATCTCGGCCTGCTCGGGCGGCAGGGCGCCGCACAGGCCGGGCATGGCGGCCAGCACCTCGTCGGCCGTCAGGCCGTCGAGCCCCATGCTCTCGAGGTACTCGGACGGGCTGGTGGCCAGCTCGTCCCGGGCCTCGTCGTCACGGAAAAGGTCCAGCAGCATGTCGATGACGCTCATGTCAGGCACTCCCCTGATGTCGGTAGCCTCGCCCGCTCGGGAGGCCGTGAACGCAACGTACGACGCCCCCGCCCCCGGGACATCGGGGATCCCCCCACCGAACCCCTACCACCTGCGGGGATGGCCAGGGGGTCGGGCCGGGGGCCCGGGCGCGGCGGAGCCCCGGCGCCGTTGCCGGGGCTCCGCTGGGGGTTGGCGGCGCCGGCGGGGGGAGCCGGCACCACCGTTGGGGGGAACTCAGAGGAGGTCGACGACGTCGTTGTCCTCGGTGGTCGTGGTCGAGTTGTCCGTGTCGAAGCTGTCCTCGATGTCGAAGCTGTCGTTGATCGACTCGTCGGTGTACTCGACGTCCGTGTTGAACGAGTCCTCGACGTCGAAGCTGTCGTTGATCGAGTTGTCGGTCAGGCCCGTCTGGGTGGCGTCGTCGGCGACCTGGAGGGTGCCGTCGTTCTCGCCGACCACGGTGGTCTGCGTCTCGGCGGACGACTCGGCGCCGTCACCGAAGGCGACGGAGGAGCCCTCGCTGGCCGAGATGGCGACGTCGTTCGACTCGACCGAGCCGTCGCCCACGACCGACTCGCTGAGGACCGAGCCCTCGATCTGGGTCAGGTCGCCGTCGCCCTGGTTCAGCGTGACGTCGCCGTAGGTGTCGTCGACGATGGTGCCGTCGCCCAGGTTGGCGTTCTCGGCGTTGACGTTGGTGGCGTCGCCCTCGCCGAAGCTGGCCGCCCCGACGATCGAGTCGTCGATCACCTGGTTGCCGTCGCCCACGATCGAGTCGTAGACGTCGCCGGTCACCGAGCCGCCCACGTCGCCGGTGGCGATGGTGGAGTCGAGGATGTCGCCCCCGGCCTGCACGGCCTCGTCGCCGGTGTTGACCTGCGAGCCGTCGCCGGCCGCCACGGCCTCGTCGCCGGACACGACGTCGTTGTCGAAGTCCTGGTTCACGTCGCCGAAGGCGGTGATGTTCTGGTTGACGGACTGGTCGACGGTGGTGTCCCGGTCGTCGATCGAGGTGTAGTCGTTGTCCTCGAAGGACTGCTCGGTGACGTTGACGACGCTGGTGTAGTGGTTGATCGCCTCGACCGCACCCGACAGGCCGCCTTCCTCGCCGCCACCGCCGCCGGCGGGGGGCGGGGGCAGGACCACGTTGCCGCTGCCGGCGAAGTTGGCCGCCCCACCCTGGGTGGCGCCGCCGCTGTTGCCCTGGAGGGCCTCGAGGACCCGGGGCATCTCGGCCTCGATGTCCTGGCTGGTCACGTTGCCGAAGCCGTTCTGGTTCAGGAACCCCTCCGGGTTCTGCTGGAACGCTTCCTGGGTCTCGTCGTCCGAGAAGATCCCGATGAGAGTGTCGAGGAGAGACATCGCTCTTGTTTGCTCCTGTGTTCGGGCCACCCGCCTCTCGAGCGACCGCCTGTGCCAGCAAAGTACGGGTCGGTCGGCCGGGGTTCATCGGGGATCACCCCCGGCTCCGGGACCCCTCCCCTAGGGGATCCGGCCTCACCCCCGGGGTCGCGCCCCACACCCCGCCGCACGCGGATCTGCCAGACCCACCCGCCCTTTCGGCCGGTGAAGTCTGGCAGATCGCGAGGCCGTGCCGGACGCGGCCGGCCGGGGGCTCAGAACGAGCCGATGTCGGTGTCGTCGGGCCCCGGCAGGGACAGCTCGTCCAGGCCGTCGATCTGGTCGAGGTCGCCGAAGTCGTCGTCGAGCCCGCCCTCGTCGTAGGCGTCGTCGGGCTCGTCGAGGCCGCCGTCCGGGCCGTCGTCGAGGTCGCCGAGCCCGCCGTCATCGGGCCCACCGTCGTCGAGCCCGCCGGCGAAGTCGTCGTCGAGCCCGGCGCCGCCGTCCTCGGAGGACGTGCCGCCGACGCCGTCGCCGGGCGACCCCTCGTCGGGATCGGGGACGACGGCGTCCTGTGCCGGGGGGCCGTCGGCGGCCTCACCCTGGCCGAAGGACAAGGTGGCGTCGAGCACCGGCTCCTCGCCGAGTGCGGGGCTCTCGCCGAAGGCGGGGCCGGCGCCGAACGCGTCGGCCCCGTCGTCGGGGCCCGCCTCGGCGTCGAAGTCGGCGGTCACGGTCCCGAAGGCGTCGCCGTCGGGGGTGGACGCGGCCTCCCACGCCGCCTGGGCCTGGTCCGGCGGCAACGTGTCCGCCACCAGGCCGAACGCCTCGGACAGGTCGGCGGGATCGACGTCGTCGTAACCGAACCGACCCAGGTACGCGGCGGGGTCCGCGCTGTAGGCGGCCTGTTCCGCCGGGTCGAGCATCACGCCGCGCAGCACGTCGAGCAGTGACATGCCGTCCATCCTGTCCTCCTGGGTTTCACTGTCCACCGGTGGCGGTCGGGAGACGTCCCCACGCTACGGGCGCCCGCCCCCGGGGACATCGGGGATCACCCCAACCGACCCCCGGAACCGGCGGCCGGGACCGGACGTGATTGACAGCCGCCGCGCTGTGGCAATCAAACTGTCGCCGATGCCCACGTCGCTCGTGATCGTCGAGTCGCCGGCCAAGGCGCAAACCATCGCGCGCTACCTCGGCGACGAGTTCGTCGTCGAGGCGTCCGTCGGCGCCATCCGCGACCTGGAGCCCAAGGGCCTGGCCGTGGACGTCGACGACGGGTTCCGGCCCACCTACGTCGTGACCAAGCAGGACGTGGTCAAACGGCTGCGGGCCGCGCTGCGCCAGGCCGACCAGCTCTATCTCGCCACCGATGAGGACCGCGAGGGCGAGGCCATCGCCTGGCACCTCACGGAGGTGCTCAAGCCGACGGTGCCGACCCGGCGGATGGTGTTCCACGAGATCACCCGCCAGGCCATCGAGCAGGCCGTCGAGCAGTCGCGGGACATCCACACCGGCCTGGTCGACGCCCAGGAGGCCCGGCGCATCGTCGACCGGCTGTTCGGCTACCCGGTGTCCGAGGTGCTGTGGCGCAAGGTGTCGACGGGCCTGTCCGCCGGCCGGGTCCAGAGCCCGTCGGTCCGCCTCGTGGTGCAGCGCGAGCGGGAGCGCATGGCGTTCGTGCCCGCCGGCTACTGGGACCTCGTGGCCGCGTTCGGGACCGCGCCGGCGTTCTCGGCCACGCTCGTCGGCCTCGACGGCGACCGCGTCGCCACCGGCAAGGACTTCGACAACCAGGCCCGCGTCACCCGCGACGACGTCGTGGTGATCGACGAGACCGGGGCCCGGTCCCTGGTGGCGGCCCTCGACGGGTCCACGTTCACGGTGTCCACGGTCGAGGAGCGGCCCTACCGCAGCTCGCCCAAGGCCCCCTTCATCACCTCCACCCTCCAGCAGGAGGGCGGGCGCAAGCTGTCGATGAGCTCCCGCCAGGTCATGCGCACCGCGCAGGGCCTCTACGAGCGGGGCTACATCACCTACATGCGGACCGACTCGGTCACGCTGTCCGACGAGGCGCTGGTCGCGGCCCGGACCCAGGTGCGGGAGCTGTACGGCGACAAGTACCTGCCCTCGGCGACCGCGCCAGTACCGCTCGACGGTCAAGAACGCCCAGGAGGCCCACGAGGCGATCCGGCCCGCGGGCGACCGCTGGCGGACCCCCGACCAGCTGCGGGGCGAGCTGCGGGGCGCCGACCTGTCGCTCTACGACCTGATCTGGAAGCGGACCCTGGCCTCGCAGATGGCCGACGCCGTGGGCAAGACCGTGTCGGTGCGGATCGAGGCCCCGCTGGCGGCGCCGGTCGAGTCCGGCGCGACGACCACCGAGTGGGCGGCGTCGGGGCGCACCATCACGTTCCCCGGCTACCTGCGGGTCTACGTCGAGGGCTCCGACGACCCCGAGGCCGACCTCGACGACCGCGAGCGGCTGCTCCCCGACCTGGCCGCCGGCCAGCGGCTGCCCGACCCCGCCGTCGAGCCCGTGGGCCACACCACCCAGGCCCCGTCCCGCTACACCGAGGCGTCCCTGGTCAAGCGGCTGGAGGAGCTGGGCATCGGCCGCCCGTCCACCTGGGCGTCGATCATGCAGACGATCCAGGACCGCGGCTACGTGTGGAAGAAGGGCACGGCGCTGGTGCCGTCGTGGTCGGCGTTCGCCGTGGTCCAGCTGCTGGAGGGCCACTTCGCCGAGGAGGTCGACTACACCTTCACCGCCCGGATGGAGAACCAGCTCGACGAGATCGCCACCGGCTCCCGGGACCGGGTGCCGTTCCTGCAGGGGTTCTGGTTCGGCAACGGCAGCGAGGGCCTGACCACGCTCATCGAGCACGCCATGGCCAACGCCGACCCCGCCGTGGTCAACGCCATCCCGCTCGGCAAGGACGCCGACGGCGAGCTGATCGTGGTGCGCAACGGGCGCTACGGGCCGTACCTCAAGCGGGGCGAGGACACCGCGTCGGTGCCCACGGACCTGGCCCCCGACGAGCTGACGGTGACCCGGGCGCTGGAGATCCTGGCCGCGCCCAAGGGCGACGAGCCGATCGGCACCGACCCGGAGGCCGGGCTGCCGGTGTACGTGAAGTCGGGCCGGTTCGGCCCCTACGTGCAGCTCGGGGACGCGGACACGCTGCCGGACGGCGCCAAGCCCAAGATGGCGTCGCTGTTCAAGACCATGACGCCCGGCGAGATCGGGCTCGACGAGGCGCTCAAGCTGCTGTCCCTGCCCCGCACGGTCGGCGCCGACCCGGCCGACGGCGAGGAGATCGTCGCCCTCAACGGCCGCTACGGGCCCTTCATCAAGAAGGGCAAGGAGACCCGCAGCCTGGCCACCGAGGACGACATCTTCACGGTCTCCGTCGAGGAGGCCGTGCGGCTGTTCGGCGAGCCCAAGCGGCGGGGCCGGGCGGCGGCGGCCGCCCCCCTGCGGGAGCTGGGCGACGATCCGGTGTCCGGCAAGCCGATCGTCATCCGGGAGGGCCGCTACGGCCCCTACGTGACCGACGGCGAGACCAACGCGTCGCTGCGGGAGCGCGACGGCGACCGGGTCGAGGACCTGACCATCGAGCGGGCGGCGGAGCTGCTGCAGACCCGCCGGGACGCCGGCCCGGCCAAGCGGGGCGGCCGCAAGAAGGCGGCGGCCAAGAAGGCGCCCGCCAAGAAGGCCGCGGCGAAGAAGTCGGCCGCCAAGAAGGCGCCGGCCAAGAAGGCCGCGGCCAAGAAGTCGGCCGCCAGGAAATCCGCGTCGTAGCCGGCGGTGGCGCGGTTCATCGTCTTCGAGGGGGGCGAGGCGAGCGGCAAGTCCACCCAGTCGGCCCGCCTGGCGGCGCGGATCGGCGCCGTCCACACCCGGGAGCCGGGGGGCACCGCCATCGGCGCGGCGCTGCGGTCCCTGCTGCTGGACGCCCGCACGACCGGGCTCGACGACCGGGCCGAGGCCCTGCTCATGGCGGCCGACCGGGCGCAGCACGTCGCCGAGGTCGTGCGGCCGGCGCTCGCCGCGGGCCGGCACGTGGTGTCGGACCGCTACATCGGCTCGACGCTGGCGTACCAGGGGTTCGGGCGGGGCCTGCCGGTGGCGGACCTCCGCCGGATGTCGGACTGGGCGGCCGACGGGCTGTGGCCGGACCTGATCGTCCTGCTCGACGTCCCGCTGGCCGTGGCGATGGCCCGCCTGCAGGACGCGCCCGACCGGCTCGAGGCCGCGGGCGAGCAGTTCCACGACCGGGTCACCCGCGGCTACCGGGCCCTGGCCGCCACCGAGACCGACCGCTGGGTCGTGGTCGACGGCACCCGGTCGCCCGACGAGGTGGCCGAGTCGGTGTGGCAGGCGGTGACCCACCGGCTCCAGGACCTGTGCTGACCGGCCAGACTGACCGGGTGAGCGACGATCCCTGGGCGTCGGTGGTGGGCCAGCCCGCCGCCGTGCGCCAGCTGGTGGCCGCGGCCCGCGAGCCGGTGCACGCCTACCTGCTCGTGGGGCCGGCGGGCGCGGGGAAGCGGGCGCTCGCCCGGGCGTTCGCGGCCGAGCTGCTGGCCGCGGGCACGGCGCCGGGGTCCGACGACCGGGCCCGCCACGTGCGCCTGGCCCTGGCCGAGCAGCACCCCGACCTGCGGGTGGTCGACCCGGAGGGCAACACGTTCCGCAAGACCGACGCCGAGCGGGTCGTGCGCCACGCCACGCTCGCCCCCATCGAGGGCGGCCGCAAGGTCATCGTCGCCTCCGGCTGCCAGGACATGGAGGACGAGGCGGCCGGCTACCTGCTCAAGACGGTCGAGGAGCCGCCGGCGTCCACGGTGTTCGTGCTGCTGTCCACCGAGGTCGTGCCCGAGCTGGTCACGATCGCCAGCCGCTGCGTCCGGGTCGACGTGTCGGCCCTGGCCACCGAGGTCGTGACCGAGCGGCTGGTGGCCGAGGGCGTCGACCCCGAACGGGCGGCGACGGCGGCCGCCGCCGCGGGCGGCGACCTGGAGCGGGCCCGCACGCTGGCCACCGACGACCGGCTGGCGCTGCGCCACGCGGCGTGGCGGGACGTGCCCCGGCGCCTGGACGGCAGCGGGCACCGGGCGGCGGCGGTCGTGGCCGAGCTGCAGTCGATGATCGGCGAGGCGCTCGGCCCGCTGCAGGAACGCCAGGCCGCCGAGGCGGCGGCGCTCGACGAGCAGATCGAGCGGTTCGGGCTGCGGGGCGCCGGCAAGAAGGACCTGGAGGCCCGGCACAAGCGGGAGGTCCGGCGGTTCCGGACGGCCGAGCTGCGCTTCGGCCTGGCCACGCTGGCGGCGGTCTACCGGGACGCGCTGGTGGCGTCGGGCCCCCGCCGGGACCTGGTGGACGCCACGACGAGGATCGACGCCGCCGCGGTGTCGCTGCAGCGCTACCCGAACGAGACGCTGCTGCTGCAGGCCCTGGCGGCGAGGCTGCCCGGCGTCTAGGGGAGGGCGTCGCCGGGGAAGCTGCGCCAGGGGTGGACCTCGTAGGTGAAGATCCCGGCCTCGACGGCCGGGTCCCCGTCCATGAGGGCCGCGGCCTCGTCGGGGTCGGCCGCGAACACGCAGACGCCGCACCAGTCGGACTCGTCCGTGATGGGCCCGACCAGCACCATCTTCCCCTCGGCCCGCAGGGCGAAGTTGCGCCGGCCGTGCTCCCACACGATCTCGTCCCGGCCGTCGGCCTGGTAGGCCGGGCCCGGGTGGAGCAGCGCGACCGCGTAGCTGCGGGTGCGGGCGAGCTGCTCGTGCATGTAGTCGTCGGTGATGTCCACGGGGCGAGTTTGCCCGGTCCGGGCCGGGGAAGCGCGACGCATGGACACGATGCGTGCCGTTGTGATCGACCGGTTCGGCGGGCCGGAGACCCTGGAGCTGCGGGAGGTGCCCGTGCCGTCCCTGGCGGGCGGCGAGGTGCTGATCCGGGTCGAGGCGGCCGGGGTGGGCAGCTGGGACCCGTTCGAGCGGGAGGGCGGTTATGCCGAGATGCAGGGCACGGAGCCGGCGTTCCCCTACATCCTGGGCTCGGAGGGCGCAGGCACGGTCGTGGCCGTCGGCCCCGACGTCGTGGGCGTGGCGCCCGGCGACCGCGTCTACGCCGCCGCGTTCCTCAACCCGAAGGGCGGGTTCTACGCCGAGTACGCGGCGGTGGATGCGTCGCTCGTGTCGGCGCCGCCCGACCACCTGACCACGGACCAGGCCGGCGCGATGCCGGGGGTGGCGGTGACCGCGCTGCGGGGCCTGGACGACGTGCTGGCGGTGCAGGCCGGGGGAGCGGGTGGCGGTCGTGGGCGCCGGCGGCGGGATCGGCCACGTGGCCGTCCAGCTGGCGGGCCGCCTGGGCGCCCGGGTGCTGGCCGTGGCGTCGGGCCCGGACGGCGTGGCGCTGGCGGAGGCCGTGGGTGCGGACGTGGCGGTCGACGGCCGCGCGGTCGACGTCGCCGTCGACGTGGCGGCCGCGTGCCGGGCGTTCGCGGCGCAGGGCCTGGACGCCGTGCTGCTGGCGGCGGGCGGTCCCGTCGCCGACGCGGTGGTGTCGTGCCTGCGCTCGGACGGCGAGGGGCGGGCCGCGTACCCGACGGGTGTGATGCCGGAGCCGGCGGCGACGCCGTACAACGGCGAGCCGGACCGGGACATCCTCGACCGGTTGGACAAGCTGATCGCCGCCGCACCTCCGTTCGACGTCCACGTGGCGCGGACGTTCCCGCTGGCGGCGGCGGCGGACGCCCACCGGGCGCTGGACGAGCACCACCTGGGCAAGCTCGTCCTGCACCCCGGCGACTCAGACGGGTAGCGCCGCCGAGGTCACGGTCCACAGGTGCCCGTCGGGGTCGGAGAAGGTCGCGGCGTAGCCCCACGGCTGGGGGGCGGGCTCGGTGCCCACGGCGGCTCCCGCCCGGCGCGCCCGCTCGACGATCGCGTCGACCTCGGCGTCGCTGGCGGCCCCGATCCCGAGCACGCATTCGCTGGTGCCGGCGGGCGCGACGCTGCGGTCGCCGATGACCCAGCCGAACCCGCCGGTCGGCACGAACATGAGCCGCACCTGCTCGTTGACGACGAAGATGAGCGGTTCGGGCACCCCGTCGTCCGCGAGCTCGCCGGGCGCCTCCAGCCCGAGGACGTCCCGGTAGAAGGCGTGGGCCCGGGCGCGGTCGGCGGTGGGCAGGCTGACGAGCAACGGGCTGACGGTCATGCGCGGGTTGGACGCTCGGTGCGGCCCGAACTCATCGCCCGGGGCAGACTCTGGCGGTCTGCGACGGCGAGGGGCTGTGGGTGATCGGTGAACTGCGGGAGATCGGGCGCTTCCCGGTCAAGTCCATGCTCGGCGAGGCGCCCGCCCGGGCCAGGGTGGTCGCGTCGGGCATCGAGGGTGACCGGGCCTACGCGCTGGTCGACGCGGCCACGGGGAAGGTGGCGAGCGCCAAGCACCCGCGCCTGTGGGGCGCGCTGCTCGGGTTCCGGGCGACGTACGTCGACGCGCCGGGCGCCGGCGCCCCGGTCGAGGTGACGCTGCCCGACGGTGACCGTGTCCGCACGGACGACCCCACGGTCGCCGACCGGCTGGGCGCGGTGGTGGGCCGGGACGTCCGCCTGGAGGCGACGCCGCAGCCGGGCGGGCTGTACGACTACGTGTGGGAGGTCGACGGCATCGCCCCGCGAGGAGGTCGTGACCGGCAGCCAGACGGGCGTGACCGAGGAGGGCCGCCCGGTGAGCGCCATGCCGATGGCGTTCATGGCGCCGGGGACCTTCCAGGACGTGGCGCCGATCACGATCATGACCACCGCCGCGCTCGCCGCCATGGCCCGGGCCCATCCCGACGGCCGCTGGGAGCAGGCCCGCTTCCGGAACAACCTGGTGCTGGACGTGGCGGGCGACGGCATCGTGGAGAACGACTGGCTGGGCCGGCGGGTCACGGTCGGCACGGCGGTGCTCGAGGTGACGGCCCGGGCGCCCCGCTGCGTCATGACCACGCTGCCCCAGGGTGACCTGCCGAGGGACCGGGACATCCTCCGCACGGTCGCCCGCGAGAACCGCCAGGAGTTCGCCGGCCTCGGCCAGTGGGCCTGCCTCGGCGTCTACGCCACGGTCGTGGAGCCGGGCGAGCTGGCCGTCGGCGACGGCGTCGACCTGGGCTGACGGTCGGTGGCCCTGGTCTCCCTCTAGGCGGTCCGGCAGCCCTTCGTTACTGTCGTGGGCGCGCACCCAACACAGGGAGGCAAGCATGCCGGTCGATACGTTCATGGCCTACGTCGGGGTGTACCCGGATGTCGCGGGCGCCGTTGCCGACTACGAGCTGGTCAAGGACCTTCACACCGAGGCCGGGCTGATCGACGCGTACGACGCGGCCGTGATCGAGCGGCGTTCCGACGGCAAGGTCAAGATCGCCAAGAAGCACGAGACCCCGACACGGGTCGGTGGCGTCCTCGGCGGCGGCGTGGGTCTGGCCACGGGTCTCGTCGTCGCCCTGTTCCCGTTCGCAGCGATCGGCGGTGGGCTCCTGGCCGCCACCACGGCCGGCGGGGCCGTGCTCGGGGCGGTCGCCGGACACGCGGCCGCGGGCATGAGCCGCGACGATCTCAAGGAGCTCGGCGAGGGGCTCGACGCCGGCCAGGCCGGCCTTGTCGTCGTCGCGGTCTCGGACATGGGCGCCAAGGTGGAGGAGGCGATGGCCCGGGCGGAGAAGGTCGAGGCCAAGGAGCTCAAGGCGGACACGGAGGAGATCGAGCGCGACGCCAACGAGGCTGCCGGCAGCGGTGGCTCCGCCGGCTGACCCGAGGGACCGGGCCGGCGGACGCGGCTAGGTCGGGACGTCCGCTACTGCGGGCTCGGGGTTGAGGGTGAGGTTGTCGCCGCTCTCGGGGTCGAACAGGTGGGTGGCCCGGGGGTCGAACCAGAGCTCGGCCTCCGTGGCGTCCACGATCTTGCTGGACGGGTCCAGGGCCACGACGAGCTGGCTGCGCATCCGCTCGCTGTCGAGCTCGCGCTCCAGCTCGTGCAGCTCGGACTCGAGCTCGTGCGGGGCCTCGTAGGGGATGTAGGCGAACTGCTCGTTGCCCAGCCACTCGACGACGTCCACCGTGGCCCGGAAGGTCACGCCGCTGGCCCGCTTGGCCGGGTCGGCCAGGCTGGCGTCCTCGAAGCGCTCGGGGCGGATGGCCACGTAGACCTTGTCCCGGTCGCCCACCGCCTGACGCATCTCCGGGGGCAGCTCGTAGCTCACGAACGGCAGGGTCATCGTGCCCCCGTCGAGCGTGCCCGGGATGAAGTTCATCGGCGGCGAGCCGATGAACCCGGCCACGAACATGTTGACCGGCTGCTCGTAGAGCACCCGCGGCGTCGCCACCTGCTGGAGCAGCCCGCGGCGCAGCACGGCCACCCGGTCGCCGAGCGTCATGGCCTCGGTCTGGTCGTGGGTGACGTACACGGTGGTGGTGCCCATGCGCCGCTGCATGCGCAGCAGCTCGGTGCGCATCTGGCCCCGCAGCTTGGCGTCGAGGTTGGACAGCGGCTCGTCGAACAGGAACGCGTCGGCCTGGCGCACGATGGCCCGGCCCATGGCCACCCGCTGGCGCTGGCCGCCGGACAGGTGGCCGGGCTTGCGGTCGAGGTGCTCGGTGAGCTCCAGGGTCGAGGCCGCCTCCTCGACCTTGGTGCGGATCTCCTCCCCGGACATCCCGCCCCGCAGCCGCAGCGGGAAGGCGATGTTCTCGAACACGGTGAGGTGGGGGTAGAGCGCGTAGTTCTGGAACACCATCGCCAGGTTGCGGTCCCGGGGCTTCTTGTCGTTGACCCGATCGCCGTTGATCAGCAGCTCGCCGGAGG
The DNA here is from genome assembly GCA_963759225.1 of uncultured Acidimicrobiales bacterium. Classification (GTDB taxonomy): domain Bacteria; phylum Actinomycetota; class Acidimicrobiia; order Acidimicrobiales; family VFJN01; genus ZC4RG19. Next base: position 206,547 of record CAVWYL010000028.1, on the reverse strand, counting down.
TGATGTCCTCCAGGCCCACGATCATGCGCAGCAACGTCGACTTCCCGCAGCCCGACGGGCCCACGAGGATCATGAACTCCCCGTCGCCGATCTCGAGGCTGACATCGTTCACGGCGAGGAAACCGTCGCCGTACTCCTTGACCAGGTTCTTGATGATGATCTCGGACATGACGGCCAATGGCCCCTTTCCGGTCAGCCCTTGACGGCACCCGACGTGAGCCCGGCGATGATGCGGCGCTGGAACGCCAGCACCAGGATCACGATCGGGATCGTGACCACCACCGACGCGGCCATGATGGCGGTGATCGGGGACTGGAACTGCGACGCGCCGGTGAAGAACGACAGCGCGGCCGGCACCGTGCGGGCCTTGTCGGTCGACGTCAGCGAGATGGCCAGCAGGAACTCGTTCCAGCAGAAGAAGAACGTGAGGATGGCGGTGGTGAACACCCCGGGCGCGGCCAGGGGCACGATGACCTTGCGGAACGCCTGCCAGGCCGTGGCCCCGTCGACCTGGGCGGCCTGCTCCATCTCCCACGGGATCTGCCGGAAGAACGCCGACATCGTCCAGATCGACAGGGGCAGGGCGAAGGTCAGGTAGGGGATGATCAGCCCGATCCAGGTGTCGTAGATGCCGAGCCCCCGCCACATGTTGAACAGCGGGCCCACCAGCGCGGCCTGCGGGAACATGGCGATGGCCAGTGCCACGGTCAGGATGAGGCGCTTGCCCGGGAAGTCGAGCCGGGCGATGGCGTAGGACGCGAACATGGCGACGATCACCGAGAGCCCGGTGGCGATCAGCGCGATGCCGGCCGAGTTGCGCAGGGCCGAGGTGAACAGCGAGTCCGAGAACACGGTGTCGTAGTTCTTCCAGGTCCACTCCTCCGGGAAGAACTGCGGCTTCGAGTCGCGGAACGTGTCCGGGTCCTTGAACGACAGCGACACCATCCACAGCAGCGGGAACAGCGCCCACAGCAGGATGAGCACGCCCCACACGCTCCACCAGTTGGCCGATCGGCGGCTGGCAGCCATCGCTCAGTCCCCCCTCACCTGCGACAGGTCGGTCTTGAAGCCCTTGATGAAGGCGAAGGCGATCAGCACGACGGTGAAGAACAGCAGCACGCTCACGGCCGAGCCGGCCCCCAGGTTCACCAGCGTGACGTTCTGCCGGTAGGCCAGGAACGACAGCGTCTCGGTGTCGTTGGCCCCGGCCGTCATGATGAACGGGTTGTCGAAGATCCGCCACGCGTCCAGCGTGCGGAACAGCAGCGCCACCATGATGGCGGCCTTCATGTTGGGCAGGATCACCTTCCACAGCCGTTGCGACGGCGTGGCGCCGTCGACCACGGCCGCCTCCATCAGCTCCCCGGGGACCTGCACGAGGCCGGCCAGCAGCAGCAGCGAGATGAACGGCGTGGTCTTCCAGATCTCCGAGAAGGTGATGACGAACAGCGACGACCAGCGCTCGCCGAACCAGTTGAAGTCGCCGAGCCCGAACCACTGGTTCACGAAGCCGGAGTCGAGCTGGAAGGCGTAGCGCCAGATGTAGGCGGAGACGACGGTGATGATCCCGTAGGGGATGAGGATCCCGGTACGGATGAACCCGCGTCCCCGGATGATGCGGTACATCACCCAGGCGAACCCGAACCCGAGCACCAGCTCGATGGCCACGCTGAACAGGGTGATGATCGCCGTCGTGGAGAAGGCGCCCCACCAGATGGGGTCGGTGAGCACGGTGAGGTAGTTGGCCAGCCCCACGAACTCCTTGCCCTCGGGGTCGGTGAGCCGGTACTGGTAGGTGGACATGACCACCGCGTAGCCAAGCGGGTAGGCCGTGATCAGCACCATCACGATGAACGCGGGCGCGGACAGCATCAGCCCGAGGCGGCGCTCGTGCTGGGTGCGCTCGGAGGCCTTGGCCTTGCGCGGGGCCTCGACGGGCGGTGGTGGGGCCTCGACGGTGGCGGTCACAGCAGCCGGTCCCCGCTGAGCACCTCGGACATGTAGCTGTCGGTGTCCTCGGGGGTGGCGGGCGAGTTGACGCTCGACGCCGGGTGCCAGGTGCGCTGCACCGAGGTGGACACGTCGCCGTAGTACGGGGTGACCGGCCGCGGCCCGGCGCTGTCGATCGACTCACGGATCAGGTCTGCCATCGGGTAGGCCTCCCGCACTTCGGGGTCGTCGTAGGCCGCGCCCCGGGCGGCCGGGTTGCCGGACTCGATCATGTACTGGACGTTGCTGGGCAGCGAGGTGATGCACTTGGCCGCAGCGAGCGCCTCGTCGGGGTGCTTGGTGAAGTTGCCGATGGCCAGGTTGATGCCGCCGAGCGGCGGAGCGCTCTGCTCCCCTGCGGCCACCGCCGGGTACCGGGCCCAGCCGATGTCGTCCACCACCGACTGGTCGATGGCCCCCGCCGCCACCGACTCCTTGGCCGCGTTGTAGACGTAGGGCCAGTTGACCATGAAGGAGCCGGCGTCGCTCTGGAACACCGAGCGGGCCTCTTCCTCGCCTGCGGTGGAGATGTCGGCGGGGGCGGCCGACGAGCGGGCCAGCGTGCCGACGATGTCGGCGGCGGTGTCGCCCGGGGGCCCCGCCATCGACGGGTCGGCGTCGGCGCCCTGGTCGACGTTCTCGATGATCTGCCCGCCGCCGGACACGACGAGCGCGTTGATCCACACCATGTAGCCCTCGTAGCGCCGGCCCTGCACGCCGATGCGCTTGCCCTGGTCCTCGGCCGCCTGGATCATGTCGTCCCACGTGAAACCGGGGGCGGTGGGGTCGACGCCCGCGGCCTCGGCCACCGACGTGCGGTACCACAGGAGCTGGGTGTTGGCCCAGAACGGCGGGGCGACGAGCTCGTCGTCCCAGTACGCCGTCTCCAGGGGCGCGTCGAGCACCCCTTCGGTGAAGGTGGCGACGTCGTCCGCGTTCGTGATGGGCAGGAGATAGCCGGCGTTGGCGAACTCGGCCACGAACGGCGGGTCGAGGCTCATCAGGTCGATGGAGGAGTCCTGGGCGGCCAGCCGGCGCACCAGCTGCTCCCGCTGGGCGTCGGCCTCGTTGGGGAGCACCTGCGTCTCGATGGTGAAGGCGCCCTCCGACTCGTCGGAGCACTGCTGGGCCAGCGTGGCCTGGCCCCCGTTGTCGGGGTTGATGTACCAGATCAGCTGGGCCGCACCGCTCGGAGTCGCCGTCATCGCCACAGCCGAACAGGGCGACGGGCGCCGCCAGCACCATCGCCATAACGATCGCCCACCGGCGCCGACCCAGCGCTCTCGGTCCCGACATGGCGACCCCCTGAATTGTCCGGCGGCGCTCCGTGAAGTACCCGCCACCGACAATGGTACGCATCGCGATTGCGCCGTGCTGGCTCGGTGATGACGGCATCGGTGACCCCGTGGCCGATCGTCTCGACGAGGCGCCCCGACGACGACGGCCTCGGTGGGGTCACGGCTCGTGTGCGCTGACCAGGCACGACAACCGGTTCAGGGACCCTGGACGCTCCTGATAATGTGGTCAGTCCCGCCCGAGTAGCTCAGACGGCAGAGCAACGCACTCGTAATGCGTAGGTCAGGAGTTCGATTCTCCTCTCGGGCTCGCACCAAACCCCAGGTCACGGCGTGGTCCCTCGCCCGAGGCGAACGGCAGTACCCGTCCGGTGGCCTCCCTGGTCCGCACTGAGTCCGCAGCTGCCCGCTGCGCGGCCTGTCGAGCAGGTCCGCAACGGTGTCGAGGTCGTCCCCGAACAGGCCGGCGTACACGTCCAGGGTCATGGTGGCCGAGGCGTGCCCGAGCATCCGCTGCACCGCCTTCACGTTCGCCCCGGCTGCCACCGCAAGGCTGGCGGCCGTGTGCCGGAGGGCCCGTCGCCATGAGCGTGGGGCTTCCTCGTGCTGCTCCAGCGCGAACCGGATCCGGTCGCCTCAGGTCGTCGTTGTGTCCTGCTCGGTTTCCGTCACGACGTCGGACATGCTGGCTCTGTAGGCGGCCACCAGTTCCTGCTGCTCTCGTTCCGGCACCTCGTAGAAGTCGAGGGCGCGGACGATCTCCTTCCCAACTTCGGCGAACTCCTCGGCCGTGAGATTGAACTCCGTGTGAGCCTCGCTCAGCGGCAAGCCGGTGTATACGAAGGGTCCGCCGGCCGCTGCCGCGATCCACAGCGTGCGACCGAACTTGAGACCCGGCAGCCGCGCTTCGGCCTGCGTCCTGTTCCACTCCTTGAGCGCGGGGTTCTTCTTGAGTACCGGGTTTCTGAGGATCTTGTCGCTGAAGCGGTTGACGACCGCGGCGATCCCGAAGTAGCCGCCCAACCGGTCGTACAGACTCGGTTCCGTAGGAGTCGTCTGCGACGCTTCACTTGCCTCGGCGCTCGCCGGAAACATTCCCAGCGCCGCCGCACCCGCGACGGCACCCACGCCCTTGGCCACCGTCCGTCGATCCACTCGTCTGTCCATCTCGTCCTCACCTTCCGCGTTGCGTAGAGGTCCCCCGGACGACAACGGCGACTGTTGGGCAGCCGCGGCCGCACCGTCGACGTGATCTGGTGTTCGGCGCGTGTCGATGCGGGCACCCCGAACTCCCGGACCTGCCAATAACGACAGTATTCGTTGGTGTTATCCCGAGGCAAGGCTCGCCCGGCGGTCTGTCCAGACGCGGCCGCCGAGAGGCACGGAATCGACGTGGCGCTCTAGCCGTGTCGGCGCTCGACGCTAGGGAGTGACGAGGACACAGCACCGCCCCGTCGACGGCGACGGGACGGAACCGCGTGGAGGGACCGTGACTTCGTGCCGGCCAGAACACCGGCGACGAATGCCAGGTTCATCTGGCGGCAGATGATCTCAGGTCGTGCTTGGGCGACGTGACGGAAAGGGCAGTTGCGAAGGACCACATCGTCGCCCGAGAGGGCCGGCTCATAGCCGATGACGCGAAGTGCGGTCAGCAGCCGACTGCCGCCATTGCGTGCCCGCGCCCGCCTTCCAACCTGACGGCCGTACTCGGCGGCGACGTCGGCGAGCGACTCCAGCGGCGTGTCAGGGGAGTCTGCTTCCAACGCCTCGGCCAGGATCTCGGCGGCGAGGTCGTACCGTCGCGGCGGGATCGACACCTCGAGCTCGAGACCGGTCGGGCGGTACCGCTTCGCCGGATGACCAACACCACCGACCGAGCTTTCGTCGCGTTCGTAGGTCGCCTCGAGAAAGCCCTCAGAGAGAAGCTTCTCCAAGTGGAACGCGGCCAGCCTCACCGAGACTCCGGCTTCATCGGCGACCTCGGCGCGGTGAGTGGGCGGTCCGCGGTCCGCACGGCGAGGTAGGCCGCCCATCGTGCCGGATCGTCCAGGAGGCACAGCCGAACGATCGTCTCGTTGAGGTCGGGGCGCACGCTCCTAGCAATACCACCTCACCGCTCGGTTGCTCGACAGCGACCTCGTCGCGTGTCGCGACATGATGCACCGGACGGCGATCCGCCGGATCAAGGGGTCCAGGGGGTGCCGTGACTTGGGGGGGCGATGGCGAGCGATGGCCGGGACTTCGCGGGGTTCTACGACGCCGAGCGGGAGCCGATGGCGCGGGCGCTGCTGGTCATCGGCGGCGACGCGGAGGCAGCGTGCGATGCTGTGGCCGAGGCGTTCAGCCGCGCCTACGAGCGGTGGCCCCGGGTCGCAGCCATGGACTCGCCGATGGGCTGGGTCTACCGCGTGGCCCTCAACGACCTGCGCCGCCGCATGCGCCGCCGGGCGCATGAACGGCTGCTGCTGCGCCGGGTGCCCGTCGAGAGCGTCCCGCCGGCGGACATCGATCCGGAGCTGTGGGCCGCGGTGGCGGCACTCCCCCCACGCCAGCGCGAGGCGATCGTGCTGCGCTACGTCGGCGACCTCACGGAGCGGGAGGTGGCGACCGTCCTCGGCATCAGCGAGGGCGCGGCATCGAACGCCCTGACCGCGGCGCGGCGGCGACTGGCCGACCAGCTCACCGACCGCAAGGAGGCTTCGTCGCCATGACCACCATCGAGGACCGGCTCCACGAGCTGCGCCACACGGTGGGCCTGCCCGCCATGCCAGGCGCCGACGAGGTCCGGCAGCGGGTCACGCACCGTCGTCGCCGGCAGCGCCGTCGCGGGCTGGTCGCGCTCGGTGCGGTGGCGGTGGCGATGGCGCTGCTGGTGCCCGCCGTGGTGACGGCGGGAGGCGGCGACGAGGCCGACACCCGGGTCGGCAGCGAGGGTGTCGGTCAGGCCGGTCCGCCGGCCACCACGCCGCTGCCCGTCAGCGGCATCCCCGTGGAGCTGTTCGCGAAGGACCATTGGGACGGCTCGATCGTCGTCAGTGACCTCGATGCCGGGGTGCGGGCCACCTACCTCGACGGTGAGCACACAGTCGACTTCAAGACCCCGGAGCATGTCGAGGCCGACGCCAACGCCGAGGCCTCCGGGCAGTCCTCGACGTCGTCCGCCATAGTGGCCGCCGCGGTGACCAACGACGGTGAGCTGATCGCGGGCGTGATGCCCGAGGCCCTCGTGGTCTTCGCCCCCGGCCAGTCCCTGAGCGAGCCGGGAAGGGAGCTACCCGGCACCGCCGGGTGGCGCGAGTTCCTGCCGACCGGGAGTGGCGACGCCCTCTGGATCACCACCGACACCGGCGACCTCGATCTCGTCGACCTGGAGACCGGGGACGTGCGGCAGTCCGTGCATCCACCGAGCAGAGGTCGCCTCGTCGGCGTGACCGGCGACGCCGCGCTGATCTCGGACGGCGGCAAATACGACCGGGTGCTCATGGTGTCGCCGTCGGGCGAGACCACGCCGCTCGAGCCACCCCCTGGCTCGCTCGCCCCCTCCAGCCGCGCCTGGTTCGTGGGCGCCGACCCGACCCGCTCGGTGTGGCTCGTCGACACCCAGGCGAGACAGGGCCTCGGCCAGACCGTCCTGATCGTGGGCCCGGGCGGCGACACGACCGAGATCCCGGTCCCCACGGACGACGACGCCCTGTGGACCTGGCAGGGCAGCCAGACCGGGTTCGCCGCCATGCGCACGCTCTCGGCCGACGGCACCAAGCTGCTGCTCAATGTCAGCGAAAATGCCGGCTCCACGGTCCCCACCCGCCTGGTGGTCGTGGACCTCGTGGCCGGCACCGCCCGCCCGGTCTTCGAGGGCGGTGGCATCGAGGCCTTCTGGGCGAGAGACGACCGCACCGCCATCGTCATCGACATGGGCCGGCCCGCTCCAACGGTTGTCGCCGTCGACACCGAGACCGGCACCGCCACCCTGATCAACGGCGCGCTCTCTGGCCGCGACATGGTGATCGCAGCCGGATGAGGCGAGCCGACGAACGTGTTGTGGTTCCCGCCAGGCGGGCCATACCCCGTACGGGGGCCGATTGACGGTGAGCTGGCCGAGATCGTGCTCGGCAACGACCTCGACGACGACCAGGTTGTGCCGGGCTCCACACGATGGGTGCCGGTTCGTCTTCTGATGACGGGTGGACACCGCCTGGGTACGGCGTGGCGGCCCGGTGGTGTGAGTACCGATCCGCTCACTGCCGTCGCCTTCGTGGACCAGGGTCGAACGTCAGTTCACGGTTCGTTAGCGCTGATCCGCCACCGTGGTCGACGCCGCTCGCACCGTGCGAGGGCACAGATCCTCGAGGAGGAGACGCATCATGGCAACAGTGAACATCACAGAATTCACCATCACCCACACGGCGGACAACGCGGACTTCGTGCTGAAGTACGACGTCAACTACGACGACTTCGACCGGCTCACCGACATCGGCTACCACGAGAGCTGGTACCTGATCGGCGACGACACCGGCCAGGACCAGGACGACGGCGCCCCCGGGGACAACCAACTCGGGGCAACGAGGTTCTTCAGCTCGCCGCAGCGGGCCCAGGGCCGGACCAGCGTCAGTCGTTCGCATGCGTGGCCCTACGGCTGGGACACGCTGAACGAGGACGGCGGAGCCGCCGGCGTCGCCGACGACGAGATCCGCGCGGTCGTCAAGTTGGAGCCCCTGCTGCCCACCACGTCGACGACGGAGAGCGTCATGCGTCTGGTGCAGTCACCCTGACCGCGTGAGCCCGCGTACCGCGCCCCGATCCGCCGCCGGGCGCGGCAAGCGGCCACGCGACGCCCGCGCCGTCGCCGTGGCCGAGGTCGCCCTCGTCGATGGTGCGCCCGGGATCGTCGTCGCGCCCCGAGGGCGGCTCGAGGTGGTGCTGCAGACACAGGTGACCGGGCGTCGGATCACCGAGATCCGAGTGGTCGCCGACCCCCGGCTGCTCGAGCGGCTCGAGATCACGCTCCTGCCGCTCGCGTGAGAGTGAACTCAGCGCATGTGTGCGGCAGTATTCACGCATGGAGCACGTCGACCTCGGCGGGATCCAGATCGCCTACACCCGCGCGGGCTCCGGTCCGTCGCTCGTGATGCTCCACGGCGCACCGGGCGACAGCCGCACGTGGCAGTGGATGCTCCCCGACCTCTCACGCGACCACACCGTGATCGCCTGGGACGCGCCGGGCTTCGGGCAGTCGTCGGACATCGACGACACCTGGCGGGCCGCGCAGTTCGCCGATGCACTCGCCGCCTTCATCGCCGCGCTCGGCCTCGAGCGGCCGCACGTCGTGGGGCACTCGTTCGGGACGATGGTCGCCCTGTCACTGTTCCAGCGCCACCCAGCGGTAGCAGCCAGTCTCGTGCTCATCGGTGGCTACGCGGGCTGGGCAGGGTCGCTGCCACCAGAGGAGGTGGCACGACGGCTCGAGATGTTCCTCGGCATGGCCCAGCTGGGTGATGCGTTCGACCCGAAGTCCTACCCGGGCCTGTTCACGGAGCTCATACCCGCCGACCGCGCCCGGTGCTCGCCACGATGATGCGGGAGAACATACGCCCGGCAACCGTTCGAGCGGCGGGCCACACCGCGGCGGAGACCGACCTCCGCCCCGTGCTGCCCACGGTCGACGTACCGACGCTCGTCCTGCACGGCGAGGCCGACGCTCGGTCGCCGCTCGCGAACGCCGAGATGCTCCATGCGGCGATCTCGACATCACAGCTCGCTGTGCTCCCGAAGCTCGGCCATGCCTGTGTGGTGGAGGACCCCGAGGCGTGTGCGACGGAGATCCGCCGGTTCGTGAGGAACGTGAGCTGAGTACCCGCCGCGCGAGTGCACGACCAGGTTCGCCGGCCCGCTGCCGGCGGCGGGACCACCGCAGAACGAGCATGTCGCCACGGCCTCGTCGACCACGGCTCCAGCTTGCCCGACGCTCGGTCCGCACCGCCTGAAGGCGCGGGGCCGGGGGTGTCAGTCGGGGGTGTCGTGGGCGTCGGCGGGTCAGTCGGGCTTACGGGCGCGCACGATGTAGTGCGCGTACGGGGTCCACGGGCGGTCCGTGCGGTCGGCTCGCTCCGGCCGCAGCCCGGCGCCGCGGAGCAGGGCCGCGGTGTCGTCCGGCGAGCGGCAGACGATGGGCTCCGGGCCGGCCACCAGTCGGTCGTGGAGGCGGTTCCACGTGTACTTCCAGCGCGGCCGCTCGTCGAGCTCCTTGATGATGCACACCCCGCCGGGGACCAGCGCGCCCGCGATGCCGTCCGCCAGGGCCTTGTGGGTGTCGACCGGGAAGTGGTGCAGCGCGTCGCACACCAGGATCACGTCGTACGTCGGCGGCGCGTCCAGCAGGGTGGCGTCGCCGAGCGTGAACGTGACCCGGGGGCTGCGGGCGCTCGTGGAGCGGATCAGGTCGACCCGGCGGGGGTCGAGGTCGACGCCCTCGATCTGGACGCGGGGGTTGATCTCGGCCACGTAGCGCTCGACCACCCCGTGGCCGCTGCCCAGCGACAGCACGCGGCCGTCCAGGGTGCGCAGCTCGTCCCCCACGGCGCCGAGCGGCGCGACCAGCAGGCGGGCGAGCACGTAGGCCCTGGTGCCGAGCCCGCTGCCGGTGTAGGTGCCCGAGGTCCGGGCGGCCGCCCGCAGGTCCATGCTCACGCGCGCACCGCCTGCTCCGGCCGGGGCACCTGGGCGCGGTCGTGGTGGTCAGGTCCACTCCTCCCGCCGCCGGCGCCGGCGGCGTCGGCGTCCGCGTCGGGAATCTGCGCGGCGACCGGGTCGGCCGCGGCAGCGTCGTTCGCCGCCCGCCACGCCAGCGCGGCCAGGGCCGCCAGTGCGCCGGTGAAGGTGAGCGCGAGCAGCCACGCCGGGCCGTAGGGGGACGACCAGTCGGGGTCGGTCAGGTACTCGAGCGGCGAGGCCGGCCCGTCGAAGCCCACGGCGTAGTGGCGGGCCGCGTACAGGAACGCCCACGCCTGGAGGGCGACGAGCAGCACCAGCGTCGGGGGCCCCAGCCGGCGCAGCCTGGCGTCCTCCTCCCGCCGTGGGTCGGCGGTGGAACCATCGTCGGCTCCGAAGACCGCGGCGGCGGCCAGCGGCACCCCGAGGAGCAGCGGCAGCACGTAGCGGCCCTGCCACCAGAAGCCCGTCGGAGGGAAGCTCAGACCCTCCGCGCTCACCTGCAGCAGCTCGATGAAGACCAGCAGGCCCACCAGGGTGGCGACATGCCGCCGACGGGCGCGGCGGAGCCCCACGGCCACGACGCCCAGCGCCACGGCCACCCAGGCGATGTGGAGCGCCACGGGGGGCACGACGTCGTTGGAACCGAACACCGCCACGGCGTGGCGGGTGAACCACCACAGCTCGCCGCTGGCGGTGGCCCAGCCCGTGCCGGCGCGGTCGGGGAGCGGCAGCCGACCGTCGATGTGCCACAGCCAGAGGGCCGACGCGAGGCCCCCGACGCCGACCGCGGCGATGCCGACGCGCACGTCGGTCCGGGCCAGCAGCGCGCGCACCCGCCCGGGCCGGGCGACGGCGATGAGCACTGCGCCGATCACCAGCACGTACAGGGGCGAGAACCCCCGGGTCATCGCCAGGAGCGCCAGGGCGGCCGCCGTCCGGACGACGAGGCGGCGGTCGATGTCCGGCGCGGCGCCCCGGACCAGCGCCAGGCCCGACACCCACGCGGACAGCGCGAAGGCGTTCTCGACGCCGGCCGAGTTCACGACGCCCGCGAGGTACAGCACGGCCGGCGTGGTGGCGACGGCGACGGCGACGACGGCCAGGCGGGGCCGGGCCAGCCGCAGCGCGGACACCAGTCCCGAAGCGAGGGCGGCCGCGCACACGACGGCGCCGAGCAGGCGCCCGAGGATGACGCCGCCCTCGCCGGTCCAGCGGAGGCTGGGCAGCCCCGCCACCCCGTAGTAGAGGGGCTGGCCGCGTTGCTCGTAGGTGAGCGCGGGAACCGTGCGCCCGCCGCCCTCGAACTCGGGGCAGGTGGGCGGGGGAGGGATGCGGGGCAGTTCGGGCTGGTCGAGCAGCTCGGGCAACGTCGGACCGCTCACCCGACCGAGGAAGCAGGAGCCGACGACGCTGGCGTTCGCGTAGGCCTCGGGCACCTGGACGGTCACGAGGATGTTCTCGGCCCAGAGGAACGGCCTCCCGGCGCTGCCGACGAACTCCCGCCGGGCCACGGCCGCGGCCCGGATGCCGTGAGCGGCCTCGTCGGGCCCGGTCAGCACCGGCAGCGACAGGGCCCACGAACCGCCGGCGACGGCCAGGAGGACGAAGGCGCACCACCAGGTCCGCCGGTCCCGGGCATGGCGGCTCGGCGTCGCGCCGGATATCCCGTCACCCCCAGTCACCACCCCCATGGCGCAGAATCATGCCATCCCGCTGGAGGTCCGGCCCGAGGAACGCCGGGCGGCGGAGGTTGTCAGCCTTCGCCGTCGTCGGTCGGCAGGGTCGGGTGGTCCGTGGGATAGATGCCGGCGACGAAGCCGTACACGGTGGTGCCCGAGCGCGGGAGCTCGTCGAATTCGCGGACCAGGTCGGCGATGCGCTTCCAGAACTCCGACACCTGGTCCGGCGAGATCCGGGCATGCCGGATGAAGGCCCACAACCGGTGCGCCTCGTACGCGGCGGCGGACTCCTTCGCCGCGACCTCGAAGTCGTTGAAGTCCAGTGGGAGCGGCTCGTCGCCGGGGCGCCGGCCGACGCCGACGTAGAACATCCGCGCCGTGCGGCCGTAGTAGCGCTCGTCGATCGCCCGGACACGGCGGGTCCGCACGACGTGGAGCAGACCGGCGTCCGCCAGCACCTTGACGTGGTGGGCGACCGTGCTCTTGGGCCGCCCGACCGCGCCGGCCAGCTCCGTCACCGTCGCCGCCCGCTCGTGCAGCAGCCCGAGGACGGTCGTCCGCAGCGGGTGGCTGATCGCCCGCACCTGCGCCGGGGACGTGAGCTCGAGCCTGTCGAGCAGGTCGTAGTCGGGGGGCTTGCTGGCCACTGCGGATCAGACTATCTTCGTCGATTGTTCGACATTTGTGGATCAATCCTACAGGGGGACGCCATGGCCGAGCTCGTGCTGTACCACCACGTCCAGGGGCTCACCGAGGGGGTGCAGGCGTTCGCCGACACGCTGCGCCAAGCCGGTCACACCGTGCACGTCCCCGACCTGTTCGACGGCCGCACCTTCGCGACGCTCGAGGAGGGCATGGCCCACGCTCGCGAGGTGGGGTTCGCGGCGCTCAACGAGCGCGGCGTCGCCGCCGCCGAGGCCCTGGGTCCGGACCTCGTCTACGCCGGCTTCTCGTTCGGGGTCATGTCTGCCCAGCAGCTCGCCCAGACCCGGGCCGGCGCCCGGGGGGCGCTCCTGTTCCACTCGTGCCTGCCGGTCTCGGAGTTCGGTGAAGCGTGGCCCGCCGGCGTTCCCGTCCAGGTGCACGGCATGGACGCCGACCCCTTCTTCGCCGACGAGGGCGACCTCGACGCCGCCCGGGACCTGGTCGCCTCCACCGCCGACGCCGAGCTGTACCTGTACCCCGGCAAGGAGCACCTCTTCGCCGACTCGTCGCTCCCGTCCTACGACGAGGAGGCGGCCGCCCTCCTCACCCACCGGGTGCTCGACTTCCTCGCGCCGATGCGATGACCCGCCGGGCTCGCACGAGCCCCTGCTCATGGGTCGGGTGGTGAGAGCTCGCGGGCCGTCGCGTGGCGGACCACGACGTGGCGGGTGCGGAGCGCCTTGCGGAGCGGCTCGTACAGGCCGAAGTCGAGCACGACGAGGGTGGCCGGGCCCCGGTCGGGGACGCGGAGCTCCAGCACCGTCTGCCTGTCGATCGACCACCGGGTGCACGGGTGAGGCCGGCCGGGGCCGGGCGGGCTGTCGTGGCGGCGGGCGGGCCGCTGCCAGTAGGACGTGGCGTGGTCGGCGACGAGGGCCTCCACTGCCGGTCCGACACGTGCGAGGGTGCGCCGCAGGCGCCACAGGCGCGGGTCGTCGGCGAACTCGTTCGGCCCGGACACGGCCGGCGAGCGTACGCGGCACCGGAGGAACAGGCGCCGGGATTTTCGTGCGGCGTCCGTCGGGCTACGGGCGCGGGTCCGTCCGCCGGGCGGGGAGCCCGGCGCGGGCGAGGAGGTCGACGATGTTGCTCTCGCCCGCCAGGTGGGCGCCTCCGACCAGGACGAACGCCGTGCCGTCGTCCGCCAGCAGCGACTCGATGCGGGGGACCCACGCCTGGTTCCGTTCCACCAGCAGCCGCTGGTGGAGGCGGGGGTACCCCTGCTGCAGCGCACGGTTCTGGGCCTCGGTCACCGACAGGTCGCCGGTCAGCCACGCCGCGACCTGGCGGTCCAGCTCGGCCGGTCCCTCGGCGACGCGGTCGAGGGTCGACCGGAGGTAGTCCAGCTCCACCTCCGGGCCCAGGCCGGCGAACCACTCGAACACGGCCCTCGCGTCGCCGAGCTCCGAGTGGATCGGGATGCCGCTCGATCTCGCCAGCCCCGCGATCGCCACGTCGACCCCGTGGGCGCCGTCGACGCCGGCGCCGGCCCGGAAGGCGGACTCCAGCACCTGGCCCGCGACCCACGGGTTCAGGCCCTCCAGCGTCGCCGGGTCGACGCCGACGCCCCAGGCGGCTGCGGCCAACCGGGCGTGGTCCCCGGCCGGCAGCCGCGCCGACAGCGGCTCGCCCGCCAGGGCGTACGTCGCCAGCAGCGGGCTCGCCGACAGCTCGTCGCGGTCCGCCTCCCGCCACAGCACCCGGCTGGACGCCACCGCCGCCCGGAGCTCGTCCGTCAGCCACTCGTCGCCGGCGCGGAGCCCGACGGTCTCGCCGAACAGGTGGACCCGTGACCCCGGCCGCTCGACGACCCACAGGGGCGGACCCGGCACGTCGCCCAGTCTCGCGCAACGAGAAAAGTGATCCGCGCGCGCCACGCGGCTCCGAAGAAGGCGTCGGAACGTCGCCGACGATCGAGGACGGGGTGCGCATGCGCAGAGTCAGGTTTGTGGGGGTCGTCGCCGCGACCCTGGGCCTGCTGGCCGGGGGGATGGGGATGACCTCCGAGGGAGCGCCGCCCCCCGCCGTCCCGCAATCCCAGCCCGAACCGGCGCCGCGCGCCCGGTGGCCGACCCCGGTCCCCTCGACGTGTACACCGTCCGGCTCGACGAGCGGTCCCTCCGTCATGCTGCAGGCGGCGGGCGTCGACACCGGCCACCTCGCCCCCGTCCCCGGCCCCGACGGGGCGAGCACCGTCGAGGTCGCCCTGACCGCCGCGCAGGCGCAGGACCTGGCGAACCAGGGCGTCACCGCCGACCTCAAGCTGGTCGAGGGGATGACGTCCTCCCAGGCCGCCGCGGCCGACGCCGCCGACGGCTACACCGTGTTCCGCCCCTACGGCGGGACCGGCGGCCTCCAGGCCGAGTTCGAGCAGCTGGCCGCCGACAACCCCGGCATCGCCAAGCTCGTCACCATCGGCCGCACCCACCAGGGCCGGGACATCGTGGCCCTCAAGGTCACCCGGCGGGCCCGCACCACCCGCGACGGCCGGCGCCCCGCGACGCTCTACGCCGGCGCCCAGCACGCCCGCGAGTGGATCACCCCCGAGATGATCCGCCGGCTCGCCCACCACGTGGTCGACGGCTACGGCAGCGACGCCGCGCTCACCGACCTGGTCGACTCGACCGAGCTGTGGTTCGTCCCCGTGGCGAACCCGGACGGCTACGACTTCACCTTCACCCCCGGCCACCGGGACTGGCGCAAGAACCTGCGCGACAACAACGGCGACGGCCGCATCACCTTCGGCGACGGCGTCGACCCCAACCGCAACTTCCCCACGAAGTGGGGCTACGACGAGGAGGGCTCGTCGTCCCTTCCCGGCAGCGAGACCTACCGCGGCCCGTCCCCCGCCTCGGAGCCCGAGACCCGCGCCTTCGACGGCCTCGTCGACCGGGTCGGCTTCGAGTTCGTGCTCAACTACCACGCCGCGTCCGAGGGGCTGTTCTACGGCACGGCCTGGCAAGACTCGACGCCCACCCCCGACGACGTCGTCTACGAGGCGATCGCGGGCGACGACGCCCACTCGGCGGTGCCCGGCTACGACCCCGACCTGTTTGCGGACCTGTCCCTCGCCAACGGCATGAGCGCCGAGCACGCCCACAACGCGCACGGGTCGCTGGCGTTCATACCGGAGATGTCGACGTGCCAGACCGCCAGCGCCGCCGACCCCGACGACGCCTTCGAGCCGGCCGGCTGCAGCAGCATCTTCGACTTCCCCGACGACGAGGCGCTCGTCGCGGCCGAGTTCGCCAAGAACGTCCCCTTCGCCCTCGCCGCGGCCCGCTCGGCGCCCGACCCCGACAACCCCGTGTCGCCGGTCGGCCGGACGACGCCCGAGTTCGTGGTCGACAGCTTCGACGTGTCCTACGGCGACCCCCAGACCGTGGCCGTGACCGCCCGGCGCGACCAGCGCCAGCGGCGCCTCAACTACCGCGTCAACGGCGGCCCGACCCAGCGCGCCCGCGTCGACGAGTGGGAGGGCGGCGAGCGCTACGGCGGCGAGTCCGACGTCTACTACGCCGAGTTCCGGGGCGAGGTCACCGGGACCCGGACCGGCGACTCGGTCGAGGTCTGGTTCACGTCGGGGACCGGCGCCCGCACGGTCGAGAGCGACCACTTCACCTACGCCGTGGCCGCCGACGCCGGGGCCGACGCCCTGATCGTCGCCAACGAGGACTACACCGGCGTCAACCCGACCTACCCGCCCGGGACCACCGCGCCCCGCCACGCCGACGACTACCAGGCCGCGCTCGACGCCAACGGCGTCAGCCACCTCACCTGGGACGTGGACGCCCAGGGTGTGCCCCACCCGCTCGGCGTGCTCGCCCACTTCGGCGCCGTCGTGTGGGAGAGCGGCGACGACCGGCTGCCCCAGGCCCCCGAGGACCAGTTCACGAGCACCTTCCTGTTCGGGCCGCTGCCCGACGCCGCGGTCGCCGAGCGCCAGCACTTCCTGACGCTCGCGCTGCGGGACTACCTCAACGAGGGCGGCAAGCTGCTCCAGGCCGGCGAGACGTCGCAGTACCAGGGCGTCATCGGCCGGTCGCTCGGCGGCATCTACTACGGGCTCGACGGCGCCATCGACCGCCCGTGCGCGGTCACCGGCGACTTCATCGCCGACTGCGGGATCCTCCCCGACGACTTCGCCCAGTACTACCTGGGCGCCATGGAGCGGGCCACGTCCTCCCGCCCGGCGGGGTTCGAGGGCACCGGGCCGCTGGCCGGCGTGTCCGGGACCTTCGGCGGCGAGGCCGTGGCCGGCAACCCGCTCAACGAGGCCGGCGCGTTCACGCTCACCAGCGACCTCCTGCCCGCCGACCGGTTCCCGCTGTTCGCCGGCGAGGCGTCGAGCCGCTACACCGGCGCCACCACGCCCAACCCGTTCGGCCCGGTCGAGGGCGACCGGTACGCCGCCGCCCTGCACGCCGACGCGTCCTACCAGCGCCTCGGGCGCACGGTCGACCTCACCGGCGTGGCGGCGGCCGACGCCCCGGCGCTGCGGATGAAGCTGTCGTTCAGCGCGCTGGCCTCGCTCCACCACGTGATCGTCGAGGCGGCCCCGTCCGGCACCGACGAGTGGACGACCCTGCGCGACCTCGGCGGGCGCTCCTCGCCGGCGCCGCCCACGCAGTGCGGGGCCGACGGGTACCTGGAGCTGCACCCGTTCCTGTCCCACTACCTGACCCGGGTCGGTGGCCAGTGCACCCCCACGGGGACGACCGGTGCGTGGAACGCCTTCACCGGCGAGTCGAACACCTGGGTGGACACGGCGTTCGACCTGTCGGCCTACGCCGGCCGTGCCGTCGACGTGAAGGTGAGCTACGTGACGGACGGCAACGTGGGCGCGCGCTCCGGAGTCGGCCTCTTCGTCGACGACACGCGGGTCACCACCGGGGCGGGCACGCTCGACGCCGACGGCTTCGAGGAGGGCGACACCCCGCTGTGGACCGTCGAGGGCCCGCCGCCGGGCGGCCCACCCGCCAACCAGGGCGACTTCGCCATCACGACCGAGCTGTTGCCGGTGGCATCGTCGGTCACGACCGAGGACACGGTGCTGCTCGGCTTCGGCCTCGAGTCGCTGGCGACGCCGGAGGATCGGGCCGCGCTGCTGGGCCGGATCATGGACCACCTGCTGTCATGAGCGCGCTCCGGACAGGGCAGGGCGCGTGTAGCGTTCGCCGATCCCGAGAATGGGGAGGCGGACATGAACATCGGTGGAGCCGAGTTCCTGGTGATCCTGCTGGTCGGCGTCCTGCCGTACGCGCTCATCATCTGGGCGCTCGTGGACGCGGCGTCCCGGCCCGACGGGGCCTGGCAGCAGTCCGGTCAGAGCAAGGTGCTGTGGATCGTGCTGCTCGCGGTCGGGCTGCTGGTGTGCCTCGTCGGGGTCGTCCTGGCGCTCGTGTACCTGATCGCCATCCGCCCGGCGGTGGCGCGGCAGCAGGGCGGGCCGGGCGCGTACGGGCCATGATCTGGTCATGACCGACGCGGGCGAACCCGACGAGCGGCTGGCGGTCGAGCGGACCGTCCCGGCCGACGCCACCACCATCTTCGACATCGTGCGCGACCCGCAGGGTCACGTCGCCATCGACAGCTCCGGCATGTTGATGGACGCCAGCGGCGAACCGGCGACCGCGGTGGGGGACACCTTCGTGGTCCACATGGACCGCGAGGCGCTCAACGACTACCCGCTCGGGCTGTACGACGTCATCGTCACCATCACGAAGTTCGAGCAGGACCGCCTGATCGAGTGGTCCATCAGCGGCGAGAACTTCCCGCCGATCGGCCACGTGTACGGGTACACGCTGGAACCGGCCGAGGACGGTGGCACGCTCGTCACCTCCTACTACGACTGGTCGGGCATCGACGACCGGTGGCGGTCGTCCGGCATCTTCCCCGTGATCCCGGAGTCCGCGCTGCGGGCCACGCTCGGCATCCTGCACCGCACGGTGGTCCGCGCTAGCCGATGACCTCCACCGTGTCGCCGTCGCCCAGGCGGTGACCCGGGCCCACCCGCTGCCCGCCGAACCGGGCCGACCCGCCCCACAGCCGCGCGCCCCGGCAGCGGGCGCCCAGGTCGTGGTGGATGGTGTCGGCCACGTCGGCCACCGTCACCGGCGGCGCCAGCGCCACCGGGTGGGGGTCGGTCACCCCGTCGCGCCGCAGGTACACCCGGACCAGGCCGGTCAGCGACCACACGGCCGCCCGCAGCGCGTCGAGCGACGCGTCGTCGAGCACCGACACCTCCACCACCGGCAGGCCGCCGACCGACCGGCGCAGCGCCGCGGCGTCGCCGGGGCCGGCGTCGTCGCTCTTGGTGGCGGCCACGAGCGCGGGCAGGTCGATCCCGGCGGTGTCCAGCTCCGCCCGCAGGGCCGCCAGCCCCGCCGGCGGGGACCCGAGGGCGTGGCACAGGACCATGGCGTCGGCGGTGCGCAGCACGCTCAGCAGCGCCCGGCCCCCGCCCCGGCCCTCGGCGGCCCCGTCGATCAGCCCGGGGATCTCGACCAGCTGCACCAGCACCCCGCCGACCCGGGTCACCGCCGGGACCGGCCGGGTCGTGGTGAAGGCGTAGTCACCGGTGCGGATCTGGATGTCCGACAGGGCCTGCAGCAGGCTGGACTTGCCGGCGTTGGGCGCCCCCACGAGGGCGATCTGGGCCGCGCCCTGGCGGCGCACCGCGATCGAGTCGCGATGTGTCGCCCCGCTCTGCCGGCGGGTCTCGACGACCAGGCCCTCGACCCACTTGCGCAGGTCGGCGTAGGGGCCGTTGCGGTAGTCGGGCAGCTCGCCCAGGATCGCCCGCAGCTCGCGGGCCCGGGCCGTGCCCTCCTTGCCGGCGAGCCGGCGCTTGATGACCTGCTGAAAGGTCCGATGCGGCATCGGCATCGCGACGCTCCTCCTTCGATCGAGGCAGGAGCACCGCGGCGCCACCGCCTGCGCTCGGGGCAGGGGTGCGTGCCGCGCCGTGTCTCCCGCCGCTTCCTTCGACGCATGCGTGGAAGCGGCGGGATCAGCCGTTGATCTTGGTGACCCTCGTTCGCCAGGCCAGGAGCTTCATCCCCGGGACACTACCGGTCCGCCCCCGGGCTGCCCCGGCGATTTCCGGGTAGGTCACAATGGTCGGGACCGCCGGCACGGAGGGGGTGCGATGGCGAAAGAGGGACTCACCGCCTTCCAGGCCGTGAACCGCTACTTCGAGGAGGCGGCGCGGCTGATCGACCTCGACGAGCAGATGTGGTCGGTGCTCACGTCGACCTACCGGGAGATCTCGGTCCAGATCCCGGTCCGCCGCGACGACGGCGACCTGGTGGTCGTGCGGGGCTACCGGGTCCAGCACAACGGCGCCCGGGGCCCGTACAAGGGCGGGGTCCGCTACCACCCGACCACCGACCTGGAGGAGGTGCGGGCCCTCGCGTCGCTCATGACCTGGAAGACGGCGCTGCTGGGCCTGCCCGTTCGGCGGGGCCAAGGGCGGCATCGAGGTCGACCCCACGCAGCTGAGCCACGCGGAGCTGCAGCGCATGACCCGCCGGTTCACCAACGGCATCGGGCACGTGGTCGGCCCGTACCGGGACATCCCCGCCCCGGACATGAACACCAACGCCCAGACGATGGCGTGGATGATGGACGCCTACTCGGCCACCCACGGCTACAGCCCGGCCATCGTCACCGGCAAGCCCCTCGACCTCGGGGGCGCCCCGGGCCGGGAGGCGGCGACCGGGCGCGGCGTCGTCTACGTCCTGGAGGCGTACTGCGAGGACCGCGGCCTCGACCTCGCCGGCCTGGACCTGGCGATCCAGGGCTTCGGCAACGTGGGCTCGTGGGCGGCGGTCGAGGCCGTCGCCCGGGGCGCCCGGGTGGTGGCGGCCTCCGACCGCTTCGGCGGCGTGCGCCACGAGGCCGGGCTCGACGTCGAGCGCCTGGTCCGCATCGCCCGGGCCGGCGGCGCGGTCGGCGACACCGACCAGCCCGGCGTCGACCGCCTCACCAACGAGGAGCTGCTGACCAGCCCCTGCGACGTGCTGGTCCCCGCGGCGCTGGGCGAGGTGGTCGACGCCGACAACGCCCGGGACGTGCAGGCGTCGGTGGTCCTGGAGGCGGCGAACTACCCGGTGACGCCGGGCGGCGACAAGGTCCTCGGGGACCGGGCCGTCACCGTGGTGCCCGACGTGCTGGCCAACGCCGGCGGCGTCACCGGGTCGTACTTCGAGTGGACCCAGAACATCCAGCAGTTCACCTGGAAGGAGCCCCGGTTCAACGAGGAGCTGCGGGACCGGCTGCGCGGTGCCTACCACGCCACCGCGGCCGCGGCGGACGAGCTGGGCTGCACGCTGCGGCAGGCGGCGTTCGCCATCGGCATCCGCAAGGTGGCCCACGCCTCCCGCCTGCGGGGCTACGTGTAACCAGGCGGTCATTGCCTCCCGGCGGGAGGATGGGGAGACTGCCCCCAGTGACATCGCTGAGCGACACCGCGGGCACCGATCCCGACGCCACCGGCCCGCGGCACAGCTCCCGTCGCAACCGGCGTGCCGAGAAGCGGGAGGGACGCAACCGCAAGGACTGGTCCGAGCTCACGATCGACACCCGGGCCCCGGCCGGCGGGCGCATCGAGTTCGACCCCCCGAGCGTCGCCATCGACTCCCTCAGCGACGACGGCCCGACCATGTTCCGGCGGCGCAAGCGGTTCATCGAGGCCGGGACCGTGTTCGCGGCCCTGGTGGCGGTGGGCACCCTCGCCCTGGTGGGCGTGCTCGTGTACCGGGGCACCCGCGTCCACCTGGACGTGACCGGCATCGAGGACGACGCCGTCATCACCACGGTGGACGCCGCGGCCGTCGAGCTGAAGATCGTGTTCTCGTCGCCCGAGGTGGCCCAGGGCATCACCCTCAGCTACGACGGCGCCGAGGTGCCCGAGCCGGTCATCGACGACGCCACCCTGGTGTGGCGGCCGCCGGCCCCGCCGGCCGAGGGCGACCACCGCATCGAGCTGGAGGTGCCCCGGGCCGTCCTCGACGACGCCCGGTTCCGCTGGGACTTCACCGTCGACGGCACCGCCCCCGCGCTGGACGTCCCCACCGCGGTCGAGGCCGTCGCCATCGACGAGCCGGTCGAGGTGTCGGGCACCGTGGAGGCGGGGACCGTGCTCACCGCCGACGACGAGCGGGTGCGGGTGGGCGACGGCGGCCGCTTCACGCTCCGCTACGAGCGGCCCCCGGCGGGGCCGGTCAAGCTCGAGGCCGTCGACCGGGCCGGCAACACCACCACGGTCGAGGTCGTCCTCCCCATCACCTACCCGGGGCTGCGGGGCGTGCACGTGACCGCGGCGGCGTGGAGCAACCAGCAGCTCCGCAACGGGATCCTCGCCCTGATCGACGAGGGCCGCATCGACACGGTGCAGCTCGACCTCAAGGACGACGGCGGCGTCGTGGGGTTCGACACCAACGTCGCCCGCGCCCAGGAGATCGGGGCCGTCACCCGCTTCTACGACCTCGACGGGGCCATCACCACGCTCCACAACCGGGGGGTGCGGGTCGTCGGGCGGATCGTCACGTTCCGCGACCCGCTGCTGGCCGAGGCCGCGTGGGCGGCCGGCCAGGGCGACCAGGTCATCCAGACGCCGGACGGCGACATCTACGACAACGTCGGGCCCTACACGAACCCGGCCAGCGCCGCGGTGCGCCGCTACAACCTCGACATCGCCCTCGACGCCGTGGGCCGGGGGGTCGACGACATCCTGTGGACCGACACCCGGCTGCCCACCGCCGACCCGGAGGCCATCGCCGTCCCCGGGCTCGGCGGCTCGCCGGCCGACGCGGTGACCGGGTTCCTGGCCGAGGCCCACAACGAGCTGCGGCGGCGGGGCGCGTACCAGGGCGTGACGGTCGAGGGCGAGGCCGTCGACCGCGGTGCGGCCGTCGGCCAGGACGTGACCCGCATCGCCCGCAACGCCGACTACGTGGCCCCGGAGATCTTCCCCGGCTACTGGAGCGCCGGCAGCTACGGCGTCGCCGACCCGCGCCGCGACCCGTACGGCCTCGTGACCGGCGTGCTCGGCCGCTACCAGCAGGCCACGGCGGGCACGGGTGCCGTCCTGGTGCCGTGGTTCCAGGACTTCGCGGCCCGCGGGGTGTCGTTCGGCGAGGGGGAGGTGCGGGCCCAGATCGAGGCCGCCCGGGCCCTCGGCGTCGACCGCTTCCTCATCTGGAGCCCGGCCGTGCGCTACACCGGCACGGCCATCGATCCCCGCTAGCGCGACAGCCGGTTGGTCGCCGCGGGGGGTGACGGTAGGGTCCGGGGCGATGGCCGACCAGGCGACGTTCGCGGATCAGGCGATGGACCTCATGCCGTCGCTCTACGCCGCGGCGCTGCGCATGACCCGCAACCCCGCCGACGCCGAGGACCTGGTGCAGGAGACCTACCTGCGCGCCTACCGCGGCTTCGGCGGGTTCGAGCAGGGCACCAACCTCAAGGCCTGGCTCTACCGCATCCTCACCAACACCTACATCAACAGCTACCGGGCCAAGAAGCGCCGGCCCGACGAGACCGAGCTCGACGAGGTCGAGGACCTCTACCTCTACCGGCGCATCGGCGGCCTGGAGGCGGCGATGGCCGGGCGGAGCGCCGAGGACGAGCTCCTCGACCGGTTCACCGACACCGAGGTCAAGCAGGCGATCGAGTCGCTGCCCGAGAACTTCCGCATGGCGGTGCTGCTCGCGGACGTCGAGGGCTTCGCCTACAAGGAGATCGCCGACATATTGGACATCCCGATCGGTACGGTGATGTCTCGGCTGCACCGGGGAAGAAAGGCGCTCCAGAAGCAGTTGTACGAATTCGCAGTCGAGCGGAACCTCACTGCGCCTCCCCAGAACGACACCATGTCTGACACCCATGTCTGATTGCGAGAACTCGCTCCACGCGCTGTACGGCTACCTCGACGGTGAGCTGACCGACGACCGCCGGGCCGTCATCCAGCACCACCTCGACGGGTGCCAGCCCTGTGCCGAGCCCTACGACTTCGAGGCCGAGCTGCGCCTGGTCATCCGGCGCAAGTGCTCCGAGCAGGTGCCCGACACGCTGATGGCCAAGGTGCGGGACGCGCTGCAACGGGAAGCGGCCCGGGCGCCCGAAGGCTGAGCCGGCGCCCGGCGGGGACCGTCAGTAGGCGCCGCGGGCCGTGAGCACCGCGAGCGGGGTCCGGGCCAGGATGCGCAGGTCGTTGCCCAGGCTCCAGGTCCGCACGTACTCCTCGTCGATGTCGACCCGCTCCGGGTAGTCGATGTTCGAGCGCCCGTTGACCTGCCAGGCGCCCGTGATCCCGGGCCGCACCGACAGGTAGATGTCCCGGCGGTCGGCGTAGTTGTCGATCTCCGCCGGGACCACCGGGCGGGGCCCGACGAGGGTCATGGTCCCGTTGAGGACGTTGAGGATCTGCGGCAGCTCGTCGAGGCTGGACCGCCGCAGGAACCGGCCCACCTTCGTCACCCGCCGGTCCAGCGCGGCCGGCAGCTTGAACCCGTTGGTGACGTAGTCGTCCCACAGCTCCGGGTCCTGCTGGAGCAGCTGCTCGGCCTCGCGGTGCATGGTGCGGAACTTGAACATCTTGAACCGCGTCCCGCCGAGGCCGACCCGCTCCTGGCCGAACAGCACCGACCCCCGGGACGTGACGAGCACGACCAGGGCGATGACGGCGCCGAGCGGCAGCCACAGCGGCGACGACACGGCGACGACCGCGAGGTCGATGCCGCGCTTGGTCCGCGACAGCGCCGGGGCGAGCGGCGGCGACCCGCACGGGCGCGGTCGCCGGTTCCACCCGTGGCGCTGCTGCGGGACGCTCGACCTGTTGTTCTCCCAGCTGTCGCAAGGTCGCTGCCCCCAGGATGCCCGCGTTGTCACTGGAACGTAGCAGTCCGCTCACTGCGGACGCTCGTTCGCAGGCATACGCCGTATGTCGGTTCGGCGACCGGTTCGCGACTTCTTCCGGCGGTTGCCTACGATGCCTCCATGCTTGCCGTGGTGTGGCACTACTGGATCGGCGTCGCCCTCATCCTGGGGGCGATCGCAACCATCGGCGCTCTCGCCGTCGGCTACCTGCGCAACGTCGAGTCGACCCGCTATCCGAAGGGCCGGTAGGGGGGTGCGCAGCCCGGTCGACTGGGATCTCGCCGAGCGGGTGGCGGTCCGGGTCGCCGGGCACGAGCCGCTGGCCCAGTCGTACCACTACGACCGGCTGGCGACCGACTTCGACGAGGTCACGGCCCAGGCCGAGGACCTGGTGGAGCGCGCCACCGGCCTGCGCTCGTCCAGCGGGGCCGCCCGGGCCCGCGTCGTCGACCGGGCCGACTGGGTCCGGGCCAACCTCGCCAGCTTCGGCCGGCTGCTGCGGCCGCTGACCGACAAGATGGCCGAGCACATGGAGGACGCCCGCGGGGCGAAGGCGCTCATGGCCGCCGCGTCCCGGCGGGGCGCGGCGCTCGAGGTCGGGGTGCTGCTCGGATGGATGGGCACCCGCGTGCTCGGGCAGTACGACCTGCTGATCATCGAGGACGAGGACCCCGAGGACCAGGACCTCGTCTACTACGTGGGCCCCAACGTCCTGGCGCTGGAGAAGCGCTTCGGCTTCCCGCCCCGCGAGTTCCGGCTGTGGCTGGCGCTCCACGAGGTCACCCACCGGGCCCAGTTCACCGGCGTCCCGTGGCTGCGGCCGCACTTCCTGTCGCTCGTCAACCAGACCCTCGACGCCGTCGACCCCGACCCCAAGCGCTTCCTCGACGCGCTGGCCCGGGTCGTGGAGGACGTGCGGGCGGGCACCAACCCGCTCGACGAGGGCGGCATCGCCACCCTGCTGGCCAGCCCCGACCAGCGCGACCTGTTCGGCCGCATCGGCGGGATGATGAGCCTGCTCGAGGGGCACGGCGACGTCACGATGGACCGGGCCGGCGAGGGCCACGTGCCGTCGGCCCCCCGGTTCGCCCGGGCGCTGCGGGAGCGGCGCAAGCAGGGCGGCAGCGTGGCCAAGCTGGCCCAGCGGGCGCTGGGCATCGACGCCAAGATGAAGCAGTACGCCCAGGGCGAGGCGTTCATCGCCTACGTGGAGCGCCACGGCGGCGAGGACGCGCTCGACGCCGCCTGGCGGGGCCCGGAGTGGCTGCCCACGCTGGCGGAGATCCGGGCGCCGCAGGAGTGGCTCGACCGGGTGCGCCTGTCCGAGGAGCTGGTGGGGTAGCCACGCCGTCGACCGAGGCGGCCGCGCTGGCCGCGCTGGTCGCCCGCTGCGACTTCCCGCCGCCGGGCACCGAGGTGTGGTGTGCGGTGTCGGGCGGCGCCGACTCGCTGGCGCTGCTGGCCCTGGCCGTCGAGGCGGGGTGCCGGGCCACGGCGGTGCACGTCGACCACGGGCTCCGGCCCGGATCGGCGGCGGAGGCAGAGGTGGTGCGGGCCGCGGCCGACCGTCTGGGCGCGGGGTTCCGGGCCGAGCGGGTGGTGGTGACGGCGGGTCCCAACCTGGAGGCCCGGGCCCGGGCCGCCCGCTACGCGGCGCTGCCGGCGGGGGCGCTCACCGGGCACACGGCGGACGACCAGGCCGAGACGGTGCTGCTCAACCTGGTGCGGGGGGCGGCGCTCGACGGGCTGGCCGGCATGGACCCGGCCCGCCGGCCGCTGCGCCGGCTGCGCCGGTCCGAGACCCGGGAGCTGTGCGCCGCCCTCGGGCTGGACCCGGTGGCCGACCCGACGAACGACGACCCGGCCTTCCGGCGCAACCGGGTGCGCCACGAGCTGGTGCCGCTGCTGTCGGCCATCGCCGAGCGGGACGTGGTCCCGGTGCTGGCCCGCCAGGCGGAGCTGGCCCGCGACGACGCCCGGGTCCTCGACGAGCTGGCCGCCGCGCTGGACCCGGCCGACGCCGGCGCCCTGGCCGCCGCCCCGCCGGCGCTGGCCCGGCGGGCCGTGCGGGCGTGGCTGCGGGCCGGGGGACCGGGCGGCCCCGAGCGCCACCCCCCGGACGCCGCCGCGGTGGCCCGGGTCCTGGCGGTGGCCCGGGGCGAGGTGGTGGCGTGCGAGGTGGCGGGCGGCTGGCGGGTGGCCCGCACCGCGGGCCGCCTCCGCCTGGAGCCCCCGCGCTCCTGACCTCGGCAGGCGATCGGCTATTAGGCTAACCTAACAGTAATGCGTAAGGTAGCTGTGCTCATGCTCGCCGTAGCCGCCGTGGTCGCCGCGGCGTGCGGCGGCGGCAGCGGCGATGCGGACGACGCCGCACCCCGCGGCGACGACACCGCCGCCGTGACCGTGGCCACCGTGGCTCCCGAGGGTGCGCCGCCGGAGGCCGCTCCCGTGCTGCCCGTCACCGTGACCGGGGCCGACGGCGTCGAGACCACCGATCGCCGACGCCAGCCGCATCATCCCGGCCAACGGCGACATCGCCGAGGTCGTGTTCGCCCTCGGGCTGGGGGACCGCGTGGTCGGGACCGACGTGTCGGCCACCTACCCGCCCGAGGCCGACGCCCTGCCCGAGGTCGGCTACCAGCGCACGCTGCTGGCCGAGCCCATGCTCGGGCTGGAGCCCACCGTCGTCGTCGGCAACACCGGCGCCGGGCCGCCCGGCGTCATCGAGCAGCTCCGCAACGCCGGCGTCCCCGTCGTCATCGTCGACCACCCCCACGACCTCACCGGCCCGCCGGCCAAGATCCGCCTGGTGGCGCAGGCGCTCGGCGTCCCCGCCCGGGGCGAGGCGCTGGCCCGCCAGGTCGAGGCCGCCATCGACGCCGCCGCCGCCGGCGCCGACCGCCACACGGGCGAGCCGCCGCGGGCGGCCCTGCTGTACCTGCGGGGCAGCGCGGTGCGCCAGGTCGGCGGCGCGGGCACCGGCGTCGACGCCCTGCTCGACGCGGCCGGCGCCGTCGACGTCGGCGTCGAGCTGGGCATCGACGAGTTCCAGCCCCTCGGCGACGAGGCCCTGATCCGGGCCGCGCCCGATGTCCTCGTCGTCACCACCAGCGGCCTGGCGTCGGTCGGCGGCGTCGACGGCCTCGTCGAGATCCCCGCCGTCGCCGGCACGCCGGCCGGCCGCGACCGCCGCGTCATCGCCCTGGACGACCAGCTGCTGCTGGGCCTCGGGCCCCGCACGGGCGACGCCCTGCGCCAGCTGGTCGACGATCTCTATCCATCCACGACATCCGGAGAAACGACATGACGACCCGACGCCTCGCCCTCGCCCTCGTCGCCTCGCTCGCGCTCGCCGTCGCCGCGTGCGGCGGCGATGACGACGACGACAGCGCCACGGCCGGCGAGTCCGCCGAGGAGACGACCACCACGGCCGCCGAGGCCGAGGAGGCGCCGACCGCCGACGACGGCGAGGCGGCCGGCGAGGCCGTCTCGACCGTGTTCGACTCGGCCGTGGCCTTCGACGACAAGGTCGCCCTCATCCAGGACGGCGCCTCCTACCAGACCGCCCACGACGGCTACGTCGCCGCGGCGCAGGCGGTGGGCGGCATCACGGTCGAGCCGACCGACGTCGCCCCGGCCGGCGACACCGCCACGGTCACCTACCGCGTGCTGTTCGGCGGCAACGAGGCCTACAGCGGCCTGACCATGGGCGTCACCAAGGTCGAGGACGCCTGGATCGTGCCGACCGAGGAGTTCTGCGGCTTCCTCCAGTCCGCCCGCGTCACCTGCACGCCGGGCTGAGCCGTGGCCGCGGAGCACGACGTGCCGGCCGGCACCGCGTCCGGCGTCGCCCCGGTGGTGGTCGGGCGGGAGCCCAGCGACGCCGAGCACGCCCGGACGCTCGCCGCCGGCGTCGCCTGTGGGGTGCTGTCGACGGTCGGTCGCAACCCCACGGGCGCCCCGTTCGGCTCGCTGGCGCCGTTCGGGCTCGACGCCCGGGCCCGGCCGGTGCTGTGCCTGTCCCAGCTGGCCGAGCACACCCGCAACCTCGACGCCGACCCCCGGGCCTCGCTGCTCGTGACCCCGCCGGTCGCCCCCGGGGCCGACCCGCTGGCCGCCCCCCGGCTCACCCTCGTGGGCCGGGTCGGCCGGGTCCCGGAGGCGGACGCGGCCGGGGCCCGGGAGGCGCACCTGGCCGGCAACCCCCACGCCGCCGGGTACGTCGACTTCGGCGACTTCGGGCTGTGGCGCCTCGAGATCGCGTCGCTGCGCTACGTCGGCGGCTACGGCCGCATGTCGTGGATCGACCTCGACGCCTGGCAGGCGGCGTTGCCGGACCCGTGGCCGGGGTGGCGGCCGGCGCCGTCGACCACCTCAACGCCGACCACGCCGACGCCTGCCTCGCCATGGCCCGCCACCTGGGCGGCCGGCCCGACGCCACCGAGGTCCGGGTCACGGCCCTCGACCGCTACGGGCTCGACCTGGCCGTCACCGGCGACCGGGGCACCGGGCGGGTCCGGCTCGGCTTCGCCGACCCGGTGGCGACACCGGGGGAGGTGCGGGCGGCCACGGTCGCCCTCGCCCGCCGGGCCCGGGAGCGGGAGGCCGCCGCCCCCGCGTGAGGCCCGCTCAGTTGGTCGCCGGCTCGTTGCGCACGAGGCGCAGGGCCGGCGCCCGCCTCGGCGGCGGCTGCGGGGCGGACGCGTCCGGCCACGGGCCGCCGGGGTCGCCGAGGCGGGCGTCGATCGTGGTGCCGCGGCCGGGCTCCGAGGCGATGTCCACCGCGCCGCCGACCACCGTCGCCGACGACCGCATGCTGGCGAGGCCGGGGCCCTCCGACACCAGCGCCGGGTCGAAGCCCACGCCGTCGTCGGTCACCCGCAGGGTCACGGCGCCGTCGACGTGGGACACGACCACGTCGACCGACGCGGCGTCGCTGTGGCGCCAGACGTTGTGCAGCGCCTCGTGCACGATCTGCAGCACCACCGTCTCGGTCACCCAGTCGAGGACGAGGTCGTCGGCGACGTCGACCGTCAGCCGGGGGCTGGGGCCGTCGCCGTACACCGAGGCGAAGTGGGCCGCGATCGGGGTGAACAGCCGGCCCTGGGCCCGGCGGTCGCCGTCGCGGGGCCGGATGGCCATCATGAGGTCGCGCAGCGAGTCGGCGTGGCGGCCCAGCTCGCCCCGCACCAGCGCCGACGCCTCGGTGACGAGCGGGGAGTACCCGCTCGGGGCGTAGCCGGCCCCGGCCAGGGTGGCGAACGACGCCGCCGCCGACACGGCCTGCTCGTGGAGCTGGCGGGCGAAGCGCCGGCGGTCGTCGACCGACCGCTCCAGCATCTGGGTGAGCAGGCGGCCCCGCTCCTCCGAGGCCACCTCCACCTGGCGGTACAGCCGCCGGGTCTCGGCCGTCGCCACCCACTGCCGGAGCGCGGCCAGCACGAACAGCACCGACACGACCGCCAGCGAGAACGCCACGGTCCACGGCCGCTCCCCGGCGACGGCGGCCGTGGCGCCCAGCAGGACGGCGAGGCCGGCCACGGCGACGACGGTCGCCAGCCGGGTGCCCCGGACCTGGGCCTGGGGTGGCAGCCGGCTGAGGCCGGGCGGCAGCAGCTGCGGCGCGTACAGCGGGACCAGGAGGTACATGCTGACGGTGAGCGCGTTGCTGAAGATCAGCGGCGGCGCCGGGAGCGTGAACCCGGACACGCCCTGGGCGATCTGCAGACCCACGTTGGCCGATCCCACGACGGCGATGCCCAGCGCCCAGGCCTCGAACGTGCGGCGCCCGGGCCCGAGCCGCACGCACAGCAGGGCGGTCCAGTAGATGCCGGCGATGGTGAACATCAGCGTGAGCGTGGCCGGGACCGTGAACCACGAGGCCTCGGCGTCGACGATCGACGGGCCCCACAGCACGACCACGGGGGCGGTCAGCGCGATGGTGGAGGCGACGGCCTCGACCACGTCGACCGACAGGGCCCGCCGGCCCGAGCGGGAGCGCACGATCATCGCGATCCCGACGATCTGGACGGTGCCGGACGCGGCCACCGCGGGCACGCCGAGGGCGTTGGCCCACGTCCAGCCGGTCTCGAGCCCGATGAGCATGGCGACGCCGATGAGCCACATCGACGCGAGGCCGGCGTAGAGCAGGCCGAAGGCGCGGCGGACGTCGGCGGGGGCGCGCCAGAGGGCGTAGGCCCCGACGATCAGCGCCGGCGTCGTGTAGGACCCGCAGGCCAGGTAGATGAGGACGAAGATGTAGGCGTCCGGGGTGCTCACGGTGGCGGCCAGCCACGTGATCGCGGGCACCGTGAGCAGCACCCAGGCCACGCCGATCCGCCGCAGGTACGGGAGGACGATGAGGCCGCCGCCCGTCCCGTCCCGATCCCTCTCGCTCATGCGCGCTTCCCCCGTCCCCACGCCCTCGACAACTGACCCGATCGTCGATTGCAGTGAGAATGTTATCGAGCGGTCGGCGGCCGCGCCCGGGGACAATCGGGCGCGGCCGCCGGATGACGGTCCGGGGACTCAGGCCGTCATGTGCAGGTGCTCGGCAGCGCCTGGCCCGCGAAGCGGGCGGTCAGGAACGCCGAGCCGTCGGTGGTCCCGGCGGTGATGCCGCCGAGGTGGTCGGTCGGGTAGGAGCTGAACACGACCCGCCCCCCGCGACCGCACCAGTCGGTGCGCAGCGCGGTTCCCTGGGCGAAGTCGATGACCTGGTCGTTGCTGCCGTGGAAGAGGAACACGGGGGCGGCGGGCGCCACCGTCCCGAGCCCCTGCTCGGCGATGCGGGCCTGCCAGGCCGGCGTGGTGAGGGGGTTCGTCGTCGTCAGGTCGGCGATGTGCTTGCCGGCCCCGAGCTGCAGCCCGTCGACGAGGCACACGCCCTGCCCCTGGGTGGCGGTGGTGAACAGCGCCTGCCCGTCGGCGTCGAGGTAGGTCTCCAGGTCCAGCTCGGCGTACGCCGTGTCGAGGCCCAGCGCCGCGAAGGCGAGGAACGAGAAGAAGGCGTTGCCGGCCCCGTCGAGGTGGGCGGCCACGGCCCCCAGGTCCGCCGGGGCGGCACCGGCCACGACGCCGCGCACGTCGAGGGCCGGGGCGTAGGTCGCCTCCCGCTCGGCGGCGGCCGCGGCGGCCTGGCCGCCCTGCGAGTAGCCCCACAGGCCGACCGGGCTGCCGGCGGTGACCCCGGAGTTGGGGATCCGCTGCGCGGCCCGGACGATGTCGAGCACGGCGTTGGCCTCGGCGTCCTTGACGATGTAGGTGGGGTGGCCGGGCGTGCCCATGCCCTCGTAGTCGGTGACGGCCACGGCCCAGCCCTTGTCCAGCAGGGCGTTCACGGTGTTGAGCTCGTAGTTGGTCGCGAGGGGGAGTGTCTGGGACGGTGCGCAGCGGTCGGCCATGCCCTGGGTGCCGGGCGCGAAGCTGACCACCGGCCGGGCGCCCCCGCCGGACCACGGGGCGGTCGGCACGTACAGCGTGCCGCTCACGGCGTTGGCGGCACCGACGGCGTTGGTGGAGCGGTACAGCACGGCCGTGCCCGTCACGTCGGTGCGGTCACCGAGCGGGACGTTCTGCGTGCGGATCACGTCGCCCGGGTTGGCCGGGAGCTGGGCCGGCGGCTGGTAGAAGGCGGGCGGCGGGGCCGCGCCGGGCGTGGCCCGGGCGGCGAGGTTCGCGGTCAGCGTGTTGTTCGGGTTGACCGTGAACAGGTTGATGAACGAGCCGAAGAACCCGCAGCCCTCGAAGTTGCCGATGGCGTAGCTGCCGGTGAGGCTGGCGGCCCCCAGCGACGAGTCCAGGGTTCCGGTGAGCGTGGCCTGCACGGGCTCGACGGTGCGGCACTCGGCGTTCGGGTTGAGCACGCCGACGCCGATGAGGCGGAACCGCGGGATCACGATGTCGAACGTGAGGTTCGCCGTGATCTGCATGGTGGCGATGTCGACGGTGCCGGTGACGGGGCCCTCGGGCACGACCTGGATGTCGGTCTGGACCGGGATCAGGCCGAAGGCGTTGAAGTTGAGCGTGGCGGCCGGCAGCTCGATGTCGCCCGACATGGCGCCGGTGCTGAGGTCGACCTCGCCGTCGAAGCTCCCCTGGGGGAACTCGAGCGTCTTGTTGATGAGGCCGCCGACGTTCGAGTCGACGTCCGCGGTCCAGTCGAGAGTGATCGGCGCCGCCGACGCCGGAGGGGCCGCTCCGGCCACCCCCAACGTCACGGCGGCGAGTGCAGTGGCCGTGACCACGCGCGCGGTCCTTCCCAGTCGCATGTGCATCCCCTCCGAACACAGCGATCCCGGACGCGCTCTGCGCCCGCGCCGGCAACGTAATCCACTATTGAGTGGTCAGTCAATATTTCACTCTGAATCGACCACCTGACTAATAGGGCGAGGCGCGGGATAGCATCGCCGTCCGTGACGCCGGCGACGAACCCCTCCCGGAGCGACGCCAGCCCGTCGGGGCGGCGGATCCAGGGCCGCACCCTGGCCGAGCGCCAGGAACGCCGGCGCGAGGCGATGCTGGCCGCCGGGCTCGACATGTTCGGCACCCAGGGGTACGCCGGCACGACGGTCGACGCGGTGTGCCGCCAGGCCGCGGTCAGCACCCGCAACTTCTACGAGGAGTTCGACAACCGGCTCGACCTGCTGGTGGCGGTGGGCGAGCGCATCGCCGCCCAGGCGTTCACGGCGTGGACGACGGGGCCGCCGGCCCCGCCGGGACCGCGCCGGCCGGTCGCCGGCGTCCGGGCCCGGGTGGCCGCGCTCGTCCACGCGCTGGTCGACGACCCCCGGGTCGCCCGCGTGGCGTTCGTCGAGTCGCTGGCCATCGACGCCGAGGGCGGCGACCGGCGCCGCGAGCTGCTGCGCATCTTCCCCGACTGGATCGCGTCCTACCTGGCCGCGCACTTCGACTCGCTCGGCATCCCGGAGCGCCGCCGGCGGGTGCTCGCCGCGGCCGCGTTCGGGGCCGGGGTCGAGCTGGTGTCACTGTGGGTGCTCGACGGCGAGCCCGGCGGCGCCGACGACGGGCGTGGCACGGTCGACGACCTGATCGACGACGTGGTCGACGTGACCGCCGCCATCCTGCGGCTCACACCGGGCGGGGGTGTCTCGACCGGGGGTCCCGGCGGCCGGTAGCTTCTGGCACGCATGCCGACCGACCCCCCCGACGGCGCCGTGTTCGTGCACCACATCGACGAGCCGGCCCTCGGGCCGGTCGTCGTCAGCGAGGAGCAGATCCGCGCCCGCATCGCCACGCTGGGTGACGAGATCACCCGTGACTACCAGGGCCGCGCGCCCCTGCTGATCTGCGTCCTGAAGGGCGCGTTCGTGTTCCTCGCCGACCTGGCCCGGGCCATCCGGCTGCCGCTCGAGGTCGACTTCATGGCCGTGTCGTCCTACGGGGCCTCGACCAAGTCGTCGGGCGTGGTGCGCATCGTCAAGGACCTCGACATCGATCTCACGGGGCGGCACGTCATCCTCGTCGAGGACATCGTCGACTCGGGCCTCACGCTCACCTACCTGCGGCGCAACCTCGCGGCCCGCCAGCCGGCCAGCCTCAACGTGTGCGCCCTCTTCGTCCGCCAGGGCAACCAGAAGACCCAGGAGGAGCTGCGCTACGTCGGCTTCGAGATCCCGCCGGCCTTCGTGCTCGGCTACGGGCTCGACGTGGGCGAGCGGTTCCGGAACCTGCCGTATGTGTGCGAGTTCCAGGGCCCGGCCTGACGATCGCGGGGTCGCGCCGATACCCTGTTCGCCACCGTGAGACGCATTCCCCGCGCCGCCCTTATCTACCTGCTCGTCGGCGCCGCCGTGCTGTTCGTGGGCATCCGGTTCTCCAACCGGGGCCCCGAGCGCGAAGAGCTCGACCTGTCCGCCTTCCGCGAGGCCATCGACGAGGGCGAGGTGGCGACCGCGGAGATCAAGGACAGCGACAACACCGTCGTGGGCAAGCTCCGCGACGACACCGAGTACGAGGTCGCCTACCCGGCCGAGTACGCCGACGAGCTGGTCGACGAGCTCGACGCCGCCGAGCCGCCCATCGAGGTCACCACCGACCAGGGCGACGACTCGGCGTGGACCGGCCTGCTCGTGAGCCTGCTGCCGACGGTGCTGCTCGTGGGCGCGTTCCTGCTGGTCATGAACATGTTGCAGGGCGGCGGCCGCGGGGTCATGCAGTTCGGCAAGTCCCGGGCCAAGCAGGTCGGCAAGGACGAGCCGTCGGTCACCTTCGCCGACGTCGCCGGGTGCGACGAGGCGGTGGAGGAGCTGCAGGAGATCAAGGAGTTCCTGCAGGACCCGGCCCGGTTCCAGGCCATGGGCGCCCGCATCCCCAAGGGCGTGCTGCTGTTCGGGCCGCCCGGCACCGGCAAGACGCTGCTGGCCCGGGCGGTGGCCGGCGAGGCCGGGGTGCCGTTCTTCCCCATCTCGGGGTCCGACTTCGTCGAGATGTTCGTGGGCGTCGGCGCCAGCCGGGTCCGCGACCTGTTCGACAAGGCCAAGCAGGCCGCCCCCGCCATCGTGTTCGTCGACGAGATCGACGCCGTCGGCCGCCACCGGGGCGCCGGCATGGGCGGCGGCCACGACGAGCGGGAGCAGACCCTCAACCAGCTGCTGGTCGAGATGGACGGGTTCGACGCCCGCACCGGGGTCATCCTCATCGCCGCCACCAACCGGCCCGACATCCTCGACCCGGCGCTGCTGCGGCCCGGCCGCTTCGACCGCCAGATCGTGGTCGACCAGCCCGACCTGGAGGGCCGCAAGGCCATCCTCGACGTCCACGCCAAGGGCAAGCCGCTGGCCGACGACGTGCGCCTCGACGTGCTGGCCCGGCGCACCCCCGGCTTCACCGGCGCCGACCTCGCCAACCTCATGAACGAGGCGGCCCTGCTCACGGCCCGGCGCCGCGGCGTCGACATCACCATGCGGGCGATGGAGGACGCCATCGACCGGGTGCTGGCCGGCCCCGAGCGCAAGACCCGGGTCATGTCCGAGCAGGAGAAGCGGGTCATCGCCTTCCACGAGGGCGGCCACACGCTGGTCGGCCACGTGCTGGAGGGCACCGACCCGATCCACAAGGTGTCGATCGTGGCCCGGGGCCGGGCGCTGGGCTGGACGCTGGCGCTGCCCGAGCAGGACAAGTACCTGAAGTGCCGGTCCGAGCTGATCGACACGATGACGATGCTGCTGGGCGGGCGCACCGCCGAGGAGCTGGTGTTCGGCGAGCCCACCACGGGTGCCAGCGACGACATCGAGCGCTGCACCGAGATCGCCCGGTCGATGGTCACCACCTACGGCATGAGCGACCGGCTCGGGCCCCAGCAGCTGGGCACCAAGGCGGGCGAGGTGTTCCTCGGGCGCGACTACGGCCACGAGCCGACGTACTCCGACGAGGTCGCGGGGCTGATCGACGACGAGGTCCGGGCGCTGGTCGACCACGCGCACGACCGGGCGCGGTTCATCCTCGTCACCCACCGGGAGATCCTCGACCGGCTGGCCTCGGCGCTGGTCGAGAAGGAGACGCTCGACGACGCCGACCTGGCCGAGGTGTTCGGCGACGTCGACAAGGGCACCGGCATCGCCGACGTCCCGCTCGACGAGCTGGAGCAGCCCCGGCGCATCGTGCCGCGGCGCGAGGTGCCGGCCGAGGTCACGGTGGCCGAGGCGGCTCGTCCCGAGGCGCGGCCCGCGGTTTCCGCCCGCGCCGGCCGAGCCCGGCTGGCGGCGCATGCTGCGGCGCTGGGGCATGCACCCCCGCCCGTCGGGGACCTGAGCCGGGGCGTCTCCGCGTGAGTGACGAGTGGCCCGGCCGGGAGTTCCCGCCCATCGACACGCCCATGGACCTCGACCGCATCGCCAAGGCGGTCAAGGAGATCCTGGAGGCGATCGGCGAGGACCCCGAGCGTGACGGCCTGCGGGACACGCCCGAGCGGGTGGCCAGGATGTACGCGGAGATCTGCTCGGGCCTGCACGAAGATGCGGACACGCACCTGGCGGTGACGTTCGAGGCCGGCCACGACGAGATGGTCATGGTGCGGGACATCGCCGTGCAGTCGGTGTGCGAGCACCACATCATCCCGTTCATCGGCAAGGCGCACGTGGCGTACATCCCGGGCCGGGACGGCCGGATCACCGGCCTGTCCAAGCTGGCCCGCCTGGTCGACGCCTACGCCCGCCGGCCCCAGGTCCAGGAGCGCCTGACCGCCGAGGTGGCCGACGAGATCGACCGCACCCTCCAACCACGGGGCGTCATGGTGGTGGTCGAGGCCGAGCACCTGTGCATGACCATGCGGGGCGTCCGCAAGCCCGGCTCGACGACGGTCACCTCCGCCGTCCGCGGCCTGTTCCGCACCAGCGTGGCCACCCGCGAGGAGGCCATGCGCTTCATCATCGGCCAGCGCTGACCCGCTCGGCCGGGCCGGACTCGTTCCGGCGTTCGTTTGTACCGGAATCCGGTACGAACGAACGCCGAAGCCGCCGACGACCCCGACGTCCGCTCTTCGCGAGGTCGTGGCTAAGGTGCCCGGCGCTTCCCCGCCGCCCCACGACCGCGAGGAAGCTCATGTCCCCCGCCCCCACCCGCACGGTCGAGCGCGCGCTCGACCTCGCCGCCTCCCAGCACAGCCTCCTGACGGCCGACCAGTGCCGTGCCCTGGGTCTGTCCCGCAACGCCGTGCACCGCCGCGTCGCCAGTGGGGCCTGGACCCGCGAGGGGCCGGGCGTCTACCGGATCGCGGGTGCGCCCCGCACCTGGCTCGGCCGGGCCCTGGCCGCCACACTCGCCGCGGGCCCGGGCGCCTACCTGTCGCACCGCAGCGCGGCGCACCTGTGGGGCCTCGACGGGTTCGGACCGCCCGGGCGCATCGAGGTCACGGTCGAACGCCACAGCCGTCCCCGCCGCCGGCCCGGCGTCGTCGTCCACGAGACGCGGGCGTTCGCGCTCGATCGGCCCCGCCCGCCGCTTCGGCATCCCGGTCACCGGTCCCGCCCGCACGCTCGTGGACGTGGCCGCGGTCGCCCGCGGCGAGCTGGAGGTGCTGCGGGCGCTGGACGAGATCCGTCGCCTGGGCCTGGCGTCCTGGCCCGAGCTGTGGGAGACCCTGGTCCTGCACGCCCGCCCCGGACGCCCCGGGATCGGCCGGTGCCGCGCCGCCATCGAGAAGCGCTACGGCCGAACCGTCCCCCACACCGAGTTCGCCCGCCTGTTCCTCCGGGTCCTCGACCGTGCGGGCGTGACGCCGCCGATCTCCGAGCACACCGTGACCGCAGGCGGCCGCCGCTACCGCCTCGACGCCGCCTATCCGGACCGGCGCGTCGCCGTCGAGCTGGACGGCCGCGTGCACCTCACGGAGGCCACGTACGCCGACCGACCGGGTCCGCGACAACGCGCTGGAGCTGGCCGGCTGGATCGTCCTGCGCTTCACCTGGGACCGGCTGGCGTCCAGCCCGCACGAGGTCGTGGCCGACGTTCGCCAGGCCCTCGTCCGGCGCGACCCGGACCTGCGTTCGTTCGTACCGGAAACCGGTACGAACGAACGCCGGAGTGGGGTGTCGTGGCCCACCGAACGTGAGAAATCGAGCGCGTAGAGAGCCACTGTCGTTCGGGGTGCGCAGCGTAGGATGTGCGACCGTGCAGGTCATGGGCGTCGTGAACGTGACCCCCGACTCCTTCTCGGACGGGGGCCGCTACCTCGACGCCTCCGCCGCGCTCGCTCACGCCCGCCGGTTGGTCGGCGACGGGGCCGACTGGGTCGACGTCGGGGGCGAGTCCACCCGGCCCCGGGCCGAGCCCGTGGACACCGCCGAGGAGCTCCGCCGGGTCCTGCCCGTGGTCGACGCCCTGGCCGCCGACGGTATCGCCGTGTCCATCGACACCCGCAAGGCCGCCGTGGCCGAGGCCGCGGTGGCCGCCGGGGCCCGCATGGTCAACGACGTGAGCGCCAGCCTCGCCTCCGTCGCCGCCGCCACCGGGGTCGCCTTCGTCGCCATGCACATGCAGGGCGACCCCGCCACCATGCAGGACGCGCCCCGCTACGACGACGTCGTGGCCGAGGTGCGCGACTACCTGGTGGCGCGGGCCCGGGCCGCCCGGGACGCGGGCGTGGCCGACGTGTGGATCGACCCGGGCATCGGGTTCGGCAAGACGCTCGACCACAACCTCGCTCTGCTCGCCCACCTCGACGCCCTGGTCGCCACCGGCTTCCCCGTGCTCGTGGGCACCAGCCGCAAGGGGATGCTCGGCACGCTGGCCGCCCGGGCGGCCGCCGCGGGCGCAGGCGCCGGCGACGGCGCCGCCCCCCGCCCCGCCGTCGGATCGGCTCGAGGGGTCGCTGGCCACCGCCGTGTGGGCGCAGCTGGCGGGCGCGGCGATGGTGCGGGTCCACGACGTGGCCGCCACGGTGCGGGCCCGGGACGCGGTGGCGCGAGAGGTCGTGGCGGCTCCGGCCGCCGGGTGAGTCGTGAGCAGAGGGAGACGGCAGTCGTGGCAGCGATGAAGGGCAAGTGGGCCCAGGGCATCACACCCCGCAACTTCGTGTGGGTGCTCAAGGATCGCTTGGCCGTGTGCGAGCGCCCTGGCGGCTACGGGCCGAACCACCGCCGGGTCCGCCGCCAGGAGGAGATCATCTGGATCCGGGAGCAGGGCTTCACCCACGTGATCTCCCTCATCGCCGCCGCCCACAACCTCCACAACTACGACGAGCTCAACGTCGCCTGGCTCCACCGCCCCCAGGGGCCCAACGACGATCCGGTCGTGTTCCAGAAGAACCTCTACACCGAGCTCCGCCATCTCCTGGCCGGGGGCGAGAAGCTGCTCATGCACCAGGAGGAGGTCGGCGACCGGGTGTGCGGCCTCGTGGCCGGCTACCTGCTGTGGGCCGGCCTCGTGCCCTACGGCCCGCAGGCCATCTCGGTCACCGAGCGCCTCACCGGCCGCCAGCTCGGCCCGCTGGGACGCGAGCTGGTGGCCTCCGCCGACGACCTGCGCGACCCCACCGGCGAGTGACCGACCGCATCGAGCTGCGGGGCCTGCGGTTGGTGGCCCGGGTCGGGGTCCTGCCCCACGAGCAGGCGGCCGACCAGCCGCTGGAGATCGACCTCGACCTGACCGTCGACCTCGCCCCCGCGGGCGCCAGCGACGCCCTGACCGACACCGTCGACTACGGCGCCGTGTGCGATGCCGCCGCCGCGGCGGCCCGGGCCGGGCACGTCGACCTGCTGGAGCGCCTCGCCACCCGCGTCGCCGACGCCGTGTTCGCGGTGGACGGCCGCATCGCCGCGCTCGACCTGGCGGTGCGCAAGCTCCGCCCGCCGGTGCCCCACGACCTGGCCACGTCGGGCGTCCGCATCGTGCGGGACCGGCCGTGACGAACTCCGCCGGCGAGGCGCCCCGGGCCTACCTGGGCCTCGGCTCCAACCTGGGCGACCGCCTCCGCTACCTGCGGGACGCCGTGGCCACGCTGGCCGCGGTCGGGCCGACCCGGGTGTCGCCCGTGTACGAGACCGCCCCGGTGGGCGGCCCCGACGGCCAGGGTGCGTTCCTCAACCTCGCCGTCGAGCTGCGGACCGACCGCACCGCCCGCGACCTGCTCGGCGTGTGCCACCGGCTGGAGGCGGCCGCCGGCCGGGTCCGCGACGAGCGCTGGGGGCCCCGCACGCTCGACGTCGACGTCCTGTGGGTCGAGGGCACGACGGTGGACGAGCCCGACCTGGCCGTGCCCCATCCCCGCATGTGGGAGCGCCGCTTCGTGATGGCCCCCCTGCACGACCTGGCCCCCGACCTGTTCGACGACGCCGCCCTGGCCGGGTCCGAGGGCTTCGTCGACCAGGTGGGCGAGCTGGACACCCTCCAGGGGACGTGAGGCGGGTCCGCATCGTCGGGCCCGGGCGTGCCGGGCGGTCCCTGGCGCGGGCGCTGGCCGGCGCCGGCTGGGAGGTGGCCGGCGTGCTGGGCCGGGGCGACGACGTGGCCGGCGCGGCCGAGGGTGTGGACCTCGTGGTGCTGGCCACGCCGGACGCCGCCATCGCCGAGGTGGCGCAGCAGGTGCGGCCCCGGCCCGGCGTGGTCGTGGCCCACCTGTCGGGGGCGGCCGGCCTGGAGGTCCTGGCGCCGCACGAGCGCCGGGCCGCCGTCCACCCGCTGATGGCCCTGCCGACCGCCGAGGTCGGCGCCCGGCGCCTGCGCGGGGGCTGGTTCGCGGTGGCGGGCGACCCGGTGGCGACCGAGGTGGTGGCGGCGCTCGGCGGGCGGGCGTTCGTGGTCGACGACGCCGACCGGCCCGCGTACCACGCGGCCGCGGTGGTGGCCTCCAACCACGTCGTGGCGCTGCTGGGGCAGGTGGAGCGGCTGGCGGCGGCGGTCGGGGTCCCGTTCGAGGCGTACCTCGACCTGGTGGCGGCCACCCTGGACAACGTGCGCGACCTGGGCCCCGGCGCCGCGCTCACCGGCCCCGCCGCCCGGGGCGACGAGGACACGATCCGCGCCCACATGGCGGCGCTGCCCCCTGCCGAGCGCGAGGCCTACGCCGCCCTGGCGGACGCGGCCCGGCGCCTCGCCGCCGACCACCGGGCCCGCGCCCGCACCCAGGAGGAACCCACGTGAGGACCGTCCCCACCGTCGCCGAGCTGCGCGGCACGCTCGACCGGGAGCGGGCCGCCGGGCGCACGGTCGGCTTCGTGCCCACCATGGGCTACCTCCACGACGGGCACGCCTCGCTGATGCGGGCCGCCCGGGCCGAGACGGACGTGGTGGTGGCGTCGGTGTTCGTCAACCCGCTGCAGTTCGGGGCGGGCGAGGACCTCGACGCCTACCCCCGCGACCTGGCCCGGGACACCGAGCTCAGCGCCGGCGCCGGCGTGGACCTGCTGTTCGTGCCCGACGCCGGCGAGATGTACCCCGAGCCGGTGCTCACCACGGTGTCGGTGGCGGGCGTGTCCGCCCCGCTGGAGGGTGCGTCGCGGCCCACCCACTTCGCCGGCGTGGCGACCGTGGTGGCCAAGCTGTTCTCGATCGTGGGGCCGTGCCGGGCCTACTTCGGCGCCAAGGACTGGCAGCAGGTGGCGGTCGTGCGGCGCATGGCCCGGGACCTGTCGATGCCGGTCGAGGTCGTGGCCTGCCCCACGCTGCGGGAGCGGGACGGGCTCGCCATGTCGTCCCGCAACGTGTACCTGACCCCCGACGAGCGGGCCGCCGCCCCGGTCGTCCACACGGCCCTGCGGGCCGGCGCGGCGGCCATCGGGGCGGGGGAGCGGGACCCGGCCGCGGTCCGGGCCCTGATGGCCGGGATCATCGAGGCCGAGCCCCTCGCGGGATTGGACTACGCCGAGGTCGTCGACGCAGACTCGTTCACGGTCCCCGACCCGCTCACCGGGAATCTTCGGCTCCTCGCGGCGGTTCGATTCGGACGGGCAAGACTGATCGACAACGTGGGGGTGACCGCGTGACGGCACCCACCCAGGAGGTCCCGAACGCCGTGCGCCGCCGCATGCTCAAGTCCAAGATCCACCGGGCCGTCGTGACCGACGCCAACCTGCACTACGTGGGGTCGGTGACCATCGACCCCGACCTGCTCGAGGCCGCCGACATCCTCGAGCACGAGCAGGTGGCCATCGTCGACATCGACAACGGCGCCCGCCTCGAGACCTACGCCATCGCCGGCGTGCGGGGCTCCGGCGACCTGTGCCTGAACGGCGCGGCCGCCCGGCTGGTGGCGCCCGGCGACCGGGTCATCGTCATCTCCTACGCCGAGTACGACGACGCCGAGCTGGCCTCCTACGAGCC
Source organism: uncultured Acidimicrobiales bacterium (assembly GCA_963759225.1). GTDB lineage: Bacteria > Actinomycetota > Acidimicrobiia > Acidimicrobiales > VFJN01 > ZC4RG19. Next base: position 164,507 of record CAVWYL010000028.1, on the reverse strand, counting down.
CCGGGTCGTCCACGTGGACACCGCCAACCGCCAGATCGACGCGGTCACCGCCGAGCTGCTGGCGGCCGGGGAGCGGGGCCCGGCGCCCCACCGCTACGTCGAGGTCCCGGCCAACTGAGCATGCCGGACCTCGACCTGCTGGTCCTGGGTTCCGGCGTCGCCGGGCTCTCGGCGGCCGTGCGGGCGGCCGAGCTGCACGGCCTGCGGGTCGGCGTCCTGACCAAGGCCGAGCTGCACCAGGCGACCACCCGGTGGGCGCAGGGCGGGGTGGCGGCCGTGCTGGCCGACGACCCCGACTCGACCGACCTCCACCTGGCCGACACGCTGACCGCGGGCGCCGGGCTGTGCGACGCCGACGCGGTGCGGGTGCTGGTCGACGAGGGGCCCGACCGGGTCCACGAGCTGATCGCGCTGGGCGCCATCTTCGACCGGGACGCGGCGGGCGAGCTGCTGCTGGCCCGCGAGGGCGGCCACTCCCACGCCCGCGTCGTCCACGCCGGCGGCGCGGCGACCGGCGTCGAGGTCGAGCGGGCGCTGGTGGCGGCGGTGCAGCGCACCGCGGCGGCGCTCTACGAGCACTGGTTCGCCCTCGACCTGATCGTCGAGGGCGGGCGCTGCGCCGGGGTGGTGGCCCTGACGCCCGAGGGCCGCCCGGCCGAGGTCCGGGCCCGCCACGTCCTGATCGCCACCGGCGGCGCCGGCCAGGTGTTCGCGGTGACGACGAACCCGCCGGAGTCGACCGGGGACGGCATCGCCATGGCGCTGCGGGCGGGGGCCGCGGTGGCCGACGTCGAGATGATGCAGTTCCACCCCACGGCGCTGCACCACCCGGCGATGCCCCGGCCGCTGCTGTCGGAGGCGCTGCGGGGCCACGGAGCCCTGCTGCGGGACCGGCACGGCGAGCGGTTCGTCGACGAGCTGCTGCCGCGGGACAAGGTCAGCCAGGCGATCATGGCCACGCTGGCCGACCAGGGCGGCGACCACGTGTGGCTCGACGCCACCGGGCTCGACCGGTTCGCCGAGCGGTTCCCGACCATCACCGCGGCGCTGGCCGAGGCCGGGCTGGACCCGGCCGCCGACTGGCTGCCCGTCGCGCCCGCCGCGCACTACATGTGCGGCGGCATCGTCGCCGACCTGGACGGGGCCTCGTCGCTGCCCGGGCTGTGGGTGGCGGGCGAGGCGGCGTGCAACGGGGTCCACGGGGCCAACCGGCTGGCGTCGAACTCGCTGCTCGACGGGATGGTGTTCGGCCCGCGGGTGGTGGAGGCGGTGCGCGACGGCCGCGACGGCCCCCGCCCCACCGGGGCCATGCGCTGCGTGCTGGCGGCCGGCGGCGGCGTGCCCGGCCGCATCGTCACGCTGGCGCCGGTCGAGCCGTCCCGGGCCAACGGGGCGGTGGACGCCGCGGGCGCCCGCGCCCGCCTGCAGCGGGCCATGACCACCGGCGCCGGGGTGCTGCGGTCGGAGGAGTCGCTGGCGGCGGCCGGGGTGGAGGCCGACGCGGTCCTGGCCGCGGTGTCCGGGACCGGGACGGGGGCGGCGACCGACGGACCCGCGGTCCGGAGCCTCGGGAACATCGCCACCGTGGCCCGCGCCCTCGTGCTCGCGGCCCGGGAGCGGCGCGAGTCCCGGGGGGCCCATGCCCGCACCGACTTCACCGACCTCGACCCGTCCCAGCGGGAGCGCCTCGTGGTGTCCGGGGCCGCGGGCTGACGGGCGCGGCGCGCCACTACGCTCGTTCCCCATGTCGCAAGCTCAGCCCCACGTCCCGGGGGGCGGTCCGGGTCAGCATCCCCCGGGGTGGTACCCGGACCCGTTCGGACGGCACGAGAGCCGGTGGTGGGACGGCACCCGCTGGACCGAGCACGTCGCCTCGCACGGCCGCCAGATGGTCGACGCGCCCGTCGGCGGGCAGATCCCCACCGTCAACCGCGCCACCGAGAAGGTGGTGGGCGACGTCGTCAAGGCCGGGGCCACCGCCCAGCACCAGGGTGGCGGGACGCTGTTCACCGAGCCGATCCTGGTCGTGAACCAGAAGGCCAAGGTCATCGAGTGGAACAACGAGTACGCCATCTTCGACCAGCACGGCCGCCAGATCGGCGCGGTGCGCCAGGTCGGCCAGAGCATGGCCAAGAAGGCGCTCCGCATCCTCGGGTCCTACGACCAGTTCATGACCCACAAGCTGCAGGTGGTCGACCAGTACGGCAACGTCGTGCTGGCCCTGACCCGGCCGGCCAAGGTCCTCAAGTCCCGCGTCATCCTGCAGGACGGCATGGGCGCCGAGATCGGGGCCATCGTCCAGCAGAACGCCATCGGCAAGATCCGCTTCTCGCTGGAGGCCGGCGGCCACACCTGGGGCTCGATCAACGCCGAGAACTGGCGGGCCTGGAACTTCAACATCCAGGACCACACGGGCGCCGAGATCGCCCGCATCACCAAGACGTGGGAGGGCATGGCCAAGACCATGTTCACCACGGCCGACAACTACGTGGTGCAGATCCACCGGCCGCTCGACGAGCCGCTGCGCAGCCTGGTCGTGGCCGCCGCCCTCGGCGTCGACACCGCCCTCAAGCAGGACGCCCGCGGCTTCGGCTGAGCCGCCGCCACCGGCCACTAGACAGGGGGTGTGCACGACGCCCACCCCCCGATGACCGCCGTGCGCGAGGCGGTGGCCCGCGCCCTGGCGGAGGATCTCACGCCCATCGGCGACCTCACCTCGGCGCTGCTGCCGCCCGCGCTCACGGCCACGGCCGCGTTCGTGCCCCGGGCCGGCGGGGTGCTGGCCGGGCGGCGGTGCGCCGAGGAGGCGATCCGCCAGATCGACCCCGACCTCGAGCTCACGTTCCACGCCGACGACGGCGACCGCCTCGCCGCGGGCACGGCGTTCGCCCACGTCGAGGGGCCGCTGGCGCCGATCCTCACGGCCGAGCGGACCGCGCTCAACTTCCTCGGGCACCTGTCCGGCATCGCCACGCTCACCGCCCGCTTCGTCGACGCCATCGAGGAGGCCGGCGGCAGCCTGCGGGTGTGGGACACCCGCAAGACGACGCCCGGGCTCCGGGCCCTGGAGAAGGCGGCGGTCCGCGCCGGGGGCGGGTCCAACCACCGCGGCAACCTGTCGGACTGGGTGCTGCTCAAGGACAACCACCTCGAGCTGTTCGGCATCACCGCGGCCGTCACCCACGCCCGCACCCGCTGGCCGGGCCGCACCGTGCACGTCGAGTGCCAGGACCTCGACGACGTGCGCGAGGCCGTCGAGGCCGGGGCCGACGCCCTGCTGCTCGACAACATGGCGCCCGACGAGGTGCGGGCCGTCGTGGCCGAGGTCCGGGAGCGGGACCCCCGCCGGCCCCTGCTGGAGATCTCGGGCACGATCAGCCTGGAGACGATCCGCAGCTACGCCACGACGGGCGCCGACATGGTGTCGATCGGCGCCCTCACGCACTCGGCCCCGGTGCTCGACATCGGGCTCGACGTGCTGCCCGCCTGACCCCACGCCTAGCCTCACCGGCCGTGATGCTTCTGGCCATCGACGTCGGCAACACCCAGACGGTCATCGGGCTCTACGACCTCGAGCCCGACGACGAGCACAACGTCGGGCGCCGCCTCGCCGACACGCACCTGCTCGACCACTGGCGGGTCGCCACCAACGCCGAGCGCACCGCCGACGAGCAGGCCCTCGTCATCCAGGAGTTCCTCGGCTTCCACGGCTTCAGCTTCGACGACGACATCGCCGGCATCGTGGTGTGCTCGTCGGTCCCCCGGGTCACCGGCGCGCTGCGGCGGATGAGCGAGCGCTACTTCGGCAACGTGCCCGTCGTCATCGAGCCCGGGATCCGCACCGGCATCCCGATCCTCTACGACAACCCCAAGGAGGTGGGCGCCGACCGCATCGCCGACGCGGTCGCCGCCTTCGACCTGTTCGGCGGCCCGCTCGTGGTCGTCGACTTCGGCACTGCCACGACGTTCGAGGCCATCTCGGCCAAGGGCGAGTACCTGGGCGGCGCCATCTTCCCCGGCATCGACATCAGCCTCGACGCCCTGTTCGCCCGGGCCGCGGCCCTGCGCCGGGTCGAGCTGGTCGAGCCCCGCCACGTCATCGGCCGCTCCACCGTCGAGTCGATGCAGTCGGGCGTCATCTACGGGTACACGTCGCTCGTGGACGGCATGGTCCACCGCATCGAGGCCGAGCTGGGCGAAAAGGCCAAGGTGGTGTCGACCGGCGGTCTGTCAGGCTTGATCACGCCGCTGTCCGCCACCATCACCCACCACGAGCCCTGGCTGACCCTCCACGGGCTGCGCCTCATCTACGAGAAGAACCAGTGACCGAGCCCACCCCGCGCCCGCCGCTCCGCCCGCCCTACCGGGTGGAGGTGACCGACCGCGCCGCCGACCTCCAGGCCGCCCACCGCGACCTGGCCGACGGCGGCAGCGCCGGCGTCACGGCCACGGTCGCCGGGCGGATCATGCTGCTGCGGGACATGGGCCGGCTGGCGTTCGCGACCCTGCGCGACTCCAGCGGCGCCGTCCAGCTCATGGCCACCGCCAAGGGCACCGACGACTACAAGGGCCTCACCGGTCTCAACCTGGGCGACTGGGTCGTGGCCACCGGCGAGGTCGTGCGGTCCAACAAGGGCGAGCTGTCGGTCCGGGTCGAGACGTGGGCCCTGCTGGCCGAGGCCCGCCGCGGCTTCGGCGACAAGTGGCACGGCATCACCGACACCGACATGCGCTACCGCCAGCGCTACGCCGACCTGTGGGCCAACGAGTCGAGCCGGGCCGTGTTCCAGGCCCGCAGCCGCATCATGACGCTGACCCGCCGGTTCCTCGACGAGCGCGGCTTCATCGAGGTCGAGACGCCGACCTTCCACCCGCTCCCCGGCGGGGCGCTGGCCCGGCCGTTCACCACCCACCACAACGCGCTCGACATGGACCTCTACCTGCGCATCGCCCCCGAGCTGTACCTCAAGCGGCTCGTGGTCGGCGGGTTCGAGCGGGTGTACGAGATCGCCCGGGTGTTCCGCAACGAGGGGCTGTCGACCCGCCACAACCCCGAGTTCACGATGCTGGAGCTGTACCAGGCGTACGCCGACTACGGCGACATGATGGAGATCACCGAGAGCCTGGTGGCCCACCTGGCCACCGAGATCACGGGCTCGACGGTCGTGACCTACGGCGGCCGCGAGGTCGACCTCACGCCGCCGTGGCGGCGGGCGTCGATGACCGAGCTGATCGAGGAGCACACCGGCCTGCGCCTCGACGTGCGCCAGCCGGTCGAGGAGCTGGCGGCGATCGCCGCCGAGCACGGCATCGAGGTCGACGCCGTCGTGGGGGCCGGGCAAGCTGATCCTGGAGATCTACGAGAAGACGACCGAGGCCGCAGCTGTGGGGCCCGGTGTTCGTCACCGACTACCCCCAGGAGGTGTCGCCGCTGGCCCGCGAGCACCGCGAGCTGCCGGGCATGGTCGAGCGCTTCGAGCCGCTCGTGGCCGGCCGCGAGCTGGGCAACGCGTTCTCCGAGCTGGTCGACCCGGACGAGCAGCGCCGGCGGTTCGAGGACCAGGCCCGGGCCAAGGCGGCCGGCGACGCCGAGGCGATGGTGGTCGACGACGACTACGTGCGGGCGCTGGAGTACGGGCTACCGCCCACCGGCGGGCTCGGGATCGGCATGGACCGCCTCGTCATGCTGCTCACCGACACCCCCTCCATCCGCGACGTCGTGCTGTTCCCCACCCTCCGGCCCGAGCGGGACTGACGGCACCGGCGCGAGGCCGGACACCACCTCGACCTCGGCCTGGAGCCGCACGCCGAACCAGCCCCGACCGGGCTGGCGCAGGGCGATGCGCACCTCGTAGGGGCCCGGCTCGGCCGGCACCTCCAGCAGGACGTCGACCGGGGTCGCGCTCCGGTCGGGCAGGACGCGGGGCAGGGGCACCAGCGGGTTGGCGATCGTGTCGCCGCCGTCGAGCGGGGCCCAGCGGGCGCCGACCTTGATCGGGCGGGGCACGACCGTCGCCAGCGGGCCGCCCGACCGGTTGACGATCTCGACCGTGACCGTCAGCGTGGCGCCGGCCTCGGCCCGGGTCGCCAGCGCGCCGCGGACGCCGCACGCCTGGGCCGCGTCCGGGTCCAGGGGCCGGCCGGCCGCCGCCAGCGCCGCCGCCGCCCGGGGGGCGACCATGCGGACCTCGGCGTCGGCCGGGGTGGGCCGGCGGTCCGGCGGGCGCTCGGGCACCCGGTGCTGGTCGACGGCCCGGGACGCGTTGGCGCCGAACCCCGTCGCCGCGCCCCGCACCACCGCGGGCGACACCACCGCGATGTCGTAGACCTCCAGGCACGGCATCGGGATGCGCTCGACCACGGCGAACCGGCGCAGGTCCACGACCGCCACCTCGCCGCGGTCGTCCTCCTCGGTGCGGTGGGCGTTGCCGCCGACCAGGGCGTACGGGCCGGCGAAGGCGAGGCCGCGGGTGAAGCGCCGCACCACCGCCCGGCGCCGCACGGCGCCCGTGGCGTCCAGCTCGGTGAGCGCGCCCTTCGTCGACTCGCACACGTACCAGCGGTCGCCCCGCCGCCGGGGCGTGTGGGGGTGGGCCAGGCCGGTGAGCACGTCCCGGCCGGTGGCGAGGTCGAGGACGAACCCGGCGCCCTCGTGGTCGTCGGCCTTCCAGTCCCGGTGGCGGCCGAAGCGCCCGAACGCGCAGACGTGCAGGGAGCCGTCGACGACCACCAGCGAGTTCACGTGCCAGCCGTCGGGAACCGTCGAGCCCTGCCAGACCAGGACCGGGTCGCCCACGGTGGCCTCGACACGCCAGACGGCGTCGTCCCAGCTCGAGCTGACGTGGGGCGCCCCGTCGAACCACACGACGTCGTGGGGGTCGCGGACGGCGTCGAGGCGCTGGTAGCTGCGCACGCCCCGGGCGTCGTAGGACAGCAGCTCGCACGTGGAGGTCTGCTCGCCCGGCGCCCGCAGCACCCGCCACAGGCGCCCGCCGCCGACGGCGATGCCCGAGGTGGCCAGGTCGTCGAGCGCGACGGGGGTGCCGCCGGTGAGGTCGTAGAGGCCGCCGCCCCACTTGCCGAACCCGCTGACCAGGACGCGGGCGTCGCCGAGCGCGGCCCGCCAGCCGTCGCCGTCCGCCGTCATTCGATGCCGTGCTCCAGCGCGTAGCGGACCAGCTCCTGGCGCCGGTTGAGGTGGAGCTTGCCGAGGATGTTGCGGACGTGGTTCTCGACCGTCTTCTCGGCGATGTAGAGCTGCTCGCCGATCTCGCGGTACGTGTGGCCCCGGGCGACGTACTGGAGGACCTCGCGCTCGCGCTCCGACAGCGGCTGGGTGGGCCCGGCGGCCTTGGCCATGCGCCGGAACTCGCCCAGCACCAGCGACGCCAGCGCCGGGGAGAACACGGGCTCGCCCTTGGCCGCCCGCCACAGCTCGTGGCGCAGCTCGTCGGGCGGGGTGCTCTTGACCAGGTAGCCGTTGGCCCCGGCCGCCACCGCGTCGAGCAGGTCGCGCTCCTGCTCGCTGACCGTGAGCATGACGATGGGGACGTCCCCGCCGCAGGCCCGGGCCACCTTGAGGCCGCCGCCGTTCGGCATGTGCAGGTCGCACACCACGAGGTCGGGGCCGAGCGAGCGGACGAGCTCGATCGCCTCGTCGGCGTCGCCCGCCTCGCCGATCACGTGGAAGTTGGAGCCCAGGTCGGCGCGCAGGCCCGAGCGCCAGATCGGGTGGTCGTCGGCCACCACCACGCGCACGGCTTTCAGGTCGGCCACAGAACGAGCAGCGTAGGACCTGCGCCCGCCCGGGTCACCGCACCGGGACCCAGCAGCGGACCTCGGTGCCCCGTCCCGGCCGGCCGTCGACCTCGACCCGGCCGCCGACCTCCGCGATCCGGCCCCGGACCGACCGCCGCAGGCCCGTGCCCTCGGGCGTGGCCGCCGGGTCGAAGCCGGCGCCGTCGTCCTTGACCGAGCAGAACAGCTCGCCGTCGGCGGGCTCGGCGAACACCGTGACGGTGGTGGCGGCGCCGTGCTTGCCGGCGTTGGCCAGCGCCTCGCCCACGGCCCCGGCCAGCGCCTCGACCGAGCGGGCCGGCAGCGCGGGGGTGTCCGGGGCCAGCACGACCCGGGCGGTGCCGCCGTAGCGGTCCTCGTAGCGGGCGGCCGCCGCCCGCAGCCGGGTGCCGAGGTCGCCGCCGCCGCCGACCGCGCCCCGGGTGCCGTAGAGGAACTCCCGCAGCTCCCGCTCCTGCTCGTGGGCCAGGCGCACGATGTCGGGGTCCTCGGTGCGGCGCTGGACGACCGCCAGGGTCTGGAGCACGCCGTCGTGCAGGGTCCGGGCCACCTCCTCGCGGGCCTGGGCCAGCGAGATGCGCCGCTCCGCCTCCCGCAGCCGGGTGGTCACGAACCCGGCGACCAGCCCGGCCAGGGCGTAGAGGACGATGCTCGACACGGCGCTGACCGTGTCGGCGTCGCTCCACCGGTCGGGGCCGAGCACCTCGCCGACGGCGGTGCCCAGGCCGATGACGGCCCCGGCGGCCACGCCGCCCCGCCACCGCAGCGCGATCCCGGCGGTCATCACCCCGGCCAGCGGCCACGCCGACGACAGGGTCTGGGCGTGGGCCACGCCGTTGTAGGCCAGCTCGTCGCCGACCGCGAGCGCGAAGCCCACCGCCACCTCGGCCGCCACCACCGCGGGCGACAGCAGCCGGGCGGGGTCGGTGCCGAGCAGCGCGGTGTCGACCGTGGTGACCAGGAGGGCCGCGGCCACGAGCACCAGGGCGAGCGCCGGGCGGGCGTCGGGCTCGGACAGCTCGGACCGGCTGAGCACCAGCACCACCACCGCCCACGCCCACGCCAGCCACCGGAACACGGCGATGCCGGTGAGCAGGCCGCGCACGAGGGCGTCCTCGCGGTCGTGGGGGAATGTCGTCATCATCGGAATCCATCGGTGCCGGGTCGTGTTGGCACGCAAGCATGTCCGACGTGGCCCTCGATCCGCAGCCCGCGCCGCCGCCGTCCTGGCGGTCGACGGCGACGACGGCGTGTGGGCCCCCGGCCGGCGCCGGCTGACGGTCGCCCTCGTGCTGACCATCACGCTGGTGGCGTTCGAGTCCCTGGCCATCGCCACCGTGATGCCGGTCGTCGCCGACGACCTGGGCGGGCTCGGGCTCTACGGCTGGGTGTTCAGCGGCTTCTTCCTCGGCAGCCTGCTCGGCATCGTGCTGGCGGGCCGCGCCGCCGACCGGCGGGGGACCCGGCTGCCGTTCGCCGTGGGCCTCGCGCTGTTCGCCGTCGGGCTGGTCGTGGGCGGCGCCGCCACGTCGATGCCGATGCTGGTGGCGGGGCGGGTGGCCCAGGGCATGGGTGCGGGCGTGATCCCGGCCGTGGCCTACACCAGCGTGGGGCGGGCCTACCCGGCCGCCATCCGGCCCCGGGTGTTCGCCGTGTTCTCCAGCGCCTGGGTGATCCCGGGCGTCGTCGGCCCGGCGGCCGCCAGCGCGATCGCCGGCTGGTCGTCGTGGCGGATCGTGTTCCTGGCGCTGCTGCCGCTCGTGGGCCTGGCCGCCGCGCTGGCGCTGCCGGTCCTGTCCGACCGACCGCCCGGCGACCGCGAGCCCGCCGGCCGCCGCGACGACCGCCCCCGCGACGCGCTCGTCCTCGTGGTGGGCGCGGCGCTGGTCCTCGGCGGGCTCGGCGCCCACCAGGTGCCCGTGGCCGTGGCCCTCGTGCTCGTGGGCGGGCTGCTGGCGGCGTGGGCGTTCCTCCGGCTGGTGCCGGCGGGCACGGTGGCGCTGCGGGCGGGGCTGCCGGCCGCCATCGCCACCCGGGGCATCCTGACCTTCGCCTTCTTCGGCACCGACGCCTACGTGTCGCTGGCGGTCACCGAGGCGCACGACCAGCCCACGTGGGTCGCGGGCCTGGCGCTGACCGGCGCCACGCTGGCGTGGACGACGGGGGCGTGGGTGCAGGACCGGCTGGTCCTGCGGTACGGGCCGCGCTGGCTCGTGCGGCGGGGCTTCGCCATCCTCGCGGTCGGCATCGCCCTCACCGCGGTCGCGCTGGGCCCGGTGCCGGTCGGGCTGCTGGTGGCGGCGTGGACGGTCGGCGGGCTGGGCATGGGGTTGTCGTACGCCCCGATCTCGGCCACGGTGCTGGGCGAGGCCGCCCCCGGCCAGGAGGGCACGGCCAGCTCGTCGCTGCAGCTGACCGACGTGCTCGGCGTGTCGCTGGGCACGGGGATGGCCGGCGTGTTCGTGGCCGTGGGCGAGGGCCGCGACTGGGCGACCGCCACGTCGCTGACCCTGGCGTTCCTGGTCACCGGGCTGGTGGCGGTGGCCGGCATCGCCGCCGCCGGCCGCCTCCCGCGCCGCCTCCCCGGCTGACCGGCCCGACCGGCTCGCCCGGTCAGAGCAGGCCGAGCACCTCGCGCTCGGCCGCCGCCGGGTCGATGGTCGCCGCCAGCGCCCGGGCCGCCTCCCCGTAGGCGGGATCCGCCAGGACCGAGCGCACGGCGTCGCGCCCGTCCTCGCCGCCGGCGCCGAGCGGCAGCCCGATGCCCACGCCCGCCCGGCTGACCGCCCTGGCGTTGTCCGGCTGCTCCCGGCCCTGCGGGACGCACACCTGGGGCACCCCGTGGGCGGCCGCGGCCTGGACCGAGCCGAGCCCTCCGTGGTTCACGGCCACCGCCGCGTGGGGCAGGACCGCGGCGTGGCGGACGTAGCCCGCCACCGTGGCGTTGGCCGGCGCCGTCAGACCGGCCCGGTCGACGTGGTCGCCGAGGAGGGCCAGCACCCGCACCGGGTCGCCGGCCAGCGCGTCGAGCAGCGCCTGCACGACGACCTCCTCGCCCATGGACGTCGTGCCCAGGCTGACCACGACGAGCGGGTCGTCGCCCGGGGGCGGTGTCCAGCCGGCGTCGGGCCCGGCCGGCTCCAGCACCGGGCCGACGTGGCGGACGTTGGCGGCCCACGCCTCCGGCCGCTCGTCGAAGGCGGGCGGGCAGGTCACGAGCACCCGGGCGCACCCGCCGAGCAGGTCGGCCAGGCCGTCCATCGGCCCCAGCCCGAGCGACGACCGGGCCTTCCGCAGCCCGGCGAGCGGGGCGAAGGTGCCCATCGGGCCGGGGACGCCGGACCCGTCGAGCAGCGATCCGTACAGCGTGTGGACCAGCGCCACCGTCGTCACGCCCGCCGCCTCGGTCCCGACGAGCGCCGCCGGCAGCATGTAGTCGACGACCGCGACCGCTGCGCCCACCCGGGCGCACTCGGCCCGCACGTCGGTGGCCAGCGTCACCGGGTCCCACTCGTCGGCCGTGTCCCGCGCGCCGTAGGGCACGCCGACCGCCGCGAACCGGGGCGCCAGCGACGGCGGGCCGTACGCGGCCACCGGGACACCGTGCGCCGCCGAGGCGCGGGGCCAGGGCCAGCACGGGGTTCACGTTCCCGCCGCCGGCCCATGTCACGAACAGCACGGGGCCCGACACGGCGCCCGAGACTAGTCAGGTGTCCGGCGTCTCCCGGAGGCCGTCGTTGGCGGCCCGGTACAGCTCGTAGATCTCCTTGCAGACCTGGCACATGGGCACCTTCGTGGGGTCGCGCTGGGGCACGAACCGCTCGCCGCACAGGGCCTCCACGGGGAACCCGTAGATGCGGGCCTCGGTGACCTTGGCCAGCGCCGACTCGCCCGGCTCGGTGCGCACGATGTGGGCGACGTGGGGTTTGCCGGTCTCGAGGTCCTCGTCGGTGCGCTCGTCCACCCGCTCGTCGACGGCGGGCTGCACGGTGGGGAGGGGGCCGGCCATCGCCCCAGGCTACGCGCGTCAGCCCGGCCGGGCCGCCGGCCGGCACAGCATGGTCTGGCCGCCCGAGGCCAGCAGCCGGCCCGCCCGGTCCCACAGCCGGCCGGTGGCCGCGGCCAGGCCGCCGGCGGCGACCGGCGAGACCGCCTCCGACAGCAGCCACTCGTCCTCGGTGGCCCGGTGGAACCGCACCGACAGGTCGACCGTGACGGCCACGACCGGCAGCGGTTCGAGGTAGGCGTGGGCGCCCGACGCCGCCGGCCAGCCGAACGTGTCGATCGGGACGACCAGGCGGCAGGCGTCGACCCACGGGTCGTCGAAGCGCGGCGTCGGCCGGAACCGCAGCCACGAGCGGGTCACCGGGTCGAGCGGCCCGGGCGGGGGCCAGTTGTCGCGCCAGTCCAGCGGGACCATGTCGAGGTTGTCGAAGAAGCTGAACGGCGGCGGGCCCTCGCCCTCCGGGAGGTCGGCCACCCGCTCGGCCCGGGACGGGAGGGTGTCGTGGGCCGCGACGTCGGGCGGGGGCGCCATGTCGTGCTCCAGCACGGCGCCGCCGGAGTCGAGGCCCCACACCAGGGCCTCCACGATGGGCCGGTCGCCCTGGCGCATCGACACCCGGGCCGACGACGCGAACCGCGAGGTCCGCAGCAGCGCCACCTCGAGGTCGACGTCGTCGAAGGCGGCCACGCCGAGGATGTGGGCCACGATGCTGGCGGGCCGCTCCCGGCCCAGCGCCAGGCCCGCGGCCCGCAGCGCCACGGCCACGACGTAGCCGCCGTTGGGACCCCAGATCGCCCAGTCGGGGCTGAGCTTGGCCCGGTACCGGCCGTCGTCGCCGGTCGGCTCGACGCGGGTGTCGACCTCGAGGTCACCCACGGCCCGGCTCCCCGCCGACGTCGACCAGGTGGTGGATCGGGTCGTGGGCCAGGTAGCGGGCGAACCCGTCGACCGTGAAGCGGGCGCCGTCGCTGCGGTTGCCGGTGCGCTGCCAGGCGTCGCCCGCCACGCCGTCGAACCGGTCGGCGAGCGTGGCGGCCGCCGCCGCCAGCTCGGTGGCGACCGTCGCCGGGTCCTGCTCGTTGTAGCGGTCCTCGACCGCGGTGGCGTCCTGGTCCCAGTTGGCGAAGTCGGGGTCGTCCTCGGTGAGCATCAGCACGAGGCGCTCGTCGTAGAGCCGGTGCACGTCCCGCACGTGGCACGCGTACTCGAGGTCCGACCAGCGGTCGTCGGCGGGCCGGGTGGTGAGCGCGGCGGCCGGGCGGGACAGCACCGCCCGCCACCCCTCGGCGTTGTCCCGCAGCAGCGCCCCCACGTCCTCGGGCGCCACGGCCGCGGCGTCGAAACCGCACTCGGGGCAGGGGCGGTCGAGGACCCAGGTCCAGTCCTTGGTGTCCGGTTCGATCGGCATCGGCCCGGACGGTACCGGCGCGCCGAGGGCGCGGGCACACGGATTTCCGCTGGTCAGCGGCGCTCCCACGCCCCGGACTGCTCGGTCAGCGCGCCGACGCCGCCCGGCAGCCGGCCGGCGGCCAGGTCGGCCAGGGTGACCTCCTCCAGCACCGACCGGAGGCTGGCCCGGGTGGCGATCCAGAGCGTGCGCAGGACCTCGCCGTCGCCGGGGTAGGCGAGGTCCTCCGGCGGCTCGCCCCGGACGTCGGCGAGCGGGCCCTCGACGGCCCGGACGATGTCGGCCACCGACACGTCGCCCGGCGGAGGACCGAGCCGGTAGCCGCCCTCGCCGCCCCGCTGGGCCACCACGATCCCGGCCCGCCGCATGCGGGCCAGGATCTGCTTGGTGAACGGCAGCGGGAGCTGCTGGCGCCCGGCGATGGCCTCGGCGCTGAGCGTCGCCGGGTGGTCGAGCGCCAGCTCCCGCCCCGCCCGCACCGCGTAGTCGACCCTGGCCGTGACCCGCATGGGGCCAGCCTCGCGCGCTGGTCGGGTCAGCGGTCCTGGAGCTCGCGCTGCATGAGCACGAGGTCGAGCCGGCGCCCGAACTTCTCGCCCACGCCGGGCAGCCGGGCGACCTCGACGAACCCCCGCCGGGCGTGGAAGCGGATCGAGTCCTCGTTGCTGCCGTCGATGCCGGCCACCATGACCCGCTTGCCGGCGGCCCGGGCCCGGTCGGCCAGGGCGTCGAGCAGCCGGCCGCCGACGCCCCGCCCCCAGTGGTCCTCCCGGACGTGGACCGTGTGCTCGACCGTGAACCGGTAGCCGGGCCAGCGGGACGTGTCGCGGAAGTCGCCGTAGCCGGCGAACCCCACGACCTGGCCGTCCGCCTCGGCGACGAGCACGACCATGCCGTCCCGGGCCTTGGCCGCCAGCCACGCCCGCCGGTCCTCCACCGTGTAGGGGGTCTCCGTCCACTCGTAGGTGGTGGTGGCGATCAGCGCGTTCGTGAGGTCGGTGATGGCCGGCACGTCCGCCGGCCCGGCGTCACGGATCAGGGTCACCGGGTCAGTCCGCGGGCCCGAACCGCTACCGCCGGCGATAGACATCGCTTCGATGCTCGATGCGGACCACGACGATCTCGTGCCGGTCCTCGTCGAGGCGATAGATGACTCGGTACGATCCGCGGCGAGCAGACCGGTAGCCCGTGAGCTCCCGCTGGAGGGGCTTGCCGACGGTCGTCGGCGTGTCGACGAGTGGGCCGAGCATGAACTCGACGATCGCGGCTGCGACGGCTTCGGTCAGCTTGGCGAGTGACCGCTCGGCAGGAGCGGCCACGATCAGCCTCCAGGGCATCAGCGCTTCAGATACGTGTTGCGCAGCTGATCTGCGGTCACGACGTCGCCGGCCTCGACGGCGGATTCGGCATCGCGGATCTCGTGTATCGCCGTCGGATTCGAGAGGAGCTCCAAGGTCTCCTCCAGCGATTCGAGCTCGTCCAGGCTGATGATCACGGCAGCAGGTCGACCGTGGCGAGTGAGCACCACGCGATCGTGCCGACCCTCGACACCGTCGACGATCTCTGACAGCCGCTTCTTGATCTCTGCCAGTGGAAGCACGACATCCGACATGACCATGATCATAGTCACATCTCGGACTTCCGCCCGTCGAGCCCGTCGAGCAGGTGGCGGGCGGCGGCCGCCATCGCGTCCCCCGCCGGGGACGGCGGCAGCGCGCCCAGCGCGGCCACCGCCTCGCCGACGTAGCCCCGGGCCCGGTCGACCGCCACGCCGACGCCGTCGCCCGCCCGCACCAGCGCCAGCGCCCGGGCCTGCGCCTCGGGGGCCAGCGGGCCGCCGAGCAGGCCCCGCAGCTCGGCGGCGGCGGCGCCGTCACCGGCCAGCGTGTGCAGCACCGGCAGGGTGTAGACGCCCTCGGCCATGTCGTGGCCGGCGGGCTTGCCCAGCTCGTCCTCGGTGGCCACCACGTCGAGCACGTCGTCCACCACCTGGAACGCGAGGCCGTAGCGCAGCCCGAACTCGGTCAGCGCGTCCACGTCCGGCCCGGGCGCCTCGGCCACCAGCCCCCCGATCCGGCACGCGGTGGAGAACAGCGCCGCGGTCTTGCCGCCGATGGCGGCCGTGTAGTCCGCGACCGACCGTTCGACCTGGTAGGCGAACTGCAGCTCCCGGACCTGCCCCTCGCACAGCCGGCCGATCGTGGACGCCAGCAGCCCGGCCACCTCCGTCCCGAGCGACGCCGCCAGCTCGGACGCCCGGGCCAGCAGGAAGTCGCCCGACAGGATGGCCCGCAGGTTGCCCCACCGGGCGTTCACGCTGTCGACCCGGTGGCGGGTGGCCGCCTCGTCGATCACGTCGTCGTGGTGCAGCGACCCGACGTGGACCAGCTCGCAGGCCACGCCGCCGGTCACCGCGTCGTCGCCCACCGTCGACGGGCCGGACCCCGCGGTCGACGCCAGCGCGGCCAGAACCGGCCGCAGCCGCTTGCCGCCCGCCCGCACCAGGTGGGAGGCCATCTCCGTCATCGCGGGGTCGTCGGACTCGACCGCCGCCGCCAGCCGCTTCTCCACCCGCTCCCGCAGCGCGGGCATGCCGGCCATGGCGACGAGCGGGTTGGGGGGAGCCACGGTGAAAAGCTACGGGAGCGGGGAACTAACTTCGACACGAGACCGACCGACCGGGGGAGGCAGTCGCCATGTTCGAGCGCTTCACCGACCGGGCGCGGCGCGTCATCGTGGGGGCCCAGGAGGAGGCGCGCCTCCTCGGCCACGACTACATCGGCACCGAGCACATCCTGCTCGGGCTCCTGTGGGTGGGCGACGGGCCGGCGTACGACGCCCTCACCGCCGAGGGTGTGACCCTCGACGGGATGCGGGCCCAGGTGGTCGACATCGTGGGCCGGGGCGACCGGACGCCCTCCGGCCACATCCCCTTCACCCCCCGGGCCAAGAAGGTGCTGGAGCTGTCCCTGCGGGAGGCGCTGCAGCTCGGGGACAGCTTCATCGGCACCGAGCACGTGCTGCTCGGGCTGGTGCGGGAGGGCGAGGGCGTCGCCTGCCAGGCCATCGTCGCCTCCGGGGTCGACCTGCCGGCGGTGCGGGCCCGCCTGCTCGTGGTGCTCGGCCGGGCCCGGATCGCCACGGACCCGCCCGGGCGCACCCGCCGGTCGCGTGCTGCGGTCGCTGCGGGCCCCCCGCGGCGGACCCGCGCCGCCGGACACCGGCCGCGACCAGCTGCCGGTCCTGCGCCGGTTCACCCCGGGCGCGTGGCACGTCGCCCTGCTCGCCCAGTCCGAGGCGCTGCGCCTGGGGGCCACGGCGGTGGGGGAGGAGCACCTGCTGCTCGGCATCCTGGCCGAGGCCGGCGGGCGCGGGGCGCGGGCGCTCGACGCCGTGGGCGTCACGCCTGGACGTGGCCCGGGAGCGGGCGGACGCCCTGTACGGCGCGGCCGCGGGCACGGCCGAAGCCCGCCCGGTCGAGGCGGCGTTCGCCCCCGACGGGCTCGACGTCATCGAGTTCGCCCTGGTGGAGGCCCTGGCCGCCGGCCGTCACAGCATCGACACCGGGGACCTGCTGCTGGGGTTCGTCCGCCGGGCCGAGTCCGGCGAGGGCGAGGCGGCGGGCGCCCTCGGGTCGCTCGGGACCACGGCCGACGCGGTCCGGGCGGCGGTGGCCGGGAGTCGACACCGACGAGGCGTGACGCCGGGCACCCGGGGATGGGCGCGGCGCGCGAATGGATTACGAACGGTGACCGGGCGGGCGGGAGGGGTTGTCGGAGGGGGGTGGGCTGTACACTCGGCGCACGGATCCCCCGACTGGCGGGAGGCAAGTCTTGTTCGAACGGTTCACCGACCGGGCTCGACGGGTCGTCGTACTGGCCCAAGAGGAAGCCCGGCTCCTCAACCACAACTACATCGGCACCGAGCACATCCTCCTGGGCTTGATCCACGAGGGTGAGGGTGTCGCGGCGAAGGCCCTCGAGTCGCTGGGCATCAGCCTCGAGGCCGTGCGCCAGCAGGTTGAAGAGATCATCGGCCAGGGCGGCTCGTCGCCGTCCGGGCACATCCCGTTCACGCCCCGCGCCAAGAAGGTCCTCGAGCTCTCGCTGCGGGAGGCCCTGCAGCTCGGCCACAACTACATCGGCACCGAGCACATCCTCCTCGGCCTCATCCGCGAGGGCGAGGGCGTGGCCGCCCAGGTGCTGGTCAAGCTGGGTGCCGACCTGTCCCGGGTCCGCCAGCAGGTCATCCAGCTGCTGTCCGGCTACCAGGGCTCCGGCGGCCCCCCCGGCGAGAAGGCGGGCGCCACCCCCGGCGGCAGCGCCACCGAGGCGCAGCCCACCGGCTCGCTCGTGCTCGACCAGTTCGGCCGCAACCTCACCCAGCTCGCCCGCGAGAAGAAGCTCGACCCGGTCATCGGGCGGGCGCGCGAGATGGAGCGGGTCATGCAGGTCCTGTCCCGCCGCACCAAGAACAACCCGGTGCTGGTGGGCGAGCCCGGCGTCGGCAAGACCGCCATCGTCGAGGGCCTGGCCCAGAACATCGTGTCCAACGACGTGCCCGAGACGCTGAAGGGCAAGCAGCTCTACACGCTCGACCTGGGCGCGCTGGTGGCCGGCAGCCGCTACCGGGGCGACTTCGAGGAGCGCCTGAAGAAGGTGCTCAAGGAGATCCGCACCCGCGGCGACATCATCCTGTTCATCGACGAGATCCACACCCTGGTGGGTGCGGGTGCCGCCGAGGGCGCCATCGACGCCGCCTCGATCCTCAAGCCCATGCTGGCCCGGGGCGAGCTGCAGACCATCGGCGCCACCACGCTCGACGAGTACCGCAAGCACCTCGAGAAGGACGCGGCCCTCGAGCGCCGGTTCCAGAAGATCAACGTCGACGAGCCCACCGTGGCCCACACGATCGAGATCCTGAAGGGCCTGCGCGACCGCTACGAGGCCCACCACCGGGTCACGATCACCGACCAGGCGCTCGTGGCGTCGGCCAACCTGGCCGACCGCTACATCTCCGACCGGTTCCTCCCCGACAAGGCGATCGACCTGATCGACGAGGCGGGCAGCCGGCTGCGCATCAAGCGCATGCAGACCCCGTCCGACTACAAGGACCTCGAGAACGAGCTCGCGGGCGTCGTCGAGTCCAAGAAGAAGGCCGTCGAGCGGCAGGACTTCGAGGAGGCCGGCCGGCTCCGCGACTCCGAGAAGGAGCTGCTGGCCCGCAAGGAGGCCAAGGAGCGCGAGATCAAGGACTCCGGGGTCGACCTGTTCGACGAGGTCGACGAGGAGGCCATCGCCGAGGTCCTCTCGGTGTGGACCGGCATCCCGGTCTACAAGCTCACCGAGGAGGAGACGCAGAAGCTCCTCCGCATGGAGGACGAGCTGCACAAGCGGGTCGTGGGCCAGGAGGACGCCATCCGGGCGGTCAGCCAGGCCATCCGCCGCACCCGGGCCGGCCTCAAGGACCCGAAGCGGCCCAGCGGGTCGTTCATCTTCCTCGGCCCCTCCGGCGTCGGCAAGACCGAGCTGGCCAAGACGCTGGCCGAGTTCCTCTTCGGCGACGAGACCGCGCTCATCCAGCTCGACATGTCCGAGTACATGGAGAAGCACACGGTCTCCCGCCTCGTCGGCTCGCCCCCGGGCTACGTCGGCTACGAGGAGGGCGGCCAGCTCACCGAGGCCGTGCGGCGCAAGCCGTTCTCGGTGGTGCTGTTCGACGAGATCGAGAAGGCCCACCCCGACGTGTTCAACACGCTGCTCCAGATCCTGGAGGAGGGGCGCCTCACCGACGCCCAGGGCCGCTCGGTCGACTTCCGCAACACCGTGCTGATCATGACCTCCAACCTGGGCACCGCCGACCTGCGCAAGGCGTCGGTGGGCTTCGCCCGGAGCGACGAGGCCGTCTCCTACGAGAAGATGAAGGAGAAGGTCAACGACGCCCTCAAGCTGCACTTCCGTCCCGAGTTCCTGAACCGCATCGACGACACGATCGTGTTCCACGAGCTCACCAAGGACGAGGTCACCCAGATCGTCGACCTGATGATCGCCCGGGTGCAGCGCCAGCTCGAGAGTCAGGGCCTGGGCCTGGAGCTCACGCAGGAGGCCAAGTACCTGCTGGCCGACAAGGGCTACGACCCCCAGCTGGGGGCACGGCCGCTGCGCCGGGCCATCCAGCGCCAGGTCGAGGACCCGGTGTCCGAGAAGCTCCTGCTCAAGGAGGTCCGGGCCGGCGAGATCGTCGTCGTCGACGCCGAGGACGATCCCGAGTCGGGCGAGCGGGTCATCGTGTTCCGCACGGTGGAGGGCTTCGTCCCGCCGCCGATGGAGCTGGCCGAGGCCGGGGGCACGCCGCCGGTCGAGGGCTGACCCGCCCACGAGCCACGCGAACTGCGCAGGGGCCGCCTTCGGGCGGCCCCTTGCCGCGTCGCCCGGCCGGTAAGAGGCTGCGCCGATAGGCGTAGCCGTGGCCCGAGCGGCCCGCTGCGAAGCAGCATGAGCGGGAAGCACGGACCACGGTGGCCGCGATGGCGTGCCCTGTCCGCGCACGTTCTAAGGTCGCCGTTCCCGTGAGCTCCCCCCGTGCCCGCCTCGCCCGCCGGTTGCTGCCGGCCGCCCTCGCCGTCCTGGCGGTCGCCGGGTGCGAGGTCCGCACGACCGTCACGGTCGACGTCGCCGACGACGGGTCGGGCTCGGTCGAGGTGGCGACCGGCCTCGACGCCGACGCCCTGGGCCGGGTGCCGGACCTCGACGACGACGGCGTCTCCGACGCCGACGACCTGGCCGCCCTGGTCCGCACCGACGACCTGGAGGAGGCCGGCTGGTCGGTGGCCGCCCCCGAGGCCGACGGCGACGGCACCACGTGGATCCGGGTGACCCGGCCGTTCGCCACACCGGCCGAGGCCGACCGGATCCTCGCCGAGCTGACCGGCCCGACCGGCGCGCTCCGGGACCTCCACGTCAGCCGGGAGCACAGCTTCGGCCGCACGGAGTACGGGTTCAGCGGCACCGCCGACCTGTCCGCCGGCCTGGAGGCGTTCGGCGACGAGGGCCTGGCCGCGGCGCTGGACGGCGAGCCGCTGGGCGAGGACGCGGCCGCCATCGAGGCCCGCATCGGGCGCCCGCTGGCGGACGCGGTGCTGCTGGACGTGACGGCGCGCCTGGCGGGCGAGGAGACGACGTGGTCGCCCCGGCTGGGCGACCCGCCGCTGGCCATGGCGGCCGAGAACACGGTCGTCGACACCGGGGTGGTCGTCCTGGTGGCGGTGGCCGGCCTGTGCGTGGTGGGCCTGGTGGCGCTGCTGGTCGTCCGGGTCGTGCGGGGGGCCCGCCGCGGTCACAGCGGGGCGTAGACGACGCTGTCCGGCCCCCGGTACATCTCCCGGTAGGTGGCGTCGAGCGCGGAGGCGGCGGCCGGGTTGGCGGCCAGCCAGTCCTCGTCGACCACGACGGCGTCCACCCCGAGCTCGGCCATCATCTCGTCGGCCCGGTAGTCGGGGTACTCGCGGGCCGGCCCCTCCAGCGCGTTGTAGGGCTCGGGGAACAGGCCCGAGTAGCCGTTGACGGTGGTGGCGTCGGCGTCGAGGACGTCGATCATGTGCTCGACGGTGGGCTCGTAGGAGGCGGCGCGGCCGTCCTCGGGGAACGGCAGGAAGGCGAGCACCGGCTCGCCGCCGCCGTCGGGCGGGTGGTCGTCCAGGTAGGCGGCCCAGTCGGGCGTCGAGCGGTCGACGGTGTGGACGGGGGAGGGCATGACCCCCGTCTCCGCCAGCGCCAGGCCGACCACGGCCACGCCGAGCACGGCACCGGCGGCCAGCGGCACCCGGGTCCGCCCCTCCGCGGGCCGCAGCCACCGCCAGGCGGCGTCGAGGGCGAAGGACGCCAGCGCCACGAGCAGGACCTGGGTGAGCACGTCGGCCCGGAACGGGCTGCGCAGGCTCTCGAACCCGGGGACGAAGCGCCGGAGCCCCTCGTAGGGCTCGACCCCGAACAGGTCGAGGTTGAGCCCGAGGCTGACGATCCGGGACAGGATGACGGCGACGATCAGGAAGGTCAGGCGCTGCCGGCGCCCGGCCGAGCCCTCGTCGTCGCCGACGGCGCGGGCCGCCACGACGAGCCCGGCGACCGCCAGGGCCAGCAGCACGGTCCCCGGGTAGAGGGCGTGGCCGCCCTCCGCGTCGGTGGGCAGCGGCAGGACGCCGCCGAGCGGCGACTCGTCGGGCAGGCGCCAGAAGTCGGCGGCGGTGGCGCTGAGGCCCTCGATGGTCTCCTCGCGACCGGCTGTAGTCGGCCGTGATGCGGGCCTGGCCGACGAGGAACGGCCCGGCGAGCACGGCGAACACCCCGACGGCGACCGCGATGTCGAGGGCGCGTGCCCGGCTGAACCAGCTGCGGCGGACGAACACGAGCGTCGCCGGCCCGAGGACGACGGCGGCGAACAGCCCGTAGTAGCCGCAGGTCAGGAAGGCGGCGGCCAGCCACAGGCCGATCAGCGCGGCCCGCCGCCGCCCGCCCTCGGGCGCCCACCGGATGACGGCGTCGACGAGGAGGAACAGCGGCCACACCATGACCAGCTGCAGGACGCCGAGCTGCACGGCTGCGAACGGCAGGGCCACCGCCAGGCCGCCGGTGACCGCGGCGGGCACGGGCGCGGCGCCGAGCGTGCGGGCGAGGCGGTGGCCGGCGAGGCCGTTGACCACGAGGCCGGCCAGCAGCACCAGGTTGAGGGCGAGGACGGGGTTGCCGGTGACGAGGGCGAGCGGGGCGAAGACCAGGCCGGTGAGCGGCTGGGGCTCGGACAGGGCGAACCCGCCGAGCTCGGGGTGGAACAGCGGGGCGTCCCAGTAGTGGCGGAACCCCTCGGCGATGGCGGCCTGGTTCCACCGCAGGGTCCAGAGGTTGAACAGCGGCACGGTGTTGACCGGCTCGGCCCCGCGGGTGATGCCGTCCGTGAGATGGGCGACGAGGGGCCACGTGACGACGGCGGCGACGGCGGCGTAGAGCGGGACGAGCACCCGGGCGCGCACGGCCGACAAGTTACCCGACGGTTACCGCCGGTAATCCGTGGATGATCTCTCCGGACACCCCGTTGACTGTCATACCCCCTGAATAGTGTCTCGGGCGTGGCACGAACGAGGACGATCTACCGGTGCAGCGAGTGCGGGGCCGACGCCCCCAAGTGGATGGGGTGGTGCACGGCGTGCGAGGCCAGCGGCACCCTCACGGAGGAGCAGGTGGGCCCACCGGGGCCCTCCGGGGTGGCGCTCGCGCCCCCGTCGACGCCCCGGCGCATCACCGAGGCGGTGGGCGAGGCGTGCGCGCCGGTGCCCACCGGCGACGCCGAGCTCGACCGGGTGCTGGGCGGCGGCCTGGTGCCGGGGTCGGTCACGGTCGTGGGGGGCGAGCCGGGCACGGGCAAGTCCACGCTGCTGCTCCAGGCGCTGGCGTCGGTGGCGGCCGGCGGGCCCGCGTGCCTGTACGTGACGGCGGAGGAGTCGGCCCGCCAGGTGGCGCTGCGGGCCGAGCGGCTGGGGGTGCGCGAGCCGGGGCTGTGGCTGGTGGCCGACACGTCGCTGCCCCACATCGTCGGCCACGTCGACGCCCTGGCCCCGGCCGTGGTCGTGGTCGACTCCATCCAGACGGTCCACGATCCCGACCTGGGGTCGGCGCCGGGGTCGGTGGGCCAGGTGCGGGGGTGCGCCCAGCGGCTGGTGGCCGAGGCCAAGGCCCGGGGCGTCAGCGTCGTGCTGGTCGGCCACGTCACCAAGGAGGGCGGCCTGGCCGGCCCCCGGGTGCTCGAGCACCTGGTCGACACCGTGCTGTCGTTCGAGGGCGATCGCCACCACGCCCTGCGCATGCTGCGGGCGACCAAGCACCGCTTCGGCAGCACCCACGAGCTGGGCCTGTTCGAGATGGGCGAGGCCGGGCTGGTCGGCGTGCCCGACCCCAGCGCGCTGTTCCTGGCCGACCGCCAGCCCGGGGTGCCCGGGTCGGTGGTGGCGCCGGTGCTCGACGGCCAGCGCCCGCTGCTGGTCGAGGTGCAGGCGCTGGTCGTGCCCAGCACGGCGCCCACGCCCCGGCGCACGGCCCAGGGCCTCGACGGGGGCCGGCTGGCCCAGGTGCTGGCGGTGCTCGAGCGGCACGCGGGGCTCGACGTCGGGCGGGCCGAGGTCCACGTGGCCGTGGCCGGGCGGTGTGCGGGTGCTCGAGACGGGGGTCGACCTGGCGGTGGCGCTGGCGGTCGCCTCTGCGGCCACGGGGCGGCCCCTGCCGTCCGACCTGGTCACGTGCGGCGAGGTGGGCCTGGGCGGCGAGCTGCGCCAGGTCCAGCGCAC
The DNA here is from genome assembly GCA_963759225.1 of uncultured Acidimicrobiales bacterium. GTDB lineage: Bacteria > Actinomycetota > Acidimicrobiia > Acidimicrobiales > VFJN01 > ZC4RG19. The sequence continues at coordinate 140,963 of CAVWYL010000028.1, read as the reverse complement.
CGAGCGCCGGCTGGCCGAGGCCGCCCGGCTGGGCTTCGCCCACGCGGTCGTGCCCCGCTCCGCCCCCGACGCCCCGACCGGCCTGACCCTCGACCGGGCCGCGACCATCGCCGAGGCCATCCACCACCAGGCCTTCGCCCCGAGGGCGGTGGCGTCGTGACCCCGCTGAACGGCACCGCTCGGGGTCGGCGGGGCGACACCGGGTGGCGGTCAGAATGCGGGGCGGGCGGGCCGGGTTACCATTTGGCGCGTGGTATCCCGCCCCAGTGCCGAGCTCATGGACGCGCTCGCCGCCGTGGCCCCCGGGACGGGGTTGCGGGAGGGCATCGACCGCATCCTGCAGGCCAACATGGGCGCGCTCATCGTGGTGGGCGACGGGCCCGAGGTCCTGAACATCTGCTCGGGTGGCTTCCTGCTCGACGCGGCCTTCAGCCCGCAGCGCCTGTCCGAGCTGGCCAAGATGGACGGGGCCATCATCCTGGCGGCCGACGCCAGCCGCATCGCCCGGGCCAACGTGCACCTGGTGCCCAACCCCAACGTGCCGACGTCCGAGACCGGCACCCGGCACCGCACGGCCGAGCGGGTGGCGCGCTCGATCGACGTGCCGGTGATCTCGGTGTCCGAGGACATGTCGATCATCGCCGTCTACGTGGGCGACGAGAAGCACCCGCTCGAGACCATCCCCCGGCTGCTGGTGCGGGCCAACCAGGCGCTGCAGACGCTGGAGCGCTACCGCGACCGGCTCGACGGGGTGACCGCCTCGCTCTCCGCGCTGGAGGTCGAGGACCTGGTGACCGTGCGCGACGTGGTCAACGTGCTGCAGCGCACCGAGATGGTGCGGCGGATCGCGGACGAGATCGCCGGCGACATCGTCGAGCTCGGGGTCGACGGCCGGCTGGTCAAGCTCCAGCTGGAGGAGCTCATGGGCGGGGTCGACGACGACCGGCGCCTCGTGATGCTCGACTACTTCACGCCCGAGACGGAGTGGCACCTCGACCAGGCGATGGACGCCCTGGCCGGCATGGGCACCGAGGAGCTGCTCGACTCCAAGGCCGTGGGCTCGACGCTGCACCTGCCGGGCAGCGCGGTCGACCTCGACGCCAACGTGCAGCCGCGGGGCTACCGCCTGCTGTCGCGCATCCCGAGGCTGCCCGAGTCGGTGATCGAGCGCATCGTCAACCAGTTCGGCTCGCTGCAGAAGATCATGCGGGCCACCATCGACGACCTCGACGACGTGACCGGGGTGGGCCAGACCCGGGCCCGGGCCATCAAGGAAGGGCTGTCCCGCCTGGCCGAGACGAGCATCCTCGACCGCTACTCCTGAGACAGTCTGGGGTCATGCGCATCACCCTTCCCTCCGGCACGCCCGCCGAGCTCGTCGTGCCCGCCGACCCTCCGACCCGGGGGCTGGTGGTCATCCCCGACATCGGCGGCCTGCGCCCCCTGTTCGACGACCACGTGGCCCGGCTGGCGGCCGACAACGGCTGGGCGGTGTGCGCGTTCGAGCTGTGGCCCGGGCGCGAGGACCTCGACCTGCAGGCCCGGCTCGGGTCCGGCGGCAGCCTCGACGACGAGCGGGTGCTGGGCGACGCCGTGGCGGCGGCCGACGCCACCGGGGTCGAGCCGGTGGGCGTCCTCGGGTTCTGCATGGGCGGCATGTACACGTTCAAGGCCACGGCCACCGGGCGCTTCGACCGGGCGGTGGCGTTCTACGGCATGGCCCGGGTGCCCGACATGTGGGCCAGCCCGACCCAGGGCGAGCCGCTCGACGCGCTGGCGGCGGCGCCCGGCGTCCCGGTGCTCGCCATCGCCGGCTCGGAGGACCCGTGGCTGCCGCCGGCCGACGTCGACGCGCTGGAGGCGGCGGGCGTCGAGGTCGTCCGCTACGAGGGGGCCGACCACGGGTTCGCCCACGCCCCCGACCGTCCCGCGCACCGGCCCGACGACGCCGCCGACGCCTGGCGGCGGGCCCAGGCCCACCTGGCCGGCGCCGGCCGGCGCCGGCCGACCGCTGGCCTGATCTGCGTCTGTCGTCTCTCACCGCGGATATCCGCGGTGAGAGACGACAAGCGGGTCAGCCGTCGATGCGCATGGCCCGCCACACCAGCCGGGCGGCGGGGGTGCGCAGGCCCAGCTCGTCGCACAGCTCGCGCACCTTGCGCAGCGACGCCACCACGCCGGCCCGGGCCTCGGGGCTGCCGTAGGCCCGGCGCAGCACCCGGCGGGGCACGCCGTAGCGCCTGACCAGGCGTCGGCGACGGCCGCAGCATCATCGAGGCCATCACGCCCAGCGTCACCGGGACCTGGACCCGCAGCAGCGCCCGCCGCCGCCGGGGCAGCCCGGGGACCGTCCGCCGCAGGTAGCTGCGGGCGAACGACAGGTGCCGGGCCTCCTCGGTGACGTGGATCCGCATGATGCGCTCCAGCAGCGGGTGCAGCTCCCGGTCGGTGGCCAGCGCCTCCCGCTGGACGTGGTCGATCGGGTCCTCGCCGCCGAGCACGAAGAAGAAGAACGCAGCGGGGAACCGCCGGCCGAGCTTGACGATGCGCCGCGCCGCCAGCTTGTCGAGCGGCTGCATGCCCCGGACCTCGAGGCCCGAGCGGTTGACGAACTCCTGGAACATCAGCGAGTGCTGCGCCTCCTCGATCAGCTCGTGGTAGGCGTAGCGGAACTCGGGGGTGCGGTCGGGCAGCTCCAGCGCGAACTCCAGCAGCCCCCGCTTGAGCACGTTCTCGAACTGGAGCCCGACCTTCATCTTGCCGGCCACGTCGAACAGCCCGATCTCGGCCCGGCGCTCGGGCGGCTGCGCCTGGTACCAGTCGGTGGCGGCGAGCGGGCTGCCCTCCGGGAGCTCCCAGCGGGCGTCGGCGGGGTCGATGGCGTAGGCCGGGTCGTCCCACGGCACGTCCTGGTAGGCGTCGAAGTGCCGGTCGACCGACAGGCGGTTCAGGCGGCCCAGCATCTCGTGCCACGTGGCGTCGTCGGCCATGGTGCGCGTGGGCGTGGTCTCGGTGACGGTCACGGGGAGCCCTCCTCGTGGGGTCCGGGGCGGGGGTACGGCGAGGCGGCTGAGGCGCCTTGACGGCGTCGACCATCTCCGACGGGGCCGGCATGTCGGCGCGGGGCCCGAGCAGCTGGGAGACGGCGGTGCCGTCGAACACGGCGAACAGGAAGCCGAGGGCGCCGGCGTCGCCGGCCGGCTCACCGGCGCCGGGCATCCCGGCGACCACCTGGTCGAACTGGGACCGGGCCGACGCGATGAACTCGCGCGTTCATGGCGAGCACCGACGCCCGCAGGTCGGGGTCGGTGCGGGCGGCCACCCACAGCTCCACCCAGGCGATGAACGCCGGCCCCGCGTACATCGACCACAGGACGTCGATGGCGGCGTCCAGCCGGTCGACCCCGGGGTCGAGGCCGGCGATGGCCTTGGCGTACTCGTCGCGGCGGAGGGTGAGCAGGTGGTCGATGGCGGCGCCCATCAGCTCGGCCTTGCTGGCGAAGTGGTGCTGCAGCGCCCCGACCGACACGCCGGCCTGGCGGGCCACGGCGCCGGTGGTGGTGCGGGCGTAGCCGTCCCGCACGACGCACTCGATGGTGGCGTCGAGGAGCGCCTGGCGGGTCGCCGCGGTGCGGTCGGCCTGGCGACGGCGGGGCGGGCGCCCCCGGGGGCGGGGCTCGGTCACAGGCCCCACTGTGACGGACTTACAATTTACGTGCAATGCATATTGTAAATGACGCGGGGTCAGCGGGCGCGGCGCTCGAGCTGCTCCCGGTCGGTGATGCGGTAGCGGCGCTCGGACTGCTCGATCCACCCCAGCCGCACGAAGCTGGCGATGGCCTTGTTGACGCGCTCGCGGGAGGCGCCGACCATGGCCGCCAGCTCCTCCTGGGTGACCGGGAGCGTGAACTCGTCGGCGCCCGCCGCCATCTCCACCAGCCGCTTGGCCGTGCGCCCGGTGACGTCGAGGAACACCGAGTCGGCCAGCGCCACGTCCATCGTCTCCAGCCGGCGGGCCAGCAGCGCGACCACGCCCCACAGCAGCTCGGGTCGCTTCTCGTACACCTCGCGGATCGGGCCGTAGCCGATGGCCAGCACCTGCGACGGCTCCAGCGCCCGCGCCTCGGCCGACCGGCCCGGGGATGAACAGGCCCATCTCCCCGAACAGGTCGCCCGCCTCCATGAGCGCCACCACCGACTCGCGCCCGTCGATCGACCGCTTCGCCATGGCGATGCGGCCCTCGATCACGACGTACAGGCGGTCCGGCTCGTCGTCCTCGTGGAACAGGACATCGCCGCGCCGGAGGTCTTCCGTCGTGCTGGCGTCGGCCAGGTGCAACAGCTCCTGGGGGGTGAGGTCGCCGAACAGATCGACGTCGGCGAGCAGGTCGGTGGGCGTCATCACCGGCAAACGATAACGACGCCGCAGGGGGAAGTCCCCGACAGGGGACGCGGGTAGCCTCCGGCCGCACATGGGATCGGTGTGGGCCGTCGTCGTGGCCGCCGGGTCCGGGACCCGGTTCGGAGCCGCCAAGCAGTACCAGCCCCTCGCCGGGCGACGGGTGCTGGACTGGTCGCTCGACGCCGCCCGCTCGGCCGCCGACGGCGTGGTCGCGGTCGTCCCGCCGGCCCACGTGGGCGACGACGAGCCCCTGGCCGACGGCCTCGCCCCGGGGGGCGCCACCCGCTCCGCCTCGGTGCGGGCCGGCCTCGCCCTCGTCCCGCCCGGCGCCGAGATCGTCGTCGTGCACGACGGTGCCCGCCCCCTGGCCGACGCCGCGCTGTTCGCCGCCGTCGTCGCCGCCGTGCGGGACGGCGCCGACGCCGCGGTGCCGGGGGTGCCCCTGGCGGACACGCTGCGGTGGCGCACCGGCGGCATCGCCGACCGCGACGGCCTGGTGGCGGTGCAGACGCCCCAGGCGTTCCGGGCCGCGGCGCTGCGGGCGGCGCACGCCGGCGAGCCCGAGGCGACCGACGACGCGTCGCTCGTGGAGGCCGCGGGTGGCAAGGTGGTCGTCGTGGACGGGTCCTCCCTGAACCTCAAGATCACCAACCCCCACGACCTGGCGGTGGCCGAGGCGCTGCTCCGTGCCCGGTGAGGAGGCGGCGGTCCCCGCACTGCGCGTCGGGCAGGGCTTCGACGTCCACCCGTTCTCCGACGACCCGGCCCGCCCGCTCGTGCTCGGCGGGGTCCGGTTCCCGTCGGGCCCCGGCCTGGCCGGGCACAGCGACGCCGACGTGGTCGCCCACGCCGTCACCGACGCCCTGCTGGGCGCGGCGGGCCTCGGCGACATCGGCCAGCACTTCCCCGACACGGACGCCGCGTGGGCGGGCGCCGACTCGATCGACCTGCTGTGCCGGGCGGTCGCCGACGTGCGGGCCGCCGGCTGGGCTCCCCAGAACGTGGACTGCACCGTGATCGCCGAGGCGCCGAAGCTGGCGCCCCACCGGGAGGCGATGGCGGCCCGGCTGACCGGCGCGGTCGGCGCCCCCGTGACCGTCAAGGGCAAGCGGGCCGAGGGTCTCGGCGCCCTCGGCCGTACCGAGGGCATCGCCTGCCTCGCCGTCGCCCTGCTCATGGGAGCGCGGCCGTGAGCCCGCCCCGCGGCGGCCGCGGCGGGTCCAAGGGTTCGGGGCGTCGCCCGGCGGGCGGCGCCGGGAAGACCGGCAAGGCCCAGACCGGCAAGGGCCAGACCGGCAAGGCCCAGACCGGCAGGGGCCAGGGCGGCAGGGGCCAGGGCGGCCGGCGGGCCGCGCCGCCGCCCACCCGGCTGACCGGGCGCCCGGTCGCGCCCGTCGCCACGGGCCGCCGGGGGCGGGTGACGTCCGACCGCGGCCTCGGCGGCGACCAGGTCGAGGGGCGCCAGGCCGTCCGCGAGCTGCTGCTCGCCGGGCGGCGCAAGGTCCGCGAGGTGTGGATGGTGGACGAGGGCGACGACGCCGCCATCCTCGGCGAGATCCGCGAGCTGGCGGCCGCCGCCCGGGTCACGGTCGTGCCGGTGAGCAAGGGGCGCTTCTTCGCCGCCGCCCGCTGCGAGGCGCCCCAGGGCGTGCTGGCGCTGGCCGCGCCGCTGCCCGAGGCCGACCTCGACGACCTCGTGCGGGGCCGGCCGTTCCTGGTGGCGCTGGACGGCGTCACCGACCCCGGCAACCTGGGCGCCGTGCTGCGGTCGGCCGAGTGCGCGGGCGTGACCGGGGCCATCCTGCCCCGCCACCGGGCGGTCCACGTCACCCCCGCGGCCACGAAGGCCGCGGCGGGGGCCGTCGAGCACCTGCCCATCGCCGTGGTCGGCGGGCTGCCCGCCGCCCAGTCCCGCCTGCGGGACGCGGGCGTCCACGTCGTGGGCCTGGACGGCGCCGCCGCCACGTCGCTCTACGACGTGGCCGGGGCGGACGGGCCGGTGTGCCTGGTGCTCGGGGCCGAGGGCCGGGGCCTGTCGCGGCTGGTGCGCGAGCGGTGCGACGAGGTCGTGGCCATCCCGATGCGCGGGCGACTCGGGTCGCTCAACGTGTCGGCGGCCGCCGCCCTCGCCTGCTTCGAGATCGCCCGGCGGCGGTGACGCGAGCCCGAGGCGGGAGTCGAACCCGCGACCTGACGCTTACAAGGCGCCTGCTCTGGCCGGCTGAGCTACTCGGGCGGTCCCCGGACGATATCCGCCCGCCGCGGTGGCCCGGGCCCGGAGGGTGCTTGCATCGCGGAGGTGGCCGGGCCAGCCTTGTCCGAGTGGCACTCAGCGATCGTGACAGGGCGATCCTCGACTTCGAGCGAGGGTGGTGGCAGCTTCCCTCGACGAAGGGCGATGCCATCCGTGCCCGCCTGGACCTCTCGCCGACGCGGTACTACCAACTGTTGAACCAGATCCTCGACGACCCCGCGGCCGCCGACTACGACCCGCTCGTGGTGCGCCGGCTGCGCCGGGCCCGCCTCGAGCGGCGCCGCGCCCGGGTCGAGGGCGGCCCGACCTTCGGGCACGGACGCTGAGGAGGCCCCGCCGCATGCAGACGACCGAGCGACCGCCCACCGGACATCCCGCCCGTCCCAGCCCGGTGCGGGGCGTCGTCCTGGTCGCCGTGGCCGCGGTGCTCGGCTTCTTCCTGCTGCGGGCCATCGACGACACCGGGTCGGGCATCGCCGTGCCCGAGGTGTCGACCGACAGCAGCGACAGCAGCGAGTCGGCCGACGACCCGGCCGCGTCCGACACCACCGCGGCGCCCGAGCCCCGGGCCCCGGGCGAGGTGACGCTCATCGTCGCCAACGCCTCGGGCGTGCAGGGGGCCGCCACGTCGCAGACCGAGGCGCTGGGCGCCGCCGGCTACCTCTACGCCCCGGCCGGCAACGCCCCCGAGGGCACGGAGCTGGCCACCACCCAGATCATCCCGATGCCCGGCTTCGAGCCCGAGGCGGCCCGCCTGGCCGGCGAGATGGGCCTGCCCCCCGAGGCGGTCCTGCCGATGCCGGACCCGCCGCCGGTCGACCTGGCGGGGGCGAACATCCTGATCATGCTGGGCAGCGACCTCGCCCAGGGCTGACGCCCCCGGCCCGGTGGACGCGCTCGCCCCGTTCCTGGCGCGCCCGGCCGAGGCCGCGGTGGTGCTCGACTTCGACGGCACCCTGTCGCCGATCGTCGACGTCCCGGCGGAGGCCCGGCCCGGGGCCGGGCGCGGTCGAGGCCCTGGCCGCCCTGGTCGGGCACCTGGGCCTGGTCGGGGTGATGTCGGGGCGGCCGGTCGAGTTCCTGGCCCCGCAGCTGCCGCCGGGGGTCGTGCTGTCGGGCCTGTACGGCCTGGAGGTGGTGCGCGACGGCCACCGCACCGATCACGCCGGCGCGGGCGCGTGGCGGGAGGTGGTGGCCGACGTCGCCCGCCTGTCGGCCGAGCAGGGCCCCGAGGGCATGGTGGTCGAGTCCAAGGGCCTGTCGCTCACGCTCCACTACCGCACCCGGCCCGGACGTCGCCGGCGCCGTGCAGGCGTGGGCCGAGGGACAGGCGGCCCGCTCCGGGCTGGAGGTGCGGGCGGCGAAGATGTCGGTGGAGCTGCACCCGCCGCTGCCGGCCGACAAGGGCACGGCGCTGGAGGCGCTCACGGCCGGGATGACGGCCGTCGCCTACGTGGGCGACGACCGGGGCGACCTTCCCGCCTACGACGCCCTCGACCGCATGGCCGCGGCCGGCGGCGTCGACACGCTGCGGGTCGCGGTGGCGAGCGCCGAGGCGCCGGAGGAGCTGCTGGACCGGGCCGACCTCGTCCTCGACGGCCCGGCCGCCGTGGTCGACCTCCTGCGCCGCCTCGCGCCGGACCTAGTCCGCCGCCGCCAGCTGGTCGGCCAGCCAGTCGGCCGGGCGGCGGGCGGCGGCGAGGGTGCGGAGCAGCTCGGCCCGGGCCTTGCGCTCCTCGGCGGGCATGCGCAGGGCCAGGTCCAGGGCGTCGGCGGTGCCGGCGATGTCGAACGGGGGGACCTCGACGGCGGCCTCGCCCACCTCGTCCCACACGCCCGCCTCCCGGGACAGGCACAGCACCGCGTCGCGCTCGTTCACCAGGCCGCCCTCCTTGGCCACCAGGTTGAGCCCGTCGCGGATCGGGTTGACCAGCAGCACGTCGGCCCGGCGCAGCACGGCCACCGACCGCGGGTAGTCGTCGCTCGTGTCGTAGACGATCGGGGTCCAGCCCGGCGTGGCCCACCGCTCGTTGACGCGGGCCACCAGCGCGTCGACCTCGGCCTGGTACTCGACGTAGGCGGGGACGCCGCCCCGGGACGGGTACACGGACGCCACGAACACGACCCGCTCGCGCCACTCGGGCCGCCGGTCCAGCAGCTCGTCGAACGACTGGAACCCCCGCAGCAGGTTCTTGGACAGCTCGATGCGGTCGACCCGGGCCACCACCAGGCGGTCGCCGACCTCGGCCTCGATCTCGGCCAGCGCGGCGTCGCACGCCGGCGAGGTGGCCGCCCGGCGGACGTCGTCGGCGTCGGTGGGCAGCGGCGACACGAACGTGCGCGGGGTCAGGGCCAGGACCTCGCGGGCGCAGGCCAGGAAGTCGTCGGCCCAGCCCCGGGTGTGGAACCCGCAGGCCCGGTGGGCGGCCAGGCCCGACAGCACCTCGCCCGCGATGTGCTCGGGCAGCACCCGCAGCCAGGTGGGGGTGGCGAAGGGCGTGTGGCTGAAGTGGACGGCCGCCAGGTCGGGCCGGCGCTCGGCCAGCCCCAGGCCCAGCAGGCCCAGGTGGTAGTCCTGCACGAGCACGGCCGCGCCCGGGGGGGCGGTCTCGGCCACGACGTCGGCGAAGGCGGCGTTGACCTCCCGGTAGGCCTGCCACGCCTCCCGCAGCTCGCGGCCGAACGCCGGCGCCCGGGGCAGGTCGTAGAGGCCGTGGTACACGAACCACAGGACCTGGTTGCTGACGACGTCGTAGGCCAGCCGGTACGCCTCGGGGTCGACGGACAGCAGCCGGACCCGGAAGTCCTCGGCGTCGACGACGCCGGCCGCCGCGGCCTCGCGGTCGCCGTCGGACATGGCCGCCGCCACCCACAGGGCGTCGGTGCCCGCGACGCAGCGGGCCGAGGCCGGACACCAGGCCGCCGGCCCCCCGCCGGGCCACCAGGGATCCGTCGCCGTCCCGCCGGAACGAGAGGGGGCCACGGTTCGACACGACGACGACGGGGCGGTCCACGAGAGGTTCACGCTAGTGCCTCGTCCGGAACCGTCTGCGCCCTGCCACGCCGGCCAGATCGACCGCTGGACGGCGTCCTCGTCGTCGCCGCAGCTATGGCTGCGCCTTCCTCCTGCGTCCTTGCCAGCGGCCGATCTGACTCGCCGTGGACAGGACGAACGGTCCCGGACGAGGCACGAGAGGATGCGCAACACTGGCCCGACTGTGCGAGTGGTCGTCGCCCCCGACAAGATGCGCGGCACCGCCCCGGCCCGGGACGTGGCCGCCGCGGTGGGACGCGCCGCGGCCGCCGCCGGGTGGGACTGCGACGAGGTCCCGGTGGCCGACGGGGGCGAGGGCACGCTCGATGTGCTCGGCGGGCCCAACCGCACGACGACGGTGACCGGACCCCTCGGCGACCCCGTGGCCGCGGGCTGGCGGCTCGACGGGCGCACCGCGGTGGTGGAGATGGCCCGCGCCTCGGGCCTGGCGCTGGTGGGCGGGGCGGACGGCAACGACCCGGTGGCGGCGTCGAGCGTCGGCACCGGCGAGCTGCTGGCGGCCGCCGTCGACGCCGGGGCCCGCCGGCTGCTGGTGGGCCTGGGCGGATCGGCCACGACCGACGGCGGGCTGGGGGCGCTGCGGGCCCTGTACCCGCTGCACCGGCTGGCCGGGGTGGAGATCGTGGCCCTGTGCGACGTGCGCACCGACTTCGTGGACGCCGCTCCGGTGTTCGCCCCCCAGAAGGGCGCCAGCGCGGCCCAGGTCGAGCTGCTGCGCCGGCGCCTCGACCGGCTGGCCGACGTGTACCTCGCCGACCACGGGATCGACGTGCGGGCGCTGGAGGGCGCCGGCGCGGCGGGCGGGCTGGCCGGGGGACTGGCGGTGGCGGGGGCGGCGCTGGTGCCCGGGCTTCGAGGTGGTGGCCGACGAGGCCGGCCTCTACGACCTGGTGGCGGGCGCCGACCTCGTGGTGACGGCCGAGGGCTTCCTCGACGACCAGTCGTTCGCGGGCAAGGTGGTGGGCGGCGTGTGGGAGCTGGCGTCCGACGCCGGGGTCCCGTGCGCGGCCATCGTGGGCGAGGTCGACGACCCGGGGGCCGTGCCCGCCGGGCTCACGGTGGTGTCGCTGGTCGAGCGGTTCGGCGACGAGCGGGCCCGGTCCGCCACGCTCGCCTGCATCGAGGCGGCGGCTGCGGAGCTGATCGACCGCGGCGGTACGATGCCCCCCGCCGTTCCCGAGCAAGGACATGATCGATGAGCGTCTCCGTTCGCATCCCGACCACGCTCCGCACCCTCACCGGCGGCCAGTCCGAGGTGGCGCTGGAGGGGTCCAACGTGCGCGACGTCCTGGCCAGCCTGGACGGGGCCCACCCGGGCTTCGCCGACCGCCTGCTCGACGACGACGGCAACCTGCGCCGGTTCGTCAACGTGTTCGTGGCGGACGACGACATCCGCTTCATGGACGGCCTCGACACCCCCGTCCCCGACGGCGAGACGGTGTCGATCATCCCCGCCGTCGCCGGGGGCTGACCCCGGCCGCGAGCGCGACGCTCCCGGTTAGCACTCGGCAGTTGCGAGTGCTTATCCCGCGTGGTTGACTGGCTAGCACTCAACTACGACGAGTGCTAACCCCGTGCCCAACGGAGGGATTCATAGGGATGCCGAAGATCATCGCTTTCGACACCGAGGCGCGCCGCAGCCTCGAGGCCGGCATGAACAAGCTGGCCGACGCCGTACGGGTCACCCTGGGGCCGAAGGGCCGCAACGTGGTGCTCGACAAGAAGTGGGGCGCCCCCACGATCACCAACGACGGTGTGTCGATCGCCAAGGAGATCGAGCTCGAGGACCCGTACGAGAACATCGGGGCCGAGCTGGTCAAGGAGGTCGCCAAGAAGACCGACGACGTGGCCGGTGACGGCACCACCACCGCGACGGTCCTGGCCTGGTCGATGGTGCGCGAGGGCCTGCGCAACGTGGCCGCCGGCGCCAACCCGATGTCGCTCAAGCGGGGCATCGAGGTCGCCGTGGCCGCCGCCGTCGAGGCCATCAAGGCCAACGCGGTCGAGGTCGACTCGAAGGACCAGATCGCCCAGGTGGCCGGCATCTCCGCCGCCGACCCCGAGATCGGCGAGATGATCGCCGAGGCCATCGACAAGGTCGGCAAGGACGGCGTCATCACCGTCGAGGAGTCGCAGACCTTCGGCATGGAGATGGACCTGGTCGAGGGCATGCGCTTCGACAAGGGCTACATCTCGCCCTACTTCGTCACCGACTCCGACCGCATGGAGGCCGTCCTCGACGACGCCTACGTGCTGCTGGTCAGCGGCAAGATCGCGACCGTGCGCGACATGCTGCCGGTCCTCGAGAAGGTCATGCAGTCGACCAAGCCGCTCGTGATCATCGCCGAGGACATCGAGGGCGAGGCCCTGGCCACGCTCGTGGTCAACAAGATCCGCGGCACGTTCCGCTCGGTGGCCGTCAAGGCGCCCGGCTTCGGCGAGCGCCGCAAGGCCATGCTGGCCGACATCGCCGTGCTGACCGGCGGCCAGGTCATCAGCGAGGACGTGGGCCTCAAGCTCGAGAACACCACGCTCGACCTGCTCGGCCAGGCCAAGAAGATCATCGTCACCAAGGACGAGACGACGATCGTCGAGGGTGCCGGCTCCGAGGACGAGATCCAGGGCCGCATCAAGCAGATCAAGAACGAGATCGAGAACACCGACTCCGACTACGACCGCGAGAAGCTGCAGGAGCGGCTGGCCAAGCTGTCCGGCGGCGTGGCGGTGCTCAAGGTCGGCGCGGCCACCGAGGTCGAGCTGAAGGAGAAGAAGCACCGCATCGAGGACGCGGTGTCGACGACCAAGGCCGCCATCGAGGAGGGCGTCGTGGCCGGCGGTGGCGCCACGCTGCTGCGGGCCCAGGCCCGGGTGCTCGACGCGGCGACCGGCCTGGCCCCGGACGAGGCCACGGGCGTGCGCATCGTGGCCCGCTCGCTGGAGGAGCCGCTCAAGCAGATCGCGGTGAACGCCGGCCTCGAGGGTGGCGTCGTGGTCGAGCGGGTCCGCAACCTCGAGAGCCCGAGCGAGGGCCTCAACGCCGACACCGGCGAGTACGAGGACCTGACCAAGGCCGGCATCATCGACGCCGCCAAGGTCACCCGGTCGGCGCTGCAGAACGCGGCGTCGATCGCGGCGCTGTTCCTCACCACCGAGGCGGTCATCGCCGACAAGCCCGAGGACGCCCCGGCCGGCATGCCCGGTGGAGGCATGGAGGACTTCTGACCTCCTGATCCGCGTTCCACGGACCTGCCACCGCCGCCCCGAGGGGGCGGCGGTGTCGCGTCCGGCTGACGTCGGCATCGTCGCCCTGCTCGCCTACCTCCAGCGCTGCGGGGCTGCGACGGCGCGCCCGTCGCGGCGCCGTAGCGCCGGAACCGGCTTCGGGGCCCGCCCGGCGCGCCGGTAGCGTGAGCGCCATGGACGGCACGCGGATCGTGATGGTGCGGCACGGCGAGTCGCGGGCGCAGGAGCTGCGGATCGTGGGCGGGCACGAGGGCTGCACGGGCCTCTCCGACCGGGGGCGGACACAGGTCGCCGCCCTGCGCGACCGGCTGGCCGAGACGGGCGAGCTGGGCGACGACGTGGTCCTCTACGCCAGCCTCATGCCCCGAGCGGTCGAGACGGCCGAGATCCTGGCCCCGGCGCTGGGCGACGTGGCGGTCGTGCAGGACTGCGACCTGTGCGAGAACCACCCGGGCGAGGGCGACGGCATCCCCTGGGACGAGTTCGAGGCCCGCTACCCCATGCCCACCGCCGGTTGGTCGCCCGACCACCGCCGGGTCCCCGGGGGCGAGTCGTGGAACGAGATGGCGATCCGGGTCGCCCGGGGCATCGACGGGCTCGTCGACCGCCACCCCGGCCGCACCGTCGTCGTCGCCACGCACGGCGGGACGATCGTGCAGGCCATGCTGCGGTTCCTCGCCATCGACCCGCAGTCCGACGCCAAGCGGGCCTGGTTCAGCCCGGAGAACTCGTCGCTGACCGAGTTCCGCCGGGCCGTCAACCCCTACCAGCGCACCACGCTCGACTGGGAGCTGGTGCGGTTCAACGACGTCGCCCACCTCACCGGCAGCCGCTCAGGCCTCGTGGCGTGACGCCGGCGGGATCCAGCGGGGATCCACGTCGTCGTCGGGCTCCAGCGGCCGCATGGCCAGGTCGATCGCGCTCCACAGCGTCTTGGACACCGGGAAGAACGCCAGCGGCACGAGGATGGCGGTGCCCACGATGACCGCCAGCGCGACGGCGATCGACCCGTCCGGGTAGGTGAGCAGGAAGCCCACCACGACCGCGACGAGCACCGCCACCAGCGTGACGATGGTGTTCATCCCGAGGGCGCCGATCCAGTGCCCCTCGATGCGCTCGAGCCGGAAGCCGCAGCGGGGGCAGCGGTCGACCATCGTGAACCAGCGCCGGAACAGTCCGCCGCCCCCGCACAGCGGGCACCGCCGGGCCAGCCCCCGCCGCAGCAGCAGCGGGATGGTGAGCGGCCGGGGCTCGTCGGTGCGGGCGGGCACACGCAGAGGATGCCACCGTGCGCAGGGGAACACCCCGGGTGGGGCCGGTACCCTCGGGCGGGTGGCACGGGGACGTACGGCCAAGGTGCTCACGCACCGCTACGACGGCACCGGCCTCAGCCGCCGCCCCGACCACCTCATCGTCGAGGAGCCGCTGGAGATCCACCTCGACGGCGTGCTGGTGGCGACGACGATGCGCACGCCCGGGCACGACTTCGAGCTCGCCGCCGGGTTCTGCCACACGGAGGGCCTCCTCGACGGCGCACTGGTGCGCAGCTGCAAGTACTGCGGCACCGGTTCGGCCGTCGACAGCGAGTTCAACGTCGTGTCCGTCGACACCGGGGGCCAGGCCCCGCCGCCCGTCCCGCGGCTCACCGCCACCACGTCGGCCTGCGGCATGTGCGGCACGACCGCCGTCGACGACCTGCGGGAGCGGCTGCACCCGCTGCCGCCGGGGCCGCCGTTCGCCCTCGACGTCCTGGCCGCCGTGCCCGAGCGCGTGGCGGGCGAGGCCGAGCTGTTCGAGGTCACCGGCGCCGTCCACGCCGCGGTCGCCTTCGACCGCTCCGGGGCGCCCGTGCTCGCCCGCGAGGACATCGGGCGCCACAACGCGGTCGACAAGGTCGTGGGCCGGCTGCTGCTCGACGGCGCCCTGCCCGCCGCCGAGCTGGGCCTGTACGTCAGCGGCCGGGCCAGCTTCGAGATCGTGCAGAAGGCGTGGGCGGCGGGCGTCGGCACGGTCGTCGCCGTCAGCGCTCCCTCGTCCCTGGCGGTGGCGGCGGCCCGGCTGGCGGGCATGACGCTGTGCGGGTTCGCCCGGGCCGGCCGGTTCAACGTCTACACGCCGGTGGAGCCGTAGTGGGCCTGCGCGAGCAGCTGACGGGCTGGAACCCGCGGCTGTGGGCGGGCTGGCGGCCCAACGGCATCGGCGAGCAGAAGCCGAACCACTACCGGGACATGGGCAGGGCGGCGTGGGCCAACCGCGCCCACCCCGTCTACGCCTGGCAGGTGCTGACCAAGGGCGCGTGCGACGGCTGCGCCCTCGGCGTGGCCGGGTCTCCACGACTGGACCATGGACGGCGTCCACCTGTGCACCACCCGGCTCAACCTGCTCGAGCTGAACACGGCCGACGCCATCGACCCGCTGCTGCTGGAGGACGTCGCGCCGCTGGCCGGGCGCACCGGCGGGCAGCTGCGGGCGCTCGGGCGCCTCGGCCACCCGATGCGCCGGCGGCGGGGCGAGGCCGGGTTCCGCCGGGTGTCGTGGGACGAGGCGCTGTCGGTGCTGGCCGGGGGCCTGCGGGCCGCCGATCCCGGGCGGGTGGCGCTCTACCTGACGAGCCGGGGCATCACCAACGAGACCTACTACGTGGCGGCCAAGGCGGCCCGGGCGCTGGGGGTGGCCAACATCGACTCGGCGGCCCGGGTGTGCCACGCCCCGTCCACCGTGGGGCTGCGCCAGACGGTGGGCGTGGCCGCCACGACGTGCTCGTTCCAGGACGTGATCGAGGCGCCGCTCGTGGTGCTGTGGGGGTCCAACCCGGCCAACAACCAGCCGGTGTTCATGAAGTACCTCTACCTGGCCCGCAAGCGGGGCTGCCGGGTGGTGGTCGTCAACCCGTACCTGGAGCCGGGCCTGGAGCGGTACTGGGTGCCGTCCAACGTCGAGTCCGCGCTGTTCGGCACGAAGATGTGCGACCTGCACGTGCCGGTCCGCCCCGGGGGCGACGTGGCGCTGGCCAACGCGGTGCTCAAGCGCCTCATCGAGCGGGGCGCCGTGGACGAGGCGTTCGTGGCCGGGCACACCTCCGGGTTCGCCGAGGTCATGGGCTCCCTGTACGGGCAGTCGCTGCGCGAGCTGCTGGCCCTCGCCGGGGTCGACGAGGCGGTGCTGGAGGCGTTCGTGGACGAGCTGGCCCGGGCGGGCGGGGCGATCCACGTGTGGTCCATGGGCATCACCCAGCACCGGGACGCGGCCGACAGCGTGCGCGGCATCGTCAACGTGGCGCTGGCCCAGGGCGGGGTCGGCCGCGACGGCGTGGGTCTCATGCCGATCCGGGGCCACTCGGGGGTGCAGGGCGGGGCGGAGATGGGTGCCTACGCCACCGCGCTGCCCGGCGGCCTGCCGGTCGACGGCGAGTCGGCGGCGGCGCTGGGCGCGGCGTGGGGCTTCCCGGTCCCGGACCGGCCGGGGCTGACCGCCCCGGAGATGGTGGAGGCCGCCGGCCGGGGCGAGATCGACGTGCTGTGGATGTCGGGCGGCAACTTCCTCGACGTGCTGCCCGACCCGCCGGCGGTGCGGGCCGCGCTGGGCCGGGTGCCGCTGCGGGTCCACCAGGACGTGGTGGTGACGTCGCAGATGCTGGTGGAGGGCGACGACGTCGTGCTGCTGCCGGTCGCGACCCGCTACGAGCAGGAGGGCGGCGGCACCGAGACGACGACCGAGCGCCGCATCGTGTTCAGCCCGGAGCTGCCCCGCCGGGTGGGGGAGGCCCGCAGCGAGTGGCGGCTGTTCGCGGATGTGGCCAGCCGGGCGCTCCCGGCGCTGCGGGCGGCGTTCTCGTGGCCGACCAACGCCGACCTGCGGGCCGAGATCGCCCGGGTGGTGCCGCTGTACGCCGGGATCGAGACGCTGGCGGACACGGGCGACGAGGTCCAGTGGGGCGGCCGGCACCTGTGCGCGGGCGGCGAGTTCCCGACGCCCGACGGCCGGGGCGCGTTCTCGGTGCTGGAGCCCCCGGTGCCCGACCTGCCGGAGGGCGCGTTCGTCGTGTCGACCCGCCGGGGCAAGCAGTTCAACTCGATGGTCCAGGGTGCCGTCGACCCGCTGACCGGCGCCGGCCGGGACGCCGTCATGATCGACGAGGCCGACGCCCTCGCCCTGGGCGTGGCGGCGGGTGACCGGGTCCGCCTGCGGTCGGAGACGGGCACGTTCGACGGCACGGTCACGCCCGCGCGCCTCCCGGCCCGCACGCTGCAGGTGCACTGGCCGGAGGGCAACGTCCTCATCGCCGGCGGGCCGGACCGCCGCGAGCCGGCATCCAAGGTCCCCGACTACAACGCGGTGGTCACGGTCGAGCCGCTCTAGATCAGATCGTCGATCAGGTCGGACTGGACGACGTGGTCGCAGCCGGCGTTGTTCTCGAACGCGTCCCGCAGGGCCTCGTCCTCGTAGAGCTCGATGCGGGGCTCGGCGGCCGAGACCGCGCCCTCGACCGCCAGCAGGGCGCCCCCGATGGCGCCGCCCTGGCGCCCGACCGTGATCGGCGGGAGGTCCGCGATCTCGTCCCGTTCGGCCTCGAGCAGCACGACGGCGTCGGCGGTCCCGTCCTCGATCTCGGCGAGCAGGCGGGCCCGCTCGGGCGTGTACGGCAGGGTCAGCCCGGCCGCCTCCTCCTGGTGGTCGCCGGCGAGGGCGATGAGCTCGTCGAAACCCGAGAGCAGGGTGTCGTTGGCGGTGGTCGGGTCGTCGTCGTCGGTGACGGCGCCGGTGGTCGCGTTCACCACGTCGGTGAACTCGTTGTCCCAGCCTCGCAGCAGCGCGCACACGTCCTCGGCCGTCGTCGCCGCCGCGGCCTCGTCCGCCGTGGGCTCGGACGCGCCGCACCCCGCCACCAGCGTGAGCGCGAGCGCGCCCGCGGTCACCACGGCCGCTGTCGTCTGCCGTCGCATCGGGCGAGTGTGGCACGCGGCAGTAGCCTCGGCTGCATGACCGAGTCCTCTGACGCCGACCGTGGGCTGGAACGTCCTCCACCTCTTCACCACGGTCACTCCGCTCGCCGACGGCGCGGCGGTCGCCGCCGCGGTCAAGGACCTCGAGGCCGACGACCACCAGGTCGTGCCCGTGGCCGTCGTGGGCCACAAGGCCGACGTCGGCTTCGTCGCCCTCGGTCCCGACCTGTGGCGCCTGCGCCGCTTCCAGACCGCCGTCACGGCCGCCGGCCTCGACGTCGTCGACAGCTACGTGTCGCTGACCGAGGTGTCCGAGTACGCCGAGGGCATGCCGGAGGAGCGCAAGACCATGCGCCTCTACCCCCGCCTCCCCCCGGAGGGGAAGACGGCGTTCTGCTTCTACCCGATGTCCAAGCGCCGGGGCGACGTCCACAACTGGTTCGAGCTGCCGTACGAGGAGCGCGAGCAGCTCATGTACGGCCATGGCGGCACCGGGCGCAAGTTCGCGGGCCGGGTCCTGCAGCTCGTGACCGGCTCGACGGGCATCGACGACTACGAGTGGGGCGTGACGCTGTTCGGCGTCCACCCCGACGACCTGAAGGCGTGCGTCTACACGATGCGCTACGACGAGGCGTCGTCGCGCTACGCGGAGTTCGGACGGTTCGTGACCGGAATGGTGGGCACCATTGACGAGGTGTTGACCGTCGCGGGCCTCTGAGCGCCGGATTGTCCACCTGACTTGACGCCCGCTTCTACACTTCCCCGCCATCTGTGGGATGGGAGTGTGCATGAGGAACAAGGTGGTGGCGCTGGGGGCGCTGCTCATAGCGTGCGTGCTCGGCACCGCGACGGCCGCGCAGGCGCAGGAGCCGACGACGACCACGACGGTTCCGACCACGACCACGATCCGCGCGTCGGGGCAGCCGTCGCCCACCGGTGAGGCGGTCCGGGGCCTGCTGTTCTACGAGGACGAGGACCGGGGAGCGGCAGCTCGTCGAGGGCGTCGAGGTCACGATCGAGGACGCGGGCGGCGCCGAGATCGGGACGGGCACGACCGACGTCGACGGCGTCTTCGAGGTCCTGCTGCCGGGGCCCGGCTCGTACACGGCGACGATCGACATCGACACGCTGCCCGAGGACATCACCCTGCGGGACGAGGACCGCGCCACGCTCACCTTCGACATGAGCGTCAGCCAGACCCGCAACCTGCTGTACCCGCTGCAGAGCGGCGAGGGCGGCGGGGGCGGCGGCGACAGCCTGTTCGACCGGGGCGCCCGGCTGTTCGTGGAGGGCATCCGCTTCGGGCTGATCATCGCCATGTGCGCGATCGGTCTGTCGCTCATCTTCGGCACCACCGGCCTCACCAACTTCTCCCACGGCGAGATGGTCACGTTCGGGGCGATCGTCGCCTGGGTGTTCAACGTGACCTACGGCTGGCCGTTCATCGCGGCCGCGGTCGTCGCCGTGCTCGTGTCCATCGCCATGGGGTTCGGCATCGACCGCTTCTTCTGGCGCCCGCTGCGGAACCGGGGCACCGGGCTCATCGCCATGCTGGTCATCAGCATCGGCCTCGGCCTGCTGGTGCGGTACATCTTCCAGTTCCAGTTCGGCGGGTTCAGCGAGGCGTACCGCCAGTACACGCTCCAGGACGCGATCGAGTTCGGGCCGGTGCGCGTCGTGCCCCGCGACCTGACCGGCATGGGCCTGTCGATCCTCGTGCTCGTGGGCGTGGCCACGTTCCTGCAGCGCACCCGCATGGGCAAGGCCATGCGGGCGGTGGCCGACAACAAGGACCTGGCCGAGTCGTCGGGCATCAACGTCGACAGGGTCATCGGCTTCGTGTGGGCCTTCGGCGCCGGCCTGGCCGGTCTCGGCGGCATCCTCCAGGGCCTGTCCGAGCAGGTGAGCTTCCAGATGGGGTTCCAGCTCCTGCTGCTCATGTTCGCCGGCGTGACGCTCGGCGGCCTGGGCACGGCCTACGGTGCGCTCGTGGGCAGCCTCGTGGTCGGCGTGGCCATGGAGGTGTCCACCATCTGGATCCCCAGCGAGTTCAAGACCGTCGTCGCCCTCAGCATCCTCGTGCTCGTGCTGCTGATACGGCCACAGGGCATCCTCGGCCAGGCCGAGCGGGTCGGATAGGAGCGGCACCATGGACTGGGTCACCATCATCGACAACTCGCTGTCGGCGGCCATCCGCCCCAACGCGATCATCTTCGCCCTCGCCGCCATCGGCCTGAACGTGCACTTCGGCTACACCGGCCTGCTCAACTTCGGCCAGGTCGGCTTCATGGCCGTCGGCGGCTACTTCGCCGCCATCAGCGTCCTCGAGTGGGGCGTCCCGCTGTGGCTCGGCTGGATCATCGGCCTGCTCGCCTCCGCGGCGTGGGCACTGCTGCTCGGCTACCCGACCCTGCGGCTGCGGGCCGACTACCTCGCCATCGTGACGATCGCCGCCAGCGAGATCTTCCGATTGTCCGTGATGGCGCCCTCGTTCCGCGAGGTCACGGGCGGCGCCGACGGCCTCTCCGGCTTCGACAACGACTGGGAGAGCCTCAACCCGTTGCCCAGCGGCCGCTACGGCATCGGCTTCCTCAAGTTCAGCGCCGACGAGACGTGGGCGATGCTGCTCGGCTGGGGGCTCGTCCTGCTGGCGGTGCTGTTCGTGTGGCTGCTGATCCGCAGCCCGTGGGGCCGGGTGCTCAAGGCCATCCGCGAGGACGAGGACGCGGTGCGGGCGCTGGGCAAGAACGTGTTCGCCTACAAGATGCAGAGCCTCGTGATCGGCGGTTCGCTGGGCGCGCTGGCCGGGATCTACCTCGTCAGCAACCAGGGCTCGGTGGTGCCCAGCAACTACTCGACCGCCCAGACCTTCTACGCGTACGTGTGCCTCATCCTCGGCGGCACGGCGCGCATCTGGGGCCCGGTCGTCGGGTCGATGCTGTTCTGGGGCATCATCACCTTCACCGACACGGCGCTCCGCCAGGCCGTGGACGCCGACTACATCCCCGAGGGCCTCATGGACCCCAACCAGGTGGGCCAGATCCGCCTCATGCTGGTCGGACTGGGCCTGATCCTGCTGCTGGTGTTCCGACCACAGGGGTTGCTGGGCGACCGCCGCGAGCTGATGCTGGAGCCGAAATGACCGCCGCCCACCCCGGATTCACCAAGGTCGCCATCGACCCCTTCGACGGGGTCGCCGAGGAGGCGGGCGTGGCCAAGCCCGACCCGATCCTGGTGGCCGACGGCGTCACCCGGCGCTTCGGCGGCCTCACGGCGGTGCGGGTCGACCACTTCGAGATCCAGCGCGACGTCATCACCGGCCTCATCGGCCCCAACGGCGCCGGCAAGACGACGTTCTTCAACCTGCTCACCGGGTTCGACAAGCCCAACTCCGGGACCTGGAGCTTCGACGGCGAGGACATCACCGGCAAGAGCGGCTACCGGGTGGCGCAGAAGGGCATGGTCCGCACCTTCCAGCTGACCAAGGCGCTGTCGCGGCTCACGGTGCTGGAGAACATGAAGCTGGGCGCCACCGGGCAGACCGGGGAGCGGTTCCTCACCGCCCTGATCCGTCCCCGGTGGCGGGACCAGGAGCGCGCCATCACCGAGAAGGCCGACGAGCTGCTGGAGCGATTCAAGCTCGCCCACATGCGGGAGGAGTTCGCCGGCTCGCTGTCGGGCGGCCAGCGCAAGCTGCTCGAGATGGCCCGGGCGCTGATGTCCGACCCCAAGCTCATCATGCTCGACGAGCCGATGGCCGGCGTGAACCCCGCCCTGGCCCAGACCATCGTCGCGCACGTGATGACGCTGGCCGGCGATGGGCTCACCGTGCTGTTCGTCGAGCACGACATGGACGTCGTGCGCACCATCAGCGACTGGGTCGTCGTCATGGCCGAGGGCGAGATCGTGGCCGAGGGCCGGCACTCGGCGATCGTCGCCAACCCCCGGGTCATCGACGCCTACCTGGGGGCCCACCATGCGACCCCGCTCGACCGGACGGAGCAGGAGCGCCAGCTCGCCGAGGCCGACGAGGAGCTGGCGCGGACGGAGGAGACCATGACGACCGACGCGACCGCGGACCCCGGCCCCGACGGGGCCGCCCCGGAGGACGCCGACCCGCAGGCGCCGCCACCCGCCACCGCGGCGGCGGCCGACGTGGACACGCCCGCGGGCGACCTGGTGCTGTCGGCCAAGGACATCGTGGCCGGCTACGTGCCCGAGGTCAACATCCTCAACGGCACCAGCCTCGAGCTCTTCGACGGCGAGCTGGTCGGGATCATCGGCCCCAACGGCGCCGGCAAGTCGACGCTCATCAAGGCGCTGTTCGGGCTCATCCCGGTGCGGTCCGGCGTGGTGACGTACCGCGACGACGACGTGACCGGCCTCAAGGCCCACGAGCTCGTCGAGCGGGGCATCGGCTACGTCCCCCAGACCAACAACGTGTTCCCCCGCCTCACGGTGGAGGAGAACCTGCAGATGGGCGTCTACATCCGGCCCAAGACCTTCGCCAAGCGCCTCGACGTGGTGTGCGGCCTGTTCCCCCGGCTGTCCGAGCGCCGCGGCCAGCGGGCGGGCTCGCTGTCGGGCGGCGAGCGCCAGATGCTGTCCATGGGCCGGGCCATCATGATGGACCCCGAGGTCCTGCTGCTCGACGAGCCGTCGGCCGGCCTGTCGCCCGCCCTCCAGGACGAGGTGTTCATCAACTGCCGGCGCATCAACGAGGCCGGCGTGTCGATCGTGATGGTCGAGCAGAACGCCAACCGCTGCCTGCAGATCTGCCACCGGGGCTACGTCCTCGACCAGGGCCGCAACGCCTACACGAACTCGGGCGACGCGCTGCTGAACGACCCCAAGGTCATCGAGCTCTACCTGGGCACGCTGGCCAAGATCGACTGAGGGCCGGTGCGCCGCGGAGGGGACGCCGGCCCTCGGGACCGAGCTCCGGCCGGCCCTCGCCGTGCCTAGATCGATGTCAGATCTTGGCGATGACGAACTCGGTCAGGGCCGGGTCCGTCTCGTTGGCGTCCGCGCGGTAGACCAGGATGCCGAAGCTCGCCTCGGTGGGCTCGCCGTTCTGGCTGAACTCCTGGGGCCCGGAGGCGCCGTCGTAGTCGATGTCGTCGCCGGCCTCGATGAGGGCGGCGCAGTCGGCCCACGTCGTGCACTTCTCACCGTCGCGGGTCACGCCGTTGATGTTCGCGGCGACCTCCGCGGGGTTGTCGGTGCCCGCGACCTGGGCGGCCAGTGCCGTGATCATCACGGCGTCGTAGGTCTCACCGGAGTACAGGAAGTCGGTGAGGCCCGGGTTGACGCCGAGCAGGCGCGCCGTGAAGTCCTCGCTCAGGTCGGTGAGGGGCGAGGTGCCCTTCACGCCGTTGAGCGCGCCGGCCGGCAGGTCGAGGTACGCGGTGTTCGACGTGTTGCCGTCGACCGTGTAGATCTTCTTGTCCTGCGGGTTGAAGCCCTGCTCGATCAGCGAGGTCAGGATGCGGCTCGACTCCTCGAACCCGATCAGCGCCAGGGCGTCGGGGTCCTCGTTGACGACGGCCTGCACCTCGGCCTCGAAGGTCTGGGCCTCGGGGTCGTAGACCCGCTCCAGCACGACCTCGCCGCCCTGCTCCTCGAAGGGACCGGCGGTGTCCTCGAGCAGGCCCTCGCCGTAGGAGTCCTGACGGGCGAGGAGGGCGAGCGTGGTGCTGCCCTCTCCGGCGATCAGGTCCGCGAGCACCTGGCCCTGGAGGATGTCGGACGGCGCCGTACGGAAGTACAGGTCGTCGTCGGCGTAGGTGCTGAGCTCCTTGGACGTGTTGGCCGGCGAGAAGTGGATCTTGCACGCGCCGGTGATCTTGTCGATCACGTTCAGGGAGATGCCGGAGGAGGCGGCGCCGAGGATCATGTCGACGTTGGCCTCGAGGTGGCTGTCCACCGTCGGGTTGGCGATGTCCGGGTCGGAGTCGCCGGAGTCGCCGGGCAGGTACGCGACGTCGGCGCCGTTGACGCCGCCGCCTGCGTTGATCTCCTCGATGGCCAGCTGGGCGCCGGCGATCTCGGGCGGCCCGAGGAACGCCAGGTCGCCGGTCTCGGGCAGGAGGGCGCCGATGGTGAACGTCCCGTCCTCCTCGCCCTCGCAGGTCGGGGCGGCCTCGCCGGTGGCGGGTGCCGCCGACTCTTCGCCGCCTTCGTCTTCTGTCGTGTCGTCGCTCGCTTCGGTGTCGTCGCCATCGTCGCCGCATGCGGCGGCCAGCATCGACAGACCGAGGAGGACGGCGAGTAGCCGTAGCAAACGGCTGTGCTGTCGCATTCGCGTATCCCCTTGTCCGGAATAGATGTGAAGCGCGGAGGATATCCCACCCGCCAGACAGGTCTACTACTGGGCGCAGCCGCCGCGTTGCGATCTGGCCGTCAGTTGGGTTAAGGATCGGTCACGATGACCACTGATCTGCTCTTCCTGCGTGACGCCTACGAGCGTTCCGTGCGCGCCGTGGTGACCCATGTCGACGGCGTGCGGGTCACCCTGGACCGCACCGTCTTCTATCCGACCGGCGGCGGGCAGCCGCACGACACGGGCACGCTGACCTGGCCCGGCGGCGCCGCCCGCGTGACCGAGGTCCGCAAGGAGGGCGCCGACGTGTGGCACACGCTCGACGGGGACCTGCCCGCGCCCGGCGCCGAGGTGGCGGGCGAGATCGACTGGGACCGGCGCCACCGGCTGATGCGCACCCACACGGCGCTGCACGTGCTGTGCGGCGTGATCTGGCACGAGTGGGGCGTGCCGGTGACCGGCGGCAACATGGAGCCGTTGACCGCCCGCATGGACTTCGAGCTCGATCCGACCCCCGAGGGCTTCGGCGCCCGGGTGGAGCAGCTGGTGGCCGCCGAGATCGCCGCCGACCGGCCGATCGAGGTGTCGTTCGTGCCCCGGTCGGAGGCGGTGCTGGACGAGGCGCTCATCCGCACGAAGGTCAGCCTCGTCCCCGAGTCCGTGGCCGAGATCCGGGTCGTCGACATCGTCGGGCTCGACCGCCAGGCCGACGGCGGCACCCACGTCCGCTCGACCGCCGAGGTCGGCGGGGTGCGCGTGGTGAAGACCGAGTCCAAGGGCAAGGGCAACAAGCGGGTCCGCATCGAGGTGGTCGACTGATGGCGGCCACCGGGTGAGCGGCGCGTCGATCGAGGGGCTGCGGGCGCGGCTGCGCGACCTCGGGCCGGTGGTCGTGGCGTTCTCCGGCGGGGCCGACTCGGCCTTCCTGGCCTGGGTGGCGCACGACACGCTCGGGCCGGACGCGGCGCTGGCGGTGACGGCGGTGTCGCCGTCGCTCGCCGGCGACGAGCGGCGCGACTGCGCGGCGCTGGCCGCCGAGTGGGGCCTGTCGTGGGCCGAGGTCGAGACGGACGAGATGGCCGAGGCGGCGTACCGCGCCAACGACGGCGACCGCTGCTACTGGTGCAAGGACGCCCTGCTGCGGGCGACCGGGCCCCTCGCCGCCGAGCGCGGCGCCACCGTCGTGCTCGGCGTCAACCTCGACGACCTCGGCGACCACCGGCCCGGCCAGCGGGCGGCGGCCGAGCGGGGGGCCGCGTTCCCGCTCGTCGACGCCGGGTTCACCAAGGACGACGTGCGGGCCTGGTCGCGGCGCCTCGGCCTGCGCACCGCGGACAAGCCGGCCGCCGCCTGCCTGGCGTCGCGCCTGCCGTACGGCACGCCCGTGACCCTGGCCCGGCTGTCCCGCGTCGAGCGGGCCGAGGCGGGGCTGCGGGCGCTCGGGTTCGGCGACGTGCGGGTCCGCCACTACGGCGACACCGCCCGGCTGGAGGTGCCGCTCGACCGGCTGGCCGACGTGGTGACCGCCCGCGACGACGTGGTGGCCGGGGTGCGGGCCGCCGGGTTCGACTACGTGACCCTCGACCTGGAGGGGCTGCGGTCCGGCAACCTCAACGCCGCGCTCAGCCGGCGTCCTGGCTGACCGGCGTCCACGTCGGGAAGGCGATGTGGTCCACGCCGAGGTGGTCGACGAGCCGCCCCCGGGCCGCCAGGTCGGCGAGGCACCGCCGCGCCTGGTCCCGGTCGCCGACCATGGCCCCGTACTCGGCCACGCTGAGCAGCAGCGGGCCGGCGTCGGCGTCGCCGGGGCGGAGGAGCGCGTCCACCTCCAGCGTGGGCCGGCAGGGCGCCGAGGCGTCGATGCAGACGCAGTGGTAGACGATCCCCTCGAACACCGACAACGCCCGGATGCGCACCGCCCGTGTCTACCAGCGCCACCATGAGGCCATGACCGGCCCCCACCCGCTCGACGACCCCGAGGCCGCGGCGGCGCTGGCCCGCTACGCCGACCGCCTGGCCGCGGCGGTCGACGACGCGCTGCCGGGCTGGGTGGACCGCTCGGTGCGCGGGGTCCTGGCCGCGCAGGGCCGCCCGGTGGACGCCACGGTCGCCGCCGCCATCGCGGCCGCGGGCGCGGCGGCCCGGGACGAGGGGATGCCCCGGCTGCGGGCGCTGCTGGCCACCGACGTCGACGAGCAGCGCACCAACCCGCTGTCGGTCCTGCGGTCGCTGGTGCCGCACCCGACGGCGGTCCTGCAGGCCGCGGGCGCCCGGCCCGTGGCCCGGGACGAGTTCAGCGCCCGCAACTTCCCCGACGACGTCTACGACCTGACCCCGGCCTCGTTCGCCGCCGTCGACCCGGCCCTGCACGACCCCGGCCTGGAGTGGGGCGCGGCCAAGGCCCACATCCACCTGGCCCGCCGCCGCCGGGAGGGCAAGCGCTGACAGCATGACGCAACACGTGCGTGTGCGGGTCACCTGACGGCGCGGGACTCCGGTCGTAGCCTGCCGGCCATGACTGATCGCCTCGTCGTCATCGGCGGCGACGCCGCCGGCATGAGCGCCGCCATGCAGGTGCGCCGGCGGCAGCCCGACCGCGAGATCGTCGTGCTGGAGAAGGGACGGTGGACCAGCTACTCGGCCTGCGGGATCCCTTACCTGGTCGGGGGCTCGGTCGGCGAGATCGACGACCTCGTGGCCCGCACGCCCGAGACGTTCCGGGCCGAGCACCGCATCGACGTCCGGCTCGGGCACGAGGCCCGGGCCCTCGACCTCGACGCCCGCACGGTCGAGGCCTGGGACCACGGGGCCGGCCGCACCGTCGAGGTCGGGTTCGACACGCTCCACGTCGCCACCGGCGCCCGGCCGCTGCGCCCCGACCTGCCGGGCATCGACCTCCCGCACGTCCACGGCGTGCAGACCCTCGACGACGCCGCCGCGCTGGAGAAGGCGGTCACCGGCGGGGGCGTCGAGACGGTCGTGGTCGTGGGGGGCGGCTACATCGGCCTGGAGATGGCGGAGGCGTTCGTCCAGCGGGGCCTGGCCACCACGCTCGTCGAGCGGGCCGACCACCTGATGCCGTCGCTCGACGCCGACGTCGCCGCCCCGCTGGCCGACGCGCTCGGCGGGCTCGGGGTCGACGTGCGGCTGGGGACGGGGCTGGAGGCGGTCGAGGACGGAGCGGTGCAGGCCGGCGGCGAGCGCCTGCCCGCCGACCTCGTGGTCCTCGGGCTCGGCGTGCGGCCCAACGCCGAGCTGGCGGCGGAGGCGGGGCTCGGGACCGGGGTCAACGGCGCCGTCCGGGTGGACCGGCGGCAGCGCACCACGGCCGAGGGCGTGTGGGCCGCGGGCGACTGCTGCGAGTCGCACCACCTCGTGGCCCGGGCGCCCGTGCACGTCGCCCTCGGCACGGTGGCGAACAAGCAGGGCCGGGTGGCCGGCATCAACATGGCCGGCGGCTACGCGGCGTTCCCCGGCGTGCTCGGCACCGCGGTGACGAAGGTGTGCAGCGTGGAGATCGGTCGCACGGGGCTCTCCGGCCGGGAGGCCGACCGCCACGGGTTCGCCCACGTGGAGGCGAGCGTGGAGGGCGAGAGCCGGGCCGGCTACCTGCCCGAGCGCCGCCCGATCACGCTGAAGGCCCTGGCCGAGGTGGGCAGCGGCCGCCTGCTCGGGGCCCAGATCGTCGGCCGGGAGGGCGCGGCCAAGCGCATCGACGTCCTCGCCACCGCCATCCAGGCCGGGATGACGGTCGACGAGGTGGTCGAGCTCGACCTCGGCTACGCCCCACCGTTCGGCCCGGTCTGGGACCCGGTCCACCTGGTGGCCCGGCGCCTCCTCGCCGCGCTGGCCGAGGCGTGAGCGGTGCCACCCGGGCAGCACCGATGGCAAGCGCACGGCGTCGGCACGCGTCGGGCGTCGTGCGGCGCACGTGGCATTGCTCCGTGCCGCGGACCTGGGCGACGACTATGCGGCGGCGTGGGACGAGTGGGCCGGCGACGACGCCGGCCCGTGGGCGGCGGCCATCGGCGACGGCCTCGACGATGCCCGGCGCTGATGCGTCGGGGCGCCGTCGTGTGGGTCGACCTTGAACCCGCTCGGGAACCGAGGCGCACAAGTGCCGCCGGCGGTCGTCGTCGGTCACGTCGAAAAGGCCGACTGCGGGCTGGCCGGCTCAGGCGCAGGCCGAGCAGGCGCTCGGTTGACGTCGGATCGGATCGCTGCCGGCGGACATCGTCGAGCAGCTCGATGCTGCGCTGCGCCTGCATCTCGGTCTCTGAAACCCCGGCAGTCTGTTCATATACAGGAAACATCTGCGCCGTCTTCGGGAAACATCGCGCCAGCATCCTTTCGCCAGTCTTGAACCTCGGGGAAAGGACCACGGATGGACGTGAACGCGGGAGATACCGCGTGGGTGCTGATGGCGACGGCGCTGGTGCTGTTCATGACACCCGGCCTGGCGCTGTTCTACGGGGGCATGGTGCGGGCCAAGAACGTGCTCGGCATGCTCATGCAGAACATCTTCGCCATGGGCCTGCTGGGGGTGCTGTGGGCGGCCCTGGTGTTCAGCCTGGCGTTCGGTGACGCCGGGAACGCCGGGTTCATCGGCAACTTCGACTATGTCTGGCTGAAGGACGTGGGTCCGGCGCTGACGAACCAGGAGTTCCTCAGCTTCCTGACGATCCCGTTCGTCCTGTTCTGCGCCTACCAGATGACCTTCGCCATCATCACCCCGGCGCTGATCACGGGCGCCACGGCCGACCGGCTCAAGTTCGGGTCCTACGCCGTGTTCATCGGGCTGTGGCTCGTGCTGGTGTACGCCCCGATGGCCCACATGGTGTTCGCCGGGGGCTGGCTGGCCGACATCGGTGCGCTCGACTTCGCCGGCGGCGCGGTCGTCCACATGAACGCCGGGGCCGCGGCGCTGGCCGTCGTGCTGCTGATCGGGCGGCGCAAGGGGTACCCCGAGCACCCGATGCCGCCCCACAACCTGCCCATGACCGTGCTCGGGACCGGCATCCTGTGGTTCGGCTGGGCCGGGTTCAACGCCGGCTCGGCACTGGCGGCCAACGGCGTCGCCGCCCAGGCCATCATGAACACGTTCCTCGCCGCGTCGGCCGCCATGCTCGGCTGGCTGGTGGTCGAGCGGCTCAAGGACGGCCACGCCACCACGCTGGGCGCCGCGTCCGGGGCCGTGGCCGGCCTCGTCGCCATCACCCCGTGCGCCGGCTTCGTCGGGGGGATGTCGGGCGTCTACATCGGCGCTGATCGCCGGCGCCGTGTGCTACCTCGCCCTCGGCATCAAGAAGACGTTCCACTTCGACGACAGCCTCGACGTGATCGCCGTCCACCTGGTCGGCGGCCTCGTCGGCTCGCTGCTGCTGGGCCTGTTCGCGGACTCGGCCATCAACGCGGCGGTCGTCAACGAGGGGCTGTTCCTCGGGGGCGGGGCCGACCTGCTGGTCGACCAGACCATCGCCTCGGTGGTGACGATCGTCTTCTCGTTCACCGTCAGCCTCGTGCTCGGCAAGGCCATCGACGTGACCATGGGCCTGCGCGTGAGCGAAGAGGACGAAGATACTGGCCTCGACCTGTCCCAGCACGCCGAAGTCGCCTACGGCGACTGACCCGGAGGACCACCGTTGAAGCTCATCACTGCCATCGTCAAGCCGTTCAAGCTGGACGACATCAAGGCGGCCCTCAAGGAGGCGGGCGTGACGGGCATGACCGTCACCGAGGTCCAGGGCTTCGGGCGCCAGGCCGGGCACACCGAGGTGTACCGGGGGGCGGAGTACACGATCGACTTCGTCCCCAAGGTCCGCATCGAGATCCTCGCCGGCGAGGAGGACGCCGACCGGCTGGCCGAGGTCATCGCCGACACCGCCCGCACGGGCAAGATCGGCGACGGCAAGATCTGGATCGAGCCCGTCGACCGGGTCATCCGCATCCGGACCGGCGAGCTCGACGCCGACGCATTGTGAACGTTGCGTGTCCGCGCCGCCCGCCCCGGTGGCCGGCGCGGGCACGCCGCTACCCTCGCGCCCAGCGATGACCATCCTCGACACCCGGGCGCAGCTCGCCGCGGACGACGCGCTGGTCGGCCGCGATCTGTGCGAGGTGTGGACCGGCGAGGTCGACCGCTGGCTGGACGAGCTGTTCACGGTGGCCGTCGAGGGCGGAGAGCCCGGGGGCGTCGCCCTGGTGGCCGTGGGCGGCTACGGCCGGGGCGAGCTGTCGCTCCAGTCGGACATCGACGTGCTGCTGCTGCACGGCGGCCGGTCCGACATCGGCGAGCTGGCCGACCGCCTCTGGTACCCGATCTGGGACGCCCGGCTGAAGCTCGGCCACGCCGTGCGCACCCCGAAGGAGGCGCTGGCCCTGGCGGCCGACGACCTCGACACGGCGACCGGCCTGCTCCAGGCCCGCCACCTGGCCGGCGACCGGGCGCTGACCGACGAGCTGGCCCGCCGGGCCGAGCTCCAGTGGCACAAGCGGGCCAAGCGCTGGCTGGCCGCCCTGGCCTCCCGGGTCCGTGAGCGCCACCTGCGGGCCGGCGAGGTGGCGTTCCTGCTGGAGCCCGACCTCAAGGAGGGCCGGGGCGGCATGCGTGACGTCCACGCCCTGGCCTGGGCCCAGGCCGCCCGCACGATCCTGTGGGACGACGACCACCGCCCCCTCGACGACGCGTACGCGACCCTGCTCGGCGCCCGCGTCGAGCTGCACCGGCGCACGGGGCGGCCCGGCGACCGGCTGGCGCTCCAGGAGCAGGACGCGGTGGCGGCCGCGCTCGGCTACCCGGACGCCGACCTGCTGATGCGGGCCATCGCCCACGCCGCCCGCACGATCGCGTGGACGAGCGACGACGCCTGGGCCCGCATCGAGAGCTCGCTGACCGGCCCGCTGGGCCGGGCCCGCCGGGAACGGGCGCTGGGCGGCGGCCTGACGCTGCGGGACGGCGAGGTCCACGTGCGCGACGACGTC
Organism: uncultured Acidimicrobiales bacterium; assembly: GCA_963759225.1. Classification (GTDB taxonomy): domain Bacteria; phylum Actinomycetota; class Acidimicrobiia; order Acidimicrobiales; family VFJN01; genus ZC4RG19. The sequence goes on along the minus strand of CAVWYL010000028.1, from coordinate 109,763 downwards.
GACGTGGCCCGCGACCCCGCGGTGGCGCTGCAGGCGGCGGCGGTCGCCGCCCACCACGCCACCCAGCTCGACCGGCGCACGCTGGCCCGCCTGGCCGCCGAGTCGCCGGCGCCGGCCGCGCCGTGGACGCCGGCCACCCGCGCCGCGCTCGTCGACCTGCTGCTCGCCGGTCCGCCCGCGCTGCTGCTGCTGGAGGCGCTCGACCAGCAGGGCATCTGGGAGCGGTACTTCCCCGAGTGGCCGCTGGTGCGCAGCAAGCCGCAGCGCAACGCCTACCACCGCTTCACCGTGGACCGGCACCTGTGGGAGGCCGCCGTGCAGGCCGGGGCGCTGGCGGGCCGGGTCCGGCGGCCGGACCTGCTGGTGCTGGCCGGCCTGCTGCACGACATCGGCAAGGGCCGGGGCGGCGACCACACCGACAACGGCGTGGCGATGCTGGCCGAGATCTCGCCCCGCATGGGCCTCGACCCCCACGATGCCGCCGTGCTGCGCGGCGCTGTGCCGCCACCACCTGCTGCTGGCGGACGTCGCCACCCGCCGGGACATCGACGACCCGGCCACCATCGACGCCGTCGTCGCCGCCGTCGGCGACCGCGACGTGCTGGAGCTGCTGGCGGCGCTGACCGAGGCCGACTCGCTGGCCACCGGCCCGGCGGCGTGGAGCGACTGGAAGGCCGGACTGGTCCGGGCGCTCGTGGCCCGCGTCGACCACGTGATCGGGGGCGGGGCGGCGGTCGAGGTGGCCGACGAGTTCCCCACCGCGGAGCAGCGGGCCCGGCTGCGGGCGGGCGTGCAGGCGATCGAGACCGACGGCGAGCGCCTGACCGTGGTCACCCCCGACCGGCCGGGGCTGTTCGCCCGGGTCGCCGGGGTGCTGTCGCTGCACGGGCTCGACGTCGTGGACGCCGCGGTCGCCACCGAGGCCGGGTGGGCCATCGAGGTGTTCCGGGTGGTGTCGAGCTTCGGGCCCACGTTCTCGTGGGACAAGGTGGTCGCCGACCTGGACCGGGCCCTGGCGGGGCGCCTCGCCATCCGGGCCCGCCTGGCCGACCGGGCCCGGACCTACGGGTCCCGGCGGCGCGGCCCCGCCTACGACGACGACGTCGAGCCGGAGATCCGCTTCGACCTGGACGCGATGGGCGACGCCACGGTCGTCGAGGTCCACGCGCCCGACGGCCTGGGCGTGCTCTACCGCATCACCAGCGCGCTCGCCGACCTCGACCTCGACATCGTGGGGGCCAAGGTCCAGACCCTCGGCCCCCAGGTCGTCGACTCGTTCTTCGTGCGCACCACCGACGGCGCCAAGGTCGCCGACCCGGCGCTGCTGGCCGAGACCGAGCGCGCCCTGCTGCACGCCCTGGCGGTCACGTCGTAGGTCCGTGCTCGTGGTGGCACCAGTGCATGAGCGTTCCCCCGAATCCACCCCGGCGGGCGCAATCTACTCCTATTGACCCCTCCGTCACCAGGCGCCCGAGAGGATGTCCGGCCGGGCCGGGCCGGTAACGTCGGCCCGGTGAGCCGCCGGCTGCCCCCGACCCGCCAGGACCTGATCCGCTGGTCCGAGGCCCTGTCGGGCATCGCCCGCACCGGCCTCGGGTTCACCCGGAGCCTCTACGAGCGCGAGCGGTTCGACGAGGTGCTCGCCGTGGCCGGCGACATCCGGGCCGCGGCGCAGGCCGACGAGGGCTTCGACGCCGAGCACTTCGTCGACGAGTGGATGAAGGGCGTCGGCGAGGGCGTGGCCGGCTACGTCACCCCGAAGGTGGCCGTCGGCGCCGTCGTCTACAACGACGACAGCGAGATCCTGCTGGTGCAGCGGGCCGACAGCGGCATCTGGCTGTACCCGACCGGCTGGGCCGACGTCGGCTACTCGGCCAGCGAGATCGCGGTCAAGGAGGTCCACGAGGAGACCGGCATCGAGTGCCGGCCCGACCGCCTGCTGGCCCTGCTCGACGGCCTGCGGCTGGGCTTCACCACCGTCCCGCTGTACAGCCTCGTGTTCCTGTGCCGGGCCACCGGCGGCGACCTCACGGCCCACCCGCTCGAGACCCGCGACGTCGGCTGGTTCGCCCGCGACGCCATGCCCCACCCCCTGGCCGGTGCCAACCAGTGGCTGGCCCACGCCAACCGGGCCATCGACGGCGAGGACGTCGGCGTCCTCTACGACGAGCCCCGGTCCCGCCCCTGGGAGGGGTGAGCGGCTACACGCCGCGGGCGACGGCGAAGCGGAGGTAGCCCCAGCACGCGCTGCCCAGCATCGCCACCTTGGTGGCGTGGCCGAGGGCCGGCGTGGCCAGCTTCTCCTCCTTGGTGCGGTGCCACAGGCCGTCGAGCACCTCGTCCCGGCGCACCAGGCCCCGCCGGCCGACCAGGCAGTTGAGCGCCGCCTCCACCCGGTAGCCCCGCACGTCGCCGGCCGCCAGCTGGTCGAACAGCCCCCGGCGCAGCGCCCGCTGCCCGGTCAGGACCGGCAGCGCCCGGGGCAGCAGGCGGTTGGCCACCGGACCCCGGTCGAACATGCCGCACGCCATGTCGACCGCGCCCGACGCCACCGCGCCGACCAGCCGGTCGACGTGGTCGGGCCGCAGGCCCACCAGGTCGGCGTCGAGGAACACCAGCACCTCGGCGTCCGGCACCGCGGCCACGCCGGCCCGCAGCGCCTGGCCCTTGCCGGGCACCGGCTCGCGCACCACCCGGGCCCCGTGGGCGGCGGCCGTGGCCGCGGTGGCGTCGGTCGACGCGTTGTCCACGACCACGACGTCGTCGACGAGCCGGGCGTCGAGCGCGGCGTACACGACGGCGCCGATCGTCGCCTGCTCGTTCCAGGCCGGGATGACGGCTGCGATGGTCCCCATGGCGGTCTGGAACATTAGGGGCATGACGAGCCGGCATCTGGTGGTGGTGGGGCCCATGGCCGTGGGCAAGTCCACGGTGGGGGAGGCGTTGGCGGGGCGGTCCGGGCGCCCGCTGCGCGACAGCGACGCCGACCTCGTCGAGGCGGAGGGGCTGTCCGGCCGGCACTACGCCCGGGCCAAGGGGGTCGAGGCGCTGCACCGCTGGGAGGCCGACCACCTGCGGCGCTCGCTGCGTGCCACGATGCCGTCCGTGATCGCCGCCGCGGCCAGCGTCGTCGACGACCCCGCGTGCCGCGAGGACCTGGTCGGGGACGGCGCCTTCGTCCTCGCCCTCGCCGCGCCCCCGGACGTGCTGGCGGCCCGCAGGGACGAGGACGACCACCGCCGGGACACGGGTGGGCCGCCGCCCGACCGCAGCGACCGGTTCCGCGAGGTCGCCGACGTCGTGGTCGACACGGCCGGCCTCGACGAGGCCGCGGCGGTCGACGCCGCGCTGGCCGCCGTCCCGCCCGAGGTGCTGGCGGGCGGTCGCATCTCGCACGTCGGCGTGTGCGTGCAGGACATGGACCGGGCGCTGCGCTTCTACCGCGACGGCCTCGGGTTCCGGCCCACCCACGCCTTCGACGTCGGGCCCGAGTTCGGCCCGCTGATGGAGCTCGACGGCGTGGCCCTGCGCTCGCAGTTCCTGCGGCGCGACGGCGTGACGGTCGAGCTGCTGCACTTCACGTCGCCGCCGGCCGAGGGCGACGGCGCCCGCCGGCCGGTCAACCGGCCCGGTCTCACGCACCTGTCGGTGCGGGTGCCGGACGTCGACGCCGCCGCCGCCCGGGTCGCCCAGACCGGCGGTTCGGTGCTGGACGCCACCCGCACGACCTTCGGGGAGGGCGACGGGCTGACGGACTTCGTGTATTGCACTGATCCCGACGGAACACGGGTCGAGCTGATGCGGTTACCCGATGCCGGGTGACGCGCTACGGTCGTTTGTGACGCTCCGTCAGATTTGGCGAGGGAGGGCCCCTCGGGGCCGACGACAGGGGGAATGACGTGCGCGGAACCTGGTGGCGCCTACTGGGCATGCTCGCCGCGCTGGCGGTCGTGGCCGCGGCGTGCAGCTCCGACCGGGGCGACGACCCCTCGGCCGCAGCCGAGTCGAACGGCAGCGCCAGCGCGCCCGCCGAGGACGAGCCGGCCGACGACGGGGCCGAGACGTTCGGCACGCTCGACTCGCCGTGCGGCGAGGGCGACGCCTCGGGCGCCACCGACCAGGGCGTGACCGACACCGAGATCGTCATCGGCTACGGCGACGACGCCGGCTTCGCGGTGTCGCCCGGCCTCAGCCACGAGACCAGCGACGCCATCGAGGCGATGATCGCCTGGTGCAACGAGCAGGGCGGCATCAACGGCCGCCAGATCGTCGGCAACTACTACGACGCCGCCATCACCAACGTCGTCAACGCGGTGACCCAGGCGTGCGGCGAGGTCTTCATGCTGGTGGGGGAGGCGTGGGCCAACGACACCAACCAGGAGGAGACCCGCCTGGGCTGCGAGCTGCCCGCCGTGCCGACCTACGCGGTGAGCGCCGAGTTCGCCAACGCGCCGCTGGCGGTCCAGCCGGTGCCCAACCCGGCCGACGTCTTCGCGGCGGGCTCGGCCGGCCAGATCGCCGAGCTCTACCCGGACGAGATCCAGGCGTCCTCCGTGATGTACGGCAACTTCGCCGCCACCATCGACACCAAGGACAAGGTCCTCCAGGCCTACCCGTCCTACGGCTTCGAGTTCCTCGACTGCCCGCAGGAGTACGCCATCCTCGGCGTGCCCGACTGGAAGCCGTACGCCCAGTCGCTCAAGGACTGCGGCGCCGAGCTCGTCTACTACTCGGGCCAGGCGTTCCCGAACCTGCAGAACATGATCGACGACTCGGCCCAGCTCGACTACGAACCCATCTGGATCACCGACTCCAACAACTACCTGCAGTCCTTCGCCGACTGGAACACGGGCGGCCTCGGCGACAAGGTGCACCTCCGCACGGCGTTCGTGCCCTTCGAGCAGGCCGAGGAGGGCTCGGCCACCCAGAAGTACATCGACATCGTGACCGACAACGGCGGCGACATCAGCCAGCTCGGCCAGCAGGCCACCTCCGCGTTCCTGCTGTGGGCCACGGCCGCCAAGGAGTGCACCGAGCTGACCCGGCAGTGCGTGCTCGACGAGCTGGCGCAGGTCACGAGCTGGGACGCCGGCGGGATGCACGCCGAGGCCAACCCGGGCGAGAACCTGCCGCCCGAGTGCTCGATGCTGCTGAAGATGGAGGGCACCTCGTGGGTCCAGGCGTACCCCGAGGAGGAGGGCGAGTTCGGCTGCGACCCCGACGGCAGCTACGAGCTGTCGGGCCGGGTGGTCGACCAGGCGGAGCTGGACGAGAACCGGGTGTCGACGAAGTACGCGCCATGACGGTCACGGGCTCGCGGTAGTGGACACGTTCCTGCAGTACACGGTCCTCGGCCTCGTCACGGGGGGTGTGTACGGCATCGCGGCCTCGGGCCTGGTCGTCACCTACACGACGTCCGGCATCTTCAACTTCGCCCACGGGGCGGTCGCCATGCTGGGGGCGTTCTCGTACTGGCAGCTCCGGTTCGGCTGGGGCTGGCCGGCGCCGATCGCCCTCGTGGTGGTGCTGGGCGTGCTGGCCCCGCTCCTGGGGGCCGCGCTCTACGGCGTGGTGATGCGGGGGCTGCGGGGCACCTCCGAGGTGACCCGGATCGTGGTTCCGGTGAGCGTGATGCTCGGGTTCCTCGCCCTCAGCACGTGGGTGTGGGACCCGACGCCGCGAACGCCGCGGCTGTTCCTGCTGTTCTTCGGGGCGTCGAACACGGTGAGCGTGCTCGGCGTCAACCTGGCGTACCACGAGATCGCCGCGCTGGTCATCGCCGTGGTCGTGGCGCTGTCCCTGCGGCTCGTGCTGTACCGGTCCCGCACCGGCGTGGCCATGCGGGCCGTGGTCGACGATCCCGACCTGCTGGAGCTCAACGCCGGCCGGCCCGAGCGGGTGGCCATCTGGTCGTGGGCGCTGGGGGCCTTCCTGGCCGTCCTGGCCGGGGTGCTCATCACGCCGATCCAGGGCTCGGCCATGAGCGCCAACGCGCTGACGCTGCTCGTCATCGACGCCTTCGCCGCCGCCATGTTCGGGCGGCTGCGCAGCGTGCCGCGCACGTTCGTGGGCGCGCTGGTGCTGGGGCTGGCCGGCAGCTACGTGATCGGCTACCTGCCCGCCGACCGCTGGACCTGGGCCGGCAACTTCCGGCTGTCGCTGCCGATGATCGCCCTGTTCGTCATCCTGCTGTTCCTGCCCCAGGACCGGCTGCGGGGGACCACGGTGCAGCGGACCCGCGAGCGGTTCCGGCTGCCGAGCGTCCGCAACGCCGTGATCGCCGGGCTCGCGCTGGTGGCGGGCATGTTCCTGCTGCGGTCGCTCCTGGCCCCCACCGCGATCAACGACATGGCCTTCGGCATGACCGCCGCGCTCATCGCCCTGTCGCTCGTGCTGCTCACCGGCTACGCCGGGGAGATCAACCTGGCGGTGCTGTCGTTCGGGGCGATCGGGGCGATCGTCGTCCACCACTTCGGGATCACCGGCAGCGGGCGCGACGCCCGCTCGACGCTGCTCGGCTACGTGCTGGCCGCGGTCGTGTGCGCGCTGGTCGGCGCGCTGGTGGCGCTGCCGTCGCTGCGGCTGCGGGGCCTGTACCTGGCGCTGTCGACCATGGCGTTCGGCGTGTTCGTGTCGAACATGGTGCTGCGGGAGATCGCCGACCGGCGCCTGCCGCTGCTCCACACCCGGTTCAGCATCTTCCCCGGCGGCAACCTGGGCGTGTCCCGCCCGAAGTTCGGGCCGCTCGACCTGGCGCCCATGGGGTCGTTCCTCATGTTCGTGACCGTGCTGTTCGCCGTGCTGGGGGTGGCGCTCGTGGCGCTGCGCCACAGCAGCTACGGCCGCCGGCTCACGGCCATGAAGGACAGCCCGGCCGCGTCGGCCACCCTGGGCCAGAGCCTGGTGTCGCTCAAGCTGTCGGTGTTCATGCTGTCGGCCGCCATCGCCGGGGTGGGCGGGGCGCTCATGACCGCCCAGATCGGGTCGGCCAACCTCGACCGCTTCGACATCTTCCTCAGCCTGTCGCTGCTCATGCTGACCGTGGTCGGCGGGATCGGCTACGTCAGCGGGGCGCTGATGGGCGGCCTGCTGTTCGGCGTCTTCTTCGTGGCCATGCAGTCCACGTTCGCCAAGCTGGGCGCCGACCACACCGACCTGGAGAGCCTGTTCGACTTCCTGGCCAAGCTGGCCACCGTGGCGCCCGCCCTGCTGGGCGTGAGCGTGGGCCGCAACCCCACCGGCGCGGTCGAGCGGATCATGGTCGACTGGGCCACGCTGCGCCGGGCCCGGCCGGTGCTGGTGGCGGGGGCCGGGACCGTCGGCGTCGCCTACCTGCTGGCCCGGGGCGGGACCATCAGCAACTGGTGGCTCCTGGTGATCGCGCTCGGCCGTGGGGGTCGCCATGCCGCTGGCCGCCAAGCGCCTCGTCCCCGCGGCCGAACCGGGCGGCGTCGCCGAGCCGGTCGCCGCCGGGCCGCTGCCGCTCGAGCTCGTCGGGGTCGAGCGGCCCTTCACCGAGGCCGACCGGGTCATGCTCGACGCCGCGCTGGGCCTGCCCGGCGAAGAGGCCGGGGCCGGGGCGGGGAGGCGCTGACCGTGGCGCACCTCGAGGCCCGGGGCATCTCCGTCCGCTTCGGCGGCAAGGCCGCGCTCAACGACACGAGCGTGACGGTCGACGCGGGCACGGTCACCGGGCTCATCGGTCCCAACGGCGCCGGCAAGACGACGCTGTTCAACGTCGTGTGCGGGCTGCTCGCCCCCCAGGCGGGCGAGGTGGTGCTCGACGGCGACGACATCACGCACGCCCCGCCCCACCGCCGGGCCCGCCGGGGCCTGGCCCGCACCTTCCAGCGGCTGGAGCTGTTCACGTCGCTGACCGTGCGGGACAACGTGCGGGTCGGCGGCGACATCCGCAACCGCTGGGGCGGCGGCCGCTGGCGGCGGGGGAGCGACAGCGGCGCCGACGCCGACCGGATCCTGGAGCTCACCGGGCTGTCCGCCATCGCCGGCCGCGAGGTGTCCGAGATCCCCACCGGGCAGGCCCGGCTGGTCGAGGTGGCGCGGGCGCTCATGACCCGGCCCACGGTGCTGCTGCTGGACGAGCCGGCCGCGGGCCAGACCGAGGCCGAGACCGCGGCGTTCGGCGCCCTGCTGCGGCGCCTGGCCGCCGACGGGCTGGCGGTGTGCCTGGTGGAGCACGACATGTCGCTGGTGATGGACGTGTGCGAGACCGTGCACGTGCTCGACTACGGCCGCACGATCGCCGTGGGCCCGCCGGCCGAGGTCCGGGCCGACCCGGCCGTGTCGAGGCCTACCTGGGCACGCCGGAGGGGGTCACGTGAGCGAGCGCAGCGAGCGAACCATCAGCACAGTGAGCGAGCCCGGACGCTGCGCCGGTGCTGGAGCTGATCGGCATCCGGGCCGCGTACTCGGGCATCGAGGTGCTGCACGGCGTCGACCTGGCCGTCCCCGCGGGGGCGGTGGTGGCGCTGCTCGGCGCCAACGGGGCCGGCAAGTCCACGCTGGTCAAGGTGGCGGCCGGGCTGCTGCGCCCGACGGGCGGGGCCGTGCGGGTGGCGGGCGCCGACGTGACCGGGGCGGCGTCCTACGACCTGGCCCGCATCGGGGTGTGCACGATCCCCGAGGGGCGGGGCGTGTTCCCCAACCTGACCGTGCGGGAGAACCTGTGGATGGCGACCCAGGTGCGGGGCACGCTGGCCGAGATCGAGGAGGGCGCGTACGCCCGCTTCCCCCGGTTGGGCGAGCGCCGCACCCAGATGGCCGGGACCCTGTCGGGCGGCGAGCAGCAGATGCTGGCGCTGTCCCGGGCGCTCGTCACCGACCCCGCCGTGCTGCTGCTGGACGAGCTGTCGATGGGGCTGGCGCCGATCGTCGTGCAGCGGCTGTACGAGACTGTGGCGCAGATCGCCCGCGAGGGCATCTCGATCCTGGTGGTCGAGCAGTTCGCCCAGGCCGTGCTCGGCATCGCCGACCGGGCGGCGATCATGGTCAACGGCGAGATCACGCGGGCCGGGTCGCCCGCCGACCTGCAGTCCGAGCTGTCGAATGCGTACCTGGGTGGATGAGGAGCAAGGCATGAACGATCGCATCGAGCGCCTGCGGGCCGAGGCGGCCGAGCTCAACGTGGGCTCGACCTCGGCGTCCCGCGACGGCGTGTACCAGGCCGCGGGGGGCGTGGCCATGGCCGTGGGCGTCCTGGTGGCGCTGCTCGCCTACTGGACGTCGCTGGGCAAGTACGACCCCCGGGACATCAGCTCGCTCGGCATCCTGGCCGTGGCCATGCTGGCGCTGGCCGTGCTCGGGGCCGCGGTGTTCCTGCGGTACTCGCTGGCCCGCTTCCTGCGGTTCTGGCTGCTGCGCCAGCTGTACGAGGGGCAGGCGCAGGTCGACCGGCTCGTCGCCGGGCTCGACCGGGAGCCCAACTCGGTCCGGCGTCCGCTCGTCCCGGAATCCGACGCGTACGAACGCCGGAACACCGCGCCGGGCTAACCTGACGGTCCGTCAGATCCGGGCGGGTGTCCCGGGCCGGGGGAGGGAACCACGTGGCCGTCGTCGACGCAGCACCGCAGCCGGCCGAGCTGCACCGCCAGCCGCTCATGCCCGACCTGCTGATCGCGGCGCTCGGGCGCAACCTCGACAAGCCCGCCGTCTACCTGGGCGACACCGTCCTCACCGCCCGCCAGGTGCGCGACGAGATCAGCCGCTACGTGCAGGCGCTGGAGTCCAAGGGGCTGTCCAAGGGCAGCCCGGTGGCGGTGCTGGCCCTCAACCGGCCCGAGGTGCTGTTCAACATGGGCGCGGGGATGATGCTCGGCTGCCGCACCACGCCGCTGCACCCGCTGGGCTCCGTCGACGACCAGGCCTACGTGCTGGAGGACGCCGGCATCGAGACCCTGGTCTACGACCCCGAGTTCTTCGGCGAGCGGGCCGCGGCCCTGGCCGAGCGGGTCCCCGGCCTGAAGAACCTGCTGGCCTTCGGGCCGAGCGAGGCGGGCGACGACTACATCGCCCTCGCCGCCGGGTTCGAGCCCCGGCCGCTGACCGCCCCCGACGTCCAGGCCGAGGACATCCCGGGCCTGGCCTACACCGGGCGGCACCACCGGCCAGCCCAAGGGCGTGATGGGCACGTACCGGTCCGGCGCCACCATGACCCAGATCCAGATGACCGAGTGGGAGTGGCCCCGCGAGCCCCGGTTCCTCATGTGCACCCCGCTCAGCCACGCGGGCGCCGCGTTCTTCGTGCCGGTGCTGCTGCTCGGCGGGTCGCTGGTGGTCGTGCCGTACTTCGAGCCCGGGCTGGTGCTGGAGACCATCGAGCGCGAGCGGATCACCGCCACGATGCTGGTCCCCACCATGCTGTACACGCTGATGGACCACCCCGACTTCGCCACCCGGGACCTGTCCAGCCTCGAGACCGTGTACTACGGCGCCGCGGCGATGTCGCCGGCGCGGCTGCGGGAGGCGATCACGAAGCTGGGGCCGATCTTCTTCCAGTACTACGGCCAGGCCGAGGGGCCGATGACCATCTGCGTGCTGCGCAAGGACGAGCACGACGTCGACGACCTCGCCCGCCTGGCCACCTGCGGCCGCCCGGTGCCGTGGGTCCACGTCAAGCTGCTCGACGACGCCGGCGAGGAGGTGCCCCGGGGCGAGCCGGGCGAGATCTGCGTGCGGGGCCCGCTGGTCATGCGGGGCTACTGGAACAAGCCGGAGCAGACGGCCGAGGCGCTCGCCGGGGGCTGGCTGCACACCGGCGACATCGCCCGTGAGGACGAGGACGGCTTCTACACCATCGTCGACCGCAAGAAGGACATGGTGGTGACCGGCGGGTTCAACGTGTTCCCCCGCGAGGTCGAGGACGTCATCTCCGCCCACCCGGCGGTGGCCAACGTGGCCGTCATCGGGGTGCCCGACGAGCGCTGGGGCGAGGCGGTCAAGGCGGTCGTGGTCCTGCGACCCGGCGAGTCCGTCGAGGCCGAGCGAGCTGATCGAGGCGGTCAAGGCGGCCAAGGGGTCGGTCCAGGCCCCCAAGACGGTCGACTTCGTCGACGAGATCCCCGTCAGCCCGCTGGGCAAGCCCGACAAGAAGGCGCTGCGGGCCCGCTACTGGCAGGACACCGACCGCCAGGTGGGCTGAATCCGCGGGTCTGTCGTCTCTCACCGCGGATATCCGCGGTGAGAGACGCCAGACGGGTCGAGTCACCCGGCGGCGGGCACGCCCCGGTGCAGGGTGAGGGCCACGTGCGACGACGACGGGTCCTCCAGCGCCCGGGACAGCGGGCCGTCCAGCAGGCACAGGTCGGCGGGGGCGCCGACCGCGACCCGGCGGCGCTCGCCGCCCGGGTCCTCGGGCGCGGTCAGGAACAGGGCCAGCGCCCGCTCCGGGGACACGGCCTCCCGCACGCCGAGCGGGGCGCCCTCCGACGTCCGCCGCTCGATGGCGGTGGCGATGGCCCGCCACGGGTCGGGGTGGCCGAACGGGGCGTCGGTGCCGCCGCCGACGGGGATGCCCGCCTCGATCAGGCTGCGGCACGGGTACAGGTGGGGCAGGTCGCCGGGGTGGACCTCGAGCAGGTAGCGGTCGCCCCGCTCCAGCACGAAGCCCGGCTGCGTGACCACGGTCAGGCCGAGGGCCGCCACCCGCCCCCGCAGGTCCGGCGGCACGACCGACCCGTGCTCGATCCGGTCGCCGCGGGCGGCGCCGGCCTCGTCCCAGGCGGCGAGCGCCGCGGTCAGGCCCGGGCGGGTCACGCAGTGGACGGCGACGGGCCGCCCGGCCTCGTGGGCGGTCGCTGATCCAGCGGACCAGGTCGTCGTGGAGCGGCGGCGCGTAGTCGGCGAACACCACCTTGACCGGCCCCCGGACCAGGGCGGAGGGCGCCTCCAGGGCCGTCAGCCGCGGCCCGCCCATCACCGTGACCCGCTGGGGGAGCGCGCCCGCGGCCGCGGCCTCGGCCACCGGGACGAAGTCGTCGGCGCTGGGCGCCGGCGTGGCGTCGGTGACCCCGGTGACGCCGTAGCGGGACAGCCGCCGCCCGACGGCGGCCAGGTCGGGGGCGGGCAGCGGCGGGACGCGGTCCCGCAGCCAGCGGTCGAGCCCCCGGAGGCGGCCCGTGGCGTGGCCGTCGCCGTCCCGCTCGACCCCGGGCCGGTCGGCCACGGGATCGGCGGCCGGCCCGATCCCGTCGAGGCCGACGGCCGCCAGCGCCGGGGTGTTCAGCACCCACTCGGCGCCCGTGCGGTGCTGGACCCGGACCGGGCGCCCGCCGACGAGGGCGTCGAGCCGCCAGCGGTCGAGCCGGCCGGCCACCGACTCGTGGTAGCCGACGGCCCGCAGCCACTCGCCGCCGGCCAGCGCGGCGTCCGCGTGGCGGAGCACCGCGGTGAACTGGCCGTCGTCGTTGACGACCGGCGGGCCCACCCACGGCGCCTGCTCGGCGGCGGCCAGGGCGACGAGGTGGATGTGGTGGTCGTGCAGCCCGGGCAGGAGCGCGCCGCGGCGGCCGTCGACCACGTCCTCGCCGGGCGTGGGGGCGAGGGGACGGTCGATCTCGGTCACGATCCCCTGCGAGACGCGCACGTCGACGAGGCGGCCCTCGACGACGACATCACGTAGCAGCAGATCCGACACGGCGTTCCCCCGGTCCGCCCGATCGGGGAGAGCGTAGTTTCGGACCGTCACCGCGTGGGCCCGCCCATCTGACCCCCGCGTCAGTAGACCTACACTCTCCGGATGGCGCGCAGCGTAGGGACCGACGGGCCCGGCCGGCGCGAGCTGCGGCGGGTCCAGCGCCAGGACCTGAGCCGCGCCCAGCTGCTCGACGCCGCCGAGGACCTGTTCGGCCGCAAGGGGTTCCACGAGGCCACGCTGCGGGAGGTCGCGGAGCTGGCCGAGTTCTCGGTCGGATCCGTGTACTCGTTCTTCGACAACAAGGACGACCTGTTCCGCCAGATCTTCCAGCGGCGGGGCGAGGAGTTCGGTCCCGCCCTGCGGGCTGCGCTGCGGCCGGGCGCCGGCAGCCCGACCGAGCAGCTCCACCGGCTGGTCGACGTGGAGGTGGGGTTCTTCCGGGACCATCCCCGCTTCGGGCGCGTCTACCTGCGCTACGCCAACGCCACGACGATGGCGGTCGACCGGGCGGTCGACGCCGAGGTGGTCGCCAACTACACCGAGTGGCTGGCGCTGCAGGCCGACCTGTTCGCCCGCGGGCAGGCGTCGGGCGAGTTCCGGTCCGGCGACCCCGAGGTGCTGGCCCGGCTGTTCACGGGCATGATCGCCGCCTACCAGGCCCTCGACCCCGCGATCGTGTCCGACGGCGACGATCCGGCCGAGCGGTTTCCCCTGGCTGACCTGCACGAGATGGTCGAGCGGGCGTTCGGGGCCTGACCGTTCCGACATACTGGACGATCGGGCGCGAGCTGGAGGAGGTCAACGCCATGGACGCGCAGTGGCAGACGTCGACCACGCCCACGCTCCTGGCCGGTCGGTACGCCCTGGGCGAGCCGCTGGGCCGGGGCCGCTCGACGGTGTACCGGGCGACGGACACGCGGCTGGAGCGCCGGGTGGCGGTCAAGCAGGTCGAGCTGCTGGCCGGGCAGGAGGACGCGGAGCGGGTCCGCCGGCGGGCGCTGCGGGAGGCGCAGGCCGCGGCCCGGCTGAACAACCCGTGCGTGGTGACCGTGTTCGACGTGGTCGAGGAGGCCGGGTCGATCTGGCTGGTGATGGAGCTGGTCGACGCCCCGAGCCTGTCGCAGGTGGTGGTGGACGAGGGCCCGGTCCCGCACACGCGTGCGGCGGCCCTGGGCCTGGACGTGCTGACGGCCCTGGAGGCCGCGCACGTCGTCGGGGTCGTCCACCGGGACGTGAAGCCGGCCAACGTGCTGGTGCAGGGCGGGGACCGGGCCAAGCTGACGGACTTCGGCGTGGCGACGATCCGGGACGACTCGCGGTTGACGACCACGGGACTGATCGTCGGCTCGCCGTCGTACATGTCGCCCGAGCAGGCCCGGGGGGCCGAGGTGGGCCCGCCGACCGACCTGTGGGCGCTGGGGGCGCTGCTGTACTTCGCGACGGAGGGCGAGCCCCCGTTCCAGGCCGGCTCGGCCCTGGCGACGGCGTCGGCCGTCGTCCACGGCGACCCCCGCCCGGCCCAGTACGTCGGCCCCCTGACGGAGATCATCACCCGCCTGCTGACCAAGGACCCGGCCGGCCGCCCGTCCGCGGGCGAGATCCGGGCCGGGCTGTCGAGGGTGGCGAGGGGCGAACGCTCCCGGCTGCGCACGGCCCCCATCCCGAAGATCGCCGCCCCGCCGGCGACCGGAGCCGCCCGACCCGACCCCCGAGGCATTCCCCCCGGTCCCGGCGACCCCACCCGAGCCGGTCGAGACGAGAGACCAGCTCGCCTGGGCCGCCACGGAGTCCGGCCTGGCAGCAACGGCCCCGACAACCGCCCCGGACCCCGGCGAGCCCAGCGACCGCCCGCGGATCTGTCCGCCGGCGAGCCGGAGGCTGGCGAGCCGATCGACCGCGACCGCGGATCCCGCTGCCCGGGCCGGCGAGCACCCGCGGAGGCGAGCGAGCCAGCCCCGGGCGACGAGGCGCCCGCGGAGGCTGCCGCGGCGGAAGGCGAGACCGATCCGATGCCCGGATCCGGACCGCCGCCGACCCGGAGCGCCGGGCGACGACGCCCGCGCGAGGCGCCAGCCGACCGCCCGCCGCAGCAGCGAGCCCGGCTGGCCGCGCCGACCGCGGCCCTACCCGCGGACCCGACTATCGCCGCGCGCTTCGGCCGACGAGGCCGCCCTCGACGAGCAGGTGGCCGGTGATCCGCCTGGCGTGGCGGCCACCGTCGCGCCGCCGGGCGCGGGTGTGGCCGACGGGACCGTTCCGATGGTCGCCGGGGCGGTGCCGGGGTCGCCCTCCCGGGGCTACCGGGCGCCGGAGCATCCCCGGTCGCGGTTGGCCCTGCTCGTGGCGGCCGCGGTGGTCGTCCTGCTGCTCGTCGCCGGGGTCAGCGCCCTGACCGGGGGCGATCCGGACGATGCCGCATCCGACGGGGGCGAGCCCGCGCCCAGCACCAGCGTGGCCGGCGACGGGGCGGAGTCCTCCGACAGCACGGCCCCGCCGTCGACCACGCCCACGACCGCGGCGCCGGCCACGACCGCTGCGCCGCCGCCGGCGCAGGTCGGGGTCGTTCCTCCGGGCTGGACCGCCTACCCGGACCCGTCCGGGCGGTACAGCATCGCCTACCCGCCCGGGTGGGAGGTGGTGCCGGTCCGTGGCTCGATCACCGACTTCCGCGACCCTGCCACCGGGTCCTACCTCCGGGTCGACTGGACCGACACGCCGGGCGCCGATCCTGCCCAGGCGTGGCGGGACCTGGCCGTCGGCTTCGCCGGCAGCCACGCCAACTACCAGGAGCTCGGCATCGCCCCCACCGCCTACCGCGACTACAACGCCGCCGTGTGGGAGTTCCGGTACGGGTCCGGCCAGACCGTGCACGCCACCAACCTCGGGTTCGTGACGGGCGGTCGGGGCTACGCGCTGCTGTTCCAGGCGCCCGAGGAGCTGTGGGCGTCGAGCCAGACCGTCAGCGAGCAGTTCCGCCAGTCGTTCCAGCCCGTCCCCCAGTGACGGTCAGCAAGCAGCCTGATCGGGTCGCCGCGGGCAAGAACGAGTTGCGTTACCGACGCCTGAGACGACACGATCAGCGACATGCTGGGGTTGCAGGTCATCGGGGCGGGGTTCGGCCGGACGGGCACGCTGTCCCTCCGCCGGGCGCTCGACGACCTCGGCTTCGGGCCGACCTACCACGGCGAGGACCTGCTCCACCACTGGACCCACGTCCGCAAGTGGCACCGCTTCGCCACCACCGGCAAGACCGACTGGGACGACCTGTTCGCCGGCTACGGCGCCGGCGTCGACTTCCCCGTGGCCTGTGCCTGGCGCGAGCTCGCCGCCTACTACCCCGACGCCAAGGTGGTGCTCAGCGTCCGGGACCCGGGCAGGTGGTGGGACAGCATGGACAACACCGTCTACCCCGCCCGCACCATGCTGCCGGCCTGGATCCCCCGGATCTTCCCGCCCACCCGCGAGTACCTCGAGATGACCGACATCCTCATCTGGGACGGCATCTTCGGCGAGCGCTTCCAGGACCGCGACCACGCCATCGAGGTCTTCCGGCGCCACGTCGAGGAGGTCACCGCCTCGCTGCCGCCCGACCGCCTGCTCGTGTTCGACGTCGCCGAGGGGTGGGAGCCGCTGTGCGCGTTCCTCGACGTGCCGGTGCCGAACCACCCCTTCCCCCGCCTGAACGACACGGCCAAGATGCGCCGCTGGATCGGCTCCACCCGGGTGCTCACCCGGGTCGGCCCGCCCGTCGTGGCCGGGGCCGCCGCCCTCGGCACCTGGCGGCTCACCGGCCGGCGGCCCGCTCCCGCAGCACGTACTTGAGCACCTTGCCGGTGGCGTTGAGCGGCAGCGCGTCCACGACCTCGACCGCGCGGGGCACCTTGTAGTTGGCCATCCGCTCGCGGCACCAGGCGATCAGCTCGGCCTCGTCGACCGTCGCCCCCGCCCGGGGCACCACGTAGGCCCGCCCGACCTCGCCCAGCCGGGGCTCCGGCACCCCGATCACGGCCACCTGGCCCACCGACGGGTGGGTCATCATGACGTTCTCGATCTCGGCCGGGTAGGCGTTGAACCCGCCGACCACGAACATGTCCTTCGTCCGGTCGGTGATGGTCAGGTTGCCCCGCTCGTCGAGCACGCCCACGTCGCCCGTGTGCAGCCAGCCGTCGGCGTCCACGGCCTCGGCGGTGGCGGCCGGGTCGCCGAAGTAGCCGCTCATCACCGTGTAGCCCCGCACCACCACCTCGCCCGGCTCGCCCGTGGCGACCTCCTTGCCGTCGCCGTCGACCAGCCGGACCTCGACCCCGGGAAGGGCGCGCCCCGACGTGCGCGCCACCGTCTCGGGGTCGTCGGTGTGGCGGCACATCGTGACGATGCCGTGCGACTCGGTCAGCCCGTAGCCGGTGACGATCGTGCGGAACGTCAGCTCCGACCGCATCCGGTAGATCATCTCGACCGGCACCGTCGCCGCCCCCGTGACGGCCAGCCGCAGGGTCGACAGGTCGTAGCGGCCGAGGTCCGGGTGGTCGAGGATCGTCTGGTAGATCGCGGGGGCGCCGGGGAGCATGGTGACCCGCTCCTCGTCGACCCGCGCCATCACGCTCGGCACGTCGAACACGGGGTGGGGGATCATCGTCGTCCCGGTGATCAGGCAGGCGAGGATGCCGGCGTTGAGCCCGAAGCAGTGGAAGAAGGGGTTGACGATCAGGTAGCGGTCGCCGGCCTCCAGGCCGACCACCTCGGTCCAGGCGGTGTACGCCCGCACCGAGGCGCCGTGGCGGAGCATCGCCCCCTTGGGGGCGCCCGGTCGTGCCCGACGTGAAGATGATCGTGCTCAGGTCGTCGGGGCCGACCGCCGCGGACCGCTCGGCCACCACGGCCGGGTCGACCGCGTCGCCCGCGGCCAGGAAGTCGTCCCATCCGACCGACCCGCCCGGCACCGGGCCCGCCAGGACCACCGTCGTCTCCAGGCACTCGGGTGCGCCGGCCGCCGCCAGCAGGGCGACGTAGTCGGTGCCGAGGAAGTCGGTCACCGTCACGAGCAGCCGGGCGCCCGCGGTCCGCAGGACGTGGGCGGCCTCCTGTCCCTTGAACCGCGAGTTGACGGTGACGATCACGGCCCCCGCCCGGAAGGCGCCCAGCGCGGCGACGACCCACCCCGCGGAGTTCGGCGCCCACAGCGCCACCCGGTCGCCCGGCTCGACGCCCGCGGCGACGTACGCGCGGGCGGCACGGTCGGCCGCGGCCGCCAGCTCCGTGAAGCTCAGCCGCAGCTCGCCCTCGACCAGCGCCTCCCGGTCGCCGTGGCGCGCCGCGGCCTGCTCGACCACCGCGGGGAAGGTCCCTGCCTCGTTCTCGGCCATACCTGACAGAGTGTCAGATTCAGCGCTCAGCCGCCGCCGCTGCTTCCGCTTCTTCCGGTTGAGCACGCCGTCGACGGCCAGGGCCGTGCCGATCGCCAGCAGCCACGAGTCCTTGGCCAGCGGGGTGCCCGCCTGGGTCGGCTGGAGGCTGCCCTCCTCGCGCATGCCCGGGCTCCGCAGGTAGAGGCCGCCCAGCAGTCCGGCGAACGTCGTGAGCGCCGCGCCCGCCACCGCCGTCGGCACGATCGGGGCCAGGAGCAGGGCGCCGACCGCGATCTCGCCGGTGGACAGCAGCTTGGCGAAGTCCTCCGGCGGCATGTCCTTGAACTGCGGGTAGGCGGTCGTGGCGAACCCGTGGAGTCCCTTGGCCGTCTCGTCGTCGGCCGTCCGTTTCTGGAGGCCGGAGTTCAGGATGTACGCACCGGTGACGAGCCGGACCGGGATGTGCCATGCGGCGAAGGCCATGTCCTCACGCTACCCATCGTGCCCCGTCGACGACAGGGGTCACTCGCCGGTCACGCCGTCGACGCTCTCCCGGATGAGGTCGGCGTGGCCGTTGTGGCGGGCCGTCTCCTCCAGCATGTGCAACATCACCCAGCGCAGCGTCGGCCGCCGCCCCCGGCGCGTGACCTGGGCCGACTCCGCCTCCGGATCGCCGATGCGGGCCACCGTCGCCCGGCTGCGCTCGCACGCCTCGGCGTACAACGCGAGCACCGCGGCCGGGTCCTCGTCGGGGGCGGTGTGGAACTCCCAGTCGGGGTCGTCGTCCCAGGGGGCGCTGGCCCACGGCTCGCGCTCGGCCTCGCCGGCCATCGTCTCCTGGAACCAGCTGTCCTCGACCAGCGCCATGTGCTTGACCAGGCCGGCCAGGGTGAGGGACGGACGCCCCGACCGTCGCCCGCCACCCGGCCTCGTCGACGCCGGTGGCCTTCGCCACCAGCGTCGCCCGGTGGTAGTCGAGGTACTGGCCGAGCATGGTCAGCTCGTCGGCGTGTTGGTCGGGGTCGATGCGCTCCACGCGCCCGAAGCTATGTCACGACCGCCACGGCGGTCAGAACCGGTGGCGGGCCCAGGCGTCGGCGATGAGGTCGCGGGGGTCGCCGTAGTCGCGCATGGGCACGCCCGCCACGAGCAGCTCGCTCCAGATCCGGTTGCACTCCAGCCGCACCAGGGACCGGCTGATGCCGAGCGTCTCGGCCACCTGCTGGTGGGAGGCCGGGTGCCCGCCCGTGGCCAGCGGGGCCACGTAGGTGTCGAGGATCCGCCGCTGGCGGTCCGTGAGGCGGGGCCGGGCGCCGGTGGGCGGCTCGGGGCTGTCGGGCTCGCCCGAGGGACACGACCCGGGTCGGGTTGCCCCCCGAGTTGACCGTGACCGCCAGCTCGTAGGTGAACGTGCCGGTGACGAGCACGTCGAAGCTGTGCTCCGGCGGGGCGTGCCAGTGGCCGGGCGGGACCGTCGTCAGGGCCCGGCCCTCGACCCGGATGTCGAGCGCCAGGGTGTCGTGGAGGTTGTCGACCACCAGGCGGCCGTCATGGGCGAAGACCCGGCCCGCCAGCTTGGGCACGACGTCGTCGTACACCGGGGCGTGGCCGATGCGCAGGTGGGCGGTGGGCTCGCGCCCGAAGGTGACGTCGCGGCCGGCGCCGATGACCCGCACCTCCCGCTCGCTTGCGATGGTGCCCGCCGCCGCCTCGTCCATGAACACGACGGTATTGGGCAGGTCGCACCCGCCGTCCGCCGCGGGGCTGGCAGGCGGTGCCATTTCCTTCGTCGTTTCATTCACAGCGGGCCTGCTCCCCGAGCGGCAGCGTGGCCACGGCCCAGCCGGGCACGTTGTCGGCCGCCACCGCCTCGTCGCCGCCGAGGCAGTTCCAGCTGTCGCCGGTGGCGATCCAGTGCCGGGTGCCGCGCCGGTCGACCCACCAGGCGGTGCCGGTGGTCTGGCGCACGATGTGGCCGGTCACGTCGACGTCGTCGAGCGGCTCGTCCCGGTCGGTCACGACGACGGCGTCGTCCACGTCGGCGCCGAGCAGCAGGGCCGGGAAGTCGGCGGCGTCGGCCTCCATGTAGCCGCCCTCGAAGTGGAGCTGCAGGCCCCCGCCCACGAAGTGCGGGTTGCTCGTCGGGTAGCCGAGGTCGCCGCCCGCGCCGCCGTGCGCGTTCCACAGGTCGAGGACCTGGGCGGGCAGCCAGAACATCTGCGTGTCGTCCCGCCGCCCGACGACGACGCCGCCCCTGTCGAGCTGGATCGTGACCGTCGTCGCCGTCCTGGGTCACCGCCACCGGGTAGCCGCCGTAGCTCGGCGGCGTTGGTGGGTGTGGCCCGGCCCGCGATCTCCCGGTACGAGGCCCACATCGTGAAGTTGAGCCGCACCGCCTGGCCGCCCGGGGCCAGGACCACGGCGCCGTCCGGCTCGCCCTCGTCGTCGGCCAGCGGCTGGACCCGGGCGTCGGCGAACAGCTCGGGCACGCCGCCGGCGCAGGCGTCGGGGGCCAGCCGCCCGACCGCCGCGGTCAGCTCCGGCGAGGCCCCGCGCGCCCGGGGGCGGTGCGACCGCCGGCGTGCACGGGAGCGGCGCGGGGTCGCCCGCGGCCGGGCTGTCGCCGGGCGCGACGGGCGCCGCCTCGTCGGCCCGCGTCCCGCCGTCGTCGCCGCCCAGCATCGTGAACCCGGCCAGCCCCGCCACCGCCAGGACCGCGGCACCGAGCCCGGCCGCCACCGCCAGCGGGCGGGGCGACCGGCGGGCGAGGCAGTCCTGCAGCTCCTCCGCCCAGCGGCAGGGGTCGCGGGGCCGCCCGTCCGGATCGTCGACGATCATGGCGGTCAGCAGCCGCACCGCGCCCCGCCGGTCGGCGACGCCGTCGAGCGCCGCCGCCAGCTCGTCCTCCAGCGCCGGGCGGTCCATCGTGCCCTGCGGGTGGCCGAGCAGGGCGAACACGGTCACCATCCCGAGCCCCCAGCGGTCCGTCGCCGCGGTGCCGGCCCCGTGGAGCAGCTCCGGGGCGATGAAGCCGAGCGCCCCGGCCACCGTCGTCGTGTCCGTGCCGTCGTCGGGCCGCGACGAGCCGAAGTCGATCAGCACCGCCCGGCCGTCGCGCGTCGAGGACCACGTTGCCGGGGTGCACGTCCCGGTGGAGCACGCCGTGGGCGTGCAGCGCCGCCAGCCCGGCCGCCAGGTCGGCGGCGAGCGCCACCGCACCTGCCGGCGCCAGGGGAGCGGCGCCGCGCAGGCCCGGGCCGTCCACCCACGCCGCCGACATGTAGAGCACGTCATCGTCGCTGCCGGGCGGCGGATCGGTGCGGAACAGCCCCGGCCCCGCGAACAGCTCGAGCGGGCGGGCCAGGTTGGGATGCTCGATCCCGGCCACGCTCGCCCACCGCTCCCGCATCCGCTCGATCTGCGCCGCCGTCAGCACCTCGGAGCTGACCTTGAGCGACACCGGTCCCTCGTAGCCGACCGTGTCGCCCGCGAACGTGCGCCGCTCGGCGCGCAGGACGTGGCCCTGCCCGCCGCGCATGGCGCGGATGTCGTCGACCACGTACGCCCGCCGGTCGACCGGTGGACCGCAGTACCACCGGTCGCGCGGCTGAACGCCGCCTTCCGATTCCCCCAATTTTCCGCCTCCCGATACGGGCCGAGCGCACCGCCGCGCTCTCCGCCGCCCGCCTCAGTGGTATCCGTTCGCGATTACTCGCGCAATAGCGAACGGACCGCGGCCGCGAATGCGGCCGAGCGGTCGCGGTAGTCGCGGTAGCGGTCGAAGCTCGGCGCCGCGGGCGAGAGCAGCACCACGCCGTCGGGCCTGGCCCAGGCGACCGCGGCGCGCACGGCGTCGGGGAGGTCGCCGCCGTCGATCACGGTGGGGCCGCCGTCCAGCGCGGCGTGGAGCCGGGCCGCGGCCTCCGAGGCCAGCACCACGGCGGCGGTGGGCGCGTCCCGGGAACCGAGGCCGGCGGCCAGCGGGGCGTAGTCGATGCCCCGGTCCTGCCCGCCGACGAGCACCGCCACCCGCCGGCCCGGGAAGGCGTCGACCGCGGCCAGCGTCGGCAGGACGTTGGTCGACAGCCCGTCGTCCACGCACAGCACGCCGTCCACGGTCGCCACCGGGCACAGCCGGCTCTCCAGCGGGCGGAACCCGGCGGCGGCCGCCGCCAGCGCGCCGTCGTCCGCGGCCTCCGGGACGCCGAGGGCGGCGAGCGCGGCCCGGGCGATGCGGGCGTTGCGGTCGTTGTGCCGGCCCAGCAGGCCCAGCGGGGCGTACCAGGCCGGCGGCTGCCCGCCCTCGGGGGCGGTGACCCACTCGACCCGCGGTCCGAGCAGGGCCCGGCGCTCGCGCAGCAGCGGGCTGTCGCCGTTGGCCACGGTCAGGTCGGCCCCCGGCTGCGAGCACAGCGACAGCTTGTCGGCGTAGTAGGTCTCGGCGTCGCCGCGGTGCCAGGGCAGGTGGTCGGGGTGCAGCGACGTGACCGCCACGACGGGCGGCGAGGTGGCGACGTCGGTGGCCTGGTAGCTCGACACCTCCACCACCCACCAGTCGGCGTCGGTGGGGGCGCCGGGCGCGTAGGGCGGGACGCCCAGGTTGCCGCCGGTCACCACCCGGTGACCCAGCCGGGCCAGCAGGTGCCCGGCGATCGCCGTCGTCGTGCTCTTGCCCTTGGTCCCGGTGACGCAGAGCACCCGGGCGCGGTCGGCCTCGGCGAGCCACAGCCCGAGCCCGCCCACCACCGGCGTGCCCCCGGCCACGAGCGCCTCGACGTCGGGCCGGTAGCGGCTGAGCCCCGGCGTCTTGACCACGGCGTCGCAGCGGGCCAGCGCCTCGATCCCGCCGGCCGCGGTGGCGAGGACCGGCCGGCCGTCGAGCCCGCCGGGCGGCGGCGCGTCGTCGACCATGACCGGCTCGACGCCGAGCGACCGGAGCTTGGCCACGTTGGCCCGGCCCTCGACGCCGAGGCCCCACACCCCGACGGCCCGGCCGGCGAGGTCAGACCAGGAGATCGTCGGTCGCGTAGGCATCGGGGATGTGGTGGGCGCCGCGCGGGCGGCGCAGGTGCTCGACGGCCCCGGGGGCCGGCAACCGGTCGCCCAGCCGGGCGACGAGGGCGCCGAGCACCGGCGTCCCCGCCCGGTCGGGCCGGGCGGCGGCCAGGGCCACCGCGGCGCGGCACTCGTCGACGTCGCCGACGCACTCCCACGGCTTGATGTCGCCCGAGGTGCCGACGAGGTCTTCGAAGCGGGGGAGCAGCGCCGGGTCGTCCAGCGGCTCGCGGCCCGCCGAACACGTCCCGCAGCGTGGCGGCGTCGAGGAACGGGGCGAGGATCAGGTCGATGAAGCAGCACTTGTCGCACTGCCCGCACCAGTGGTCGAGGCGCCGGGCCGGGTCGATGTGGAAGCCCCGGTTGCAGCTCTGGAACGTCCGGTGGTAGCCGGTCAGCGTGGCGAACCGCTCGGCGATCAGCAGCTCGGTGTAGGGCCGCAGCCGGGAGAAGTAGTCGACCCGGTCGCCGAGCGCGGCGGCCAGCACGTCCCGGAACCCGGACTCGAACGCCTCGCCCTTGGACCACTGGTGGTTCACCGTGCGGCCGCCGACCTCGAGGTTGCCGGCCGACGACGACCACTCGTTGCTCATCACCACCGCGTCCCGGCCCTCCAGCACCGCGGCGGTCACCGCCACCGCGGAGATGATGCCGGTCACGGGCACGTGCCCGTTGAGGAAGCCCAGCTCCCGGGACCGCAGCACCTGCGGGTCGATCTCCCGCTCGGCCCGCACCACCGGCAGGCCGGTCACCGCCGCCGGGCGCTCGATGGCGGCGAAGCGGTCGCCCGGCCGGCCCACCACGAACAGGGCGGCGTCGGCGGCCACCGGCCGGACCAGCTCGACGGTCACGATCGAGTCGATGCCCCCGCCGAACGGCACCAGCGGCCGGGGGCCGCCGTCCCGGCCCGCGGGGGGCGCGGGCGGGTCGTCGAGCGCCGGGGCCTCGATGCGCAGGCCGGTGAGGTCGAGGCCGTTGCGGTAGGCGAACTCGCCCAGCCCGTCCACGTAGAACGCGTGCAGGAACGCCGTCTCGGCCGGGCGCAGCGGCGTGCCCGGCAGCTCGACCACGGGTGGGGCGGCGGTCTTGTAGTACGACACGCCGGCCAGCAGGAACAGCAGCCGGGCCGCGGCCGCGGTCGCGGGGTCGTCCCACCGGCTGCCGGTCGGGAACGTGAACCGCTCGGTGAAGGCGCGGTCGCCCAGCGAGTAGCGGCACGTGACCCGGCGGGCGGCGGGGTCGACGTCGAACCCCTCGTAGCGGAACGCCGTCACCGCAGGCACGCCAGGGCCGCGAACCGGCCGCAGGGCCGCTCGGCCCGGTCGCTGAAGAACGGGGTCCCCGGGCCGGTGCCGCCGGGCCAGGCGGCGATCCGCCCGGGGGCGAGGCCCGCGTCCACGAGCACCGCCCGGTTGGCGGCGACGAGGTCGAGCCGCCAGTGGCCGGGCCCGTCCGGGCGCCAGCACGCCGGCGGCCGCCCCGCCGAGCCCGGCGCGCACCGCCTCGGCCACCTCGTCGCCCACCTGGTAGCGGGCGGCCGGGATGGCCGGGCCGATGCCGGCCACGATGCGGGCCGGCGCCGCGCCGAGCCCGGCCATGGCCTCGACCGCCGCGGCCGCGGCCCGGGCCGCGGTGCCCCGCCAGCCGGCGTGGACCACGCCCAGCACGCGGGCGGCGGGATCGACCAGCACCATCGGCACGCAGTCGGCCGCCAGGGCCGCCAGGCCGAGGCCGGGGGTGGCCGTGACCAGCGCGTCGCAGGCGGGGGCGTCGTCGAGCGTGCGCGTGCCCCGCCCCCGGTCGCCGTCGCCGACCACGGCGACGGCCCGGCCGTGGACCTGGTGGGCGAACACGCAGTCGTCCAGGTCCAGGCCCAGGGCGGCGGCGGCCCGCCGGCGGTTCTCGACCACGAGGTCGGGGTCGTCGCCGACCGTCAGCCCCAGGTTGAGGCTGGCGTAGCGGCCGGCCGACACGCCGCCGTCACGGGTGGTGACCAGGGCGTCGACGGGCAGGCCGGCGAAGGAGGCCCACGCGGCGGTGGGGGGCGCGGTCGGCGTCATGCGGGGCGCCAGCGTACCGCCCGGCGGGGAATCCACCGGGCGGCACGCCGGACCCGATCAGCCCAGCAGGTGGGCCAGGGCGGCGCCCAGGACGGCCGCCTGGTCCTCGACCGTGGCCAGCTGCTCGATGCCGAAGCCGAACAGCACCGTGTCCTCGGTGGCGACGCCGGCGGACAGGTCGATCAGCACGGTGGAGAACACCCACTCGCCCGAGGCGGCCGGGCTGCCCGGCGGCGGGCCGGTGGGGCCCACAGGCTGGTGGCGCCCTCGAACCCGTCGGCGTCCACGACGCCGGCGGTCGTCGTCACCCGGGTGTCGTCGACGAAGGCGCCGATGCCACCGGTGTTGGGGTCGGAGACGTAGCTGATGCGCACGTCGACCTGCTGGCCGGCGTAGGCCGGACAGGTCGAACGCCACCGGCTGCCAGGACCCCGACTCGCCCGTGAACGAGTTCCAGGCCCCCGTCGTCCCGGTCGTCCCGCACCGGGTCGGCCAGGGTCAGGTAGTGCGAGCAGGAACGGGTGCATGTCGAGCAGGAAGCTCGTCCTCGCACTGGGTGGGCGGGGTCGTCTGCGGTGAGGCCGCCCAGCGTCGGGAAGCGTCGTCCAGTCGTCGGTTCCCGATGGTGCCGCCTCGACGATGACGTTGTCGTAGCCGAGCTCGGTGCTCCACGCTGAGCGAGAACTCCAGCGCCGGCGCGTCGGCTCGCCGCCGTCCCCGTCAGGTCGACGGTGCGCCCGATCCCCGCGTACGTGGCGTCGGCGTGGAGCAGGGCCGCGTAGCGCTCGCCCTCGACGGGCCCGAACGGGTTGGTCCCCGGCCGGGAGGTAGTCGGCGGCCTTCTCGCCGGCGAACAGCGGGAACTCGTCCGCCGGGAGGACGTCGCTGGTGAGCGTGAACGCCCCCACCTCGTCGAGCGGGTTGTCGACCACCGCGGGGCCGCCGAACGGCGCCGCGGTGCCCGTCGAGCGGGCCCCGGTGCCCTCGACCGACTCGGGACCGTTGAGCGCGCGCCCGGGCGAAGGCACCGAGGTAGTACTGCGAGAAGTCGTCGGCCAGCAGCAGGCAGTCGCTGAAGAAGTCCTGCGAGACGACGCAGTCCTCCTCGGGGGCGCCGTCGAGGCCGTAGTAGATGCCGCCGACGGTGGACCCGAGCACGCCGGTGTACTGCGCGGTCTCGCCCGTGTGCACGAGCTTGCCGCCCTCGTTGAGGAAGTCGCGCACGGCCATGGTCAGGTACTGCTCCCGCTCGGCCACGGCCAGGTCCTCGACCTCGCCGAACAGGTAGGTGTCGGTGAGGAAGTCCTCCTCGTCCTGGGTGAGGCGGTTGTCGCCCTGCTCCCACACGACGGCGCCGAAGTGGCCGAGGACGCCGAGCGGGTGGGGCACGCCCTGGGCGTCCGTGTCCCAGGTCGCGTGGCGTGACGCCGTTGGCGTCGAGCGCGGCCGCGTACTCGTCGGCGTACTTGGGCGCCGTCGTGCCGGCCGGGTAGGTCGGGTTGACCCCGGTGTAGTCCTCGTTGGCGATGATCAGCGCCTGGGCGCCGGAGTCGGCCGCGACGCTCGTAGGTGAAGTGCTCGCTGTCGACCGTGCCGTGGAGGCCCTTGATGCCGCTGAACCACACCTCGACGCTGTCGCCGGGGGCGGCCCCGGTGACCGCTGCCGCGGTACTCGGCGTAGTAGACGTCGGCCTCGCCGCCGTAGCGCTCGCCGCCGTCCCACTCGGTGACCGCGACCTTCTTGGTGGGCCCGCCGTTGACGGAGTAGTTCATCCACCGGGCCGAGTGGTCACGCCGGCCCACGACGGCCACCGGCTGGGGGTCGCCGTAGGACACGGTGAACGGGTCGGTGACGAACTCGGGGGCGGTGCGCCCCACCACCGACCGCGGGTTGTCCGGGTCGCCGGCCGACGCGGCGGTGGCCAGCGCGAACGGGATGTTCTTCTCGAACTCGGCCTGGACCAGCTCCTCGTCGTCGGGGAAGTGGAAGCACGCTGCCGCAGTCGTCGGCCTCCCACTCGTCGTCGGGGACGGCGTCGCTGACCGTCTGGCACGTGGACATCTCGGGCGTGAACGCCAGGGTGCCGTAGGTGCTGTGGGCGTGCTCGGTCGTCTCGCCGTTGGTGGTGTACAGCTCGGCCGAGATGTCGGGGTCGTAGCCCGGCACCGCCGGTTCGGCGTCGTCGCCGGCCATGGCCTCGTACACCGCGTCGTCGGGCGTCGGCGTGGCCACCTGCCAGCCGGTGCCGTAGAGCAGCAGCTCGGCGGCGGAGTGGTAGTTGATCTGGAACTCGAAGCCGATCCGGGCCATCAGGGCGTCGAGGGCCTGGGTCTCGGGCTCGGAGCCCGGGCTCGGGCCGCGGTACGTGTCGCTGGCCGGGTTGGCCGAGCTGCCCTCGTTGTCGTAGCCCCACTTGGTGGGGTAGTTGCGGTTCGGGTCGACGCCGTCGCCCACCTGGGTCACGCCGTCGCCGTTGTTGTCGCGCAGGTTCTTGCGCCACATCCGCTGGTCGGGCTGGAACGTCCAGTCGTAGCCGTCGGGGTTGGCGACGGGGACGAACCACATCTCGGTCGTGTTGACCAGGCGGCGGATGTCGCGGTTCGTGTCGTAGCCGTCGACCACGTGGTGGACGAGCCGCCGGATCATCTCGGGCGTGATCCACTCACGGGCGTGCTGGGCGGCGCTGAACAGCGTGGCCGGCCGCGTTGCCGTCCTTCTCCTGGTTGGCCTTGCGGGTGACCTTGAGGGCGATGATGTCCTGACCCTGCACCGACTGCCCGATCGTGACGAGCTTGACGTTGCCGGGGTTGTCGGCGGCGATCTGCTCGAACTCCTCCTTCAGGCCGCCGGGCCCGCTGTAGGGCCGGAACACGTTGAAGCCCTCCTCGGCGGCCAGCGTGGACAGCTCGGCCACGGTCTGGCCGTCGACGACCTTGGGCTCGAGGACGACGCCCTCGGCCGCCAGCTCGTCGGCCTGCTCGCCGGACAGCACGACCTCGACGTCCACCTGGTCGCCGGCGGGCGCGGTGATGGCGAGGTCGTGGGGATCGACGCCCGCGGCGCGCAGCTTGCCGACCGCGTCGAGGGCGACCCGGCCCTCGTAGACGTCGTACACGTCGCCGTCCGCGGCCGCGGGCGGCGGGGCGGTCGGCCCCGTCGGGGTAGGCCCCCGCCGGCGCGACTCCCCACGCGCTCACGAGCACCCCGGCGGCGACGACGGCGGACAACCTGCGGCTGCGGCTCATCCCAGCTCCCCCGTTGTTCGTCGGAACCCGAGCAGAATGGGGCAGACCCCGCAGCGTGTCAACGCCGGCACGGATACGCAGGCACATCTGTGCCCGAACGGGCACCGGAGGGCGCGTTCTGTCACCTGTGATGGGCGGTCACAATCGTCCCGATGCAGGATCTTCCTGACCGGGGGCACCGGGGCTGTGGGCCGGCCGGCCCTCGCCGCCCTGGTCGACGGCGGGCCACGACGTGACCGCGGTCGTGCGCAGCCCGGAGAAGCGGGCGCAGGTCGAGGCGGCGGGGGCCCGCGGCGTGGCCGTCGACCTGTTCGACGCGGCCGCGGTGGCGGCGGCCGTCGCCGGCCACGAGGCGGTGGTCAACCTGGCCACCCACGTGCCACCCCTGCTCGTCGGCATCCGCGCGGCTCGGCCTGGGCCGAGCACGACCGGCTGCGCCGGGAGGCGTCGGGCCACCTCGTCGACGCCGCGCTGGCCGCCGGTGCCGGCCGCTTCGTCCAGGAGTCGATCGTGTTCCTGTATCCCGATGGCGGGGACCGCTGGCTCGACGCCGCCACGCACCGAGCCCGAGCCCTGGGCCCTGACGGACGCGGCGCTGGTGGCGGAGGACGCACACCGCCCGGTTCACGGCCGGCGGCGGCGTCCGGCGTCGCGCTGCGCTACGGGATGTTCTACGGGCCGGGTACCGCCTACAGCGAGACCCTGCTGCGGGCCGCCCGCTGGGGCGTGGTGCTCGTGGCCGGGCACCGCGGACGCGTACACGTCGCTCGGTGCACGTCGACGACGCCGCCACGGCGGCGGTCGCGGCCCTGGCCGCCCCGTCCGGCGTCTACGACGTCGTCGACGACGAGCCGGTGACCCGCCGGGCGTACGCCGCCGCCCTGGCCTCGGCCGCCGGCCGGCGCCGGGCGGTGCGGGTGCCCGGGCGCCTGGGCCGCTTCGCCGGTCCCCAGGGCCGGGCGACCGCCCGCTCGCAGCGGGTGAGCAACCGCCGGTTCCGGGAGGCCACGGGCTGGTCCCCCCGCTGGCGGAGCGTGGCCGAGGGGTTCGCGACGCTCATCCACTAGTTTGAACCACGGTTCAATCCACGTCGACGGGGGGAGGCTCCGTGAGGTTGAGGGAGACGCCGGAGGAGCAGGCGTTCCGGGCCGAGCTCCGGGCCTGGCTCGATGCCACGCTGCCCGGCCTGCCCGCGCCGCCGCCGTTCGACGACTGGGCGGCCAAGCGGGCCTACGACACCGGCTGGCAGCGCCGGCTCCACGACGCCGGCTACGCCGGCATCTCCTGGCCGAAGGAGTACGGCGGCCGGGGCGCCACCCCGTCCGAGGAGCTCATCTTCCTGGAGGAGTCCGAGCGCGCCGGCGCCCCCTACGTCGGCTGCAACTTCGTGTCCACGCTGCACGCGGGGCCCACCATCGGCGCCGAGGGCACGCCGGAGCAGCGGGCCCGCTACCTGCCCCCGATCCTGCGGGGCGACAACGTGTGGTGCCAGGGCTTCTCCGAGCCCGAGGCCGGGTCCGACCTGGCCTCGCTGCGGACGCGGGCCGTCCGCGACGGCGACCACTACGTCGTCAGCGGGCAGAAGATCTGGACGTCCCACGCCCAGGTCGCCGACTACTGCGAGCTGCTGGCCCGGACCGACCCCGACGCCCCCAAGCACCGGGGCATCACCTGGATGATCATGCCGATGGACTCGCCCGGCATCGACGTGCGCCCCATGCGCACGCTCACCGGCGAGAGCGAGTTCAGCGAGATGTTCCTCGACGAGGTGCGCATCCCGGTCGAGAACGTGGTCGGGGCCGAGAACGACGGCTGGCGGGTGGCCATGGTGACCTTCGGCTTCGAGCGGGGCACCGCCTTCGTCAGCGAGCTGCTCGGGTCGATGCGCCTGCTGGCCGACCTGGTGGAGATCGCCCGCAAGACCCCGCTCGGGACCGGCACGGCGTGGGACGACGCCGGCATCCGCCGGGAGCTGACCATCGTCGCCGCCGAGCTCGACGCCGAGTGGGCGCTGACCAAGCGCAACGTGTCCCGGGCCGCCCGCCACGGCAACCCGGGCGTCGGCGGGTCGGTGTTCAAGCTCGCCTACCACGAGACCCGCGAGCGCATGTCGGAGGTGGCGCTGCGGCTGCTGGGCCGCGCCCGCCTGGCGCTCGGCGACCCCGCCGGGCTGTCGTCCCGCCACCTCGACCACCTCGCCCAGAGCCTGTACGCCCTGACGCTGTCGATCGCGGCCGGGACCGCCCAGATCCAGCGCAACATCGTGGGCGAGCGGCTGCTCGGCCTGCCCAAGGAGCGCTGATGGACCTCGAACCGACCGACGACCAGGTCGCGCTGGCGGCCGGCGTGGCCCGGCTGTGCGCCGACCGGGTGACCCCCGAGGCCCGGCGGGCGACCGCCGAGCAGCCCGGGGCGGTGGACCGGGGCCTGTGGCGGGCGCTCGGCGACATGGGCGTGTTCGCGCTCGCCGTCCCCGAGGACCGCGGCGGCCTGGGCCTCGGGATGGCCGAGGCCACGCTGGTGTTCGAGGAGCTGGGCAGGGCCGCGGTCCCCGGACCGCTGGTGGGCACGTTCCTCGCCGCCGGGCTGCCGGTGGAGATCGCGCCGGCGGCGCTGGCGGGCGAGGCCGTGGTCGGCCTGCAACCGGAGGGCGCGCCGCTGTTCGTGGAGCACCGCGCCGCCCTCGACGCCCTGCTCGTCGTCGGGCCCGGCGGCGTCACGCTGACGGGCCGGCCGGACGCGGGCGGGGGGCCGCTCGACCGGCCGCTCGACCCGCTCACCCCGGTCGAGGTGGTCGCGGCGCTGCCCGCCGGGCGAGCCCGTCGGCGGCCCCGCGCTGGCCGCCCGCGTGCGCCGGGACGCCGGGCTGCTGGCCGCCGCGCTCCAGGTCGGGCTGGCCGGGGCCGCGGTGGCGATGGCCACCGGGCACGCCACGTCCCGGGTGCAGTTCGGCCGGGTGATCGGCAGCTTCCAGGCGCTCAAGCACCTGCTGGCCGACGCCCAGGTCGGGGTCGAGGTGGCCCGGGCCGCGGTCAACGCCGCGGGCGTCGCCGCCGACGAGGGCGCCGAGGATGCCGGCCGCGCCGCCGACGCCGCCCGCATCGTCGCCTCCCGGGCCGCCGACCGCGCCACCCGCACCTGCATCCAGGTGCACGGGGGCATGGGCTTCACCTGGGACCTCGACGCCCACCTCCTGCTCAAGCGGGCGATGGTCCTCGACGCCACCGTCGGCGGGCCCGACGAGGCCATCGACTCCCTGGCGGCCGCGCTCTGACCTCCAGGAGTATCTCCT
The DNA here is from genome assembly GCA_963759225.1 of uncultured Acidimicrobiales bacterium. Classification (GTDB taxonomy): domain Bacteria; phylum Actinomycetota; class Acidimicrobiia; order Acidimicrobiales; family VFJN01; genus ZC4RG19. The sequence goes on along the minus strand of CAVWYL010000028.1, from coordinate 78,113 downwards.
CCAGCGGCTGACCGACGAGGCGCACACGCGACGCTCGAGGAGATCCTCGACCGGCCGGGGGCCGTGCCGGCGGGCGGTCCCCTGCGGACCGCGGCGGAGATCGTCCGGCGGGAGCGTGGGTCCAGGTGATCGTCGTCGACGCGGGCGGGGGAGGCGGGAGGCGATCTCGTCCGGCGTCGGCTGCGCGGCGAACACCTCGGCGCCCCATCTCATCGACCTGGAGGTCGTGTCCGCGTGGCGCCGCCTCACCGCGGCGGGCGTGCTGGACCCGGCGCGCCGCGCTGGCGCTGACGACCTGCGGGCCTTACCGCTCGAGCGGTGGCACACGTTCCGCTGCTCGCCGCTGCTGGCAGCTGCGCGTACGTGGCGCTGGCGGAGATCTCCGAGGCGCGCCTGCTCACCGCCGATGCCCGGCTCGCCCAGGCGCCAGGGGCGCGGTGCCTCATCGAGGTGCTCGGGTAGGCCAGTACGATCCACCACGTGCAGCGCGACCGCGAGAGCACCAAGCGGCGGCGCCGCACCTGGGGGCAGCGCCTCGGGCTCGCGTTCGGGTGCCTGGCCACCCTCGGCCTCCTGGCCAGCGCCGCCGGCCTGACCTACGTGCTGCGCAAGTACGAGCGGCTGCCCCGGGTCGAGCTGTCCGGGGTCCTCGAGGAGCGGACCGAGTCCAGCGAGCCGCAGAACTACCTGATCGTCGGCATCGACAACGCCGCCAACCTGCCCGGCGGCGACCCCGTGCGCATCGGCCGTGACACCACGCTGCACTCCGACACGATCATGATCCTGCGCACCGACCCGGCCCAGCGCCGGGCCGCGCTGCTGTCGCTGCCCCGCGACCTGTTCGTCCCCATCCCGGGCACCGGCACGTCGCGGCGCATCAACGTCGCCATCGAGCAGGGCGGGGCGCCGCTGCTCATCCGCACCATCGCCGAGAACTTCGGCATCCCCATCCACCACTACGTGCAGGTCGACTTCGCCTCGTTCCGGGGGCTGGTCGACGCCATCGACGGCGTCGCCGTCTACGTCCCCCGCCCCGCCCGCGACGAGGAGACCGGCCTCGACCTGCCCGAGGTCGGCTGCCGCGTGCTCGACCCCACCGAGGCCCTGGCCTACGTCCGCTCCCGCTACTACGAGGAGCTGATCGGCAACCGCTGGGTCCTGGACCCCCGCTCCGACATCGGGCGCATCGCCCGCCAGCAGGACTTCATCCGCCGGGCGCTGCGGCGCGCCATCGACCGCGGCGCCCGCAACCCGGGCACGCTCGACCAGCTCATCGACGTGGGGCTCGACGGCATCACCGTCGACAACCAGCTGACGGCCGGCGACATCTTCGACCTGGGCACCCGGTTCCGGTCCTTCGACCCCGACAGCCTGCTCACCTACTCGGTGGAGGGGACGCCCGACACGGTCAACGGCGCCGCCGTGCTGCGCCTGGTCGAGGGGCCCGAGACCGAGGCCACGCTGTCGATCTTCCGGGGCGGCACGACCGGCGAGCTGTCGCCGGCGGGCGTGCGGCTCACCGTGCACAACGGCACCGGCGCGGCCCGCCAGGGCGCGGACGCCACCGCCGCGCTGCGGGGCGTGGGGTTCAACGCCACCGTGGCGGGCGACGAGCCGGGCGGCGGCGCCGGCGGCACGGTGATCCGCTTCCCGCCGGGGCAGGAGGCCGCCGCCGACCTCGTGGCCCGCTGGCTCGCCGGGGGTGCGCGCCTCGAGCCCGTGGACGGGGCCGCCGGCATCGAGCTCGTCACCGGCACCGACTGGCAGGGCGTGGCCGACACGGCGGCGCCGTCCAGCTCAACGACCACGGCCGCGACCCTTCCTGCACCGACGAGCACGACATCGGTACCCTCAGGGGGCGGCTCGGCGTCAGGATCGCAGACGACCACCTCGGTCGATCTGTCGTCGTTCGACTGCTGAGCCGGAACTTCCTGGGGCATGACGATCGACGACACCACCACCGGCCTGGACCTGGACCTGCACCGGTCTGTCGTCCCTCACCGCGGATATCCGCGCCGAGGGACGACAGACCGAGGACGACCCGCTCGTCGAGCCGTCGCCGCCGGTCCAGGTCCAGCGCAAGCCGTCGTGGCAGACCCGCAAGCTCGGCTACCAGCCGGCGCTCGACGGGCTGCGGGCGGTGGCCGTCGCCCTGGTGATCGCCTACCACCTCGGCTACTCGGGGGTGGCGGGCGGCTACATCGGCGTCGAGCTGTTCTTCGTGCTGTCCGGGTGGCTGGTGTGCGCCCTGCTGGTCAACGAGCACCAGCGCACCGACGGCATCGCCTTCGGCCAGTTCTGGATGCGGCGGCTGCGGCGCCTGCTGCCCGCGGCCGTGGTCGTGATCGCGGCGACGCTGGCGTGGGCCTCCGTCGCCCAACCGGAACGGCTGGCCGAGCTGCGGACCCAGGCGGTCGCGGCCCTCGGCTACCACCTCAACTGGCGGCTCATCGTCGACGGCCGGTCGTACTTCGAGGCGTCCGGCGGGCCGTCCGCGCTCGAGCACCTGTGGTCGCTGTCGATCGAGGAGCAGTTCTACCTGGTGTTCCCGCTCGTGTGCGGGCTGCTGCTCACCCGCGTGTCCCGCAAGCGGGCCGTCGCGTTCGCCTTGGCCGGGGCGGTGGCGGCCACGGTGCTCCGCTTCGCGCTGGCCGGCGGGGGCGGCGCGGAGACCCGGCTCTACTTCGGGACCGACACCCGGGCCGCGGGCCTGCTGGCCGGCGTCGCCCTCGGCCTGTTCTGGACGCCGAACCGGCTGCGGCCGCACACCGACCGCCGGTTCGTCGCCGCCCTCGACGTCGTGGCCGCGGCCGGGCTGGTGGCCGTGCTCTGGTACGCCACCCAGGTCACCGAGCGCGACCCGACCGCGTTCCGCCTCGGCTTCACCGTCGCCGAGCTGGGCACCCTCGCGCTCATCGCCGTCGTCGTGTACCCGGCGCCCACCCGCACGTCGCGGCTGCTGGCCGCCGGCCCGCTGCGGTGGGTGGGCCAGCGCTCCTACGGGATCTACCTCATCCAGTGGCCCGTCATCGTGTTCACCGCCGCCGCGCCCGGCCAGCAGCCGGAGTCGCTCGGCCGGGTGGCGTTCCAGGTGGCGCTGATCCTGGGGCTTGCCGCGCTCTCCTACCGGTGGATCGAGCAACCTGTGCGCATGCGAGGCTTCGCCGACGCGGGCCGCGACGCCGTCTACCGGGTGGTCCACGTCACCCGGGGCCGGCCGGGCCTGGCCCTCGGCGTGGCCGCCGTGGCGGTCGTCGTGGCCGGGACGGCGGTCGGCGTCACCCGCGACGTCGTCACCGCGTCGGCGCCCGCCGTCGTCGTCCGAGCCGACCCGCGTGCTCGTCACCGCCCCCACCACCGCGCCGACCACGACCGCGCCCCCCACCACGGCCCCGGCCACCACGGTGCCCACCACCGTCCCGGCGACCACGGCACCGGCCCCGCCGCCGCCGCGCCGGGGCCCCCGATCGGCGGCTTCACCGCCATCGGCGACTCGGTGCTGCTGGGCGCGACCCCGTCCCTGTCCACCCGCCTGGGCGGGGTGCTCACCGTCGACGCCGTCGTCGGCCGGCAGATGAACGAGGCCGCGGCGCTCGTCCGCGACCTCGACGCCCGCGGCCTGCTCGGCCAGACCGTCCTGCTGCACCTCGGCAACAACGGCCCGTTCACGCCCGAGCAGATCGACGAGGTGTTCGCCGCCCTCGGATCCCGCAAGGTGCTCCTCGTCAACATCATGGTGCCGCGCCAGTGGGAGGGCGAGGTCAACGACCAGCTCGCGCAGGCCGTCGCCCGCCACCCCAACGCCGTGCTCATCGACTGGTGGTCGCTCGTGACGTCTGAACCCGACCTCACACGGGGAGACGGGTACCACCTGACCCCGGCCGGCGCCGAGCGCTACACAGACCTGGTGGTCGGCCAGATCCCTCGCTGACCAGGAGGTCATGTGCCGAGAACCGACAGCGGGCCGCACGAGACGAGCCGTGCGCATCAACCCCACGGTCGCCCGCCTCGGCACCTACGCCTGGAAGGTCATCGGCATCGGCATCGTGGGCCTGGCGCTGATCAAGCTGCTGAGCACCCTGTGGGTGCTGGTGCTGACCGCCGCCATCGCCATGCTGCTGGGCCGGGCGCTCGACCCGGTGGCGGCCGCCGCTGCGGCGCCGGGGCATGCGGCCGGCGCTGGTGGCGGTCACGACGCTCCTCGGGTTCCTGCTCATCATGGCGGGCATCGTGTCGCTGCTGGTCCCGGCCATCGTGTCCGAGTTCTCGGACCTGGGGCCGACGCTGGAGAACGCGGTCGACGACGTCGAGGACTGGCTCGTCAACGACAGCCCGTTCGACGTCTCCCGCCAGGACATCGAGGACTTCCGGGAGGAGGCGTCCGAACGGGCCAGAACCACGCCTCGAGTCCCAGAGCGGGACGGTGGTGTCGGGCACGGTCATCGCGTTCGAGGTGGTGACCGGCGTCGTGCTCGCCCTGATCACCACGTTCTTCCTGCTCAAGGACGGCGACCGCTTCTGCCGGTGGATGCTCGGCTTCGTGCCCGAGGAGCGCCGGCCGCTGACCCGGCGCCTCGCGGCCCGGGCGTGGCGGACGCTGGGCGGCTACCTGCGGGGCTCGGCCACGCTCGGCGTGATCGAGGGCGCCATCATCGGCACCACCGTGTGGCTCGTGGGCGGGGCGCTGGCCGTCCCGGTGGCGGTCATCACGTTCTTCGCCGCCTTCCTGCCCTTCGCCGGCGCGGTGCTCGCCGGGGCGGTGGCGGTGCTGGTGACGCTGGTGACCGCGGGGTTCAGCGCCGCGGTGATCGTGCTGATCGTGGCGGTGGTGGTGCAGCAGTTCGACAACGACCTGCTGGCGCCGATCGTGTTCGGCAGGTCGCTGCAGCTCCACCCGCTGATCGTGCTGGGCGTCATCGTGGCCGGCAGCACGCTGTTCGGCGTGTTCGGCGCCGTCCTGGCGGTGCCGGTGTCCGCGATGGCCATCAACGTCATGGCCGAGGCCCGGGCCGCGGCGGCCGAGGACGCCGAGGACGACGAGGACGCCGGCGGCGAGGGCGTCAGTCCGGGACCTGCGCCTGTTCCGGCGTCGCCGTCTCCTGGCGATCCCGCTCCTCCTGCATCGCCGTCAGCACCGCCAGCATGATCTTCTGCATGTCGTCGTCGAGGTACTTGCGGGCCCGGAACAGCACGGCGGCCCCGAGGTAGGACAGCGGCGACACCACCAGGAACGCGATGCGCAGGTTCTCGCCGTTGAGGCTCGACACCGCCGACACGACGAACGGCGCGGCGGCCTGGCCGGCCACCACCGCCACCAGGTTGAAGGCGCCGAAGCCGGTGCCCCGCAGGTTGGCGGGCAGCGCGTCGGTCAGCCCGGCGCGCAGGCCCGGGATCGCCATCGAGTCGACGAACAGGCCGAGCAGCTGGAGGCCGAAGGCCGGGAGGATGGCGGCCAGCGTGTACTCGTCCGGCCGGATGAGGAACGACGCGGTGAAGAACGTCGTCCCCACGAACAGGAACACCGCCGGCAGCGCCAGGCGGCCGCCCTGGACCCGGTGCGCGTACTTGTCCGCCACCCGGCCGCCCACGAGGATGCCCGGCACGCCGGCCAGGATGGCGAGCGCCATGAACCACGCCTCGCCGTCGCCCTCGGCCACGTGCAGGTGGCGGATGTAGTACTGGGCGAGCCACGACGAGATGGCGGTGACCGTGAACAGCAGGGCGGCCACCCCGACCAGCGCGTAGCGCATCGTGCGGATGCGCAGCACGGTGCGCATGTCGGCCCGCAGACCGTCGACCATGTCGACGAGGAACTGCCGGAGCCCGTGCTCGAACAGGCGGGGGTTGTCGCCGTCGCTGTCCTCGATCTCGCCCCCGCCCATGGCCGCCATGAGGTCGGCGGTGCCCCGCTTGGGCTCCCGCAGCCGGTAGACGAGCATCGCCACGGCGATGCCGGGCAGGGCCACGATGACGAGCGCCCACCGCCAGCCGAGCACGATGCCGAGCCAGCCGCCGAGGGCGACGCCGAGGCCGGTGCCGACGAACAGCATCGCCATCTGGATGGAGAACGCCTTGCCCCGCCGCTCGGGCGGGTAGTAGTCGCCGAGCAGGCTGGCGGCCGACGGCTCGCTCACCGCCTGGCCGAAGCCGAGCAGCGACCGCAGCCCCACCAGCATGGTGAAGCCGATGGCGCCGGCCCCGGCCGCGCTCAGCGCCGACCAGGCGATGACCGTGGTGCCGATGGCCCGGGTGCGGTTCCAGCGGTCGGCCAGGTAGCCGGCGGGCACCGTCACGACGCCGTTGAACAGCAGCTGGAGCGACAGCAGCACGCCGATGGCGAAGTCGCCGACCCCGAACTCGTCCTTCAGCGGGTCGATCAGGCCCCGCACGATGTTCTTGTCGACCTCGTCGACCAGGACCACGAGGCCCAGCACCCACATGGGTTCGCGGAGGATGCGGGGCAGGCGGCGGCGCGTCGGGTCCTCCATGGTGGGGAGATTCTGCACTGCGACTGCACGCCTATGCTCGGCAGCGGAGGGGGTGTGACACATGGAACAGTCCGCGGTCGAGATCGCGGCCTCGGTGCGGCGCGGCGAGCGCCGCGCGGTCGAGGTCCTGGACGAGGCGCTGGCCGCCGTCGCCGCCGGCAACGACGCCCTGGGCGCCTTCGTGCACGTCGACGAGGGCCTGGCCCGGGCGGCCGCCGAGGCGGTGGACGCCACCGTGGCGGCCGGCCGGGACCCCGGCCCGTTCGCCGGCGTGCCGATCGGGGTCAAGGACCTGGAGGACTGCGCGGGCATGCCCACGACCCACGGGTCGCTGCCGTTCGCCGGGCGGGGCCCGGTGGCGGCCGACTCGGTGCACCTGGCCCGGCTGCGGGCGGCGGGCGCGGTGCCGGTCGGCAAGACGGCCGCCCCCGAGTTCGGCACGCTCAACTTCACGAAGACGAAGGTGTTCGGGGTGGCCCGCAACCCGTGGGACCCCGAGCGCACGCCCGGCGGGTCGAGCGGGGGCAGCGCCGCCGCGGTGGCCGCCGGCTGGATCCCGGCCGCCACCGCCAGCGACGGCGGCGGGTCGACCCGCATCCCCGCGGCGTTCTGCGGGCTGGTCGGGTTCAAGCCCAGCTACGGGCGCATCCCGTCGCCCGGCCCGTCCGGGTCGGAGACGGCGGTCAAGGGCCTGCTCACGACGACCGTGACCGACGCCGCCCGTCACCTCGACGTGACCGCGGGCCCCGACGACCGCGACCGCTTCTCGCTGCCCCGGCCGCTCGTGAGCTACGAGTCGGCGGTCGAGAACCTGCCCGTCGAGGGCCTGCGGGCCCGGTGGTCGCCCGACCTCGGCACGTTCCTGTGCGACCCCGAGGTCCGGTCGGTGACCGAGGCCGCGGCCCGCGAGCTGGCCGGCGCCGCCGGCCTGGTCCTCGACGACGAGCCGGTCGCGCTGACCGACCCCGTGCGGGCGTGGCTCGGCGCCGGGTCGCTGGACCTGTGGCTGGAGCTGGAGGACGGCATGTGGCCCGGCGTGGCCGACGATCTCACCCGCTACAGCCGGTCGGTGCTGGAGCAGACCGAGCATCACCCGGCGCCCCGGGTGGCGCAGGCGATCCGGCGCCGCGAGGCGCTGGTGGCCGAGGTCGCCGCCCTGTTCGCCGACGTCGACGTGCTCCTCACCCCGACGACGGCGGTCCCCGCCTTCCCGGCCGGCGGCCCGCCGCCCGACACCATCGACGGGCGGCCGGCCCGCCCGCTCGGCGCGTCGGCCACCCCGTTCACCATGCTGGCCAACCTGTGCTGGAACCCGGCCGTGTCGGTCCCCGCGGGCACGACGGCCGGCGGGCTGCCCATCGGGCTGCAGGTCACCGCCCGCCGCCACCAGGACGAGATCCCGCTGCGCCTGGCCCGCGTCTGGGAGCAGACCCGACCGTGGCCCCGGCACGCGCCGGCTCGCGTAGGGTAGGGCGGTCAGCACTGCTCGAACGGAGGGGCCCTGATGAGCAGCACGACGGTCCTGTGGCGGCGCATCACCGGCCTGGCGGCGGCGGTGCTGGTGGGGGCGGTGCTGGTCGCGCCGGCGCCCGTGTCGGCCGTGCCGCGCCAGGCGCCGGGCGGTGACCTGTACGTCCCGAAGCCGGACAACGGGGCCGAGCGCCAGATCGACGCCCTGACCGCCGCGGGCGACCTCGAGGCCGCCCGCCGGATCCAGGCGATGATCGACACGCCCCAGGCGGTGTGGTTCACGGCCGGCACGCCGCGAGAGGTGCGCCAGGACGTCCGCCAGGTGGTCACCCGGGCCGAGGACAAGGGCACGATCCCCGTGCTCGTGGCCTACAACGTCCCCTTCCGCGACTGCGCCCAGTTCTCCGCGGGCGGGGCGACCACGGCGGCCGAGTACGAGGCCTGGATCGACGCGTTCGCGTCCGGCATCGGCAAGCGCCCGGCCATCGTGATCCTCGAACCCGACGGGCTCGGCATCATCCCGTGGTACGACCCGTACGGCAGCGCCGACGGGTCCGCCGCGCTCGAGTGGTGCCAGCCGGCCGAGGCCGACCCGGCCACCGCGGCGGCCGACCGCTTCGCCATGCTGGGCCACGCGGTCGACGCCCTGGCGGCCCTGCCGCACGTGACGACCTACCTCGACGGCACCCACAGCGCGTGGCTGGGCGTGGGCGACATCGCCCACCGGCTGGCCCAGGCGGACGTCGCCGGCGCCGACGGCTTCTACCTCGACGTCTCGAACTACCAGCTCACCGCCAACAACCGCCAGTACGGCCGGTGGATCTCCTCGTGCCTGGCCTACGCCACCGACGTGGCCCCCGGCGACTTCTTCGGGTGCCCCAACCAGTACTGGAACGGGGGCCCGCTGCCCGCCCACATCGCCGAGCTGCTCGGTGAGTGGACCGGCGTGGCGCTCAGCCCGTTCGGCGAGTGGAGCGACGGCACCGACGACCCGGCGCTGAACAGCTCGGGCATCAACCTGCGCTACGACACCATGCTGGGCGGCGCCGCACCCACCACGGGCTTCGTCATCGACACGAGCCGCAACGGTCGGGGACCGTGGCAGCCGCCCGCCTATCCCGACCCCCAGGACTGGTGCAACCCGCCCGGCCGCGGCCTGGGCCTGCCGCCGACGCTCGACACCGGCGAAGCCCTGGTCGACGCCTACCTGTGGGTGAAGATCCCGGGCGAGTCGGACGGCGAGTGCACCCGGGGCCTCGGTCCGGCGGGCGAGACGGTCGACCCCGAGTGGGGGCTCGTCGACCCGGCCGCGGGCCGCTGGTTCCCGGAGATGGCGCTCGACCTGGTGGCCAACGCCGACCCGCCCGTCGGGTGACGGGCGCGGTCAGCGGTCAGTCGCGCCGGTCGCGCAGGTAGCGCTCGACCTCCTCGACGAGCGAGCGGCCGGCGCCCTCCCCCTCGTCGTCGGCGTCGTGGCGCTGCTCGAGCTGGGTGACGTAGTCGGACGTCTCGTCGTCCTCCTGGACCAGCTCGGTGACCTGGCGCTCGTAGGCGGCCGCCGCGATCTCCAGGTCGGTGGTCGGGACCCACAGGCCGAGCACCTGGGCCGTCTGCTCCAGCAGCGCCAGCACCGCCTTGGGCGACGGCGCGGTCGGCACGTAGGTGGGCACGGCCGCCCACAGCGAGGCGGCGGCGAGGCCGGCCTCCCGGCAGGCCGAGGACAGCACGCCGACCACGCCGGTCGGCCCCTGGTACGACGAGGCGCGCAGCCCCAGGTCCTCCTGCAGCGCCGGGTCGCTGACCGTGCCGACGACGGGGACCGGGCGGCTGTGGGGGACCTCGGCGACCAGGGCCCCCAGCATGACCACGAGCCGGCAGCCCAGCTCCTGGGCCAGCCCGGTGATCTGGGCGCAGAACGTGCGCCACCGGAGCTGCGGCTCGGTGCCGATCAGCAGCAGGGCGTCGCCGCCGTCGCCGGGCAGGGTGGCCGAGTAGATCGAGGTGGTGGGCCACACGATGTGGCGGACCCCGTCGTCGTCGATCTCGGCCTGGGGGCGGCTGGAGGTGAAGTCGAAGAACTCCTCCGGGTCGATCTCCGCCACCAGCTCGGCGTCGTAGCGGTCGATCAGGTAGCGGACGGCGCCGCTGGCGGCGTCGCCGGCGTCGTTCCACCCCTCGAATGCGGCCACCAGCACGGGCCGATCGAGCGTGGGGCGCGAGCGCCACCGGATGTGATCCACCGCGCCCATCGTATGGTCCCCGGCCGGATGTCCGTCGGTCGCGGCGGAAGGGGGCCTGTACCCCGCCCGGAGGGGACGGGCGGGGTCAGGCGGCCGATGAGGTGGCGCGGCCGGTGCCCAGCGGCGCGGTGGCGCCGTGGTCGAGCCGGTCGAGGAGCGCGGTCACCTCGTCCTGGGCCCGGCTCCACTCGTCGAGTGGGCGCCGGGCGTTCACGACCGCGCCGGCGCCCGTCAGGGACAGGACGGCGGTGCGGAGATCCATGCGGCCACCGTAGGGATCGGGTGTGACGGGCGGCCGACGGACGTGTGAGCGCCGCGTCACGCGCGTATGAACGTTCTCCAACACCGCAGCGCGGTCGTGTCGGCACGATGTGTCAATCCCGTCACGGCCGTTTCGCCCCGCCCGCACCCGATCTACGGTGATGCCGTGACCCCCCACACCGTTCGCACCGTGGCCGAGGTGATGAGCTCGCCGGTCGTCGTGGCACTGCCGGACGAGACCGTCGCCGAGGCCGCCGCCCGCATGAACGACCGCTCCGTCGGTTCGGTCGTGGTCGTCGACGGTGCCCGCCCCGTCGGCATCCTCACCGAGCGCGACATCGTCCGCCTGGCGGCCGCGGGCCCCTCCGCCGAGGGGACCAAGGTCGCCGAGTGGATGACCCCCGAGCCCGACTGCGTCGAGCCCGGCCTGTCGGTGCAGGAGGCGTTCGCCTCGCTGCGCGAGCACGGCTACCGGCACATCCCCGTCGTCGAGGGCGCCGAGCTGGTCGGCATCGTGTCGCTGCGCGACCTCATGCGCATCGCGCTCATCCAGCCCGTCGTCCACCCCGGCCAGATCGAGGCGCCCCCCGGGCTCGAGGGCGTGATCGTGGCCGAGACCAAGGTCGGCGACGTCCGCGGCCTCGAGGGCTTCTACCACTACCGCGAGTACTCGGCGGTCGAGCTGGCCGACAAGCGCTCGCTGGAGGACGTCTGGTTCCTGCTGTTCGAGGGCCACCTGCCCACCGCGATCGAGAGCCGGGCCTTCGCCGAGGAGGTCCGGGCGCTGCGCCAGGTCCCCGAGGCCGTGCGCGCCCTGCTGCCGGCGCTGGCCACCTCGGGCGGCCCCCTCATGGACCGGCTGCGCAGCGCCGTGTCGCTCGTCGGCCACAGCCAGGGCTTCCGGCCGTGGCTCGACATCCCGGCGGCCGAGCTGCGGGCCAACGCGCTGCAGGTGTGCGCGGCGGTGCCGACGCTCATCATGGCCCTGTACCGGCACGGCGAGGGGCTCGACCCCGTCGATCCCGACCCCGAGCTGGGCTACGGCGCCAACTACCTGTGGATGCTGACGGGCGAGCGCCCCGACCCCGAGCGGGCCCGGGCGGTCGAGCAGTACCAGATGCTGACCATCGACCACGGCTTCAACGCCTCGACGTTCACGTCCCGGGTCATCACCTCGACCGGCGCCGACCTGGCCGCCGCGGTGACCGGCGGCATCGCCGCCCTGTCGGGACCGCTGCACGGCGGCGCCCCGGCCCGGGCGCTCGACCTGCTCGACGCGATCGGAACCCCGGAGAACGCCCGGCCCTACCTGGTCGACGCCGTGACCAAGGGCGAGAAGATCATGGGGTTCGGCCACCGGGTCTACAAGACCGACGATCCCCGCTCGGTGTTCCTGCGGGGCGTCGCCGAGCGCATCGGGGCCGAGAAGGTCGACTTCGCCAAGCAGGTCGAGCAGACCGTGGTCGACGTGCTGGCCGAGCTCAAGCCGGGCCGCAACCTCTACGCCAACGTCGAGTTCTACGCCGGCGTCGTCATGGAGCACACGGGCCTGCCGTCCGAGCTGTTCACGCCGACGTTCGCGTCGAGCCGGGTCATCGGCTGGTGCGCCAACATCCTCGAGCAGGCGGCCGACAACCGCATCATCCGGCCGTCGGCCCGCTACGTCGGCCCGCCGCCGCCCCAGCCGGTGCCCGACGCGCCGTGACCGAGCGCAGCGAGGTCCAGCAAGCACGGTGACGGCGGGCCGCCGGCCCGGCGGTACGGTCGTGGCGTGAAGGTCGAGATCGCCACCACGCTCACGCCCGCCATCGTCGACGCCGTCGAGCGGCTGGTGCCCCAGCTGTCCTCGTCCAACCCCCCGCCGACCACCGTCGAGCTGGGCGAGGTGGTCGCCTCGCCGGCGACCGACCTGTTCATCGCCCTCGACGACGGCGGCACGATCGTCGGCATCTCCACGCTGGCGACGTTCCGCATCCCGACCGGGATGCGGGCCTGGATCGAGGACGTCGTGGTCGACGACGCCGGCCGGGGCCAGGGGGTCGGGACCGCGCTGACCGAGGCCATGCTCGACCGGGCCCGCGAGCGGGGCTGCGTGACCGTCGACCTGACGTCGCGCCCGTCCCGGGAGGCGGCCAACCGCCTGTACGTGCGGGCCGGGTTCGAGGCCCGCGACACCAACGTCTACCGCTACGACCTGCGGCGGTAGTCGCCGTGCGCTGCGCGTTCTGTGGCCGGGCCGGCGAGCCCGGCCGGGACCTGGCCGCCGGTGCCGGGGTGGCGATCTGCGCCGGGTGCGCGGCCGCGGCCACGGCGGTCGTGGGGGCGCCGGCGGAGTCGCCCGCGCCGGTGGCCCGCCCCGGCTGGGGACGCGGCGGCGTCGACCCCGCGGCGCTCGCCACGGTGTCCCAGGGCGACCTGATCGCCGAGGCGACGCTCGTGTGGGAGATCGCCGCGCCGCTGCAGGCGTACCTGGAGGCGGCCAAGGCCGCGCTGGGCGTCGGCGACGACGACCGCCCCCGGTGCGCCGGTCACCGCGACCCGGTGACGCTGGCCGACGGCACGGTGGTGTGGGCGGTGTCCTTCGCGGGCGCCGACCCCTACGCCCGGGACGAGCCGCCCGACTACGGCCTCTACCTCGACGAGCGCTGGAGCCCGCCGTGGCCCCACGACCACGTCGACTGGCCCGACTTCGAGGTCCCCGCCGACCGGGCCGCGGCCGAGGCGGCGCTGGCGGGCCTGCTGGCGCGGGCCCGGGCGGGCGAGCGGGTCGAGATCGGGTGCCTCGGCGGCCACGGCCGCACCGGCACCGCGCTCGCCCTGCTGGCGGTCCTGGCCGGGACGCCGGCCCCCGAGGCCGTGGCCTGGGTCCGGTCCGCCTACTGCGCCCGGGCCGTCGAGACGGCCGAGCAGGAGGCCTTCGTCACGGGCGATCGGCCGAGCGCCACCACCGTCGAGTCCGTGAGCGCCAGGTAGATCCGCCCGCCCGACACGACGACCTCGGAACGCACCGCCGCCGGCAGGGTCGTCGTCGCCAGCGGCGCGCACACCGGCGCCCCGCAGCCGGCGGCGTCGTAGGCGACGAGCCGGTCGCCGGCGGCGACGTACACGACGCCGTTGGCCACCGACGGCGTCGCGAACGACGGACCCGGGGCTCGCCACAGCGGAGCGCAGGTGGGGGCGCCGCACCCGGCGGCGGCGTAGGCCTCCAGCTCGCCGAGCCCGTTGGTGACGTACAGCGTCCCGTCGGCCAGCGCGGCGCCGCTGGTGAACGTGGCGACGCCGTCGGTCCAGATCGGCGCGCACACCTCGGTCCCGCAGCCGGCGGCGTTCCACACCGCGGCACCCCACGCCGCCAGCCCGCCCGCCACCGCCGGGGTGCCCGCGTTCGCCGCCGACCACAGCGGCGCGCACACCACCGGGTCGCCGGAGCACCCGGCCTGCCCGGCGGCGTCGTAGGCCCGCATCGTGCCGTCCCGCACGTCGTACACGTGCCCGGCGGCCACGGTCGGCCGGGTGAACGCGGTGCTGCCGGGGGCGTGGAACAGCTCCTGGCCGGTCTCGACGTCCCACGCCGACAGGCCGGTCTTCGACCCGTAGCGGGAGGCGTACACCCGGCCGCCGGCCACGACGGGGCCGTAGGCGCTGTCGCCGGTGTAGGCCCGGACGGTCGCTCCGGTCTCGGCGTCGAGGGCGCCGAGACCGCCCTGCTGCGTGACGACGACGCCGACGAACACCAGCCCGTCGGCCGCGGTGACCGAGGCTCCAGCGGGGAAGCACCCGGCCGAGCTGCACCCGGCCCCGGGCGCGCTGAACCCCCAGCGGCCCGCGCCGGTGGCCGCGTCGAGCGCGATGACGTAGGCAGGACCGCCGCCCTGCCCGTTGACCGCGGTGACGACCATGCCGTCGACCACGACGACGTCAGACCCGGGGTGGGGGAGCGGCGCCGACCACAGCACGCCGAGGTCGTCGGCCTCCTCGACGCCGAGGACGTTCTCGAACGGGTTGTAGCCCGTCCGCTCGGGCCCGAACCGCGGCTGGGCCCAGTCGCACCCGGCAGCGGCAACCACCAGCGCCGCGGCGGCGAGCGCGGCGACCCCTCGGCGTCGCATCATCCCGAAACCCCCCGATCGCGCGCTACCCGTCCGGGAGCCTACGGCCCGACGCCGCCAGCAGGTCGGCCCACGGGTCGTCGGTCGTGGCCGCGTCGTGCCAGCCGGGCTTGGACCAGTGGGGCCAGCCCCGCGAGTGGTCGCGCAGGCGGGCCAGCTCGCGGGCCGGGGGCCGGAGCGGGACGCCGAGGCCGGCGCAGACGTCGTGCCCGTGGAGGACCAGCTCGAGGCCGGCGCGGGCCGCGAAGTCCTCCGGCCCGCGGACCTCGACCCGGGGGCGCGCCAGATGACCGCCCGGGCGTCCGGCGGGGCGGCGGCGATCACGGCCGACACCACGTGGCCCACGGTGGCGATGGCCTCGCCGGCCAGGTCGGGCCGGCCCTCCCCGGCGGTGCGGGGCACGCTCCACTCCCACTCCGGGTAGCCGTCCCGGCGCCGCGAGGCCAGGAAGAACCCCACCGCCAGCACCGCGTCGACGGCGTGGTCCGCGGTGCGGGCGCAGCTCCACTCGAGGGTTCCCGCGGGCGCCGACCAGTCGCCGCCGGCCCCGGCCCGCCAGGCGTCGCCGACGCAGTCGGCCAGCGTGTCGAGGTCGTGGTGGGTGAACGGGCCGTCGCCGAGCATCCGGACACCGTGGCACACTGTCCGGGCCCGGCGGCGGCCGGCGCGGCGGGAAATCGGAGGCGGATCCATGGCGGAACCCCGGGTACGGCTGTTCGTCGACTCCCTGCGCACGGGCGAGGTCGCCCGGGACGGGGACGGGCGCTGGCAGTGGGAGTGGGGCGAGGCCGGGCGGGGCGCGGTCGTCGTCCCCGACCCCGGCGGCGGGCTGGCGGTCGAGCGGTCGGCGCCGGTGGTGCTGTCCGTCGACCCGGCGCTGGCCCGCACGCCCGACTGCCCCGACGTCACGCTGTCGCTCAGCTCGTTCGCCGCCGCCCGGGTCACCCTGTGGTATCCGGGGAGCGACGGCCCCGTCCCGCTCGTCGGCGCCCGGGCCGACCGGCTGGAGTCGGTCACGGTCCGGGCGGTCGAGGAGGTGGAGCTGCGCCTGACCGCCCACACGTTCCCCGACGGCGGCTTCGACGGGCTGGTCGAGGTCATGGCCGACATGCGGGACGCGGGTGGCGGCGACCGCGACATGTACCGCGACCGGGCGGTGCTGCGGGTGGCGCCGTGGGTGATGCCCGGATCGAGCCGGCCGCCGGAGGCGCTGTACGTCGTGCACACCACGGGCTGGAACAGCGACTTCGTGGCCGCGCTCGGCGACGCCTGCACCGAGGCCGGCGTGCCGCTGCGGGAGGTGGCCGGCGAGTTCGCCGACGGCGACCCCTGGATCCAGGACGAGGTCGAGCCCGGCCACACCTGGGGCCCGGCGGACCCGGCCCGCCACGTGATCGTCGACGGGCCCCGCGACCGGGGGCTCGACCCCGCGGTGGAGCGGGTGTTCGGCCGGGACGGGGTCGACGTCTACAGCGTCCCCGCCCACGGCGGCTGGGCCACGTCGCTCGACTCGTTCGGCAACCTGGAGGTCAGCCCGCCGGTGACGGTGGCCGGCGTGCCCTACCCGCTCGGGCGCATCGTGCTCGGCACCACCGCACCCGGCGACGACGGCCGCCAGGCCGCGCTGGCCGTGCGCCAGTTCCTCAACGCCCAGCAGGTCCAGGCGCCGATCGAGGTCTACACGGACTGGCTGGTGGTGGGGCACGTGGACGAGATCGTGTGCTTCGAGCCGGGCGCCGGGGCCGGTGGCGACGACTGGCACATCCAGATCGCCTCCCCGGCCGCCTTCCGCTCGCTCCTCGAGGCGTGGGCGGCCGGCGGGCACGGCGAGGCCGTGCTGTGGGAGGGCAAGGTCCGCCCCGATCCGGTCACCGGCCGGGAGGTCAAGGCCGCCCGCTCCGTGCGCGAGCTGCTCGCCGACGACGCGCTGTGGGCGTTCCAGGACTCGTGCCAGGCCGCCCTCGACGTGGTGCGGCGCCAGCTCGCCGACGGTCTGGGCGTGGCCCCCGACCGGTTCGTGGACGTGCCGGTCGTGTTCGAGTCGCTGGGCGGCGCCGCGGTCGCCCTGTTCCCGGACATGGTCAACCACATCGTCGTGGGCGACTGGTCGATCGTCCCCGACCCCTTCGGCCCGGTCGTCGACGGCGTGGACCTGCTGCAGGAGGCGTACCGCGCCCTCGCCCCCCACCGCCGCCACCTGTTCGTGGACGACTGGTACACGTACCACCTCAACCTGGGCGAGGTGCACTGCGGGACGAACGTGCTGCGCACCCCCGACCCCGACGCCCGCTGGTGGGCCACCCGCCTCCCCGGGCTGTGGGACGCCTTCGCCCCGGGGTGACCCGGCGCGGCGCAGGGCGGGTCGGCGCCGGTCAGGCGAGCTTGCGGACCGGGTCGCCCGGGCGGACCGGGCCCGCCACCACGACGCGGGCGTTGAGGCCCCGCAGGCGCAGCTCGCGCCCGAGGGGCGAGTTGACGAACCGCATGGCGTCCTTGCCGAAGCGCTGCACGAACTTGGCGCACCCCGTGTGGGGGATGGGCGTGACCTCGATGACGGCCTCGCCCAGGGCCAGGCGGGTGCCCACCGGGAGGTTGGCCTCGCTCAGGTCGAGGTCGAGGTGGAGCTGGTCGCCCGCCAGCGCCCGCCGGTCGGGGTCGACCGCCACCAGGCGGGACAGCCGGGCGTTGATGACGTTGAGCTGGCGGTCGGGGTCGGGCACGCCCTCGGGGTGGTGCTTGTTGTACCGCTGGTTCCAGTTGTCGCCGACGACGCCCGACGCCTCGTCGAGCACGCCGTCGACCAGCACCTCGCGCTCGCCCTCGGCGGGGCGCCGGACCACGAGCTCGACCACGCCGAGATCGGGCGGGGACCGCCGGACCTCGGCCAGGCCGGCCTCGAGCTCGGCGGTGGTCAGGTGCACGGGGGCGGTCACGGGGTCCACGCCTCCCAGCGTGGATCAGCCGCCGTCCCCCGGGCCAGCGGATTCCAGGTCCGCCTGCACCGGCCGGTGGTCGGACGCCCGGGAGGCGGGCACCCTGGCGGCCGTGGCCACCAGGTCGGGCGTCGTCAGCACGTAGTCGATGCGCCGGGTGGGCGCGGCGGCGTGGTACGTGGCGCCGCGGCCCCGCCCGGCCGTCACCCAGGCGTCGTCGAGCACGGCGGTCAGGCGCCGGACCTCGGCCGCGCCCGGCTGCGCGTTCAGGTCGCCCACCAGCACCACCGGCGGCGGCAGGCCCGCCAGGACGTCCCGGATCGCGGCCACCTGGGCCAGCCGCTCGGTGGCCGAGCCGTTCTGCAGGTGGGTGGTGAGGAACCGCAGCGGCCGCCCGTCCACGACGACGAGCGCTTCCAGCAGGGCCCGCTGCTCGCCGCCCTCCGGGCGGGGCAGCAGGAGGTTGCGCCACCCCATGATCTCCGGCCCGGCCAGCACGGCGTTGCCGTACTGGCGCCGGGGCGCGCCCGGCGACGGCGGCGACCGGTCGAGCGCGGGGCCGAACGCGACGTGCATCCCGAGCCGCTCGCCGAGCCACGCCGCCTGGTCCACGAACCCGCTGCGGGCGGAGTAGTGGCGGTCGACCTCCTGCAGCCCGACGAGCTCGGCGGCGCTCCGGGCGATGGCGCGGGCGGTGCGTTCCAGGTCGAGCCGCCCGTCGGCGCCCACGCCGTGATGGATGTTGTACGAGAGCACCCGCATGTCGAAATCGTGACGGTAGCGTCGTTGCCGATCATCCGGCGGAGAGAGGGGCAACCCGATGACGACCGTGACTCGGCCGGTGGGCGCACCGACCGACCTGCGCACACGGTTCCGCGAGGTCCGAGCGTTCACCGAGTCCCTGGCCGCACCCCTGTCGGCCGAGGACCAGACCGTCCAGACGATGCCCGACGTCAGCCCGACCAAGTGGCACCGGGCCCACACCACCTGGTTCTTCGAGACCTTCGTGCTCGGCGTCCACGCGCCGGGGCACACACCGTTCGACCCGGCCTACGGGTACCTGTTCAACTCCTACTACGAGGGGGTCGGCCCGCGGCACGCCCGCCCCGAGCGGGGCCTGCTGACCCGCCCGGGCATCGCCGAGATCGCCGCCTACCGCGAGGCGGTCGACGGGTCCATGGACGAGTTCCTGGCCGCGGGGCCCGAGGGCGAGGTGGCGGCGCTGATCGAGCTGGGACTCAACCACGAGCAGCAGCACCAGGAGCTGCTGCTGATGGACGTCAAGCACGTGCTGGCGACCAACCCGCTCCTGCCCGCCTACGTCGATGCCCGCCCGGCCCCGGTGGCCGACCCGGCCGACGGCTGGATCGCCCACCCCGGGGGCGTGGTGGCGGTCGGCCACGACGGCGACGGCTTCTCGTTCGACAACGAGGGCCCCCGCCACGAGACGCTGCTGGCGCCGTTCGCGGTGGCGGCCCGGCTGGTCAGCGCCGGCGACTGGCTCGAGTTCATCGAGGACGGTGCCTACACCGAGCCGGCGCTGTGGATGTCCGACGGCTGGGGCGCCGTGCAGTCCGAGGGCTGGGAGGCGCCGCTCTACTGGATCCGCGAGGACGGCGGCTGGTCGGTCCAGACGCTGACCGGCCCCCAGCCGGTGGCGCCGGACGCACCCGTGGTCCACGTGTCGTGGTACGAGGCCGACGCCTTCGCCCGCTGGGCCGGCGCCCGGCTGCCGAGCGAGGCCGAGTGGGAGGTCGTGGCGTCCGTCCCGCGAGCCGGCGCTGTGCGGCACCCGGACCGCGGCCGGGCTCGATGCGGCGGGTCTGGCGGGGCCGGGCCTGCACCCCCGGTCCTGCGGCGAGCAGTGGTGCGGCAGCGTGTGGCAGTGGACGTCGAGCGCCTACGCGCCCTACCCGGGGTTCCAGCCGGCCGCCGGGCGCGGTGGGCGAGTACAACGGCAAGTTCATGGTCAACCAGCACGTGCTGCGGGGCGGCGCGTGCGTCACGCCCCAGGGGCACACCCGGGCGACGTACCGGAACTTCTTCTACCCGGTGTCGCGCTGGCCGTTCACCGGGCTGCGCCTGGCGGCCGACCGGTGACGGTCCTCGCCCCGGGGAAGGTGACGGTCGACGTCCGCCTCGTCCCCGACGACCTGCGCCAGGCCCTGCTGCGCGACGCCCGGGCGGGGCTCGCCGCCACGCCCAAGACCATGCCGCCCGTGTGGTTCTACGACGACTACGGCTGCGAGCTGTACGAGGCGATCACCCGCACGCCCGAGTACTACCCGTTCCGCACCGAGCGCGACCTGCTGCGGCGGTCGGCCGGCGAGATCGCCGAGGCCGCCGGGGCCACGGTGCTCGTCGAGCTGGGGTCCGGCAACTCCGAGAAGACCCGGGTGCTGCTCGACGCCATGGCCGCGGCCACCGCGGGGCTGGAGGGCTACGTCCCCTTCGACGTGGCCGAGGGCACCATGCGGGCCGCGGCCGAGGCGGTGGCCGAGGACATGGGCATCGGGGTCCACGCCGTGGTCGGCGACTTCCACGAGCACCTGGAGGACATCCCCGACGTCGACGGCTCCCGGCTGATCGCGTTCCTGGGCAGCACCATCGGCAACTTCCCGCCCCGCCAGCGGGCGCGGTTCCTCGGCGAGGTCGCCGGGCTGCTGGGGCCGTCCGACCGGTTCCTGCTCGCGACCGACCTGGTCAAGCCGGTGGACCGGCTGATCGCGGCCTACGACGACGCCGAGGGGGTGACGGCGGCGTTCGACCGCAACCTGCTGACGGTGCTCAACCGCGAGCTCGGGGCCGACTTCGCCGTCGAGAAGTTCGAGCACCTGGCGGCCTGGGACGCCGACAACCGCTGGATCGAGATGCGGCTGCGGGCCACCGAGGCCATGACGGTCACGCTGCCGGCGCTCGAGCTGACCGTCGACTTCGCCCGGGGCGAGCAGATGCGCACCGAGATCAGCGCCAAGTTCACCTTCGAGCAGGTGCGCGACGAGCTGGGCCGGGCCGGCATGCGGGTCATGGGCCTGTGGACCGACCCCGCGGGCGACTACCTGGTGACGCTGGCCCGCCCGGCGTGACCGGCGCCCTCACGGTCCAGGTCCCGGTCCCCGCGGCCGAGGCCGAGCTCGCCGCGGACGCGCTGTGGCAGGCGGGGGCGGTCGCGGTGGAGGAGCGGGCGGCCGGGCCCACGACCGTGCTGGTGGCGGCGGCGCCCGACGCCGGCGCGCTCGTGGCGGCGGTGGCCGGCCGCTGGCCCGCGGAGGTCGTGCCCGTGGACCTGGACGCGGCGCTGGACGCCTGGCGGGCGTTCGCCCGGCCGGTCGACGTGGGCCCGCTGCGCATCGTGCTCGGTGCGACCGGCGCGCCCGGCGAGGTCGTGATCGACCCCGGCCGGGCCTTCGGCAGCGGCGCCCACCCGTCCACCCGCCTGGCCCTGGAGGCGCTGGTCGAGCAGGTCCGGGGCGGCGAGCGGGTCCTCGACGTGGGCTGCGGCAGCGGCATCCTCGCCGTCGCGGCCCTGGTCCTCGGCGCCGGTGCGGCCCTGGCCGTCGACATCGACCCCGCGGCGAGGGCGGCCACGGCCGCCAACGCCGCCCGCAACGGGGTCGCCGACCGCCTGGCGGTGGCGGACACGGTGTCCGGCCGGCACGACCTGGCGGTGGCGAACCTGCTGCTCCCGGACCACCGCTCGCTCGCACCGGCGGTGGTCGCCGCCCTCGCCCCCGGCGGCACGCTCATCGCCAGCGGCGTGCTCCCGGACCAGCGCGCAGCCCTGGCCGCGGCGTACGGCCTCGACCCCGTCGACGGGAGGGCGGAGGACGGTTGGCTCGTTTGTCGTCTCTCACCGCGGATATCCGCGGTGAGAGACGACAGACGGTGAAGTACAGTAAGTTTCGTGGAGTTATGGGGTAAACTGGCCAGCAGAGGCGGCCCGCCGGCACGGGACGATCGGGTGGCATGCCGCGGTGGCGCTCGGTGTTCCCGAGTCGACGCTCGGGTCGTGGGTGGCCACCGGACGGCTGCTGCGACCGGCGCCCGGGGTGCTCGTCGTGGCGGGGGCACCGTGCACGTGGCGTCAGCGGGTCAGCGTGGCCGCACTGTCCGGCAAGGCGTGGGCGTCGCACCGCACCGCGGCGTGCCTCTGGGAGCTCGACGGCTTCCCGCCCCGCCAGGTCGAGGTCGTCACCCCCTACGGTCTCCGCCGCAAGCGGTCGCAGTGGATCGTGCACGAGAGCCGCCTGCTCCGGGGCGTCGACCTCGACGAGGTGGACGGGGTCGCCTGCACATCGGTGGTGCGCACGGTGCTGGACCTCCCGGCCGTCGCGCATCCGTTCCGTGTGGCCCAGGCGCTCGACCACGCCTGCCGTCGCGCTCCCGGCACGCTGGAGGCGCTCGCCCACCGGCATCGCGAGCTGGCGCGCCCGGGCCGGCGCGGGTCGCGGGTCATGGCGGCGATGCTGGCCGAGCGACTCGGCACGGGGCGGTTCACGGAGAGCGGCTTCGAGGCCCGCGCCGTGCGCCTCGTCCGGCGGGCCGGGCTGCCCGAGCCGGTGCTCCAGCACACCGTGCGCGACGGCGACTTCGTGGCCCATCTCGACCTCGCCTGGCCGGACGTCCGGTGGGGGGTCGAGTGCGACAGCCTGGCCCACCACTCCGGCAAGCGGGCGCACGAGTGGGACCGGCTGCGCCGGCGCCGGCTCAAGCGCCTCGGCTGGGACGTGGTCGAGGTCACCTTCGACCAGGTCGCGCGGGACGCCGCTGCCACCGGACGTGACCTGCGGGAGCTGTACGAAGCCCGCCGGCGGTCTCTGTCGTCTCTCACCGCGGATATCCGCGGTGACAGACGACAGACGGCCTAGGCCTAGGACGCCGGGTCGAGGCGGTAGATCGGGCCGTCCAGGGAGAGGACGTAGACCTCGCCGGCCGCGTCCTCGCCGAAGGAGACCAGGTTCGCGCCCTCCGCGCCGAAGACCCGCTCGTCCGACAGGGCGCCGCCCTCGGCCCGGACGGCCCGGATCGTGCCGTTGCAGTAGTCGGTGAACAGGTAGGCGCCCGCCAGCCCCGGCACGGCCGTGCCCCGGTAGACGACGCCGCCCGTGATCGAGCAGCCCTGCCCGTGGTCGTACTCGAACACCGGCAGCACGCCGCCGTCGGGGTTGGACCCGCCCTCGTAGCCGTGGGTGCCCTCCATCTGGTCCCAGCCCAGGTTGGCGCCGCCGGTGGACGCGGGCAGCACGGTGATCTCCTCCCACGCGTTCTGGCCGACGTCCGCGATCCACAGGTCGCCGGAGTCGGGGTCGAACGTGAACCGCCACGGGTTGCGCAGCCCGTAGGCCCACACCTCCGGCGCCCCGCCCTGCCCGTCGGCGAACGGGTTGCCGGGCGGGATGCCGTAGGGCCGCCCGCCGGCCGCGGCCGTCGGGGTCGATCCGCAGGATCTTGCCCAGCAGGGCGGACGTGTCCTGGCCGTTGCCCATCGGGTCGCCGGCGGCGCCGCCGTCGCCGAGCCCGATGTACAGGAACCCGTCGGGCCCGATCTCGATGTCGCCGCCCTTGTGGTTGGGGAACGGCTGGTCGACGGCCAGCAGCTCGCGGCGGGACGCCGGGTCGACGCTGTCGCCGGTCATCGTGTAGGCCGCGATGCGGGTGTCGCCGTCGGGGGGCACGTTGTAGCTGAGGTACAGCGTGCCGCCGTCGGCGGAGAACTCGATGTCCAGCAGGCCCTGCTCGGAGTTGGTGACCACCTCGTCGACGATGTCGACGATCGGGTCGCCCAGCGCGCCGTCGACCAGCGGCCGCACCCGCCCGGCCCGCTCGGACACGTACAGCCCGCCCCCCGGCCGGGTGACGAGCGACGTCGGGGCGTCGGCCGAGGCGAACTCGGTCAGCGTCAGCTCGATCGAGTCGAGGGGCACGGCGTCGGCCGCGGCCGCGGTGTCGCCCGGGGCGGAGGTGGTCGTGTCGCCGTCGGTGGTCGTCGACCCCGCGAGCCCGGACTCGTCGTCGTCTCCGTCGCCTCCGCAGGCGCCCGCCGCCAGCACCAGCGCGGCGACCAGGCCCCCCATGACGTCCGATCCTGGTCATCTACGGCACGCTAGGCGGTGGGCGCAGCCGGCGGATGAGGCCCTCCTGCATGACCGTCGCCACCAGGGTCCCGTCGCGGGTGAAGACCAGGCCCCGCGACAGGCCCCGCCCGCTGGAGGCGTTCGGGCTGTCCTGGGCGTAGAGCAGCCAGTCGTCGGCCCGGAACGGCCGGTGGAACCACATGGCGTGGTCCAGGCTGGCCATGAAGATCTCCGGGATCGGACCCGCTCGCCCCGTGGGGCACCATCGACGTGTCGAGCAGCGTCATGTCCGACGCGTAGGTCAGCACCACCGTGTGGACGATCGGGTCGTCGGGCAGCCGGCCGTCGGCCCGCAGCCACACGTCGTGCCGGGGCTCGCCCGTCGGCTGCGGGCCCGCCCTCGGGGTCGACGTGGCGGATGTCGATCGGCCGCGGCCGGGACAGCCACGGCGTCAGCGGCACGCCCGCCCGCTCGAACCGCTCCCGGATCGTCGGCAGGCCCTCGGGCGGCGGCACCGCCGGCAGGGGGAAGGCGTGGTCGAAGCCCTCCTCCGGCACCTGGAAGCTGGCGGCCATGTTGAAGATGACCCGGCCGTGCTGGATCGCCACCACCCGCCGGGTGGTGAACGAGCCGCCGTCCCGCAGCCGGTCGACCTCGTACAGCACCGGCACCCGGGGGTCGCCGGCCCGCAGGAAGTAGCCGTGCAGCGAGTGCACCTCCCGGTCGTCGGGCACCGTGCGGGCCGCGGCCACCAGCGCCTGGCCCGCCACCTGGCCGCCGAAGAGGCGCTGGCGGTCCTCGTCGGGCGAGTTGCCCCGGAAGATGTTGACCTCGATCGGCTCGAGGTCGAGCAGCCGCACCAGGTCGTCGACGGCGTCCTGTGACACGGGGGAAAGGTAACGGTTACGGTCCTCGCCCGTGACCATGGACGCCCGGCTGCGGGCCGCCGCCGAGGCCGCCCGCGGCTTCATGCCGCCGGACGAGGGCCTCGCCCTCTACGAGGCGGCCGCCGCGGTGGCGGTCGACGGTCCGCTGCTGGAGGTCGGCAGCTACTGCGGCAAGTCCGGCGTGTACCTGGGCGCCGCCGCCCGGGAGCGGGGCCGGGTGCTGTTCTCGGTCGACCACCACCGGGGCTCGGAGGAGAACCAGCCCGGCTGGGAGTGGCACGAGCCCGACCTCGTCGACCCCGCCGTGGGCCGGATGGACACGCTGCCCCACTTCCGCCGCACGATCCACGACGCCGGCCTCGAGGGCACGGTCGTCGCGGTCGTGGGCGAGTCGCCGCTCGTGGCCCGGGCGTGGGCCACCCCGCTGGCGTTCCTGTTCATCGACGGCGGCCACGGCGTCGAGCCGGCCCGGGCCGACTACGAGCTGTGGACCCCCCACGTCGTCGCCGGCGGCACGCTCGCCATCCACGACGTGTTCCCGGACCCGGCCGACGGCGGGCGCCCGCCGTACGAGGAGATCTACCTGCCGGCCATCGCCAGCGGGCGGTTCGTGGAGGAGCGGGCCGCGGGCTCGCTCCGCATCCTGCGGCGCAAGGCGGAGGGCTAGTGGCTACTCGTGGTCGCGGACGGCCTGGTCGCTGTCCTCGGCCTCGAACAGGGCCGGCAGCACCTCGTCGTGCCGCGTGAACAGCCCGCTGGCCGGCGATCCCTCGGCCAGCGCGTCGGCCGCCAGGATCACGGCCGAGGCCGTGTAGGTCGACCGCTCGCCGGACGGGAACCGCCCCTCGTCGGGGAACACGGTGCCGGTCCAGTAGCGCCCGTCGTCGTGGCGGTAGCGCTGGGCCCAGCGCGAACAGGGACCGGGCGACGTCGACGTTGCCGACGGCCAGGTTGGCCATCGCGTACTCGCACGTCTCGGCGGCCGTGACCCAGGGGCGGTCGGACACGCACCGGACGCCGCAGCCCTCCATCACGAAGGCGTCGTGGCGCTCGGCCAGCCGCTCGCGGCCCTCGTCGCCGAGGACCACGCCGCTGAGCACCGGGTAGTACCAGTCCATCGCCCAGCGGTGCTTCGGCGAGAAGGCGTCGGGCACGTGCCGGATGACGTGCGTCAGGCGGGCGGCCGACAGCTCCCAGTCGGGCCGCTCGTGGCCGAGCATCTCGGCCAGCGCCACCGCGCAGCGCAGGCTGTGGCAGATCGAGGACGACCCGGTGAGCAGGGCGAACGACCACGGCGTGCCGTCGGCGTGGCGGGCCCACAGGATCTCGCCCCGGGGCGTCTGCAGGTCGAGCACGAAGTCGACGGCCCGCTCGACCACCGGCCACATGGTCTCGGCGAAGCCGCGGTCGCCCGTGCACAGCCACCGGTGCCACACGCCGGCCGCCACGTAGGCGATGACGTTGGCGTCGAGCTTGTCCTGCTCGACCCGGTCGGCCAGGTAGTACTGGTGCCACGAGCCGTCGGGCCGCTGCAGCCCGACGAGCCAGTCGAAGGCCCGCTCGGCCTCGGCGTGGCGGTCGCCCAGCGTCAGGGCCATGGCCGCCTCGACGTGGTTCCAGGGGTCGGCGTGGCCGCCGGGGAACCACGGCACCATGCCCGAGGGCAGCTGCCAGTCGGCGACGGCGTCGACCGTCGCCTGCAGGTCCGCCGCGGTGGCGATGCCGGGGACGTCGCGCGAGGGTCACGCCGCGGCCTCGTCCGGGCCCGGCTTGCGGGCGTAGGCGACGTAGCTCTTGCCGATGACGGGGGTCAGCACCCGGTCGGCGGCCCGGGTGAACCGGGACCAGGGCTGGGCGCCGCCGATGTCCCAGCACAGCGCCTGGTGGTAGGCCCGGACCAGGGGGTGGTCGTCGTTGGTGGGCCCGACCGCGCACTTCAGCCACCAGTAGGGGGCGTGGATGCCGTGCTCCTTGTGGGAGTCGTAGGGCTCGACCCCGGCGGTGACCAGGTTGTTGCGCATCTCGGTGGCCGTGTAGATGCGGACGTGGCCGCCGGCCACGTAGGGGGCGTGGTACTCGTCGCTGAGCGCCCAGCACACGCGCTCGGCCAGGAACGCCGGCACGGTCACGGCCATGGTGCCGCCCGGCCGCAGCACCCGCACGAGCTCGCCGATGGCGGCGGCGTCGTCGGAGATGTGCTCCAGGACCTCGGCGGCGATGATGCGGTCGAAGCTGGCGTCGGGGAACGGCAGGGCGGTGGCGTCGCCCCGGGCGACCCCGCTGCGGGCCCCGTCGCCCAGGTCGCCGGCGGCCTCCATGGCGCTGGCCATGGCGGCCACGTCCTTGAGCTCGGCCTCGTCGTAGTCGAAGGCCGTGACGCGGGCGCCGCGGCGCAGCGACTCGAAGGCGTGGCGCCCGGCCCCGCAGCCGAGGTCGAGCAGGCGGTCGCCGGGCCGCAGCCCGAGCCGCTGGTAGTCGACGGTGAGCATCAGCCCGCCCCGACCTGGTCCAGCAGGATGCGGTACTGCTCGACCGTCTTGGCCGCGGTGTGCTGCCACGACCACTGGTCGACGACCCGCTGGCGGCCGCGGGCGCCGACGGTGGACCGCAGGTCGTCGCGGCCGAGCGCCCAGCGCAGCTTGGCGGCCAGCGCCTCGCTGTCACCCGGGGGGACCACGAGGGCGGTGTCGCCGTCGGCGCCCACCACCTCGGGCAGCGCCCCGCCGGACGTGGCGACGAGCGGCGTCCCGCACGCCATGGCCTCGATGGCCGGCAGCGAGAAGCCCTCGTAGAGCGACGGCACGACGGCCAGCTCGGCCTCGCTGTAGAGCTCGATGATGCGCTGCTCGGGGACGCCGGTGACGAACTCGACCGCGTCCTCCAGACCGAGCTGGCGGATCGTCTCGTCGGAGCGGCCGCCCGCCTTGCGCTTGCCGATGACCACGAGGTGGGTCTCCGGGCGCTCGGTGCGCAGCTTGGCCAGGGCCTCCAGCAGGTAGCTGAGGCCCTTCATGGTCACGTCGGCGCTGGCGGTGGTGATGAGGCGGCCCGGCACGGGGGCCACGTCGGCCAGCGGCCGGAACAGCTCGACGTCCACGCCCACGGGCACGATGGCCATCTTGTTGGGGTCGACGCCGTGGTCGGCGGCGATGTCGCGGAACGAGTTCTCGGACACGGTCACGACCCGCGGCAGCCGCTGGACCACCCGGGTCTGCATGTTGGTGAACGAGTACCAGCGCCGCAGGGTCAGCCGCTTGTACCAGCCCTCGGCGTGCTCGAGCTCGAGGCGCCGGTCGACCGTGATCGGGTGGTGCACGGTGGCCAGTACCGGGAACCCGGCCTGCTGGATGCCGAGCAGCCCGTAGCCGAGGCACTGGTTGTCGTGCACGAGGTCGAACTCGCCGGCCCGGGCCCGCAGGTGCCGCCACGCCCGCAGGCTGAACGCCAGCGGCTCGGGGAACTGCCCGAACGAGAACGAGGTGACCTCGGCCAGGTCGGTCCAGTCCTTCATCTCCCACAGCCCCGGCATGCGCATGGGGAAGTGGTCGTTGTAGATCTCGAGGCTCGGCAGCTCGACCAGGGGGACGCGCTCGTCGAGGACGGGATAGGGCTGACCGCCGAGGACCTCGACGTGGTGGCCGGCGTCGGTGAGGGCCTTGGCCAGATGCCGCACGTACACGCCCTGGCCACCGACATGGGGCTTGCCCCGGTAGGCCAGGAGCGCGATGCGCAGAGGGCGTTCCTCGGCGTACATTCCCGCTACCTTTCCGTTCGACTGACCGGCGGGTCAAGTCCCCGCCGCTCGCCTGCTGCTGCCCGCCCGTGCCGCGGAAAGGGGCTGCGCCGCGATGAGCCGCTCAGGCTAGCGCCCGATCGGCCTGCGCGCCGACCGCGGTCGTCTCGGATGGCAGACCACCGAGCGTGCCGATCACGGGAGGCCCGTGGCGGGTCGTGGTGGTCGATGGTCGTCGTCGTCGTCGACGACGTGGTCGTCGTGTCGGGCGGGGCCGTCGTCGGCACCGTGGGCGGCGGCTCGGTGGTCGGCGGCACGGTCGCCACCGTCGTGGTCGAGCGGGGCCGGGCGGTGGTCGTCGTGCGCCGGGTCGTCTCGGTGGCCTCGGTCGTGGTCGTGGGCGGCTCGGTCGAGGTGGTGGTCGACAGCGTGGTCGTGGTGGACGCCGTCGGCATGGGGTCGTTCACGGCGATGTCGGGATCGTTGCTGCCGCCGCCGGTGCCCGCGGCCAGGGCGAAGCCGCCCAGCAGCACGATGGCGAGCCCGGCGCCGATCGCGCCCACGATGAGCCGGGGGTCGGTGGAGTCGGCGAACCCGCCCTTGGACTTCTCCGGCTCGTCGAGGTCGCCGGCGTCGTCGTCCCGGCGGGTCAGCCGCCCGCCGAGCGCGGCGGACCGGGCGCCGAAGGGGTCGGTGTCGCTGGTGGTCAGCGCCCGGAACTCCTGGTCGGCGTCGTCGGGCTCGTGCCCGACCCCGTGCATGGGCCCCGGGATGTCGTAGCCCGGTTCGGCGAAGCCGCCGGCGAGCGCGGCGCCGGTCGCGAGCCCCAGCGCCGCGTCCGGGGCGTCGAACACCGAGGTGCTCTGGTCCTCCCACCGGGTGTCCCACGGCGCGTCGGCCGCAGGCCCGGCCGCGCGGCGGCGCCGGCGGCGGCGCCGACGTCGGCCACGCCGCCCGGCTCGTCACCCCAGAAGCCGGGATCGGGCGTCGGCTCGGCCGGCGCAGCAGCGGCGGCGGAGCGGCCAGGCCGGCCAGCAGCGGCGCGGCGCCCACGGGCGGCGGCAGCGGGCGGCGGCAGGGCGTCCGCGGGCGGCACGGCGTCGGCGGGCGGCAGGGCGACGGGGCCGGCCTCGGCCGGATCCTCATCGGCGAACAGCGCGGCCCCGAGGCTCACGGTGAGCTCGGGCAGCGGGTCGGCCACGATGGGCAGGCCGGTGCGCTCGGTGATGAGGGCCGACAGCAGGGGGATGCGGGACGACCCGCCCACCACCAGCGCCACGTGGACGTCGGGGAGGGCGAGCCCGGCGTCGGCCACCACGCCGGCGACGAGGTCGACGGCCTCGGCCAGGCGGGCGCCGATGGCGCGCTCCAGGTCGTCGCGGGTGATCGCCACCTGCCCCTGGACCTGGGGGAGGGCGACGTCGATCACGGTCTCGTGGACCGAGGACAGCTCCTCCTTGGCCTGGCGGCAGGCGCCGCGCAGCCGGCGCAGCGCCAGCATGCCCAGGTGGTCGGTGGTGGCCACGCCCGCGCTGACGTCGCCGATCATCGACTCGACGTGCGCCATCACCGCGGCGTCGACGTCCACGCCGCCGAAGTCGGGGAGGCTGGCGGGCTCGCCGATCAGGTCGAAGCCCGAGTCGGTGCGGCGCACCAGCGTCACGTCGAAGCTCGACCCGCCGAAGTCGATGACGACGACGGTGGTGTCGAGCGCCAGCTCGACGTCGTGGGCGAGCTTGGCCATGGCGGCGATCGGCTCGGGCACGAGCATGACCTCGCTCGTCGTCACGCGGGCCGCCGCCGCGTCGAGCAGGTCCTCGACCGCGCCGCCGTGGCGCAGCGGGTAGGTGAGCACGAGGTGGCCGGGCCACTCGCCGGGCGCGGACGCCCGCTGGATGGCCGTGCCGATGAGCGCCTCGGTGAGGGCGCCGGGGTCGCACGGGTGGCCGTCGATGACGATCGGCTCCGGCTCGCCGAGGCGGGGGGCCACCGTGCGGGCCACCAGCGTCGGCTCGTAGTCGGCGCGCTGGTCGGCCGCCTCGCCCACCAGCATCGACCCGTCCACCCGCGGCAGAGCGACCGACGGCATGGTGGTCTCGACTTCACCGATCGCGCACGGCTCGATGTCCGGCCCACGGCGTATCGCCGCGGAACAGGTCGTCGCGCCGAGGTCGACCCCCAGGCTGTAGCTCATCTCGTCTCCCACCCCAGCTCGCCTCGACATGAGAACGTAACAAGTCGGAGGACCGCGACGTAACCCTTCTGGCGCGGTAGTCGTGGCCAAACGTAGGCGATTCTGCTCACCCTCTGTGCATCCGCTGCACTGGGTGCGCGTTAGGACACGGAGAGCGTCTGCTCGGCCTCCGGCGCCGGGTCCGGACGACGGCCCCGCCGGGCCACCAGCCACCCCGCCGCCAGCCCCGCGACGGCCACCGCGAGGGCCGGCGCCTGGCCCCACCGGACGTAGGGGGTCGTGCCGGTCCGGCGGCCGACGGTGTCCTGCAGCACGACCTGCTCGCTCACGCTGGAGCGCTGGTGGACCGTGCCGTCCGGCCCGATCACCGCGCTGAAGCCCGTCGGTGCCACCTGCAGCAGCCAGCGGTCGCTCTCGATGGCCCGCATGCGCGACGACGCCACCTGCTGCGTCTGCACCAGCGTCCCGGAGAACGACGAGCCGTTGGTCGGGTTGAGCACGACCTCGCCGCCCTGCTCGACTCCCTCGCGCACCCGGTCCCCGAAGAAGATCTCCCACGAGATGGCCACGCTGAGCGGTCCCGCCGGGGTCTCGAGCAGGGCCGGCTGCTCGCCGATGATGGCGTCGCGCGACGTGAGCGAGCTGCCCCCGAACGGCTCCAGCAGGCTGCGCAGCGGCACGTACTCCCCGAACGGGACCCGGTGGACCTTGTCGTAGCGGTCGACGATCTCGCCGTCGGGGCCGAACGCCACCGACGCGTTGAGGAAGGCGTCGTCGCCCGCGTCCTCGACCACCCCGGCGACGAGCGTGGCGTCCAGCTCGCGGGCCAGGTCGGCGAGCTCCTCGCCCTCGACGGCCGTGTCGAGCGCGTCGATGTCGACCACGTCCTCGGGCCACACCACGAGGTCGACCGGGGTGTCGACGTCCTCGCTCGCCTCCAGGTGGCGCTCGAACACCTTGCGCTCGTCGGTGTTCCAGGCCCGCGTCCCCTGCGGTCCGCCGCCCTGCACGAGCGCCACCCGCAGCGTCCCCACCTGCTCGCCCCGCGGGACCACGGCCGCCAGGCCCACCGCCGCCAGCACGGCCGCCGCGGCCACCCCGGCGGCCAGCCAGCGGCGCCGCAGCAGGGCGGCGAGGGCCACGCCCACGATCACGGTGATCTCGACCAGCAGCAGCGCGCCGCCGACGCGCAGGACCGGGGCGAGCGGCCCGCCCACCTGGCCCACGGCCAGGCTGGACAGCGGGACCCCGCCGAACGGCCACGACCACCGCAGCAGCTCGGTGAGGGCGATCGCGCCCGGCAGCGCCAGCCACCGTCCCGGGGCCGCCGCCGGCACCAGCATCATGGCCACGCCCAGCAGCGCGGCGTAGGCCACGGTGGCGATGAGGTAGCCCGGGCAGCGTCATCTCGGTCATCCACGCCAGCGACGGGATGTAGAGGCCGAGGCCCACCAGCGTCCCCCGCCGCCACCGCGACACCCGCGGCCGGTCGGCGATCAGCCGGTCGAGCGCGGCGACGCCGGCGAACGCGAGCGGCCACCACCCCCACGGCGGGAGGGCGGCGGCCAGCAGGACGCCCGTGCCCAGGCACGCGGCGATGACGGTGAAGCGGCGCATGTCGCCGCCGATGATCGCGCGCCCGGCGGCCGCGGCCCCAACGGGGTCAGGCCGGGGGGACCAGCCGGAAGTAGACGACGATGCGCTGCGCCGCCGACCCCTTGGGGTGGCAGGCGAACAGCGTGGCCGTGGGCTCGGGGTGCTGGTCGACGATGTACATGGCGTCGGGGCCGACGATCTCGCTGGCGGTCATCTCGTAGGTCCAGGTGGTGCCGTCGCTCATGTGGAACACCAGCGGGTCGCCCGGGGCCAGCAGGTCGAGGTCGAGGAACGGCCGGCGAGTGGGTGGTGCGGTGCCCCGCCACGACGACGTTGCCGAGCTGGCCCGGCATGGCCGACCCCGGCCAGTGGCTCGGGCCCCGGTCGATGGCGGTGAGCGTCACGCCCTCGCCGAAGGGCTCGGACACGCCGATCGTCGGCAGCTCCAGCGTGCCGTGGACGACCTCGGGGGTGGGCGCCCGGGCGTCGGCCGGCGCGTCCTCGGGCACCGGCAGCAGGGGGGCCGCCGGCGCGGGCGGCAGGGAGGTGGACGAGAGCGCGGTGGTCTGGGGGACCGGCTGGTCGACGACGACGGCCGCCTCGGGCCGCGGGTCGGCCTCGGGCCGCGGGCGGCCTCGGGCCGCAGCGCCCAGCCGGTGAGCCCGACGCTCGTCACCACGAGCGCGACGACGGCGGAGAGCGAGGCCCGCCGGCGCGCCGTCGTGGTCATGGTCCGGTTGTACCACCCCCGGCGGCGAGCACCCGCGCCGCCGCCGCCCGCGCCCCGCGGATGCAGGCGGGGACGCCGACGCCCCGGGCCCACGCCCCCGTGGCGGCCAGGCGGGGGGAGCGGGCGGCCAGCGCCGCCTCGGCCGCCGCCACCGCGTCGAGGTGCCCGGGCCGCGGCTGGGGGAACGACCGGGGCCAGCGGCTGATGCGCACGTCGAGGGGCGGGGCCTTCACGCCCATGGTGGTGGCGAGGTCGTCGAGGACGCCCGCCACCAGGCTCTCGTCGTCGAGGGTGACCGCCCGGTCGTCGCCGTCGCGGCCCACCGACGCCCGCAGCACCGCCACCGACGGGTCGGCGGCCAGGTGCGGCCACTTGCTCGTGACCCAGGAGCAGGCGGTGAGCAGCAGCCCGGCGGCCCGCGGCACGAGGAACCCGGACCCGTCCAGCGCCCGGTCGATCCCCGCCACCGGCACCGCCAGCGCCACGAGCGCCACCGAGGCGGTGTCGATCCCGGCCAGGAAGGCGGCGGCGTCGGGTGCCAGGGACGCCGAGCAGCGGCGCGCTGGCGGGGGCGGGCGCGGCGAACACGACGGCGTCGGCCACCACGTCCCCGGTGCCGGCCGACAGCCGCCACCGGGTGCCCTCCGGCTCGACCGCCGTCACCCGGGACCCGGTGCGGACGGCATCGCCCAGCGCCCCGTGCAGCGCGCCCGCCAGGCGGCCCATGCCGCCGGCCGGCGCCAGGAACACCGGGCGGCCCGTGTCCACGGCCCGGGTCCGCAGCGTCGCCGCCGCCCGCATCAGGCTGGGGTCCCCGGGGTCGAGGTCGCGGGCCGCGGCCAGCTGGGCGGCGCTCACCGCCAGCGACAGCCGGTCGCAGTCCCCGGCGTAGATCGATCCCACCAGCGGCGCCACCAGCCGCTCCAGCACCTCGTCGCCCAGCCGCCGGCGCACGAGGGCGCCCACGCTCTCGTCGCCCGCGGGGCGGTCGTCGGGCAGCGCCAGGTCCTGGCGGGCCCGGGCGACGCCGGCCGGCGACAGCAGGCCCCCGCCCGCCAGGGCGTCCACGTCGGTCGGCACGCCCAGCAGCTGGTCCGCGGGCAGCGGGCGCAGCGCCCCGTCCCACCACACGTGGGCCGACCCGGTGGCCGGGGACACCAGCTCGGCGGTCAGGCCCAGCTCGTCGCACAGCTCGACGGCCTCGGGCACGCGGGCCAGGAAGGCGTCGGCCGCCTCGTCCACGTCCACGCCCCCGACCGGGGAGGTCCGCAGCGATCCGCCCGGCCGGTCGCCGGCGTCGAGCACGGCGACGCCCGCCCCCCGGCGCCGCCCCTCCCAGGCCGCGGCCAGGCCGCTGATGCCCCCGCCGACCACGGCGAGGTCGACCCGCTCGGTCATGTCCGCCGGACGCGGGCGGCCAGGGCCGACATCACCGCGGCGTCGTCGTTGATCGAGGCCGTGCGGGCGAAGGCCACGCCCTCGCCGGCGGCCAGCCGGGCGGCCTCCACGTCCAGGTCGTACAGCACCTCGAGGTGGTCGGACACGAACCCCTGCGGGCACACCAGCACGCCCTCGGCCCCGCCGGCGGCCAGGTCCCGGATCACGTCGAGGATGTCCGGCCCCCGCCACGGCTCGGGGGTGCGCCCCGCCGACTGCCAGGCCAGCGCCCAGCCCGGCCCCCCGTCACCGGCGCCGAGCCCGGCGCGGGCGGCGATGGCGGCGGCCGACGCCCCCAGCTCGTCGGGGTAGGGGTCGCCGGCCAGCACCCGCTCGGGCAGCGAGTGGGCGGTGAACAGCACCGTGGTGCGCCCGGGCAGCCCGGCCCGCGCCGTCCCGCACGCGGGCGGCCTGGGCGTCGAGCCACGCCGGCTCGTCGTGCCACGACTCGATCCCGGCGTAGCCGGCGCCGTGGCGCTCGGCGGCCGCCGCACCCCGCGCGTGGTACTCGCCGACCGACCCCTTCGAGTAGTGGGGCGCCAGCACCAGCCCGACGACCCGCTCGACCCCGCCGGCCGCGACCTCGTCCACCGCGTCCTCGACGAAGGGGGCGGCGTGCTTGTTGCCGAGCGCCACCCGCCAGCCGCCCGGCTCGGCGGCGTCGAGGGCGGCGGCGACGGCGTCGACCTGGGCCCGGGTCCGCTCGGCCAGCGGGGACGTGCCGCCGATGGCCCGGTAGCGGGCGGTCAGCTCCGCGAGCTGCTCGGGGGCGGGCGGCCGGCCCCGGCGGATGTGGGTGTAGTACGCCTCGATCTCGTCGGGCGACCGCGGCGTGCCGTAGGCCATCACCACGAGGCCGGTGGTCACGCCGGCGCCCTCCACGCGTGCACCAGCTCGACGACCCGCTCCAGCACCTCGGGGTCGGTCTCGGGCAGGACGCCGTGGCCGAGGTTGAAGATGTGGCCCGGGCGGCCGCCGTTGCGGTCCAGCACGTCGGTGGCGGCCTCGGCCACCGCCGGCCACGGGGCCAGGCACACGGCCGGGTCGAGGTTGCCCTGGACCGCGATGTCGGCGCCGAGCCGCTGGCGGGCCTCGTCGAGCGGCACCCGCCAGTCGACCCCGACGACCGAGGCGCCCGCCTTGGCCAGCAGGCCGAGCAGCTCGCCGGTGGTCACCCCGAAGTGGATGCGGGGGACGCCCAGGTCGGCCACCGCGGCGAACACCTTGGCGCTGTGCGGCAGCACGTGGCGCTCGTAGAGGCCGGGGGCCAGGGTCCCGGCCCAGCTGTCGAACAGCTGCACGGCCGACGCCCCCGCGTCCACCTGGGCCCGGAGCGCGGCGATGGCGATGTCGGCCAGCCGGTCCATCAGCCGGTCCCACAGGCCGGGGTCGCCGAGCATGAGGGCCTTGGTCCGGCCGAGCGTGCGCGACGGGCCGCCCTCGACCAGGTAGCTGGCCACCGTGAACGGCGCCCCCGCGAAGCCGATCAGGGGCACGTCGCCCAGCTCGCCGACGAGCGCCCGCACCGTGTCCTGCACGTAGGGGCAGTCGGCGTCGGGGTCGAGCGGGCGCAGGCGGTCGAGGTCGGCGGCGTCGCGGAACGGGACCTCGACCACGGGCCCGACCCCCGACTCGATCTCCACCCCGAACCCGATGGCGGCCACCGGGACCACGATGTCGCTGTAGAGGATGGCGGCGTCCACGCCGTAGCGCCGCACCGGCTGGAGCGTGACCTCGGTGGCCAGGTCCGGGCTCTTGACCGCGTCGAGGATGCTGCCGGCGCCCCGGATCAGGCGGTACTCGGGCAGCGAGCGGCCGGCCTGGCGCATGAACCACACCGGCACCCGGGGGGCCGGCTCGTTGCGGCAGGCCAGCAGGAACGGGGCGTCGGCGGGCGGGGCCATCGGCGGCCACGCTAACCCCCGCACCCCCATCGATCCCCCACCAGGAGGGGGAACACCCCCGTCGACAGGGGCGGGCCGCGCGCCCAGGATGGCGGCATGCGGCCCGACGAGAACGACACCCGGGACGGGGGCACCGACGGCTCCCTCGCCGACGGCATGAGCGACGTCTCCAGCAGCGCCGACCGGTTCGGCGAGGACAGCTACGTCGAGGACACCTACGACGAGCCCTTCGACGAGGACAACTACGGCGACGGCGGCGTCGACGCCGGCGACTCCGACGACGACACGTTCGGCGACGGCTCCACCGAGCCGGACGACGACGGCACCGGCATCGTGGTCCCGTCGGACGACACCACGGTCCTCGACCCGGACGACGCTGCGGTCGAGGAGATCGAGCTCGACATGACCGGCCAGGAGAACGACCCGCTGGAGGGCGTCGGCTACCTCATCGAGGAGCTCCGCGACGCCCTGCTGGGCGAGGACGACGAGTCCGGCGCCCTGTCCGGCCCGTCGCCGTTCGACGCCGATCCGGCCGACGTGGCCTCCGACTCCGACCTCGATCTGACGGGCGACGGCCTGGTCGACGGCCACGACCTGCACGAGGCCGGATCGGTCTTCGACTTCGACGTTTCCGACGGCTGAGAGGCTGCGCCGACAGGCGCAGCCGTGGCCCGAGCGGCCCGCTGCGAAGCAGCAAGAGCGGGAAGCACGGACCACCGGGGCCGCGACGGCGTGCCCGATCCGTTTCCGACGGCTGAAAGCAGGCTGACGTTCCGATCACCAGATAGCATGGTCCGTTCCTCGACCAGCGGAGGAGCGCTTGGCCTCTCACCCCGACCTGGCCGCCGAGCAGGCGTATATCGACCGGGCGTACGACTCCCTGGAGCGCGCACGCCAGTCGGCCACCAGGCTGCGGTCGATGGTCGAGGTCGGGCGGGGAGGGACCGAGCAGGCCCGCTGGGAACGGGAGATGATCGAGGAGAACATCGCCGCCCGGCTGGACTACCTGAACCTCGGTGACGCCAGCCTGGTGTTCGGGCGCATCGACCAGGCCCGGGCCGACGGGGGCGAGAGCTACTACATCGGCCGCATCGCGGTGGCCGACGAGACCCAGGAGCCGCTCGTCGTCGACTGGCGGGCCCCCGTGGCCGAGCCGTTCTACCGGGCCACCGGCCGGGCCCCGATGGGCCTCGTGCGGCGGCGCCACTTCGCCACCCGGGCCCGCAAGCTGCTGGGCATCGAGGACGAGCTGTTCGGCGAGGGCGCCGAGCTGCTCGGCGGCGACCTGGCCGTCCTCGACGACGACGGCACCCGGGTCCGGGGCCAGGGCTCGCTGATCGCCGCCCTGGAGGAGGCCCGCACCGGCCGCCTCGGCGACATCGTCGCCACCATCCAGGCCGAGCAGGACGAGGTCATCCGCTCGCCGCTGCCCGGCGTCCTGGTGGTCCAGGGCGGCCCCGGCACCGGCAAGACGGTGGTGGCCCTGCACCGGGCCGCCTACCTGCTCTACACCCACCGGTTCCCCCTCGAGGGACAGGGGGTGCTCGTCGTGGGGCCCAACCGCCTGTTCCTCGGCTACATCGAACGGGTCCTGCCCAGCCTGGGCGAGGCGGGCGTCGAGCTCGCGGTGCTGGCCGACCTGGTCGACGGCGTGGACATCAGCGGGCGCGACCGCCCGGCCACCGCCCGCATCAAGGGCGACGCCCGCATGTCCCGGGTGCTGGCCAAGGCCGTGCGCGACCGCGAGCGGGCGCTGCGCAAGCCGCTGCGGGTCCCCTACGGGGTCCAGACGCTGGTGGTGCCGGCCGAGCGGACGGCCGCCATCGTGGCCGACGCCCGGCGGCGCTTCCGGCTCCACAACGCCGGGCGGCGCTTCGTCGAGTCCCAGCTGTTCGCGGCGCTGGCCGAGGTCAGCCGCGTGCCCGTCACGCCCGAGGAGGTGCGGGAGCGGGCCCGGCAGGCGCCCGAGGTGCGCGAGGCGCTCGAGCGCATGTGGCCGGTCCTCACCCCGGCCCAGCTGCTGCACGACCTGTTCGGGTCCCGGGCGCTGGTCGACCTGGCCGCGGGCCGGCACCTCTCCGAGGACGAGCGGGCCGCGCTGCTGCGGCCCCGCCAGGACGACGTCGCCGCCATCACGTGGACCCACGACGACGTCCCGCTCCTCGACGAGGCCCGGGCGCTGCTGGGGCCCAAGGGCAGCCGCAAGCGCCGGCTCAACGGCGGCGACCCCGACGAGATCCGCACCTACGGCCACATCGTGGTGGACGAGGCCCAGGACCTGTCGCCGATGCAGCTCCGCATGCTGGAGCGGCGGTCGCTCAGCGGCTCGATGACCGTGGTGGGCGACATCGCCCAGGCCACGGGCGTGTGGGCCCACCGCAACTGGGACGAGATCCTCGAGAACCTGCCCCGCAAGCGCGTGGCCCAGCGGGCCGAGCTGTCGATCGGCTACCGCATCCCCGGCCCGAGCATGGAGCTGGCGGCCCGGGTGCTGGCGGTGGCCGAGCCCGACCTCCGCCCGCCGAGCTCGGTCCGCCAGGCGGGCGACCCGCCCCGGATCGTCCCGGTGGACGAGGCCGAGCTGGCGGTGCGGGCCGCGGCCGTGGCCGTCGAGGAGCGCAACGCGGTCGACCCCGGCAGCGTCGCCGTCATCGCCCCCGACACCCTGGTCGACGCGGTGGCCGGTGCCCTCGACGCCGCCGGCGTGGAGTTCGGGCGGGCCGCCCGCAACGGCCTGGAGTCCCGGGTGACCCTGGTGCCGGTGAGCCTGGTCAAGGGCCTCGAGCTCGACGCCGCGGTGGTGGTCGAGCCGGCGGCGATCGTCGACGAGCAGGCCCAGGGCCTCCGCGCCCTGTACGTGGCGCTGACCCGGGCGACCAAGCGCCTGGCGATCGTCCACGCCCGGCCCCTGCCCGACGCCCTGACCTGATCCGGCGATCCCCACCTGCCCTGTTGGGGGCGGTGCAGATACGGTGTCAGGTGCGATGAACGGATCGTCCGCCATCACCGTGACCGGCGCGGCCAAGAGCTTCGGCGCCCTGGCGGTGCTGCGCGACGTCGACCTGCGGGTGGCGCCGGGATCGATCGTGGCGCTGCTGGGCCCGAGCGGGTGCGGCAAGACCACGCTGCTGCGCTCGATCGCCGGGCTGGAGCGGCTGGCCGGCGGCGAGGTCCGCATCGGCGACCGCACGGTCTCGGGCCCGGGGGTGCACGTGCCGCCGGAGCGCCGCCGGGTCGGCATGGTGTTCCAGGACTGGGCGCTGTTCCCCCACCTCACCGTCGCCCAGAACGTCGGCTACGGCCTGCCCCGTCCCGATCGCCGCGGGCCCCGGGTGGCCGAGGCGCTGGCGCTGGTCGGGCTCGACGGCCTCGGCGACCGCAGCCCCGGCACCCTGTCGGGCGGCCAGCAGCAGCGGGTGGCGCTCGCCCGGGCGCTGGCCCCGGCCCCGGGGGTGCTGCTGCTCGACGAGCCGTTCTCCAACCTCGACACGTCGCTGCGGGTGCAGGTGCGGACCGAGGTCCACCAGCTGCTGGCCTCGCTCGGCGTCACCACCGTGTTCGTCACCCACGACCAGGAGGAGGCGTTCGTCCTGGGCGACGAGGTGGCGGTCATGCACGGCGGCCGCATCGTCCAGCAGGCGACCCCGGCCGAGCTGTACGCCCGGCCCGCGACCTCGTGGGTGGCGACGTTCGTGGGCGACGCCAACCTGGTCACGGGCACCGCCGCGGGGGCCTCGGCGACCACGCCGGTCGGCCCGGTGGCGCTCGAGCACCCGGTCGAGGGCCACGTCGACGTGGTGCTGCGCCCCGAGGAGCTGCGGCTGGTGCCGCTGGCCGACGGCGCCGGTGCCCCCGCCACGGTCGAGCTGTGCGAGTTCTACGGGCACGACACCGTGTACCTGGTGCGCCCCGACGGCGGCGAGCCGCTGCGGGCCCGGGCCGGGTCGGCGCCCCGCTACTCCCGGGGCGACCGGGTCGGGATCGCCTACGGCGGCCCGCCCGCCATCGCCTATGCCGCCGCGCCCGGCCCGGTGGCGTCGCCGGCGGTGGCGCCGGCCGAGCCGGCTTCCACCTCGGCGTGATCGCGGTCGTCGGGGCGGGGCCCGCGGGCCTCGCGGCCGCCTGGCGGGCGGCGCGGGCCGGCCACGACGTGGTCGTCCTGGAGCGGGCGGCCGCGGTCGGCGGCATGGCGGGGTCGTTCGAGGTCGCGGGGCTGCGGGTCGACCACGGCAGCCACCGGCTGCACCCGGCCACGCCGCCGGCCATCCTCGCCGCGCTGCGGGAGCTGCTGGGCGACGACCTCCAGACCCGGCCCCGCCACGGGCGCATCCGGCTCCTCGACCGCTGGCTGGCGTTCCCGTTGCGGACCGGCGACCTGGTGCGCCGGGCCCCGCGGGGGTTCGCGGCCCGGGCCGCGTTCGACGCCGCCACCGGGCCGCTCCGCCGGCCCCGGGCCGACACGTTCGGCGAGGTGGTGCGGGCCGGGCTCGGGCCCGCCGTCCTCGACCACTTCTACGGTCCCTACGCCCGCAAGCTGTGGGACGCCGATCCCGCCGACCTGGCCGGCGAGCTGGCCCGCCGCCGGGTCAGCGCCTCGTCGCCGGCCGACATCGCCCGCCGCCTGGCCCGGGGCGCCCGGCCCGAGGGCCGGGTGTTCCTCTACCCGCGGCGCGGCTTCGGCGCCATCGCCGAGGCGGTGGCCGCCGCCGCCGTCGACGCCGGGGCCGACGTGCGCCTGGGCTGCGGCGTGCGGTCGCTGGCCCGCACCGGCGACGGCTGGACCCTCACGCTCGACGGCGGCGCCACGCTCGACGCCGCCCACGTGTGGTCGACGGCGCCGCTCCCGGCCCTGGTGCGGGCCGTGGACCCGGCCCCGCCGCCCGAGGCGGTGGCCGCCGCGGGGCGGCTGCGGCACCGGGCGATGGTCCTGCTGTACGTGGTCGTCGAGCGGCCCCGGTGGACGGAGTTCGACGCCCACTACTTCCCGGGTCCCGACGTGGTGGCGGCCCGGGTGTCGGAGCCCCGCAACTACCGGGACGACCCGTCCCAGCCCGCCGACCGCACCGTGCTGTGCGCCGAGATCGCCTGCTGGGAGGGGGACGCGCTCTGGAACGCCGCCGACGGCGACCTGGCCGCCCGCCTGGCCGCCGAGCTGGCGGCCCTCGGCCTGCCCGAGCCGGTGCCGGCGGCGGTGGAGAGCCGCCGCCTGCCCCGGGTCTACCCGGTGTACGGGCCGGAGTTCGCCGCCGACCTGGGCGCCCTGGAGGCGTGGGCGCAGAGCCTCGACGGCCTGATCACGTTCGGGCGCCAGGGCCTGTTCACCCCGGACAACACCCACCACGCCCTGGCCATGGGCTGGGCCGCCGCCGAGTCGCTCCGGCCGGACGGCAGCCTCGATCGCGCGCCGCTGGCTCGCCGCCCGCGACGGCTTCCGCAGCTTCGTCGTCGAGGACTGAATCATCCGCCGAGGGTGACGACGGGTGACCGGCGGGGCGCAGCGTGAGCCATGAGCGAGCGCAGCGAGCGAATCAATGGCGCAGTGCGTTACTCGGCACGAAGTGCCGTCCGCTCACTGGGTGCATCCCGAAGGGTGCACCAGTGAGCGGACCATTGGGAGTGCCGGCGGAGCACCTCACCACGATGATCGAGCTCCTGCGCGAGTCCGACGACGTCGAGCTCAAGCTCACCGTGCCCGAGACCTCCCAGCGCTCGGCGGTGGCGGCCCTCGACGTCGACCCGCTGACGGCGCAGATCCGCCAGGTGTACTTCCTCGACACCCCCGACCTGCAGCTCGACAAGGCCGGCGTCGTGGCCCGGGCGCGCCGGGTGCAGGGGAGGGGCGACGACACCGTGGTCAAGCTGCGGCCCGTCGTGCCCGACGAGGTCCCCCACGAGCTGCGCGCCCTGCCCGAGTTCGTCGTCGAGCTGGACGCCATGCCGGGCGGCTACGTGTGCAGCGGGTCGCTCAAGGGTGTCCCCAAGCGGGCCACGGTGCGGGAGGCGGTCGCCGGCGACCATCCGGTCAGCAAGCTGTTCTCCAAGACCCAGCGCCGCTACTTCGCCGACCACGCGCCCGACGGCGTCGACCTCGACGACCTGTCGTTCCTCGGGCCGATCTTCGTCCTGAAGCTCAAGTTCGAGCCCCCGGAGCTGGCCCGGCGCATGGTGGCCGAGATGTGGCTGTACCCGGACGGCACCCGGATCATGGAGCTGTCCACGAAGTGCGCCACCAACGAGGCGTTCGACGTCGCCGTGGATGCCACGGCGTACCTGACCGAACGCGGCATCGAGGTCGGGCCCGGCGGCCAGCAGACCAAGACCCGCACCGCCCTCGAGTTCTACTCCCGGAGCTGCACGGGGCCTGAGCGTCAGGTCGCCGAGCGCAGCTCCAGCCGCACCGCCGGCACCACCCGGCGGAGGTAGGGGACCAGCCGCACGAACGACCGGCCGTGCTGGCGGAACCGGTACGAGATCGGCACCTCGGCGTAGCGGAACCCCTTGGCCAGCAGGTCGAGGGTCAGCACCTGGGCGTAGTTGAAGTCGTGGACGATCTCCGCGGCGGCCGCGGCCTCGGGCGACAGGGCCCGGTACCCGGACTGGCCGTCGGTGAGCCCGCGCACGCCCCAGCGCCGCACCATCAGCCGCACCCACGCGGTCAGGACCCGGTTGCCGAGCCAGCGGTGGGGGAGCATGTGCCGGGGCCGTCCGGCGAACCGGGACCCGACCACGTAGTCGGCCCGCCCGGCGAGGATCGGGGCCACGACCGCGGCCAGCTCCTCGGGGGCGTACTCGCCGTCGGCGTCGAGGAACGCCACCGCCGCGGCCCCCTCGGCCACCCCGAGCGCCAGCCCGGCCCGCACCGCGGCGCCGAGGCCCCGGTTGGTGGGCAGCGAGTGGACGGTGGCGCCGGCGGCCCGGGCGGCCGCCGCCGTGGCGTCCGTCGAGCCGTCGTCCACCACCACGACCCGCACCGGATGGCCCTCGACCTCGGCCGGGGCCCGCCGGACGACGTCGGCCACCGTCGCCTCCTCGTCGTGGGCGGGCAGGAGCATCACGACGGGCGACGGCATTGTTAGGCATTCTTCACGGAAATGATGGGGCATGGCTAGTCTGCGCTGCATGAACGGCAGACGTGTGACGGTCGGCGCCCTGGCCGCGCTCACCCTGGGGGCGGCGGCGCTGGCCGGATGCGGCTCGGACGACGACCGGCTCGTCGTCTACAGCGGCCGGACGTCCAACCTGATCGGCCCGCTGCTCGAGGACTTCGCCGACGAGACCGGCATCGACATCGACGTCCGCTACGACGACTCGGCCAACCTCGCCCTGCTCATCGACGAGGAGGGCGACGCCACCCCGGCCGACGTGTTCATCTCGCAGAGCCCCGGCGCGGTCGGCTACCTCGACGCCGCGGGGCGCCTGTCGCCGCTGCCCGACGAGGTCATCGGCCTGGTGCCCGAGGGCGACGCCGCCGCCGACAAGGGCTGGGTCGGGATGTCGGGCCGGGTCCGCACCCTCGTCTACAACACCGATCTCGTCGACGAGGCCGACCTGCCCGCGTCGGTGCTCGACCTGACCGACCCGCAGTACGCCGGGCAGGTGGCGCTGGCCCCCACCAACGGCTCGTTCCAGGACTTCGTCACCGTGATGCGCGACCAGCTCGGCGACGACGAGGCCGCGGCCTGGCTCGACGGCATGGCGGCCGGCGACCCGCCGACGTTCAGCGACAACACCGCCATCGTCGAGGCCGTCGGCCGGGGCGAGGTGCCGATGGGCCTGGTCAACCACTACTACGCGTTCCGGGCCAAGGACGAGGACCCCGACCTCCCCATCGAGAACCACTACTTCCCCGACGGTGACCTGGGCTCGACGCTGCTGGTCACGGCCGCCTCGGTGGTCGAGGGCACCGACAGCGACGACGAGGCCCACCAGCTCATCGAGTTCCTGCTCGGCGACGAGGCGCAGGAGTTCTTCAGCGAGGAGACGTTCGAGTACCCGCTGGTGGCCGGGGCTACGGTCAACCCCGCGCTGCCCCCCTTCGACGAGATCTCCAAGACCCGGGTCGACCTCGACGAGCTGGGCGGCGGACTGGAACGGACGACCGAGATGATCGACGAGAGTGGCCTCAACCGATGAGCTGAGCCTCACACCCCCGCCGGCGGTGCCGTCGTCGTCACCGGCGGGACCCGACCGCCCGCCCGGCACCGCCCCGGTGGCGCTGCTCGTGGTGTGCGGCGTGGTCGGCCTGCTGTTCGCCGCCCCGCTCGCGTACCTGGTGTGGCGGACCGTCACCGGCGACGAGGACCTGTGGGCGCTCTACACGTCCG
The DNA here is from genome assembly GCA_963759225.1 of uncultured Acidimicrobiales bacterium. Taxonomy (GTDB): domain Bacteria; phylum Actinomycetota; class Acidimicrobiia; order Acidimicrobiales; family VFJN01; genus ZC4RG19. The sequence continues at coordinate 33,732 of CAVWYL010000028.1, read as the reverse complement.
ACGCCACCCTCGTCCCGCTGCGCAACACGCTCGTGCTGGCCGCGGCCACCGCCGCGTCGACGTCGGTGGTCGGCACCGCCCTGGCCTGGCTCACCACCCGCACCGACCTGCCGCTCCGGCGGCTGTGGGCGGTGCTGGCGGTGCTGCCCCTGGTGTTCCCGTCGTTCGTGGGCGCGCTCGCGCTGCTGGCCTCCGTGGCCCCGGGCGGGCTGCTCGACGATCCGCTGGGCTGGGTCGGCGTCACGCCGTCGCGGCCCGAGGGCTTCGCCGGGGCCTGGCTGGTCCTCACGCTGTTCACGACGCCCTACGTCCTGCTCCCGGTGAGCGCCCGGCTGGCGGCCCTGCCCCCGTCGCTGGAGGAGTCCGCCCGCCTGCTGGGCCGGCGCCCGGCCGGCGTGTTCACGACGGTCGTGTGGCCCCAGGTGCGGGGCGCGGTGGGGGCGGGGGCGCTGCTCGTGTTCCTGTACGCCCTCAGCGACTTCGGCGTCGTGGTCCTGCTGCGGTACGACACGCTGACCCGGGTGATCTACACGAACCGGGTCCTCGACCGGGACCGGTCGGTGGCGCTCAGCCTGCTGCTGGCGGTGCTGGCGCTGGCGGTCGTGGCGGGGGAGCGGACCCTGGCCCGGCGCCGGCCCGCGGTCGAGGCCGTGCGGGTCCGGCGCCCGCTGCAGGTGCCGCTGGGGCGCTGGCGGTGGCCGGCCCTGGCCGCGGTGGTGGCGTGGATCGCGGTCGCCCTCGGCGGCCCGCTGGCGTCGCTCGGCCTGTGGGCCTGGCGGGGCCTGACCGGGGAGGGCAGCAGCCTGGCCGCGGGCGGCGGCGGGCTGGGCGACCTGGTGCAGCCGGCGGCCAACACGGTCGGCATCGGCCTGGTCACGGCGGTCGTGGCGGTGGCGGTCCTGCTGCCGCTGGCCTACCTGTCGGCCCGCCACCGGGCCCGGGCCGGCGACCTGGCCACCGGGCTGGTGGCGTCGGGGTTCGCGCTGCCGGGCCTGGTCATCGCGCTGGCCGTCGTGTTCTGGAGCGTGCAGCTCCCCGAGTCGTGGGGCCTCTACCAGAGCTTCGTCATGCTGGTGTTCGCGTACGTGGTCCACCTCGGGGTCCAGTCGCTGCGGGCCGCCCAGGTGGCCGTGGGGTCGGTGCCCCGCCGCCTCGACGAGTCGGCCCGCATGCTGGGGGCGGGCCGGGCCCGGCGGTTCGCCACCGTCGAGCTGCCGCTGATGCTGCCCGGCCTGGCCGCCGGCGGCGGGCTGGTGCTGCTGTCGGTGATGAAGGAGCTGCCGATCACGCTGCTCACGGCCCCGCTCGGCTTCGAGACGCTGGCCACCCGCATCTGGGCCGACGCCGAGGCCGCGTTCCTGGCCGAGGCGGCCCTGGCCAGCATCGTCCTGGTGGCCCTCTCGGGCGTCCTGACCTGGCTGGTCGTCGTCCGCCGCTCGGACCGGCTGGCGTGAGCGAGCGCAGCGCGGTTGCTGCGGGCGGCCGTGGCGGTGGGCGTCGTGGTCACGGCCTGGGCGCTGGTGGCGCTGCCGGCCCGGGCCACGGTCGGCGCCCGCACCACGGCCGACGAGCCCCAGTACCTGCTGTCGGCCCTCAGCCTGGCGGAGGACGGGTCCCTCGCCATCGACGACGAGCTCGCCGGCCAGCGCTACCGCGACTTCCACGAGGTGACGCTGCCGGTCCAGACCGAGGTCCGCGGCGACGGCCGCCAGATCAGCCCGCACGACCCTCTGCTGCCGGTCCTGCTGGCCGTGCCCGTCGGCGTCGGCGGCTGGGCCGGGGCCAAGGCCACCCTGGCGGTCCTGGCCGGCGTCCTGGCCGCGCTGCTGGTGTGGACCGCGCACCGTCGCTTCGCCGTGCCCGTCGGGGTGGCCGCGGGCACGGTCCTCGCCTTCGGCGTGACCGCCCCGCTGACGGCGTACGCCACCCAGGTCTACCCGGAGCTGCCGGCCGCCCTGGCGGTGACGGTGGCCATCGCCGCCGCCACCGGGCGGCGCCGGACCGGCGACCTCGTGGTCGTGGGCGCCGCCGTGGTGGCGCTGCCGTGGCTGGGGGTGAAGTACGCGCCGGTGGCCGCGGCCCTGGCGGCCGTGGTCCTCGTCACCCTGGTGCGGGAGGGCCGGGGCCGGGCGGCGGCCGGCTTCGCCGGCGGCCTGGCCGCGGCGGGGATCGCCTACCTCGTCGCCCACCGGGTCCTCTACGGCGGCTGGACCGTGTACGCGGCGGGCGACCACTTCGTGGGGGGCGAGCTGACGGTCATGGGCGAGAACCCGGACCGGCTCGGCCGCAGCCGCCGCCTGGCGGGCCTGCTGCTCGACCGGGGGTTCGGCCTCGCCGCCTGGATGCCCGCCTACCTGCTGGCGGTGCCGGCGCTGGCCGTGGTGCTGCGGCGCCGGCCGCCGGGGTGGGCGCTGCTGGTGCTGCCCCTGGCCGCGGGGTGGGCGACGGCGACGTGGGTGGCGCTCACGATGCACGGCTGGTGGTGGCCGGGGCGCCAGGTGGTCGTGGTGGCGCCGTGCCTGGTCCTGGCGGTGGCGTGGTGGGCGGCCCGGGTCCGGGTGGCGCGGGCGCTCGTGGCCGCGGGCGCCGCCTTCGGGGTCCTCGCCTGGGGGTGGCTGGTCGTCGAGGTGCTCGACCGCCGGCGGACGCTGATCGTCGACTTCGAGGGCACGCGGAACCCGCTGTACCGGGCCTGGCACGCGGTCCTGCCCGACTACCGGGACGCGGGCCTCGACGACTGGGCCCTGCAGGCCGTGTGGCTGGCGGTCCTGGCCGGGGCGGTGGTGATGGCGCTCAGGCGGGAGCGGACGCCGCGCCCGCCGTCGCCGTCTCCGGTGCCGGAGCCGGCCCGGGCGTGACGAGGATGCGGGCGGCCGCGAAGGCGCCGATGCCCACGTGGCGGTCGTCGATCTCGACCGTCGTGGTGCCGTCGGGCGACACCGCGGTCACGACCCCGCCGTGGCCCGGCTGGACGGCCGCGTCCTCCAGGAACTCGAGGAGCCCGGGCGTGAACTCCAGCTCCTCGGGGATGCGGGTCACGGTGAACTGCCCGCCCACCGCGACGTCGGTGAGGGCCACGAGGTCGGGCGCCGCGTAGCTGGACCCCGGGATCGGGTTGCCGTGGGGGCAGGTCGTCGGGTTCTTGAGCAGGCGGTTGATGGCCCGCTCGACCGGCTCGGAGATCACGTGCTCCCACTTGCCGGCCTCGATGTGGGCGTCGGCCCAGGACAGGCCCAGGATGTCGGTGAGCAGCCGCTCGGCCAGCCGGTGGCGGCGGACGACCTGCTCGGCGAGGCGGACGCCGTCGTCGGTCAGGTTGATGGTGGTGCCGTCGAGGTCGACGAACCCCTCGCCGTGCATGCGCTTGATCATCTCGGAGACCGCGGGGCGGGAGACCCCGAGCCGCTCGGCCACCCGCGCCTGGATGACGGCGACCTCGTCCTCCTTGAGCTCCCAGATCGCCTCGCAGTACTCCTCGAAGGCGGGGTGGAACTCGGGTGTCTGGTACTCGGCCACGGTCCCAGGTTACGGCCCGTGCGCCGCCTATGGTGGCGCTGGGCCGGTCGCGAGGGGCCCGACACGCTGGTCGGACGAGAAATTCCGCAAAGTTTCGGCCGCGGGTGGTTTGTGTTTGGTGGCCGTGGGGTAACTTAGTTGCACAGGCCAGCTGGGGGCGGGGTGCCTGTCCGCCCGCCCGCCCCGCCCCCCTGGCTGTCCTGTCCGAATGGGATCCGTCGGATCCCGTTCTTCGCGTCAGGGCTCCGCGTTCGTTGCGTCGTCTGCGGTCGAACGAACGCCGGAACGGGCCCGCGGCCTCGCGCTGTCACACCCCCTCGGTAGGTTGAGGGACGTGGGCACGTCGCTGTTCTCGCCGCCCGTCCGGGCCTGGTTCGAGTCGAGCTTCCCCGAGCCCACGCCCGCCCAGACCCAGGGGTGGCCCGCCATCGCGGGGGGCGACCACACGCTCATCCTGGCCCCCACCGGCTCGGGCAAGACGCTGGCCGCCTTCCTGTGGGGCATCGACCGCCTGGTCAGCGGCCCCCCGCCGCAGGCCGCGGGCACGCGGCTCGTGTACGTGTCCCCGCTGCGGGCGCTGGCCGTCGACGTCGACAAGAACCTGCGGGCCCCCATCGCCGGCATCCGGGCCGCGGCCGACCGCCGGGGCGAGCCGTTCCGCGAGCCGACCGTGGGGCTGCGCACGGGCGACACCCCGGCCGACGTGCGCCGCCAGATGCTGCGCACCCCGCCCGACATCCTCATCACCACGCCCGAGTCGCTGTACCTCATGCTCACCTCCCGGGCCCGCGACACGCTCCGGGGGGTCGAGGCGGTCATCGTCGACGAGATCCACTCGCTGGTGCCCACCAAGCGGGGCTCGCACCTGGCCCTGTCGCTCGAACGGCTGGCCGACATCTGCGAGGCGCCCGCCCCAGCGCATCGGCCTGTCCGCCACCCAGCGCCCGCTCGACGTGGTGGCCCGCTTCCTCGGGGGCTCCGCACGAGACGCCCGACGGTCGCCGCCCCCGCCCGGTCACCATCGTCGACGCCGGCGTCCGCAAGCCGCTCGACGTCGAGGTGGTGGTCCCGGTCGACGACATGGCCGAGCTGGGCCAGCTCATCGAGGGCGAGCCGGTCACCGGCCCGGCGGCCGCCGGCCCGGCCCGCCGGTCGATCTGGCCGGCCATCCACCCGCGCCTGCTCGAGCTGGTCGAGTCCCACCGCTCGACGCTCATCTTCGTCAACGCCCGCCGCCTGTCCGAGCGGCTGGCCACCCGGCTCAACGAGCTGTGGCACGAGGGCGCCAACCGGGCGGCCGAGGCCGAGGGCACCTCGCTCCCGGCCGAGTCCGAGGAGCTGGTCAAGGCCCACCACGGGTCCCTGTCCCGCGAGCGCCGGCTGCAGATCGAGGACGAGCTCAAGTCGGGTCGCCTGCGGGGCCTGGTGGCCACGTCCAGCCTCGAGCTCGGCATCGACATGGGCGCGGTCGACCTGGTGGTCCAGGTCGAGTCGCCGGGCGCGGTCAGCCGCGGCCTGCAGCGCATCGGCCGGGCCGGCCACCAGGTGGGTGAGCCCAGCCGGGGCAAGCTGTTCCCCAAGCACCGCCACGACCTGCTCGAGGCGGCGGTCGTGGTCCAGCGCATGGTCGACGGGCAGATCGAGTCGACCCGCTACCCCCGCAACCCGCTCGACGTGCTGTGCCAGCAGATCGTCGCCATGGTGGCCCTCGACGACTGGAAGGTCGACGAGCTGGCGGCCCTCGTGCGGCGGGCGGCCCCGTTCGCCGACGCTGTCCGACGAGGTGCTCGACGCCGTGCTCGACCTGCTGTCGGGGCGCTACCCGTCCGACGAGTTCGCCGAGCTGCGTCCCCGCATCGTGTGGGACCGGGTCGAGGGCGTGGTCCGGGCCCGGGCCGGCGCCCAGCGCCTCGCGGTCACCAACCCGGGCACGATCCCCGACCGGGGCCTGTTCGGCGTCTTCCTGCCCGACGGCGCCCGGGTCGGCGAGCTCGACGAGGAGATGGTGTACGAGAGCCGGGCGGGCGAGACGTTCCTGCTCGGCGCCACCACCTGGCGCATCGAGGAGATCACCCACGACCGGGTGATCGTCACCCCGGCGCCGGGCCAGCCGGGCAAGATGCCGTTCTGGCACGGCGACGGGCCGGGCCGCCCGCTCGAGCTGGGCCGGGCGCTGGGCGCGTTCGTCCGCGAGCTGCGGGGCCTGCCGGCCGCCGACGCGATCGCCCGGCTGCGCTCGGACCACGGGCTCGACGAGCGCGCCGCGGCCAACCTGGTCGCCTACCTCGACGAGCAGGGCGAGGCCACCGGGCGCGGTGCCCGACGACCGCACGATCGTGGTCGAGCGGTTCCGCGACGAGATCGGCGACTGGCGGGTGTGCGTCCTGTCCCCGTTCGGCGCCCAGGTCCACGCCCCGTGGGGCATGGCCATCAAGTCCCGCCTGGCCGAGCGGTGGGGCGTCGAGGTCGAGATGATCTGGAGCGACGACGGCATCGCCATCCGGCTGCCCGAGGCGCTCGACGACGCCGGCATCGGGGCCGGCGCCCTCACGGTCGACCCCGAGGAGGCGGCCGACGTCGTGATGGCCGAGCTGCCCAACACCGCGCTGTTCGCCAGCCGCTTCCGCGAGGCCGCGGCCCGGGCGCTGCTGCTGCCCCGGCGCCGGCCCGACCGGCGCACGCCGCTGTGGCAGCAGCGCCAGCGCTCGGCCGACCTGCTGGCGGTGGCGGGCCGCTACCCCAGCTTCCCCATCCTGCTGGAGGCCACCCGCGAGTGCCTCAACGACGTGTTCGACCTGCCGGCGCTGCGCGAGGTGCTGGGCGACATCCGGGCCCGGCGGGTGCGGGTGGTCGAGGTCGAGACGCCCCACGCCTCGCCGTTCGCGCAGTCGCTGCTGTTCGGGTGGATCGCCGTCTACATGTACGAGGGCGACGCCCCGCTGGCCGAGCGCCGGGCCGCGGCCCTGGCCCTCGACCGCGACCTGCTCGACGACCTGCTCGGCGCCGACGAGCTGCGCGAGCTGCTCGACGCGGGGGCGCTGGCCGACCTCGAGCTCGAGCTCCAGTCGCTCACCGACGGCCGCCGGGCCCGCGACGCCGACGAGCTGCACGACCTGCTGCGGCGGCTGGGTCCGCTGTCGCTCGACGAGCTGGATGCCCGCAGCGCGGGCGACCGGGCGGCGGCCTGGGTCGACGGCCTGGTGGCCGAGCGGCGGGCGTTCCGGGCGTCGATCGGGGGTGACGACCGGGTGGCGGCGGCCGAGGACGCCGGCCGCCTGCGCGACGCCCTGGGCACCGCGATCCCGGTGGGGCTGCCCACGGTGTTCACCGACCCGGTGGACGCGCCCCTCGTCGACCTGGTGGGGCGGTTCGCCCGCACCCACGGGCCGTTCACGACCGCCCAGGTGGCGGCGCGCTACGACGTGACCGCGGCGCGGGCCGCGGCCGCGCTCGGTGCCCTGGCCGACCAGGGCCGGGTCGTGCAGGGCGAGTTCCGGCCCGACGGGGTCGAGCGCGAGTGGTGCGACGTCGAGGTCCTGCGCCAGCTGCGGCGGCGGTCGCTGGCCCGGCTGCGCCAGGAGGTCGAGCCGGTCGACGGGGCCACGCTGGCCCGGTTCCTCGGCGAGTGGCACGGGCTGGGGTCGACCCGGCGGGGCATGGACGCGCTGGTCGACGTGCTGTCCCAGCTGCAGGGCGCACCGTTGCCGGCGTCGGTGCTGGAGGCCGAGATCCTGCCGGCCCGGCTGGCCGAGTACCGGGCCGCCGACCTCGACGCCCTGTGCACGGCGGGCGAGCTGGTGTGGGTGGGGGCGGGCGCCATCGGGTCGACCGACGGGCGGGTGCGGCTGGTGTTCCGCGACCAGGCGGGGCTGCTGGTGCCGGCGGCGTCCGAGGCCGACGACCTGCCCGACGGGCCGGTGCACCGGGCGCTGCTCGACCGGCTGGAGCAGCGGGGCGCGTCGTTCTGGGGCGATCTGGTCGCAGGCCGTCCACGACGCCGACCAGCCCTACGACGACGCCACGGTGCTGGCGGCCCTGTGGGACCTGGCGTGGGCCGGGCTGGTCACCAACGACTCGCTGGCCCCGCTGCGGGCGTTCGTCGGCGGCAAGGTCCGCAAGGCGGCCGGCCGGCGGCGCCCGGCGGTGGGGCGGCTGACCCGGCTGGGCCCCCCGTCGGCGGCGGGGCGGTGGTCGCTCGTGGGCCCGCTGCTCGAGCCCCGCCCGTCCGCCACCGAGCTGGCCCACGCCCGGGCGGCCCAGCTGGTCGAGCGCTACGGCGTGCTCACCCGGGAGGCGGCGCTGGGCGAGGGCACCGAGGGCGGCTTCGCCGGGGTGTACCCGGTGCTGCGGGCCCTGGAGGAGAAGGGTCGGGTCCGCCGGGGCTACTTCGTGGCCGGGCTGGGCGCCGCCCAGTTCGCGCTGGGCGGCGCGGTCGACCGTCTGCGCTCGGCCCGGCCGGCCACCGAGGGCGGCGGGCGCCACGAGCCGTCGCCGCCGGTGGTCCTGGCCGCCACCGACCCGGCCCAGCCGTACGGCGCGGCGCTGCCCTGGCCCGCCACCGGCGGCCGACCAGCCCGGGCCGCGGGTGCGCTGGTGGTGCTGGCCGACGGCGACCCGGTGGCCTTCGTCGAGCGCGGCGGCCGGTCGGTGTGGACGTTCCCGGCTGCGGCCGACAACCCCGACTGGCCCGGTGCCCTGGCCCGCCGGGTCGACGACGGCCGGGCCCGGTCGCACGAGGTGCAGACGGTCGACGGCGACCCGGTCCGCACGTCGCCGTGGGCGGACGCGTTCCGCGCCGCCGGCTACGCCGACGGCTACCGGGGGCTGGTCATGCGGGCGGATCCGGGCGGGGGGTCGCGCCGGTAGTCGCCCGGTTCCGCGTTCCGTTCGCCGACCGAGGCCACGAACGGGATCACCAGCCGGTAGGGGACCCGCAGCAGGCGGCCGGGGAGGCGGCTGTGGCGTTCCTCCTCGGCGACGCGGGCCCGGAGGTGCTCCTTGGCGCCGAGGCCGCCGGGCGGCCGGGTGCGGTGCAGCTCGAAGCGGGTGAGGTGCTTCACGCTCTTGTAGCCGTACTGCGACGGGCTGACGAGGCGCAGGGGGGCGCCGTGGCGGGGCTCGAGGGGCCGGCCGTCGAGGGTCCAGGCCACGAGGACGTCGGGGGCGAACAGGTCCTCGCTGCGGAACACGGCCCGGTACCCGTCGCCGCCCCGCACGAGCACGAAGGGGGCGTCGGCGTGGGCGCCGGCCCGGGGCACGACGAGGCGGCGCCACAGCTCGACGAGCGGCACCCCGCCCCACGCCAGCCCCCGGTAGGTCCACGTCGTCACGCAGTGGAGGTCGCTCGGCCGGGTGCGGGGGCCGAGGGCGACGATCTCGTCCCACCCGAGCGTGAGGCCCGCCCACCCGGGCGCGGTGACCCCGAGCTCCGCCGGACCGACCGGCGCCGGCGGCGGCCGGCCGGGCTGGTCGGAGAAGCGGGGGAGCTCGGTCAGCAGCCGCTGCCCCGGCGGGAGCCCCGGTGCCTTGCGCGGCCAGTAGCTCTCCATACGCTGACGTATGGTCATGCCCGTACGGTACCGTATGGAGATGGCCGGGGCGACACGGATCGGGGCCACACGCCGGCAGGCGCTCACCGCCGACGACTGGAGCCGGGCGGCGCTCGACGCCATCGCCGCCGGCGGCGTCGACCTGGTCACGGTGGAGGGCCTGGCCCGCCGGCTCGGCGTCACCAAGGGCAGCTTCTACTGGCACTTCGCCGACCGGCCGGCCCTGGTGGCCGCGGCCCTCGTCCTGTGGGAGCGGCAGGCCACCGAGGCCGTCATCGCCCACCTCGACACGATCGCGGACCCCGGGGCGCGGCTCCGGCGCCTGTTCGAGATCTCGATCGGCGACGAGGAGAACGGGCCGGTGGACGCCGCCCTCGCCGCCCGGGTCGACGATCCCGTGGTCGGGCCGGTCGTGCGCCGGGTCAGCGAGCGGCGCATCGCCTACGTCGAGCGCACGCTGCGGGACCTCGGCCACGCCCCGGCCGAGGCCGCCCGCCGGGCCCGGGTGCTCTACTGCACCTATCTCGGCCACTTCCAGGTGCGCCGGGCGCTGCCCGACGACCCGGTGCTGGCCGGGCCGTCGGCGGCCTACATCACGACGCTGGTGGAGACCCTCGCCGGCGGCGGGGGCCGGGTCGAGCGCACGGTCAGACGATGACCGTCTCGCGGCGGGCCCGGCCGGTGCGGTGGGAACCCTGGTGCCCGCACCAGCACACCCAGCGCACGGTCAGGTGGTCGCCGTCGCGCTCCAGGCCGGTGATGCGACGCTCGTTGAGCAGGACTTCGCTGCCATGTCGGGGGCAATGCACGGTGAACATGGGTCCATCCTCCGCCGGTTCGCCGGGGCTGACGAGTGGCAGGACTGCGCATGTCCGCAAGAATCCTGCCAAACTAGGGTCATGTCCCCCGTAGAACGTCCGGAACCGTCCCCGCGTGAGGCCCGGGGCCACCTGGTGGCCGCCCTGGTGGGGACCCACGCGGCCGCCTTCGAGCTGGGCACCGCGCACGAGGTCTTCGGCCTCGACCGCTCCGAGTACGCCGACCCCTGGTACCGGTTCCGGGTGGTGGGCGCGTTCGGCCCCACCATCCCGGTGACCCAGGGCGACTGGTCGATCACCACGCCGTACACGCTCGACGACCTGGCCGACGCCGACACGGTCATCGTTCCCGTGTGGCCCGAGCGCATGGACACGCCGGCGCCGCCCGAGCTGCTCGACGCCCTGCGGGCCGTCCACGCCCGGGGCGCCCGACTCGTCAGCGTGTGCACCGGCGCCTTCCTGCTCGCCCAGGCCGGTCTCCTCGACGGCCGCCGGGCGACCACCCACTGGATGTGGGCCGCCGACCTGGCGAAGTCGTACCCCCTCGTCGACGTCGACCCCGACGTCCTGTTCGTCGACGGCGGTGACGGCATCTTCACCTCCGCGGGCACGGCGGCCGGCATCGACCTGTGCCTCCACATCGTCCGCCTCGACCACGGTGCCGAGGTGGCCAACAAGGTGGCCCGCCGCATGGTCGTCCCGCCGCAGCGGGACGGCGGCCAGGCGCAGTTCGTCGACATGCCGGTGCCCGACACCTGCAGCGACGACCCCATCGCCCGGGTGCTCGACTGGGCCATGGCCCGCCTCGACGAGCCGCTCACCGTCGAGGACCTGGCGGCCCGGGCGCTGCTCAGCCCCCGCAGCTTCGCCCGCCGGTTCCGGGCCGCCACCGGCACGACGCCGATGCAGTGGCTGCTGCGGCAGCGGGTCCTGCACGCCCAGCGCCTGCTGGAGACGACCGACCTGCCGGTCGATCTGGTGGCCGACAGGGCCGGGTTCGGCACGGCCACCGCGCTGCGGGTCCACTTCCGCCGCATCGTGGGCACCACGCCGGCGGCCTACCGGCGGACCTTCGGCCCCGACGCCGACGTCGTGGCGCTGCCGGTCGACCAGGCCAGCTGACCGGGTGCCCGAGGGCGACACCCTCCGCCGTGTCGCCGACCGGCTGCGGCCGGCGCTGGCCGGCAAGGAGCTGGCCCGGTTCGACGCGCCCCGCCTGCGGGGCGACCGGCCCCGGGTCGGCGAGACGATCGAGGGCGTGGCGGCCCGGGGCAAGCACCTGCTCATCGACTTCGCGGGCGGCCTCACCCTGCGCACCCACCTGCGCATGTCCGGTTCGTGGCACCTGTACCGCACGGGGCAGCCGTGGCGGCTGCGCCCCTACCTGGCCCGGGCCGTGATCGAGACCGACGACGGCTGGTGCGCCGTGTGCTTCTCGGCGCCGGTGGTGGAGACGTTCCACCGCCGCGCCGGCCCGCCCCCGGACCTGGCGCGGCTGGGCCCGGACCTGGCGGAGCCGGACGTCGACCTCGACGCCGTCCTGGCCCGGCTCGCCGTCCTGGCCGGCCCCGGCGACGAGATCGGGGCGGTCCTGCTCGACCAGCGGGTCGCCGCCGGGATCGGCAACGTCTACAAGAGCGAGGTGTGCTTCGCCTGCCGGCTCGACCCGTTCACGCCGGTGGCGGACGTCCCGGAGGGCGAGCGCCGGCGGTTGTACGCCGCCGCGCACCGGCTGATCCGGGCCAACCTCGGGTCCGGCCCCCGCCGCACCCACGGCGGCGGGCTGGCGGTCTACCGGCGGGAGGGCCGGGACTGCCCGCGGTGTGGGACGCCGGTCCGGCGCCGCCGCCAGGGCGAGCAGGCCCGGTCGACATACTGGTGCCCCGGCTGCCAGGTCCGGCCGGTATCCTGATCGTGAAAAGATTCACGAACGCCGAACGCTCGCACCAAGGGGGTGCGTCATGGGAGTCCGACCGCACGTCGTCATCGTGGGCGCCGGGTTCGGGGGCCTGGCCGTGGCCCGCGGGCTCGACAAGCTGCCGGTCGAGGTCACGCTCATCGACCGCCAGAACTTCACCACGTTCCAGCCGCTGCTCTACCAGGTGGCCACGTCCGGCCTGAACGACGCCGACGTCGCCCACCCGGTCCGGGGCCTGTTCCACCGCCAGCGCAACCTCCACGTCCGCCGGGGCGAGGTCGTGGGCGTCGACTGGGACCGCCGCCTCGTGTGCCTGGCCGACGACCGCACCGTGCCCTTCGACCACCTGGTCCTGGCCGTGGGCGCCGTCGCCACCTGGTTCGGGGTGCCGGGCGCCGAGCGCCACGCCATCCCGCTCTACACGCTCGAGGACGCCGACCGGCTGCGCAACCACGTGCTCGAGCGGTTCGAGGCGGCCGACGCCGACCCGTCGCTCATCGACGACGGCGAGCTCAACTTCGCGGTCGTCGGCGGCGGCCCGACCGGCGTCGAGACGGCCGGGGCCCTGGCCGAGCTGTTCGCGGTGGTGTTCCGGCGGGACTACCCGACCATCCCCGTGGGCCGGGCCCGGGTCGTGCTGGTCGAGGCCCGCGACTCGCTGCTGGCCCCGTTCGCCCCGACGTCCCAGCGGGCGGCGCTCGACACGCTGCGGGCCCGGCAGGTCGAGGTGCGCCTGGGCGAGGCCGTCGCCGAGGTCGCCGCCGACCACATCCGCTTCGCCTCGGGCGAGGTGCTGCCGACCCGCACGGTCATCTGGGCCGCGGGCGTGCGGGCCAGCCCGCTGGCCGAGAAGCTCGGCCTGCCCACCGGCGGCCACGGGCGGGTCGAGGTCGGGCCCGACCTCGCGGTCCGCCGGCCACGAGAACGTGTGGGCGGTGGGCGACGTCGCCGCCCCCGCCGACACCCGCACCGGCGGGACGCTGCCCCAGCTCGCCCCCGTGGCCATGCAGTCGGGCGGCCACGTGGCCCGCCAGATCGGCCGCCTGCTGGAGGGCCGCGACACCGAGGCGTTCCGGTTCAGGAACAAGGGCACGATGGCCACCATCGGCCGGCGCTCGGCCGTGGCCGAGCTGCCCGGGCGCATCCGCCTGCGGGGCACCCTCGCCTGGTTCGCGTGGCTGGGCCTGCACCTGCTGTACCTGGCCGGCCTGCGCAACCGGCTGTCGGTGCTGCTCAACTGGTTCTGGGGCTACGTGACCTGGGACCGGGGCCCCCGGATCATCCTCCCCGCCCCCCGGGGCGAGTGACCTTCGGGCGCAGCTCCCGCCGCAGGACCAGCCGCAGCCCCGACCACACGGCGTCGATGGCGCACACCTTGTTGTCGACCATGCCGGTGGGCAGGGCGACCTCGCGCACGGTGTCCTCGGTGATGTCGGTGGCGACGCCGGACGCCCGCTTGGGCCAGGCGACCCACAGGCCGCCGTCGACCTCCAGGGCCCGGCACAGGGTGGGGAAGCGCCGGGCCAGGTCGGCCCGGCGGGTGTGGAACGACACGATCACCGCGCACCGGCCCCGGGCCGAGGTGCGGACCTCGACACCCGCCGGCAGGTCGGGGATCACGAAGCCGTCGGGCGCGCCGAGCACCGCCACGGTGTCGCCCTCCCGGATCCCGAGCTTGCGGGCCAGCGGCGTCCCGGAGTAGCCGGATCGCCGTCGGGTCACGCCCGCCCCAGACACCCGGTCGACGGCGATCTCGATGGCGACCCGGTCGGGGCGCTCGCCGGGCTGGCGGTAGCGGCCGGCGTAGCGGCGGACCGCCTCGGCCACCCGCCCGGGGTCGCCGGTGACGGTGGCCGGGCCCTCGAAGGTCAGCCACCGGCCACCGTCGACCTGGCACACCGAGGCCCGGCCGCCGCCCGCCAGGTTGCGCACCTTGCGGGCGGCCGCGAACGAGATGATCCGCACCAGCCCGGCGGCGGGGTCCCAGGTGAAGCCGACGGGCGCCACGTGCGGGCTGCCGTCGGGCCGCAGCGTGGTGAGGGTGGCCAGGTGGCGCTCGGTGGTGAAGGCGGCCACCTCGGGCGGCATGGCGGCGATGTCCAGGGCCATCGCCGCCATTGTGGCCGGTCCCCGGCGCGTCAGTGCTCGGCGATGGCGGACAGCACCCGGCGCCGGCCCGCCCAGGCCGCCGGCAGCACCGATGCCGCCAGGGTCAGCAGCGCCGTCACCCCCGCGAACACCGCCAGCTGGGGGGCGGGCAGGGCGAAGACCCGGAACCCCTGCTCCGACAGCGCCCGCACGAGGACCCAGCCGAAGAACACGCCCACGCCGAGCGCCCCCATCAGACCGAAGGCCGCGATGATGAGCGCCTCCCAGCGGATGGCCGACCGCACCTGCCCCCGGGTGGCGCCCACCGCCCGGGTCAGGCCGATCTCCCGGGTGCGCTCGACGACCGACAGGATCAGCGCGTTGACGATGCCGATCATGGCGATGACGATCGTCAGCGTCAGCAGCGCGTTGACCAGGACCAGGATGACGTCGTACTGGGCCTTCATGGCCGCCTTGAACTCCTCGGTGTCCTGCACCTCGGCGGACGGGAACGTGGCCACCACCGCCTCGAGCCCGGGCCGGGCCTCCGCCACCGTCACGCCCTCGGCCAGCCGCACCCAGATCTGGGCGTCGCCGATGTCGGGGAGGTTGGCCTCGAACGCGTCGATGCCCATGACGTAGGGCCCGGTCAGGTCGCGCCGGGCCAGGATGGCGGCGATCGTGAACGGGATGTCGCCCGTCTCGCCGAACACGACGGGGATCTCGTCGCCGAGCTTCCAGCCGTTGGCCTCGGCCTCGCCGGCGAACACGGCGATGCCGTCCTCGTCGAGGCCGGACACGTCCCCCTCCGCCACCTCGATGTCGAACAGGTCGAACCCGGTGTCGGGGTCGATGGCCCGCATGCCGTGGGGCGTGCCGCCGATCTCGGCGAACCCGAACCGGATGCCGGTGGCCGCGTCCACGGTGGGCAGGGCGTTGACGTCCTCGGCGATCTCGCCGGGCAGCCCGCCGCTCACGAACGTGCCCCCGCTGTCGATGACGACGTCGCCCCGGAACTGGTTGTCGACCGTGTCGTCCAGCGAGGCCCGCAGCGAGGCGTTGACCACCAGGAACAGCGAGACGATGCCGAGCCCGATCATCAGCGCCGAGCCCGTCGACGCCGTCCGCTTGGGGTTGCGGGCCGCGTTCTGCTGGGCGAGGCGGCCGACGACGCCCCGCACGAGCGGCAGCCAGCGGCCGAGGACGAGTGCGGCAGGGCGGGCCGCGATCGGCGCCACCACGATCAGCGCCAGGAACACCCCGAGCATCCCGAGCCCGGAGACCCGCAGCGGCGACTGGCCGCCCACGTCCCGCCCGGCGGAGCCGGCCGCCAGCGTCACGGCCCCGGCCACGCCCAGCGCGGCGGCGAGGGCCAGCCGGCCGCGCGAGCGGTGGCTGGTGTCGATGGCGACGTCCCGCATGGCGGCCACCGGCGGCACCCGGGACGCCCGGGCCGCGGGGAACAGGGCCGACGACACGGTCACGACCGTGCCCACCGCCAGCGCCACCACGAGCGAGCGGGGCTGGACCACCGCCTCGGCGCCCGGCACGAACCGGCCCGCCAGCCCCGACGCCAGCGCCACGCCCCCGGCGTAGCCGACCACCGAGGCCAGCACCCCGACGAGCAGGGACTCGACCACCACCGCGCCGAGGATCTGGCCCCGGCCCGCCCCGAGCGCCCGCAGCAGCGCGACCTGCCGCTGCCGCTGGGCCACGATGAACGAGAAGCTGGTGTAGATCACGAACGACCCCACCAGCACCGAGATCAGGGCGAACACCAGCAGGAACGTGCGGATCCCGGTGAAGGTCTGCCGGGCGGCGTCCTGGTTCTCCTCGACGAGCGTCTCGCCGGTGACGACGTCGACGTCGACGGCGGTGAGGGCGCCGGCCACGGTCTCGGCCAGCGCGGCCTGGCTCACGCCCTCGGCCGCCTCGACGGCCACGAGGTCGATCTGGCCGGGCCCGGCCAGGAAGGCCTGGGCGGTCAGCGGGTCGAACAGGGTGACCGACGTGCCCGCGGGGCTGTCGGCGGTCCCGAACCGGACGATGCCGACGAGCGTGGCCTGGTGGACGCCGCTCTGCGTCTGGAACGTGACGGTGTCACCGAGCGCGTAGCCGGTGCGGTCCGCGGTGCGCTTGTCGAACGCGACCTCGTCCGGGCCCCGGGGCTCGTGGCCCTCGGCCAGCTCGAAGGGGTTGAGGGCGGCGACCTCGCCCCAGTTGGTGCCGATGGTGGGCTGCCCGAAGTTGGGGTTGCCGTAGGGCTCGCCGTCGGCCGAGATCGGGCGGGTGTAGCCCTGCACGTAGCCCTCGGCGGCGGCCACGCCCGGCAGGCCGGCCACCTCGTCGACGAGGCCGGCGTCGATGCGGGGCCGGGCGACGCCGCCGCCGAACGCGGCGTCCAGCTCGAACTGCCCCTCGCCCCGCACGGCCACGTCGGTGCCGGCGTTGTAGCCGCGGAACAGGTCGTCGAAGGTGCGGCTGATCGTGTCGGTCAGCGTGATGACCCCGGACACGAACCCGACGCCGATGGCGACGGCGAGGAAGGTGAGGACGTAGCGCCCGAGGTGCGCCCGCAGGTCCCGCCGCGACAGCTTCGCCACGACGCCGGGCATCAGCGACGGCCGTCCAGGCTCTTGATGCGGTCGAGGATCGCGTCCGGGCTGGGCTGGGGCATCTCGCCGACGATGCGCCCGTCGGCCAGGAACAGCACGTGGTGGGCGTAGGCGGCGGCCCCCGGGTCGTGGGTGACCATGACGATGGTCTGGGACATGTCGTCGACCGCCTCGCGCATGAACACGAGGATCTCGTGGCTGGCGCGGCTGTCGAGGTTGCCGGTGGGCTCGTCGGCGAAGATGATCGCCGGCCGGCTCACCAGGGCCCGGGCCACGGCCACCCGCTGCTGCTGGCCGCCGGACAGCTCGGCGGGCCGGTGGCCGAGGCGCTTGCGCAGGCCCACGGTCTCCACGACGTAGTCGAGCCAGTCCCGGTCGGTGCGCTTGCCGGCCAGCGCCCGGGGCAGCGTGATGTTCTCGAGCGCCGTGAGCGTCGGGACCAGGTTGAAGGCCTGGAAGACGAACCCGACCCGGTCACGGCGCAGCCGGGTGAGCGCCCGCTCGGACAGCGTCGAGAGGTCGGTGTCCTCGATGAACGCCTTGCCCTCGGTGAGGGAGTCGAGGCCGGCGGTGCAGTGCATCAGCGTCGACTTGCCCGAGCCGGAGGGGCCCATGATGGCCGTGAACCGGGCGGCCGGGAACCCGACCGTGACGTCGTCGAGGGCGGTGACGGCCGTATCGCCCTGGCCGTAGACCTTGGTGGCGTGCACGGTGCCCGCCGCGATGGCCCGGTGGGCTATTGACCGTGCTGGCGGTAGCGCCCTCACGGGGCGAAAGATAACTGCTCCCGGGCGCGCGGGCGCCCGCCGTCACCGGCGGGCGCCTCTCTGTGGGATCGAGGGTTGACCGGGGGTCAGCGGGGCTGCTTCACCAGGCGCAGGTAGGGCTTCTTCGTCTCCCAGCCCTCGGGGAAGCGCTCCTTGGCCTCGTCGTCGGACACGGCCGGGATGATGATGACGTCCTCGCCCTGCTGCCAGTCGGCCGGCGTCGACACCTTGTGCTTGGCCGTGAGCTGCAGGGAGTCGATGACCCGCAGCAGCTCGTCGAAGTTGCGGCCGGTCGACTGCGGGTAGGTCAGGGTGAGCTTGACCTTGTTGTCGGGGCCGACCACGAAGACCGAGCGCACGGTGACCGTGTCGCTGGCGCCGGGGTGGATCATGTCGTAGAGGTCGGAGACCTTCTTGTCCGGGTCGGCGATGAGGGGGTAGTTCAGGGCGGAGCCGGTGACGTCCTCGATGTCCTTGCTCCAGCCCTCGTGGTCGGACAGGCCGTTCACCGACAGGCCGATCACCTTGACGTCACGCTTGTCGAACTCGGGCTTGAGCGCCGCGACCCGGCCGAGCTCGGTGGTGCACACCGGGGTGAAGTCCTTGGGGTGGGAGAAGAGGACGGCCCAGCTGTCGCCCTTCCAGTCGTAGAAGTCGACGGTGCCCTCGGTCGTCTCGGCGGTGAAGTTCGGAGCATCGTCGCCAAGTCGGATCGCCATGTGTCTGCCTCCAGGGTCGCCCGGGTAAACGGAAGAAGATGCAGGTCGAGCGCCCGCGGGCGAGCCTAGCGAGCGGGTGGCGGAAAAGGCGACCCGACCAGTCGGATTTCTGGCCCGTGGCGGATGTCACGTGGTTTAGTTTGCAGTTGCTAGGTATAGTTAGCGCATGACTTTCCTCACCACCGTCACCGAGGCCGAGGGCCGGGTCGTCGACGCCGTGCGCGACCTCGAGCAGCCCATCGTCGAGTACGTCCGCAAGGGCGTCGCCCTGGCCGACGAGCGCCTCCCCAAGTTCACCTACCCGTCGAGCCTCCCCCGGCCGACCGAGGTGGTCGACTCGCAGTACGAGTTCGTGACCGCCCTGCTGGCCGCCCAGCACGACATCGTCAAGGCCGTCGTCGAGGCCGTGTCCCCGCTGGTGGGCGCCCCGACCAAGGCCCCGAAGGCGACGAAGGCCACCAAGGCCGCCGCCTGACGCACCGCGTCCCGCTCTCACAGAGCGCACGAGCCGCCCGGCACCCCCCTCGGCCGGGCGGCTCGTCGCGTGCTCAGGACCCGCGCGGATAGGTCACGCCTCCCTGTGTTGCGATGCTGTACTTGCCGGGGAGCCTCGCTGTTGAGCTGGTGCCTGCACCCCAAATCGCGGACTCTTGGGCTGTGCGGGCGCCCTATCCGCTCGGCTCCTCAGGCGTTGCCGGCGTCGAGGTAGCTGCGGTACACGGCGAGGAGGGCGACCTTCTGGTCGTCGGTGAGCCGGGGATCGGCCCGCACGGCCTCGGCGACCGACGGCACGGCGCGCTCGTCGTCGGGGGCGTCGAGCAGGCCGGCCTGGACCATGAGCGCCTCGGCCGACATGTTCAGCGCGTGGGCGATGGCCTTCAGCACGCGCACCGACGGCTCGTGCAGGCCCCGCTCGAGCTGGGACAGGTAGGGGTTGGACACGTTCGTGCGGGCCGCGAGGTCGCGCAGCGACATCTCGGCGTGGGTGCGCTGCTCCCGGATGACCCGCCCGAGCCGCTCCAGCTGGGCCCTGCCGACGTCGCGGGCGCTGGATGCCGGCGGGTCGGCCACGGTCAGCTCTGCCGCGGCGCGGGCGCCCGCTCGGACGTGGCTTCCGCCCCGGGCTCGCCCTCGCCCGTGGCGCCGGACCCGGTGGGCTCGGCGGGCTCGGCTCCGGTGGGTTCGGCGCCCGCGGGCTCGGGCTCGACCTCGGCCGCCTCGACCGCGTCGGGCTGGGCACCGACGAGGTGGGCCGGTTCGGTGGCCTCCCGCGGGACGTGGGTGCGGAAGATGTCCGGCTCCAGGTACATGACCCGGGCCGTGGGCACGGCCCGCCGCACGCTCGTCTCCACCCGGTTCACCACCTCGACGACCTCGGGCACCGAGAGCCCATCGATCAGCTCGATCTTCGCCCCCACGAGCAGCTCGTCCGGCCCGATGTGCTGCGTGCGCATGTGGATCAGCCGCTGCACGCTGGGCTCGATCTCGATCGCCGCCGCGATCTTCTGCTGGTCCGTCAGCGTGGCCGACTCGCCGATCAGCAGGCCCTTCATCTCGATGGCCAGCACGATGGCGATCGAGATGAGCAGCAGGCCGATCAACAGCGTGCCGATGCCGTCCCACACCGGATCGCCCGTGATGTGCGACACGGTGATGGCGCTGAGCGCGATCACGAGGCCGATCAACGCGCCGAGGTCCTCCAGCAGCACGACGGGCAGCTCGGGCTGCTTGGTGCGCCGGATGAACCCCCACCACGACTGCTGCGGGTCCTTCACGGCCGCCGACTCGATCACGGCGGTGCGGAACGACAGCACCTCCAGCACGATCGCGAACAGCAGGATGACGATGGCGATCGTGATCGACTCGAGCTCGTGCGGATGGCGGATCTTCTCGATGCCCTCGAAGGTGGCGAACATGCCGCCCACGCTGAACAGGATCAGCGCCACCACGAACGACCAGAAGTAGCGCTCCCGCCCGTAGCCGAACGGGTGGTCCTCGGTGGGGGAGCGCCGGGCCCGCCGGCCGCCCAGCAGCAGCAGGGCCTGGTTGCCCGAGTCGGCCACCGAGTGGACGGCCTCGGCCAGCATCGAGGCGGCCCCGGTCAGCAGGAAGCCGACGAACTTGGCGACGGCGATGCCGGCGTTGGCCAGCAGCGCTGCCACCACGGCCCTCGTTCCATGACCTCCTCCAGCCATGCCCCGCAACCTAGTGCGGCCGCCGGCGGACCTGTATCACGCCCCCCGCCTGCGGGCTCTGTCGGGCATGGCGGACGAAAGAGGCGCGGCATGAGCTCGATCTCGGTGTTCTGTAGCTACCCGCGCGCCCGGGCCGCGGATGTCACACGGATCGCGGGCCACTTCGAGGATCTGGGCCAGGACGTGTGGCTGGACCGGGCGCTGAGCGGCGGGCAGGAGTGGTGGGACACGATCCTCGACCGGATCCGGTCGTGCGACTGCTTCGTGTTCCTGGTGTGCGAGGAGGGGCTGCAGTCGCGGGCGTGCCGGGCCGAGCTGGACTACGCGGTGGCCACCGACCGCACCATCCTGCCGGTGACGGCGGGGCCGGCGATCCCCGACGCCGTGCTGCCGCGCTCGCTGTCCCGCCTCCAGCACATCGACGGCGACGCTGCCCTGCAGATCGCCCGGGCCATGGTCAACCTGCCCGCGGCCCGGCCGCTGCCCTCGCCGCTGCCGGTGCCGCCCCCCGTCCCCATCTCGTACATGGACGAGCTGGCGTCCGCGCTCGAGCGGGAGGAGCTGAGCCTGTCCGAGCAGCGCGACCTGCTCGGCGCCCTGCGGGAGCGGCTGTCGCGGGCCGAGGACGTCGCCGCCGCGGTCACGCTGCTGCGCCGCCTGCGGCGCCGGTCGGACGTGTTCGCGGCCGTGGCCGACGATGTCGACGCCGAGCTCGCCCGGCACGCTCACCGGTGGCCGGCGCCGACCCGCACGACACCGATCTGGCGGAGGTCGCGGCGCCGCGCCGCCGCCCCCGCCGCCCCCGGCCGGTGGTGGCCGCCCGGGCCGGTGCCGCCCCAGGGCGCACCGCCCATGGCCGAGCCCCCGCCCCCGCCCCGGCGATCGTCGGCCGGCAAGGTGGCGGCGCTGGTGGCCGCCGGCGTCCTCGTGGTCGCGGGTGCCGCCGGTGCCGCGGTCGCCCTCGGCGGCGGGGACGACGACGACCCGCCCCCGGTCTCGTCCACCACGACCGACACCGTCGACGGACCCGGCACGACGGGCCGCCCACGAGCGGGCCCGACGTCACGCTGGACACCGTGCCCGTGGTCGTCGACGAGCTGCCCGACTCCTACGGCGACGACCAGGCCCTCGACGAGCTGTCCGACGGCTGCCTGGCCGGTGACCTGACCGCCTGCGACGTCCTGTACACCGACCTCGCCGCTGGGCTCGGGGTACGAGGCCTTCGGCAACACCTGCGGCGCCCGGGTCATGCTGCCGTTCCGAGGACACCTGCAGCGTCGCGTTCGTGGAGGCCTACTCCGACGAGGTGCTGGCCTGCAGCGGCGGCGACATGATCGCCTGCGACTTCCTGTACGGGGACTCGACGTTCGGATCGGTGTACGAGGCCTACGGCGCCACCTGCGGGCTGCGCACCGAGGACCTGTACAACGGCACCTGTGCGGTGGCCTTCACGGCCTGAGGCGGCGCCCCACTAGCGTGTCCGGGTGGACTACGCAGACAGGATCGACGCCGTCGCGCAGGAGGCCGCCGCGCTCGGCGTGGCCGTGGCCGTCGGCGACCCGGCCGCCATCGTGCCCACGTGCCCCGACTACACGCTCGACGCGCTGGCCGTGCACGTGGGCGAGTTCTGCTCGTTCTGGACCCACGTGCTGTGCGAGGGGGCCGGGCGCCCCAAGCCGGACTTCTCCACGGACCCCGGCGGCGACGGCCGCGGCGCCTGGTTGGCGACCTGGGCCGCGCACCTCGTGGCCGGTCTGCGGTCGGCTCCGTCCCGACCTGGAGGTGTGGACCTGGCACCCGACCGACCACACCGCCGCGTTCGTGGCCCGGCGGGCGAGCCACGAGCTGGCCGTGCACCGGGTCGACGCCCAGCTGGGGGCGGGGACGGCGGTCGATCCCGTGGCACCGGCCCTGGCGGCCGACGGGATCGAGGAGATCTTCGTCCTCATGTCCGAGGGCGCCGCCCGCACCGCGGCCGGGCGGCAGGCCGGCGACCGCCGGGGCCAGACGCTGCACCTGCACGGCACCGACCACGACGCGGCCGAGTGGCTGCTCACGTTCGAGCCCGGGGGCGTGCGGGTCGACCGGGCGCACGCCAAGGGCGACCTGGCGCTGCGCGGCGCGGTGAGCGATCTGGAGATGCTGCTCTACCAGCGACCCCCGATCGGGGAGGTCCAGCGGTTCGGCGACGAGGCCGTGCTCGACCTCTTCCACCGCGAGTTCACCTTCGCCTGATTCGGGCCCCGCCTGTGGGCGGACTTGTGAACTCCCTGTGAGGAACGCGGGCGGTCCTGGGGATGAACAAGGAATGTCTGGGGACGACCCTGTGTATTGCGAAATAGCCCTTGACGTGGGGTTTCGCGGCTTGCAAGATGCGTCCATTCCACCACGGCAGCACGGGCCGACGACAGGAGCGACGGGGTTCGCCTCGAAGTTTCCGGTCTGAGGAGACCGGCAGTCTGGGGGAAACGGTAGGTAGCCGATGGAGCGTCTGATGTGGCGTCAAAACCACTGACAGACCTCTGGGCCACCTCGGGGGTTCGCCCTTGGGGTGGTGGGTACCGGAGCCGGCGGGCGCCGCTGGCGAAGGTACCGGAGTTGCCCGCCAAAAGGTTGGCCCCGAGCAGCGGACTGGCTAGCTCCAGTCTGACGCTCGGGGCCTTCCGTATGCACCCCCGAGCGTAGCGGCCGCACCTGCCGTTGGGGCGGACCCGCAGCGCTCACCACACGCCGGCCCGCAAGGGCCGGCGTTCGTTCTACCGCCACGGGCCGCTCGGCCTGCGGGCCGCCGGATTCCGGCGCCGTGGGGGGAGAACACGGCGCCGGCGATCCGGCCCGATCAGCAGGTCGTCTGCCCGTTTCCGCCGTTGACCAGCGTCGTGACCCGGGCTCGGGTCCGGCTCAGGATGGCGTCCACGACGGCCTCGGGGTCGACGCCGTGGTCGGCGGCCACTTCGGCCAGCGTGCGGCCGGCCTCGAGCTCGGCCCGCAGCTCCCGGCGCGGCACGCCGATGGCGTCGGCCGCCAGCCTGATGGCGCCCCGCCGGCCTCCGCCGACGATGCGTGGGGTGCGGTCCCGCTCGACGGGGGCCGCGACGTACTCGGCCGCCCGGTCGGGGAGCGTCGCCCGCCGCCGCTCCGCCTGCGCCTCGGTCAGCCGTCCGTCGGCCAGCTGGGTGTCGATCCTCGTGTTGCCGCCGGCGACCAGTGCGTCGACCACCACCTGGGTGTCGACGCCGTTGGCCTCGGCGATCTGGGCCAGCGTGGCCCCCGACGCCAGCTCGGCGCGCAGCTCGTCGGCCGGGACGCCGACGGCGTGAACGACAGCGGCGAGCACCGGACCGCAGCGCCCTGTGCTCGCCGCCGCCGTGGTGGTCACCTCGTCCGGCACGCTGGGATCGGCTCCCGCCGTGCCGAGCAGCAGCGCGCCGGCCGAGGCGCCCCCGAGGGTGGCGAGGAGAAGCGCAGCGCCCGCCACAGGCCCTCCGAGCTTCACTCTCGCCTCCCCCGACGACTCTCCGTAACAAGGCCCACTCTCGCTGCGGGATCTCGGGGTGGCCTCACGGTTGGCTGGGAGAAACCTGGGAATCTGGGGCCGGGACGTCCAGCGGCAGCCAGATCGTCACGCACGCCCCCATTCCTGGGGATGTCTCCAGGTCGATCCGGCCCCCGTGGGCGTGCACGAGGTCGGCCACGATGGCCAGCCCGAGCCCGGTGCCCCGCCGCGGGTGCGATTCGGTGGCCGGCGCCTGCCAGAAGCGGTCGAACGCCCGGGCGGCGTCGTCGGCGTCCATGCCGGGCCCGTCGTCGCGCACGGCGAGCATCACGCCGTCACGCCGGGCGACGACGGTGACCCCGACCCGGGTGTGGAGGGGCGTGTGCTCGCGCACGTTGCCGAGCAGGTTGTCGACCACCTGGCGCAGCCGGGCCCGGTCCCCGCGGACGGTGGTGCCCACGACCGGGGCGATCACCTCGATGTCCCGGCCCGGCTCCACCGCCCGGGCGTCGGCCACCGCGTCCATCACGACGATGGACAGGTCGACCGGTCTCGATGTCGAGCGGCCGTCCCTGGTCCAGCCGGGCCAGCAGCACCAGGTCGTCGACCAGGCCCGCCATGCGGACGGCGGCCTGCTCGACCCGGGTCATGGCCTCCTCCTGCTGGGCCGGGTCATCGGACCGGCCCGACAGCTCGGCGTAGCCGCGGATCGCCGTGAGCGGGGTCCGCAGCTCGTGGGAGGCGTCGGCCACGAACCGCCGCATCCGCTGCTCCGACGACGTGCGGGCGTCGAGGGCGTCGCCGATGCGGTCGAGCATCCGGTTGAGCGCCGTGCCGAGCTGGCCGATCTCGCTGGTGGGCGACTGGACGGGGACCCGCTCGGTGATGTGGCCCTCGGCGATGCGGGTGGCCGTGTCCACCATGCGGTCGAGGGGTCGCAGCCCGAGCCGGATGGCCAGCCACGCCGCCAAGCGCGATCACCGCCAGGGCGATGAGGCCGACCCCGAAGAGCACCTGGCGGGCGTCGGTCACGGCCGCGTCCACGTCGGCCATCGAGATGCCGGTCACCAGCACGCCCCCGTTGGGCAGCGTCGAGGTCACCGCCCGGTAGCGGGGGCCCCCGTCCTGGCCCGAGAGGGTGAAGGGTCCCTGCGGTGCGGTCAGGCCGGTCACGTCGGGCAGCGGGTCGGGCGCCTCCGGGGCGCCGGACGGCACGCTGGTCACGATGGCGCCGTCGGGCCCCACGCGGACGACCGCCACCCGCCGGCCGTCCTCCAGCCCGGGGGCGAGCTGCCGCCGCAGCTCCTCGCCCGAGGCCCGGTCGATGGCCTCGGGCACCGCCGCGAGCTGCTGGTCGATGTCGTCGACCAGCCGGTCCTCCAGCGTGTGGACGGCGGCGATCACGGCGAGGCCGCCGAGCACGGCGACCAGCGCCACCACCACGGCCGTGAGCCGGCGACGGATCATGGATCCCGACGCAGCACGTAGCCGAAGCCCCGGACGGTGTGGATGAGGGCGGGCTCGTCCGCGTCGACCTTCTTGCGCAGGTAGGAGATGTAGTTCTCGACGACGCCGGACTTGCCGGCGAAGTCGTAGTCCCACACGTGGTCCAGGATCTGCGCCTTGGACACCACCCGCTCACGGTTGAGCATCAGGTAGCGGAGCACCTTGAACTCGGTGGGGGAGAGCTGGATGGCCCGCGCGCCCCGGGCGACGCGCATGGTGTCCTCGTCCAGCTCGAGGTCGTCGTAGCGGTGGCGGCTCGGGTCGGCGCCGGCGGGCCCCGGGGTGCCGGGCGCCGGGGTCCCCTGGGTGCGGCGCAGCACCGCCCGCACCCGGGCCACCAGCTCCTCCAGGCTGAACGGCTTGGTGACGTAGTCGTCGCCGCCCCGGGTGAAGCCGCTGACCCGGTCCTCGGCCGCGTCCCGGGCGGTGAGGAAGATCACCGGGGTCTGGTCGCCCGTGTGGCGCAGCCGCCGGCACACCTCGAAGCCGTCGACCCCCGGGAGCCCGACGTCGAGGACGATGAGGTCGGGCTGGTCGCGCTCCACCGCCGCCCAGCGCCTCCAGGCCCGCCGGACGCGGTCGCGGTGGCGAACCCCGCGATGCGCAGCGCGCTCGACACCAGGTCACGGATGAACTCGTCGTCGTCGACGACGAGCACTGCGGTACCTCCCATACCCGCAGTACAGCCGCTCAACCTGGGAGGATGCTCACGATTCGGTGTGAGCGTCCAGCACGTGGGCCACGGCGGCCGTCACCTTACGTGCCGTCGGCAGGTGGAGGAACTCGTTCGGCCCGTGCGCGTTGGACTCCGGTCCCAGCACGCCGGTGACCACGAACTGGGCCTCGGGGAAGCGGGCGCCGAGCATGCCGAGGAACGGGATCGTGCCCCCCTCGCCCAGCGCCCGGGGCGGCTGCCCGAAGGCGGCGTGCGAGGCGCGGTCCAGGGCGCGGGCGAGCCAGCGGGCCTCCGGCGGGGCGTGCCAGCCGGGCTCGGCCGCGCCCCGGGTCACGGTCACGGTGGCGCCGTAGGGCGGATCGTCGGTGAGCCGGCGCCTCGACGGCGTCGGCCGCCGCGGCGGCGTCGGCGGTGGGCGGCACCCGCACCGACAGCTTGACCCGGGTGGTGGGGCGCAGGACGTTGCCGGCGCGCTCGGGGGTCGGCGCCCCGCCGATGCCGACCACCTCGAGCGCCGGCTCCCACGTGCGGGCGACGAGGAGCTGCTCGGTGCTGGGCCGCACCGGGTGGGTGTCGCCGTGGAACGGGAAGCCGGCGATGAAGCCGTCGAGGTCGGGGGCGGTGGCGGCGATCTGCCGCAGCCGCTCGGTGGGGACGTCGGCGTGCAGCTCGCGGGGCAGCAGGGCGCCGGTGCGCTCGTCCTCGATGCGGCTGAGCAGCTGGCGCAGCACCCGGAAGCTGGAGGGCACGACCCCGCCGGCCGAGCCCGAGTGGATGCCCTCGTCCAGCACCCGGACCTCGACGACCATGTCGAGCAGGCCCCGCAGCGACGTCGTGGTCCACAGCCGGTCCCAGTCGCCGCACCACGAGTCGAGCGCCACCACCAGCGACGGCGTGCCCAGCCGGTCGCCGAGGGCGTCGAGGTGGGCGGGCAGGTCGGGGCTGCCGGACTCCTCCGACGCCTCGATGAGGACGAGGCAGCGGCTGTGCGACCCGCCGGCGGCCCGCACGGCGTCGATCGCCGTGAGGGCGGCGAACGTGGCGTAGCCGTCGTCGGCCCCGCCGCGGCCGTACAGCCGGTCGCCCTCGACGACCGGCTCCCAGGGCCCGAGGCCGTCGCGCCAGCCGGAGAACGGCGGCTGCTTGTCCAGGTGGCCGTACAGCAGGACCGTGTCGTCGGCCCGGCCGCCGCCGGCGGGCGGCACGTCGATCACGAGCAGCGGGGTCCGGCCCGGGATCTCCTGCACCTCGACCGTGGCGCCCGCCCACCCGGCGGCATGGGACTCGGACCACTGGCGCAGCAGCTCGGTGGCCCGGGCCATGTGCCCCGTCTCCGCCCACCCGGCGTCGTAGGCCACCGAGACGTTGGGGATGCGGATGTAGTCGTGCAGCACCGGGACGATCTCGTCGTCCCAGGTCTTGTCGACGTGGGCGGTCACGGCGTGGGCGTCGATGGTCACGCCGACGATTCAAGCACCCCGCTGCGTGGCCGCTCGGCGTACCCCACGACCAGGACCGCGGCGGCGAGCACGGCCGCGGTGACGAGGGCGTCGAGCTCGTGCTCCGAGCGGGACCAGCGCGGCGGCGACGGCCAGCGCCGCCAGGTTGGCGGCCCCGGGCCGGGCGCCCCGCCGCACGCGGATGGCGGCCAGCCCGCCGAGGTACAGCGCGGTCCCCCCGGCGAACGCGCCCGCGAACACCGGATCGAGCGGCTCGTCCGGGTGGACCAGCGCCTCGTGGATGCCCACGGCCGCGAACACGACGCCCAGCACCAGGGGGATGTGCAGGTAGCTGTAGACGTCGCGGGCGAGCCGGGCCCGGTCGACGCCCTCGGCGGCCGTGAGGGCCGCCTCGTCGGCCTCGGCCTCCCGGGCGAAGTAGGCCCACCACAGGCCGACGATCAGCGCCATGACGACGAGCGCGGTGCCGGCCAGGCCCCAGTCGACCGCGATGTCGTCGCCCCCGGCGCCGATGGCCACGACCGACTCGCCGAGGGCGATGATGACGATGAGCCCGTGGCGCTCGGCGAAGTGGCCGGGGTGGACGGTGAACCCGGCCACGCCGGTCACGTAGGGGCCGGCGTAGGTCACGGCCACGGCCACCACCCAGAGGGCGGACCGGGCGGTGCCGTCGGCCAGGCCGGCCGCGACGAGCACGAGCGCCGCGGCCAGGTTCGTGGGCATCAGGCGGACGATGGCGGCCCGGGTCGTCTCGGGGTTCTCGCCCGCCAGCGCGAACAGCACGCCGTGCAGGACCATCACGACGAGGTAGCCGAGGGCGAAGGCCACGCCGCCCCCGTCCCACGCGGTGGGCACGGCGAGGGCGGTGACGAGCATGGCGGCCATCGAGCCGAGCACGACGAGGCGGGGCCCGGTCTCGGACGTGTGCACGGCGTTGGTCAGCCACGCGTAGGCGCCCCACGCCCACCACAGCACCGCGAACACCAGCACGGCCCGGGCGATGCCGGCCGCGGTGTGGTCGTCGGTCAGCGCCCCGGTGATCTGGGTGAACGCGAACACGAAGACCAGGTCGAAGAACAGCTCCAGCGGTGACACCCGCGCCTCGTCGGCCTCCATGGGCGGCAGTGTGCCCGGTCCCGCCCGGATTCCGCGGCCCGAACGGCCGGCCCTAGCCTCGGCGGCGTGACGCCCGCCCCCGCGCCCGCCTGGGCCGCCCACCTGCCGCCCGGCGTCGATCCCGGGGCGCTGGACCTGACGGCGGCCGGCAGCCTGCCCGCGGCGTGGGCCGCCCGCTGGCGGGCGCACCCCGACCGCCCGGTGGTGCGGGACCCGGACGGCACCTGGGCCACGGGCGCCGACCTCCTGGCCCGCACGGCGGCGGTCGCCGGCCGGCTGGCGGCCGCGGGCCTGGTCCCCGGGCGACCGGGTGCTGGTGTCCGGCCTCGGGCTCGGTCGACCTGGTGGTCGCCCACTGCGCCGCGCTGCGGGCGGGGTACGTCGTCGTCCCCGTCAACGCCGCGTACACGCCCCGCGAGCTGGCCGTCATCGCCGCCGATGCCGAGCCCCGGGCCGCGGTGCTCGGCGACCCGGACCTGCGGGCCGCGGCCGCCGCGCTCGACCTCCCGGTGGTCGTCGGCACCGACGTCGACCTGCCCGACGGCCCGCCGCCGCCGCTCGACGCCGCCGGGCCCGGCGATCCCGCGCTGCTGCCGTACACGTCGGGCACCACCGGCACGCCCAAGGGGGCGCTGCTGTCGCACGGCAACCTGCTGGCCAGCGCCGAGGCGCCTGCGGCTGGCGTGGCGCTGGTCCGAGGACGACTGCCTGATCCTGTGCCTGCCGCTGTTCCACATGCACGGGCTGGGCGTCGGCCTGCACGGCACCCTGCTGGCGGGGGCCCGGGCCGTCCTGTTGCCCCGCTTCGACGTCGACGACGTGCTGGCGGCCGCCGCCGACCCCGGACTGGGGGCGACGCTGTTCTTCGGGGTGCCCGACGATGTACGCCCGGCTGGCCGCCGCGCCCGACCTCGGGCCGCTGCGCCGGCTGCGGCTGTGCGTGTCCGGGTCGGCCCCGCTGGCCGCCGACCTCCACGCCCGCATCGCCGAGCGGACCGGGCACGCGGTGCTCGAGCGCTACGGCATGACCGAGACGGTGATGCTCGTGTCCAACCCGGTCGACGGCGAGCGCCGGCCCGGGACCGTGGGCCTCCCGCTGCCGGGCGTGGACGTGCGGCTCGACCCGGCGAGCGACGAGATCCTCGTGCGGGGGCCCAACGTGTTCGCCGGCTACTGGCGGCGGCCCGACGCCACCGCCGCCGTGTTCACCGAGGACGGCTGGTTCCGCACCGGCGACGTCGGGGCCTGGGACGACGCCGGCTACCTCGCGATCGTCGGCCGGGCCAAGGAGCTCATCATCACCGGCGGCTACAACGTCTACCCCCGGGAGATCGAGGACGTGCTGCGCGCCCATCCCGGCGTCGGCGACGTGGCCGTGGTGGGCACGCCGTCGCCGGAGTGGGGCGAGGTGGTGACCGCCTACGTCGAGCCCGGCCCGGGGTTCGACGCGGCCGCGGTCCTGGCGTGGGCGGCCGAGCGGCTGGCGCCCTACAAGCGGCCGCGCCTGGTCCACGCCGTGGACGCGTTGCCCCGCAACGCCATGGGGAAGGTGGTGCGGGACCGTCTCGCCCCGCCCTGAGCCGGGGAAGGACTGGGCCATGGACACAGCCATCGAGCGGCCGCCGCCGGGCCTGACCGAGACCGTGGACCGGCTGGAGGGGAACGAGACCCTCGACGGCCCGGTCGACGCGTTGTCCCAGGTCGGGCGAGGCCGTGCTGCCGCCGGGCCCGCGTCCGGGACGTGCTCCGGGGCCGGTGGCTGGGTCACCCCCTGCACCCGGCGCTGACCGACATACCGATCGGGTTCTGGACCAGCGCGTCGTTCCTCGACCTGGTGGGCGGCCGGTCGTCGCGGCGCGGCGGCCACCACCCTGCTGGCGGCCGGCAACCTGGCGGCGCTCCCCACCGCGGCGGCCGGGCTCGCCGACTGGCTGGAGGCCGACCAGGGGACCCGCCGGGTCGGTGTCGTGCATGTGGGAGCCAACGCCGCCGGCCTCGCGCTGTACTCGCTGTCCCTGGCGGCCCGGCTGCGGGGGCGGCACGGGCGGGCCGTGGTGCTGGCCCTCGCCGGCATGGGCGCGGCCACCGTCGGCGGCTATGTCGGTGGTCACATGGCGTTCGGGTCGCGTTGACAGCACGTCCTGTTAAGGCGTTGTATGCCGGGGTGACACGTGCCGAGACCGACGCCGCCTCCCCGGAGGGAGCCGCCGCCCCGGGCCCGCTCGTCCTGGACCTCGGCGATGCGGCCGCCACCGACGTCGCGCTCGCCGGTGGCAAGGCGGCCGCACTCGCACGGGCCGAGACCGCGGGCCTGCGCACGATGGGCGGGATCGTCCTCACCACCGCCTTCTGCGACGCGGTCGACGGCGGCGCCGCGGTGGAGGGCCACCCGGCGGTGCGGGAGGCGTTCGAGCGGGCCGGGGGCGACCGGCGCGACCTGGTCGCCCGCAGCTCGTCGGTCGTCGAGGACACGGCCGAGTCGTCGATGGCGGGGCAGTTCACGTCGGTCATCGGCATCCACGGCCTCGACGCGTTCACCGCCGCCGTGCAGCAGGTGCTCGACTCCCGGGAGGCCGCAGGGGCGGCCGGCGATCCCATCGCGGTGCTGGTCCAGCCCCTGCTCGAGCCCGACGTCGGCGGCGTCCTGTTCGGCGTCGACCCCGTGTCCGGCCGGTCCGACCGCCGGGTCGTGTCCGCGGTGCGGGGTGGCCCGGAACCGCTGGTGAGCGGCGAGGTCGAGGGGTGCCGCTACCTGCTCGACCCCGCCGGCAACGTCATCGAGTTCGCACCCAACGACGGCCCGACGCTGTCCCGCGCCCGGCTGCGGGCGCTGGCGGCGCTGTCGGCGTCGGTGGACCGGACCTTCGGCGGCCCGCAGGACGTCGAGTGGGCCATCGGGCGGGACGAGACGCTGTGGCTGCTGCAGTCCCGGCCGGTGACGACCGAGGTCCGGGGCGTGCCCCGGGGGCCGATCTACGGGCCGGGCCCGGTGGCGGAGACGTTCCCCGAGCCGCTGACCGAGCTGGAGCGGGACCTGTGGGTCCCGCCGCTGCGGGAGGCGGTCGAGGAGGCGGTGCGGCTGTCGGGCTCCGCGTCCCGCAAGGATCTGGAGGCCAGCGAGGTGGTCGTGGCCATCGACGGGCACGTCGCCATCGACCTGCGGCTGGCGGGGGAGATCCAGCCGCCGCGCTCGCTCGGCCGCAAGCTCAACCCGATCCCGGCCGCCGGGCGGCTGCGGGGCGCCTGGCGGGTCGGCCGGCTGCGGGCGGCGCTGCCGAGCCTCGCCGAGAACCTGCTCGACCGGGTCGACGCCGACCTGGAGGCCGTTCCCGCGCTGCCGGAGCTGACCAGCCGGCAGCTGATCGCGCTGCTGCACCGCGGCCGCACGATCCTGCGGGCGCTGCACGCCCACGAGATCCTGATGGGGATGCTGACCGACACGGGCGGCAACCGCATGACCGGGGCGTCGGTGGCGCTGCGGGTCCTGGTCGAGGCCCGGGAGGACGGGCTCTCCGACGACGAGATCCTCAACCGCAGCCCGATCGTGCTGGCGCTGGTGGCGCCGAAGGTGGCGCCCCGGCCGCAGATGCCGGCGGAGGCGACCGCCATCAACCTGGGCCCGGACCACGACAGCGGCAACGACAACGGCATCCTGCGGGAGGCGCTGCGGCTGCGGGTGCGGTGGATGCACGAGCTGTCGGGCCGGTCGGCGTGGGCGCTGGGGGAGCGGCTGGCGGCCAGCGGCGACCTGACCGAGCCGGGGCTGATCCGGCACATGTCGCTGGAGCACATCGAGGCGGTGGCCACGAACCGGGCCGTCGTGGTGCCCAAGCTGGTGGCGACGCACGAGCACGACTTCGGCGCCCCGCTGCCGGCGTGGTTCCAGGTGTCGGACATCGGGCGCCCCATCCGGGCGCAGTGCGCGTCCGAGGTGGGCGGCGGCACCGGTGCCGGCGGCGGCGTGAGCTCGGGCCCGGTCACCTACGACGTGGAGGACCCGCCGGCCGGGTCGGTGCTGGTGACGACGACGCTGACGCCCGGCCTCGGGCCGATGCTGTCCCGGCTCGAGGGGATCGTGGCCGAGACGGGGTCGGTCCTGTCGCACCTGGCGATCCTGGCCCGCGAGGCGGGGGTGCCGACCGTGGTCGGCTACGCCCGGGCGACGGAGGACCTGCCGGAGGGTGCGATCGTGGAGGTCGACGGCGAGAGTGGCCAGGTGACGATCCAGGAGCAGACCCGATGAAGACGATCGCGTGGCTCGCCGGCATCGGCACGGTGGTGGCGGCCGGGGCCTACATGCTGGTCTCGCTCAACCGCTGGGAGTGGAACCGGGCGCTGTTCTTCGGGCTGGTGGTGCTGATCGCGGAGGTCGGCCTGGCCACCGGGCTGATCCTGCGGCGGCTCGCCCGGCTGGAGAAGGACCAGCGGGCGATGCTCGACCCGGCGATCCGGGAGATCCTGAAGTCCACCCGGCCCCCGGGCCGGGACCGGTTCGCGTGGCTGAAGGAGTCGCCCGCCCGCACGAACGTGTTCATCACGTTCCTGGTGGGCGGCGGGATACTGCTGTCGGGCATCGCGTGGGTGGTGGACCGGGTGGCGTCGTCGACGACGACCCCGGTGGGCGAGGAGCGCCTGTCCCGCGAGCTGGGCAACATCAGCTACCCGCGGGGCGGGCTGCTGGTGGACGACGTCACGGTCCTGGCCCAGGACGTGCCGGGCGCGGACGACGCCCAGATCCGCAAGCTGCTGCGGCGCGCGGGCCACGGCTGATGGCCGACGGCAACGGCGCGCGAGAGCGCCGCCGGTTCCGCCCGGTGGCGGTCGCCATGGGCATCGTCGGCCTGGCGATCGGCGGCCTCGGCGTCCTGGCGCTGCGGGAGGCCACGCTCTCGACCCACCAGCGGGTCGACCCCGACTCGCAGATCGAGCTGGTGGTCTCGGCGTCCTCCCGGGGCCCGGAGCCCAGCCAGTCGCTGGCCGAGCTGGTGGACGCCCAGGTCAGACTGTGCCGCCTGGAGGTCACCTCGGACGTCGTGGGCGAGATCGCCCCCCAGGGCGATAACCAGTTCCGGGCGATCCTCCGCCCGTCGCTGGACGAGACCAACCGCCGCCAGTTCCGCGGCTGCATCGAAGACTGGGTCATCGACCACGTCAGGCTGAACGTCGTCACCCTCCGCGACCTGGAATGACGAGCCGCCCCTCCCGCTACGGTCAGGGCACGCCCTCGTAGCTCAGGTGGACAGAGCGACCGCCTCCTAAGCGGTAGGCCCCGTGTTCGAGTCACGGCGAGGGC
>CAVWYL010000027.1:0-285584 GCA_963759225.1 uncultured Acidimicrobiales bacterium | reverse complement strand
CGTGTCGAGGATCGGTCGTCGGCGGTGACTACCCGGGTGTGCGACCCACCCGGGGTCGCCGGTGAAAGGAGATCGTGATGACCAAGGTGACCGCGCAGATGTCTCTGTCCCTCGACGGCTACTACGCCGGGCCGGCGTTCAAGGGCGACGCCACGGACGTGGCCGGCTGGATGGCATCGCCCGAGGCCCTCGGGTTCTTCCGGGTCACCCGCTGGGCGACGGCACGCCATGGCGTGGCGGGAGCGGCAGGGGTTCGCCGGCGGCGAGCAGTCGGTCGACTCCGAGATCATCGAGGAGACGTTCGCAGCGGCCGGTGCCTACGTGATGGGCCGCCGGATGTTCGAGGGTGGCGAGATCCCGTGGGGCGACGACCCGCCGTTCCGGGCGCCGGTGTTCGTCGTGACCCACCGGCCCCACGAGGTGGTCGAGCGAGCGGGCGGCACGTCCTTCACGTTCGTGACCGACGGCGTCGAGCAGGCGGTGAAGCTGGCCCGGGAGGCCGCGGGCGGCAAGGACGTGGCGGTGGCCGGTGGCGGCACGATGGTGCGCCACGTGATGCAGCGCGGGTTGCTCGACGAGCTCGAGCTGCACATCGCGCCGGTGGTGCTCGGCGACGGGCAGCGGCTGTTCGACGCCAGCCTGAACGTCGCGGACGACGAGGGCATCGAGCTGACGCCGCTGCGGGTCGTCGGGTCACCGGAGATCACGCACCTGCGCTACGCGGTCACCGGTCCGAGGACGCTGGTGCTGGACGACCGCGGCCGCGGCGACAGCGACGGTTAGGTTGCCGCGATGAAGTACATGCTGCTGATCTACGGCAACGAGGAGAACTTCTGCGTCGATCGCACCGGCGGAGTTCGACGAGATCGTCCGCGAGACCGACGCCCTCAACCGGCGGCTGCTCGAGTCGGGTGAGCTCGTCGGGGCCTACGGCGTCGCCGACGCGATCAACGCCCTGGTCGTGCGGGTCCGCGACGGCGCCACGGCGGTGACCGACGGGCCCTACGCGGAGGCCAAGGAGCAGCTCGGCAGCTTCACGATCGTGGACTGCGACGGCCCCGACCGCGCCCGCGAGATCGCCGCCGCCAACCCGGCGGCGCGCTACGTCGGCGTCGAGATCCGGCCGTTGATGCACGAAGCGAGCCTGGAGATGTGACAGCGGCGACCGACGACCTCCAGCGCGCCCGGCGCCTCGCGCCGGAGGTCCTCGGCGCCCTCGTGCGGCGGTACGGGCACTTCGACGAGTGCGAGGACGCGGTGCAGGAGGCACTCGTCGCCGCCGCGGTCCAGTGGCCGGTCGAGGGGCGTCCCGTCCAGCCCCAGAGGCCTGGCTGCACACCGTCGCCGCTCGCCGCCTCGCCAACCGGCTGCGCAGCGACGACGCCCGCCGGCGCCGGGAGCAGACCGAGGCCGCCCTCCTCCCGACGTCGCCTCCGGACCCGGCACCGTCCGGGGACGACACGCTGACGCTGCTGTTCCTCTGCTGCCACCCGGCGTTGTCGCCGTCGGCCCAGGCCGCCCTCACGCTGCGGGCGGTCGCCGGTCTGACCACCGCCGAGATCGCCCGCGCCTACCTCGTCCCCGAGCCGACGATGGCCCAGCGCATCAGCCGGGCCAAGCAGCGGATCCGGGACAGCGGCGCCTCGTTCCGCCTGCCACCCGACGCGGAGCGCTCCGATCGGCTCCGCGTCGTGCTCCAGGTGCTGTACCTCCTGTTCAACGAGGGCTACACCGCGATGTCGGGCCCGGCGCTGGTGCGGCCCGACCTCACCGCCGAGGCCGTGCGACTGGCCCGCGACCTGCTCCGCCTCGTCCCCGACGACGGCGAGGTCGCCGGCCTGCTCGCGCTCATGCTGCTCGTCGACGCACGGCGTCCCGCCCGCACCGGCCCCGACGGCGCCCTCGTGCCGCTCGCCGAGCAGGACCGGACGCGCTGGGACCGCCCGGCCATCGCCGAGGGGATCGCCCTCGTCACCGCGTCGCTCGCCGGCAAGCCGCTCGGCCCGTACCAGCTGCAGGCCGCCATCGCCGCCGTGCACGACGAGGCACCGACGGCCGATGACACCGACTGGCCGCAGATCCTGGCGCTCTACCGGCTGCTCGAGCGGATGGACCCCGGCCCGACCGTCACCCTCAACCGTGCCGTCGCCGAGGCGATGGTGCACGGGCCGCGCGCCGGCCTCGACCTCCTCGCCACCCTCACCGTGGACGACCGGGTGAGCGGAGCCCACCGGTTCGACGCCGTGCGCGCCCACCTCCTCGAGATGGCCGGCGAGCACCGCGAGGCGTACGCGACCTACCAGCGGGCCGCCCGCCGGACCGCGAGCATCCCCGAACGCCGCTACCTGCTCACCCGCGCCAGGTGCCTCCCACGGGACGGGCAGGACGAGTCGTGACGACCGAGGTCCCGCCCATGCCGCCGCCGGACAACCACGTGCACACCGAGTGGTCCTGGGACGCCGCGGCGGGTTCGATGGACGCAGTCCTGCGCCCGAGCCCTCGAGCTGGGTCTGCCCTCGATCGCGTTCACCGAACACGTCGATGCCACCCGGTGGGTCCTGACGGCCGAGGCGCAGTCGTTGATGCCGCCGGGGCGTGTCGGCACCGACGGTCGGTTCGATCCCCCGTCCGATCGACACCGACGGGTACTTCGCCTGCGTCCAGCGGTGTCGCGACCGTTACCCCGATCTCCGCATCCTGAGCGGGGTCGAGCTGGGCGAGCCGCACTGGTTCGAGGACCGGAGCCGGACGCTGTTGCGGTCGGGCGAGTTCGATCGGGTGCTCGGCTCGCTCCACTCCCTCGCTCTCGACGACGGGCCCTGGCTCGTCGACCACCTGTTCTGGGCGAGCGCCCCGGCGGGTGTCGAGCCCGACGAGATCGTCCGCTCCTACCTCGGCGAGACGCTGCGGATGATCGAGTCCTGCGACGTGTTCGAGGTGCTGGCCCACATCGACTACCCGGTGCGGGGCTGGCCGGCGGCCAGGGGCACGTTCGACCCGGCCGCCTTCGAGGACGAGTACCGGGCCGTGCTGCGCGCGCTGGCCGGCACCGGCCGGGCCCTCGAGGTCAACACCCGCCTGCCGATGCCGGCCGAGATCGTCGGCTGGTGGTACGCGGCCGGCGGCGAAGCGGTCTCCTTCGGCAGCGACGCTCACCAGCCGTCACTGGTGGGACACGGCTTCACGGACGCCGCGGCGATGGTCGAAGCGCACGGCTTCCGGCCGGGCCACCACCCCCACGACTTCTGGCGCCGGCGACCGTAGGTTCCCCACCGCCGACGTTGGGCGGCCGATCCGGCGCGACCTACGCTCTCGCACGTGGCCAGCACACCCGCCTCGGCGCAGCACCTGCGCGACCTCGCATGCGCTGCGCCGCGTCCGCGACCGCATCGACCGGGAGTACGCGCAGCCGCTGGACGTCGAGGCGCTGGCCCGCGGCGCGAACATGTCGGCCGGGCACCTCAGCCGCCAGTTCCGGGCCGCCTACGGCGAGTCGCCGTACAGCTACCTGATGACGCGGCGCATCGAGCGCGCGATGGCGCTGCTGCGCCGCGGCGACCTCAGCGTCACCGACGTCTGCTTCACGGTCGGCTGCTCGTCGCTGGGCACCTTCAGCACCCGCTTCACGGAGCTGGTCGGCATGCCGCCCAGCACCTACCGGCGTCGTGCGGCACGCGCCACGGCGGGGATGCCACCGTGCGTGGCCAAACGGGTGACCAGACCGATCAGGAATCGAGAAGCGTCGGTCGCGGGCCGCACGTAGCGTGACCGCCATGGACATCACCATTCACTCGGCCTACCTCCCGCACGACGACCCGGACGCCGCCCTGTCCTTCTATCGCGACACCCTCGGCTTCGAGGTCCGCAACGACGTCGGGTACGAGGGGATGCGCTGGATCACGGTCGGCCCCGCCGGCCAGCCCGGCACGTCCATCGTCCTGCATCCGCCGGCCGCCGACCCCGGCATCACCGACGAGGAGCGCCGCACCATCGCCGAGATGATGGCCAAGGGCACCTACGCCGGCATCAACCTGGCCACCAAGGACCTCGACGGCACCTTCGAGCAGCTGCAGGCCAGCGACGCCGAGGTCGTCCAGGAGCCGACCGAGCAGCCGTACGGGATCCGCGACTGCGCCGTCCGCGATCCCGCCGGCAACATGGTCCGCATCCAGGAGCTGCGCTGAGAGACACGATGAGCACCGCCACGAGGACGGACACGCAGTCGCCCGCACTGCACGAGGCCGACCGCCACGATCTGATCCGCGTCAAGGGCGCGCGCGTCAACAACCTCAAGGACCTCAGCATCGAGATCCCGAAGCGCCGGCTGACGGTGTTCACCGGCGTCTCCGGCTCGGGCAAGAGCTCGCTGGTGTTCGGCACGATCGCCGCCGAGTCGCAGCGGCTGATCAACGAGACCTACAGCGCCTTCGTGCAGGGGTTCATGCCGACGCTGGCGCGGCCCGACGTCGACGTGCTCGAAGGGCTGACGACCGCGATCCTCGTCGACCAGGAGCGGATGGGTGCCGACCCCCGGTCCACGGTCGGTACGGCGACCGACGCCAACGCGATGCTGCGCATCGTCTTCAGCCGGCTCGGGCAGCCGCACATCGGGTCGCCTCAGGCGTACTCCTTCAACGTCCCCTCGGTCCGGGCGAGTGGGGCGATCACGGTCGAGCGCGGCGGCAGCAAGACCGTGAGGGCGACCTTCTCCCGCACCGGCGGCATGTGCCCGCGCTGCGAGGGCCGGGGCTCGGTCACCGACTTCGACCTGTCCCAGCTGTACGACGACAGCAAGTCGCTCAACGAGGGCGCCCTCACGATCCCCGGCCAGAGCATGGACGGCTGGTACGGCCGCATCTACCGCGGCTGCGGCTTCTTCGACCCGGACAAGCCGATCAGCAAGTACACCAAGAAGGAGCTGCACGATCTGCTCTACAAGGAGGCGACCAAGATCAAGGTCGAGGGGATCAACCTGACGTACGCGGGTCTGATCCCGACGATCCAGCGGTCGTTCCTGTCCAAGGACGTCGACGCGATGCAGCCGCACATCCGGGCGTTCGTGGAGCGGGCGGTGACGTTCACCACCTGCCCCGAGTGCGACGGCACCCGGCTCAGCGAGCCGGCCCGGTCCTCCAAGATCGAGGGGATCAACATCGCCGACGCCTGCGCGATGCAGATCAGCGACCTCGCCGGGTGGGTCCGCGGCCTGGACGAGCCGACGGTGGCGCCGCTGCTGGAGGCGCTGGGGGAGACCCTCGACTCGTTCGTCGACATCGGGCTGGGCTACCTCAGCCTCGACCGGCCGTCGGGCACGCTCTCGGGCGGCGAGGCGCAGCGCACCAAGATGGTCCGCCACCTCGGGTCCTCGCTCACCGACGTCACCTACGTCTTCGACGAGCCGACCATCGGGCTGCACCCGCACGACATCCAGCGGATGAACGAGCTGCTGCTGCAGCTGCGCGACAAGGGCAACACCGTGCTGGTCGTGGAGCACAAGCCGGAAGCGATCGCGATCGCCGACCACGTCGTCGACCTCGGCCCCGGCGCCGGCTCGGACGGCGGCGAGGTGGTGTTCGAGGGCACCGTCGAGGGGCTGCGGGCCAGCGACACGATCACCGGGCGGCACCTGGACGACCGCGCCTCCCTGAAGCCGTCCGTGCGCACGCCGTCGGGGGTGCTGGAGGTGCGCGGGGCCAGCACCAACAACCTGCAGGACGTCGACGTCGACATCCCGCTCGGCGTGCTGGTCGTGATCACCGGGGTCGCGGGCTCGGGCAAGAGCTCGCTGATCCACGGCTCGGTGGCGGGGCGGGACGGCGTGGTGGCGATCGACCAGGGCGCGATCCGCGGCTCGCGGCGGAGCAACCCGGCGACGTACACCGGGCTGCTCGACCCGATCCGCAAGGCGTTCGCGAAGGCCAACGGCGTGAAGCCGGGGCTGTTCAGCGCCAACTCCGAGGGCGCCTGCCCCAACTGCAACGGCGCCGGCGTGATCTACACCGACCTGGCGATGATGGCCGGCGTCGCCACCCCCTGCGAGGAGTGCGAGGGGAAGCGGTTCCAGGCCGTCGGTGCTGGACTACCACCTCGGCGGCCGCGACATCAGCGAGGTGCTCGCGATGTCGGTGGTCGAGGCCGAGGAGTTCTTCGGCGACGGCGAGGCGCGCACGCCGGCCGCCCACAAGGTCCTCGACCGGCTCGCCGACGTCGGGCTCGGCTACCTCAAGCTCGGCCAGCCGCTCCCCACGCTGTCCGGCGGCGAGCGGCAGCGGCTCAAGCTGGCCACCCACCTGGGCGAGAAGGGCGGCGTCTACGTCCTCGACGAGCCGACCACCGGCCTCCACCTCGCCGACGTCGAGCGGCTGCTCGGCCTCGTCGACCGGCTCGTCGACTCCGGCAAGACGGTCATCGTGATCGAGCACCACCAGGCGGTCATGGCGCACGCCGACTGGATCATCGATCTCGGCCCCGGCGCCGGCCACGACGGCGGCCGGGTCGTCTTCGAGGGCACACCCGCCGACCTCGTCGCCGCCGGCGCCACCCTCACCGGCGAGCACCTCGCGGCCTACGTCGGCAGCTGACCGCCACCTTCGCG
Organism: uncultured Acidimicrobiales bacterium; assembly: GCA_963759225.1. Lineage (GTDB taxonomy): Bacteria > Actinomycetota > Acidimicrobiia > Acidimicrobiales > VFJN01 > ZC4RG19. Next base: position 278,989 of record CAVWYL010000027.1, on the reverse strand, counting down.
GGCACGGTTCCCTCACACCGTCCTCACATCCAGGGACCATGATGGGCCCCATGCGCCGTTTCGCGGTCGGCACGCCGCGGGTTCTCGTCGGGATGGTGGTCGTGGCCGCGGCCCTGATCAGGGGTGGCTGCGAGCCCGATCCGGTGGTGTGCACGAGCTCGGGGTCGGTGGCGCACCGGGACCTGCAGTATGCGAGCAGCCCCGGCACCAGCGCGGCGCTGCAGTCGCTGGACCTCTACACGCCGGTGCGACCGGAGGGGTGCGGCCCCACGGCGCTGGTCGTCTACGTCCACGGCGGCGCGTTCGTCTACGGGGACAAGGCCAACAGGATCACCGACAAGGTCGACCTCTTCACCGGCGAGGGGTGGGCGTTCGCCAGCCTGAACTACCGGCTCGTGGGCGATCCGGGGGCAGGGCCCACCAACGGCGTCTACCCGGCGGCCGAGCAGGACATCGCCGCGGCGGTGGCCCATCTCCACGACCACGCCGGCGACTACGGGCTCGACCCCGGGGCCACGGTGCTGCTCGGCCACTCGGCGGGGGCGTTCCTGGTGGCGCTCACCTCGACCGACGGGTCGTTCCTGGAGGGCGCCGGGCTCGGGCTGGGCGACATCCGCTGCACGGCGACGCTGGACACGACCTACGACATCGCGGCCCAGGTCGCCCGGGGCGGGTCGGAGGAGGCGATGTTCCGCAACGCCTTCGGCGACGATCCCGCCGTGTGGCGGCAGGCCTCGCCGCCCCACAACGTCGCGGCGGGCAAGGGCATCCCGGCGTTCAGGATCGTGACCCGGGGCACCGACGAGCGCATCGACCAGAGCCAGTCCTTCGCCGCCACGCTGCGCGGGGCCGGCATCGCGGCCGAGGTCCAGGTCGCGTCCGGGCTCGACCACGCGGGGGTCAACGCCGCCGTGGGCGCACCCGGGGAGACCAGGATCACCGACCCCCTGATGGACTTCTACCGCGGCTGCGTCGACGGCGGTGCCCCGGCCGCCGGATCCGGACTCTCGTAGGCGATTCGAGAGGGCCCGGTCGCCCGACCGGGCCCTCCCGCGTTCCCGCCCGGTGTCTCAGCCCCAGCGGGGCTGCTCGTCCGGATTGATGCCGAGGCTCAGCTTGCCCACCACCTCGTGGGACACCATCGAGTTGGTCGGATGGATGCGGCCGAGGCGGCCGTCACGCACGAGCTGCTCCAGCCGGCTGCGCTTGAAGATGCCGGAGCCGCCGCTGACGTCGAGGGCGTTGTCGATGACCGACCACGCCCGGGTCACGACGTCGTGCTTGCAGGCGATGATCTTCACCGGCCAGTCCATCCCGTGGTCGACGCCGTTGCTCCAGTCGTCGCACACCCGGTCGAGGTGGGCCTCGGCCGCCTCGAGCGCGATGCGCATGTCGGCCACGGTGTGCTGGACCTCGGGGTGGTACGCCATCGACCGGGTGAGCGCCACCGACTTGCGCCGGGGCAGCGCGGCGACCACCTCGTCGAACGCCCGCCGGGCCAGCGACAGGTAGACCCCGGCGAAGCCGAGCAGCGCCCACGCGAACAGGGCGACGTGGAACGGTCCGGCGCCGCCGAAGCCGGCGGGCGAGACCATCACGATCGCGTCGTCGGGGATGAAGGCGCGGTCGAGCAGCGTGTCCTGCGAGGCGGTGCCCCGCATGCCGAGCACGTCCCACGTGTCCTCGATGTGGTAGCGGGGGGCGTCGCGGTGCAGGAACCCGTGGACGACCTGCGGGGCCGCCGGGTCGCTGGTGTCCAGGGCGTGGAGCCCGAGATAGGTCCACACGGGGGAGAGGCTGCCGAAGATCTTGTGGGCCGTGATCTCCCAGCCGCCGTCGACCTGCACCGCCGAGGCCGACGACATCAGGACCGGGAGGTCGTTGCCGGCCTCGCCGTGGCCGGCGGCGAGGATGTGCCCGTCGGCGGCCTGCCGCAGGATCCAGTCGCCCCCGGGGGCGCCCATCCGGCGCACGTCGGCAGCCAGGCCCACCCAGTACACGTGCATGTTGACGCCCAGGGCGGTGGCGGGCGCGTGGTACGCGAGCCGGCGCTGCAGGCGGTTGACCTCGCTGAGGGTCAGTCCGGCGCCACCCATCTCGGTGGGCAGGGCCGCGTTCAGGTACCCGCTGGCCCGGAGCTCGTCGAAGTCCTCCTGGAAGAAGCGGTTCTCCCGGTCGTAGACCGGCGCCCGCTCGTCGAATCGCCCGAGCATCTCCTCGGTGAGCAGCTCGGTCGCCCGCTCGGTGGTCGTCATGGATCGCCTCCTGGGATGTCGTGTCCGACAGGACGGTAGGTAAGGCGGCCGGGGGCCACATGACCAGGACGGGCCTTTGTCCCATCCGCCGCGCGGCGGGAAACGGGACGGCTGACTGATCAGATATGACTAGTCTGCTGGCGGTGAGCGTGCCGGGCGTGGCGTCGATCGTGCTCGTCGCCCTCGACGCCCCGGCCGACGACCTGGGTGGGGAGGGTCGCCCCCTCGCGGCCGCCCCCGGGCAGGTGGCGCGGGCGTACACGTCCGTCGGCACCGCCCTGGGGGCCGCGGCCCGAGCCGCCCGCAGCGGCGCCGCGGTGGGGCTGGCGGTCGGGGAGCTGGCACCCGTCGACGACGGCAGCCAGCGGCGCCCGCGGCGCGGGCGAGCGCGCCGCGGTTCAGGTCGGTCCCGCCGGCGACGGGTGGACCGGGGCTGCCTGCGACGTCGCCGTGGCCCTCGCCGACCGCGCCCGGCTGGGGCGGCGGAACGGGGACGGGCACATCGTGGCGACCGCGACCGTCGCCGGGCTCGCCGCGCTCAGCCCGCTCGACGGGCGCGCCGGTCTGACCTGGGTGCCCGTCGGGCCCCTCCACACCGGGCGGGCGGGGGTCGTGGACTGTGTCGAGCTGGCCCGGCCCGCCGACCGGCCCGCGGCGCCCAGCCTGCCGCTGCCCGCGGTCCTCGGACTGGAGCCCGAGTTCCCCTTCGTCGGGCGGGCCGCGGCGTGGGAGTCGCTCGTCGAGGCCTGGGACCGGGCGGCGGGCGGTGGGCGGCGGGTCGTGCTCGTCGGGGGCGATGCCGGGACCGGGAAGTCCCGGCTCGTCACCGAGCTGAGCCGGTGGGTGCACCAGCGGGGGGCCGCCGTCCTCTACGGCCAGTGCAGCGAGCAGTCGCCCGTGCCCTACGAACCCTTCGCGGTGGCGCTCGACCTGCTCATGGCCGGGCTCGACGCCGACGGCCGGCAGTGGTTGGTCGGTGACCGCGGGCAGGAGCTGGCGCGGCTCGTGCCGCGGCTGGCCGCCGCAGCCGCCGTCGCGGCCGACCCGGCGCGGGAGGGTTCCGACGATCCCGGGACCGAGCGCTACCGGCTGTTCAGCGCCGTGGTCGACACGCTCGCCGCCCTGGCGGCCGAGCGGCCCGTCCTGCTCGTGCTCGACGACGTCCACTGGGCCCGGCGGCCCACGCTCGAGCTGCTCGACCACCTGGTCCGCAGCCCCGGGCTGGAGCGGCTGTGCGTCGTCGCCACGTTCCGCTCGACCCCCTCCGAGGTCGGGGACGACCTCAAGGCCGCCCTCCCGGACCTGCGGCGGCAGCCCGGCGTGGCCCGGCTGGTGCTCGGCGGCCTGGACCGGGACGAGGTGCGCCGCTTCGCCGAGCTGGCCGGCGGCCGCGAGCGGCTGGACGACCCGGCCGCGGCGGTCGACCTGCTCGTGAGCGAGACCGGGGGGAACGCCTTCCTGCTCGGCGAGCTGTGGCGCCAGCTGGTCGAGGCCGGCACCGCACCCGCCCGGCGCGTCCGGGGCCGCCCCGCGGCGCCCGCCGCCCTGGTCAGCCCGGAGGGCGTGCGCGAGGTGGTGGCGGCCCGGCTCGGGCGGCTGCCGGACACGACCGGCGACCTCGTCCGGCTGGCCGCCGTCGTCGGGACCACGTTCCGGACCGACGTGCTCGCCACGGCGCGCGGGGCGACGACCGGCGACACCGTGGCCGCCCTCGAACCGGCCGTGCGGGCCCGCATCGTGCAGGAGAGCGCGCCCGGCGAGCACCGGTTCCTCCACGCGCTGGTCCGGCGGGCCGTCGTCGACGACCTGCCGGCGCCCGAGCGGCGGGCGCTGGCACGCGACGTGGCCCGCACGCTGGTCCGCCTCGACGGCGACCGGTCGGTGGCCGAGGTGGCGTTCCACCTGCTGGCCGCGGTACCCCTCGTGGCGGCGGACGAGGCGGTCGACGTCGCCCGGCGGGCGGCGGCCGCGGCCCGGCGCGCCGTGGCCTACGACGACGCCGCCCGCCTGCTCGAGGCCGTGCTGCCGCTGGTCCCCGCCGGCCGGCGCCGGGGCGCGCTGCTGCTGGAGGTGGCGGACGCCCGGATGCGGGCCGGCGACGTGTCGTCGGCGCAGGCCCGGTGCCTGCAGGCGACCGAGCTGGGCCGGTCGATCGAGGACGGCCCGCTGGTGGTCGACGCGGCCCTCGCCTTCGAGGACGCCAACTGGCGGGCGGCCCTGCACGGCGGCGTCGCCGAGGAGCTGCTGCGGGCCGCGCTGCCGCTGGCGGACGACCCGGTGGCCGGGGTCCGCGTCCGGGCGGCCCTCAGCCGGGCGCTGGCGCTGTCGGGCAAGGGCGACGAGGCCGAGGCGCTCGTGGCCGAGACGGTCCCGGAGGCCCGGGCGCTGGACGTCTACCAGGCGGTCCGCGTGGCCTACGCGGCGGCGCTGTTCGTGTCGTGGACGCCGGACAACCTCGACCGCCAGCGCCGCACCGCCCGCGAGCTCATCGACCTGGCCCGCGCCGAGGGCGACGCTCGAGTGGGAGCTGGGCGCCATCGACAAGCTGCTGTTCGGCACGATCACGGCCGGCGACCTCGACGAGGCCCGCCGGCTCGCCGTCCACCACAGCGCGCTCAGCGCGCGGATCGGTCAACCGCTGTTCCGGGTCCTCGACCTCCAGGCCCAGGCGCTGATGGCCATGGGGGAGGGCCGCTTCGTGGAGGCCGAGGCACGAGCCGAGGAGGCCGACGCCCTGGCGGGGTTCCTGTCCGGCAACGACGCCGCCGGCGGCTACGGGGTCCAGCTGTTCAGCATCCGCCGGGACCAGGGCCGGCTCGACGAGGCCCGGCCGCTGGTGGAGGCCGTCGCCCGACTCGACCGGGTCGGCGCCACCTGGCGTCCCGCCCTCACGGTGCTCCAGGCCGAGCTGGGCCTGCACGACGAGGCCCGGGCCGGGCTCGGCGTCCTGGTGGCCGGCGGGCTGGCGGCCGTGCCGCGGGACTCGCTGTGGTGGGCGTCGCTGTCCTACCTCGCGGACGCCGCCGTCGTGCTGGGCGACCGCGACGCCGCGCTGGCCGTGTACCGCGAGCTGCTGCCGGCACGCGGGCTCGTGATCCAGGCGGCGTACATGCTGGCGGCCTACGGCGCCGCCGACCGCACGCTCGGCGAGCTGTGCGTGCTGCTCGGCCGGCACCGGGACGCCGAGACCCACTTCGAGGCCGCGCTCCGCCTCGAGCGCCGCGCCCGCATGCCCGTGTGGCTGGCGCGGACCCAGCTGGCCTACGGCCGGTTCCTGGGCGAGCGGGGCGGTCCCGGCGACCGCGAGCGGGCGGTCGCCATGCTGCGGGCCGCCCGCGAGGTGGCGGTGGCGTCCGGGATGGCCCGGCTCGACGCCGAGGCCACGGCCCTGGTCGCCCGGTTCAGCGCCGCCCGCGCCGCGCCCGCGTCAGGGGCGGGCGACCGGCCGGCCGGCGAGCGGGCGGTCGCCGCCCTCACCGCCCGGGAGCTGGCGCTGCTGCCGCTGCTGGCCGAGGGCCGCACCAACCGGGAGATCGGCGAGCGGCTCCACATCAGCCAGCACACCGCGGCCAACCACGTGCGGTCGATCCTGCTCAAGACGGGCTGCGCCAACCGCACCGAGGCCGCGTCCTGGGCGCTGCGTCACGGCCTCGCCGGTAACTGACGGCCGGCCACCGCCCGGGTCAGCGGCCGGCGAGGATGGCGTCGGGGTCGAGCTCGCTCACCGAGATGATGACGTCGACCGGGATGCCGTTGCGGCGGGCCGCCTCGCGGATGGCGTCGGCGGTGGGCGCCTCGTACAGGCAGTAGGTCTTGCGCTTGTCCGCGCTGAGGAACGAGTAGACCCAGCGCACGCCGGCGTCGTCGTTGACGGCCTGGATGCCGGACACGTCGGCCGCGCTGAGCTCGAGCTCCTCGGCGAAGTTGCGCTCGACCAGGAAGAGGGGCATCAGCGACAGTGTGCCACCTGGCGTCAGCCGCCGGCACCGGGCAGGAACGAGGTGGCGAACAGGTTGTCGTAGGCCAGGCCCCAGGGCGGGCGGAGGAAGCCCAGCGCCCGGACGTCCTCGGACCAGTGCGAGAACGGCGAGCGCCGGCTGTACGTCCCGCCGCCGAGCACCCGGGTCATGCGGCGCAGCGTGTCCTCGGCCAGCCCGGCGACCGCCTGCTTGGCCCGCAGCGACCCGTGCAGGGCGAGGTCGGGGTCGTCGCCCGCGGCGGCGCGCAGGCCGCCCTCGTACGCCTGCACGGCCAGCCAGTGGTCCTGCTCGGCCCGGGCCCACTCGACCTGCTCGTAGGCGCGCAGGTCGTCGGCCTTGCGCTGCAGCTGGGTGCGCGCCAGCGCGACGGCCTCGTCGACGATCCCGAGGACGACGGCCGTGAACAGCATGGCGATGAGCGGTCCCGCGGCCCGGGTCACCGGGTCGAGCGGTCCCTCCCGGGCGAGCCGCACCGAGGGCGCGTCCTGGAGGCGCATGGCGTGGCTCTGGGTGGCGGCCATGCCGATGCCGTCCCACTCGCCCACCAGCGTCAGGCCGGCGCTGCCGTCCCACGGCCGCCCCCGCACGTCGAGCACGAAGATCGTCGGGTCGGCCTCGCCCGCCGGGACCGCCGTCGTCATCATGCGGTCGGTGATCCCCGAGCCGCTGCCGAAGTGCTTGTCGCCGGTCACCCGGTAGGAGCGGCCCGCCAGGAACGGGGGGTCGGTGCTGGGCTCGGCCACCGCCCGGGACCGGCTGATGTCGCCGCCGCTGCCCGGCTCCGACGTGATCGTGCCCCACTGCTCGCCCGCCACGGCGCTGGCGAACACCGCCCGGCGCTGCTCCTCCCAGTCCGGCTGCGCCGGGTCGGGCGACTGGAGCCAGAAGGCGACGACGGCGGGGTGCATCGACGACACCAGCGCCACCGACGGGTCACCGGCGGCGAGGGTGCGGTAGATCCCGCACAGCGGGCCGAGCGACGCCGCCGAGCCCGCCCACAGCCCGCCCGACTCGACGGGCACGGGCAGCAGGAGCAGCCCGGCGTCGCGCAGCTGGTCGAAGTCGGCGCGCTCCAGGTGGCGCCGCGCCTGCCGTGCGGTGCGATCCGTCCGCCATGCGTCCGCCAGGTCGGCGCCCGCCGCCGCCACGGCCTCCACGTCGAGGGCCATCGCGGCAGCCTAGGGGGCCGGCGGGGCGCGCGACCCTGCGGAAGGCCGCGCGCCGGGGCCGGGTGACTCAGAGGGTCCGGGCGCTGGTGCCGGGCATGGACGACCGCTGGCTCGCGGTCGCACCCCAGTGGGCCATGTCGAGCACGACCGCCAGGGCGATCCACAGCCAGTCGCTCCCGGTGACGCCGGTGCCCGGATTCCACAACAGCACGTAGATCAGCGTCGTGAACGGCAGGAAGATGATGCCGAGCAGGGGCCAGATGAACGTCGTGAACGTGGCGTCCATCCGTTCCGGCCGTGCGATCCAGAAGATGAGGAGCGCGAAGCGCGGGAACATCCCCCCGAGCAGTGCGAGCAAGCAACCCATGGGGCCCAGCCTGACCGGGGGCCGGCCGCCCGCCATCGCCCGGATCGGGTGAAGCCGCCCCACCCCTCCGCGCCGGGGACGGGGGGCGTTTACTGCGGGATGGGTGATGCCGCCGCGCCGGGAGCCTGGTGTGCTGCTCGTCAGGACCGCCGTACCAGGAGGCCGTGATGGCGAGCACACCCGACCGGCATGCACGCACGATGCTGCCGATTCCGGACAGGCCGGCACCCGGCCTGACCACGTACGACGCGAAGGATCCCGACACCGCGTACCCCCCGATCGAGCCCCTGCTGCCCCCGGCCGGCGCCCCCAACGTGCTGATCGTGCTGGTCGACGACGTGGGCTTCGGGGCGTCGAGTGCGTTCGGCGGGCCGTGCAACACGCCGAACGCCGAGCGGCTGGCCGCGGGCGGGCTGCGGTTCAACCGGTTCCACACCACCGCGCTGTGCGCGCCGACCCGCCAGGCGCTGCTCACGGGCCGCAACCACCACTCGGTCGGCATGGGGTCGATCACCGAGACCGCCACGTCCGCGCCCGGCAACAGCTCGCTGCGCCCCAACACCAAGGCGCCGCTGCCCATGACGCTGAAGCTGAACGGGTACTCGACCGCCCAGTTCGGCAAGTGCCACGAGGTACCGGTGTGGCAGACCTCGCCCATGGGCCCGTTCGACGCCTGGCCCTCCGGCGGCGGCGGGTTCGAGACCTTCTACGGGTTCATCGGCGGCGAGAACAACCAGTGGGACCCCGCGCTCTACAGCGGCACGACCCCCGTCGAACCCCCGGCCACGCCCGAGGAGGGCTACCACCTCACCGAGGACCTGGCCGACCACGCCGTGAGCTGGATCCGCCAGCAGAAGGCGCTCATGCCGGACCGGCCGTTCTTCGTCTACTTCGCGCCCGGGGCGACGCACGCCCCCCACCACGTCCCGAAGGAGTGGATCGACCGCTACGAGGGCCGGTTCTCGCAGGGCTGGGACGCCGTGCGCGAGGAGACGCTGGCCCGCCAGAAGGAGCTGGGGGTCGTGCCCGCGGACGCCGAGCTCACGCCCCGCCACGACGTCATCCCCGCCTGGGACGACATGCCCGACGAGCTGAAGCCGGTGCTGGAGCGGCAGATGGAGGTCTACGCCGGCTTCCTGGAGCACACCGACCACCACGTCGGCCGGATCGTCGACGCCATCGACGACCTCGGCATCCTCGACGACACGATCATCTACTACGTCATCGGCGACAACGGGGCCTCGGCCGAGGGCACGCTGAACGGCGCCTTCAACGAGATGGCCAACTTCAACGGCATGGCCGCGCTGGAGACCCCCGAGTACATGCTGTCCAAGATGGACGAGTTCGGCTCGCCCAGCTCGTACAACCACTACTCGGTCGGCTGGGCCTGGGCGATGAACTCGCCGTTCCAGTGGACCAAGCAGATCGCGTCCCACTGGGGCGGCACCCGCAACGGCACGATCGTCCACTGGCCGACCGGCATCGAGGAGAAGGGCGGCGTGCGCTCGCAGTTCACCCACGTGATCGACCTGGCGCCGACCATCCTGGAGGCGGCCGGGCTGCCGGAGCCGGCGATGGTCAACGGCGTGCAGCAGTCGCCCATGGAGGGCACGAGCATGCTCTACGCCTTCAACGACGCCGCCGCGCCCGAGCGCCACGACCTGCAGTACTTCGAGATGTTCGGCAACCGCGGCATCTACCACAAGGGCTGGAGCGCGGTCACCAAGCACCGCACGCCGTGGGTCATGGTCGGCGGCGTGATCCCCGCGTTCGACGACGACGTGTGGGAGCTCTACGACGGCAACAGCGACTACAGCCAGGCCCGGAACCTGGCGGCCGAACGGCCCGACATGCTGGCCAAGCTGCAGCGGCTGTTCCTCATCGAGGCCACCAAGTACAACGTGCTGCCCATGGACGACCGCACGTCCGAGCGGATGGAGCCCACCATGGCGGGGCGGCCGACCCTGGTGCGGGGGAACTCGCAGCTGTTCTTCGCCGGGATGGGGCGCCTGTCGGAGAACAGCGTCGTCAGCATGAAGAACCGCTCGTTCTCCGTGACGGCCGAGGTCGACGTGCCCGAGGACGGGGCGGAGGGCGTGGTCATCGCCCAGGGCGGGCGGTTCGGCGGCTGGGCCGTCTACGCCAAGGACGGCCGGGCCCGGTTCGTCTACAACGTCCTCGGCATCCAGGAGTTCGCCGTCGAGGCGGACACGCCCCTACCGGCGGGCACGCACCAGGTCCGGATGGAGTTCGCGTACGACGGCGGCGGGCTGGCCAAGGGCGGAGACGTGACCCTCTACCACGACGGGACGGAGGTGGGCCGCGGCCGGGTCGAGGCCACGCAGCCGATGATCTTCTCCGCGGACGAGACCACCGACATCGGCTATGAATCGGGCACGACCGTGAGTGCCGACTACACGGCGGCCGGCAGCAGGTTCACCGGGAAGATCAACTGGGTGCAGCTGGACGTGGGCACCGACGACCACGACCACTTCATCGACCCGGACGAGCGGCTCCGCATCGCCATGGCGCGGCAGTAGGAGAGGGGGGACCACATGGTCCAGAGCATGGGTGACGACGGCCCGGACGAGGGACGGGGCGAGGGCGCACGGCTGGGCGGCGGGGCCATCGCCACGATCGCCGGGGCCGGGGCCCTGGGCGTGTTCATGGTCCAGAACACCGAGGACGTGACGGTGAGCTTCCTGGTCTGGGACTTCACGTGGCCGGTGTGGCTGCTCGTGCTGGTCTCGGCCCTGATCGGGGCGCTCGTGTGGTTCGGGGTGGGCGTGGTGCGACGTCACCGGCGCCGGGTGGAGCGCCGCGACGACCGACGGGACTGAGCGGCGCCGGCCGCCGCGGCGATGACCGACACGACGCTGACATCGCTCGTGTTCGTCCTCGCCGCGGCCGCGGCGGCGCCGATCCTGGCGGACCTCCTGGCCCGGTGGGTGCCCGTCCCCGGGGTCGTGGTCGAGCTGGTCGCCGGGATCGTCATCGGCCCGGCGCTCGGGTGGGTGAAGGTCGACGACGTCGTCGAGTTCCTGTCGCAGCTCGGCCTGGCGATGCTCATGTTCCTCGCCGGGTTCGAGATCGACCTGCCCCGCATCGCCGGGTCGCCGCTGCGCCGGGCCATCGGCGGGTGGGGGATCTCGCTCGTGCTGGGCGTGGCCGTCGGCGTCTCGCTGTCGGGCGTGGACGGGCCCCGGTCCGGCCTGATCGTGGGCCTGGCCCTCACGACGACGGCGCTCGGCACGCTGCTGCCGATCCTGCGGGACGCCGGGTCGCTCGACTCGCCGTTCGGGACCCACGTGCTGGCGGGGGCGACGGTGGGCGAGATCGGCCCGATCGTCGCGATCACGCTCCTGCTCGGCACCGACCGCCCGGCCCGCAGCGCGGCGGTGCTGGTGGTGTTCGTCGTCGTCGTCCTCGCCGTCGCGGCGCTGGCGCTGCGCGGGCGCACCGAGCGCCTGGCCCGCCTGCTGGAGTCGACCCTCGCCACCAGCGGCCAGCTGGCCGTGCGGGTGGTGGTGCTGCTGCTCGGGGCCATGGTGCTGCTGGCGTCGGAGCTGGGCCTCGACATCCTGCTGGGGGCGTTCGCGGCCGGCATGGTGTTCCGGTTGTTCTCCGCGGGGTCGAGCGAGCGGGAGGCCGAGCTGATCGAGGTGAAGCTCCAGGGCCTGGGGTTCGGGTTCCTGATCCCGGTGTTCTTCGTGGTGAGCGGCGTGCAGTTCGACCTCGACGCCGTCGTCGACGATCCCCTGCTGCTGGCCGTCGTCCCCGTGATCCTGGTGCTGTTCCTGGTCGTGCGGGGCGGGCCCACGGCGCTGCTGCAGCGGGGGATGCCGGCCCGGGAGCGGATGGCGCTGGCCTGCTACCTGGGCACCGCCCTCCCGCTCGTGGTCGTGGTCACCACGATCGGCGTCGAGACCGACCGGCTGAAGTCGTCGACGGCGGCCGCCCTCGTCACCGCGGCGCTGGCGTCGGTGCTGGTGTTCCCGCTGGTGGCCGCCCGCCTGGCCCGGGAGCCTGCGGGCTCACAGCCGGGCCTCGACGGCGGCGAGTAGCGCGTCCCGGTCGGCGGGCGTCGCCGCCGGGAGGCGCGTCCAGTCGTCGCCCGTGCGCAGATCCGCGGTGCGGCCGTGGCCCGACCCGTGGAAGTGCAGGAACGGCCGGGAGCGCCGGTAGAAGGTGCCCGGCCGCTTGCCCCGCTCGACCAGGCCGGGCAGGGAGCGCAGGGCGTCCAGCAGGTCGTCGAACGTGGCCGGCTCGGTCACGCCGCGAGCGTACGTCGGAATCGACGGCCCGACTGCGGCCGTTGACCGGACCGATGACTTCCCGGCGGTGGCGCCGTCCACCTGCCGAGGAGGGACCACCGATGGACACGATCACCGACACCCGACCGGAGGAGGCGAGCGAGGCCGGCGAGCCCAGCGGGACCGCGACGGCTGCGGGTGCCGTGCCGCCCGTGTTCCGCCGCCTGCTCGTCAACACGCTGGTGACGTCGGTGACCAGCTCCTTCCTGTGGTTCGCCCTCACGTTCTGGGTCTACCTGGAGACCCGCTCGGTCGTGGCGACCGGGGCGATCGCCGGAGCGTTCAGCATCGCCGCCGCCGTGCTCGGCCCGGCGTTCGGCACGTTCGTCGACCGCCACCGCAAGCACACCGCCATGATGGTCACGACCGCGCTGTCGACCGTGAGCTTCGCCGTCGCCACGGTCGTGTTCCTCGCCGTCGACGCCAGCGACCTGCTCCGCCTGGGCGGGCCGTGGTTCTGGCTGCTCGTGACCGTCACGCTGCTGGGCTCGGTCGCCGGCCAGATGCGCGGCATCGCCCTGTCGACCAGCGTGACCCTGCTCGTCGCCGAGGACCGGCGCGACCGGGCCAACGGCATGGTCGGCACCGTCACCGGCGTGTCGTTCGCCCTGACCTCCGTGTTCAGCGGCCTGGTCATCGGCGGGCCCGGCATGGGCTGGGCCTACGTCGGGGCGCTGGTCCTGACCGTCGTCGCCCTGCTGGACCTGCGGACGATCCGCTTCGACGAGCCGGCCCCCGCCCCCGAGCCGGCCGGCGAGGGCAGCGCCTGGGCGCGCCACCTGGACGTCCGGGGCGCGCTGACCTCGGTGCTGGCCGTGCCCGGGCTGCTCATGCTCATCCTGCTGGCCGCGTTCAACAACCTGCTGGCCGGCGTGTTCATGGCCCTGATGGACGCCTACGGGCTCACGCTGGTGTCGGTCGAGGCCTGGGGCCTGCTGTGGGCGTTCATCAGCCTGGCCTTCATCGCCGGCGGCATCGTCGTCGCCCGCCGGGGCCTCGGGCGCAACCCGCTGCGGGCCCTGCTGGCCGCCAACCTCGTCAACTGGACGATCTGCTCGGTCTTCGCCTTCCGGTCCTCGATCTGGATGCTGGCCGCCGGCATGGTCGTGTGGCTGGCCCTCATCCCGGTGATCGAGGCCGCCGAGCAGACCGTGCTGCAGCGCTCGATCCCCTTCGAGCGCCAGGGCCGGGTGTTCGGGTTCGCCCAGCTGGTCGAGAACGCGGCGTCGCCGCTGACCGCCTTCGCCATGGCGCCCCTGGCCGAGGCCGTGTTCATGCCGTTCATGACCGACGGGCGGGGCGCCGACTGGATCGGCGACTGGTTCGGCACCGGCCCCGACCGGGGACTGGCGCTCATGTTCACCATCGCCGGCCTGATCGGCGTGGTCGTCACGGTGGCGGCCCGGGCGTCGCGGTCGTACGCCCGGCTGGCGGCCGAGCCCGCCGAGCCTGCCGAGGTCGCCGGCGGGGCCGAGGTGGCCACGATCGGCGAGCCGGACGCGACGGGCTGCCTCGAGGGCGCCTGCCCGGTCGCCGCCTGAGTCAGCCGCCGGCTCCGACGCCCAGGCCGGCGGGGGCGGGTGCCCGCCGGCCCAGGCGGGGCCGGAGCGCGGCCACGGTCACCACGACTGCGACCGCGCCGTAGGCGAGCCACCGGGACGCCCCGAGCTCGGCCCAGGTCGCCAGCTCCCGGGTGTTGGTGAGCAGCAGGAGTGCGGCCACGGCGACGCCCATCGGGCGGGGCGAGACGTGGCGGACGAACCACGCGGCCACGGGGGCGGCGACGACGCCGCCGGCGAGCATGGCGGCCACGACCGCGAGGTCGAGGCCGCCGCTGCCGAGGGTGGCGACGAGCGTCGTGGCCGAGACCGTGGCCACCGCGACCTCGGCCGTGTTCACCGACCCGACGGCGAAGCGGGGCGGCAGCTCCCGGTGCATCAGGAACGGGGTCACGACCGGTCCCCAGGCGCCGATCAGGCCGTTGGTGACGCCCCCGGTGGCGGCGACCACCTCGACGCCGCGGTCGTCGAAGGCGGGCATCCGGTCCGGGTCGTGGTCGGGGTCGTCGGGGTCGTCGGCGGCGACGGCGACCGGCCGGCTGAACCGCCACAGGATGCGGGCGCCCATCACGATCAGCAGCACGGCGAGCACCGGCTTGAGCGTGGCGCCGTCCACGTTCGACAGCACCGTGACGCCGACCAGCGCCCCGAGCGCCCCGGGGATGGCGAGCTGCAGGACCAGCTTGTGGTCGATGTTGCGGAAGCGCCAGTGCGAGATCGCCGAGGCGACGCCCGTGGCCACCTTGGCCAGGTTGACCGTCGTCGACACCGCGGCGGGCGACAGCCCGGTGCCGAGCAGGATGCTCGAGCTCGTCGGGCCGAAGCCCATCCCGAGGGCGCCGTCCACCAGCGCGGCGCAGAACCCGGCCAGGGCGACGAAGACCAGCTCCTCCATACCCCACAAATCCTAGTGGTTTTGTGGGAAATAGGCCAGAGCTTCCTGCGGCCTACGACTGCCGGACGAACCCCAGGCCGGGCGCCTTGCCGACGGCGGGGGCGCTGTCGTCGGCGTAGCGGGCCAGCTCGGCCCGGCCCACGACGTGCCAGTGGACCTCGTCGGGCCCGTCGGCCAGCCGCAGGGTGCGCTGGCCGGCGTACATCCGGGCCAGCGGCGTCCACTGCGACACGCCCGTCGCCCCGTGGATCTGGATGGCCTCGTCGATGATCCGGCACACCCGCTCGGGCACCATCGCCTTGACCGCGCTCACCCACACCCGCGCGTCGGCGTTGCCGAGCGTGTCCATGGCCTTGGCCGCCCGGAGCACCATGAGCCGCATGGCCTCGATCTCGATGCGGGCCTTGGCGATGACCTCGGTGTTCTTGCCCAGCCGGGCCAGCGGCCGGCCGAACGCCTCGCGGTTGAGGCCGCGGCGCACCATCAGGTCGAGGGCCCGCTCGGCGGCACCGATCGAGCGCATGCAGTGGTGGATGCGGCCGGGCCCCAGGCGGACCTGGCTGATCTCGAAGCCCCGGCCCTCGCCCAGCAGCATGTTCGACTCGGGCACCCGCACGTTGTCGAAGCGCAGGTGCATGTGCCCGTGGGGGGCGTCGTCCTCGCCGAAGACGTGCATGGCCCCGAGGATCTCGACGCCCGGGGTGTCCATGGGCACGAGGATCTGCGACTGGCGGCGGTGGGGCGGGCCGTCGGGGCTGGTCTCGACCATGACGATCATGATCTTGCAGCGGGGGTCGCCGGCCCCGGAGATGTAGTACTTCTCGCCGTTGATGACCCACTCGTCGCCGTCGCGCACGGCCGAGCACGCGATGTTGCGGGCGTCGGAGCTGGCCACGTCCGGCTCGGTCATGGCGAACGCCGAGCGGATCTCGCCGGCCAGGAGCGGCTTGAGCCACCGCTCCTTCTGCTCGGGCGTGCCGACCCGCTCCAGGACCTCCATGTTGCCCGTGTCGGGGGCGCTGCAGTTGAGGCACTCCGAGGCGAGGGGGTTCTTGCCCAGCTCGTTGGCGATGTAGGCGTAGTCGAGGTTGGACAGGCCCTCGCCGGTCTCGGCGTCGGGCAGGAAGAAGTTCCACAACCCGGCGCTGCGGGCCTTGGCCTTCACCGAGTCCAGCAGCTCGAGCTGGCCCTCGCCGTAGCCCCAGTGCTCGGCCCGGCCGTCCCCGAGGCGGAAGAACTCCTCCGTGACCGGGTCGACCTCCTCGGCGATGAAGGCGCGGACCTTCTCGAACAGCGGCACCGCGCCCTCCGACATGGCCAGGTTCATGGCGTCGTCGGTGGGCAGGCCGGAGTGCATCCCGGGATTTGGACTTCACCGAGTCGAGCAGCTCGATCTGGCCCTCGCCGTAGCCCCAGTGCTCCGCCCGGCCGTCCCCGAGGCGGAAGAACTCCTCCGTGACCGGGTCGACCTCCTCGGCGATGAAGGCGCGGACCTTCTCGAACAGCGGCACCGCGCCCTCCGACATGGCCAGGTTCATGGCGTCGTCGGTGGGCAGGCCGGAGTGCATCCCGGGAGCAGGCATCGGTCCCGTCCTAGCAGACGGGGCCGCGCCCGGTCAGGAGGAGATCCCAGCGTTCTGGGATGGATCGGCCCCCCGGACGGGCGGACGCTGGGTCCGACAGCGACCAGGAGGAGCCTGCCGTGCCTGCACCCGTAGTCGGAGCCGACGTCACCGCCGTGCGCGACGCCGTCGAGGCCGCGCTGCCGATCGTCCGCGCCCACGCCGCCGACACCGAGCAGGGCCGGCGGATCCCGGACCGGGTGGTGGAGGCGTTGCGCGGCACCGGCCTCAACCGGATGCTGCTGCCGCCGGAGCTGGGCGGCCTCGACGCCCCCGCGGTGGACATCGTCGACCTGATCGAGCGGATCGCGGCAGTCGACGGCAGCACGGCGTGGTGCGCGGTCATCGGCACCGGCAGCAACCTGTTCGCCGGCTACCTCCCTCCCGCCGGGGCCCGCCGCGTGTTCGCCGACCCCGACCAGGGCAGCGCCACGATGCTGGCCCCGGCGGGCACCCTCACCGCCCACGACGGCGGCTACCGGCTCTCGGGGCGCTGGCCGTTCACGAGCAACTGCCTGCACAGCGCCTGGATCGGGCTCGCTGCGTTCCGCGCTGACGACCCCGGGCCCCGCAAGGTGGTGCGGGTCGCCTTCGTGCCCGCCGCCGACGTCGAGGTCGAGGACACCTGGCACTCGGGCGGGCTGCGGGGCACGGGCAGTCACCACGTCGCCGTCCGCGACCTCGCGGTCGACCCCGACCGATGCTGCGTGTTCGGCGGCGACCGCTGGGCCGGCGGGCAGCTGTGGCGCATCCCGATCCTGTGCACGTTCCTGCCGCTGCTGGCGGCGGTCCCGCTCGGCGTGGCCCGCGGCGCGCTCGACGAGATCGCCCGCCAGGTGCGGGAGGGCCGCGCCGCCCAGCGCGGGCCGCTGGCCGAGGACCCGGTGGGCCTGGCCGAGCTGGCCACCGCCGACGCCCGCCTGCGGGCCGCGGACGCCGGGCTGCGCGCCGTCCTCGGGGAGGTCCACGACGCGGCCGAGCAGCACCGGCCGGTCCTGCCCGCGCTCCAGGCCCGGGTGTGCCTGGTCGCCCAGGTGGCGACCGACGCCGCGGTCGAGGCGACGGCGGCCGCCCACCGGCTCGGCGGGGGCGCCGCCGCCTACCGGGACAGCCCGCTGCTGCGGGCGCTCGAGGACGTGCACGCCGCCCGCCAGCACCAGCTGTTCGCCCACAAGCACCGCGGCGAGCTGGCCCGGGCGCTCGCCGGGCTCGACGTCCGCTATCCCCCGTTCGTGGTGGACCCCGTCTGACATGCTGGGGCGAGTCGGACGGAGGGGACACCCGTGCAGATCTCGCCACGGTACGACGGAGAGCCGGTCGTCTCGCTCGACGGCGACGCCGACGACGTGCTGGCGCCGTTCCTGCGCCAGCGGCGGCGGCTGCTCGACACGCTGACGGCGCTGCCCGACGACGCCTGGGACGCCCCGAGCCGGTGCGAGGGCTGGCGGGTGCGGGAGGTGGTCGCCCACCTGGCCGACACGGACGGCTTCTGGGCCCTGTCGCTGACCAGGGGCCTGGCCGGCGAGCCCACCCGCTTCCTGACCGGCTTCGACCCCAAGGCCACCCCGGCCGTTCTGGTCGACGCGGTGCGGGACTCGGCGACCGCCGAGGTCCGGGACCGCTACGTCGCCGCGTCCTCGGGCCTGGTCGACGTGGTCGAGGGGCTCGACGCCGCCGGATGGTCGACCCTGGCCGAGGCCCCGCCCGGGCACGTGCCGGCGCGGCTCGTGGTGCACCACGCCCTGTGGGACTCGTGGGTCCACGAGCGCGACATCCTGCTGCCGCTCGGGATGGTGCCCGACGAGCAGCACGACGAGGTCCTGGCGTCGCTCCGCTACGGCGCCGCCCTCGGCCCCTCGTTCGTCGTGACCACCGAGCCCGGCCGGACGGGGGCGCTCCAGCTGGACGTCACCGGCCCCGACGCCCGGGTGGTCGTCGAGGCGGGCGCCACGGTGCGGGTCCACGGCGGGGCGGCGCCCGCCGGCGCGCTCGTGGTGCAGGGCCCGGCCGTCGAGGTGCTGGAGGGGATCAGCCAGCGGGGCCCGCTCCCGCCCGTCCCGGACGACCACGCGGCGGCGTGGATGCTCACCGGGCTGGCCGAGGTGTTCGAGACCGCTCCCGCCTCGAGCGCGACACCCGGCGGCGCGACGGGTCGCCGTTAGCATCGTCCCCGATGGCCACCACGGACGACGCGCCGACCGGCTCGCTGCGTGAGCTGAAGAAGGCGCGCACCCGGGCGGCGCTGATCCAGGTGTCGCAGCGGCTGTTCGCCGAGCGCGGCTACCACGCCACGACGCTGGAGGAGATCTGCGCCGAGGTCGAGGTCCACCCCCAGACCCTGCTGCGCCACTTCGAGTCCAAGGCCCACCTGGCCCTGGCGCCGTGGCGCGAGCAGTTCGAGGTGATCCGGGGGGTGCTGGCCTGCGCCGACCGGACGACCCCGGCGATCGACGTGTGGCGCGAGGTGGTGCGGGCCGAGGCCATCGAGGCCATGGAGCCGTCGTCGACCGTCGTCGGCAACATGGTGACCAACCACGCCGCCTTCACCGCGTGGGCCGACAAGGACCCGGCTCTCGTCGCCATGAACAGCGACCTGGAGCGCCGCTACGAGAGCGTGCTGGTGCACGCGCTGGCCGCCGACGCCGGCGCCGGGCCCGACGACCTGCA
This sequence comes from uncultured Acidimicrobiales bacterium, assembly GCA_963759225.1. GTDB lineage: Bacteria > Actinomycetota > Acidimicrobiia > Acidimicrobiales > VFJN01 > ZC4RG19. The sequence goes on along the minus strand of CAVWYL010000027.1, from coordinate 260,162 downwards.
CTGCACGCTGCTGGCGGCGCTGCTCGTGGCCGGGCGGCGGGCGGTGTTCGACCGCTGGGCCGTCGCCGGCGACCGCCGGTCGTCGCTGGTCGACGACCAGCTCGCGGTCATCGACTACGCGGTGGCCAGCCTGCCCCGCGAGGCCGCCGGCCGGCTGCCCGACGTCAACATGTGAGCGCTTCACTTTTGTTAGTCATTGACATATCTTGAGCGGCATGTCTCTGACCGTGGACGACCGGGCCGCGCTGCGGGAGCGGTACCGGCAGGAGCGCGACAAGCGGCTCCGCGAGGACGGCAACGACCAGTACATCCAGCCCACGGGCCGCTTCGCCCACCTGCTCGACGACCCCTACGTCGCCCCGGTCGAGCGGGAGCCCCTGTTCGACGAGGTCACGGTGGCCGTCATCGGCGGCGGCTTCGCCGGGCTCGCCACCGGCGCCCGCCTGCGGGCAGGCCGGCGTCGAGGGCGTCCGCATCGTCGAGGGCGGCGGCGACGTCGGCGGCGCCTGGTACTGGAACCGCTACCCCGGCGCCATGTGCGACACCGCGGCGATGATCTACCTGCCGCTGCTCGAGGAGACCGGGCACCGTGCCCAGCCAGAAGTACGTGCCCGCCGCCGGAGATCTTCGAGCACGCCCAGCGCATCGCCCGCCACTTCGGCCTCTACGACGACGCCCTGCTCTCCACGAGCGTGACCGGGCTGCGCGTGGGACGAGGCGGCCGCCCGCTGGGTCGTGTCCACCGACCGCGGCGACGAGTTCCGGGCCCGGTTCGTGACCATGGGCACCGGCCCGCTGCACCGCCCCAAGCTGCCCGGCATCCCCGGCATCGAGTCGTTCGGCGGGCACACGTTCCACACCAGCCGGTGGGACTACGACTACACCGGCGGCGACGCGTCGGGCGCGCCCCATCGACCGGCTCGCCGACAAGCGGGTCGGCATCATCGGCACCGGCGCCACCGCCGTGCAGTGCATCCCGCCACCTGGCGCGCGGCGCGGGCGAGCTGTACGTGTTCCAGCGCACGCCGTCGTCGATCGACGTGCGGGACAACCAGCCCGATCGACCCCGAGTGGTTCGCCACGCTCGAGCCGGGCTGGCAGCAGCGAGTGGCTGATCAACTTCGCCACCCTCCAGACCGGCGGCTTCGCCGACGAGGACCTCGTGCAGGACGGCTGGACCGACATCTCCCAGCGCATCCGCGACCGGGTCGAGCAGGTCCTGACCGAGCCGGGCGCCACCTTCGACGCCGGGACCATGCTCGCGGGCCTACGAGGAGAGCGACGACGAGAAGATGACCGAGATCCGGGCCCGGGTCGACGCCGTCGTCCGGGACCCGGCCACCGCCGAGGCGCTGAAGCCCTGGTACCGCCAGCTGTGCAAGCGCCCGTGCTTCCACGACGAGTACCTGCAGGCGTTCAACGAGCCGGGCGCCCACCTGGTCGACACCGACGGCCAGGGCGTCGAGCGCATCGACGAGACCGGCGTGTGGGCGGGCGGCACGCACTACGAGCTCGACTGCCTCATCTTCGCCTCGGGCTTCGAGGTCGGGCACCGACTACGCCCGCCGGTCCGGCTTCGAGACCATCGGGCCGCGGCGGCGTCACGCTGTCCGAGCGCTGGGACGACGGCATGGTCAGCGCTGCACGGCATGCACGTCCACGGCTTCCCCAACCTGTTCATCGTCGGCTCCGGCGCAGGGCGCCAACCTGATCTCCAACGTCACCAGCAACCTGGTCGACGCCGGGCACGACGATCGCCGACCGTGGTCGCCCACGCGCTGGCCGACGGGCGCCGACGAGGTCGAGGTCACCGAGGAGGCCGAGGCGCGCCTGGGTCGCGGCGACCTGGAGAGCGGCGCCGCCGCGTTCTTCGGCAACCCCGACTGCACGCCCGGCTACTACAACAACGAGGGCCGGCCGGCGGGCCGGCGCGAGCGCGCTGGGCACGCTCGGCTACCCGCGCGGGCCGGTGGCGTTCTTCGACTACATCGACGCCTGGCGCCGCTCGGGCACCTTCGCGGGGCTGGAGTTCCGCTCGGCGGACGGCCCCTCACATCGGTCTGGTCGTCTCTACCGAAAACTAGATCACATAATAAGAACTAGAGTAGTACAAAAAAACATAAATAACATCAAAATAAGAGTAAAATCGTAGTCACAAATGCATCACCGCTCGGAGAAGACGACATGACCGAAGAAGGCGAGGAAAAAAGGCAACAACGAAATACAGAGAGAAGGACGACACAAAACGAAAGCGCAGCGACAGAGCACACCTCCTCCAAGTACAGACACAACCACGAGGCGGGCAGCGACGACGAAGGCGACGATCACCGCGTAGTACCATAACAGGTACGACCCCTATCGCCGTATCGCACATACAACGACCCGGTGACGACGCGGCGGCGAGGCGCGGTAGTGACCACCTTCATGTACACAACGTAGCCCATCACTAATCTCCCCTCACACTTCTTGTCGATCGTCACGATGTCGTCGTAGAAGTACCTGTCGTCGATCTTGCCCTACTAGCCTTGGTGAGCTCAGCCACACCTTGTAGTCGCCGAAGTCGGCGCTCTTGGCCAGGACCCCGTCGCCGTTACGACCTCTCTTAGATCTTGTCTGTCCGTCGTTCGCTCACCCACCCAGATCGTGTTCGTCGCCGGCCCACGGAGCGTCGTCAGCACCTTGGCCGTCGTGCCGCCAGCGGCCGTGCGTGAGGCTCGATGATGTGGCCGATCGTGCCGAACTGCGTTTTAGTTGACCTACTGGTCGTTGGCCTCGTAGGCCACCTTCACCGTCGTCTTGTCTCCCCAGTAGTCCGTGTCGTAGTCCATCTTCGGCAGCTTCGGCGTGTTCCCGCCCGCGCGCTCCACTTCGACCTTCTCCCCTTTACTTCTGGTCTATTATGCTGTAGCTTGAAGTCCTCGTCGGTCCGTTGATCACCTGCACGGCTGTTCATCATCTGGTGGGCGAGAACTGTATGATCATGCGGGATCGCCGCACACCCGTGGCCACCGGCGCGGGCCGGGAATGCCGCCGCGTCCCAGCGTACTCGAGCGACTCCTCGGACACTCGCCGGAGTCCACGTCGGTGCCGAGCGCCAGGCTCAGTAGCCGTCGAGCTCGTCCTGCGGTCGATGGTGGCCTCGACCTCGGTGCGGGCTTGAGCGAATGACCACCTCGCCGACGGCGCTTGCGTTGGTGTCGACGTGCGTCTGCGGTCCTTACCGCCGCTTCGTATCCATGTCGTAGCGGTATCCGAGCAGGCCGACGCCGAGCTCTATTACCACCGGACAGGTTGCTCGTCGTGTTCTGCGTCTCTATCCACGCGATCCCTAACACGGCGGTCGTCCGCCGCCGGGTCGTGCTCCGCCGTGAGCCCGGACTGCGGCCCCGCCACACCGTGACGTACGCCATCTGCGGTGGGCGTACGCCTCGGTTCGGGTGCCCGTCCGGGTCGATGCGGCGGGAACTCGGTGCCCGTGTCGTCGAGGTGGTCGCTCAGCCACGACCGTCGTCCGCGGCTGTGCCGGGTCGATCGTGGCCCGGGCTGAAGCCGGACCCTGACCCCCGTCGGTACCTCGGCGTTGTACGCGTCATCCGACGATAGCGGGGTGCCCTGTTTGGTCACGGGGACCAGCTTGATCTTGATCGTCTTGCTCGGGTCTTCGCCTGACATTTCTGTTGACCTCCTGGTGGCTACTCGATGAGGGCCATCGAGCAGTAGTAGTAGGCGCCCTCCTTCTTGCCCGCAGCGGTCCATCAGCAGCGTACCTTTAGGGTCCGGAGTCCACGGGAAGTCGAGCCGGACGTCGGCGGTCGCGTGGCTCGTCCAGGCCTCCGCCGCCGAACCGTCGGCGGTGCCCACCCACAGCGCGTTGTCGCCGGCCCACGGGAGGATAGACCAGCCGCGACGGGTGCCGCCGCCGGTCGGGCGCGCGTGATCACGTAGCCGATGCGCCGAGGTTGGTGTAGTTGATGAAGTGGTAGTTGGCCGCGATGCGGTGGTCAGCTTGTGCCGCGTCCAGCGGGTCGCCTCGGTGCCGTTCATCGCACTTGGCGTCCGAGGTCGAAGGTCGAGTCGCCGACGACCTCCAGCACGATGTGGTGCTCGGTGATGGCGAAGTCGTGGACCATCGAACCCCTCGTCTCACGTGCCCGCACTCGACCGCCGCCGGGGGCCTGGGTGCACCTAGCCCGTCGCCATCCGGGCCGATCGTGGCCCACTCATGACAGGAACGTCAGGGCCTCCTCTCGACGTCGTAGCGGAACACGACCATCTCGCCGCTCTGCTCCTCGAGGATCGACTCCCCCTCGGCCAGCGTGTCGATGCTGGGCGATGCCGGCAGGGCAGCCCGCCGCACGCGGCGGCGGCCCTTCCGAGCAGGGTCTCGACGTTGTCGTAGTCGGCACGAGCAGCTTGGCGAACAGCTCCGCCGTGATCTCGAGGTAGACGGCGTCGTCTCCTGCCGCGCCACGATAGCCATGCCGGCGGCGGCGTTGGTCGTGGTGTTGCGCGTCGTGACGGTCACGATCCCGGGCGGGCGGTCCTCGCCGGGCCGGATGACGATCTCGTCGCCGGGCGACCCGGCGGGCGCCCTCGACCCGCAGTTCGACGTTGCCGCTGCTGGCCATCCGCACCTTGCGGCCGTCGGGGGCGGTGCCGTCCGCGAACGTGATGCGCTTGGTGGCGATGAGCCCCCAGAAGCTCGACGTGGCGTCGAGGGCGTCGAAGTAGGCCTTGGTCTCGGCTCCTCCGGCGGCCGCCTTGCGGATCGCGGCGCGGAAGGCGTCGTCCACCAGGGCGGGGTAGCCGTCGGTCAACGACTCCCGTGTAGAACGTGATCGTCTGGTCCGGGTCCGTCAGGTCCGTTCCTCTCCTCAGAGCGGCTCTACCCGCAGGACTGCGTGGTAGACGTCCCCGTGTCCGCTCACCGCATCGATGGCCAGCGCGGCGTAGAGCCGCTGGTTGCCGTGGTGCACGGCCGTGCCTGCCGTCGCCCGTGCCGTGCTCGTCGTACAGCGGCCCCAGTCGCTGACGTCGCTGTGCGTCCCCGAGCCACACGGCGTTGTCGGAACCCACGGGACCGAGACGACCGCGCCAGGTCCTGGCCCTTCATGTCCGTGGGTGCGATCCGCAGGCGAACCCGGTCCCCTCGAACCCGCTGCGGTTCGTCGACGAGAAGTTGGCCTCGTAGATCACGTCGACCACGGTCTTGTCGCCCCAGGCGTCAGTAGCCCGGCCCATGCTGGGCAGCACCGGCGAGGCCGGCTGGGCCGTCATGCCGCCGTTGTACTGGTACTCCAGCGTCCACCGGAGGTCGTGGTCGGTGAGGTTGTCGATCTCCAGGTGCAGCTCGAACGTCTTGTCGAGCAGCTGGATGAGCAGGGATGGCGAGCAGCACGCCGAGCGCGGCGAGCGTGGCACGGCGGCGGCCAAGTCGATCGTGACCTCGGCCAGCACCTCCTCCTCCACCATCAGCTCTGCGACCTCTTCGGACTCGGCCTCGGCGTCCTCGGCGGCTCCGTCCTCGATGGCCTCGCCCAGGCTCGAGGTCGCCCACATCGGTCTCCATCCACTTGGTCATCGCCGTCTGCACTACGCTGGTCAGGCGTGACAGCAGCGGCTAGAACAGCGCGTTCCACAGCGCCTTGGTCACGATGATCCTCTGGGGATCTCGCCGAGGCCCATGCCCAGCTCGACGATCTTTACGATGTCGCGGGCGCCGGCTGGCGTAGCCGGTCCTGGCCACGCTCCGCACGGGCACCCCGTGAACGGCTCTCCGCGAGGTCGTCGTTGAGCCGGACGAGCACGTGCATCGTCGTAGCCGTCGGTCGCCGTCGCCTGGCGGGGTTGGCGTCGGGCCCGTTGCCGACCGTAAGGCCCGGTCAGCCGTCTTGTCGGGCAGGGTGCCGATGACGGCGCAGCGCACCGTCTGGCCGCGATACTCGTCGGTGACCGGGCCGCCCGGACAGCGGCTCGAGCATCATCCGGTAGCCCTCGTTGTCCTCGCAGGGCAGCCCCTTCTGGGCACTTCGACGGGTTGAAGACCATCGCCGGCGCGTCGCCGTCACCCATCCGACCCCTCCGCCCTGTACCACCTCGGTCTCCCGTAGCCTCAACATGTCGCGCCGAACACTCTATGCGTCAACACACAGAGTGGCTTAGCACTACGCTAAGTATTTCCGTCCGGGCCGAGGTCAGCCGGCGCCGTCGCCTGACGCCGCGGCCCGGACGTAGGCCTCGATGCCGTCGAGCAGGCGCTGGAGGCCGAACTCGAACACGGCCAGCTCCTCGTACTCCATGTACGGCGTCGGGTCGTCGGGCGACCGCTCGGCCTGGAGGAACGCCTTCTCGGCCTCCAACTGGGTGAGGGTGGGGTAGCGCTCGGGCCACCAGTCACCGACCAGCTCCTCCAGCACCGCCGACCGGGCGTTCCACCAGTCGTCGTCGCTGACGCCGGTGGCCCGTTCGGCGGCGCGGGCGTCGGCCACGGCCCGGGCCGCGCCCCGCACGAAGCTGGCGACCACCCCGACCATCCTCGTCTGGTCGACCGCGGTCAGCCCCAACCCGGCGAACAGGCGCATCTGCGCCTCGTAGGCGTCCAGCTCGGACGGGCCGAGCAGCGCCCGGGCCCCGGAGACCTGCAGGACCCAGGGGTGGCGCTCGTAGAACGCCCACGCCTGGCGGGCGGACGCCTCCACCGCGGCGCGCCATCCGTCGTCGGTCGAGGGGGCGGTGGCCAGCTCGCCGAGCACCGAGTCGAGCATGAGGTCGAGCAGCTCGGCCTTGCCGGGGACGTAGGTGTAGAGCGCCATCGGGCTGCGTCCCAGCGCCTTGGCGACGCGGCGCATCGACAGGGCGTCGAGGCCCTCGGCGTCGGCCAGGTCGACGCCGGCCCGCACGATGTCGTCGACCGCCAGCCCCTGCTTCGGTCCCCGGCTGCCGAGCTCGAGCCTGCCCCACAGCAGGAACATCGAGCGGCGGGCGTCACCGCGGCTGGCGTACTCGGTCATGGTTGTAACTCCGTATGGCGTACGTTATTGTGGCTCGCGAACTCCGTACAGCATACTGAGATGAGGGGGAGGGGGCCATGGACGTCGCGATCCGGGCCGAGGCGCTGACCAAGCACTACGGCGACACGCGGGCGCTCGACGGGTTCGACCTGGCCGTCGAGGCCGGCACCGTCTGCGGCCTGCTGGGGCCGAACGGCGCAGGCAAGACGACCGCCGTGCGCATCCTGACGACACTGGTGCAGGCCGACGGCGGCCGGGCCGAGGTGGCGGGCCACGACGTGGCGGCCGAGCCCCACCAGGTCCGCGGGCGCATCGGGCTGTCGGGGCAGGAGCCGGCCGTCGACGAGCTGCTCAGCGGCCGCCAGAACCTCGTCCTGTTCGGCCGGCTCAACCGGCTCGACAAGGCGGCCGCCCGGCGCCGGGCCGGCGAGCTGCTCGACCGCATGGACCTGGCCGACGCCGGCGACAAGCCGGTCAAGCACTACTCCGGGGGCATGCGCCGCCGGCTCGACCTGGCGGTCACGCTGCTGCTGGCCCCCGCGGTCCTGTTCCTGGACGAGCCCACGACCGGGCTCGACCCCCGCAACCGCAACGAGGTGTGGGCCGCGCTCCGCGAGCTCGTGGCCGGCGGCACCACCGTCCTGCTCACCACCCAGTACCTCGACGAGGCCGACCAGCTCGCCGGTCGGGTGGTGGTGATCGACGCCGGCCGCGTCATCGCCGGCGGCACCCCCGAGCAGCTGAAGGCCGAGGTCGGCGGCGACCGGCTCGAGGTCGTGGTCGAGGACCCCCGCGACGCTGGCCGCGGCCGCCGAGGTCCTGGCCCGGGCCGGCACCGCCGCCCCCGAGGTCGTGGCGGACGCCGGGCGGATCAGCGTCCCCGTCCACCGCCGGGTCGACGCCCTCACCGAGGTCGTCTCCGGCCTGGCCGGCGCCGGCATCGCCGCCGCCGACATCGGCCTGCGCCGCCCGACCCTCGACGACGTGTTCCTGTCCCTCACCGGCCGCCGGGCCGACCGCACCGACGAGGAGGCCGCCTGATGACCGCGACCCTGACCCCCACCGCGGCCCCCGCCCTCGTCGACCCGGCCGCGCTCGGACCGCTCGAGCGGGTCCGGTGGGCCGGCCGCGACGGCTGGCTGATCGCCCGCCGGGACATGGACCAGTGGGTGCGCGAGCCCCAGATGATCGTGTGGGGCCTGATCTACCCGGTCATGTTCGTGCTGCTGTTCGGCTACGTCTTCGGCAGCGGCATCCTGGTCCCCGGCGGCGGCAACTACCGCGAGTTCCTGATGCCGGGCATGTTCGCCCAGACCATGGCGTTCGGCATCGGCGAGACGCTGGCCGCCGTGCAGGCCGACGCCCAGAAGGGCGTGACCGACCGGTTCCGGTCCATGCCGATGGCGCCGTCGGCCGTGGTCGTCGGGCGCTGCATCGCCAACACGCTGTACTCGGCGGCCAGCCTCGCCCTGCTCGCCGGGGCCGGGCTGGCCATCGGCTGGCGCTGGCACGGCACGCCGGCCGAGACCGCCCTCGCCTTCGGCCTGCTGCTGCTGCTGCGCATGTCCTTCCTGTGGATCGGCATCTACGCGGGCCTCAAGGCCAAGAGCCCGGAGGCGGCCAACGCCGTCTACGGCCTCCTGTATCCGGTCACCATGCTGTCCAACGCCTTCATCGCCACCGAGCTCATGCCCCCCTGGCTGGGCTTCATCGCCGATCTCAACCCCCTGTCGGCCACCATCACGGCGACGCGCGAGCTGTTCGGGAACCCCGGCGTAACGTCGGGAGGATGGCTCGCCGAGAACGCGCTCCTGCTGGCCGTCGTGTGGCCGCTCGTCATCACCGCGGTGACGCTGCCCATGGCCGTGCGGGCCTACCAGCGCCTCAGCCGATGACGCGGGAGGCTCCGGTGAGCCAGCGAAGCGAGCGAATCATCAGCAACGTGCGTTGCTCGGTTACCGGCGAGTATCTGCGGTCACGCCTGCCCTAGGATCGGCGCGGGCGGCGCGTTTCGGGGGAGACCGGGGAGACCGCATGCGACTCGTTCGGACCGTCGCCGTGATCGCGCTCGTGCTGGGGGCGACCGGGTGCTGGATGTCGCCGGGCTTCGACGCCGGCCGCACCAACTACGCAGCCGGGGAGACCACGCTCACCGCGGCCACCGTGGCCGGCGTCCACGAGCTGTGGTCGACCCGCATCGCGCCCGAGGACTCCGCGGGGCCGCGGGTGCACCCACCGCTGGCGCTCGGCGGCGAGATCTACGCCGTCTCGGTCGACGCCCACGCCGCCGCCCTCGACGCCGCGACCGGCGTGCCGCGGTGGACCACCCGGCTGCCCGACTTCGGGTTCGGCCCCTATCCCACGCTGCCGCCCGCCCTGGTCGGCGGGACGATCTACGTGCCCTCGAACTACGTGCAGGTGAACGCCGGCGGGGTCGTGGCCGTCGACCGGGAGACGGGCGCCGCGACCGGGGGCGGGGCTCCCCGCATCAACGTCTATGGCGTCGCCGAGTTCGAGGGCCGGCTCGTCAGCCACGTGGCGCAGTTCATCCCGTCGCCCTCGCCCTCAGGGGCCGCCTACGTCGACTTCGGTCCGTTCAATGCCGTGGGCTCGACCGGGCTCGGCGGGAGGATCCTCCCGGACTTCGCCGTCGTCGGCGGCGGGGTGGCGTGGGCCGACTCGGGGACGTCGGCCATCGGCTTCCTCCCGGGCTGCCCGCCGGCGGTGCCCGGGAGCGAGTTCTGCGCACCCTCCTGGACGACGAACCTGGGCTCGGTGCCCGGGGGACCGGCGGCCCTGGGCGACGGTGCTGCGGTCTACTCCCACGGCACCAGCGTCTCGGTGCTGGACATGGCGACCGGGGCGGTGCTGTGGCGGGCCGACCTCGGCTCGGGCGCCAGCCGGGCGGCGACGACGCCCACGGCGATCTACGTGGCCACCGCCGACGGCCGCCTGGTGGCGCTGCCCGCCGGCGGCTGCGGGGCACCGGTGTGCGCGCCGCTGTGGGAGGCGCCCGTCGGCGGCGCACCGGCCGGCGGCGTGGTGGTCGGCGGCGACGTGGCCTACGTGCCGACGGCGACCGGCGTGGTGGCGTTCGCGGCCGCGGGATGCGGGGCCGCCACCTGCGCCTCCCTCACGTCCGTGGCCACGAGCAGCCCGGTCAGCGGGCTCATCGTCCACGACGGCCGGCTGATCGTGGGGACCGAGGGCGGCGACCTCACCGCCTTCGGTCTCTGAGCACACCCCGGAACCGGTGCGGGTCGACACGGTCGATCTCCTGCCCGAGGTGCGCGCCGCGCTCGTCGCGCTCCTGCGCGACCTCGACCCGGGCGACTGGCAGCGCGACACCGCCTGCCCCGGGTGGACGGTGGCGGACGTCGCCCGCCACATGCTCGCCGTCGAGCTCGGCAACGTGTCCCGCCGCCGGGACGGGCACCGCGTCGACCCGCCGCCCGGTGCCGACCTCCCCGCCTGGCTCGACGCGTTCAACCAGGCGTGGGTCGACGGTGCCCGGCTGCTCGGCCCGCGGGTGGTGACCGACCTGCTCGACGTGGCCGGCGGGTGGTTCGAGGAGCACGCCGCCGGGCTCGATCCCGACGCCGCGGGGCCGCCCGTGTGGTGGGTCGGACCGGACCCCGCGCCGGTCTGGCTCGACATCGCCCGCGAGTACACCGAGCGCTGGGTCCACCAGCAGCAGATCCGGGAGGCGACCGGGCGGCCCGGCCTCGACGGCGCCCGCCATGCCGGCCCGGTGGTGGCCACGTTCGTCCACGCGCTGCCCGGGTCCCTGCGCGGCGTGGACGCGGCGCCGGGCACCACGGTCGACCTCGTCGTCACCGGCGACGGCGGCGGGACCTGGCACGCCGCCCGCTCGCCCGGTGGCGGGTGGGACCTGCGGGCCGGGCCGTCGCCCGCGCCGGCCTGCCGGCTGGCGGGCACCGTGGGCGACATGTGGCGGATGTACGCCGCCTACCCGGGCGTGACCCTGGCCGCGACGGGCGACCCGGCCCTGGCCGCGGCCGCCACTCGTGGCCGGGCGATCATCACGTCGGATTGGCCCACCGACACCGAGAAGCACCAGGTGACAAGGCCCGATCCGCCACAGGGTTGACAAATCCCCGTACGATCCGTGCCATGGTCGGGACGACGCAGAGCGGACCGCCCGGTACACAGGCGTGGTGGGCGGCGCACGAGGAACGGTTGGCGCGCCGCCGTCCGCGGGCGGACGGGCTCACCGTCGAGAAGATCCTCGCCGCCGCGCTCGACCTCGTGGACATCGACGGCCTCGAGGCGCTCACCGTGCGAGGGCTCGCCGCCCGGTTCGACACCAGCAGCGCCACGCTCTACCGCCACGTCGACAGCCGGGACGAGCTGCTCGTGCTCCTCGTCGACCACGTGCTGGGCGAGATCCGCCTCCCCGATCCGGCCCTGCCCGGCCGCAGCCGGGTCGAGGCGCTGTCGTGCGAGTTCCGCGACGTCCTGCGCCGCCACCCCAACGTGGTGCCCGCCATGCAGGTCGCCCCGCTGCTCGGGCCCAACGCCCGGGCCGCCGCCGAGAACGGGCTCGCCAACCTGATCGCCGCCGGGTACCCGGCCGAGATCGCGGTGCCGGCCTACCTGGCGCTCATCGACTACGTGCTGGGCAGCGTGTTCTTCGACTCGGCCGGGATCCGGGACCGCCGCATCGCCCGCCTGGGCGAGAACAGCGAGCCGGACGACACCGGCGCCCCGACCCTGGCGGCCCACCGGTCGGCCCTGGCCGCGTCCGCGAGCGACGACGTGTTCACGTTCGGCCTGGCCACGTTCCTCGCCGGTCTCGAGTCCAACCGACACGCGAGCGCCGATCGCTAGCTACGATCCTCGCCAGCGCACCGCGAGTACCCGGGGGGTCACCGATGGCGCAGGCGCTGGAGCTCACAGACCCGGCCTTCTGGCAGCTGCCACTGGCCGACCGCATGGCCAGCTTCGCCGAGTGGCGCGAGGAGGGCCCGTTCCGCCGGTCCCGGCTGCAGACGATGTTCCGGCCGGACGAGCCGTACGAGTTCTTCGCCGTGACCCGCTACGCCGAGGTGCTCGAGATCAGCCGCCGGCCGCTGGACTTCTGCTCCGGCCGGGGCTCGACCAGCATCCCCGACATGCCGGCCGAGGCGCTGGAGTACTTCGGGTCGTTCATCGCCATGGACGACCCCCGCCACGCCCGCCAGCGCGGCATCGTCTCGCGCTCGTTCACGCCCCGCCAGCTGAAGTCGGTGCTCGACTCGGTCGAGACCATCTGCACCGAGGTGATCGACGAGTTCTGCGAGGACGGCGAGGTCGACCTCGTCCCGGTCCTGTCCCAGCCGTTCCCGCTGCTCATCATCTGCGACATGATGGGCATCCCCCGCAGCGAGTTCTCCACCGTGCTGCAGGCCACCAACGCCATCCTCGGGGCCGGCGACCCCGACACGCTGGGCGGCCAGGACGTCATCACCGCCAACTTCAGCGCCGGCCGGGCGCTCACCGAGCTGATGAACGAGCTGGCCGAGCACCGCCGCAAGAACCCGGCCGACGACCTCACGACGGCGCTCGTCCACAACGACCTGGGCGAGGACATGCTCGCCCCGGCCGAGATCGCCCCGTTCTTCATCCTGCTGGCCGTGGCCGGCAACGACACCACCCGCAACGCCATCAGCCACGGCATGAACCTGCTGACCCAGAACCCGGACCAGCGGGCGGTCTGGCAGGCCGACCTCGACGGGGTCACCGGCACCGCCGTCGAGGAGATCGTGCGGGTGGCGTCGCCGGTCACGTTCATGCGGCGCACGGTCACCCGTGACCTGACGCTGTCGGGCCAGGACTTCACCGAGGGCGACCGGATGGTGCTGTTCTACGGGGCCGCCAACCGGGACCCCCGGGTGTTCGACGACCCCGAGCGGTTCGACGTGCGGCGCGATCCCAACAACCACGTCGGCTTCGGCGGCCCCGGGCCCCACTTCTGCCTCGGCGCCCACCTGGCCCGCCGGGAGGTCGCGGTGGCGTTCCGGCAGCTGCTGACCCGCCTGCCCGACATCGAGGTGGTCGGCGATCCGGTGCCGCTGCAGGCGCTGGGGATCCCGCTGGTGGGCGGGATCAAGCATCTGCCGGTGCGGTTCACGCCCACCGCCCGGGTCGGGACCGCAGCCTGACGTGGCCCGGCCCACGGCCCTCGACGAGCAGTTCGTCCACCAGATCCCGGAGCTGCTGCCCGCCGTCGTCACCCCGCACCCCCACTGGCGGGAGAGCTACTTCTTCGACGTCCACGACCCCGCGGGCCGCGGCGACGCCGTGTTCTTCACGATGGCCCACTACCCGGCCCGCGAGCGCATGGACTCGCTGCAGATGGGGCGGGTGGCCGGCCAGCAGCTGCTCGGGCTCCACGACCGGGCCTACGACGGGGACCCCCACACGACGGCCGTGCCCGGGGCCCGGGTCGAGGTGGTGCGGCCGTGGGAGGAGATCCGCCTGTGGGCGGACCCCGACACGTCCGCCATCGGCCTCGACCTCACCTTCACCGCCCGCACGCAGCCCTACGGCCTGAAGCGGGGCACCATGCGGGCGGGCGACGAGGTCGTCTGGGACCAGAGCCACATCCTCCAGTCCGGGACGTACACGGGCACGTACACGGCCGGCGGCACGGTCCACGACGTCGACGGCTGGGTGGGCCAGCGCGACCACTCGTGGGGCGTCCGCGACCACGGCCGCTGCCCGCTGTGGCAGTGGTTCCAGATCCAGCTCGACGACGGGTTCCTCGGCGTGTGGCACTGGGAGCTGCCCGACGGCCGCCACGTCTACACCGACGGCTGCTGGGCCGGCACCGACGGCGCCGACCCGATCCCCGTGACGGCGTTCCGCACCGAGGTGGCGTGGCTCGGCGCGGACGGGGCGCCGGCCGACTACGGCCTGCACGGCGAGGACGTGGCCGGCCTGGCGGGGCCCAGCACGTTCACGCTGGCCGACGGCCGCACCGTCGAGGTCGAGGCCGAGGGCACGTTCGCCCGGCCCTACGAGCCGTTCCACCGCGGCGGGCTGAACCTGATGACCGTGCGCACCGGCGACGGCCGGGAGGGCACCGCCATCTACGAGGTGACCGGCGCCCGCCACCACCGCTGGTTCCCGGCCACCGAGGTCCCCGGGGTCCTGCCGGGATGACCGAGCGGAGCGAGGTCGACAAGCACAGTCGGTCTGTCGCCACGAAGTGGCGATCCGGTCACCGGTGTGCCCGTAGGGTGCACCAGTGACCGGCGGCGTCGCCATCGCCGACACCCCCGGGGCGCTCACCCCCGAGTGGCTCACCGCCGCCCTGGCCGCGGGCGGGCACCTGGGCGACGCCCGGGTCGTCGCCGCCGACGTGGCGCCGGTCGGCACCGGGCAGATGTGCGACAGCGTGCGGGTGACCCTCGGCTACGACGGCGCCACCGGGGCGCCCCCGACGCTGGTGGCCAAGCTCCCGGCCGCCGACCCGACGAGCCGGGCCACCGCCCTGTCGATGCGCAGCTACGAGAAGGAGGTGCGGTTCTACCAGCGGATCGCGCCGGGCCTCCCGGTCCGCACGCCGGGGGTGTTCCACGCCGACATCGACCCGGCCACGGCCAGCTTCGTCCTGCTGCTGGAGGACCTGGCGCCCGCGGTGGCGGGCGACCAGCTCACCGGCTGCGGGGCCGAGGAGGCGGCGCTGGCGGTGGCCGAGCTGGTCAACCTGCACGCCCCCCGCTGGGGCGACGAGTCGCTGGCCTCGCTCGACTGGCTGCACAACGACACGGCCGAGGGCCGCGAGATGATGGCGCTGATGCTGCCGAGCCTGTGGGACGGCTTCCAGCACCGCTACGCGGCCGACCTGTTGCCGCACGTCGAGCAGGCGGGCGACACCCTGTTCGCCGGCATGCGGGCGTGGCTGGCCCCGTCCGACTCGCCCCGCACGGTGGTCCACGGCGACTACCGGCTCGACAACCTGCTGTTCGCCCCCGGTCCCGCGGCGCGCCTGGCGGGCGTGGTCGACTGGCAGACGTGCGCGTTCGGGCCCGGGGTGCGGGACGTGGCCTACTTCATCGGCGCCGGCCTCGTCCCCGAGGAGCGGGCCCGGGTGGAGGAGGAGCTGGTCCGGCGCTACCACGCCGACCTGGAGGCGGCGGGCGTGTCCGGCTACGGCTGGGACCGGTGCTGGGAGGAGTACCGGCGGGGCACGTGGGCCGGGCTGCTCATGGCCGTGGGGGCGGCGATGATGGTCGAGCGCACGCCGCGGGGCGACGAGATGTTCCTCACGATGGCCGACCGCCACGCCCGCCACGCCCTCGACCTGGAGGCACCCGACCTGCTGGGTCCGGCGTCGTAGCCCCGCACTGACGTAGCGTGTCGGCCGATGGTCGCACGAGTGGTGGGGGTGCTGGCCGTCCTGGCGGGCGGCCTCACCGGCGGGTCGGCCGGCGCGCTGTTCGAGCTGACGCTGAGCGAGACGAGCGGGCCGGTCGGGGCGTCCGTGACCGCCAGCCAGCCGGTGGACGCCGACGCCTGCACCGTCTACACGGTGTTCTTCGACGGCGCCCCGGTGGGCTCGGACGACGGGTCGGACGGCGAGGCCGAGGTCACGTTCGAGGTGCCCGACGTCGAGCCCGACGAGTACGACGTGGTCGCCGAGTGCGAGGCCGGCGAGGAGGAGCAGGTCGTCGGGCAGGCGTCGTTCGAGGTGGTCGGCGTCCTCCCCACCAGCAGCCTGCCGACGACGATCGGGCCCACGACCAGCGAGCAGCCGGCCAGCACGACGACGACCGACGAGCCCACGGCCACGACCGAGGACACGGTCACCCCGCCGCCGGAGAACATCACCGAGTGCGAGGACCAGGCCGCCGAGGCCGAGGGGCGCCTGGTGTACCAGCCCGAGCGGGACATGGTGGTCGGGCGCACCTACGAGGTGGCGGCCGCCCTGTCGCTCGAGGGCCTGCCCGACGTGACCTTCGACGGCACGACGACGGTGATCGTGGTCACCGACCTGCGCTGCACGATCCGGGCCGACCTCGTCGGGTCGGACTTCGCCATCTCGCCGAAGTCGGACTTCGAGCAGTCGTTCATCGACACCCGGGAGCTCGACTGGCGCTGGGACGTGCGGCCGCTGCGCAGCGGCGACGACCTCGAGCTCACCCTGCGGTTCCAGGTCCTGGTGCGGGAGGACGGCCTCATCGTGCCCGGGCGGAGCACGCTGCACGAGGCGATCATCGACGTGGACGCCGAGGCCCGCTCGTTCTGGACCCGGTTGAACGACGGCGCCGTCGGCTTCCTCACCCACCCGGTCGTGGCCCCGGCCACGGCGGTGATCGTGGCCGGCCTGGTGACCTGGCTCGGTCGCAAGGCCCAGCGCGAGGTGGCGGCCCGCCGCGCCCGTGCCCGCGCCAGCGCCGCGGCCGGCCCGCCGCCGCCCGGGCCCGACCCGGGGCCCGACCCCGACGGCGCACCGGGCCCGGAACCGGGTCCCGACCCCGACCCGGACACCTAGGTCGCGCCGGCGCAGCAGGTCGCCCGGCTCAGGACCGGGCCAGGATCAGGTGGGCCGGGGCCCACCAGTAGTCGTCCAGCAGGGTGGTCGACTCGGTCGTCCATCCGGCGGCGGCCAGGTCCGCGACCCAGGCGGCGAGCGGCTGCTCCCAGGTCAGCCGGGGCCGGGCCGGGTCGAACTGGCCGACCAGCACCGGCACCAGGAACCCGGGGCCCACGTCGCTGCCGTCCGGGTACTCGGCGAGGCCCCGCTCGTAGCGCTCCGCCGCGTAGGCGGCGTGGTCGGCGCCGCGGTCGGCGAAGTCCGGCACGTCGAACTCCGCCACCGCCAGGGCGCCGAGGCGGCCGGCCAGGTCCGCCAGCGCCCGCCGCCGCTCGGCCGGCTCCACGGCGTGGAGCGCGAACGTGGCCTGCGCCGCGTCCCGTGCCACCCCGTCGGGCAGGCCGGCCAGCCAGCCGGTCAGCGTGGCGGCGTGGGGCACCACGGTCGCCGCCGTCCCCGCCAGGCGGGACGCGGCCTCGGCCAGCAGCGCCGCCGACGGCTCCACCAGGTCGATCCGCCGGCACGTCGGGGGGACCGACCCCGCGGTCACCCGGCCGTCGCCGCAGCCGATGTCGGCGAGCGCCACCGTGCCCCGGCCCCGGTGCCAGTCCGCCAACCCGGCGATGGTGGACGCGTACAGCGCCGTGTTGCCGCCGCCGGAGATGAAGGCGGCGAACGCCCGCGGCTCGTCGTAGACCCCGGGCCCCGCCGGCCGGTCGAGGTGGGCGGCCAGCAGGGCCGCCAGCCGGTCTCCGGGGCCGGCGCCCGCGGCCGCCCGGGCCGCGGTCGTGGCGTCCCCGGCGGCCAGCGCCAGCAGGGCCTCCACCACCGGATCCGGCACGGGGTGAGGCTAACCACGACAGAATGCCGCCGTGACAATCCGCATCGGGATCAGCGGGGGCGGTCCGACCGTCGACCGCCTCATCGACCATGCCGTCCGGGCCGAGGCCGACGGGTTCACCAGCCTGTGGTACGCGGGCGGCGGGGGCGTCGACCCCTTCGTCGTCGCGCCGCTGGTGGGCCGGGCCACCAGCCGCATCGAGATCGGCAGCTCGATCGTGCAGACCTATCCCCGCCACCCGGTCCTCATGGCCCAGGAGGCGGCGACCGTCGTGCGCGCGATCGGCGACTCCACCCGCTTCGCGCTCGGCATCGGCGTGTCCCATCGACCGGTCATCGAGAGCACCTACGGCCTGTCGTACGACACCAACGCCCGCCACCTGCGCGAGTACCTGACCGTGCTCGGCGGCCTGCTGACCGAGGGCCGGGTGCGCTTCCGCGGCGAGGAGTACTCGGCCGCCGCCGACCTGGCCGACCGGCCCGATCCGGCGCTGCGCGTCCTCGTGGCCGCGCTCGCCCCCAAGGCGCTGGCCAGCGCCGGCGAGCTGGCCGACGGCACCATCACGTGGATGGCCAACGCCCGGGCGGTCGAGAACCTGATCGCACCCCGGCATCGGCGAGGCCGCGGCCGCGGCCGGGCGCCCCGCACCGCGGATCGTGGCCGGCCTGCCCGTGGCCGTGACCGACGACGTCGACGCCGCCCGCGAGGTCGCGGCCCGGCAGTTCTCCGTGTACGGGATGCTGCCCAACTACCAGCGCGTCCTGGCCGCGGGCGGCATCTCCTCGCCGGCGGAGGCCGCCATCGTCGGCCCGGAGGACCAGGTGGCGGCGGCCATCACCGACCTGGTGGACGCGGGCGTCACCGACGTGTGGGCGGCGCCGTTCCCGGTGGGCGACGACCGCCGCGCCTCCCGCGAGCGCACCCGCACCCTGCTGCGGGACCTCGTCGCCGGCTGATCGCCGGCCGCCCGGCTAACGACCTGATCGGCCGACGGCTAACCGGCAGTCGGTATAGAAACACGTCATGCCCGTGCTCGACGCCCGCCACGACTTCGCCCATCCGGTGGAGGGCGACGCGGCCTGGAGCGAGTCGTACTACTTCAACGCCTACGACCCCAGCGCCGACGCCGGCCTGTTCACCCGCATCGGCGTGCGCCCCAACGAGGGCACCATCGACGTCGGCCTGTCCGTGTGGCTGCCCGGCGACCGCATGGCGCACGTGCGGGGCGTGCGCGAGCAGCGGGTCATGACCGACGACGACCTCGGCGTCGGCGGCGTCAACTACGAGCGGGTCGACCCCATGCGCCGGTGGCGGCTCACCGCCGACGCCGAGGCGGCCGTGGTGGCGGTCGGCGAGAACGTGCGGAGCGCCGGCCGCCCGGCCCGGCTGCGCATGGACCTGACGTTCGAGTCCCTGACCCCGCCGATCGGCACCGACGGGGTGGGCCGCCCGTCCGCTACCGGCGAGTCGGCCGCCACGTCCCAGAGCGTGGGCAAGGGCCACCTCGAGCAGGCCGGACGCTGGTCCGGCACGCTGAGCTGCGACGACGAGACCATCACCTTCGACCCCGCCACCGCCCGCGGCAACCGCGACAAGTCGTGGGGGCCGCGGCGCTGGGGCGGACCGCAGATGTGGCGGTGGTTCTCGATCAACATCGACGACGACACCCACTTCGGCGGCATCCGCATCGGCACCCCGGCCGGCGACCTGCACCGCGGCTGGGTGTGGCGGGACGGCGAAGCCACCTCCATCCGCACCTGGGACGTCACCACCGACCTGGCCGCCGACGGCCTGACCCACCGGGTCAGCCACGTGCGGGCCACCGACAAGGCCGGCCGCACGCACGACCTGCGGGGCGACGTCCTGCGGGTCTACGGCGTCCCCCACCGGACCGGCGAGCGTCACACCATCGTCAACGAGGGCCTGGCCCGGTGGACCTACGAGGGCCGCACCGGCTACGGCATCAGCGAGTACCTGCACCAGCTCGACGACGACGGCCTGCCCCTGGTGCCGATCGAGTGAGCGAGCGAGAGGCCGCGCCTGGCCGGCGGGCTGGCCGAGGTCGTGGGCGAGGGGCCGGTGACCGACCTGCGGCGCCTGTCGGGCGGCGCGTCCCGGGAGACCTGGGCCTTCGACGCGGGCGGGCGGCCGCTCGATCCTCCAGCGGGAGCGGCCCGGCGGGGCGCGGCGGGCCGGGATGGCCACCGAGGTGGCGCTGCTGCGGGCGGCCCGGGCCGAGGGGGTCCCCGTCCCGGCGGTGGTGACCGCGGACGCCGAGGCCGCCTCGGACGCGCTGGGGCCGTCGTGGATGGTGGTCGAGCGCGTCGAGGGCGAGACGATCGCCCGGAAGATCCTGCGGGACGCCGAGTACGCCCCCGCGCTGCCGGTGCTGGCCGGGCAGTGCGGGACGGCGCTGGCCGGCATCCACCGCATCCCGCCGGCCGCGGTGCCGCGGCTCGACCACACGGACCAGGTCGCCTCCGTCCGGCTGGCGCTCGACGCGTCCGGCGAGCCCCACCCCGCCTTCGAGCTCGGGTTCCGGTGGCTGGACCGGCACCGGCCCGCGGCCCCGGCGGGCGAGCCCGGCGTGGTCCACGGCGACTTCCGCCTCGGCAACCTGATCGTGGGGCCGGACGGGCTCCGGGCCGTGCTCGACTGGGAGCTGGCCCATGCCGGCGACCCGCTGGAGGACCTCGGGTGGCTGTGCGTGCGGGCCTGGCGGTTCGGGGCCGAGCCCCGGGTCGGCGGCTTCGGCACGGTCGACGACCTGGTCGCCGCCTACGAGGCCGCGGCGGGGACCACGGTCGACCGCGACGCCCTGTTCTGGTGGGAGGTGCTGGGCACGCTCAAGTGGGGGATCATCTGCGTGATGCAGGCCCACACCCATCTGTCCGGGATGGTGCGCTCGGTCGAGCTGGCGGCCATCGGGCGGCGGGTGTGCGAGGTGGAGTCCGACCTCCTGGAGCTGCTGCCGTGAGCGAGCGGAGCGAGGTCCGGTGACGGCCCCGCACGACGCCCCCACCGCGGCCCAGCTGGTGGAGGCCGTGCGCGAGTTCCTGGAGGGCGACGTGATGGCCGCCACCGAGGGCCGGGTGCGGTTCCACGCCCGGGTCGCGGCCCGGGTCCTGGCCACGGTCCAGCGGGAGCTGGAGGCGGGCGACGGCCCCGCCCGGGCCCACGCGGCCCGGCTGGCCGCCCTCGGCTACGCCGACGACGCCGCGCTGGCGGCGGCGATCCGGTCCGGCGACCTCGACGACCGCTGGGACGAGGTGGCCGCCGCGGTCCGGGCCACGGTGGCCGACAAGCTGGCGGTCGCCAACCCCGACTACTGAACGCCGTCGGCGAAGTGGGCGCGCACCACGTCCACGAAGGCGTCGACGTGCGGGGGCGCCTGGCGGGCGGTGGCGCACGACCACGTGCGGCGCTCGGGATCGGCGGTCAGGGGCACGATGGTGATCGGGTGGGCGGCGACGGAGGGGCCGCACGACCCACTCGGGCAGCACCGCCACGCCCTGGCCCGCGGCCACCAGCTCGACGGCGAGGTCGGCGATGGGCGGCGTCGTGACGACGCGGGCGGGCCGGCCGCCGGGCGGGATCGGCAGGGGGAGGGCCGGGACCCGGGCCGGGTCGTAGCTGTCGAACACGATGAGGCGGACGCCGGCGAAGTCCTCGCCGTCGACGTGGGCCCGGCCGGCCCACGGGTGGTCGCGGCGGACGACGGCCACCATGGCGTCCTCGAACAGCGGGGTCAGCGACAGGGCGTCGTCGCGACGGTCGCGACTTGGCCACGATGGCGACGTCGACCTCGCCCGCCAGCAGCGCGGTGACGGGCTCGTCTCCGGCCACGGTCTCGATCCGCACCTCGACGCCGGGCCAGGCGCCGGCGTAGGCGGCGATGACGGGCGGGAGCCACTGGTAGTTGGTGCTGCACTGCGACGTGACGCGGACGATGCCGTCCCGCCCGTGGCGCAGGTCGTCGAGGTCGCGGGCGGCGGACCGCAGCTCCGCCAGCACCACGGCGGTCGACTGCAGCAGCCGCGTGCCCGCCACCGTCGGCACCAGGCGGCGGCCCTGCCGGTCGAACAGCCGCAGCCCGACCTGGGCCTCGAGGCCGGTGAGCCGCTGGCTGAGGGCGGGCTGGCTGACGTGCAGGCGGCGGGAGGCGGCGGTCAGCGTGCCGTGGGCGGCGACGGCCTCCAGCAGCTCCAGCGACCGGGTGTCCAGATCCATAAGCACAGCTTAGACAATCGTTCCAACATTGGTAGTCGCCTAATACCGCCGGCGTCCGTAGGTTCGTCGTCATGACCACCACCGACACCAGCGGCGACGCCGACCCCGTCCGGGTCGCCGTCGTGTTCCACAGCGGCTACGGCCACACCCGGGTCCAGGCCGAGGCCGTCCACCGCGGCGCCGCCCGGGTCCCCGGGACGCTGGCCACGCTCGTCGCCGTCGACGACGTCGAGGACCACTGGGACGACCTCGACCGCGCCGACGCCATCGTCTTCGGTTCCCCGACCTACATGGCCGGCCCGTCGGCCCCGTTCAAGGCCTTCCTCGACGCCACCTCGCCCCGCTGGGAGGAGCAGCGCTGGAAGGACAAGCTCGCCGCCGGCTTCACCAACTCGGGCGGGCTCAACGGCGACAAGCTGTCCACCCTGCAGGCCCTCTCGCTGTTCGCCATGCAGCACGGCATGGTCTGGGTGGGGCTGGGGCTCATGCCGGGGAACCACACGAGCCGGGCTCCGCCGAGGACCTCAACCGCCTGGCCTCGTTCCTGGGCGCCATGGCCCAGTCCCACGCCGACCTCCCGGCCGACGTGGTCCCGCCCGAGTCCGACCGGCGCACCGCCGAGCACCTGGGCGAGCGGGTGGCGCGGTCCGCGCTGCGCTGGCGCAGGGCCGGGCAGCTGGCGGGGGCGGCATGAGCCCCGACGACCGCTACCGCGCCGTCGTGGACGTGCTGGGCACGTACCTCGACGGGCTGTACCACAGCGACACCGACCGGCTGGCCGCCGTGTTCCATCCCGCGGCCCGCTACGTCACGCCGACCGGCGGGACGCTCGTCGACTGGTCCCTCGGCGAGTACCTGCCGGTCGTGGCCGACCGGCCGTCGCCCGCCGGCAAGGGCGAGGCCCGCCGGGACCGCATCGTGTCGATCGAGTTCGCCGGGCCCGACGCCGCCTTCGCCCGGGTGGAGTGCGCCGTCGCCCCCCGCCTGTTCACCGACCTGCTGACGCTCGTGCGGGTCGACGGGCGGTGGCAGATCATCGCCAAGGTGTTCCACTACGACGTCGAGGAGGCCCCGTGCCCTACGTGAACGTCCGCATCACCGACGAGGGCGTGACCCCCGAGCAGAAGGCCGCGGTCATCGCCGGCGTCACCGACCTCCTGGTCGACGTCCTCGGCAAGGACCCGTCGACCACCCACGTCGTCATCGACGAGGTCCCGCTGGCCAACTGGGGCGTCGGCGGGCTCCCGGCCGAGCAGTACCGCCGGGCGCGGCGCTAGGCCCCCAGCAGGACGGCGACGTCCTCGTGGACGACGGCGAGGCCCTTGTCGAACGTGGCGACGTGCCCGCCGTTCCTCCGCGCCAGGCCGGCCAGGTAGCCGTCGGTCACCTGTCGGTGGCCGACGACGCCCTTCAGGGCGGCGGCATCGTAGGGCCGGTCGTCGGGCCAGAACCGGTGGCGGGCGTGCCCGTGCGTGATCGGGGTCGTGGCGAACGGATCGACCGAGTCGTCGAACCAGCCGCGGGCGCCCGCGTGGGTGGACGTGATCGCCGACGGCCAGCGCGACGAGGACGTTGCCGTCGAGGAGCGTGGCCATCACGCGTCGTCCTCGACGGCGGCCACGTCGTCGTCGGTGCATCTGCCGCCCGAGGTGGACGACCGGCAGACCGGTGCCGGCGTCGAGCGACACCTCCGGCTCGCCGTCCGACAGCAGCGCCCGGCGCAGGATCGTCGCGATGGTCTCGCTCAGGGTCTGTCTGTTGCTGCGAGCGAGTGATGTCGTGAGCTGGTGCAGGTCAGGGGGCAGGTCGATGGTCGTGCGCACACCTGCATCATAGTGCAGCTGCATCATGATGCGGACGCGGTGGCGCTAGAGCGTCACAGGGCGTCGCTACGATCCTTCGGTGACTCTGGCGGTGACCGTGGTGTGTCAGGACGGCGTGGTGGTGGCGGCCGACAGCCGCACCACCCTCGCCAACCACCGCATGCTGCGGGTGGGCAGCGACTTCACCCACAAGGTGTTCGAGTCGGGGCGGGTCGCGGTGGCCACCTACGGCGACGCGTTCGTCGGCGGGCGCAGCATCGCCAGCCACATGGCCGAGTTCGCCGTCGCCGAGTCGGGCCGCTGCGAGCACCCCGGCCCCACCGCCGACCGCCTGGCCGAGTTCTTCGGCGACCGCTACGCGGCCCAGATGACCGACGACTCCGACGACACGTCGCCGCCGCCGGTGGCCACCCTCGGGTTCCTGGTCGGCGGCTACGACGAGGGCGGCGTCGGCGAGGCCTGGGAGGTCGTCCTGCCCGAGCGCATCGTCGAGCGCATCGCCACCACGACCGAGGGCGGCGGCGCGGCGTGGCGCGGCCAGTCCGACGTCATCACCCGCATCGTGCGGGGGTCCGACCTCGAGCTGCTCGAGCGCATGGCCGACGCCTACCAGCTCCAGGCGGAGCTGCACGCGCTCACCCCGCTGCTCGACGCCTGCACCTACCGCATCCCGTTCGACTCGATGAACCTGCAGGACGGCATCGACTTCGCGGTGCTGTGCATCCGCACCACCATCGACGTCCAGCGGCTCACCCTCGGGCCCGTCGCCACGCTGCCCGAGTTCTCGTGGCCGGGGGTGGGCGGCCCGGTCGAGATCGCGACGGTCACGTCACCGGGCGGCTTCGCGTGGGTGCAGCGCACCAACGTGCAGGGCGAGCGGCCCGCGGGGCTGGCCGAGGGTCAGCGGTGAGCGGCGCTCAGAACCGCATGACCGCGGCACCGGTGGGGTGCTCGGTGCGGGCCACGTAGGTGCTGCGCTTGCGGTCGCGGGCCGACATCCACACCCGGGTGCGCTGGTAGTCGCGCCAGACGTCGTCGAGATCGGCGGCGTCGTCGGGCATGCCGCCGTCGGACGCGGGGCTGAACCCCGTCGCCTTGATTCCCTCGGTGGTGGCTGGGCCCGGCGCCATCGACGACATGCTACCCCGTACTGCGCTAGATACGGGGGGTGAGCGACAACGGCAGCAAGCGCACGGTCATCGTCGCGCTGGCTGCCAACGTCGGGGTGGCCGGCACGAAGCTGGGCGCCGCCGCGATCACCGGATCGTCCGCCATGTTCGCCGAGGCGGTCCACTCGGTGGCCGACAGCGGCAACGAGATCCTGTTGCTGGTGGCCCAGCGCCGGGGCGGGCGGGAGGCGTACTTCTGGGCGCTGCTGGCGGCCATCGGCGTGTTCGTCATCGGCGGCACGCTGGCGATCTACCAGGGGATCCACGAGCTGGTGCACCCGACCCCGGTCACCGCCTTCGCCGTCGCCTACGTGGTGCTGGCCGTGTCGTTCGTGCTGGAGGCCATCTCGTTCGCCCAGGCCACCCGGCAGCTGCGGGCCGAGGCCCGGCGCTACGACCGGGACCTGCTCCGCCACGTCGTGCTCACGTCCGATCCGACCAGCCGGGCCGTGTTCGCCGAGGACGCGGCGGCGCTCATCGGCATCGTCATCGCCGCCGCGGGCATCGCCCTGCACCAGGCCACCGACTCGGTGGTGCCCGACGCCGTGGCGTCGATCCTGATCGGCGTGCTGCTGGGGGCGGTCGCCCTGTTCCTCGGCGAGCGGAACCGGGACTTCCTGGTGGGCGAGGAGGTCTCGGCGGCGGCCAAGGCCCGCATCTCGTCCTACATCGAGGCCTACCCCGGCATCGTCGAGGTGCGGGACCTGACCGTGACCTTCACCGGGCCCGACGAGGTGTGGATCGTGGCCCGGGTCGACGTCGAGGACGGCCTGTCGGGCCGGGGGGTCGAGGCGCTGGTGGTCGACGTCGAACGGACGCTGATCCAGCGCAGCGCTGCGATCTCCCGCGCCGACATCGTCCCCGTGGGGTCGGCGCCCCTGCCCCGCCGGGATCAGATGTAGCCGATCTCCTTGGCCCCGGCCGTCAGCTCGTCCCGGAACCGGGGGTGGGCGATGGCGATGAGGGAGCGGGCCCGCTGGCTGATCGACCGTCCCCGCATCGGGGCGACGCCGTACTCGGTGACGACCTGGTCGACGGTGTTCTTGATGGTCGTGACCATCGAGCCCGGCGTGAGCACCGGCCGGATGCGGGACACGGTGCCGCCGGCCGCGGTCGACGGCAGCACCACGAACCCCTGCCCGTGGGGCGAGAACATGGCGCCCCGGGCGAAGTCGGCCTGCCCGCCGCTGGAGGACCAGTAGCGCCCGGCCACCGTCTCCGACGCGCACTGGCCGACGAGGTCGACCTCGGTGGTGGCGTTGATGGACACGAACGTGTCCTCCTGGGCGATGATCCGCGGGTCGTTCACGTAGTCGACGGGCAGCATGTCCACGGCCGGGTTCTGGTCGAGGAACCGGTAGAGCTCCCCGGTGCCGAGGGCGAAGGTGCCGACGATCTTGCCGGCGCGCAGGCGCTTGCGGGTCCCGGTGACGACGCCCCGGTCGACCAGGTCGATCAGGCCGTCGGACAGCAGCTCGGTGTGGACCCCGAGGTCGCGGTGGTCGCGGAGGCGCTCCAGCAGGGCGTTGGGGATGGCGCCGATCCCGGCCTGGATGGTGGCCCCGTCGGGGATGCGCTCGGCGACGTGCTCGGCGATGGCGCGCTCGACCGGGCCGGGCCGGGCCGGCGGGACCTCGACGAGCGGGCGGTCGACGTGGGTCCAGCCGGCGATCTGGCTGGCGTGGACCTGGTTGCGGCCGAACGTGCGGGGCATCCGCTCGTTGACCTCGAGGAAGAACGGCACCCGGCCGATGAACGGGGCGGCGTAGTCGCAGTTGGTGCCGAGGGAGAAGTAGCCGTGGCGGTCGGGGGCGCGGCGGCCGCGGCCACCAGCGAGCACTTGGTGGTCTCCCGCAGGAGCCGGGGGACCTCGCTGAAGTTGTTGGGCACCAGCTCGCAGCCGCCGGCGTGGAAGGCGGGGCGGGTGACGGGCGACAGGAAGTACGACACGTGCAGCAGGTGCTCGCGCATGGTCCCGTGCAGGTAGGGCCGGTCGTGGAGCGCGTGCATCTGGTGGATCCGCACGTCACGGAACCCTGCGGCCCCGGCCTCCAGGGCGTCGAGCACGGTCACGGGCTCGCCGTTGGCGAGCGGCACGATGATGTCCGCCCCGTCGTCGACGTGGTCGAGCACGGCCTCGGCCGGGCCGGCCGCCGGGGCGGGCGTCATGTCCGATGGTGTACCAGGCATGACCCGGCGTCGCCCGGGGTACCCAACGACAATGAAGTTCAAGACCGGATTGGCAGTCGGGTTCGCCGCAGGTTTCTGGGCGGCGACACAGACGAGCGACCAGACTCGTGCGCAGGTCGACGACCTCGTGAGCCGGGTGACGGGCAACCCACGGGTGCAGCGGGTCACCGAGACGGTGGCACGCGATGCCCGCCGCCTCGGCGACGCCGTGGAGTCCCGGGTGCGGGACGCCACGGACCGCACGACGGAGACGGCGGCCGACAAGGTGGAGCCGCATCGTCGTCGGGCGCCAACAGCGCCTCGAGGGCGGCCAAGAGCGCCTGATCCTGCGACTCGCAGCGGCGGACCGGTCCCCACGGCCGGCCCGCCGCTGACTCGCTCGGGAGGAGGGAGAACGGTCGAGGGCAGGTCCAAAATGACCAAGCTCGAACTGGCCCCAGGCGACAGCCCGGCGCCAGGACTGACCATTTCCCGCCAGACTCGGGGGGATGGCCACGGAGCCCGACACCCCCGACACCGCGGCCCCGCCGACCCCCGACCCGCGCCGACGCGCCCGCTGACACGGGGGCCGATCCCGAGCCCACGCGAGCCGCGGCAACCCCCGAGCCCGACGGGGCCCACGGTGACACCGCGCGCAGCGCCCCCGACCAGGCCCGACGCGACCGGCCGCGCGAGGCCGAGCTCGGAGCCCGTGAGCCGCGCGCGCCGTCCGAGCCCGACGCCGCCCCCACAGGCACCGCGGCAGCGTCGATTGCCGAGCCTGACGCGACAGCCGCGCATGCCGACTCGGAGCCCGAGCCCGGTGCCCCCGAGCCGGACGGGGCCTCCGCGGGCACCGCGGCAGCGCCGGCTGTCGAGCCCGTGCCCGAGCCGGCCGCGTCGCGGGCGGCGCGGATGGCCGGCTGGGTGCGGGAGCGTCGCCACCGGCAGCGCAGCCGGTGGTGGTCGTCGGTGCGGCTCGTCGGGTTCTCGGTGGCGGGCGCGGCGATCGCGCTGGCGCTGCTCGGTCAGGTGCCGGCCAAGGTCGGGCCGTTCGAGACCACGTTCGCCGCCCGGCCGTCGCTGTCGGGGCACACGATCGTCCACCTGGCGCCGCTCGGCACCATCGACCTCGACACGCACGACGCCCCCCTCACGCTCGACGCCCGGGTCGACGCCATCGGGGTCGAGGACGCCGAGCGCATCGCCAGCAACCCCTCGGCCGTCGAGCGCCTGGGCGAGGAGGCCGCCGAGGAGGTGCGGTCGGCGCTCATCGGCCTCGCCATCCGGTGCGTCGTCGTCGCGCTCGTCGGCGGGGCGCTCGGGGCGCTGGTGGCCCGCACCGACTGGCGTGCTGCGGGCATCGGGGCGCTCACCGCCGGCCTGCTCGTCGGGGCCCTGGGTGGCGTCGCCGCCGTCACCTTCGACGCCAACGCCGTGTCCGAGCCCCGCTACAGCGGGCTCCTCACCCGGGCGCCGACCGCGGTCGGCGACGTCGAGGACGTCCTCGAACGGTTCGGCGAGTACCGCTCCCAGCTCGGCGACCTGGTCGACAACGTGGCCACCCTGTACCTGGCGGGCGAGCAGCTGCCCACCTTCGAACCGGGCCGCACCATCCGGGTCCTCCACGTGAGCGACATCCACCTCAACCCCGGCGCCTTCGACCTCATGCGCCGGCTCACCGACCAGTTCAGCGTCGACGTCATCGCCGACACCGGCGACATCACCGACTGGGGGACCGACCCCGAGGCCCAGCTCGTCCGCCAGATCGCCACGCTCGACGTGCCGTACGTGTGGGTCCGGGGCAACCACGACTCCCGCAGCATCCAGCAGGCCGTGGCCGCCAACCCCAACGCCGTCGTCCTCGACGGCGACGCGGCCGAGGTCGCCGGCCTCCAGTTCTGGGGCATCGGCGACCCCCGCTACACGCCGGACAAGAGCGAGCAGGTCGCCGGCTCCTCCGAGCAGGAGCGGGCCCGCGCCTTCGCCCCCATCGTCACCAGCCGGCTCCTGCGCGACGAGCCGCCCGAGGTCGACGTCGCCCTGGTCCACGACTCCCGCATGGCCGCCGAGCTGGGCGGCCACGTCCCGCTCGTGCTCGCCGGTCACGGCCACAAGCCCCGGTCCGACACGATCGAGCCGTTCGTCCCCGAAGACGACGGCGACGACGACGGCGACGGCACCACCACGACCACGGCCACGACGACGACCGCGGCCGATGGTGCGCCGGACGACACGCTGCTCCTGGTCGAGGGCTCGACCGGCGGGGGAGGACTGCGGGCCCTGCAGGGCGGCGAGCCGCTGCCGCTGACCGCGTCGGTCCTGTACTTCGACCCGGCCACGCACCGCCTGCTGGCCTACGACCGCATCACCGTGGCCGGCCTCGGGGGCACGGGCGCCACCATCGACCGCCACATCGTCGGGCAGACCGGGTCACAGGGCGCCGCCGGCGTGACACCCTGAGGTCATGCCGACCCGCGTGACAGTCGTGTCCGACAGCCACCTGGCCGCCAGCAACCCCTCGGCCACCGAGCAATGGGACGCCGTCGTCGACGACCTGAGCGCCGACCCTCCCGACCTGGTCGTCCACGCCGGGGACATCACCTGCGACGGCTGCAGCGAACCGGACCAGCTCGACTACGCACGCGAGCTCCTCGACCGTGTCCCGGGCCTCGCTCGTGTCGGTGCCCGGCAACCACGACCTGGGCGAGAACTCGACCGGGCCGGAGGGCTACGACCACGTCCTCGTGGACGCCGGCCGCCTCGCCCGCTACCGCACCGCCATCGGCACGGACCGGTTCGCCACCACGGCCGGGACGTGGCGCATCGTGGGCGCCAACTCGATGCTGTTCGGCACCGGTCTGCCCGACGAGGCCGACCAGTGGGAATGGCTCGGGTCCGAGCTGGCGCCCGACCGGGACGGCGGCCCGATGCTGCTCGTGCTCCACAAGCCGCTGCTGCCCCCGCCGGGCCAGCGTGACGGCGCCGCCCGCTACGTCCCGCCCGACGCCCGGGCCCGGCTGCGGTCGCTGCTGGCGGGAACGGGCGGGCGGCTGGTGGTCAGCGGCCACATCCACCAGTCGCTGCGCCACACCGACAGCGAGGGTCTCGACCACCTGTGGGCCCCCACGACCTGGGCGGTGCTGCCCGACGACATCCAGAGCGTGGTCGGCCACAAGGTCGTCGGCGTGCTCGACCTCACCCTGCACGACGACGGCCGGGTCGACAGCGCCGTCCGGGTCCCGGCGGGCGTGCGGCAGGCGACGATCGGCCTCGACGTCGACTCGCCCTACGGCGAGCTCCCGCCGCTGGACAGGTAACGGTCAGACCGCCGGGTGGCGGGTGCGGCGCAGCGCCCGGCTCAGCTCCTGGGCGGCGAGCACGACGAAGAACTCGGCGACGGCCAGCCCGGCCACGGTGGCGCCGCCGGCCGTGCCCTGGTGGTAGCTGACGACGAGGCCCACGACGACGGCCAGCGCCCCCAGGCCGACCGCGGTCACCATGACGAGCGGGACCCGGCGCACCAGCAGCCCGGCGGTGGCCGGCGGGCCGATGAGCAGGCCGAACACCAGCAGCGTCCCGATGGCCTGGAAGCTGGCGACGATGGCGGTGGCCAGCAGCACCAGCAGGGCGAGGTGGGCCAGGCCCGGTCGCAGCCCGAGCGTGGCGGCCTTCTCCTCGTTGAACGTGAGGGCCAGGAACGGCCGGTACAGCACGGTCGACACGACGACGACGACGGCCACCCCCACGGCCTGGCCGCGCAGGTCGCCGGCGGTGACGCCGAGCACGTCCCCGAACAGCAGCGACGTCACGTCCGTGGCGAAGCTGTCCGAGCGGGAGACGATGACGACCCCGAGGGCCAGCATGCCGACGAACAGCAGGCCGATGCCGGTGTCCTCGCGGACCCGGGTGCGGCGGGAGACGAGCGTGACCGCCCCGCCCATCACCAGCGCGGCGGCGAAGGCGCCGACGAGCGGGCTGAACCCCCACAGCAGCGCGAGCGCGAGGCCGGGCACGACGCCGTGGGCCAGCGCGTCGCCGAGGAAGGTGAGGCCGCGCAGCACGACCCAGGTGCCGACCACGGCGCAGGCGGCGGCGGCCAGCAGGCCCGCGAGGAGGGCGCGCTGCATGAACGCGGGCTCGAACGCCTCGGTGAACCAGCCGATCATGCCGTCGTCCTCCTCGTCGCCTCGGCGGCGGGAACGGGTGTCATGGTGCCAGGGCGCCGGCGATCCGGGAGGCGTTGGTGCGGATCATGCCCTCGTAGGTGCCCGCTTCGGTGCCGGGTTCGCCCAGCGACTCGCTGTACAGCTCGACGACCTCGACGTCGCCGGCCTCGTCGGCCAGCGCGTCGGCCAGCTGCTCGGGCGAGGAGGTGTCGGCGAAGATGGCCGGGACGCCCTCGGCCTCGATGACGGCGGCGAGGTCGGCCAGCTCGCCGGCGGCGGGCTCGGCCTGGGTGGTCACGGCCGGGATGACGGCGCCGACGACGGTGAAGTCGTAGCGGTCGGCGAAGTAGGCGAACACGTCGTGGTTGGTGACCAGCCGGCGGCGCTCGGGGGGAACCGGGGCCAGCGTGGCCTCGACCTCGGCGCCGAGGGCCTCCAGGTCGGCGACGTAGGCGTCGGCCCGGTCGCGGACCGTCGGCGGTGTCCAGCGCGGGCACCTCCGCGGCCAGAGCGTCGGCGATGGCCCCGGCCGCGACGGCCATGCGGTCGGGGTCGGTGAAGAAGTGGGGGTCGTCGTCGATGCGGTCGACGGCGTCGAGGGCGCGCACCACGGTCGCCCCGTCGTCCTCGGCCGCGTCGAGCGTGTCGTCGAGCCCGGCCTCGAACCCGCCCCCGTTGGCGACGACCAGGTCGGCCTCCCGCAGGTCCGCCGCCTGGCGGGCCGAGAGGGCGAACTCGTGCGGGTCGGCCCCCGGGGGCATGAGCACCTCGACCTCGGCCACGTCGCCGACCAGGTTCTCGACGACGTCGCCGAGGACGCTCGTGGTGACGACGACCACGGGCCCGTCAGCTGCGGCGTCGTCCCCGCCGCCGCAGGCCGCGGCGACGAGCAGCAGTCCCGCGAGGGCGATGGTGATCAGGGGGTGGCGGCGCATCGACGACCTCGTACGATGAACTGGTAGCGAGAATCACTCTTGGAGTGACATGCATCGTAGAGAGAGTCATTCTCAATTAGCAACACCCGCCGCGGTGATCGTCGGGGACGCGATCGCGGCCCGGGCCGATGGGCTCGTGCTCGCCTACGGCACCCAGCCGGCCCTGGTCGGGGCCACCTTCGATCTGCCCGCCGGGGCCTCGGTGGCGCTCATCGGCCCCAACGGGTCGGGCAAGTCCACGCTGCTGCGGGCGCTGGCGGGCCTCGTCGCCCCCCGGGCCGGGGCGCTCGACGTCCCCGCCCTCGGCCGGCGGGGCGCCGTCGCACTCGTCCTGCAGACCACCGACGTCGACCGCACGCTGCCCATCACCGTGCGCGAGACCGTCACCATGGCCCGCTACGCCACCCGGGGCGCCTTCGGTCGCCTCCGGGCCGGCGACCACGCCGCGGTGCGGGACGCGCTCGACCGGCTCGACGTCGCCGGCCTCGCCGACCGCCAGCTCCACGAGCTGTCCGGCGGGCAGCGCCAGCGGGTGCTCGTCGCCCAGGGCCTGGCCCAGCAGGCCGAGATCCTGCTGCTCGACGAGCCGGTGACGGGGCTCGACGTGGTGTCCCGCCGGCTCATCCTCGAGGCGGTGGACGCCGAGACCGCGGCCGGCCGCACCGTCGTCGTGTCCACCCACGACCTCGACGACGCCCGCCGCGCCGACTTCGTGCTGCTGCTGGCCAACCGGGTCGTGGCCTGCGGGCCGCCCGACGAGGTGCTGGTCGAGGGCCGGCTGAGCGCCGCCTACGGCGGCCGGGTCCTGCGCCTGCCCGACGGGCTGGTCGTGGTCGACGACCCCCATCACGCCACCCACACCCACTCCCCGGTGATCGGCTGATGGCGGCCACCGACCTGCACGAGGTGGCCACGGCCCGCCTCGGCGGGGCCGAGCAGCGCTACACCCGGGTCCGGCGGGCGATCGTCGACCTGCTGGCCGCGGCCGACGCGCCGCTGTCGCTGCCCCAGCTGCTGGAGCGGGACCGGTCGCTGGCCCAGTCGTCGGCCTACCGGAACCTGGTGGTGCTCGAGCGGGCCGGCGTCGTGCACCGCATCGTGACGGCCGACGACTTCGCCCGCTACGAGCTGGCCGAGGACCTGACCGGCCATCACCATCACCTCATGTGCACGGGCTGCGGCGAGGTGCGGGACTTCACCGTGCCGGCCGCGGTCGAGGCCGACCTCGGCCGGGCGCTGGCGGAGGCGGCGGCCGAGCACGGGTTCAGCGCCGATCACCACCGGCTCGACCTCGTCGGCCGGTGTGCGTCGTGCCGCTGACGCCTGCGTGACCGATCGGGCGGTCGCGGGCGACGATCGCTCGATACAGTGATCGCCAGAGCACTGTCGGTGACGCGACCGCCAGCATCTGAACAGCATCTCGAACCCCAGGCGGGGTGGGGTTGACCAACCGTCACCGCCTCGCCCGGGGGGATGGCCATGACCACGCTGTCGTCGGAGACCGTGCGGATCGGTGCCACGCCGCGCACCAAGGCCGACGCCATCGGGCTGGCCGCGGACCTGCTGGCCCGGGCCGGCCACATCGACCCGGCCTACGGCGAGTCCATGCTCGGGCGCGAGAAGGTGGCGAACACGTACCTCGGCGAGGGCATCGCCATCCCCCACGGGATGCTGAAGGACCGCGAGCTCATCAAGAGCACCGGCCTGGCCGTGGTCCAGGTGCCCGGCGGGGTGGAGTGGAACCCGGGCGAGACGGTGCGGCTGGTGGTCGGGATCGCCGCCGCGTCGGACGAGCACCTGCAGATCCTGGCCAACCTCACCCGGGTGCTGGCCGACGAGAAGCTGATCGACGAGCTGGCCACCACCGACGACCCCGACCTCATCGTCGACCGGCTCACGGGGGACGGCGCCGGCACCCGCTCGGCCGGGGCCGTCGCGGCCGCGCCCGCGGCGACCCCGGTCGGCGGCGCCCCGCCGGACCTGGGCGGCTACGCGACCGTCGACGTGACGGTCGAGCTGGCGCACGGACTCCACGCCCGCCCCGCCACCGAGTTCGTGGCGCTCGCCGGCGGGTTCGCCTCCGACGTCCGGGTCCGCCACGGCGACCGGGTGGCCAACGGCAAGAGCCTGGCCTCCCTGCTGTCGATCGGCGCGGGGTCGGGCGCGTCGCTGACGCTGCTGGCGTGGGGCGACGACCAGGACGCCGCGCTCGTGGCCCTGCGGGAGGCGGTCGAGGGGGGACTGGGCGAGGCCGAGGCCGAGCCCACGGCAGGCACGCCCCAGCCCGCGGCCCCGCCGGCACCGGCGGGCCCGGCGTTCCGCCCGCAGGGCGACGCCGTGTCCGTCCCCGGCGTGGCCGCCTCGCCGGGCCTGGCGATCGGCCCGCTGTGGCTGCTGAAGCGCCGGCGCCTGGTGGTCGAGCGCATCGCCCGCGACCCGGCGGCCGAGCTGCGCCGCCTGCGCTCGGCGCTGGCGTCGGCCCGGGCCGAGCTCGCCGACCTGCACGCCGACGTGTCCGCCCGCTCGGGCGAGGCCGAGGCGGCCATCTTCACGGCCCACGCCGCGTTCCTCGACGACCCCGACCTCACGGCCGCGGCCGAGCGCGGCATCCGGGACGGCCACTCGGCGGGCTGGGCGTGGCGGGAGACGGTGGAGGCCCAGGCCGCCGCCCTGCGGGAGCTGGACGACCCGCTCCTGGCCGGCCGGGCCGCCGACCTCGGCGACGTCGGCGACCGGGTGCTCCGCTACCTGGCGGGCAGCGACGACGACACGCCCCAGCTGCCCGATCATCCCGTGGTGCTGCTGGCCGAGGACCTCACCCCGTCCGACACCGCCGGCATCGACCCGGCCAGCGTGCTCGGCTTCGCCACCGCCACCGGCGGACCCACGTCGCACACCGCGATCATCGCCCGGGCGCTCGGCATCCCGGCCCTCGTGGGCGCCGGCCCCGCGCTGCTGTCGCAGCCCACCGGCGAGACCGCCGTGCTCGACGGCACGGCCGGGACCCTGTGGGTGGGCGTCACCGGCGCCGACCTGGACATCGCCCGCCGCGCCCAGCACGACCTCGAGGACGTGCGGGCCGCCGAGCACGCCACCCGCTACCAGCCGGCCATCACCACCGACGGCCACCGCGTCGAGGTGGTCGCCAACATCGGTGCGCCCGAGGAGGCGGCCGCCGCGGTCGAGGCGGGCGCCGAGGGCGTCGGCCTGCTGCGCACCGAGTTCCTGTTCCTGGGCCGCGACGAGCCGCCGTCCGAGGACGAGCAGTACGAGGCCCTGGCCGAGATGGTGACCGCCCTCAACGGGCTGCCGCTGGTGGTGCGCACGCTCGACATCGGCGGCGACAAGCAGGTCCCCTACATCGACCTGCCTGCGGAGGAGGGGTCGTTCCTCGGCATCCGGGGCATCCGGCTGTGCCTGGCGCGGCCCGACCTGTTCGCCCCCCAGCTGCGGGCCATCTTCCGGGCGTCGCAGCTGGGGCCGGTGTCGATCATGTTCCCGATGGTGGCCCGGCTCGAGGACCTCGACGCCGCCGTCGAGCAGGCCGAGGCCGCCCGCACCGAGGTCGGTGCCGACCCGGTCGACGTGGGCGTGATGATCGAGGTCCCGTCCGCAGCGATGATGGCGGCCGAGCTGGCGGCCCGCTGCCAGTTCCTGTCGATCGGAACCAACGACCTCACCCAGTACGTGCTGGCCATGGACCGGACACACCCGACCCTGGCCCGCCAGGCCGACGCACTGCACCCGGCGGTGCTGCGCATGGTGTCGGCGGTGGTCGAGGCCGCCCGCTCGTACGACACCTGGGTGGGCGTGTGCGGCGGGGTGGCGGGCGAACCGGAGGGGGCGCTGATCCTCGCCGGGTTGGGCGTGGACGAGCTGTCGGTGAGCATCCCGGCCGTGGCGGCCGTGAAGGCCCGGCTGCGGGGCGTCGGCCTGGACGCGGCCCAGGACCTGGCCCGCCGCGCCCTGGCGTGCTCGACGGCCACCGAGGTGCGGGAGCTGGCGCTGCCATGACCTCCCCGCCCGCCCGGGTCGTGACGGTCACCGCCAACCCGTCGATCGACCACACGGTGTGGGTGCCGGGGTTCCGGGCGGGCGAGGTCAACCGGGTGGCGGCCGAGGACCGCAGCCCCGGCGGCAAGGGGGTCAACGTGGCCGCCGCGCTGCGCGTGCTGGGCGTGGACGCGGACGCCACGGGGTTCCTCGGTGCGGCCAACGCCGGCCTGTTCGAGGAGTTCTTCGCGGCCGAGGGCATCGGCGACCGCTTCGTCCGCCTGCCCGGCGTGACCCGGACCGGGATCAAGATCGTCGACGAGGCCGGGACCACCACCGACGTCAACTTCCCCGGGATCGGCCCGGGGCCGGGTGACGTCGAGCGGCTCGAGGCGGCCGTGGCCGATGCCGCGGTCGGCGCGGCGTGGGTGGTGCTGTCGGGCAGCCTGCCGCCCGGGGCGCCGGCGGACCTGTACGCCCGCCTGACCGAGGTGGCCCACGCGGCCGGGTCGGCCGTGGCGGTCGACACCAGCGGGCCGGCGCTGGCGGCCGCG
Organism: uncultured Acidimicrobiales bacterium; assembly: GCA_963759225.1. Classification (GTDB taxonomy): domain Bacteria; phylum Actinomycetota; class Acidimicrobiia; order Acidimicrobiales; family VFJN01; genus ZC4RG19. The sequence goes on along the minus strand of CAVWYL010000027.1, from coordinate 223,725 downwards.
GTGGCGGCCGGGCCCGAGATGGTGAAGCCGAACGTCGAGGAGCTGGAGGACCTCGCCCGCCGGCCCTTGCCCGACATGGTCGCCCTGCTGGGCGCGGTCGCCGACGTGCAGGCCGCGGGCGTGGCCTGCGTGGTGGTGTCGATGGGCGCGGAGGGCGCGCTGTTCGTGGCCGGTGACGAGGCCGTCGTGGCCCGGCCTCCCGTGGTGGCGGTGGTGAGCACCGTCGGGGCCGGCGACGCCACCGTGGCCGGGACCGTCGCCGGCCTGCTGCGCACCGGCTCGCCGGCGCGCGCCGGCCGCTCCGAGCCCGGCTCAGTGCGCGGGGGCGGGTTGGGCGGCGACCCGCCGGTGCGATGTGGCCGGGGGGTCGCTGGCGGACGTGGCCCGGCTGGCGGTCGGCTGTGGCGCGACGGCGGTCGCCGGGGTCGGCCCACGACTGGACCCGGCCGTGGTCGACGCCAGGGCGGGCGAGGTGCGCATCGAGGAGTTGTCGGTGGCGAGGAGGACCACACCATGAAGCTGGTCGCCGTGACGGCATGCCCCACCGGCGTCGCCCACACGCACCTGGCCGCGGAGGCGCTGCGGTTGCAGGCCGTGGTGGAGGGCCACGAGATCGCCGTCGAGACCCAGGGGTCGGCCGGCGTGGGCGACGAGCTGACCCCGGAGGCGATCGACGCCGCCGACGCCGTGATCATCGCCGCCGACATCCGGGTGGACCCGGACCGGTTCCGCGGCAAGCCGATGGTGGCGGTGTCGACCGCGCACGCGATCCGCAAGACGGCCGCCGTGGTCAACGACGCGGTGGCCGCGGCCCAGTCGGACAAGACGACCGAGCCGTCGCCTCCCCCAGTCGAAGAATTTGTTGAACATGATGTTGTTTCACCCCCTAAGCGGCTGATAGCCATTACGTCATGTCCTACCGGTATAGCACATACCTTCATGGCCGCCGAGGGGCTTCGGCGGGCCGCCGAGACGCTGGGGCACGAGATCAAGGTCGAGACGCAGGGCTCGGTGGGCGCGCAGGACGTGCTCACGGCCGACGACGTGGCCTCGGCCGACGCCGTGATCATCGCCGCGGACACGAAGGTCGACCTGTCCCGCTTCGGGGGGAAGCCGCTCTACGAGACCAGCACCAACGAGGCCCTCAAGAACGGCGAGACGGTGCTGCGCCGCGCGCTCGAGACCACCGACGACCATGCCCGGGGGCGTGGCCGCGCCCCGGGGTGGTGGGCGTGGGCCCGGCGGGGGTGGGCCGGGCTCCGGCGGTGGTGGCGACGGCGACGGGCCGTCGGCGCCGCGCGCCGCGCTCAAGGGCGTCTACCAGCACCTCATGACCGGCGTGTCCTACATGCTGCCGTTCGTCGTGGCGGGCGGGCTGCTCATCGCCATCTCGTACGCCTTCGACATCGACGCCAACCAGCCCGAGATGGCCGAGACCCTGGCGGGCCGCCTCAACCTCATCGGCTCGGCGGCGCTGACGCTGTTCCTGCCCGTGTTCGCCGGGTTCATCGCCTTCTCCATCGCCGACCGGCCGGGGCTGACGCCCGGGTTCGTGGGCGGCTACCTGGCCGTGCAGGTGGAGGCGGGGTTCCTGGGCGCGCTGCTGGCCGGCTTCATCGCCGGCTTCGTGGCCCTGTGGCTGGCCCGCACCATCCGCCTGCCCGCCACGATGGCGGGGCTCAAGCCGGTGCTGATCCTGCCGCTGCTCTCGACGCTCGTCGTGGGCCTGATCATCTACTACGTGATCGGCGAGCCGCTGGCGTGGCTCCAGGAGCAGCTCACCGAGTGGCTGGAGGGCCTGGAGGGCAGCAACGCCGTGGTCCTCGGCCTGATCCTCGGGGCGATGATGGCCAGCGACATGGGCGGACCCCTCAACAAGGTGGCGTACACGTTCGCGGTCGGGCTGATCGACAGCGGCGTGACGGCGCCGATGGCGGCGGTCATGGCCGCCGGCATGACGCCCCCGCTGGGCCTGGCCGTGGCCACGGTCCTGTTCCCGGGCCGGTGGACGAAGGACGAGCACGAGGCCGGCAAGCCGGCCTTCGTGCTGGGCCTGTCGTTCATCACCGAGGGGGCGATCCCGTTCGCGGCCCGGGACCCGGTGCGGGTCATCCCCGCCCTGGTGGCGGGGTCGGCGACGGCCGGGGCGCTCTCGCTCGGGCTGGGCGCGTCGACGGTCGTGCCCCACGGCGGGATCTTCGACCTGTTCGTCCCCGGCGCGGTCGAGCACGCCCTGGCGTGGCTGTTCGCCATCGTGGCGGGCACCGCGGTGACCACCGGGGTGCTGTTCTTCACCAAGCGGCCGATCGTGGTCGAGTCGCCGGCCGAGGCGGCGGTGGCGATCGCCTGACAGACTCCGGCCGTGCTGCGCGCCGTCAACGGGGTCCGGATCAACGTGCTCGACGAGGGCGAGGGGCACCCGCTCGTGTTCCTGCACGGGTTGGGCGGGTGCTGGCGGGACTGGGAGCCCCAGCTCGACCACCTCCGGGACCGGTACCGGTGCATCGTGATCGAGCACCGTGGGCACGGGCGGTCCGAGCGGACGGCCGGGGCGTACAGCACCGACCTGTTCGCGGCCGACGTGGCGGCGGTGTGCCGGGACCTGCGGATCGACCACGCCTACGTCGTCGGGCTGTCGATGGGCGGGATGATCGCCCAGAAGCTGGCGCTGGCCGAGCCCGACCTGGTCGAGGCGCTGGTGCTGTGCGACACCGGCACGCACATGGGCCGGCGGGCGACGCAGTACCTGACGGACGCTGCCCGCGAGATCCGGGAGAACGGGTTCCCCGACACGCACGGCGAGGTCCGGGCCGAGGGGTCGGCGTTCAGCCGGTGGACGGTCGAGCACCAACCCCACGTCGCCCGCACCAACATGCGGGAGGCCGAGGCCAACGACCCCGACTGCTGGGCCCGGGCGGCCCTGGCCGTGGTCCGCCACGACACGCGCGACGGCATCGGCAGCATCACCGCCCCCACGCTGGTCGTGTGGGGGGAGGAGGACCAGGCGGTCCCCCTCGAGCTGGCCCAGCCGCTGGCCGATGCCTTGGGCGGGGCGAAGCTGGTGGTGCTGGCCGATGCCGGCCACGTGTGCAACCTCGATCAACCCGCCGCGTTCGAGGCGGCGATCGAGGACTTCTTCGGGGCGAACCCCTGCCGGGCTACTCCGACGCCGGCGACGGCTCGCTGAACTGCAGGTCGAGCTCGACCTTGACCTTGTCGCCGAGCGCCAGCTTGTCGACGCCGAGCGGCACGTTGAAGTCGATCCCGTAGTCGCTGCGGGACAGCTGCGCTTCGCCGCTGAAGCCGGCGTGGAGCTTGCCGTCCATCGGGTAGGTCTCGACGCCGGTGAACTCGACCGGGAAGGTGACCGGGTGGGTGGTGCCGTTGATGGTCAGCTCGCCGTGCAGCTCGTACTCGTCGCCCCCGCCGGTGATGCGGGTCGAGCGGAACTCCATGGTCGGGTGCAGGTCGGCCCGGAAGATGTCGGTCCCGAGCAGATGGGCGTCCCGATCGGGCTGGTTGGTGTCGACGGATGCCATGTTGACGGTGGCGGTCACCGACACGTCGTCGAGCGTCTCGCCGACCACCAGGGTGGCGGTGAAGTCGTTGAACCGGCCCCGGACGTTGCTCAGGCCGAGGTGACGGACCTTGAAGTGCACGCCCGAGTGGGCGGTGTCGACGCTCCACTCGCCGGTGGCGAGGGGAAGGGCGGTGGTGGTGGCGGGCGCCTGGGTGTCGCTCATCGGGACCTCTTTGTGTCGTGGGCGTCTATCTCGGAAGTAACTGTTTCTGAAGCTACAGTTACCTAGGTAACAATTACAACCCCGACTTGTTCCGGTAGGCTGGAAACGTGGAATCCGAGGTGTGCTCCCTGGTCGCAGAGTTGGGGGACGGCGATGCGCCGACCTACCCCGACCCGCTGCGGCAGCTGGTCGAGGACACCGCCGCGTTCGCCCACGCCTTCCTGCGCTGGATCGACGACCAGGCGGCCGACGGCCTGACGCTGCCCCGGCTGCGGCTGGTCGAGCGGCTCCACTGCAAGGGCCCGGCCAAGATGGGCATCCTGGCCGACGAGCTCGGCCTCTCGCCCCGCAACATGACCGCCCTCGTCGACGGGCTGGAGGGCGAGGGCCTGGTCCGCCGGGTCCCGCACGCCACCGACCGCCGGGCCACGATGATCGAGGCCACCGCCGACGGCATGGCCGCCGCCGAGGTCGTCCTCGAGCCCCACTTCGGCGCCATGAGCTGCCTGTTCACCGACCTGTCAGAAGAGCAGCGCCAGCAGTACGGCGAGATCCTCGCCATCCTCCGGGCGGGAATGAAGGCCCGGGCCCGGCACTAGCCTGGTCCCTTCGGCGGACCCGAGGCCGGGAGTTCTCGTGAGCGACGACATCGAGGTGTGGCCGGGGCGCCCCTACCCCCTGGGGGCCACCTACGACGGCACCGGCACCAACTTCTCGCTCTACTCCGAGGTCGCGTCGGCGGTCGAGCTGTGCCTGTTCGACCCCCACGGCACCGAGACCCGCGTCCCGATGACCGAGGTCGACGCCTTCTGCTGGCACGGCTACCTGCCCCGCATCGGCATCGGCCAGCGCTACGGCTTCCGGGTCCACGGCCCGTGGGACCCGAGCGCCGGCCAGCGCTGCAACCCCAACAAGCTGCTGCTCGACCCCTACGCCAAGGCCTTCGACGGCGGGGTCGACTGGGACCAGGCCTGCTTCCCCTACAGCTTCGGCGACCCGGGCAGCCGCAACGACGACGACAGCGCCCCCCACGTGCCCAAGGGCGTGGTCGTCAGCCCGTTCTTCGACTGGAGCGCCGACCGGCCACCGGACGTCCCGCTCCACGAGTCGATCCTCTACGAGGTCCACGTCAAGGGGTTCACGGCCACCCATCCCGACATCCCCGAGCTGCTGCGGGGCACCTACGCCGGCCTCGCCCATCCGGTCGCCATCGACCACCTGCGCTCGCTCGGGGTCACGGCGGTCGAGCTGCTGCCGGTCCACCAGTTCGTCCACGACGCCCACCTGGTCGCCAAGGGCCTCCGCAACTACTGGGGCTACAACTCGATCGGCTTCTTCGCGCCCCACAACGAGTACAGCTCCGCGGGGTCCGACGGCTCGCAGGTGCCCGAGTTCAAGAACATGGTGCGCACGCTGCACGAGGCCGACATCGAGGTCATCCTCGACGTCGTCTACAACCACACGGCCGAGGGCAACCACCTGGGGCCGGTGCTGTCGTTCAAGGGCATCGACAACCGCGCCTACTACCGGCTCGTGCCCGACGACCGCGCCCACTACTACGACACGACGGGCACCGGGAACAGCCTCAACATGGCCCACCCGCACGCGCTGCAGCTGATCATGGACAGCCTGCGCTACTGGGTCACCGAGATGCACGTCGACGGGTTCCGCTTCGACCTGGCCGCCACGCTGGCCCGCCAGTTCCACGACGTCGACCGGCTGTCCGCCTTCTTCGACCTGGTCCAGCAGGACCCGGTGATCAGCCAGGTCAAGCTCATCGCCGAGCCCTGGGACCTGGGCGAGGGCGGCTACCAGGTCGGGCAACTTCCCGCCCCAGTGGTCCGAGTGGAACGGCCGCTACCGCGACACCGTGCGCGACGTGTGGCGGGGCGAGCCGGCCGTGGTCGGCGAGCTGGCCTCCCGGCTCACCGGCAGCTCCGACCTGTACCAGGCCGACTCCCGGCGCCCGTCGGCCAGCGTCAACTTCGTGACCGCCCACGACGGCTTCACGCTGGCCGACCTGGTCTCCTACAACGAGAAGCACAACGAGGCCAACGGCGAGGACAACAAGGACGGCGAGAGCCACAACCGGTCGTGGAACTGCGGCGTCGAGGGCCCCACCGACGACCCCGGCGTGCTGGCCCTGCGGGCCCGCCAGCGCCGCAACCTCCTGGCCACGCTGCTGCTCTCGCAGGGCGTGCCGATGCTGCTCTACGGCGACGAGGTCGCCCGCAGCCAGGCGCGGCAACAACAACGCCTACTGCCAGGACAACGAGACCTCGTGGTTCGACTGGGACGGCCAGGACGAGGAGGTCCTCGCCTTCACGACCCGGCTGGTGATGCTGCGCAAGGCCCACCCGGTGTTCCGCCGGCGCCGGTGGTTCCAGGGGCGCCCGCTGCGGGGCACCGCCGACGTCCTGTGGCTCAGGCCCGACGGCACCGAGATGACCGAGGCCGACTGGCACGAGCACCACGAGACCTGCGTGGGCATGTACCTCAACGGCGACGCCATCGCCGCCCCCGGGACCCGGGGCGAGCGGGTGATCGACGACTCGTTCCTGCTGCTGTTCAACGCCTCGGCCGAGCCCCGGAAGTGGACGATCTCCGGGTCGTGGGGCGAGGTGTGGGAGCGGGTGCTCGACACCGTGCACGACCGGGGCGAGCCCGACGACGACGATCCGGTCCGGGGCGACCTGGTGCTGACCGAGCGGTCGCTCGTCCTGCTCCGCCGGGTCGACGAGGAGCCGGTGCGTAGCGATGCAGGGGCACCGCCCGCCGGCACCGCCCGCCGTGCCGGCGTCGTGACCGCCCCCCGCGCCACCTACCGGCTGCAGCTCCACCCCGGGTTCGGGTTCGACGCGGCCGCCGCCGTGGTGCCGTACCTGGCGGACCTCGGGGTGTCGCACGTGTACCTGTCTCCCGTGCTGCAGGCGGCACCGGGGTCGACGCACGGCTACGACGTCGTGGACCACGCCCGGCCGAGCGAGCAGCTGGGCGGAGCCGAGGGCCACGGGCGGCTGGCGGCGGCGATCGCGCAGGCGGGGCTCGGCCAGGTGCTCGACATCGTGCCCAACCACATGGCCATCACCGGGCCGGAGAACCGCTGGTGGTGGGACGTCCTCGAGAACGGCCCGTCGTCCCGGTGGGCCGGGCACTTCGACGTCACGTGGCACCCGCCCGAGGAGAAGCTGCGCAACACCGTGCTCCTGCCGATCCTGGGCGACCACTACGGACGGGTCCTCGACCGGGGCGAGGTCACCCTGGTCCGCCACGGGCCCACGTTCACGATCCGCTACTTCGACCACACCGTGCCCGTCGACCCCCGGTCGCTGGCCCCGCTGCTGGCCGCCGCGGCCGACGCCGCCGGCGACGACGACCTCGGGTTCGTGGCCGCCGCGTCCCGCCGCCTGCCCCGGGCCACCCGCACCGACCCGGCGGCGGTGGCCGAGCGGCACCGGGACACGGCCGTCCTCCGCCGCCAGCTGGCCCGGCTGCTCGACGAGCGGCCCGCGGTCGACGGCCGCGCTCGACGCCGCCGTGGCCAAGGTGAACGCCGACGTCGACGCCCTCGACGGCCTGCTCGACGCGCAGAACCACCGCATCGCCTACTGGCGGACCGCCGAGCGCGACCTGGGCTACCGGCGGTTCTTCGACATCGACACCCTCGTGGGCCTGCGGGTCGAGGACCCGGAGGTGTTCGCCGACACCCACGAGCTGGTGCTCGGCTGGGTGCGGGACGGCATCGTGCACGGCCTGCGGGTCGACCACCCCGACGGCCTGCGGGATCCCGAGCAGTACGCCGACCGCCTGGCCCGCGCCACCGGCGGGGTGTGGACGGTGATGGAGAAGATCCTGGAACCGGGCGAGGACCTGCCCGAGACCTGGCCGGTCGCCGGCACCACCGGCTACGACCGGCTCGGCGTCATCGGCGGCCTGTTCGTCGACCCCGCGGGCGAGGGCCCGCTCACCGGTTCGTACGCCCGGCTGACCGGGGCGCCGACGGACGTGGCCGAGGTGGTCCACGAGGCCCGGGCCCTGGCGGTGGGCGAGCTGCTGGCCGCGGACGTCAACCGGCTGACCGCCCTGCTGGTCGAGATCTGCGAGCAGCGTCGCCACCAGCGGGACCGCACCCGCCACGAGCTCCACGACGCGCTGCGGGAGCTGCTGGCGGCGTTCCGCGTGTACCGGACCTACGTGCGGGCCGAGGCCGGCCTGGTGCGGCGGGAGGACGTCGCCCGGGTGGAGGAGGCGGTGGCCGCGGTGGCCGCCCGCCGCTCCGACATCGACCCCGACCTGCTCGGGTTCCTGGCCGACCTGTTGCTGCTGCGCCTGCCCGATCGCCGCCCGCCGGAGGACGAGTGGGTGATGCGGTTCCAGCAGCTGACCGGCCCGGCGATGGCGAAGGGCGTGGAGGACACCGCGTTCTACCGCTTCACCCGGTTCGTGGCGCTCAACGAGGTGGGGGGCGACCTGGCCCGGTTCGGCGTGGGCGCGGACGAGTTCCACGCCGCCAACGCCGCGGCCCAGGACCGGTGGCCCACGACGATGACGGCGCTGTCGACGCACGACACCAAGCGGTCGGCGGACGTGCGGGCCCGGCTGGCGCTGCTGTCCGAGATCCCGGACGCGTGGGCCGAGGCGTGCGGGCGGTGGATGGACGCGTCGGCCCGGCACTGGCCGGACGGCGAGCCGGACCGGCACGCCCAGCACCTGCTGTTCCAGACCCTGGTGGGCGCGTGGCCCCTGGGCGTCGACCGGGCGGTGGCGTACATGACGAAGGCGACCCGGGAGGCGAAGCTGCGCACGTCGTGGCTGGCGCCCGACGCCGGCTACGACGCGGCCCGGGACGCCTGGGTGGCGGCCACGCTCGCCGACCCCGCGGTGCTGGCCGACGTCGAGGCGTTCGTGGCGCCGCTGGTCGGGCCCGGCCGGGTCGTGGCCCTGGCCCAGGTGGCGCTGCAGCTGACGGTGCCCGGCGTGCCGGACACGTACCAGGGGTCGGAGCTGTGGGACCTCAGCCTGGTCGACCCCGACAACCGGCGCCCGGTGGACTTCGCGGTGCGGCGCCACCTGCTGGCCGCGCTGGCCGCGGGGCTCGGCCCCGGGGACATGCTGGCCCGGGCCGACGAGGGGCTGCCGAAGCTGGCGGTGGTGCGGGCCGCGCTCGACCTGCGCCGGCGGCGGCCGGAGGCCTTCGGGCCGGGCGAGCCGGGGGCGTACGTCCCGCTGGCGTTCGATGGCCCGGCGGCGGCGCACGGCGTGGGCTTCACGCGGGGCGGGACCGTGGCCGTGGTCGTGCCGCGGCTGGTGCTGGGCCTGGCGGCCCGGGGCGGGTGGGGCGACACGACGCTGGCCCTGCCGCCGGGCACGTGGACCGACGTCGTGACCGGCGACGCCGCCGGCGGCGGCGAGAGGGCCGTGGCCGACGTGCTGGCCCGGTTCCCGGTGGCGGTCCTGGAGCGCACGTCGTGACACCCGGGCTCCCGGGTTCGGCGCCGTGAACTACCGGGTGTGGGCGCCGCGGGCGGCGCGGTCGGTCGAGGTGGTGCTGGCGGACGGCCGCCGGGTGGCGCTCCACGCCGCCGAGCGGGGGTACTGGGCCGGGGAGGCGCCCGCCGGGGACTACGGGTTCTCGCTGGACGGCGGGCCCGCCCGGCCGGACCCGCGGTCGCCGTCGCAGCCGCACGGCGTGGACGGGCCGTCCCGGCCGGTCGACCACGGTGGGTTCGCCTGGACCGATCGGGAGTGGCCCGGGTTCAGCCTGCCGCGGGCGGTGCTCTACGAGCTGCACGTGGGGACGTTCTCGCCCGCGGGCACGTTCGACGGGGTCATCGGCCGGCTCGACCACCTGGTGGCGCTCGGCGTCGATGCGATCGAGATCATGCCGGTGGCGGCGTTCGCCGGCGACCGGGGCTGGGGGTACGACGGGGTCGACCTGTGGGCGCCGCATGTCGCGTACGGCGGCCCCGACGGGCTCAAGCGGCTGGTCGACGCCTGCCACGCCCGCGGCCTCGGCGTCGTGCTCGACGTCGTGTACAACCACCTCGGACCGGCCGGGAACTTCCTCGGCGAGTTCGGGCCCTACTTCGTCGACCTGCATCCCACCAACTGGGGGCCGGGGCTCAACGTGGACGGTCCGGGCAGCGACGAGGTCCGGGCCTGGGTGGTCGACAACGCCCGCATGTGGCTGCGGGACTACCACCTCGACGGCCTGCGGCTGGACGCCGTGCACGCCATCGTGGACGAGTCCGCGCTGCACGTCCTCGAGCAGCTGTCGGCCGCGGTCGCCGACGTGGCGGCCGAGCAGGGCCGGCCGCTGTGGCTGATCGCCGAGTCCGACCTCAACGCCCCCCGCTTCGTCCGGCCGCCGGCCGAGGGCGGCTACGGGCTCCACGCCGCCTGGGCCGACGAGTGGCACCACGCCCTGCACGCCGCGCTCACCGGCGAGCGGGACGGCTACTACGAGGACTTCGGGCCGCTGCAGCTGCTGGGCAAGGCGCTGCGCCAGGCCTGGGTCTACGACGGGACGTACTCGCCGCACCGGCAGCGCACCCACGGCCGCGCGCCCACCGGGCTGCACGGGGGCCGGTTCGTGGTCAGCACGCAGAACCACGACCAGGTCGGCAACCGGGCCCGGGGTGAGCGCCTCGGGCACCTCGTGTCGCCCGACCGCGTGCGGATCGCGGCCGCGCTGCTGCTCACGTCGCCGTTCGTGCCCCTGCTGTTCCAGGGGGAGGAGTGGTCGGCGTCGACGCCGTTCCAGTACTTCACCGATCACGCCCCCGAGCTGGGCCGGGCGGTGTCGGAGGGTCGCCGCCACGAGTTCGCCGCGTTCGGGTGGGAGGCGGGCGAGGTGCCCGACCCCCAGGACCCCGGCACGTTCGCCCGCTCGGTGCTGCGCTGGGACGAGGTGACCGAGCCGGGTCACGCCGAGATCCTCGACTGGTACCGGGAGCTGATCGCCCTGCGGCGGTCCCGCCCCGAGCTGGCCGCGGCCCCGCTGGACGACGTGGAGGTCGAGGTGGACGAGGACGCCGATCGGGTGGTCGTGCGGCGGCGGGCCGCCGGGGTGGAGGTCGTGGTGGACCTGGCGGCCGGGGACGTGGCTATCCGGACGTGAACAGGGCGGCGAACGCCGCCTCCTCCCGGGCCCGGGCGGCGGCGACGGCGTCGGCGCGGGCGCCGAGCATGGCGCCCTTGATCGACCGCAGGGCCGCCAGCGGCGCCTCCGCCACCTGCCGGGCCAGGGCCAGCGCCTCGTCCACGACCGTCCCGTCGGGCACGACCCGCAGGACGATGCCGGCCTCGACGGCGTCGGCGGCGCTGAGCCACGGGCTGGTGAACAGGACCTCGGCCGCCCGCTGCCAGCCCATGCGGGCCGGGAACAGGTAGCTGCTCGCCGCCTCGGGCGGGACGCCCATCTCGGCGAACGGCGTCCGGAACCGGGCGCTCTCGGCCGCCAGCACGAGGTCGCAGTGGGGGAGCAGCGTGAAGCCGATGCCCACGGCGGCGCCGTTGACGGCGGCCACGAGCGGCTTGTCGAACGCCTGGAGCGCCGCCAGCAGGTCCGGGAACCCGGAGTCGATCTGTTCACCGGCCGCCAGGCGGGCCATCTCGTCCAGGTCCTGCCCGGCGGAGAAGGCCCGGCCGGCACCGGTGAGCACGGCCACCTTCACGCCGTCGTCGGCGCGGGCGGCGTCGAGGGCGGCGGCGGTGGCCCGGTAGAGCGGGGAGTCGAAGGCGTTGAGGGCCCCGGGCCGGTCCAGGGTCAGCAGGCGGACGGCGTCCCGGTCCTCGACCCGGACCAGCGGTGAATCTGACACACCGTCAGGTTGCCACGCCGCCGTCGCCCCCGCCTCCCTCCGCCCGGCGGCGGCGCAGGGCGGCGACGTTGGCCCGGGTGGCGCAGCGGTCCGAGCAGTAGCGGCGCGACCGGTTGCGCGACGTGTCGAGGAACACCCCCCGGCAGCGCTCGTCGGCGCAGGTCCCGAAGCGCTCGCGGCCGAGGTCGAGGAACGCCATCGTCAGCCCCATCACGGCGCCCGCCGCGTACTCGTCGGCCACCGGGCCCTCGGCCGAGGCCACGTGCAGGTGCCAGTCGGCGTCGCCGTGCCCGGAGATGCTGGCCCGGGGCTCGTGCCGGGTCAGCTGGTCGTTGAGGTGGCGGACGGCCTCGGCCGAGTCACCGGACCGGGCGGCGTCGAACACGGCGCGCAGCCCGGCGCGGAGCTCGGCCAGCGGGGCCAGGTCGGCGGCCCGCGCCCGGTCGACCATCCACCAGCGGCGCTCGCCCAGCCACGCCCGGAACTCGTCGAGCCCGGCGAGCGGATCGGTGGCATCGAACGCGTCGGGCTCGGACGACACGAGGTCGACGCCCAGTTGCGCGTAACTGTCGAAATCCACTTGCGATCCTTACCAGTGTTGGGGTCTAATCAACTCTATGACCATTACCGACGTACAGCACGGCTGGGCCGAATCATGGCAGCGTTCCTGGGACCGCCAGCAGGAGGGGTACCTGCCCGACCGCGAGGACCGCCTCGGCGCCCTCGTCGACATCGTGGAGGCCGTGGGCGGCCCCACGCCGACCGTCCTGGACCTGGCCTGCGGCACCGGGTCGATCACCCGGCGCATCCTGGCCCGCCTGCCCGGCGCCCGCACGGTGGCCGTCGACATCGACCCTGCGCTGCTGGCCATCGCCTCCGCCAGCGTCGGCGCCGACGACCGGGTCACGGTCGTGCGGGCCGACCTGGCCCACCCCGGGTGGGCGGCCGCCGTGCCGGTCCCCGAGGGCGGGTTCGACGCCGTGGTGACGGCGACCGCCCTGCACTGGCTGACCGAGCCGGTGCTGCGGCGGCTGTACGGCGACCTGCGCACGCTGCTGCGCCCCGGCGGGGTGGTGGCCAACGCCGACGACATGCCCCACGGCGGGCTCACGCGGCTGGGCGGTGCGCTGGCCGGCGTGGTCGAGCGCCGCCGCGAGGCCACCATGGCCGACGGCCGGCCCGACTGGGAGGCATGGTGGGACGAGGCGGCGACCGACCCCACCCTGGCGGGCGCGGTGGCCGAGCGCCGCCGGCTGTTCGGCGGCCCGAGCCACCCGGCGTCGTTCACCCCCCCGGCGCAGTGGCACGTGGACGCCCTGGCCGCCGCCGGCTTCTCCGAGTCCGGCGTGGCCTGGCGCGCCGGCGACGGCGCCGTGGTGGCCGCCGTCCGCTGAGGCCGGTTTGTCGTCTCTCACCGCGGATATCCGCGGTGAGAGACGACAGACGTCGGACTAGACCTCGTCCGCGAGCTCGGCGGCCTCGGCGACCGGGCGGCCGGCGAGGCCGACGAGGTAGCAGGCGATGGGGGCCGCGGTGCGTTCGGAGGCGTGGGCGGCGGTGCCGGCGAGGTCGAGGAGGGTCTCGACCGTCGTCGGGTCCGGCGGCTCGACGCCCAGTTTCGCGGCGAAGTCGGCGATCCAGTCCTCGGGATCTCATGCCGCCTCCACCGCCTCCACCCTGGCCCGCACGTGCTTGTGGTACGGCGTTCCGACCCACGGGTCGCGGTCGGCCGTGTCGGTCAGCTCGTTGGGGGCGACGCCGGTCACCACCGGGGACCCCGACGGGTCGGGGTGGTCCAGGCCCAGGCCGTTCGGCAGCGACACGTGGCCGGGCCGCATGGCGTCGTGGACCTCGACCGCCACCTCGGCGCTGCCCCGCTTCGTCGTGATCCGGGCCCGGCCGCCGTCGACGAGCCCCAGCGCCTCGGCGTCGGCCGGGCTGACCCGCAGGGCGCCGCCGGGGTCACGCTTCCGCCACGCCGGGTCCCGGATGATCGTGTTGGCGCTGAACGACCGGCGCTCGCCGGCCGACAGCACGAACGGCCACTCGTCGTCCGCGGCCGTCGGGTCCTCGGCCGCCAGCGCCGCCAGGGCGTCGAGCAGCTCGGGCTGGGCCAGGTGGACCCGGCCGTCGTCGGTGGCGACCCGCCGCCACACCGCCTCCTCGTCGCCGGAGTCGTCGGTGATGACCACACCCGACGGCCCCGCGAGGATGGCCTCGAACAGCGCCTCGCCCGCCTCCAGGCCCTCGCCGTACCCGGCCCGGCGCACGCCGTCGGGGTTGGCCTGGGCGCAGCGGTGGGCCGCGGCCCACAGCGCGGCCGCCGACGCCGCCCCGTCCGGCAGGGACGGGCCCAGCGTCCGGTACAGCACCACCGGGGCCAGCGGGCCCAGCTCGGGCCGGTCGCCCAGCGCGGCGAAGAAGGCGCCCGCGAACTCGCCCCGGCCCCGCTCGGCGGCCGCGGCCAGCGCCGCCAGCGTCTCCTCGGCCCCGGCCAGGGCGCCGGACGCCTCGACCAGCCGGGCGTGGATCTCCGGCTCGGGCAGCGGCCCGTCCGGCGGGGACAGCAGCGGGCGCCGCAGGTGGAACACGTTGCGGGGGAACTCGAAGTTGAAGAACGTGGCCTCGTACTTCTCGAACTGCGTGGGGGCCGGCAGCACGTAGTCGGCCAGGCGGGCCGTCTCGGTCAGGGCCACGTCGATGACCACGACCGTGTCGAGCGCCGCCAGCGCCTCCCGCATGCGCTGCGAGTCGGCCAGCGAGTGGGCCGGGTTGCCGCTCTCGACGACCATGGCCCGGTAGCGGGCCGGGTGGTCGGTGAGGATCTCGTCGGCGATCACGTTGCACGGCACCAGGCCGGACACGATGCGGGCGCCGGCGACGGGGCTGCGGGGGCCGGCGTCGCCCGGCGCCGCCTCGGCCGCCCGGACCCGACCGAGCGGGGCCAGCGCCGACGACGTGTACTGCGTGCCCAGCCGGCCGAAGTTGCCGGTGAGCAGCCACACCAGCTTCTCCAGGTAGCTGACCAGGGTGGAGTGCACGCTCATCTGGATGCCGAGGTCCTCGGCCACGGCCACGCTCGCGGCCCGGCCGATGCGGCGGGCGGCGGCCCGGACGAGGTCCTCGGGCACGTCGGCGATGGCGCAGTAGGCGCCGATGTCGACCGCCCCCAGCGCCGCCACGACGTCGTCGGCGCCGGTGGCGTGCCGGGCGAGCCAGGCCGCGTCCACGAGGCCCTCGTCGACCACCGCCGCGGCCAGGGCGGCCATCAGCCAGGCGTCGGTCCCGGGCCGCACCTGGAGGTGGATGTCGGCCAGCGCCGCGGTCTCGGTGCGCCGGGGGTCGACCACGATCAGGGCCCGGTCGGGGTCGCGGGCGATCTCCTTCAGCGTGGTGCGGGCCCGCGGGAAGCCGTGGCTGTGCCACGGGTTCTTCCCGATGAAGACGGCGACCTCGCAGTGCTCCATGTCGCCGCGGACGTTGGCCCCGACCACCTTGGCGTTGACCCAGAACTCGCCGGTCTTCTCCTGGGCCAGGGCGTTGGAGCGGTGGCGGCCGGCGCCGAAGGCGGCGAGCGACGCCGAGGCGTAGGCGCCGCCGAGGTGGTTCCCCTGGCCGCCGCCGCCGAAGTAGAAGATCGCGTCGCCGCCGTGGGCGTCCCGCACCGCGCCGAGGCGGGCGGCCACCTCGCCGATCGCCGTGTCCCAGTCGACGACCTCGAAGCTGCCGTCGTCCCGGCGGCGCAGCGGCTGCGTCACCCGCTGGCCCGGGCCGGGGACCCCGTCGGGCGGCGTCGTGCGGCCCCCCGGGTTCTGGTAGTGGTCGAGCCGCAGCGCCTTCTCGCACGTGTAGCCCTGCGACGACGGGTGGGCCTTGTCGCCCCGGATGCGCTCGAACCGCCGGCCGTCGTCACCCCCCAGCCGGACCTCGATGCCGCAGTTGCACTCGCACAGGATGCAGGCGGTCTGCTTCCAGTCGTTCGCCTCGGTGACTGCCATGGCGGTGAACGTAGCCGTCGAGGGTTCACTTGTGCAACGGACTAGTGCGGCGGCTACCGTCGGCCCGGTGACCCCCCTGAGCGAGTTCGACCGGGCCACCGCGGTGACCGCCCGGGACGGCCACACCACGCTTCCGGGTGCCGTGCACGACGTGCGGATCGACCCCGGCTGGACCATCGGCGACAAGCCGAACGGCGGCTACCTGCTGGCCACCATGGCCCGCGCCGCGCTCGACGCCGTCGCCGCGGTCGAGGGGCCGGACCACCCCCACCCGCTGTCCGCCACGGCCACCTACGTGCGGCCGCCCACGCTGGCGCCGGCCGAGATCCACAGCGAGATCCTGCGCCGCGGCCGGGGGATGAGCCAGGTGCGGGCCCGGCTGGTGCAGGACGACGCGGTGCGGGTCGAGGCCAGCTTCACCGTCGGGCGCCTGCGCCCCGACGCCGAGCCGTTCTGGGGCGGCGCCCCGCGGCCCGCCCTGCCCGAGCGGGACGGGTGCGAGCGGTCGACGCCTGCCGGGCCGGCCGGCATGGTCCTGCCGATCATGGAGCGGGTCGACATCCGCTTCGACCCGGACACGATCGGGTTCCGCCGGGGCGCTCCCAGCGGCCGGGGCGACCTCCGGGCGTGGCTGGCGTTCGCCGACGGCCGGGCGCCCGATCCGCTGGCCCTGCTGTACGCGCTCGACGCCCTCCCGCCCGCCACGTTCGACCTGGCCGCGGCCACCGGATGGGTCCCGACGCTGTCGCTCACCGCCTACCTGCGGGCGCTGCCCGCCCCGGGGCCGCTGGTCGTGCGCCAGCGGGCGGGTCTGGTGGAGGGCGGCCTGGTCGACGAGGTGTGCGAGGTGTGGGACAGCCGGGGCCGTCTCGTCGCCCACGGGACGCAGCTGGCGGCGGTGCGGACCCGTTCCTCGGTTCGGTAACGCAACTCACCGCTACACTCACGCTCCGTGAAGCGCACGCCGTTCGCCGACTGGCCGTGCTCGATCGCCCGCACCGTCGACCTGATCGGTGACTGGTGGACCCCGTTGGTGATGCGGGAGGCGTTCACCGGCGTCCGCCGGTTCGACGACTTCCAGCGCAACCTGGGCATCGGCCGCAACATCCTCACCCAGCGGCTCCACCGCCTCGTCGACGAGGGGATGCTGGCGCGCCGGCCCTACCAGGACCGCCCGCTGCGCCACGAGTACGTGCTCACCGAGAAGGGCCGCGACTTCTATCCGGTGCTGGCCGCCATGATGCGCTGGGGCGACCGCTGGCTGTCCGGCGACGAGGGCCCCCCGGTCCGGCTGCGCCACGCGTTGTGCGACCACCCGCTGGAGGCGGACGTGGTGTGCTCGCACTGCCGCGAGTCGATCTCGGTGCGGGATGTGCGACTGGACCGCTGACAAGTCCGGGAAGAACGTTTATTCTTGGCGGTGATGAGCGCCGTCCACGCCGACCCCGACGAGCTGCGCGAGCGCCTGCTGCGCGCCGCCGCGGCCGTGTTCGCCCGCCAGGGCTACGACGGCACCAAGATCATGGACGTCGTGCGCGAGTCCGGCCTGTCGACCGGCGCCGTGTACGGGCGGTTCTCGTCCAAGAACGACCTGCTGCGGGAGGCGATCGCCACCCGCTCGGCCGGCGCCGCCCGGCTCGGCGACGACGGCATCGAACGGGTCGCCGACCTCATCGCCGCCGTCGCCACCCGCACCGACGCCCCGCTCAGCGACGTCGAGGCCCTGCGGCTCGAGGCCTACGTCACCGCCCGCCGCGAGCCCGAGGTGGCCCAGGCCCTGGCCGAGTCCCACGCCCTGTTCCTCGAGCGGATGGCCCCGCTGGCGGCCGCCGCGCGCACCGACGGCACCATCGCCGACGACGTCGACCCCGAGGCCGTCGTGTTCCTGGTGCGCATCCTGCACCTCGGCCTGCTGCTGCACCGCGGCTCGGGGCTCCCCGGCCCCGACGAGAAGTCCTGGCATGTGCTGGTCGACCGCCTGGTCGCCAGCTTCGGCCACAGCCCGTTCCCCCAGGAGGACCCCACATGACGGCGACCGAGCCGGCCCCCGCCCTGCCCGAGCAGGACGAGATCGACGCCAGCATCAAGGTCATCCACGACCACGCGGACCGCATCTTCCTGTGGAACTACGACCGTGACCGGGACCAGCTCGTCACGCTCTACAACAAGGCCATGGCGTCCCAGTGGAACAGCGTCACCGAGCTGGACTGGTCCACCGACGTCGACCCCGAGCGCCTGATCGACATGGACAGCCCGCTGCTGCGGCTCACCCGGGCCGCCCGCGAGCTCGACGGCAGCCCCATCGCCTCCTGGGGCGATCGCGAGCTCGTGGCGCTCGGCGTCGAGAGCTTCAAGGCCCAGCTCAGCCAGTTCATGCACGGCGAGCAGGGCGCCATGATGACCGCGGCCAAGATCGTCGAGACGGTCCCGTGGATCGACGCCAAGTACTACGCGTCCACCCAGACCATGGACGAGGCCCGCCACACCGAGGTCTTCGCCAAGTACCTGCACACCAAGGTGGGCGAGGCCTACCCGATGAGCCCGTTCCTCGAGGAGCAGATCACCGCGCTGCTCGAGGACAGCCGGTGGGACATCGCGTACCTCGGCATGCAGATCGTGATCGAGAGCCTGGCGCTCGCCGCCTTCGGCTCGATGCTGCGCACCACCGAGGAGCCGCTGCTGCGCAAGCTGCTGCGCTACGTCATGTCCGACGAGGCCCGCCACGTCGCCTTCGGCGTGCTGAGCCTGTCCGAGTACTACCGCGGGCTCACCGAGGCCGAGCTGAAGGACCGCCAGGAGTTCCTGCTCGAGAACACCCTGCGCAACCGGGCCCGCTCCACCACGCCCGAGATCTGGGAGCGGATGAACGTCAACCCGGCCGAGGTCGTGCCGTTCATCATCGAGGCCGCCCAGAAGATCCAGGTCAACCCGATGGCCGGGTTCCAGCGGGGGTTCTTCTCCAAGCTGGTCCCCAACGTGCGCAAGCTCGGGCTCCTCGACGCCAACGACGGCTACCTGCGCCACCACTGGGGCGAGGCCGGCCTGCTCGAGTTCGAGTTCGCCGACGACACCGGGTCGGACTACGCCAGCTACGACGCGGTCGCCGCCGACCGCGCGGCCGCGGCCTCGTGACGCCGGAGGTTGCGCCGACCGGCGCGACCCTGGCGAGGTTCCGGTCGTTCGACGGGAGCGAGATCGCCTACCTCGACGAGGGGACCGGCCCGCTGGCGGTGCTGCTGCACGGCTTCGGGTCCCAGCACCGGGAGAACTGGGTCGACACCGGGCGTCGTCGCCGGCCTCGTCGGCGCCGGCCGGCGGGTCGTGGCCTGGGACGCCCGGGGCCACGGCGCCTCCGCCAAGCCGCACGACCCGGCGGGCTTCGCCGGCAACGCCATGGTCCGCGACGCCGCCGCCCTGCTCGACCACCTCGGCGTGACCAGGGCCCGCTCCGTCGACGTCGTCGGCTACTCGATGGGGTCGGTCGTCGCCTCCCGCTGGGTGCCGGCCGACGAGCGGGTGCGCTCCCTGGTCCTCGGGGGCGTCGGCGACAACATCGCCAACGGCGTCCGGGACGCCGTCAGGGGGCGGGTGGCCCCGATCCTGCTGGCCGATTCCCCCGCCGACGTGCCCGACGACAGGCTGTGGCAGATGCGCTCGTCCCTCGCCGACAAGGGCAACGACCTGCGCTCCCTGGCCGCCCTGGACACCGCCGGGCAGGACGACCCGACGCCCGCGCAGCTGGCCGCCATGGGCGTGCCCACGCTGGTGCTGACGGGCGCCGAGGACTGGTTCGTCGGCCCGCCGGACGCGCTGGCGGCCCGCATCCCCGGGGCCGTGGTCCGCACGGTGCCGGGCGACCACCTGACCGCCTGCGACACCCCGGCGTTCGCCGCCGCCATCGTCGAGTTCGTGACCGCCCCGACTCAGCAGAGCGAGGACACCGCACCGTGACCGACCGCACCCTTCGTGGCGCCGCCGCCCTCGTCGGCGTCACCGACATCGCCTCGCCCACGGGCGAGCTCGACTCGCACGGCCGCGCCCTGGAAGTGGCCATGATCCACGGGGCCCTCGCCGACGCGGGCCTCACGCTGGCCGACGTCGACGGCGTCGCCCACGTCGGCGCGCCGACGGCGCTGGCCGAGTTCCTCGGCATCCAGCCCCGCTACCTCGACGGCACGGGCGTGGGCGGCTCCAGCTACGAGCTCCACGTCGAGCACGCGGCGGCGGCCATCGCCGCCGGGCTGTGCGAGGTCGTGGTGGGCGTCTACGCCGCCACGCCCCGCAGCGACCGCAGCCGCCCCGGCGCCACCCCCCGCTTCCGGGGCGGGCCGCCGGGCGGCATGAGCCCGACCCTCGAGTGGGAGATGCCCTACGGCCTGCGCATGCCGATGGGCGCCTACGCGCTGGCCGCCAGCCGCCACATGGCCGTCTACGGCACCACCGCCGAGCAGCTCGCCCAGATCGCGGTCGACACCCGGGCCTGGGCGGCGTTCAACCCCAACGCCCGCTACCGGGACCCGATCACGATCGAGGACGTGCTGGCGTCGGAGATGGTGGTGTCGCCGCTGCACAAGCTCGACTGCTGCCTCGTGACCGACGGCGCCGGCGCGTTCGTCATGACCTCCGCGGCCCGGGCCCGGGACCTGCCCAAGCCGCCGGTCTACGTGCTCGGCGCCGCCACCGGCGGGACCCACCAGATGATCAGCCAGATGCCCGACGTCACCGTGACCGGCGGCGCCGTCTCGGGCCCGGCCGCCTTCCAGATGGCGGGGGTCAAGCCCGACGACGTCAACCTGCTGATGGGCTACGACAGCTTCACGATCACGGCGCTGCTGCACCTCGAGGACCTGGGCTTCTGCGCCAAGGGCGAGGGCGGGGCGTTCGTGGCGGAGGCCGGGCTCGGGCCCGGGGGCGGCCCGCTGGCCATGAACACCAACGGCGGCGGCCTGTCCTACACCCACCCCGGCATGTACGGCATGTTCCTCCTGGTGGAGGCCGTGCGGCAGCTCCGGGGCGAGGCGGGGGACCGCCAGATCGACGCCCACGACATCGCCGTGGCCCACGGCTCCGGGGGCGTCCTGTCGACCATGGGCACGATCGTGCTGGGCACGGAGGCGACGCTGTGAAGCTGCTGGAACCACCCGTCACCGAGGCCGGCGCCCCGTTCTGGGACGCCACCCGGGAGCAGCGCTTCGTGCTGCCGTGGAGCACCGCCACCGGCAAGGCCATGTGGTACCCGCGGGAGGTCGACCCGGCCGACCCGTCGGCGCCGATCGAGTGGCGGGAGGCCAGCGGCGAGGGAACCGTCTACGCCGCCGCCGTCCACCACCGGGCGGGCCCCGGGCGCGACGAGGCGGACGGCCTGTACGTGGTGGCGATCATCGAGCTGGCCGAGGGCGTCCGCATGATGTCCAACGTGGTCGGCTGCCCGCCGGAGGACGTGACCGTGGGGATGCCGGTGCGCCTGGTGTGGCACCCGCTGTCGGACGGCCGGAACCTGCCGCAGTTCACGCCGGCCTGACCGCCGGCACCGCCATCGAGGGGGACGAGGGGAAATGACGGACGCCGACACGCGCTATGACGAGGCCGCCAAGGTCGGAATGGTGGCCGCCCACTGGGCGGCCGAGCAGCCGGACGAGCCCGCCATCGTGTCCCCGCTGGGGGACCGCACGTTCGCCGAGCTCAACGCCAACGCCAACCGGCTGGTCCGGGCGCTGCGGGCCCGCGGCATCGCCGCCGGCGACTCGGTCGCGCTCATGGTCGCCAACCGGCCGGAGTTCGCCGAGGTGGTGGCGGCCACCAACCGGGCGGGGCTGCGGTTCACGCCCATCAACTGGCACCTCACGGCCGACGAGGCCGCGTACATCGTGGCCGACTGCGAGGCGCGGGCGTTCGTGGCCGACGCCCGCTTCGCGGCCGTGGCCGCGGGGGCGGCCGAGCGGGCGCCGGGCGCCACCGTGCGGCTGGCGGTGGGCGGCGACATCGAGGGGTTCGAGCCGTACGCCGCGGCGCTGGGCGCCGAGGACGGCGGCGACATCGACGACCCCCAGCTGGGCCGGTCGATGCTGTACACGTCCGGCACGACGGGGCGGCCCAAGGGCGTCCACCGCGCCGAGGTGCCGCCGACGTCGGGCCTGGGGAAGCTCTTCGGCTACGAGCCCGGCGCGACCATGCACCTGTGCACGGGGCCCGTGTACCACGCGGCCCCGCTGGCGTTCTCGCTCGCCGGGCCGCTCAACGCGGGCGTCGGCGTCGTGCTGATGGACGGGTGGTCGCCGGCCGAGACGCTGCGGCTGATCGAGGAGCACCACATCACCCACAGCCACATGGTCCCGACCATGTTCCACCGGCTCCTCACCGTGCCCGACGAGGTGCGGGCGGCGGCCGACGTCTCGTCGCTGCGCATGGTCCTGCACGGCGCCGCACCCTGCCCGGTGTCGGTGAAGGCCGCCATCATCGACTGGTGGGGGCCGGTGCTGCTCGAGTACTACGCGGCGACCGAGGGCGTCGGCACGTTCGTGACGAGCACCGACTGGCTGACCAAGCCGGGCACGGTGGGCAAGCCGGCCGCTGCCGACCACATCCGGATCCTCGACCCGGTGTCCGGCGACGACATGCCGGTGGGCGAGGTCGGCACGGTGTACCTGAAGGCCCCCGCGGTCGGCCGCTTCGACTACTTCGGCGACCCCGGCAAGACCGAGAGCAGCTACCGGGGCGACTACTACACGATGGGCGACGTCGGCTACCTCGACGACGACGGGTACCTGTTCCTGACCGACCGCAGCGCCGACCTCATCATCTCGGGCGGGGTCAACGTGTACCCGGCCGAGGTCGAGGCCGAGCTGCTCGGGCACCCGGCGGTGGGGGACGCGGCGGTCATCGGCGTCCCGGACCCCGAGTGGGGCGAGACGGTGGTGGCGGTGGTCGAGCTCCGGGACGGCCTGGCCCCGTCCGACGACCTGGCGGCCGAGCTGATCGCCCACACGCGCCACCGCCTGGCCGGGTTCAAGTGCCCCCGCCGGGTCGACTTCGTCGAGCACCTGCCCCGCACCGACAGCGGCAAGCTCTACAAGCGCCGCCTCCGCGACGAGTACCGCGCCAAGGCTGAGCAGGGAACATGACGCTCGATTCACATTACGGGATTACGGCCGACTAGGTTGAGGGGACGTTCCACGGTGGGGACTCTTCTGGGGGAGACCAGGTGACGACGACCGAACCTGACGCCGTGGAGGCCGTCGAGCCGGCACCGGCCGGCGACTCGCGACCGACCGCGCCCGGCACGCTGCGCTTCGCCGCGCTGGCGTCCCTCGCCGCCGGCGCCATCCACGCCACCGCCGCCGGCGCCCACAGCGAGCACCGCGGCGTCGTCGTCGCCTTCGCGGTCACCGCCGCACTGCAGATCGGCTGGGGGGCGCTGGCGCTCGTGCGCTCCGGGGTGCCGGTCAGCCTGTCCGGGGTGGCCGTGAACGGGGCCGCGCTGGGCGGCTGGATCCTGGCCAAGACCAGCGGCATCGGGTTCGTCGAGGGCCTCGACGTCGCGGAGAGCCCGCAGTTCGCCGACACCCTGGCCGCCGTGCTCGCGGGCGTCGCCATCGCCGGTGCCGCGCTCGCCCTGGCTGAGCGGCGTGGGCTGGGTCACCCGACCCCGGCCCGTGCTGGTCGGCATCGGGGCGGTGGCCGCCATCGGCCTGGCCGTGCCCGGCATGGTGAGCACCGGCAGCCACACCCACGCCGGCGGGGGGCACGCCGCGGACGACCACGGCCACGCCGAGGCCGACCAGGCCGCGGCAGGCGAGCACGATCACACCGAGATGCAGGCCGCCACCCCCAAGCCGTACGACGCCACGCTGCCGGTCGACCTGTCCGGCACGCCGGGCGTCACGATGGAGGAGCAGCGGGAGGCCGAGGAGCTCGTCACCCGCACGCTGCGGGTGCTGCCCCAGTTCGCCGACTACGCCGACGTGACGAGCCGCGGCTGGAACTCGATCGGCGACGGCTTCGCCCCCGGGACCGTCGAGCACGTCATCAACTGGCCGCTGATCGACGACGACAAGATCCTCGACCCCAGCGCGCCCGAGACGCTCGTCTTCCGCAACGACGGGAACGGGCAGAAGACACTGGTGGCCGTCATGTTCCAGCTCCCGCGGAACGTCGGTCTCGACGAGACGCCCGACGTCGGCGGCGACCTCGTCCAATGGCACATCCACAACGACCTCTGCTACGCGGGCCCCGAGGGGGCCTGGAGGTTGGCCGGCGTGGCGACCCCGCCGGCCCCCTGCCGTCCGGGCACGTTCCGGTGGGAGGACCCCGCGGCGATGGTCCACGTGTGGATCGTGCCCCACCAGTGCGGCCCGTTCGCTGCCCTCGAGGGCGTCGGTGGCGGTCAGATCCCCGAGGGCGAACAGCGCCTGTGCGACCACGCCCACGGCGCACCGGCCTGACCTCGGCAGCTCCCAGCGTGTGACCGCCGCCACTTTCCGGCGTTACATCGTGTAGCTACAGTTCGGGTCGCTGGGAAGATATCGCTACGCGCGCGCGCTTCGCGCCTACGCAGCGCGATGATGAACACGCTGGGATCAAGTTGGGGGACACAACGTGCGGCGTATTCCGATTCGGATGAAGTTGGCGGCGGCCCTGGCCGTACCGTTGCTGGCGTTGTTCCTGCGGACGTCGCTGGAAGTGGTCGAAGAGTCACGCCACGTCGCCGACCTCGAGGACCAGGCCGAGCTGGCCCGCATCGCGGTCGGACCGGGCGGCCTCATCAACCGCATGCAGGACGAGCGCACGTGGACGGTCATCGACGGTTCCGGCGCCGACGAGTCGGCCCTCGCCCTCAACGCGCCGGTGGAGGACTACGCCGAGTCGCGGCGCCTCACCGACGAGGCGCTGCGCGACCTGCGCGAGCAGGTTGCGCAGGACCCCGACGTCGCCGCCATCTTCGAACCGGCGCTCGACGGGTTCGACGCACTGGAGCAGATCCGGGCCGACGTCGACCAGAACGTCGCGACCAGTCCCGACTTCGGCACGGGGACCAACACCCCCTTCACCGAGGAGATCTTCCAGCGTTACGTCGCCATGGTCCGCCCCATCTTCGAGGCGACCGACAAGGTCATCGCGGTCGATCGGCGATCGCGCGTCTGCGCCGGGGGGCCGAGCTCGTCAACATCGCCAGCCGCAACATCCAGCAGTACTCGGACCTGTCGCGCCACATCCTGATCGACTCGTTCAGCGAGGGCGACGTGAACGAGCGCAGCGAGGTCCGCGGCGCGTCGGTGCGCAAGTCCCTGTGGGACGCCTACAACGAGGAGCTGCTCGCCGCCAAGCCGCCTTACGACACGGTCGTGGCCGAGCACTTCCCCCACGAGTTCGTGGCCGGGTTCACCGACCTGGCCGCCCGCTCCCTCCGGGGCGACGACATCGACCCCATGACCGAGGTCGTCTCCACCATGCAGATCACGGACTGGGGCGGCCTCAAGGCGTTCCGGGAGGCGATGTCGGAGGAGGTCACCCGCACCGCGGACGAGATCGCCGACGACGCCCGGGAGCGGGAGCGCTCGCTCGTCACCGTGGCGGTGCTCACGGTGGTGGCCGCGTTCGTCCTCACGTTCCTGGTGTCCCGGTCCATCACCCGGCCGTTGCGGTCGCTGACCGCGCAGGCCAAGGACATGGCCTCGACCCGGTTGCCCAGCTCGGTGCGGGAGGTGCTGCAGACGCCGCTGGGCGAGGACGTGACCGTTCCGCAGATGGAGCCCGTGAAGGTCAAGACGCGGGACGAGGTGCTCGACGTGGCCGACGCGCTGAACACCGTGCAGGACACCGCGCTCGAGCTGGCCGTCGAGCAGGCGGTGTTGCGGCGGAACATCGCCGACAGCTTCGTGAACCTCGGCCGGCGCAACCAGAACCTGCTCGTGCGCCAGCTCGACCTCATCACCCGGCTGGAGAACGCCGAGGTCGACGCCGACTCGCTGGCCAACCTGTTCCGGCTCGACCACCTGGCCACCCGCATGCGGCGCAACGCCGAGTCCCTGCTGGTGCTGGCGGGCATCGAGCCGCCGCGGCAGTGGGCCCGGCCGGTCAGCGTCAGCGACGTCGTGCGGGCCGCGCTGGGCGAGGTCGAGGACTACCAGCGGGTGGCGGTGCGCGACGTCCAGCCCGCCACCGTGATGGGCTCGGCCGCCGCCGACCTGGCCCACCTGCTGGCCGAGCTGATCGAGAACGCGCTCGTCTTCTCCCCCGAGGACCGGGCGGTCGAGGTGCGGGGCCAGGTCCACCCGGACGGGGCCTACTCGCTCGTCATCATCGACCGCGGCGTGGGCATGAGCCCCGACGCCATCGACGCCTCCAACCGGCGGCTCGCCGGGTACGAGAGCTTCACGGTGGCGCCGTCCAAGTACCTCGGCCACTACGTGGCGGGCAACCTGGCCGCCCGGCACGGCATCGTCGTCCGGCTCGAGCAGAGCATCGGCACCCGGGGCGTCACCGCCACCGTCGAGCTGCCGTCCGGCCTGCTCGCCCAGCAGACCCAGCTCCCCGGCGGCCACCAGCCGGCCCTGGCCGGCGCCGGCCCGGCAGCGGGCACGCGGCGGCGTCGCCCTGGACCGGCCCACCCCCGAGCGCCCCGCCCGGCCCCGCTGCCCGCCGCCGGCGCCGGCCCCCTGGCAGCAACCGCAGCAGCCGGCCGCGGCCGCCCCTGGCAGCAACCGCACCAGCCGGCCGCGGCCGCCGCGGCGGCCGCCGGCCGGGTGCCCGGCGCGCCGGTCCGCCCGACGTGGTGGGAGGCGACGGCGCCACCGCCCGCCGCCGCGCAGGAGCCCGGCGCCTACGGCCAGGCCCGGGCGAACTGAGGCCCGGGCCCGCCCCCGCCCGCAGGGGTCAGACCGCGGCCACGGCCTCGGTGGCGATGTGGTGGCCCAGCGCGGCGTAGGCGTCGAACTGGGTGTGGTCGAAGAACTGGTCGCCGGTCGAGTCGTTCGGGAACGTCTTCTTGGCCTGGCGGGCGGCGTGGGCCAGCACGGTCGTCGGGGTCGTCACGGTGAGCGACGCCTTGGCGAGCACCAGCCGGCCGGTGAGCCCCTCGGGGTAGGTCACGTCCCCCACGACCACCGACTGCGTGGACAGGCGGGTGTCGAGCTGGGTGAGGATGCCGGGCGGGCGGGCGCCGGTGGCGTTGGGGGCGAGCGGCGAGATGTCGATGTCGACCTCGACGCCCAGCTCCTCGCGGGCCAGCGTGAGGGCCTCGACGAACGTGCCGCAGCTCATGAGGTCGTCACCGCTGGCGTCGAAGCACAGGATCATGCGGCACCGGCGGCGGAACAGCTCCACCAGGCCCAGGTTCTCGTAGTGGCCGCCGTCGGTCAGGTACAGGAACCGGTCGTCGCCCGTGTAGGTCCCGAACAGCTCCTTGAACAGGTAGGGCAACCGCCGGTAGCCGACCCACGGGCCGGGGTACGGCACGGCCACCCCGGCCTCGCCGTCGCGCTCGTACGGGGGCTCGCGGCGCCGGCCCCGCAGCTCCTCCACGTAGCGGGGGCTCGGCAGCCACACACCCAGCCGGGCGTTGGACGCGGCCAGCAGCCCGTTGATCGCCCCCTTGCTGTGGCGGCCCATGGCCGACGCGAACGCGGCGCCGGAGATGGCCATGGCGCCGAGCATCGTGCCGTCGCTGGCGCTCGGGCCCCGCAGCACCGCCTCGAAGTCCAGGGTCCGGGCCCACCCGATCTCGGGCCCGCCCACCCACTCGGTCCCGAACACGAACGACTGCGCCCGCCGGCCCGGCGGCGCCGACTCGGGGTCGGACACGTTGGCCGCCGCGCACAGGAGCAGCTCGGGCAGCTCCGGGTGGACCGAGGTGAACGTCGACAGCGTCGTGCCCTGGCTCCAGGGCCGCTCCTCGGTGCCCCCGCCGGGCCTGCGCCGGAGCGCGAACGCCAACGCGAGGCGGCGCTTGTAGAACGGGGCCAGGCTCCAGCGGGTCTGGTCCCCGGTCAGGTAGATCAGCGCGAGCACCACGGCCGCCGCCGCGAAGGCGGCGATCTCGCGGCGCCCGTCGATGCCGAAGATCGTGTCGGTGCCGTGGATGCCCTGGCGGGCGGCCTGGCCGGCGAACAGCGCCAGGGCCAGCAGCGCCAGGCCGCCGAGCAGCAGCCCGGCGATGTAGGGGAGCGCGCGGATGAACCAGCCCCAGACCTTGGACAGGCTGGGAAAGCGGGGCTTCGCGTCCCGCTCCGGCGCCGGCGTCGGCCGGTTGATGATGGCGAGCGCGGTGCCGGAGAGTGACCCGGCGCCGGTCACGACCAGCACCGTGGCGCCCGACTCGTTGCCCGCCGGGTCGCTCACGCCCGGCAGCATCTGCCCGATGGCGGTGACGACGTCGGGAGCCCACCGGGCCAGCAGCGGCAGCAGCCACACCGTCGCCAGCACGGCTGCGCCGAGCAGGAAGAAGCCGAGCGCGGTCCGCTCCAGCCGCTGGCGCCAGGCGCCGTCGACCCCGCCCACCAGCGTGCCCACGAGGTAGAGCAGGATCGCCCCGCCGCCGGTCCAGGCCACCGCCGCCCACATGGCGCCGGTGGTGCGCATGTCGTCGGGCTCGGTGACGTGGAACAGGTCGTGCTGCACCCAGCCGAGCGGCCGCCCGACCACGAACAGGATGAGCGTGAACACGAGCACGTTGAGCGCCACGCCGGCGAGCACGCGGGCGAACGCGCCGATCCACTCGGGGGCCGTGTCGGCCAGGTAGCGGCCGTGGTGGCGCAGGAAACGCTCCTCCGACGACCCGGGCGCGAACGTCGGCACGGGCGACGGCGCGAGATCCTTCCCCTCGGCATCGCGGGACAGCATCTGCAGCGCCCCGGCGATGTAGGCGCCGCCGGACACGCACGAGAGCCACGCCGCGCTGCGCAGGAACGTGGGCCGCTCCCGCACCTCCGGGTCGACGAGCGGGGCCGGGGCCTCGCTGCACGACAGGACCTGGAGGACGCCCATGTTGAACGTGGCCGAGCGGATGCCGCCGCCGGAGAAGCACACCCCGAGCGGTCCCTCGGGCCCCGAGACCTTGGGGGTGGCGCTCAGCGCATGGCGGGCGAACCCGTCGGTCAGCCCACCCCGCGGCGCGGGCGTCGCCGGGCCCTCGCCGGCCGGTCCGTGGTCGGGGAACACAGGCCGCCGCAACCACCCGGCCGGCACCCACCGCCGGCCCAACCGGGCGATGGCGGTGACCATGACGGCGGCGGCGACCGGCACCACGACGGCCAGGATCATCCACTTGGGGATGGCGGCCGCCGTCGCCACCACGGCGGCGGCGTCGTTGTCGCCGCCCGCGTCGAGCAGGCGGCCGAGCGCCACGTTCTCGACCACGTCGGCGACCCCGGCCACGACCACCGCCCCCGTCAGCACCTGGGCGAGGCGCCGGAGCCGCCGGGTGCGGAGGTGGACCCGGCCGTACCAGCACCACCAGCCGAGGGCGGCGACGTAGGCGACGATCAGCAGCCAGTCCCGCTGGAGGCCGGTGCGCAGGGCGTCGATCGTGCCCGTCCCCGTCCCCTCCAGCAGGTCCTTCGCCGTGTCGGCGTCGCCCGCGATCTCCAGGGCCACGACGCCGGGGCGGGCCGGATCGGATTCACCTACCCACCACAGGGCCGCGACCGCCACGACGACGAGCACGAGCCCGCCCAGTACCTCCCATGCCGCCGGGCGCGCCTTCGGCGCGCCTGCGTCCGCATCCGCCATGTGACCCCTCCGCTGTCCGTCCCCCGGCAGGATCGCACACGGAGCGTCACGGTTCACGCGCACCGGCGGCGGGTACACCCGTCGGATCCCATGAGCAGCCACCCACCGACGCGCGCGCCCGGCGCCCGGTCCGTCGCCCTCGACCGCCTGCGGGGCGTGGCCCTGGCCGCCATGCTGGTGCACCACCTCACCGAGTGGCTGACCGGCGACGCCCGCGCCGTGCTGCCGGGCTGGCGGTCGTTCGTCGTGACCGACGTGGCCGCGGTGGCGTTCTTCGTGGCCGCCGGCGCGTCGCTGGCCCTGTTCGTGGCGGCCCGGCGCGAGGCGGGGACGCCCCGCGGGCGGGTGGCGGCCCAGGTGCTGCGGCGCTACGGGCTGCTGGTGCCGATCGGCGTGACCCTGGACTGGGCGCTGTGGCGCAGCCCGGCGATGTTCGGGGTGCTGGAGGCGCTGGGCGTGTGCGTCGTGCTCGGCGCCGCGGTCGCCGCCGTGGTGCCGGCCCGCCTGACCCCGGCGGTGGCGGCCGCCACGCTCGTCGCCGGCATCGCCGTCGAGTGGGCCGCCGGCGGGTCGGGCGCCTGGGTGGCCCGCGAGGTCCTGGCCGGGAAGTTCCCCCTCGTCACGTACGTCGGCTTCGTGCTGGTGGGCGTGGCCGCGGCCCGCACCGGTCGCCACCGGGACCGGCGCTGGGTGGCGGGCGTGACGCTGGCGGCCGTGGCCGCCACGGCGGTGCTGCTGGCCGGCGGCATCGTCCCCGACCGCTACCCGGGCGACGTCCCGTTCGTGGTGCCCGGCCTCGCCGGTGCGGCCGCCGTCTACGCGCTGGCGCAGGCCCCGTGGCCGCGGCTGCTGGCGCCGGTCGACCGGGTGGTCCGGCGGGCGGCCGCGCACACGCTGGGCATCTTCGTGGCCCACTACCTGCTGTACGGCGCCCTCCGCCACGCGGGCCTGCTGGGTGACGTCCCCGGGCCGGTGGCGGTGCCGGCGGCGCTGGCCGTCACGGTCGCCGCCTGCCTGCTGGCGCCGCGGGTCCCGCAGCCGCCGTGGTCGCTCAGGACAGGGCGGCGACGAGCCCGCCCGGATCGTCGACCGACACCCGCAGCTCCCGCACCCGGGGCCGCAGCACCGCCAGCACCCGCGCCCGTGCCGGCGGGTCCAGGTCCAGCCGCGACGAGCCAGAGGTGCGGTTGAGAGCCGGTGGAACCGGATGGGGAACCGGCGGGCGCCGGGGCCCGTCATCGCTCGTACGGCTCGACCAGCACCCGCACGGCCCGCTCCAGCTCGGCCATGACGTCGTCGAACGCGATGCGGCCGCTGCTCCACGACACCAGCGTCGAGTACCAGACGTGGCCGAGCACGGCGACGATGTCGCCCCGGACCCGGGGGTCGAGGTCGACGAGCACCGGCTCGGCCATGGCGCCGATCTGGGCGGAGACCGCCTCGGCGCACTCCTGCACGCCCGGGTCGGCGGACGCCAGCGCCCGCACCAGCGCGGCGGTGAGCTTCGGCTGGCGGGACATGGCCCGGCAGGCCCGGCCGAGCATGTCGACGATCTGGTCGGCCGGCGTGCCGCCCCGCGGCGGGGACTGGGCCAGCCGGTCCTGCAGCTTCGCCGTCCACTCGGTCATCGCCGCGGCCAGCAGGTGGTCCTTCGACGAGAAGTAGCGGTAGATGGTGGCCAGCGAGACGTTGGCGCTGGCCGACACGTCGCGCATCTGCACGGCCTCGTAGCCGCGCTCGGCGCCGAGCTCGAACGCGGCGTCGATGACGCGCCGGCGGCGGTCGCGCTGTGCCGGGCTCTCGGCGGGGAGCGACAGGCGGGCGTCCACTGCGGTCACGGGCCGGGATTCTAGGGCGCGCCGGTCAAACCGGGACGCGGCCCACCGCCACGAACATGGGGACGAAAAGCCACGGCCGGGTCGCCTGGGCGTCCATCCGCTCGAACGCCCGCCGCCACCGCTCGACGTCGTCCGCGGCGAGCACGCCGGCCGCCACCATGGCCTCCCGGGCCGCCCACTGCGGGGGCCGGATGCCGGGCGGGGGCCGCAGCACCGGCGCGAGGCAGCTGAACCGCTCGACGACCGTGCCGGCCTCCTCCAGCAGCCGCCCGAGCTGGAGGCCGACCGACAGGTCGTTGCCCAGCCCGGCGTGGAACTCCTGGTAGCGGGGCCCGATGTCGAGGTCGGGGTCGTCGGGCACCATGCGGACGGCCGTGCCGTCCACGTCCACCAGGTACACGGCGCCCCCCGGCCGGACGAGATCCACCAGGTGGGCGACGATGGCCGGCTCGCGGCCGCCGTTGTGGGCCAGCACGTGGCGGCACATGGCCACGTCGACCGAGGCGGGGCGCAGGCCGGTGGCGTCGGCCCGGCCGACGACGGCGGTCGCCTGCGGCGAGCCGGCCACGGCGGCCCGGGCGTGGCCCACGGCGGCGGGGTCGCCGTCGACGCCCGTCACCCGGCCGCCGGGGCCGACGGCGCGGGCGAGCTCGGCGAGGATGGCGCCCGGCCCGCAGCCGACGTCGGCGACGCGGGCCCCGGGAACGATGCCGGCGGCCGCCCACCACGGTCCCTCGTCGTCGGCGGCCGCGGCCGCCATGATCCGGTAGCGGTCCAGCTCGCCCTCGCTCAGGGCGAGGCTGTAGGTGCTCACTGGTGCACCCTTCGGGATGCACGCAGTGAGCGATCGGCACTTCGTGCCGAGCAACGCACTGTCTCGATGGTTCGCTCGCTGCGCTCGCTCACCCGGTGAGGCGCACCGGCAGGTGCTTGATCCCGCCGATGAAGTTCGACCGCAGCCGGTCCGGCTCGCCGAGCGCCTCCAGCCGCGGGACCCGCCGGGCCAGCTCCTCGAACAGCAGCCGGATCTCCAGCCGGGCCAGCTGCGCGCCCAGGCAGAAGTGGGGGCCGCCGCCCCCGAAGGCGATGTGGGGGTTGGGGTCGCGGGTGATGTCGAAGCGGAACGGGTCGTCGAACACCGACTCGTCGCGGTTGGCCGAGATGTACCAGAGGCTGATCTTCTCGCCGGCCTTGATGTCCTGCCCGCCGAGCGTGACGTCGCGGGTGGCGTTGCGGCGGAAGTACATGACCGGCGACGCCCACCGCAGGATCTCCTCGACCGCCCCGGCGATGTGGCCGGCCGGGTCCGACACCAGCAGCGCCCACTGGTCCGGGTTCTCCAGGAAGGCGTTCATGCCGTGGGCGATGGCGTTGCGGGTCGTCTCGTTGCCCGCCACCGACAGCAGCATGAAGAACAGGTTGAAGTCCATCTCGGTGAGCTGGTCGCCGTCGATCTCGGCCTCCAGCAGCGTGGTCACGATGTCGGCCCGGGGCTCGGCCCGCCGCTCGGCCGCCAGGGCCTGGGCGTACATGAACATCTCGACCTGGGCGGCCGTGACCGCGTCGTCGGCCACCTGGTACTCGGGGTCCTCGGAGCCGACCATGCGGTTGGACCAGGTGAACAGCTTGTGGCGGTCCTCGTGGGGGACGCCGAGCAGCTCGGCGATGACCTCCAGCGGCAGCTCGGCGGCCACGTCGACCACGAAGTCGCACTCGCCCTTGGCCATGGCGGCCTCGACGATGCCGACGGTCAGCTCCCGCACGTGGACCTCGAGCGCGGCGATCATGCGGGGCGTGAACCCGCGGTTCACCAGCTTGCGGTAGCGGGTGTGGCGGGGCGGGTCCATGAACAGCATCATGTCGCCGGCCATCTCGGTGCCCGGGATGGGGGCGGTCGGGCCCTCCAGCCCGACGACGCCGCCGAGGTGCTGGGCCGACGAGAACGAGCCCGCGTCCCGGTTGGCGGTGACGACGTCGTCGTAGCGGGTGATCACCCAGAACCCGTCGCCGCCGGGCTCGTCGTGGTGGAACACCGGGGCGTTCGCCCTGAGCCAGGTGAACCACTCGTGCGGGATGCCCAGCGTGAAGCGGTCACGATCGAGAAGGTCGATCTCGGCGATCATGGGCCGCAGTAGAACACATTCTCGTTGGGTCGTCACCGGGTTGACACGCGCCGGGGCCGGCGGGCACGCACGCCCGCCGGCCCCCGCGTGTGCTGTGGATGGCGAGGTCAGGACCCCGTGGGGCAGGTGTGCAGGTACTCCGCGATGCCCGTGCCGCTGGGCGGCGGGCACAGGAACTGGTCGTAGCGGGTGTCGTCGTCGACGTAGCGCTTCAACCAGGACAGGGTGGAGCGGGCCTGGGCGGCGTTGAAGTTGGTGCCCACGAAGTGCCCGGCGCCCGCGATCTCGAGGTACGCCTTCTCCGCGCTGGCCGGGATCTGGTTGTAGAACGGCCGCGCGTACTGGTTCTTCGGGGCGATCGGGTCGCTCTGGGCGGCCACGATCAGGCTCGGGACCTGCATCGTGCTGAAGTTCTGCCCGACGTGCCAGGGCTGGAGCCCGACGACGGCCTCGGTGTCGGGCACCTCCCGGCCCGTCTGCAGGGACCCGCCGCCGCCCATCGAGTGGCCGATGAACGCGGTCCGGTTGCGGTCGATGCGGCCGGCCACCGGGCTCGACGTCGTCAGCCAGGTCATGGCGGCCCGCATCTGGTTGGACCGGGCCGGCGGGAAGTCCAGGATCGTGTTGGTGTTGATCGTCATCACCACGAACCCGTTGGACGCCAGGTAGCGGCCGGCCCACTGGAGGACGTTCTGGCCCTCGGTGAAGCCGGGGGTGGCGACGACGGCGCCGAAGGTGCCCTCGCTGGTCGACGTCGGGTAGTAGATGGTGCCGCCGTTGAAGCCCGTCTGGCGGGCCACGGCCTGCGTCTGGATGGCGAACGGGCCGGTCGGCTGCGTGACGCTGGTCGGCGTGGGCGCCGGGCCCCGCTGGAACGGGTTGGCCTGGGCGCCGGCCGGGTCGACCGCCAGGCTGCCGAGCGCCAGCGCGGTGGCGGCGACCGCGCCGGCGAGCGCGGTCAGGGTCTTCGATCTCATTCTCGTGGTCCCCTCGTGTTGACGGATATCCCCTCTTCGGGTCGTATTATGGACCCCTCCGTCAATAGGGACAAGCCCGTCGTTCACGTTCTGTCCGGGCGGCGACTGGCACAAGAACGCGTTCTACCTAGACTGGGGCCATGAGCGCCGCCACCGCGTCCGAGCACTACACGATCATCTCGGCGGACTGTCACGCCGGGGGCAGTCACAAGCAGTACCGGGAGTACCTCGACCCCCGGTTCCTCGACGACTTCGACGCCTGGCGCGACAAGTACCGCAACCCGTTCCGGGACCTGGGCGACACCCGGCGCTACCGGAACTGGGACAACGAGATGCGCAACGGCCAGCAGGAGGCCGACGGCATCGTGGGCGAGGTCGTGTTCCCCAACACGGTCCCGCCCTTCTTCCCCAGCTTCGTGCTGTTCGCGGCGCCGCCCCGGCCGGACGAGTACGAGCACCGGCTCGCCGGCATCCGGGCCCACAACCGCTGGCTCGTCGACTGGTGCGGCGAGTTCCCCGAGCGCCGGGCGGGCATCGGGCAGATCTTCGTGAACGACATCGACGACGCCATCGAGGACGTGCGCTGGATCAAGGAGCACGGCCTGCGGGGCGGCATCCTGCTGCCCAACGTCGCCCCCGACGTGACCTGGGTCAAGCCGCTCTACGACCCCGCCTACGACCGGCTGTGGGCCGTCATCGAGGAGCTGGAGGTGCCGGTCAACGTGCACGGCGGCACCGGCGTCCCCGACTACGGGCCCTACCCGGTGTCGATGCTGCTCTACATCAACGAGGTGCCGTTCTACTCGCAGCGGCCGCTGGTGCAGTTCATCCTGTCCGGCATCTTCGAGCGGTTCCCGGGGCTGCGGTTCGTCGTCACCGAGGCCGGCTGCGCCTGGGTCCCGCCGCTGCTCGACCGGCTCGACAAGGTGCTGGCCCGCATCCGGGACACCGGCGCCACCGGCGAGATCCGCTACGGCGACGAGCACGTGCTGCCCCGGTCGGCCACCGACTACTTCCGCACCAACGTGTGGATGGGGGTCAGCCAGCCCGGACCGAAGGACGCGGCCGCCCGCCACCAGATCGGCCTCGACAAGTTCATGTGGGGCAGCGACTACCCCCACGACGAGGGCACCGCGCCCGTTCACCCGCGAGCACCTGCGGGCGCTGTTCCACGACACCGACCCGGCCGAGCTCCGGGGCCTGCTGGCCGGCAACGTGGCCGGGGTCTACGGCTTCGACCTCGACGCCCTGGCCCCGCTGGCGGCCAAGGTCGGGCCGACCGTCGAGGAGATCGCCCAGCCGCTGACCGAGATGCCGCCCGAGCCCAACGAGGCGCTGCTCAACTCGGTCGGGGAGTGGCTGTGAGCGAGCGAAGCGAGCGAACCATGAGAGCAGTGCGGTACTCGGCCCGAGGGCCGATCGGTCATCGTGCGAACCCGAAGGGTGCGCCGATGAGCGATCTTGTTCTCGTCGACGAGCCGGTGCCGGCGGTGCGGCGGATCACGCTCAACCGGCCCGAGAAGCGCAACGCGCTCAACAACCCGCTGCGGGGCGCCCTGCTGGCCGCCCTGCAGGAGGGCGACGCCGACGACGCCGTGCGGGTCATGGTGGTCCGGGGGGCCGGGACCTGCTTCTCGTCCGGCTACGACCTCGGCGGCGGCAACGAGGGCACGGAGCTGCCGTTCTACACCCCGGCCGGCGAGGGCCAGTGGCCCCGCCACGTCACCGAGGGGTGGATGTCGATCTGGGACCTGGCCACCCCGGTGATCGCGCAGGTCCACGGCTACTGCCTGGCCGGCGGGTCGGAGCTGGCGACCGGGTGCGACCTGGTCTACGTGGCCGAGGACGCGCACATCGGCTACCCCGCCGTGCGGTTCGGCGTGCCGGACATGCAGTTCCACGCCTGGTTCATGGGCATGCGCACCGCCATGGAGATGATGCTGACCGGCGACTCGATCTCCGGCGAGGAGGCCGCCCGCCTGGGCTGGGCCAACCGGGCCGTCCCCGCCGAGGCCCTGGAGGACGAGGTGCTGGCCGTCGCCTCCCGCATCGCCAAGGTCCCGCCCGACATCGTCCAGCTCAACAAGCGCACGGTGCACCGGGCCATGGACGTCATGGGCCTGCGCGCCGCCATCCGCGCCGGGACCGAGCTGTGCGCCCTGGCCATCCACCAGCCGGGGTTCCGGGCCTTCATCGAGGCCGCCGAGGCCAAGGGGCTCGTCGCCGCCCTCACCGAGCGTGACGCCCCGTTCGGCGACTACCGCACGACCGAGCCCCACGAGACGCCGACGGGTTAGCCTCTCCCCCGATGGGGGTGAGGGAGCTCGATGTCCCGGCCGAGGCGCGGGTGGGCGGGGAGAGGCTCGTGCACGAGCCGGCTCTCGACGGCCTCCGGGGCCTGGCGGTGGCGGCCGTCGTCGTCTTCCACCTCGGGCACCTCCGGGGCGGCTTCCTGGGCGTCGACCTGTTCTTCGTCCTCTCCGGGTTCCTGATCACGTCACTGCTGGTGATGGAGCGCCGGCGGCGCGGCGGCATCGACCTGCCGCACTTCTGGTCCCGGCGGGCCCGGCGGCTGCTCCCCGCGCTGTTCGTCCTGCTCGCCGGCGTCGCCCTACTCGTCCTCGTCCCGTCACCGAGCCGCGAAGGCCGGCCGTGGGCGATCGCTGTCCACCAGCGGGCCCGTCGCCCCGCCCCGTGGGCCACGGGCAACGCACCGGCGCCACCTGGCACGCATCTCGGCACCCCGTCGCCGCTCACCGCAGCTGAGGTCCGGCCGAGGGCATCGACGGCTCTCGCCGCGTCGTCGTCACTCGGCTCCCCCGGCGCTGCCAGACCCACCGCGGCGCTGGGCTGGGTCGTCCCGTCGGGCCGCCGCGCCTCTCGGGTGTGCTGGCCCTCCTTGCGTTACTGGGACTCTCCGTATCTCACACCAACCGTACGGCGTACCGACCAGCCGCCTCGTTCTCCCCACCTGCTCGCGGTGCGCCGGCCTGGCGCCGTGAGCGGGTCGGTGTCGCGTCGGGCCCGTGCTGGCGGTGGGGCGTGGTCGTTCCTTGTCCGTGGGTCGTGGCGAGCGTGGCCGGTCGCGGCTCCGGCGAGCGCGCCGCCAACGGGATTTCGTCGTCGGCAGCGGCGGTCGTCGCTGCGCCTGGCGGTCTGCCGCCTCTTCTGCTTGGCGTTCCGTCGACGCGCACCGGGCGCCTCGGAGGCACCCGGGCGGCCTCGTCTACGTGTTCGCCGCCGGCTCGCTCTTCACTGGCCCGGTGACGTGCCTCGTCGCTACAGCACTAGGGCATCCGGCTCGCGGTGCGTCGGACGGCCGCGTCCGCCGAGGTCGTTGTCAACGCGCTCTGGTTCTCTGACACGCTCGCCGCTCCCTCGGCACACCGGTCTCTTCAGACACGGTCTCCTCTGCCGGCGACTTCGTCGTCCACCTCGCCGGCCGCTGCCTCGGCCGTGCGGTGGCGCTGGTGCGACATCTCTCGACGCCGAGGGGCTCTGCTCGACCACGCGAGCTGCATCGCGTTCGTCCACAAGCCCGACCTCATCCACCTGTCGCGCCTCTAGGTCGCCGCACGCGCCGACGGTTGACACCCCTCGTCGGTCGCGGTGACGTGCACTGGCGCCTGGACTAGCTCATCTGTGGCGGCTCCGGTGCTTCGCCGGCATCTCTCCGAGTACCTGGATGAGGCGCGGTCGGGTGAGTCGTTTGTGATCCCGGCGGGCGGCCGGCTGCGCAGCTCGGCCAGTCGAGGCGCGGTCCGTGACCCTCGCGGTCGGGACCGGTGACGGGTCTGCCCGGGGCCGGGTCTTCACTCCGCCCTCACGTCCGGCCTGCGTCTCGCTCGGATCCTGGGCGGGGCGTCACGGCATCTCACGCGGGTGGCGACTCGGACGGCCCCGCGCATCCTCCTACCGCGCGCGCGGCCAATGCGAGTGGTCCCGACCTCTGGCGGACTGCGTCTGCCGTGGTGCGGTCACGGCGCCGTCTTGCGGGCGATCTGGCTGCGTACGCGCTTCGAGCGTGTCGCACGCATCCGGCGGTGGAGAGCCGGTAGGTTCCGGGCCCGGACCCGGGCCCGTCGGCGACCGCGGCCGCTCGGCGACGATCGAGGCCATCGAGTGACCCCCGCCCACTGGCCGCCGGCTCGGGCTGGTCGCACGAGCTCGAGCCCGCCGTCAGTTCGTGACTCGCCGGTGGGTGGGGGGCGCTCCCGCATCCACGCGACGTCCCGGCTCTGACGGCAGAGTGGGCCAATCTCCTCTACCTCCCGAGCACATCACCGCTGCCCCGCCTGCCCTGACCCAGGAGAGGGATCTCCTCACGGCACCCCGCGTCGACCGTCAGCGGCTCGATCGCAGAACTGCCGAGCACGAGTCGTCGAGAGGGCCGCTGACTCCCCTGGTACGAGCCGGCAGCTCGATGGCAGGCCCACGCCGAGGCCTGCGGCGGTGCGCGCGGAGCTCGCACGCTCCGCATCGCCACGAG
This sequence comes from uncultured Acidimicrobiales bacterium, assembly GCA_963759225.1. Classification (GTDB taxonomy): domain Bacteria; phylum Actinomycetota; class Acidimicrobiia; order Acidimicrobiales; family VFJN01; genus ZC4RG19. The sequence goes on along the minus strand of CAVWYL010000027.1, from coordinate 185,009 downwards.
CACCAGCCGCTCGTCGCCTGACCCTGCACGGGTGCTGGTCACGCCACGATCGACCCCGACGTCATCGGCGTCATCTCCCTCGCCAACGCGTGGTGACCCTCGACGCGAGCGTCCGCCTCCGACGGCGAGGGCGGCGTTCCGATGCGATCTCTTCGGTCGACAGACGACGACTCTCCGGAGGCGGCTCCGTCGAGATTAGGCGGCCGGCGATCCTCGGCTGCGCCGTGTCGTCGACGGCACCATCAGGACCGCCGCTCGTGGCGAACGACCCGGTGATACGTGCCCATCGCGACCGTCACCCCGTGCCGGGTCGCGGCTAGCTCGCGCGGGACGCGCCGAGGTCGGTCTGAGCTCGCGACGTCCCGTCGAGGGCGCCGCGGTAGCGTCGGCCCTGCATCGAGCACATCCGCCGTGTCGCGCCCGGGGCTGTGCGGCACGCCCGGGCCGCCTGGTGGGGTGGCACCCGTGCTCACGAGCCACCCCACTCTAGCGTACCGCCGTGAACAGACCTGCTGATCGTCCACCACACGCCCTCGCCCGCCATGCACAGCCTGTTCGAGGCCGTGCGGGCCGGGGCGGCCGACCCGCAGATCGAGGGCGTCGAGGTCGTGGCGCGGCCGGCGCTGGTGGCGTCGGCGGTGGACGTGCTGGAGGCCGACGGGTACCTGCTGGGGGCGCCCGCCAACCTCGGGTACATGGCGGGCGCGCTCAAGCACTTCTTCGACACCGTGTACTACCCCTGCCTCGACGCCACCGTGGGCCGGCCCTATGGCGTGTGGGTCCACGGCAACGACGACACCGCGGGCGCGCTGGCCGGCATCGACAAGATCGTCACCGGGCTGCGGTGGCGGGCCGCGCAGGCGCCGCTGTCGCTGGTGGGGCCGCCGTCGCGGGACGACCTCGACGCCTGCTGGGAGCTGGGCGCGGCGGTCAGCGCCGGGCTGGCCGCCGGCTGAGCTCCACCCGCAGGACCGTGCAGTCCACCTTCGGCTGCGGGTCGAACGCGCCCCGGGGGATCCGGCGGCCGAGGCCGACGGCGTAGGTCCGGGACCAGCGCCCGGCCCCGGGCGCCCGGCCCTCGGCCCAGCGCCGGGCCGCGGCCCGCTGCACCACCACGTCGGCCCGCACCAGGCGGGATCCCGGGGGCCAGCAGCCGGCCGAGGATGGCGGTGGTCCGGGCGAACGGCGGGTTGGCCACCACCCGGAACGGGCGGCGGGGCAGCCGCAGGTCGGCGGCGTCGGCGTGCACGACGACGACGTCGTCGCCCGCGAACCGGCGCCGGAGCGCGGCGGCCCGGCCCGGGTGCAGCTCGACGGCGATCACCCGGGCGCCCGCGGCGACGAGCGGCGCGGTGAGCGCGCCGGTGCCGGCACCCACGTCGAGGACGAGGTCGCCGGGGGCGACCCCCGCGTCAGCGACGAGCCTGTCGGCCCACGCCGGCGTGAGGCGGTGCCACCCCCATGTTCCGTGCCCGGAGGCGGGCACGACGCACCATCACTGTCACTGCCATACGGGCGACCCTAGATCGCGGTTTGTCGTCCCTCACCACGATTATCCGCGGTGAGGGACGACGAACGAGGCGATGACGGGGGCGAACGCCGCCACCGCCGCCGGCGTCGGGACCCCCGGCAGGTTCACGATCGCGGTCTGGACGCCGGCCTCCGCGTACTGGCGGTACCGGCCGACGTGGTCCTCCACCGACGGCGCGTCGGCCGTCGTCAGGTTGGTGACCCGGACCTCGGCCGGGTCGCGGCCCTCCCGGGCGCAGTGGGCGTGCAGCACCTCGACCTTGTGCCGGACCGTGTCCGGGTCGCCGAACACGTTGCAGGCGTCGGCGTGGCGGGCCACGAGCCGCAGCGTCACCTGCTCGCCCGACCCGCCCACCAGGATCGGCACCTTCTCCTGCAGCGGCCGGGGATAGCACACGGCCTCCGGCACCTCGATGGTCCGCCCCTTGTACGGCGGGCGCCCCCTTGCCCCACATGAGCGGCAGCAGCTCCAGGGCGTCCTCCAGCAGGGCGAACCGCTCGGCCCGGGGCGGGAACCGCCAGCCGTAGGCCCGGTGCTCGCGCTCGAACCACGTGGCCCCGATGCCGCAGTTGGCCCGGCCGCCCGACAGCACGTCGAGCGTGGCCACGATCTTGGCCAGGTGCCCGAGGTTCCGGTAGGTGACCCCGGTGACCAGCGTCCCCAGCCGGATCCTCGACGTGCGCCCGGCCAGGAAGCCCAGCGTGGTCCAGCTGTCGAGCATGTCCTCCCAGTGGGGGCCGACCGGCGGGATCTGCAGGAAGTGGTCCATCAGCCACAGCGACGCGAACCCGGCCTCCTCGGCGGCGACGGCCACCTCGGCCAGCCGCTCGGCGGTCTCGGCCGGGCCGCCGGGCCAGCCGAACCGGGGGACCTGCAGGCCGAACTCCAGCGCCATGGGGCTCTCCTCCTGGCGGGCGGCGGCCGCGGGCGCGGCCACGAGGTCGGGGGCCACGATCGTGACCGTCGGTGGGCGGGTGGACGGCGGCGAACCCCTCGCCGGCGAGGGCGTCGCGGTGTCCGGGCCAGGCCGCGAGCATCGACGACAGCACCGGGCCGGGCACGGGGCGCTCGCGGGACCGGTTGCGGGCGCGGCACTCCGCGGCATCGACGTCGAACACCACCGCCACGCACGGGACCCCGGCGGCGGCCGCCGCGTCCCGCCACCGGCGGCGGCGCTTGGCGTCGGTGCCGAGGGTGTCGACGACCGTGGTCAGGCGGCGCCGCAGCCGGCGCTCGACCACCAGGTCGAGGACGTCGAACGCGTCCTTGGACGCCCGCTGGTCGTGCTCGCCGGCGCCGACCACCGCCCGCAGGCCGTCCGACGACACGACGAGGCCCGGCGGGAACTGCCCGGCCGCCCACGTCGACTTGCCCGACCCCGGCGGCCCCACCAGCACGACGAGCGATCCCTCGGCGAGGCGCACACGTCATCCTCGCGTGGGAGCGAAGGCCTCCAGCGTGGCGTCCACGTCGCCCAGCGGGTAGAGGATCGGCGACGTGCAGCCGGTGGCCACGTACTCGGCCACCTTGGCCCGGCACTCGTCCGCCGTTCCCGCCGCGCACAGCATCTGCACGATCTCGTCGGGGACCAGCTTGCTGGCCGCCACCACCTCGTCGTGGCCGGCCGGCCAGGTCAGCACGGCGCCGATCTCGTCCAGCAGGGAGTCGGGGACCCCCGACGCCGCCATGATGTGCGGCTGCTGGCCCAGGTACTGGGTGACGAGCAGGCGGGCGGCGTCGAGCGCGGCGTCCCGGTCGTCGGACAGCGAGCACACGACGAGCTGGGGCCGGTCGATGTCGTCGAGCGCGCGCCCGGCCCGGGCCGCGCCCTCGGCCAGCGCCGCCAGCGCCCGGTCGTTGTAGGCCGGCGACACGAGGTAGTTGAGGACCGCCCCGTCGGCGATCTCGCCCGCCAGCCGCATCATCTGCATGCCCGTCGCGCCGATGTACAGCGGCACGTCCTTGGCCCGCCGCTCCTGGTGGACGTAGTCCAGCTCCACCCCGTCGAGGTGGACGTAGGCGCCGTCGTAGGTGACGGGTCCGTCGCAGGCCAGCAAGGCCCGCACGGCCTCGACCACCTCCCGCATGACCCGCAGCGGCCGGTCCCGGGACACGCCGACCTTGGCCGCCAGCGGGTCCCACCAGGCGCCCAGCCCGGCCAGCACCCGGCCGGGGGCGAGGTCGTCGAGGGTCGAGAACAGCGACGCCAGCCGGGCCGGGTTGCGGGTCCAGATGTCGATGACCCCCGACCCCACGGCGATGCGGTCGGTGGTGGCGGCGAACGCGGCCATGGGCACCGTCGCCTCGCGCACCAGCCGGCTGTCGGCCTGCCACACGGCGGCGAAGCCCAGGTCCTCGGCCCGGGACACGAACCCCATGGCCTCCCGGATGGGGTGGGCGTCCTGCACGTAGAGCGCCATCGGCACCCCCGCCAGCCGATCTACAGACCTCGACCACAGCCGCTGTGCCTCCTCCCAGGCCCGGGCCCGGATCCGTCTCGCCGTCGACCCGGGTGCAGCGACCCCCGTCGACCACCACCTCGCCGTCCACGACCACCCGCTCGGCCCGCACGCCGGGCGTGAAGGCCAGGTACCAGGGGTCGGCCCGGTCGGCCGACCACGTCACCTCGTCGCCCCGCACCTCGGGGACCAGGTCGGCGCCGGCCGCCAGCCAGCCCCAGGCGTCCTCCGGCGTGGCCGTGACGTCGTCGGCCCGCTGGGCCACGTAGGCCAGGGCGAACTCCTCGACCATGGCCGCCCCGATGCCGTCGCTGCCCAGCACGACCCGGTTCCCGGCCGCGGCCCACCGGGCCGGGCGGGCGTAGCCGACCCCGTTGTTCATGTTGGACCGGGGGTTGTGGGCGATCGTCCCGGCCAGCGGCGGGCCCACGTGGACGCAGTGGGCCAGCAGCCAGTCGTCGGCCGCCAGCGGGCGGAGGCGGTCCGCGGCCCCGGCGTCGGTGGCGTCCTCGCCCACGTGGATGTGGACGCCCACGCCCAGGTCCCGAGCGAGCCCGACCACCGCGTCCAGCGTCCCGTCCGACAGGGTGAGGCAGGCGTGGGCGCCGACCAGGCCCCGGCCCCCGGCCCGGAGGAACCGCTCGTTCTCGGCCAGCCCGGCCTTGGCCCCCTCGGGCCCGTGGCGGTCGGTGACCTCGTAGGCGCACAGCACCCGCACCCCGACCTCGGCGCACGCCCCGGCGATCACGTCGAGGCTGCCGTCGATGGCGGCCGGGGAGGCGTGGTGGTCGACGATGGCGGTGGTCCCCGCCTCCAGCGCCTCGACCGCGCCCGAGCAGCGCCGACCACCGCACCAGGTCGAGGTCGAGGGCGAGGTCGAGCCGCCACCAGATCCGGTCCAGGATCTCGGTGAAGTTCGTCGGGCGTCCCCGGCGGAGCCGGCATGCCCCGGGCCAGCGCCGAGTAGAGGTGGTGGTGGGCGCAGACGAGGCCGGGGGTGGTGGCGGTCACCGTGCTTTCACGCGCCGTTCCGCATCGGCAGCGCGGCCCGCCACTCGCCGTCGAGGTCGTGCAGCGCCCCCGCCACCGCGCCGGCGGTGGGGACGAGGCCGATCTCGCCCACGCCCTTGATCCCGTACGGCGCCCGGGGCTGGGGCCGCTCGACCAGGATCACGTCGATCGGCGGGACGTCCTTGGCCCGCAGGATGCCCAGCTGGCGCAGGGTCATGGCGGTGGGGCGGGCCTCGTCGTCGGTGGGGAAGTCCTCGGTCAGCGCGTAGCCGAGGCCCATGTGGACGGACCCGATGACCTGGCCCTCGCACAGCAGCGGGTTCACGGCCCGGCCGACGTCGTGGGCCGCCACGACCCGCTCGACGGCGCCGTGTCGCGGTCCATGACCACCAGCTGGGCGGCGTAGCCGAAGGTCGAGTGGATGGTGGGCCGCTCGACGGTGCCGAGCGCCTGGGTCCAGTCGACCCGGTACTCGCCCTCGTAGTCGACGCCCGGCCGGCAGCCGTCGGCGCACGCCTTGCGGCAGGCGTCGGCCACCGAGCCGGCGCCCATGAGCGTCCCCCGGCTGCCGGTGGTCTGCCCGGCGCCCAGCTCGTGGCTGGTGTCGACGACGACCCGGACCTGCTCGGGTGTCGACGCCCAGCTCCTCGACCGCGACCTGGAGGGCGACGGTGTGGACGCCCTGGCCCATCTCGGTCCAGCAGTGGCGGACCTCGACCGAGCCGTCCTCGTCGAAGCGGACGACCGCCCGGGCGATCTCCTTGAACCCGTTGCCGAGGCCCGAGTTCTTGAGCCCGAGCCCGACGCCGACGGCCTTGCCGGCCGCCACCGCCTCCTCCCAGCGGGGCTTCACGGCGTCGAGGCAGTCGCGGGCGCCGAGGCAGCCGTCGTCCATGACCTGCCCGGGTCCCCACGTGGCACCCGGCATCACCACGTTGCGCGACCGGATCTCCCAGGCGGTCGATGCCCGCCTTGTCCGCCAGGCGGTCGAGGACGCCCTCGGTGGCGAACTGGGCCTGGTTGGCGCCGAAGCCCCGGAACGCCCCGCACACCGGGTTGTTGGTGCGCACGGCCACGGCCTCGACGTCGACGACGGGCCACGAGTAGGGGCCGCTGGCGTGGCCGGCGGCCCGTTCCAGCACCTTCATGCCCACGGACGCGTAGGGGCCGGAGTCGCCCACGATGCGGGCCTTCAGCGCCGTGACCCGGCCGTCGGCGTCGCACCCGGCCCAGAACTCGGCCCGCACCGGGTGGCGCTTGGGGTGGACGTGCAGCGACTCCTCCCGGCTGAACGTGCACTTCACCGGGCGGCCGAGCAGCCAGGCGGCCAGGGCGGTCTGGGTCTGGTTGGCGCAGTCCTCCTTGCCGCCGAAGGCGCCGCCGTTGGCGACGAGGTGGACGAGCACGCGGTCCTCGCCGATGCCGAGCACGTCCGCGATCTGGCGGCGGTCGTCCCACACGCCCTGGCCGCCGGAGAACACCTCGAGGCGTGCCGTCGTCGTGGGGCACCGCCAGGGTCGACTCGGGCTCCAGGAAGGCGTGCTCGATGCGCTGGGTCCGGAACACCTCGTGCACGGTGTGGGCGCTGGCGGCCAGGGCGGCGTCCACGTCGCCGTCGCGGGCGTAGGCCGAGCGGGACAGCACGTTGGGCTCGGCCGGGTCGCCGACCTCCCACACGGCCGGCTCGTCCGATCCGAGCGCCGCCAGGGCGTCGGCGAACGGCGGCAGCGGCCGGTAGTCGACCTCGACCAGCTCGGCGGCGCGGCGGGCCGTGGCCCGGTCCTGCGCCACCACGAGCGCCAGCAGGTCGCCGGTGTAGGACGTCCGCCCGCCGACCGGGATGAACACCGGCCAGTCCCGGTGGATGAGCCCGATGCGCAGCTCGCCGGGCACGTCGGCCGCGGTCAGCACCCGCTCGACCCCGGGGACCGCGGCGGCGGCGCCGGTGTCGATGGCGAGGACGTCGGCCCGGGCGTGGGCGGCCAGCACCGGGGCGGCGTGCAGCATCCCGGGGACCCGCAGGTCGTCGACGTAGGGCTTGTCGCCCAGCGCCAGGTCGTGGGCCTGGTACTTGGTGATGCGGGCGCCGATGCCCGGACGCGAGGCGACGGCACCGGGTGCGACCGGCGACCTCCTTGCCCGCCGCCAGCAGGTCGACGGCGTCGAGGATCGGGTGGTAGCCGGTGCACCGGCACAGGTGGCCGCCGAGGTGGCGGGCGGCCTTCTCGCGGGTGAGGCCGGGCCCGTCCTTGTCCACCAGGTACTTGGTGCGCATCACGATGCCGGGCGTGCAGAACCCGCACTGCAGCGCCCCGGTGGCCGCGAACGCCCCGGCGTAGCGGGCGCGCTCGTCGGCGTCGAGGCCCTCCAGCGTGGTCACGGCCTTGCCCGCCACCCGGTCGAGGGTGAGCGAGCACGACACGGTCGGCTTGCCGTCGACGAGCACGGTGCAGCACCCGCACTGGCCCGTGGGCGAGCAGCCGTCCTTGGGGCTGGTGACGTCCAGCTCCTCCCGCAGAGCCGCCAGCAGGTGCGGATGGTCGCCCACGGACACGGGCGCCCCGTTCAGGACAAAGCTCACGGCCACCCCACCAGGTTGCCACGCCTCAACAAAGTGTTGAAGTCCGATGCGTTTCCGGGGAGTGAAACGGTCAGTGGCCGCCGGACAGCTTCAGGCCGAGGACGGCCACGATCAGCAGCGCCAGGAGCCGGCCTCGCGCCGGCGTGCAGCGGCGCGGCTCGAGGCCCTCGGTGACGGGGAGCGTCGAGGCGACGGACCGGATCCGAGTCCGTCAGCGTCCCGGCGACGGCCGGAGCTCGCGGTCGCGGGCCAGGGCGCTGCGGGCCTGGTCCGACATCTTGCGCCGGGCCTGCCAGCGCGAGCCGTAGACCCGGTAGCCGACGAACCCCGCCACCACGGCCACGACCACGACGACGGCCACGGCCCCGCCCGCCGCCAGCCCGAGCAGGCGTGCCAGCCGCAGCGCCAGGAAGATGGCGATGCCCGCGACGGGCAGGCTGGTGCGCAGGCCCCGGAGCAGCGGGATCGGCGTGTTGCTGCGGGGGTCGAGCTTGCCCGCGTCGACGAAGTGGTCGGCGGCCGCGGTCGTGTCGCCACGGATCTGGGCGGCCAGCCCCAGGATCTGGTGGCCGACGGGCTGGTCGGGCTCGACGGACAGCCCCCGCTCCGCCCACGACCGGGCCCCGGCCGGATCGCCCTGCGCCAGGCAGGCCTTGGCGTGCACGAGGTAGCCCACGGCGGCCGCCGGGTCGGAGCCGGACGGCCTCGGCTGCGTGGGCGTGCGCCTCCGCGGTCAGCGCGTCGCGCCGCCGCCGCTGCAGGCGTGACGCCGGCACCCGCTCGATCAGTGCCTCCCCCCGCATCACGTGCGACTCGGCGTCGTGGGGATCGAGCGCGATGGCGTGGCCGAGCAGGGCGGCGGCCTCGGCGTAGCGGCCCGCCCTGTAGGTCGCCCACCCCAGCACCGTGTGGGCCCGAGGCGCCGTCCGGCTGCAGCTCGACGGCGCGCCGGGCCGCGACCAGCGCCTCGGCCCGGTCGCCCGCCTCGCACAGGGCGCTGGCGTACAGGAGCGCGAGCTCGGCGTCGTGCGGGATCGCCGGCGAGGCCCGATCGGGCCGCCGTCGCCGCGTCGGCCCAGCGGCGGAGGCCGATGAGCGCCCGGGTGCGCTCCCGTGCGTCGCTCGGTAGGGCGGTCATCTGCGCCGCAGGTAGGGGAGGAGGTCGTCGTAGGCGCCGCTGTCGTTGCCGTAGAGCGCGAAGTTGCGTGCGGTGTCGAGCCACGGGCCCACGCTGGGGCGGACCTCTCCGGCGGCGTCCACGAGGTCGGCCTGGCGGATCGGGTGGGTCGACGCCGGACCGCAGGGACGCCTCCATGGCCCGCTCGGTGGCATGGTCGCAGATCAGGGCGAGGTCGGCGCCCGAGCAGCCGTCGGTGGCCCGCACGATGCGGCGGAGGTCGAGCCCCTCGGTCGGCTTGCCCGACAGGTGCAGGCGCAGGATCGCCGCCCGCGCCGGCGGGTCCGGCGGCAGCACGAACAGCATCCGGTCGAACCGGCCCGGCCGGCGGAACGCCGGGTCGAGGTGCCACGGGGGGTTCGTCGCGCCGAGGATGAACACGCCGTCGTTGTCGGTGCCGACGCCGTCCAGCTCGGCCAGGAACTGGTTGATCAGGCCCCGCATGGCGCTGCCGCTGGCGCGCATGTCGCGTCCGCGCTGGCCCGAGGGCATCGACCTCGTCGAAGAACAGCACGCAGGGCGTGTTGCGCCGGGCCGTGCTCGAAGAGCTCGTGCAGGTTGCGCTCGCTGTTGCCGATCCACATGTCGAGCACGTCGTTGATGCCGACCGAGAGGAAGCCGGCGCTCGATCTCGCCGGCCGTGGCCCGGGCGAGGAAGGTCTTGCCGCAGCCGGGCGGGCCGTACATCAGGATGCCGCCGCCGATCGACTTGCCGAACTGCGCCTGACAGCTCCGGGATGCTGGAGCGGCGCCAGGAATGATAGCTCGAGGCGGTCGCTTGACCTCGTCCATGCCGCCGACGTCGGCGAGGCGGGTCGTCGGGCGCGGTCAGCTCGCCGATCTCGATCCCGGGGAGCGCGTCGCTGCCGGACCACTGGCCCGAGCAGCTCGTCCGCCGTGTCCGGGACGGCGACCACACCGGCGTCGGCCGGGCCGCCCCCGAGCGCCTCGGTCGGGCCGCCCCCGAGCGCCTCGGGTCGCAGGTCGGCGACCACGCGCCGCGCGACCGGATGGTCGGGGGTCGACTGGAGCACCTTCGCCGTGTGGCCCAGGGCTTCGGCGATGCCGGCCGGCGCCGGCGAGCAGCTCCGCCAGGTGGCAGCGCAGCGCCACGTTGGCCTCGTCGGTCGCCACGGCGGCCTCGATCGCCGCGATCACGGCCGGATCGGCCTCGCCGCTCGTCTCCCCAGACACCGCACGGAAGATAGTGGCCCTCGACCTCCCGGCGACCGCGGCGGCTAGAAACGTCGCATGGCCTCGACGCTGCACGTGAACCACGAGACCGCGGAGCTCCCGGGCACCGCGGAGCCGGGGCCCGCGGTCCACGTGTTCCACCAGCGCCTGCCGGGCTACGCGGCCACGCCGCTGTGGGACCGGCCCGAGCTGGCGGCGGCCGCCGGGGTCGGCCGGGTGCTGGTCAAGGACGAGTCGCTGCGCTTCGGCCTGCCGGCGTTCAAGGTGCTCGGGGCGTCGTGGGCCACCTACCGGGTGCTGTGCGACCGGCTCGGCGGCGAGCCGGCGTGGACCACCCTCGACGACCTGGCGGCCGTCGTGGCCGACCGGCTCGGCCCGCTGCGGCTGGTGGCGCCGACCGACGGGAACCACGGCCGGGCGGTGGCCCGCATGGCCCGGCTGCTGGGCCTCGCCGCCACCGTCGTCGTGCCGGAGGGGACCGCCGCACGCCCGCATCGAGGGCATCGAGAGCGAGGGCGCCACGGTGATCGTGTTCCCGGGCACCTACGACGACGCGGTCGCTGGACGTCGGCCGAGATGGCCGACGACCGCACGCTGGTGGTGTCGGACACGTCGTGGCCCGGCTACGAGGACGTCCCCCGGTGGGTCATCGAGGGCTACACGACCATCTTCACCGAGATCGAGGCCCAGCTCGCCGGGACCGGCGGACCCGGTGGTCGACGCCGTGTTCGTCCCCCTCGGCGTGGGCGCGCTGGGCGCGGCGGCCGGGGCCAACCTGCGGGCCGGGCGCGAGCCGGGCGACGGCCCGCTGCTCGTGGGCGTGGAGCCGGACACCGCGGCCTGCGTGGGCGCCGCCGTCGCCGCCGGGCACGTCGTGGAGGTCCCGGGACCCCACCGGTCGATCATGGCCGGGCTCAACTGCGGGCTGGCCTCGCTGCTGGCCCTGCCCACCGTGACCGCCACGTTCGACGCCTTCGTCGCCATCGACGACGAGCGCTGCCGCCAGGCCGTCCGGGCGCTGGCCGGCCGCCGGGCTGGACGTGGGGGAGACGGGCGCCGCGGCGCTGGCCGGCCTGCTCGCCGTCGTGGAGGAGCACCGGGACGCGTTGCCGCTGCCGGCCGGGGCCACGGTGCTGGTCCTGGCGACCGAGGGCGTGACCGACCCGGCCAACTTCGAGCGGATCGTCGGGCGCCCGCCCCGCTCCCGGCCCTAGGGCCTCGAGCGGTCGGGCTCGTCCGTCAGCGACCGGTAGAGGTCGGGCTGGCGGTGGCGGGCGAAGTCGAACACGGTCGTCTTGTACGAGACGGTGTCGTCGAGGTCGCAGGCGGCCACCGCCACCTCGTCGCCGACGCCGACGCACTCGGCCACGATCGTCCCCGACGGGTGGATGACGCACGACCCGCCGATGTGGTCGATGCCCTCCTCGACCCCGGCCTTGGCCACCCCGACCACGAACGTGCCGTTCTGGTAGGCGCCCGCCTGCATGACCAGGTGGTTGTGGAAGTCGGCGAAGCGGTCGTGCTCGGGCGCCGGCGGGTTGTGGACCGGCGTGTTGTAGCCGATGCACACCAGCTCGACGCCGCCCAGCCCGAGCGCCCGGAACGCCTCGGGCCAGCGCCGGTCGTTGCAGATCAGCATCCCCACCCGGCCGGCGAACGCCTCGTACACCGGGAACCCGAGGTCGCCGCGGGCGAAGTAGCGCTTCTCCAGGTGCTGGAACGGCCGCCACGGCTCGTGCTCGCCGTGGCCGGGCAGGTGGACCTTGCGGTAGCGGCCGACCTCGTGGCCGTCGGGGCCGACGAGCACGGCGGTGTTGAACCGCTCGCCCGTCGGGGGTCAGCTCCGCGAACCCGAGGCTGAACCCCACCCGGAGGCGGGCGGCCTCGTCCCACAGCGGCTTGGTGTCGGGGCCCGGGACCTCGGTCTCGTACCAGGCGTCGAGCGCGGGGTCGCCGTCCTCGTACCACCAGCGGGGGAAGAACGTGGTCAGCGCCAGCTCCGGGAACACCACCAGGTCGGCGCCCCGCTCGGCCGCCGTGCGCAGCAGGGCGACGAGCCGCTCGACGACCGCGGGCCGGCCGTCGTCCCGGGCGATGGGGCCCAGCTGGGCGGCGGCGACCGTGACGACGCGCGGCTCACGGCCGCCTGCCCTCCGCCAGCTCGACGCAGCACGTCGGCCAGGACCTGGGCCCCGGCCGCCAGGTCGGCGGGGTGGGTGTACTCGGCCGGGTTGTGGCTGACGCCGCCCCGGCTGGGGACGAACACCATCCCGGTCGGGCACACCCGGGCGAACATCTGGGCGTCGTGGCCGGCGCCGGACGGCAGCCGCAGCACCGTGTGGCCGTGGCCCGCCGCGGTCCGCTCCACGAGGTCGACGACCGCCGGGTCGAACGTCACCGGCTCGAACCGGGCCAGCTGCCGCCACCCGACCTCGACGCCCTCGCCGTCGGCCAGCGCCGCGACGTGGTCGCGCAGGCGGCGCTCGGCCTCGGCCAGGTCCGCGTCGTCGGTGTTGCGCAGGTCGACCGTCAGCGTCGCCCGGGCCGCCACGACGTTGACCAGGTCGGGGTGCAGGTCGAGCCGGCCGACCGTGCCGACCTGGTGGCCGCCGAGCTCGTAGGCGAGGTCCGCGCACGAACGTGACGACCGACGCCGCCACCCAGCCGGCGTCGTGGCGCAGCCGCATGGGGGTGGTGCCGGCGTGGTTGGACTGGCCGGCGACGGTCAGCTCCTGCCAGGAGATGCCCTGGACCCCGGTGACGGCCCCGATGGTGACGCCCTGCTCCTCCAGGACCGGGCCCTGCTCGATGTGGAGCTCGACGTAGGCGTGGGGCGCCGGCCCCGGCACGGCGGCGTCGCCGGCCCAGCCGATGCGCTCGAGCTCGTCGCCGAGCACCGCCCCGTCGACCCCGACGACGTCGAGGGCGTCCTCCAGCGGCATCCCGCCGACGTAGACGAGGCTGCCCAGCATGTCGGGGGCGAAGCGGCTGCCCTCCTCGTCGGTGAAGAAGGCGACGGCGAGCGGCCGCCGGGTGCGCAGGCCGGCGTCGTCGAGCGCCCGCACCACCTCCAGCCCGGCCAGGACCCCGAGCGTCCCGTCGTAGCGGCCCCCGGTGCGCACGGTGTCGACGTGGCTGCCGGTCATGACCGGGTCGAGGTCGGGCTCGCGGCCGGCCCGGGTGGCGACGACGTTGCCGATGCGGTCGACCCGGACGTCGAGCCCCAGGTCCCGCATCCAGCCGACGACCAGCTCCCGCCCCCCGGCGTCCTCGTCGGTGAGCGCCAGCCGGCAGTTCCCCCCGTCCCCGGTGTCGCCCACCTTGGCCAGGGCCTCCAGGTCGGCCACCAGGCGCTCGCCACGGATCCGCACGTCAGCCATCGCCTGACACCCCGATGACCGGCGGCTCCGCCGACCACGGGAAGTCGATCCAGCGCTCGGTCTCCTTCCAGGCGTAGTCGGGGGCGACGACCGAACGGGGCTTGCGGTAGAGGACCGCGGTGCGGGCCTCGGCGACGTGCTGGGCCAGGACCTCCCGGACCAGGCGCAGGGTGTGGCCGGTGTCGGCCACGTCGTCGGCCACGAGGACCCGCAGGCCGGCCACGTCCACCAGGTCGAGCGTGGGCGGCAGCACGACCGGCACGTCCAGGCGCTGGTCCACCCCGGTGTAGAACTCGACGTTCATGGCCCCGCAGTTCTTGACCCCCAGCGCGTAGGCCAGGGCGCCCGCCACGGTCAGCCCGCCCCGGGCCACCGCCACCACCACGTCGGCCCGGTAGCCGTCGTCCGCCACCGCCTGGGCCAGGGCGCGGGTGGCCACGCCGAACTCGGCCCAGCCGAGGATCTCGCGGTCGTCCGGGTCGTCGCTCATCACGAGGTCCCACGGTCGCACCGGCACCCGGGTCACGTCGACCCCCGTCGCCGCCCGGATGGCCGCCGCCACCGCCGCGGTCGACGAGATCGTCGGCGGCTCGCCCACCCCCTTGGCCCCGAACGGGCGCGTCGGGCTCGGGCTGCTCGATGCAGGTGGCCAGCACCTCGGGGGCGTCCGCCACCGTCGGGATGAGGTAGTCGGTGAAGCTCGGGTTCCGGACCAGGCCGCCGTCCACCACGATCTCCTCCATCACCGCCAGGCCCACGCCCTGGGCGATGCCGCCCTCGATCTGGCCCATGACCTGGGTGGGGTGCAGCACCCGGCCGACGTCCTGGCCGGTGGCGATCTGCACCACCCGCACCAGCCCCAGGTCGGGGTCGACGTCCACGACGGCCCGGTGGGCCGCGAACACGAACGACACGTCCGGCGTGCCCTGCCCCTGGTCGTCGAGCGGGGTCGTGGGCCGGTGGCGGTGCAGCGCCGTCGCCTCGTAGGGCTCGGACCCCGCGGCCTCGGCCACCCCCACGTCCACGCCCGGCCCCACCAGCCGCCCGTCGCCGGTCAGCGACAGCGACTCGGGCGCCACGTCCAGGCGGCGGGCCAGCGCCGAGCGGACCTGGTCGGCCACCAGCCGGCACGCCCGCTCCACCGCCCCGCCCGACATCCACGTCTGGCGGGACGCGGACGACGACCCCGCCGACCCCGCCGTCGCCGTGTCCGCCGGCTCCAGGACCACGGCGTCGCAGCCGAGGACGGTGCGGGCGATCTGCGTGGCGATGGTGACGAAGCCCTGCCCCACCTCGGCCACCGCGCACGCCACCGTGGCCACCCCGCCGTCCAGGCGGACCCGGGCCTCGGACGTGTCGTCGAACCCCTCCGAGTACAGGAGGTTCTTGTAGCCGACGGCGAAGCCCACGCCCCGCCGGGTGCGGGCGGGGTCGTCGGTGCGGCCCGCGCCGCCCGGCCGCTCCAGCAGCCCGTCGCCCGCGGGCGGTGGCAGCGGGTGGGCGGCCGCCGCCCTGATGCACTCGGCCACCGGCGCCGTGCCCGTGATGGATTGACCGGTGGGCAGCACGTCGCCGGGGCCGAGCGCGTTCCGGAGCCGCAGCTCGACCGGGTCGAGTCCCAGCCGGGCGGCGAGGCGGTCCATCTGCGCCTCGTGGGCGAAGCACACCTGCACGGCGCCGAACCCCCGCATGGCGCCGCACGGCGGGTTGTTGGTGCGCACGCACACGGCGTCGACCGTGGCGTTCGGCACCCGGTAGGGCCCGCAGGCGAAGCGGGCGGCGTTCGACACGACGGCGAACGACGACGAGGCGTAGGCCCCGCCGTCCAGCACGATCTCCGCGTCCACCCGCACGAGGTCGCCCTCGAAGGTGGCGTGGTGGCGGTAGCGCATGCGGGCCGGGTGGCGGTGGACGTGGCCGAGGAACGACTCGTCCCGCAGGTAGCTCATCTTGACCGGGCGCCCGGCCGCCAGCGCCAGCAGGCAGGCGTGGACCTGCATGCTGACGTCCTCCCGGCCGCCGAAGGCGCCGCCGACGCCGCCGAGGTGCAGCCGCACCTGCTCGTGCGGCAGGCCGAGGCACGCCGCCACCTGGTCGCGGTCCTCGTGCAGCCACTGGGTGGCGACCCACAGGTCGACCCCGCCCTCGCCGTCGGGCACGGCCAGGCCGGACTCGGGCCCGAGGAACGCCTGGTCCTGCATGCCGACCTCGTACTCGCCCTCGACGACCACGTCGCCGGCCGCCGCGGGGTCGCCGTGGACGAGCTCGATGCGGCGGATGACGTTGCCGTCCGGGTGGATCGGCTCGGCGCCGGGCGCCGCCTCGGGGTCGGTGAGCGGGGGGAGGGGCTCGTAGGTCACGGCGATGGCGTCGAGCGCCTGCCGGGCCGTGTCCGGGTGGTCGGCGGCGACGGCCGCCACCGCCTCGCCCACGTAGCGGACCACGTCGCGGGCGAACACCGGCTGGTCGGCCGAGATCAGGCCGTACGTGGCCGCGCCCGTCACGTCGTCGGCCGTGACCACGCACGCCACCCCCGCGATGGCCAGCGCCGGCCCGGTGTCGATCGCCACGATGCGGGCGTGGGGGTGGGGCGACCGCAGCGTGCGGCCCCACAGCATCCCCTCGGCGTGCAGGTCGGAGGAGAACGCGAACCGGCCCTGGACCTTGGGGGTGCCGTCGGGACGGACCGGGCTGTCGCCGACGCGTCCGCCGGCCGGTCCGCCCCGCACCCGCGGGGTCTGCAGGTCAGTGTCCGTCACGACGGCCGCCCCGTGCGCACGGCCACCACCTGCTCGACGGCGGCGATGATGCGGCCGTACCCGGTGCAGCGGCACAGGTTGCCGGCCAGCGCCTCGCGCACCTCCAGCGTGGTGGGCTCGGGCACGCGGTCGAGCAGGTCGTGGATGGCGACCACGAACCCCGGGGTGCAGAACCCGCACTGCACGCCGCCCGCCTCGACCATGGCCTGCTGCACGTCGGTGAGCACGTCGCCCGCCAGCGCGGCGTCGCCCGGCTCGCCCCCGGCGGGCGCCAGGCCCTCGACCGTCGTGATGGCGCAGCCGACGGCGGCCTCGGCCAGCTCGAGGCAGGCGCACACCAGCACGCCGTCGACCAGCACGGAGCACGACCCGCACTCGCCCTGCTCGCACGCGTTCTTGGCGCCGGGCAGGCCGAGCCGGTCGCGCAGCACGTGCAGCAGGCTGTCGCCCGCGTGGGCGCCGACCACCGGGCGGGCGGTGCCGTTGACCGTCAGCTCGTACGCGGTGCCGACGACGCCGGCGGCGCGGGGCGTCATGCCGCGTGGCCCCAGGCTCGTTCGAGTGCCCGCCGGGTCAGGACGCCGACCGCGTGGCGCCGGTAGGCGGCGGTGGCCCGGTGGTCGTCGATGGGGCGGCTGGCGGCGGCCATGCGCCGGGCGAACCCCTCGACCACCGACGGGTGCGGCGGGGCGCCGGCGTCCCAGTCGAGGCGGGTGGTGGCCCACAGCTCGGCGTCGGGGTCCCGCACCGGCACCGGTCCGACGGCGCCCAGCGCGCAGGCCAGGGTGCGCCGGTCGCGGTCGACGACGAGCGCGCAGTTGGCCACCGCGATGACCATGGCGTTGCGCACGCCGATCTTGAGGAACTCGCCCGGCCCCCTGTCCACCGGCACCCGTACGGCCACCAGCAGCTCGCCCGGCCGCAGGGCGTTGCGCTTGGGGCCGACCAGGAACTGCGACACCGGCAGCCGCCGCCGCCCCGACGCGGAGGCCAGCTCGACCGTGGCGTCCAGCGCCACCAGCACCGGCAGCGTGTCGCCCGCGGGCGAGGCGGTGACGAGGTTGCCGCCGACCGTCCCGGTGTTGCGGATCTGGGGGCTGCCGACCGTGCGGGACGCCTGCGCCAGCGCCGGCAGCAGGCCGGCCAGCTCGTCGCCCAGCAGCGCCGTGTACGTGACGGCGGCGCCGAGGACGACCTCGTGCGGACCCGCGCCGGTCCGGTCGACGTGCCATGCCCGCAGCTCGGAGAGTCGTCGGAGGGAGAGCACGTCGAGGGGACGCCGGCGCCCGTAGTTGAGCTCGACCATCAGATCGGTGCCGCCCGCCAGGACGGTCAGCGTCGGGTCATCCGCCAGGGCGGCCAACGCGTCGTCGAGTCGGTCGGGAACGAGGACGGTCACGGGTGTCGAGGTTGGTCGGCTTCAACGAACTGTTGAATTCGCGCATGTTACCGGTTGGTGAACGCGGGCACATGTGGTTGGGTGGCGCCGTGCTGCTGCGCGGCGGGACCGTCCTCGACGTCGACGGCGAGCGGGTCGCCGACGTGCTCGTGGGGGCCGGTGGCCGGATCGCCGAGGTGGGCCCCGACCTGGGCGACCGCCACCCCGACGCCCCGGTCACCGACGTGTCCGGGCTGCTCGTCGTGCCCGGCGGGGTGGACGCCCACACCCACATGCAGCTGCCCGTGGGGGCGGTGCGGGTGTCCGACGACTTCGCCTCCGGCACCGCGGCCGCGGCGGTGGGCGGCACCACCACGATCGTCGACTACGTCACCGCCTACCGGGGCGAGGACCCGCTGGCGGCGCTGGCCACCTGGCGCCGGTGGGCCGAGCCCGCGGCCGTGGACGTCGGCCTGCACATGACCTTCACCGAGGCCGTGCCCGAGGCGGTCGTGGCCGACTGCGTCGAGCGCGGCGTCACGAGCTTCAAGCTGTACCTGGCCTACCCGCAGCTGCTGCAGGTGGACGACGACGTGGTGTTCGACGTGCTGCGGGCGTGCGCCCGCCACGGCGGCCTCGTCACCGTCCACTGCGAGAACGGCGGCGCGATCGAGGCCCTGCGGCGGCGGGCGCTGGCCGAGGGCCGGACCTCGGTGGTGGCGCACCGGGACACCCGCCCGGCGGCGCTGGAGGCCGAGGCCGTGAGCCGCGTGGGCCGGCTGGCCGAGGTGGCGGGGGCGCCGGTGTACGTCGTGCACCTGTCGTCGGGGCCGGGCCTGGCCGAGGTGCGGGCGGCCCAGGAGCGGGGCGTGGCGCTGCACGCCGAGACCTGCCCGCAGTACCTGCACCTCGACGCCACCGTGCTGGAGGGCCCGGGCGGCGAGGACTTCGTGTGCACGCCGCCGCTGCGGGACCCCGAGCACCGGGAGGAGCTGTGGGAGGGGCTGGCCCGGGGCTGGGTGCAGACGGTGGCCACGGACCACTGCCCGTTCTGGATGCACGACCGCCGGGCCGGGATGGTGGCGGGCCGGGACGGCGGGTGGGCCGACTTCACCGAGATCCCCGGCGGGCTGCCGGGGGTGGAGACCCGGCTCACGCTGGTGTGGCAGGGGGTGCGGGCGGGCCGGATCACCGCCGCCGACTGGGTCCGGCTGTGCGCCGAGGCCCCGGCCCGCACGTTCGGCCTGTTCCCCCGCAAGGGCTGCCTCCGCCCGGGGTCCGACGCGGATGTCGTCGTGTGGGACCCGGAGCGGGCCCAGTCGCTGGACGCCGCCGCCCTGCACATGCGGGTGGACCACTCGCCGTACGAGGGCCAGGTCGCCCGGGGCTGGCCGGTCCTCGTCCTGTCCCGGGGCCGGGTCGTGGCCCGGGACGGCGCGTTCTGCGGCGAGCAGGGCTGGGGGCGGTACGTGGAACGAGGGGCGCCCGACCTGTCTGTCGTCTCTCACCGCGGATAGCCGCGGTGAGAGACGACAACCCGGGCAACCCGGGCTAGTCGACGCCCTGGAGCCGGGCCGCCGCCGCCCGGTGGCGGGTGAGGACGTCGGCCATGCCGGCGACCCGCAGCTCGCCGTCCTCGACCAGCGGCCGGCCCGCGATGACCGTGTGGTGCGCGGCCGTCGGGCCGCAGCGCAGCAGGGCCTCCACCGGGTCGGTCAGCGCGCCCGCGAACGCCAGCCCGTCGAGCCGCCACGCCACCAGGTCCGCCGCCGCGCCCGGGGCCAGCACGCCCAGCTCGCCGAGGCGGCCGAGGCACGCCGCCGACCCCCGGGTCGCCACCTCCAGGGCGTCGCGGGCCGTGAACGACGCCGGCCCGCCCCGCAGCCGGCCGAGCAGCAGCGCCCCCCGGGCCTCCAGCCACAGCGAGGCGCAGTCGGTCGACGCCGACCCGTCGCAGCCGAGACCCACCGGCACGCCCGCGGCCCGGTAGGCGGCCACCGGGGCGATCCCGCCGCCGCCGATCATCATGTTGGAGCTGGGGCAGTGGGCCACGCCGGTGCCCCAGCGGCCCATGCGGGCGATCTCGTCCTCCGACGGGTAGATGCAGTGGGCCACCCACGACCGGTCCGATCCCCAGCCGCAGGCCTCGAAGTGCTCGATCGGCCGGCACCCGTAGGTCTCCAGGCAGAACGTGTCCTCGTCGGGGTCCTCGGCCAGGTGGGTGTGCAGGCGCACGTCGAGGCGCTCGGCCAGGTCGGCGGTCCGCGCCATCAGCCCCGGCGTGACCGAGAACGGCGAGCACGGCGCCAGCGCCACCCGCACCATCGCCCCCGGCGCCGGGTCGTGGAACCGGGCCACCGCCTCCTCGCTGGCGGCCAGGATCGTGTCGTCGTCCTGCACCACCGAGTCGGGCGGCAGGCCGCCGTCCTTCTGCGACAGCGACATCGACCCCCGGGTGGGGTGGAAGCGCACGCCCAGGTCGCGGGCCGCCTCGATCTCCGCCCCCAGCAGGTCGCCGCCCCCCGCCGGGTGGACGTAGAGGTGGTCGGTCGAGGTGGTGCACCCGCCCACGGCCAGCTCGGCCAGGCCCACCCACGCCGACACGTAGGACGCCTCCTCGTCGAGCAGCGCCCACCGGGGGTACAGGGTCGTCAGCCAGTCGAACAGGCTGGCGGCGGTGGCCGGCCGGTAGGCCCGCGTGAGGTTCTGGTAGATGTGGTGATGGGTGTTGACCAGGCCCGGCGTGACCAGGCAGCCGTCGGCCCGCAGGGTCCGCCGGGCCGGGGGCGGGGCGTCGCCGGGCCCGCCGAGGGCGGTCACGAACCCGCCGTCGCACGCCACCCAGCCGCCGGCGAGCTCGCGCCGGTCGTCGTCCATCGTGACCACCAGGTCGGCCCCCGCCACCAGGAGGTCGACCTCGCCGCTCTCACGCGCTGTGCCCATGGTTCGCTCGCTTCGCTCGCTCACAGGGCGCCGATGCTGTCAGGTCGGGCGGACCACCTGCAGCACCACCCGCGTCGCGCCCGCCCCGATCGCGGCCCGCAGGATGGCGTCGACGGTCGCCAGCACCGCGGCGTCGTCGCCCGACACCGAGGTCCCGAACGGCCCGACGTCCACGGTCAGGCCCGATCCGCAGCGCGGCCTCGACCGCGGCCTGCACGTGGGGGCCGGGCTCGCCCTCCACGAACGGCTCGACGGTGAACTCGACGGTCAGCACGGTCACGGGCTCCCTGCGTTCAGGTAGTTGTAGACGGTGAACCGGCTGACCCCGAGGGCGTCGGCCACCTCCTCGACCGACTTGCGCAGCTGGAACGCCCCCCGCTCGTCCAGCAGGTGCACGGCCCGCTGCTTGCCCTCCCGGGACAGGTCGCCGAGCGGCGCGCCCAGCTCGGCCTCCACCGCGCCGATCATGCGGTCGAGCGTGCCGTGGACGCCGGGGAGCCGCAGCCCGCCGACGAGGGCGCCGTCCCACCGCAGCGGGATGTCCCCGGACGCGACCGACCCGGGCGCCACGAGGTCGGCGCCGAGCGCCTCGGCCACGGGCTCCAGGGCCATCAGCAGCGGATGTCGGGACACGACCGGAGAATGTAGGCAAAGTGGGCCCGGTGCAACGGGTGGCGGTGATCGGCTGTGGCGGCGCGGGGAAGTCGACCCTCGCCCGCGCCCTCGGCGAGCGGACCGGTCTGCCGGTCGTCCACCTCGACGCCCTCTACTGGCGCCCGGGCTGGGACCCGACCCCGAGCGACGAGTGGCGGGAGGTGGTGGCCGGCATCGCGGCCGGCGACCGCTGGATCACCGACGGCAACTACGGCGGCTCGCTGGACGTGCGGCTGCCCGCCGCCGACACGGTCCTGTTCCTGGACATGCCCCGCCGGGTCACCATCCCCGGGATCCTCCGGCGCTGGTGGCGCCACCACGGCACCGCGGTGCAGGCGCCCGGCTGCCCCGAGCGCGTGTCGTGGGAGTTCCTCCGCTGGGTGTGGCGCTACCGGCGCGACAGCCGGCCCCGGGCGCTGGCCGCGGTGGCCGCCCACGCCCGCGGCGCCGAGGTCGTCGTGCTGCGGTCGCGGGCCGAGGTGGCGGCCTTCCTGTCACGGCAGGGCCAGGCCGGCCAGCCGGTCGGGGTCGGCCAGGGCGTCGATGGCGACGATGCGGCCGCCGGTGACGGTGAAGGCCATGACCGAGATCGGCGCCCCGTCCACGGTCACGACGACGCCGGCGGCCCCGTTGACCAGCACCGGGCGCAGGACCCGGTCGGTGGCGGCGAACATGGCGGCCTGCCGGGCCACGGCATCGGGCCCGCGCAGGACGACCGACCCGGCTAGCGCGCCCCGGTCGGACCGCAGCACGACGTCCGGGTCGAGCACCGCCACCAGCGCCCCCAGGTCCCCGCCCCGGGCGGCGGCGAAGAACGCGTCGACCACCTCCCGCTGCCGGGCCAGGTCGGGGTCCGGCCCCGGCGCCCGGCCCTCCACCCGCCGCCGGGCCCGGCTGGCGAGCTGGCGGGTGGCGTCGGGCGCCCGCCCGACCACCGGGGCGATGTCGTCGAACGGCACCGAGAACATGTCGTGGAGGACGAACGCCACCCGCTCGGCCGGCGCCAGCGTCTCCAGCACGACCAGCAGCGCCAGGCCCACCGAGTCGGCCAGCACCACCTCCTGCTCGGGGTCGAGGGCGCCGTCGGGGCGGACCACCGGGTCGGGGACGTGGGGGTCGAGCGCCTCCTCCCGCCGGGTGGTGCGGGCCCGCAGCAGGTTGAGGCACACCCGCGACAGGACGGTCGTGAGCCAGCCGCCCAGGTTCTCGACGTCGCCCGTGTCGGTGCGGTCGTAGCGGAGCCAGGTCTCCTGGACGGCGTCGTCGGCCTCGGCGGACGAGCCGAGCATCCGGTACGCGACCGCCCGCAGGTGGTCGCGATGGGCCTCGAACCCGCTGGTCGCGGGGTTGTTTCCGTCCATCGGTCACATTCTGGCGGGCCGCCGGGTCAGCGGGACATGACCATCAACGAGACCAGGAAGATCGCCGTGGCCGGAGCGACCGGGCGGCTGGGCCGCCACGTCGTCGACGTGCTGGAGGAGCGGGGGTACGAGGTCGTGCCGGTGTCCCGTGCCTCGGGCGTGGACGTCATCACCGGCGACGGGCTCGACGCCGCCCTCGCCGGCGTGGACGTCATCGTCGACGTGGCCACCGGCCCGTCCCCCGACCAGGAGGAGGCGACCGCCTTCTTCACCACCTCCGCCCGCAACCTGCACGAGGCCGGGCAGCGGGCCGGCGTGGCCCGGATGCTGGTCGTGTCGATCGTCGGCACCGACCGGTACTCGGGCGGCTACGGCGCCGCCAAGATCGCCCACGAGCAGGCGGCGCTCGCCGGCCCGATCCCCACCCGGATCCTGCGGTCCACGCAGTTCCACGAGTTCGTCGAGCAGCTCCTCGCCTGGGGCACCCAGGGCGAGGTGGCCTACGTCCAGCGCATGCGCACCCAGCCGATCGCGGCCCGGGCCGTGGCCGAGACCCTGGCGGACATGGTGGTCGAGCCCGACGGGCCCGAGGTCACCGACGTCGCCGGCCCCCGGGAGGAGAGCATGGTCGACCTGGCGGGGGCGCTGGCGCTGCGGCGGGGCCTGGCCGTGAAGGTCGAGGGCGTCAGCGGCGACGACGCCGACAGCCGGCTGGCCGAGGACGGCGGGCTCCTGCCCGGGCCGGGCGCGACGCTGGCCGGCCCCACGTTCGAGCAGTGGCTGGACTCGGGCGCGTAGGCCCTAGACGTAGCCGCGGCGGCCCAGCCACCGCAGGGCGAACCAGCCCCACACCGGGGGCAGGTAGTAGGTCGCCATGCGGTGGACGAGGGCCGCCGCCATCGCCGCCGACGGCGGCACCCCCACCGCGGTGAGGCCGGCCGTCAGGCCGGCCTCCGCCACGCCGATGGCCCCCGGGATCGGGACCAGACCGCCGAGCAGCGACACCCCGGTGTTCACGAGCAGCAGGTCGGCCAGCGACGCGTCCGCCCCGAACGCCCGCACCGACGCCCCGAGCGTCAGCGCGTACAGCACCTGGGTGGCGACGTTGGCGCCGAGCAGCCGGACCAGGCGGGACGGCGACAGGACCAGCGACTTGGCGTTGCCGGCGGCGGCGGCCAGGAACGGCCACACCTTGCGCCGCAGCCCCGGCAGCACCAGCGCCAGGATGCCGCCGACGACCGCCACCGACGATCACGGCCACGCCGAGCCAGGATCAGCGTCCCGTCGTGGCCCCCGTCGTCCCCGCCGGAGCTGTCGAGGGACACGTTCACGTCGGCCAGCGGGATCACGACGACGAGCACCAGCGCCTGGACCACGAACCCCATCAGCCCGTCGATCGACCCCTGGGTGAGCGCCACCGCCCGCTCGACGCCCTGGCGCTCGAGGTAGCGCATGGTGAGGGCGATCTTGCCGGCCGCGCTCGGCACGGTGAGGTTGATGAACTTCACCGCCGACTGCAGGACCGTGGTCGGCGCCAGCGGCAGCGGCCGTCCCACCGCCGCCAGCGTGGCGAAGGCGTCGGTGACCAGCGTGGTCTGCGCGACGAGGAGGGCCAGCAGCGCCCACCCCCACTCCGCCCCGGACAGCTCCTCGATGATCGTGTCGATGCCGATGTCCGCCAGCTGCCCGATCAGCAGGTAGGCGGCGAACGCCGTCAGGACCACCAGCACGACGCTCCGGGCCGACACCCGCCGGACCTCGGCGATCTCGGGCATCTCGCCGCCCGTGACCGCCACGACCTGCTCCCGCAGGCGGTCGACGTCGAGCTCGGCGTCGTGGGCGTCGTCGCGCACCTGCGGGGACAGGGCGGCCCGCTGGAGGAACGGCAGCGCCGCGTACAGCGCCTCGTCGCCCACGGCCGCCCGGGCCGCGGCCAGCGCCCGGTCGGGGCCCACCGCCAGCGTGCACGACACCAGGAGCTCGGCCACGTCGGTGGCCAGCACCGCGTCCGGCGCGTGGAGCCGGGCCGCGGCCAGGTCGGTGACCAGCACCCCGGGCCGGGTCACCAGCAGCGCGGCGGTGTTGAGGTGACCGTGGCCGATGCGGGCGGCCCGCAGGGCCCGGGCCGCGTCCCACGCCGCGGCGAGCAGGGCGTCGTCGACCTCGGCGGGCGGCAGCGACGCCAGCGTGGGCGCGTCGGGCTCGGTCGTGACCAGCAGCGCGTCGCCGGTGGCGGTCGTGCCCGCCGCGTCCACCGCGGGGACCGGCACGCCGGCCCGGGCCGCGGCGAACAGCATCAGGCCCTCGTGCTCGACCTGGGCGCGGCGGGTGACCGACGCCTCCGGCCCCGGGTCCCGGTACCACAGCGTCCGCCACACCCGGGCGAGCAGCTGCGTGTCCCGGGCGTCGCGGCCGTACACGGCCACCGCCCAGCTGGCCCCGTCCCCGCCCACGGCCCGGTAGCGGGCCACCCCGCCCCGCTGGTCCTGGTCCCGCCACACGTCGACCGCGTCGATGCCGAGCGCGCCCAGGTCGGCCAGCACCCGCTTCTCGTGGGGGAACCCGGCGGACGACCCGAACGTCAGCCGCACCCCGGCCCCGACGCCCATGCCGAGGGCGAGGCCCCCGACCACGTACGCGGGATACGCCTCGCCGAGCACGGTCGCGGCCAGCGCGCACAGCCCGACCACGGCTCAGCGCCGCGTAGCGGAACGGCCGGGTGAGGTCGGGCAGCGCCACCAGCGCCACGGCCGCCACCACCGCCAGCCGGACCGACGGGTAGGTGACCTCGTCGGCGCGCCACAGCACCCCGGACCAGGCGGGCCACCGGTCCTCGACCGCCAGCGTGACGAGCGCGCCGATCACGAGGGCGAGCAGGCCGCCGAGCGCGGCGTCGCGGGCCAGGGCCCAGCGCCGCGCCACGAGGGCGGCGCCCAGGATGCCCGCCACCAGCAGCCCCGAGGCGCCGTAGGCGACCGTCCACAGCGGTTCGAGCCAGCCCAGCAGGCCGTCGAGCGCCTCGACCGCCGCGGGCCCGGCGTCGCCGGTGTCGTCGGCCAGCAGGGCGGCGGCCAGCACGGTGAGCGCGGCCAGGCCCAGCAGGACGACGTCGTCCACCCGCCGGCGCCGCGGCTCGTCACCGGCCGACGCGAACACCGAGTACGGCACGTGCTCGGGCTCGGGGCCCTCGCTGTCGCTGTCGCCGTCGCCCGTCGGCACCGGGGCTTCGGCCGGGTCCGCTACCCGGGCCACGGGGCCCTCACCCGGCCGGGGTGTCGACACGCCGGGGCCTGTCGCGGCACGGTGGCAGCCCGATGAGCGACGCGACGGACGTCACCCGGCCCGACCCGCCCGGCGCCCCGCCGGCCCCCGGCATGGTGTGGGTTCCCGGCGGCACCTTCACCATGGGGTCGGACGACCACTACCCCGAGGAGGCCCCGGCCCACAGCGTCGGCGTCGAGGGGTTCTGGATCGACCGCACCACCGTGACGAACGACGACTTCGCCGCCTTCGTCAAGGCGACCGGGCATGTCACGCTGGCCGAGCAGCCGCCGGACCCCGCGGCCTACCCCGACGCCCAGCCCGAGCTGCTCGTGGCCGCGTCGAGCGTGTTCCGCAGGCCGCGCCGGCCGGTCGACCTGAACGACCCCTACCAGTGGTGGACGTGGGTGCCGGGCGCCGACTGGCGCCATCCCCGCGGCCCCCAGTCGTCGCTCAAGGGCCTGGGCGACCACCCGGTCGTGCACGTCGCCTTCGACGACGCCGCCGCCTACGCGGCCTGGGCCGGCAAGGACCTGCCGACCGAGGCCGAGTGGGAGCGCGCCGCCCGCGGCGGCCTGGAGGGTGCCGAGTACGCGTGGGGTGACGAGCTGACGCCCGGAGGCCGGCACGTGGCCAACGTATGGCAGGGCGAGTTCCCGATGGTGAACCTCGTCGAGGACGGGTGGGAGTACACGGCCCCGGTGCGGTCGTTCCCGCCCAACGGCTTCGGCCTGTTCCAGGTGGCCGGCAACGTGTGGGAGTGGACCACGGACTGGTACCAGGACCACGGGGCGGGGGTCACCCGCCCGTGCTGCACGGTCGACAACCCCCGGGGCGGCACCCGGGAGGCCAGCGTCGACGGCTCTGATCCGGCGGCGATCCCCCGCCGGGTGATGAAAGGTGGCTCGCACCTGTGTGCCCCCAACTACTGCCGTCGCTACCGGCCCGCCGCCCGCATGGCCCAGGCGGTGGACACGTCGACGTCGCACCTCGGTTTCCGCTGCATCGTGCGCCCGGGCTAGATCAGCTCCAGCTCGCGGCCGCGGAGGACCGCGTCCCGGCGGCCGTCCACGCCGAGCTTGCGGTAGACGGCCTTCAGGTGGGACTTCACGGTGTTGATCGACAGGTGCAGCCCGTCGGCGATCTCGGCGTTCGACATGAGCGTCGGCAGGTACTGGAGCACCGCCGTCTCCCGGTCGGTGAGCGACTCGACCGGGTTGCCCGCGGGCGCCCGCCGGAGGTGGTCGAGCAGCTCGAGGACGAGGCCGCGGCGGGCGTCGTCGCCGGACTCGCGCTCCAGCAGGTCGACGAGCGCCGGCGCCCTCTCGACCAGCGGTGCCCGGACCCCGGACACGGCCACGAGGTCCAGCGTCGCCCGCAGGTGGCGACCGGGCCTCCTCGGCGTGGCCCGTGGCGGCGGCGGCGACGGCGGCCAGCGTGCGGGCCTCGACGACCGTGCGGACGTGGACCGACGTGAGGTTGCCGCCCAGCGCTGCGGCCAGGCCGCTGTGGGCCGCCTCGGGGGCGCCGCGGTCGAGGTCCTGGCGGGCGCGGACGACGGCCCGCTCGGTGGCCCCGCCCACCGCCACCAGGCGGCGCTGCGGGTCCACGATCTCGAGCGCGCCGGCGGCCACGAGGACCTGGGCCGCCAGCGGGTGCCCGGCCGTGGCGCTGTCCAGCCACGCGGCCCCGGGGGTGGTCCCGCCGAGGGTGGCCTGCAGCGCCCGGTGGACGACCGTGAGGGGGCGGGCCGCCACGGGCTCGGCGGCGTCGGCCGCGGCCAGGTGGGCGGCGGCGCTGCGGCGCTCGGCCCGCTGGGCGCAGCACAGCGCCCGGGCCAGGTGCGCGGCGCGCAGGGCCGTCGGGTGGAGCTCGGCCAGGTCGGAGGCCAGCACGGCCGCGGCCCGGCGGTCGGCGCCGTCGAGGTTGCCCGCGGCGGCGTGGACCAGCGCGAGCACCGAGGACGCCTCCATCGTCATCCAGTCGTCGTCGCGCACGTCGGCGAGGGTCTCGAGCGTCGCCACGGCGGCGTCGAAGCGGCCGTCGTCGACGTGCAGCTCGGCGCCCCGCAGCCGGGCCAGGCGGCGGATGGCGGACAGCGTGGCCGTTGGCGTCCGGGCAGCTCTCGTCGGCGGACGCCAGGACCCGGCTCGCCTCCCGGGCCCGGGGGTTGGCGCCGAAGGTCCACCCGTAGTTGAGGTCGACGACGCCGGCGCCGGGCCCGGCGTGACGCCGGCCCCGGGGGCGCGTCCTTCAGCGGTCCGAGCAGCTCGTCGACCCGGGACCGGTACAGGTCGGCGTCGTCGCGCGCCCCGCGGGCGCAGGCCTGGCCGGCGGCCACCAGCGCGAGGTCGGCGACGTCGGTGACGGCGACCGGCGGCGTCCCGACCAGCGGGTCCGGGGCGGGTTCGGCGTCGTCGAGGGCCGCGGCCAGCCAGCGGTCGATCGCCAGCCGCCCGACCATGGCCCAGTCGCCGGCAAGGCGGGCGTGGGCCTCGGCCTCGCTGCGCCCGCCGTGGTCGAGCATCCAGTAGGCGGCGCGGTGGTGCAGCTCGGGGACCAGGCCGGGGTTGCGGTGGCGGAGGCCCGCCCGCAGCAGGTCGGCGAACAGGGCGTGGTAGCGGTACCAGCCGCCCTGGGAGACGTCGGTGAGGAACACGCCGCTGCGCTCCAGCGAGTCGAGGCGCTCCTGGGCGTCGGCGTCGTCGGCGAGGACGGCGGCCAGCCCCGGGGTCAGCCGGTCGACCACGCTCGTGCGGAGCAGGAACTCCTGGGTGCCGAGGTCCTGGCGGTCGAGCACCTCCTCGAGGAGGTACTCGGCCACCGCGGCCTCGGTGGCGGTGGCGCTGAGCACGACCTCGTGGCGGTCGTCGGCCTCGTCGAGGGCGCCGGCGGCCAGGCGCAGGCCCGCGATCCAGCCCTGGGTGCGCTGCCAGAGGGCCTGGACGTCGTCGCGGCGCAGCTCGATGCCGTAGGCGTCGAACAGGGCGGCGGTCTCGTCGAGGCTGAACTCGAGGTCCGCGTTGCGGATCTCGCCGAGGCGGCCGTCCATCCGCAGGCGCCCGAGGGCGACCGGCGGGTCGGCCCGGGCGCACAGCACCACGGGCACGGACGCGGGGGCGCGGTCCAGCACGTGGCGCAGGGCCTGGAGCGCCTCGGGCGAGCGCAGCTCGTGGGCGTCGTCGAGCACGAGGACCCACGAACCGCCGGCCAGCGAGGCGAACGCCTCGTCGAGCACGTTGGTCGCGGCGCGGCGGCGCCGGCCGGGGGCGTGGGGCACGGCCGAGACGCGGGCGAGGGCGCCCACGATCGACCGGGCGAGCCGGCCGGGCTCGTTGTCCCGGGTGTCGAGGGCGACCCACGCGGCCTGGCGGTCGGTCGAGCGGAGCCACGAGGCGACGAGGGTGGTCTTGCCCGCGCCGGGCAGGCCGGACACGAGGGTGATGTGGCGCCGGTGGCGGTCGTCGAGCAGGTCCTCCAGCCGGCGGCGGGGGACGAGCGGGCGCGGGCAGCGTGGGGACCGCGTGGCGGGAGGGCAGGCGCTGTGGGGAGGCGGCGGACACGGCAACCCCCGGGTGCAGAGGTGTGATGGGCGACACGTGACGTCGACGTCACCCGTAGAGTGCCTCAGTTCGCGACGCGTTTCATCACCCACCCAGGGTGAAGCTTCGGCGTTCACCCGGGTGTCACCCGAGGGTCAAGAGCCGAACACCTCCCGCAACCGGCCTTCCTGGCCGGCCGACAGGTTGGTGTGGACCAGCTGCGGGTGCTGGCCCTCGAAGGCCTCGCGGACCCGGGCGATCACGGCATCGCTTGATAGCACGAACAGCGCCGACGTGCCCGGTTTGACCTCCCGGCGCACGGCGGCGATGAACTCGTCGTCGATGCCGACGTCTCTGGAGCGAGCTGCCCAGCGCGCCGGCGGCGGCGCCCACGGCCACGCCCAGCAGCGGCACGAGGAACACCACGCCGAACAGCAGCCCCCAGAACGCCCCGCCGAGCGCGCCGGCCTCGGTCAGGCCGGGGAGCTGGCGGGTCGTCGGCTTCCTCGCGCCCGCGGCCCAGGACACGGTGGCGGCATCGTGGACGACGATCAGGTCCTGCCGCTGCAGCTCGCGGAGCGTCTCCTCGGCGAGCTCGGCGCCGCCGGGCGTGGCGAACCGCCACACGGTGAGCGTCGCCCCCGAAGCGTCGCGCCTCCGTCGCCGCTCGGTGCCCGGGCCCGCCGCCGCCGCCGCCCGCCGCCGGACCCGCCGGTGCCACAACGTCGCGTTCAGGCCGGCGGCCAGCATGATGAGCCGGGCCAGCAGCGACAGCCAGAGCAGCACGGCCGCCGCCGCCCCGAACGAGCCGTACATCTCGCTGGCGCTCTCGAGCTTGCCGGTGAGGTAGTAGGCGGTGAAAAGGTGCATCCCGAGGATGCCGAGCGCCCCGGCGAGCGCCCCCGGCACCAGCGCCCACCAGGGGGCGTCACCATGGGGGAGCAGCCAGGAGGCGAGCAGCCACCCCGCGCCGACGGCGGCGGACGAGGCCAGCACGAAGCCGAGCCCGATGCCCGGCCCGAGGTCGTTGGCCTTCCAGGACAGCGCCCCCAGCGACCCGATGAGAATGGTCACCCCGAGCAGGGCGAGCGGCCCCACCCAGGCCCGCCGCAGCTTGGGAAGCTCGACGTCCCAGATGAGAGCGTGGGACAGCCGCAGCGCCCGCACGGTCCCGGACCCGGCGACGGCGAGGCCGAACAGGGCAAGAATCAGGGTGATCCACCGGCTGCCCTTGGCCTGCGCCGCGGCGTCGGCCACCACCGACACGACGTAGCTCCCCATCCCCCCGTCCCGCGCCAGCTCCGCCGGATCCTCGCTGTCATGCTGGGCCAGGAACCCGAGCAGACTGGCGACGAGCAGGGCGACGGGCAGGAGCCAGACGAACAGCCGGTAGACCAGCGCCCCGGCCAGGAGCGTCGCAGCCTTCGACCGGTCGCGATCCCACAGCTCCCAGGCAGCATCGACGGCCCGAAACCGAGGCCGCGCGTCATCGAGCCGCGCCAGCGCCGCCGGCCCAGCCCGCCGAGCCCGCTGCGACCCACCGCCGACCCGCCGCCCCGGCCCCCCATCGCCCGGCTCCCCGTCGTGCACCTCGCCCGGCTCGCCCTCGCCCGGCTCGCCCTCGGCTGGCCCAGCCGTCGCCCGGCTCGCCCTCGCCCGGCCCACCGTCGCCCGGCCCGACCGTCGCCCGGCTCACCCTCGGCCGGCTCACCCGTCGGCCAGGCCCCGCCGTCCCCGGCTGGCCCCCGCTGCCCGGCCCGCTCTGGGCCCGGTCGCCCCCGGCGGGCCCACCGTCGTCCAGCGCGTCGCAGGCATCTCCTCCCGGCTCGACTCCGCATCGGTCGGCCTGCCGCGAGCCCGTTGGTTCCTGGTCGGTTCGTCCTCTGGCGGGCCGTCGGCCGCCTCGGTCAACTCGGGTCCTCGGCGGGGACCAGGTCGTCGAGCGCCTCGCCCGACCGGCGCTGGCGCCGCCGCTCCCGCCGCGACGGGGACGCGTGGGCCGGGGCGGGGCGGCCCCGCCGTCGTCGACGGGGTCGACGCCGATGCTGCGCCGCTGGCGCCGCCCCAGCACGTCCTCACGGGGGTGGAGCACCACCGCGGCCAGCGCCGTCGTGATCGGGACCGACGCGACCAGGCCGATCGAGCCGACCAGCATCCGCACGATCTCCACCGCGATCAGCTCGCCGGCGAGGAGCCGGCCGACGGGCTGGTCGCCCTGGGCGAAGAACAGCAGCAGCGGCAGCGAGGCTCCCGCGTAGGCCAGGACCAGGGTGTTCACCGTCGACGCCACGTGGTCCCGCCCGACCTTCGTCGCCTCCCGGTACAGCAGCCGCGGCGACAGGCCGGGGTTCGCCCGCCGCAGTGCCGCCACGATCGACACCTGGCTGACCGTGACGTCGTCGAGCACGCCGAGCGCGCCGACCACGATCCCGGCCACCAGCAGTCCCCGCAGGTCGAGGGCGTCCGCCGTGACCCGCAGGGTCTGCCCCCGCTCGTCGGCCAGCCCGGAGAACTGGGCCAGCGCCGCCACCGCGAACGCCAACCCGGCCGTGAGCGCCAGGCTGACCAGCGTTCCCGCCAGCGCCACCGTGGTCCCGGCGTTGACGCCGTGGGCCAGGTACAGCGCCACGAACGCGATCACGACCGTGGCGGACAGCGCCACCGGCACCGCCGGCGAGTCCCGCAGCAACGCCGGCACCATGAACGCGACGAGCACGGCCCCGCTGGCGGCCAGGCCCACGAGCGCCCGCACGCCCTGCCACCGCCCGAACAGGACCACGACCACCACGAACAGGCCGAGCAGCCACCACAGCGGGGTCGACCGCTGGAAGTCCGAGAACGAGTAGCGGGACTCGCTGGGCGCGGTGGCCACGTCGAGCAGCACGACCTGGTCGCCCACGGCCAGCTCGGGGACCTCGAACTGGCTGGCGGCAACCGTGAACTCGACCTCGTCGCCGCTCTCGTCCCCCGACGTGAGCCGGGCCGTCACCACCTGGCAGTCGCCGGGGGCGTCGACCTCGGGGTCGCGGCAGGTGTCGGTGTCGACCTGCTCGACGGTGGCGTCCACGTACGTCGTCGGCTGG
This sequence comes from uncultured Acidimicrobiales bacterium, assembly GCA_963759225.1. Taxonomy (GTDB): domain Bacteria; phylum Actinomycetota; class Acidimicrobiia; order Acidimicrobiales; family VFJN01; genus ZC4RG19. Next base: position 152,695 of record CAVWYL010000027.1, on the reverse strand, counting down.
GTGCCGAGGTCGGGGGCGTCGTCCCTCGGCCAGAACGCGACGACGCCCAGCACGGCTGCGGCACCGATCAGCACCACCACGATCGTCAGCCAGCGAGCGCTGCCGCGGCGCGCTGCAGTCATCGGCGACCTCCCCCGGGGAGCGTGCAGGATCCTCCGGGTCGGACCCTACGCCAGCCCGGCCCGCGGGTGGTGGTTCCTCAGCCGTCGTGGGGGACGCCGAGCGCCGCGGCCAACTCGTCGAGCGCAGCCTCGGCCACCGGGAGGTCGATCCCCAGGTCCCGGCCGAGGCGCAGGGCCAGCGTCAGGTCGGCCTCGCCCTGGTCCCGCAGGCGGGCCAGGGGCCCGTGCCACGGGTCGGCCCGCGACACCGGCAGGGAGCTGTCCCGCAGCACCGACGCCGGGCCACCCAGCGTCAGGTCGGACTGGCGCACCACGTCGGCGAGGGCGCCGAGGTCGATCCCGGCCGCCTCGGCCAGGCGCTGGGCCTCGCCCGCGGCGGCGTACGCCGCGTACTGGAGCAGCGCCCGGGCCAGCCGGGCCCGGGTGCCCGCGCCGGCCGGGCCGACGTGGACCACCACGCTCGCCCACGGCGCGAACGCCGGTCGCAGGCGCTCCACCGCCTGCGGGGACCCGCCGGCCATGACCGCCAGCGTCCCCTCCTGCGCGCCGAGCACGCCCCCGCTCACCGGCGCGTCGACAACCGCGACGCCGTAGGGCGCGACCTCCGCGGCCAGGGCGGCCGCGGTGTCCAGCCCGAGCGTCGAGTGGACGGCCACGACCGTGCCGGGCGCCGCGCCCCGCACGATGCCCTCCTCGCCGAGCAGGACCTCCCGCACCTCGACGTCGTCGCGCACCATCACCGAGATCAGCTCGGCCTGCTCGCCCACCGCCCGGGGGGACGACGCGACGAGCGCCCCGCCCTCGGCCAACGCGCCCGTGGCCGATGCCCGGGCGTCGCACACCACCAGGCCGCCGGGCCGGCGCGTGAGGTGCCCGGCCATCGGCGCCCCCATGTGGCCGAGACCGACGAAGCCGACAGTGGGCTCGGGTCGCGGACCGTGCGCGTCGAGAGCATCACCCACCGGAGTGGCCACGGCCGTGACACTACTGGCTGTGCCGCTCTCACTCGCTGCGGGTGAGGACGCGGCGCCCCGCCGTGACGTAGGTACAGGGGCACCCAACGGAGCCAGGAGGGCCGATGGACCTGCAACGCAAGCTGATCGCCGAGTTGCTCGGCACGCTGTGGCTGGTGCTCGGAGGGTGCGGCAGCGCGGTGCTGGCCAGCAACTTCATGCCGGACTCCAATCTCGGCATCGGCCTCCTGGGCGTGTCGCTGGCCTTCGGTCTCACCGTCGTGACGGGCGCGTACGCCTTCGGTCACATCTCGGGCGGTCACTTCAACCCGGCGGTGACGCTCGGCGTGCTCGTGGCCCGGCGCATCGAGCTCCGGGAGGCGGGTGCCTACCTGCTGGCCCAGCTGGTCGGGGCGGTGCTGGGGACCGCGATCATCGTGGCCATCGCGAGCGGCGTCGACGGCTTCAACATCGGCACCGGTCCGGGCGAGAGCAACCTCGCGGCCAACGGCTGGGCCAACCTCTCACCGGGCGGCTACGACTTCGTGGCGGCGGCCGTGGCCGAGGTCGTGCTCACGTTCTTCTTCCTGCTCGTGATCCTGGGCGTCACCGGGCGCGAGGCGCCGATCGGGTTCGCCCCGCTCGCGATCGGCCTGTCGCTGACGCTGATCCACCTCATCAGCATCCCGGTCACCAACACGTCGGTGAACCCCGCCCGCTCGACCGGACCGGCCGTGTTCGTCGGCGGCGACGCGCTGGAGCAGCTCTGGTTGTTCTGGGTCGCCCCCCTCATCGGCGCGGCACTGGCCGGGTTCGTGCACAGCCGGGTGGTCGAGGAGCGGGCCGACACCGTCGAGGGCCACGGCTGACGACGGTCGTCACCCCGTCCAGGCGGCCACCCGGTCCCGCAGCACCCGCAGGCTGACGGTGGCCGCCCCCAGCACCGTGTCGTGGAACCCCGGCATGGTGAACCGCTGGCCCAGCGCGGTCCGGGCCTCGTCCCGCAGCCGCAGGATCTCGCGCTGGCCGACCTTGTAGGCCAGCGCCTGGCCGGGCATGCCGACGTAGCGGTCGACCTCGACCTCGATCTCCTCGCGGTTCACGGGCGCGTGGGCGACCATGAACTCGACCGCCTGCTCGCGGGTCCAGCCCATGGCGTGCAGGCCGGTGTCGACGACGAGCCGGCAGGCCCGCCACGAGTCGGACGCCAGCATGCCGAGCCGGTCGAGGTCGGTCTCGTACAGGCCCATCTCGTCGGCCAGCCGCTCGGTGTAGAGCGCCCAGCCCTCGACGAACGCGGTGTGCCCCCACGTGAGGCGGCGGAAGGCGGGCAGCTCGGTGCGTTCGGTGGCGATGGCCAGTTGGAGGTGGTGGCCGGGGATGGCCTCGTGGAACGCGATCGACGCCGTCTCCGCCCGTCCCCGGGCGGTCGGGTCGTGCAGGTTGACGTGGTACTCGCCGGGCCGGCTGCCGTCGGGCGCCGGGGGCGTGTAGTAGGCGGCGGGCGAGTCGGCGGCCAGGTAGTCGGGCACCGGGGTCAGCACGCACGGCGCCTCGGGGAGGATGCCGAACCAGTCGCCCATCGCCGCGGTGGCGGTCTCCAGGCAGGCGCCGGCGTGGGCCAGGATCTCGTCGGCGGACCCGTAGCGCAGGCTCGGGTCGCCGGTGAGCCGGGCGTACACCTCGGCCACGTCCTCGGTGCCGAACAGGCGGCCCCCGATCTCGGCGTACTCGGCGGGCAGCGACCCCGTGACCTCGGCCATGCCCACCGCGTGCAGCTCGTCGGGGGTGAGCGGCAGGCCGGTGTGCAGCTCGACGAGGGCCTGGTACACGGCGGGCCCGTCCGGCAGGTGACACAGGCCGGGCCGGTCGTCGGGCCGCGCCACCGGCAGCAGCTCGTCCCGCAGCACGTCCCGGTACCGGGCGAACGCGGGCCGCAGCTCGGACTCGACCACGGCAGCGAGCTCGGCCCGCCAGGCGTCGACCCCGTCCCAGCCCTCGGGGCCGGTGAGGGTGACGAACGGGTCGCCGTCGAGGGGCGACGCCAGGTAGCCCTCGACCTGGTTGATCGAGCGCACGATGTTGAGCCGGGCCGGCGTGCGGCCGGCGGCCAGGCCGTCCCGCCAGCGCTCGGCGGCCCGGGCGAGCATGTCGCCGTACCGGCGGGTGCGCACGACCGCCATCGCCGCGTGCTCCGGCTCCGGGGCGGAGAGCTGGCCCGCGGTGATGAGCAGGTCGGCGTGGACACCCTCCATCTGGTCCCACGACATCTCGACCAGCCGCAGGTCGATCGACCGCAGCGCGTCGTCGAGCTCGTGGAGCAGCAGCTCGCGGGTCACGGTGTCGGTGGCGTCGCCGTCGGTTCCGGTCGCCTCCGCGCGCTCGCGCAGGTCGGACCATCTGGCCCGCCGGCGCCCGTCGGCCGCGGCCGACAGGTCGTCGACCCGGTCGTCGTAGCGGTGGTCGCCGAGGAAGTTGGCGAACAGGGGGCTGTCCTCGAGCCGGGCCTCCCAGTACTCGTCCGCCAGCGCCCGCATCGTGTCGGTCACGGCGTCGTCGCCCGCAGCGTGCGGGCCGGGTGCCGGCCGTCGACGTAGCCGAGGAACGGCGGGTAGATGTTGTAGCCGAGCATCTCCTGGAGCCTCTCGGGGAGGGTGGCGGCCACCTCGGGAGGAACGGCCACGAGCTGGGATTCCTGGGGCCGCAGCCACGACACGACGTATTCGAGGATGAGCCCGGGGCGGGCCCGGTCGGTGGCGTTGGCGCCGCCGCCGTGCCACAGCCCGCCGAGGTAGATCAGGACCGACCCGGCGGGCATGGTCGCCTGCACGATCTCCGGGTCGTCGGCGTCGGGCCGCCGGTCCTCGTCCCAGCGATGGCTGCCGGGGATCAGGCGCGTGGCGCCGTTGTCCTCGGTGAAGTCGGTCAGCGCCCACATGCTGTTGAGCACGACCGGCGGGTGGGGCCGGGGCAGGGGGTAGACGTCCTCGTCGCGGTGCAGCGGCTGGGCGACCTCGCCGGGGCCGATGCTCAGGGCGACCGGCGCCGAGAACTGGTAGTGCGGCCCGAGGGCGTGGTCGAGCGCCCCCGTCAACAGCGGGTGGACCGCCAGGTCGTCGAAGGCTCGGGTCTTGGCGAACACCGCGTAGATGCGCCGGGTGCGGTAGCCCTCGAACGGGTTGCGCCCGGCGGGGGTGGCTGCGAACAGGTCGTCGAGCGCGGCCAGCCGGGCGGCCGTGTCGTCGGGGTCGAGCACGCCCTCGATCAGCGCGTACCCGCCCTCGTCGAGCGCGGCGGCCACGTCGTCGCCCGTGGCGTCGGGACCGAGGCGCGTCAGCGTCATCGCCGCCGAACGGTAGCGGGGCGCGGCCGGGATCAGCGCTCGGGTTGGTTCAGGTCCTCGAGCCCGGCGGGCACCGGCACGTCGCCGGCCGGCGGGCGGGTCAGCTCCTCGGCCACGGCCATCCCGAAGGGCCACGACGCCGTGCGCGAGGACGATCCCCGGGCCGCCGTGTGCTGGACCACGATCACGTCGTCGTCCGGGTCGCACATGCGCATGCACAGCAGCATCAGCGCGACCGGGGTGGGTGACAGGGCGAACACGGTCCGGCGGAACCCCCGCGCCGGCCCTGCGAACCGCAGCTCGGTCGCCACCACCTCGTGGGCGGCGAAGGCGCTGCGCAGCAGGTCGTCCACCTCGCCGGCCGCCCGGGTCACCGCCTGGCGCCCGGCGCTGCCGATCTCCGCCGACGCGGCGTCGTCCCCCGCCAGGTACCGGCCGATGTCGTCGATCATCCACCGGACCGGGCACGCTCCGTCGAACGGGTCGGTCATGGGTATCCCCTCCTTGTGATGATGCGTTAGGCTTGCCTAATACATCGGAGGCTGTCAACCGAGGCGGAACTCTCCCGGCATCCGCGAGGTGCGCCCGTAGCCTCGCCGCATGAGACATTCCCTGCGCCGGGCCGGGCGCGACGGGTCGCCGTCCGACGCCCCGCCGCTGGTCCGCTTGTGGCGCTACGCCCGCGGCCACCGCCGCACGGTGGTCGCCGCCATCACGTTCAGCGTGCTCAACAAGCTCGCCGACGTGGTGCCCGAGCTGCTGATCGGCGCCGCGGTCGACGTCGTGGTGCGGGCGGACGACTCGCTCGTCGCCACGGTGTTCGGCGTCGAGGACCGCTTCGACCAGCTGCTCGTGCTCGCCGCGATCAACGTCGTCGTGTGGCTGATCGAGTCGGGCACGGAATTCATCTCGAACCTGTTGTGGCGCAACCTGGCCCAGACGATCGAGCACGAGGCCCGCATGGACGCGTACCGCCACGTGCAGCGGCTGGAGCTGGCGTGGTTCGAGGACCAGTCGACCGGCGGCCTGCTGGCGGTGCTCAACGACGACGTCAACCAGCTGGAGCGGTTCCTCGACACGGGCGCGTCCGAGATCATCCGCACGCTGGTCAACGTGGTGTTCGTCGGGGTGGTGTTCTTCGTGGCCGAGCCGATCCTCGGGGTCGTGGCCTTCCTGCCGATCCCCGTCATCGTGTGGGCGTCGGTCCGCTACCAGACCCGCCTCGAACCCCACTACACCGACGTCCGGGCCCGGGCCGGCGACCTCGGCGCCCTGCTGGCCAACAACCTGTCGGGCATCGCCACGATCCGCTCGTTCACGGCCGAGTCCCGGGAGACGGCCCGGGTCGCCGAGGCCAGCGAGGCGTACCGGGAGGCCAACCGGGGCGCGATCCGGCTGTCGTCCGCGTTCATCCCGCTGATCCGCATGGCGATCCTGGCGGCGTTCACGGTCACCCTGCTCGTCGGCGGCCAGGCCGCGCTCAACGGGACGATGGACGTCGGGCCTGTTCTCGGTGCTCGTGTACATGACCCAGCGCCTGCTGTGGCCGCTGACCCGGCTCGGCGAGACGTTCGACCTGTACCAGCGGGCGATGGCGTCGACCCGGCGCATCCTGGACCTGCTGGCCGTCGAGCCGACCATCGTGGACGGCCCGGGCACGCTGGCGTCCCCCGTCACCGGCGAGGTGCGGTTCTCGTCGGTCTCGTTCGCCTACGGCCCGCCCGACGAGCGGGGGCCGGCGGTGCTCGACGGCTTCGATCTCGAGGTGCCGGCGGGCGAGACCCACGCCATCGTGGGCGCCACGGGGGCGGGGAAGTCGACCGTGGTCAAGCTGCTGCTGCGGCTGTACGAGGCCACGGGCGGGCGCATCTCGCTCGACGGCGTGGGGGTCGAGGAGGTGCCGCTCGCCGAGCTGCGCCGGGCCATCGGCTATGTGGGCCAGGACGTGTTCCTGTTCCAGGGCACGGTGCGGGAGAACCTGGCCTACGGGCGCCCCGACGCGACCGACGCGGAGCTGGAGCGGGCCGCCCGACTGGCCGAGGCCCACGAGTTCATCTGCGACCTGCCGGACGGCTACGACACGGTGGTCGGCGAGCGGGGCCAGAAGCTGTCCGGCGGGCAGCGCCAGCGGCTGTCGATCGCCCGGGCGATCCTGAAGGACCCGCCGCTGCTGGTGCTGGACGAGGCCACGTCCGCCGTCGACAACGAGACGGAGGCCGCCATCCAGCGCTCGCTGGAGCTGGTCGGGCGGGGGAGGACCGTCGTCGTCATCGCCCACCGGCTGTCGACGGTGCGGCACGCCGACCACATCCACGTGTTGGAGCGCGGGCGGGTGGTCGAGTCGGGCACGCACGACGAGCTGGTCGCCGAGCGCGGCCTGTACGCCGCGCTGTGGCGGATCCAGACGGGGGAGGTCCATGCTCTGCCGGTGGCCGACACTGCTTGACGTCATTCTGATCACTCTCACTCCTTTTTGACGGGCTCGGACGGTCTCAGTATAGTCCGAGGCATGGTGATCGTACATCAAAAGGCACGAGAGCTCATGTCGTGTCTGCTCGGTTCCTCCGGGGTGGTCCTCTGATGGCCCCGGCCGTTCTCGCCTGGTCCGTCGTGATGGTGACGGTCGGGCTCGCCGCGCTGGTCAACGGCGTACAGACGTGGCGCGGCGTCGAGCCGCCGGCCGTCGACCGCTACGAGCGCATGGTCGGCACCTGGCCGAAGGCCGCGGGCACGCGGCGCAAGTACCAGACGCTGTGGGGCGCCGGGTTCCTCGGCGTGCCGGGCGGCGTCGGCTTCGTGATCGCGGCCGTGGGTGACATCGCACGCGTGGCGCTCGGCCACGGGAGCGAGTGGGTCGTCTCACAGGCGGCCTTCGCCGCCGGCACGGCACTGGCGGCCGCGACCGCGGTGCTGACCCTGGCCTACTTCACCCGGGGCCTCCCCGACGCCTGGCGTCCCCCCTGCCAGCGGGGCTGGGAGATGGTGGCCGGCCACCGCGTCCTGCTGCGCCCCGGCGGCACGGTCCGCCAGCGCCGCGAGCGCCGCGCCATATCCCCCGACGACGGGAACCGCCGACCATCGAACCCCGCCTGGAACTGACCGCGGCGTCGCTCCGGGCGGGGGTCAGGTCGTGGCGGGGAAGTCGCCCGCCGCGATGCGGGTCTTGCGGATCAGTGCCGTGAGCTGGTCCAGCTCGGCCGGGGTCAGGCCGCCGAGCCCGAAGCCGGTGAGGCTGACCGCATCGGTGGCCTTGCCGACGACCCGGCGGCCCTCGGGCGTGATCGCAGCCAGGGTCGTGCGCCGGTCGGTGGGGTGGGCGATGCGTTCGACCAGGCCCTGGTTCTCCAGCCGGTCGACGATGTTGGTCACGCTCGTCGGGTGCAGCATCAGCCGGTCGCCCATCTTGCCGAGCGGGAGCGATCCCTGGCGGCTGAACGCCAGCAGCACCAGGGCCTCGTAGCGGGCGAACGTGAGGTCGAGCGGGCGCAGCGCCTCGTCGACCGCCGCAAGGACGAGTTGGTGCACCCGCATGATCGACGTCGCCGCCGACATGGCCGCCGGGGCGTGCCAATCCCGGGCCTCCCATTGGCGGCGGGCCTCGGCGATGGCGTCGAAGTCCAACGGTCGGGGGTTGGGCACGGCCGCATCCTATGTCGGATGTCCAGTGGTCGGAGTGCCATTGGTCGGAGCTTCAGTAGTCGGTGGACAGAAACTTGGAAATCCAACTACCATTCGACCATGGCTGGAAATGGGGGTGCACACGCGCCCGGGCGCGCCGACACATCCGAGCTGCACCACCCGGTGCACCCCGTCCGGCTCGTCACCGCGGCCAGCCTTTTCGACGGCCACGACGCGGCCATCAACGTCATGCGGCGCATCCTCCAGGCCCAGGGGGCCGAGGTCGTCCACCTGGGCCACAACCGCTCGGTCGACGAGGTCGTGCGGGCGGCCGTGCAGGAGGACGTGCAAGGCGTCGCGGTCAGCTCCTACCAGGGCGGCCACATCGAGTACTTCCGCTACCTGGTCGACCGCCTCCGGGCCGAGGGCCGGCCCGACATCAAGGTCTTCGGGGGCGGCGGCGGCGTCATCGTCGACGACGAGATCGCCGCGCTCCACGACTACGGCGTGGCCCGCATCTTCTCGCCCGCCGACGGCCAACGGCTCGGCCTCGCTCCCATGGTCAACACGATCATCGCCGCCTGCGACGTCGACCTGGCCGCCGATGCCCCCTCCTCCGTCGACGACGTCCTCGCCGGCGACCCCCGGGCCCTCGCCCGGGCGCTGACCGCCATCCAGGGCGGCACCCTCGGCCGCCCCCAGCTCGACGACCTGCGCCTCGCCGCCCGGCGGCGCACCGTGCCCGTGCTGGGCGTGACCGGCACCGGCGGGTCCGGCAAGTCGTCGCTGACCGACGAGCTGGTGCGGCGGGTCCGCCTCGACTTCGACGACAAGCTGCGCATCGCCGTCGTCGCCATCGACCCCACCCGGCGGCGGGCGGGCGGGGCGCTGCTCGGCGACCGCATCCGCATGAACGCCGTCGACGGGCCCAACGTGTTCGTCCGCTCGATGGCCACGCGGGGCGCGGCCGAGGTCCCCGACCACCTCGACGACATCGTGGCCGCCTGCCGGGCCGCCGGCCACGACCTCGTCATCGTCGAGACGCCGGGCATCGGGCAGGGCGACGCCGCCATCGTCGAGCAGGCCGACGTCTCGCTCTACGTCATGACCCCCGAGTTCGGCGCGGCCACCCAGCTCGAGAAGATCGACATGCTCGACTTCGCCGACGCCGTCGCCATCAACAAGTTCGAGCGCCGCGGCGCCGACGACGCCCTGCGCGACGTCCGCCGCCAGATCCAGCGCAACCACGAGAGCTTCGGCGGGGCGCTGGAGGACCTGCCGGTGTTCGGCACCATCGCCGCCCGCTTCAACGACGACGGGGTGACGGCCCTCTACCAGCACCTCCGCGGCCAGCTCGCGGAGCACGGGCTCCCCACGGGTGGCGGCGCGCTCCCCCACGTCGCCACCCGGGTCCCCAGCGGGGTCACCACGATCGTCCCCCCGGCGCGGGCGGGCTACCTGGCCGAGGTCGCCGCCACCGTGCGCGGCTACCACGACCACACGGCCGCCCAGGTCGCCGTCGCCCGCCGCCACCAGGCGCTCCGCACCACCAGCGACCTGCTGGCCGGCGCGGGGGCCGCCACCGACGACGTCGAGCGCCTGCTCGCCGAGGCCGAGCGCGACCTCGACCCCGCCTGCAACGCCCTGCTCGACGGGTGGCCCGCCACGGTCGAGGAGTACTCGGGCGACGAGCACGTGACCCGGGTCCGCGACCGCGAGGTCCGCACCGCCCTCACGCACGAGTCGCTGGCCGGCACCCACCTCCCCAAGGTGGCGCTGCCCCGCCTGGCCGACGACGGCGACCTGCTGCGCTGGCTGCGCGACGAGAACCTGCCCGGCCGGTTCCCGTTCACCGGCGGCGTGTTCGCGTTCAAGCGGGAGGGCGAGGACCCGACCCGCATGTTCGCCGGCGAGGGCGACGCCGTCCGCACCAACCGCCGCTTCCACCTGCTGGCCGAGGGTCAGCCCGCCACCCGGCTGTCCACGGCGTTCGACTCGGTCACGCTCTACGGCTTCGACCCCGACGAGCGGCCCGACATCTACGGCAAGGTCGGCAACTCCGGGGTCTCGATCGCCACCCTCGACGACATGCGGGCGCTGTACGACGGGTTCGACCTGTGCGACCCCACCACGTCGGTGTCGATGACCATCAACGGCCCGGCCCCCGCCATCCTGGCCATGTTCTTCTGCACGGCGATCGACCAGCGTCTCACCGCCTTCGAGGACAGCAACGGCCGCCCCCCGACCGCACAGGAGTCGGCCGACATCGCCGACTGGGTGCTGAGCACGGTGCGGGGCACGGTGCAGGCCGACATCCTCAAGGAGGACCAGGGCCAGAACACGTGCATCTTCTCCACCGAGTTCGCCCTGCGGATGATGGCCGACGTCCAGGAGTGGTTCGTCGAGCGCCAGGTGCGCAACTTCTACTCGGTGTCGATCTCCGGCTACCACATCGCCGAAGCCGGCGCGAACCCCATCACCCAGCTCGCCTTCACGCTGGCCAACGCCTTCACCTACGTCGAGGCGTACCTGGCCCGGGGCATGGACATCGACGACTTCGCCCCCAACCTGTCGTTCTTCTTCAGCAACGGCATGGACCCCGAGTACGCCGTGCTCGGCCGGGTCGCCCGGCGCATCTGGGCCGTCGCCCTGCGCGACCGCTACGGCGCGGGGGAGCGGTCCCAGAAGCTCAAGTACCACGTGCAGACGTCGGGCCGGTCGCTGCACGCCCAGGAGATGGCGTTCAACGACATCCGCACGACGCTGCAGGCGCTGATCGCCGTCTACGACAACTGCAACAGCCTCCACACCAACGCCTACGACGAGGCCGTCACCACGCCGTCGCCCGAGTCGGTGCGCCGCGCCGTCGCCATCCAGCAGATCATCAACCGCGAGTGGGGCCTGGCCGGCAACCACAACGCCAACCAGGGCAGCTTCGTCATCGAGCAGCTGACCGACCTGGTCGAGGAGGCCGTGCTGGCCGAGTTCGACCGCATCTCGTCCCGGGGCGGCGTGCTCGGGGCCATGGAGACCGGCTACCAGCGGGGCCGCATCCAGGACGAGTCGATGCTGTACGAGCAGCGCAAGCACGACGGCTCGCTGCCGCTCGTCGGCGTCAACACGTTCCTGGCTCCCGAGCGGTCCGACCGTGACGGCGACGGCGAGGCCACGGCCCGCCCGCTGGCGCTGTCCCGCTCGACCGAGGACGAGAAGCAGGCGTGCCTGCGCCGGCTGCGCGAGTTCCAGGCCGCCAACGCCGAGGACCGGCCCGCCGCGCTCGAGCGCCTGCGGCGGGCGGCGCTGGACGGCGACAACCTCTTCGCCGTGCTGATGGACGCCGTGCGGGTCTGCTCGCTCGGCGACATCACCGGCGCCCTGTTCGAAGTCGGCGGTCGCTACCGCCGCAACGTCTGAGAGGGTCGGGCCCGGCTCCCCACGGGCCCGACCTGGAGTCGCCCGCTCACTCCGGCGTGAACACCACGATGTGGTCGTGACCGTGGCGGGTCCGGGCCCGGCCGGGGTCGGGCAGGGCCCGCAGGGCGGCCAGGGCGGGTTCGACCACCGCCTCCCACCGCTCGGCGGGCAGGTCCCACAGCATCGACCACTGCCGCCCCTCGAGCACCCGGGCAATGGCCTCGGGCGACTCGAGCCGCTCCCACGGGGTGGTGGTGTCGTGCGCCACGACCGTGAGGCCGGCCGCGGGGGCCGCCGCGGTCGAGGTGCTCGGGGTGGTCCCGCGGGGGCCGCAGCTCCTCGGCCAGCGGGACGAGGATGTCGCCGATGTCGTCGGGCTCCCACTCGCCGCCCGCGGGGATGACGGCCACCCGCCCGCCGGGCGCGGTGACCCGGGCCGCCTCGGCCAGGAACCCCGCGACGTCCGGCACCAGCTGGAGCACCCACACGACCACGACGTTCGGGACCGCCCCGTCAGGCACCGGCAGGTGGTAGCCGTCGGCCGCGGCCACCCGGGGCCCGAGCCGGTCGCGGGCCTGCGCCAGCATCGGCGGCGACAGGTCGACGCCGCATGTCGGGTGCCCGAGCCGGTCGAGGGCGAGCGCCACGGCTCCGGTGCCGACGCCCACCTCCAGCACGGGCCCGGTCCGCAGGTGGCGGGCGAGGTGGAACGCCATCGTCGCTCCCCGTTCCTCGCCGCCCCGGGTGGCGTCGTAGGTGGCGGCGGCCCGGTCGAACGCGATCGAACCGCCGGGGCCCGTCCGTCATGGCCGGACTCTACGGGCCCGGTGTGACGTCAGACGCCGGGTCCGCCGGCCGGTCCGGGGCGCCGATGCGTCCAGGCCCGCCACGCCAGGATCACCAGCACGGCGCCCAGGATCGAGCCGAAGATGCCGCCGGGCTGGACCCAACCCTCGTCCTCGTCCCACCCGAACAGCACGTAGCCGAGGACGCCGCCCACGAAGGAGCCGGCGATGCCCGCCAGCAGCGTCGCGCCGAAGCCCATGTCGCCGGTGCCCCGCACCAGCAGCCGGCCGACGTAGCCTGCAACGACGCCTATCACCAGCAGGTAGACGACCGTCCAGAAGTCGAACATCCGGCACCTCCTCGGCGCTGTGGTGGTCAGAGCGTACGGACCTCGTCAGTTCGCGTACAGGGCCACCCGTCAGGATGGGCAGATGTGCGACGATCGAAGGGAACCACCCGACTGATCGCCCAAGGGGGTCGAGATGGGGGCCAGGTCGCCGCAGAAGTCCGCCCGCCCGGCGAGCAACGGAAACGGACACGGCCACGCCGTCCGCCCCGGCGCCCAGATGATCGACCTGACCTGGCGGGCCGCCGGCGCCGTCGCCCCGGGCAAGGCCGCGCGGAAGCGCGCCGAGGCGGCCGCCAAGGCGGAGCGCAAGGCGGCCGTCAAGGAGACGAAGCGGGAGGCCAAGCGCGAGGCGAAGCGCCGGGCGAAGGCGGAGGCCAGGAAGGCGAAGGGTGGCGCCAGCGGCGAGCGAAGGGCGGGGCGAAGGCGGAGGCCGGGAAGGCGACCGGCGGCGCCAAGGGCGCGGCGAAGGCGGAGACCGGGACGGCGAGCGGTGGCGCCAGCGGCGCGGCGAAGGGCGCGGTGGAGGCCGCGACGGCGAACCGCGGCGCCAAGGCGCAGCGAAGAGCGGGCCGAAGGCGGAGGCCGCGACGGCGAACGGCGGGGCCGAAGGCGCGGCGAAGGGCGGGGCGAAGGCGGAGGCCGGGACGGCCAACGGTGGTGCCGACGCGGAGGCGACGAACGAGGCAGAGGGCGGGGCCAAGGCGGAGGCCAGACGAGCGAAGGGCGGCGCCAAGGGGAAGGCGAAGCGCCGGGCCAAGGCGGAGGCCAAGGCGGCCAAGGCGGCCAAGGCCGGGGTCGGCGCCAAGGGCGGTGGCAAGGGCAAGGGCAACGGTTCGGGCGGCCGTTCCGGTGGTAGACCGAGGACCATCGATCTCACCGACCGGTCCGGAGCGGGCAAGGCGGCGCACCGGGTGTCCATGTTCCCCGCCGACGAGCTGCGCCGTGACCTGCTGCTGGCCTGCATCTCCCGGGCCATCGACGATCGGGAGATCGCCCTGCAGAAGCAGAGCCGGGTCTTCTTCCAGATCTCCGGCGCCGGGCACGAGGCCCTGCTCCTGGCCCTGGCCCACGAGCTGCGCCCCGGCTACGACTGGTTCTTCCCCTACTACCGGGACCTGGCGCTCATGCTGGGCCTCGGCATCTCCGCCGAGCAGGTCCTGCTCCAGGCCGTCGGGTCCGCCGCCGACCCCGCGTCCGGCGGCCGCCAGATGCCCGCCCACTGGGGGGACGTGACCCGCAACGTCGTCACCCAGTCCAGCCCGACCGGCAGCCAGTGCATCCCGGCCGTGGGCTGCGCCGAGGCCGGGCGGTACATCGTGCGCCGCCCGCAGCTGGGGCTGACCGCGCACGGCGACGAGGTCACCTACGTCAGCCTGGGCGAGGGTGCCACCTCCGAGGGCGAGTTCTGGGAGAGCCTCAACACCGCGTGCACCGAGCACCTGCCGGTCCTGTTCCTGGTGGCCGACAACGGCTACGCCATCTCGGTGCCGTCGTCGGAGCAGTCGCCGGCGCCCGTGAACGAGCTGGTGCGGGGGTTCGCCGGGCTCCAGGTGCGGTCGCTCGACGGGACCGACTACTTCGCCGTCCGGCGGGCGGCCCGCAAGATCGTGGCCAACGTGCGGGCCGGCGTCGGCCCCGCGTTGCTGCACGCCAAGGTCACGCGGCCCTACTCGCACTCGGCGGCCGACACGCAGAGCAAGTACCGGCTGGCCCAGGAGATGGAGTGGGAGCTGGAGCACGACCCGATCGACCGGCTCGAGCGCGAGCTGGTCGACGGCGGGGTCGTGACCGCCGAGGAGGCGGCCGCCATCCGGGCCGACGCCCGCCGCATCGTGGCGGAGGCGGCCAAGGCGGCGCTGGCCGCCCCCCGGCCCGACGTGTCCACCGTTCTCGACCACGTCGTGGCGCTGCCCGACATCCCGGACCCCGGCGAGCCGCCGGCCGGTGACGGCGACGACGCCGGCGAACGCGTCGCCCTGGGCGAGGCCATCCGCCGCACGCTGCACGAGACGATGGAGGCCGACGAGCGGATCCGGGTGTTCGGCGAGGACGTGGCCGACGCCCGCGAGGCGATCATGGCCGACGTCGACGGCAAGGGCGGGGTGTTCGGCACCACCCACGGCCTGCAGCGGAGCTTCGGCCGGGCCCGCTGCTACAACACGCCCCTCGCCGAGGCCAACATCATCGGCCGGGCGGTGGGCCAGGGCATCCGCGGCCTGCGGCCCGCGCCCGAGATCCAGTTCTTCGACTACATCTGGCCCGCCATGCAGCAGATCCGCAGCGAGGCGGCCACCATCCGCTGGCGATCCAACGGGGCGTTCACGTGCCCGATGGTCATGCGGGTGCCGATCGGCGGCTACCTGCAGGGCGGGTCGATCTGGCACAGCCAGTCCGGCGAGTCGATCTTCGCCCACATCCCCGGGCTGCTGGTGGCGTTCCCGTCGCGGGCGAGCGACGCGGCCGGCCTGCTGCGGGCGGCATTCCGGTGCGAGGACCCGGTCCTGTTCCTCGAGCACAAGCACCTGCTGCGCCAGCCCTACACCCGGGAGCCGTTCCCCGGCCCCGACCACGTCGTGCCGTTCGGCCGGGGTCGCTACGTGACGCGGGGGACCGACCTGACCATCGTCACGTGGGGTGCGACCGTCGAGCGGTCGCGCCTGGCGGCGCAGCGGCTGGCCGACGAGGACGGCGCGTCGGTCGAGATCGTCGATCTGCGCACGCTGGTGCCCTGGGACCAGGAGATGGTGGCCGAGTCGGTCACCAAGACGTCACGGCTGCTGGTGGTGCACGAGGACGTCGTGCGCGGCGGCTTCGGCGGCGAGGTCGCCGCCTGGGTCGCCGATCAGTCGTTCTGGCAGCTCGACGCCCCGATCGGCCGGGTCGGCGCACAGGAGTGCCATGTGGCGTACGCTCCCGAGTTGGAGCAGGTGATCCTGCCCCAACCCGATCGCATCACCGAGGCCGCCCGGCGCGTGCTGGGCGCCTGAGTCGCTGGGACGACTCAGCCCTCCGCGGGGGCGGAGATGTCGTCGCGGTCGACAAGCCAGCCGAGTAACCCAGCCATGACGACCACCACGGCGATCGCCACCAACCCCATGAAAACAATGTCGCTCATATCGTCTCGCCTCTGCTCAGGCCCGCCACGGGCGATGTCACGACCCCCGGCGGGGAGGCCGGGAGGCTGCGGCCGCCGGGGAGGGCGGTCCGAAGCACCCGCATCATGCATCAGGTCACCTGCGGTTGTGTGCGACATTTCGGTGACGATCCACGGTCTGGCCGCCGCCGCGGGTGGGTAACGTGCGCACCGTGCCGGCCCGCCGCCCGTCACCTGCGTGGCTCCTGCTCGCGCTCGTCGTGCTGTGCGCCGCGCCCATCGCGGTGGCGGCGGCCACCGGCCTCGTCCGCCCGCTCCACGGCGCCGACCCGGTCGAGACGGCGGGGGGCAGCCCGCAGGGCGCCCGCGACAGCGCGGGCGCCGATGGGTCGACCGACGGTGAGTCGGCGCAGGACGGTGACGGCGGATCGTCCGGCGGCACCAGCTCCCGGCGCAGCCCGCCGCCGACCGGCATGGCCGACATCCCGCCGGCGAGCCCCGACGACGACGGCGGCCGCCCCGCCGGACACCGGCGCTGCGCCGCCCCCGACCGAGCCTGCACCGCCGCCTCCGCCGCCGTCCACGGTCGCCTGCGCCCCCGACGCCGCCGGCCGACCAGGTGGTGGCGCTCGTCAACCAGGCCCGGGCCGCGGCGGCGACGCCGTGCCCGCCGCTGGTCGTCGACCCGCGCCTGACGGCGTCGGCCCAGGCCCACAGCGACGACATGGCGGCCCGCGGCTACTTCAGCCACACGACGCCCGAGGGCGTCACGTTCGACCAGCGGATCATCGCCGCCGGCTACCCGCAGCCCGGCGCCGAGAACATCGCCAAGGGCCAGCGGTCCGCGCAGAACGTCATGGCCGCCTGGATGGCCTCCGCCGGTCACCGGGCCAACATCGAGAACTGCCGCCTCACGACCATCGGCGTCGGGCTCAACGCCCAGGCCTGGACCTGGACCCAGAACTTCGGGTTCTGAGCGGCGACCGGCGCGTCAGACCGGGATGACGCTCCACACGTGGTCGTCGTCGCCGGGCCGCTCGGCGACCGCGCCGCCGAGCGACCGGTCGAGGGCGATGGCGGCGGCGTCGCCGCGGTGCACGGTCGTGACCACCGCACGGCAGCCGGCCCGCCGCGCCTCGTCGATCTGCACCATGCGCAGGGTGCGGGCGTAGCCCCGCCGCCGCCGGGCGCTGTGGACGGCCACCAGGACCGTCGAGCACAGCCCCGACGCCGGCTCGATCCGCCAGGCGACCACCGCGGCCAGCGCGTCGCCCTCCCACAGCCCGCGGGCGGTGAGGTCGCCCGGTTCGGCCAGCACGCCCGCCAGCCCGTGGACCATCTCCTCCACGAGGTCGGTCCACGGCGCGTCCCACGAGCGGCAGGCGAACCCGGCGAGCGCCGGCCCGTCGGCCGCGGTGACCGGCCGGACCGCCCGTGGCGCGCCCGGGCTCATGGCGGCCCGTCGCCCACGGTGCGGGCGACCGCGGCGACGAGATCGTCGGTGACCACCTCGGGGTCGAACGACCACACGCCCGACGCGCGCAGCCGGGCCACGACCGCGGCACGGGCCAGGTAGTCGTCGTCCTGCTCGAACCAGCGGCGCAGCGCGGCGTGGTCGATCTCGGGGTGGTCGCTGCCCCCGTCGTCGGCGCCGGCCTCGCTGGCGTGGCGCCACGGGTCCTCGTCGTGCGTGCGCCGCACGAGCTCGAGCGCGGTGAGGTCGCCGTAGCGTGCCGCCACGTAGTCGAGGGTGGCGGCCTGCTCGCCCGTCGGTGGTCGGGGGCCCGGGTCGCCCCCGCCGCCGTCGCCCGTCGTGGCGCAGCTCGGCCACGACCGGGCCGTCGGTCCACGCCTCGACCGCCTCGGGGAACAGCGGTCGCCCGGTGCGGGCGAGGTGCCAGCCCTGGGCGTAGTACAGGAGCTTGTGCAGCTTCACGTCGCCCGGGGCGGGCGTCAGGCGGGCGCGCAGCGCGGCGGCGACGGTGGCGGCGGGCAGGGGATCGGCATGGCCGGCGATGTCGTTCACGCCTGCTAGTGTACGAACATATGTTCGTGACTGCCACCCCGACCGCTACCCCACAGGAACCTGCCGGCGCTGCTCGTCGAGCACGAAGACCGTCTGGGTCGAGCGCACGTGCGTGGCGCCGTGCAGCCGGTCGAGCACCACGTCGCGCAGCGCGTCGATCGACGCCACCCGCACGAGCGCCACCATGTCGAAGCCACCGCTGGTGAAGGCCAGGTACTCGACCCCGGGCAGGTGCAGCAGCTCGTCGCGGGCGGCCCGCCACTCGTTCTGCTCGACGTTGACCAGGATGAGCGCGGCCACGCCGAGCCCGGCCTTGGCCGGGTCGACGGTGGCGGTGAAACCGGTGATGACCCCGTCTGACCGGAGGCGGTCGAGTCGGGCGTAGGCTGTCGCCCGGCTGACGCCAACGCGATGGGCGAGCTCGTTGACGGAGAGCCTTCCGTTCTCGACGAGCGCGCGTGATGATGCTGCGGTCCACGTCGTCGAGCGGACGTGGGCTGGACATGCTGTATACCCCCAAAGGCGAGCCCGCCGTTCCGTCGAGAGAATAGGCGATTCGGCGACGCCAATCGTCTGGCATTTCGTGGACTTGTTGAACACCCTGCTCACGGGGGAAGACCATGGCGGCATGGCCGAGGTCGACACCGCTGACACGCCCGGTGCGGGCACCTTCGATCTGCCCGAGGACCATCCGGGATCCACCGACCCCGCGTACCGCCGACGGCGGGCCGCGATCGCCGAGGTGGGGCGCGTCCACACCCGTGGCGACCCCATCGCGGACGTGGAGTACACGCCCGCGGAGGACGAGGTGTGGCGCATCGTGTCGCACGAGCTGCGGCGCAAGCACGAGCGCTACGCGTGCCGCGCCTACCGGGAGGGGGCGGCGGCCGTCACGCTGCCCACCGAGCGGGTGCCCCAGCTGCGCGAGGTCGACGAGCGGGTCCACGGGCTGACCGGATTCCACATCGAGCCGGTGCCGGGCCTCGTGCCCACGCGCGAGTTCTACGGGGCGCTGGCAGGTCGAACGTTCCTGTCGACGCAGTACATCCGCCACCACTCGGTGCCGTTCTACACACCCGAGCCGGACATCGTGCACGAGATCATCGGGCACGCCAACATGCTCGGGAACCCGGTGTTCGCCGACCTCTACGAGCTGGCCGGCCAGGCGTCGCAACGGGCGACGGACGACGAGGCGCTCGACGTCTTCTCGAAGGTGTTCTGGTTCACGTTGGAGTTCGGCGTCGTGTGGGAGGACGAGGAGCTGCGGGCCTACGGGGCCGGCCTCCTGTCGTCGTACGGCGAGATCGAGGAGTTCCGCGCCGCGGAGATCCGCCCGTGGGACCTCGGGCAGATGAGCACGCTCGACTACGACATCACCCGCTACCAGCCGGTCCTGTTCGCGGCCTCCTCGTTCGACCGGATGGTGACCGACCTGGGCGAGTTCTTCGCCGGCTATCCCGCATAGCCCGAGGGTTTGCCTGGCGCGACCCGCGGGAACCCTTGCGGGGTCATGGGATCGCACTACCAGGAGGGCCGCGAGCCCTCGGACGCCGCCATCCGCCAGGCGCTCGACGAGGTCATCTCCGTCCTGCGGCAGGCGGACATCGCCTTCCTCCTCATCGGGGGGATGAGCGCCGCCACGTTCGCCCGACCCCGGATGACCGACGACATCGACGTCTTCGTCCGGCCCGACGCCGCCAAGCGCACGCTCGAGGCGCTGGCCGCCGCCGGGTTCGACACCAAGGAGAAGGACCCCTACTGGCTGTTCAAGGCGTGGAAGCACGGCGTCCTCGTCGACATCATCTTCCGGTCCAGCGGCGACCTCTACCTCGACGACGACATGCTGGCCCGGGGCAGCGAGCGCGAGTACCTGGGCGTCACCGCCCCGCTCGTGTCGCCCGAGGACCTGCTCGTCATCAAGGCGCTGGCCGCCGCCGAGCACAGCCCCCACCACTGGTACGACGCGCTGGCCGTCATCGGCCGCTGCGAGCTCGACTGGGACTACGTGCTCGGCCGCGCCCGCCTGGCCGGACCGCGCCGCGTGCTCAGCCTGCTGCTCTACGCCGAGTCGATCGACCTGGCGGTGCCGGCCGAGATCATCGAGGAGCTGTTCGACGTCGTGCACCCGCAGCCCGCGTCCCTCCGGGAGTCGTCGTGACCGACCCGCTGCCCACCGCCTACCTGATCCAGCACATCCAGGACGCCCTCGCCGCCGACGGCCGGGCCCGCGAGCTCGGGGTCGACGTCACCGTGGCGGGCACCCGGGTCGTGCTCACCGGCACGGTGTCCACCGAGGCCCAGCGGGACGCCATCGGCGTCGTGGTCGCCGAGGTCACCGCCGCGCAGGCGGCCGGCCACCAGGTGGTCAACGAGCTGGCGGTGGTGTCGACCGACGAGGGCGGGCCGGTGGAGGAGCTCGCATGACCGGGCGGAGCGAGGTCCACGGGCACGGTCGGCTGCGCCCGGAGGGTGCACCAGTGACCCGCATCGCCGCGGTCGGCGACATCCACGTCGGCACCGACTCGGCCGGTCAGGTGGCCCGCGGCCTCGCCCACGTGCACGAGCGGGCCGACCTGCTGCTGCTGGCCGGCGACCTCACCCGCTGCGGCACGGCCGGCGAGGCCGAGCTGGTCGCCGCCGAGCTCGAGGACGTCACGATCCCGGTCGTCGCCGTGCTCGGCAACCACGACTTCCACGGTGACGAGCCCGGGCTGGTGACCCGGGCGCTGATCGACGCCGGGGTGACGGTGCTCGACGGCACCTCCACCACCGTCGACGTGGACGGCACCGTGATCGGGGTGGCCGGGGCCAAGGGGTTCGGCGGCGGCTTCGCCGGCGCCTGTGCGACCGCGTTCGGCGAGCGGGCGATGAAGGCGTTCGTCGACGAGACCCGCCAGGAGGCGGCCCGCCTGCACGACGCCCTCGTCGGCGTGTCCCGCCGGTCGGACCGCACGGTGGCGCTGCTGCACTACTCCCCGGTGGAGGAGACCCTGCGGGGCGAGCGGCTGGAGATCTACCCCTTCCTCGGCAGCCACCTGCTGGCCGAGGCCATCGACACGGCCGGGGCCGACCTCGTGGTCCACGGCCACGCCCACCACGGCAGCGAGCGGGGCGTCACCCCCGGAGGCATCCGGGTCCGCAACGTGGCCCAGCCGGTCATCGGCCACGCCTACCGGGTGTTCGACCTGCGGGATCCGGCCGCGGAGGACCGCTCCGTCGCCTGACCGGGCCGTAGCATCGAGTGCGGAGACCATCGTGCGCTTCGTGTTCGCCCCTCCTGCCCGGGACGGCGCCGGGCTGCTGACCCTGCCGTGGTCGACGCCGCTGGAGGAGTGGACCGACCCCCGGCTGGTCGAGCCCCGGCACCGCGGCCTGCACCGCCACGTGGTCCGGTTCGTGTCGGAGGGCGGCGCGGTGTGGGTGGTCAAGGAGCTGCCCGAGCACCTGGCCCGGCGGGAGTACCGGCTGCTGCGGCGCCTGGCCGACCTCGGCATCCCGGCGGTCACCGTCCTCGGCGTGGCGGTCGACAGGGCGCCGGGCATCGACGCCGCCCTCGTCACCCGCTACCTCGAGTACTCCACCACCTACCGGGCCCTGTTCAGCGAGCCCCGGTCGCTGCACCCGAGCACCCTGCTCCTCGACGCGCTGGTGGAGCTGCTGGCCCGCCTGCACCTGTCGGGCTTCTACTGGGGTGACTGCTCGCTGTCGAACACCCTGTTCCGCCTGGACGCGGGCGCGCTGGCCGCCTACCTCGTCGACGCGGAGACGTCGGAGCTGCACCCGTCGCTGAGCGATGGCCAGCGCCGGCTCGACATCGACCTGGCGTGCGAGCGGCTGGCGGGCGAGCTGCTCGACCTGGAGGCCAGCGGCCAGCTGGCCGTCGACATCGACCCCTTCGGCCTGGCGGACGACCTGACCGCCCGCTACGACGCGCTGTGGGACGAGCTGACCGGCGACTGGTCGGTCGCCCCGGGCGAGGAGCAGCAGGCGGTGATCGAGCGGCTCGGCCGGCTCAACGACCTGGGGTTCGACGTCGACGAGGTCGAGCTGGTCGACACCGGCACCGACGGGGCCCGCATGCGGGTCACGACCCGGGTGCGGGAGCCGGGGCACCACCGGGCGCTGCTCCACCAGCGGACGGGGCTCGTGGCCCAGGAGAACCAGGCCCGGCGCCTGCTCAACGACCTGGCGTCGTTCCGGGTCTGGATGGAGCGCACCGAGGGCCACCCGGTCCCCGACGTGGTGGCGGCCAACCGGTGGCTGGACGAGGTGTTCGACCCGGTGGTCCGCAGCATCCCGCCCGCCCTGGCCGACAAGCTCGACCCGGTCGAGGTGTTCCACGAGGTGCTGGAGCACCGCTGGTTCCTGTCCGAGCAGGCGGGGACCGACGTGGGCACGGCCGAGGCGGCCGAGTCCTACTTCAGTGACGTGCTGCCCACCGTGCCCGACGACCTCACGTCGGGCCGGGCGCCGCAGTCGCGGTCATAGCGCCCGGGCCAGCAGCGTGCAGGGGTGGACGACCTCGACGCCCGCGGCCGCCAGGTGCAGGGCGCAGCCGGGGTTGGCGGAGGCGACGACGGGCGCGCCGGCCCGGGTGATGGCGGCGAGCTTGCGGTCCCGGATGGCGGCGGCGAGGGCGGGCTGCGCGGCGGCGTAGGCGCCCCCCGCTCCGCAGCACAGGCCCTCGTCGTCGAGCTCGACGACGGTGGCGACGGCGGAGAGGGCGGTGCGCACGGCGGCGTGGGCGTGCTGGACGTGGCGCAGGTGGCAGGGGTCCTGGACCGCGACCGGCGGCCGCTCGGTGGCCCGGACGGGGGGCGGGTGCTCGGCCAGCCACTCGTGGACGTCCCGGACCCGGGCGCTGAACGCGGCGGCCCTCGGGCGTGCCGAGGAGGTGGCCGTAGTCCTTCAGCGCGGCCCCGCAGCCGGCGGAGTCGACGAGGATCGGAGCGTCGCCCGGCAGCGCGGCCATGGTGCGGCGGGCCAGCGCCCGGGCCTCGGTGCCGAGCCCGGCATGCAGGGCGAGCGCCCCGCAGCACGACGCCCCGGGCGGCGGGAGCGCCACCCCGGCACCCGCGGCGGTGACGACCCGCAGGGCGTCGGCGTGGACGTCGCGCATCCAGGCGTCCATGACGCACCCGGTGAACAGCCACACGTCGTCGCCCGTCGCCCGCAGCCGGGGGCGGCGCAGTGGCAGCCGGGCCGGCAGGCCCAGGCGGCGGGACACCCGGGCGGGCACCAGCCGCACCCGCTGCGCGGCCGCCAGCACCGTCGACCCGGCCAGCACCAACCGGTGCCAGCGCAGCCCCCGCAGGCCGATCCGCAGGGCCAGCGGCGGCCGGCTCACCGCCCGGCGCCCGCGCCAGCCCCGCCCGGCCTGGCCCCCCGGCACGGCCCGGCCCGGCGGCGGCGGCTACGGTCTGGCGTTCGTTTGTGGCGGTTTCCGACACGTTCGGACGCCGGAACGCGGGGGGCGGGGCGGGCCCGGGCCCTCGGCCAGGGCGTGGCGGGCGGGTTCGATCAGGTGGCCGAACGGGACGCCGGACGGGCAGGCCGTCTCGCAGCCCCGGCACTGGACGCATGTCTCCATCGACCGGACGAACGAGGCATCGGGCGGGGCGCCGGCGTCCTGGACCTGGCGCATGGCCGCCACCCGTCCGCGGGGCGAGAGTGCCTCCTCGCCCGTCACCCTGTACGTCGGGCAGTGGGGCAGGCACAGCCCGCACGACACGCACGTCGCCAGCTCGTCCGGGTCGATGCCGAGGTCCATCACGCCGCCCCCGCAGCGTGCAGCGGGTCCCGGCCCGGACCCAGCCGGCCCTCGGGGTCGAACAGCGACTTGATCCTGGCGTGCAGCGTCGCCACCGCCGGGTCCACCGGGCGGAGCGGGGCCGGGGTCGGGCGGTGGACGACGCCCACGCCCACCTCGGCGACGAACTCGCCGTCGAGCGCCCGCAGCTCCGAGGGGCGCAGCGACCAGCGGTGCGGGGGCAGGGCGGGCGGACCGGCCACCGGCGCCAGACCGTCGCACACCGCCTCCTGGGCCGCCACGTCCGCGGGGTGGCCGTCCAGCAGGACCCACGTCGTGGACCCGTCCCACAGGATCGCCGCCGGCCGGTGCAGGCGCGCGGCCAGGGCGAACGGGTCGGCCTCGCCCGCCAGCCACCGCTCGGCGGCCGGCAGCGGCCGGGTCCGCAGCACCACCTCGGCCACCAGGCCCAGCGTGCCCAGCGATCCCACCAGCAGCCGGCACAGGTCGAACCCGGACACGTTCTTCACCGTCGGACCGCCCGCCATCACGACGGCACCCTCGGCCGACACCCAGCGGACCTCGAGGACCGTGTCCCGCACCGGGCCCCACCCCAGCCGCCGCAGCCCGCTGTGCCCGACCGCCAGGACGCCGCCGACCGTGGCGCCCGGCCAGGCGGGCACGGCCACCGCCTGCCCCACCGCGGCCAGCGCGGCGTCGAGGTCGGCCACCGGCGTCCCCGCCCGGACCCGCACCGTCATGTCGGCCGCCTCCACCGCCACCACGCCCGACGGCGGCCGCACGACCCGGGCCGCGGCCACGGCCCCGGGGTCCACGACCCCGGCCGACCACTGCGTCCGGCCTCCCTCGGCCACCACCGGTCCCGCCGCCGCCGGGCCCACGTCGGCGGCGAACGCCTCGACCGGCCCGGGGGTCACACCCACACGCCCTCCGGCACCGACTGCAGGTCGCCGCACCGGCTGCCCGCGGGGAGGACCTTGGTCGGGTTGGCCACGCCGTCGGGGTCGAACGCCTCCCGCAGCCTCGCCTGGGCGTCGAGGTCGTCCGGCCCGAACAGCAGCGGCATCAGGTCCCGCTTCTCCAGCCCGATGCCGTGCTCGCCCGACAGCACCCCGCCCGCCGCGATCGACACCCGCACGATGTCCTCGCCGGCGGCGTGGACCCGGTCCATGACCCCCGGCTCCCGGGCGTCGAACAGCAGCAGCGGGTGCAGGTTGCCGTCCCCGGCGTGGAACACGTTCATCACCCCGAGGTCGTGGCGCTCGGCGATGGCGTACACCTCCGCCAGCACCTCGACGAGGCGGGTCCGGGGGACCACCGTGTCGTGCAGGTAGTAGTTCGGCGCCACCCGGGCCACCGCCCCGAACGCCGACTTGCGCCCCTTCCACAGCAGCGCCCGCTCGGCGTCGTCGGCGGCCACCCGCACCGCCCGGGCCCCGTGGGCCCGACCGACCGCGCCCACCTGCTCGACGCCGGCGGCGACCCCCGCGGGCAGGCCGTCCAGCTCCACCAGCAGGACCGCGGCGGCGTCGGTCGGGTAGCCGGCGTGGGCGAACGCCTCGGCCGCCTCCGTGATGCGCTGGTCCATCATCTCCAGCGCCGCGGGCAGCAGGCCGCCGGCGATGATCCCGCTCACCGTCTCGGCCGCGGCCGCCACGGTCGGGAAGTCGAGCAGCAGCGTGGCCACCGCCGGCGGGTCCGGCGTCAGCCGCACCGCGATGCGGGTGGCGATGCCGAGGGTGCCCTCGCTGCCCACGAACACGCCCCGCAGGTCGAGGCCCGCCGGCTCGGGGTCCAGGCCGCCCAGCACGGTGACCGTCCCGTCCGGCAGGACCACCTCGACCGCCAGGACGTGGGCCGACGTCACCCCGTAGGCCAGGCAGTGCGGCCCGCCCGAGTTGTTGGCCACGTTGCCGCCGATCGTGCACGCCTGCTGGGACGACGGGTCGGGCGCGAAGTGCAGGCCGTGGGGCGCCAGCGCCCGGGTCAGGTCCAGGTTGACGACCCCGGGCTGGACCCAGGCCACGCGGTCGCCGGGGTCGACCGCCAGGATGCGGTCCATCTTCGTGGTCACGATGACGACCGGGTCGCCGACCGGGACCGCCCCGCCGGCCAGGCCGGTGCCCGAGCCCCGGGCCACGAACGGCCGCCCGTGGCGCCGGGCGATGCGCACGGCCGCCGCCACCTCGTCGGTGGTGAGCGGGAAGCACGCCACCAGCGCCTCGCCCGCCAGCACCGACGCGTCCCGGCCGTACAGGCCGAGCTCGACCCCGCCGGTGCGCACCCGGTCGGGCGCCAGCGCCGCGGCCAGGTCGGCGGCCAGTGCGGCGGCCGCCTCGGGGGTGGGCGTGCTCACCGGGCCAGTCTGCCCCGGGACCGCCCCGGCGGGCGCGGTCACCGCCGCTGCGTGCGGTCCGCGAGGTCGGGGAACACCCGGGCCACCTTGGCCAGGAGGTACTCGCCGTAGGTGCCGTGCCAGGCGGCCAGGCTCGCCCCGTCCCACCGGGTGGCGGCGTCGTCGGGCGCGGGCGCGCCGTCCATCGGCAGCGGGACGACCTCGGCGTCCCACGACGGGTCGAAGAAGAACGCCAGCGAGACACGGTCGTGCCCGCTGGTGTTGCGGACCCGGTGGGGCGTCGACCGGTACCGGCCGCCGGTCATGCGGTCGAGCATGTCGCCGATGTTCACGACGAACGAGCCGGGGACCGGCGGGGCGTCGACCCAGCCGGTCGCCGTGCGGACCTCGAGCCCGCCGGCGTCGTCCTGGCGGAGGATCGTGAGGAGCCCGTAGTCGGTGTGCTCGGCGACGCCCCACCCGGACCCGGGGGCCGGGCTGGGCGGGTAGCGGAAGATCCGGAACAGGATCGTGGGATCGGCCGTCACGGTGCGGGCGAACCAGCCCGGGTCGATCCCGAGCGCGACGGCCACGAGGCCGGCCAGCCGGTGGCCGAGTGCGGTCATCGCGTCGAGCCACGCCAGGACCGCGCCCCGCAGGGCGGCGGGCTCGGCCGGGAACAGGTTGGGGCCGTGCAGCGGCGTCCCGGCGGCCACCTGCGGATGGTCGGGACCCAGCTCGGCCCCGAAGTACAGGCCCTCCTTGCCGTCGGGCACGCCCGAGGTCAGCTCGCCGCCCAGCGGGAACCAGCCCCGCCACGCCGGCCCCCCGTGGGCCATGGCGATGGCGGCCTTCTCGCCCTCCGGGCGGGCGAAGAAGGCGCGCGCCGCGCCGTCGAGGCGGTCGGCCAGCGCCGGGTCGACGCCGTGCCCGACCACGTAGAAGAACCCGAGCCCGCGGCACGCCTCGTCGACGGCCGCGGCGGCGTCCAGGGCGGGGGAGCGCAGGTCCACGACCGGCAGCACGACGAGAGTCTCCCACGGCCCGCCGCCATATTCGCTCGCCCCGCCACCGGGGCCGCGGCTATCCCGAGTCCATGACGACGACCGCGACCGGGGTGTCGGTGGTCGAGGTGACGGGACCGGGCACGCCCGAGTTCGACGCCCTCGTGACCGTCCGCCAGGCCGACGACGCCCAGCTGTCGCCGGGCGATCCCGTCACCCCGGCCGAGGAGGTGGCGGCCGAGCTGTTCCGCACCCCGCCCCACATGACGGCCCAGGCCTGGGTGGCGACCCAGGACGGCGCACCCGTGGGCGGGGCCGTGCGCCAGCAGGAGATCGACGGCGTCAACGACGCCGCCATGGAGCTGTACGTGATGACCCACCCCGACCACCGGCGCCGCGGGGTGGCGCTGGCGCTCGCCCGCACCGGGCTCGACGCCCTGGCCGCCGCCGGGGCCACGTCGGTGATCGGCTGGTCGACGGCCGACCCGGGTGCGGCGTTCTGCCGCAAGCTCGGCCTCACCCACCGCCAGGACGACCGCGAGTCCCGGCTGCGCATCGAGGACCTCGACCCCGGCCAGCAGCAGCGCTGGATCGACGAGGCCCCGGCCCGTGACGCGGGCTACCGCCTCGAGGGGTGGGTGGGCGTGTGCCCCGACGACCGGGCCGCACCGCTGGCCCGGGCGTTCGCGTCGATGGTCGACGCACCGCTCGACGACTTGGACTGGGACGCCCAACCGATCCGGGCCGACGATCTCGTCGACCGGGAGCGCTACTGGGACGCCCGCGGCTTCGACGTCGTCACCACGATCGCCCTCGCCCCCGGCGGCGAGCCGGCCGGCGCCACCCAGATCCTCGTGTCCCGGCTGCGCCCCGGCATGGCCCACCAGGCCGACACCGGCGTGACGGCCGGCCACCGCGGCCACCGCCTCGGCCGCTGGCTCAAGGCCGAGAACCTGCGGCGGGCCCTCGCGCACGACCCGGGCATCGCCACCGTCGACACGACGAACGCCGAGTCGAACCCGTGGATGCTGGCCATCAACGTGGACATGGGCTTCCGCCCCTGGCTCTCGTACGCCAGCTTCCAGGGCGACCTGGACGTGGCCCGCGCCGCCGTCAGTGGGTCCCGGTGACGATGACGTAGGTCGGGTTCAGGATCGCGAGCCGGTTCTGGTGGATGCCGGCCGTGCCCATCAGCTCGATGCGGGTGCCGACCGTGACGCCGGCCAGGTCGCGGCGGCCGAGGAACACGGCCAGCAGCGTGCCGGTGCCGTCGTCGACCACGACCTCGAACGTGGGGGTGTCGCGCTCGGGGCGCCACCCGCACCGAGTGGATCTGGCCCCTGACCCGCACCTGGTCCCGCCAGCGGACGTCGCCGATCGGGGTGATCGTGGACGTGTCGATGCGGGGCGGGCGCTCGGCGTCGGCCGTCTTCGGCGACGTCGTCAGCCGTCCCCGGGCCGCCTTCGGCACCAGCTCGACGGTGTCCTCGGACATCCAGGCGTCGAGGTGGAACGGGACCGTGGTCACGTTGGCGTGGGGCAGCTTGGACACCGCCTCCTGGATGGACTCGGCCGTGCGGTCGTGGAGGATGCGGTGCCACAGGCCGTTGTACTTGCGGTCCGGCAGCAGCACCGACACCTCGGTCTCGCCGTCGGACAGCTCGTAGGCCACGTGCTCGACGGCGGTCTGTGTCAGCCGGCGGTCCGGGCACGCCACCATCTCCAGGCGCACCCGGGCCAGGCCCAGGCGCCGCCACTCGGCGGCCAGCCGGGCGGCCGCGTCCTCGTCGACCACGAAGTGCACGGCCCGCAGCTCGTCGGGCGTCAGCGTGCGGGCGTACTGGATGGCCCGGGCCGCGGCCAGGTCGAGCCGGTCGACGAACACGAACACGACGTGCCGGTGCAGGATCGGCGCGGTGGCGGCGGTGGGGACGTCGGTCTCCAGCGCCACCCGCTCCGTCTCGTACTGGCGGTTCAGCCGCAGGAGCACGACGACCACGAGCGGCATGATCGGCAGGATCACCCAGGCGTCGGAGAAGCGGGTCACGGTGACGATGATGACGATCGCCCCCGACAGGAAGGCGCCGACGCCGTTGGCGGCGATGCCGCGGACCCAGCCCTTCTCCCGCTTGCGCAGGTGGTGCTTGGTCATGCCGGCCTGGGACAGCGTGAAGCCGGTGAAGACGGAGATGGCGTAGATGGGGATCAGCCGGGTGACGGCGGCGTTGCTGACGACGACGAGCACCGCCGCCGCCGCGGCCAGGGCGATGATGCCGTTCGAGAAGACGAGCCGGTGGCCCCGCTTGGTGAGCTGGCGGGGCAGGAAGTTGTCGCCCGCCTGCAGGTTGGCCAGCCGGGGGAAGTCGGCGAAGCCGGTGTTGGCCGCCAGCACGAGGATGAACATGGTGGCGACGTTGAGCACGTTCGACAGCAGCTCGCCTGCGGCCCCGTGGCCGTAGACGACCTCGCCGATCTGGGCCAGCACGGTGGGGGTGCCGGCCTCGAACGGGATGACCTCGATCTTGGAGGCCAGGAACGACAGGCCGAGGAACATCACGCCGAGCCCGCAGCCCATGACGACGAGCGTCTGGCGGGCGTTGCGCCACGCGGGCTTCTGGAACGCGGGCACGCCGTTGGAGATGGCCTCGACGCCGGTGACGGCGGCGCCGCCGGACGCGAACGCCTTGGCCAGCACGAACGCGGCCGTCGCGGTCAGCAGGCCGCTGTTGTCGCCCAGCTCGACCATGCCCTCCTCGTGCACGCCGAGCGTGGGCAGGTCGCCCCACACGTACGTCACGATGCCCCAGCCGATCAGGAGCGCCATGTTGGCCATGAAGAAGTAGGTGGGGGCGGCGAACAGCTTCCCCGACTCCCGCACGCCCCGCAGGTTGCCGAAGGCGATGAGCACGATGAAGAACAGCGACAGCGGGACCCGCCACGGCTCCAGTGCGTCGATGGTCGAGGCGATGGCCGCGCTGCCGGCCGCCACCGACACGGCCACGGTCAGGATGTAGCCGATCAGCAGGGCCGCCCCCGCCACCTGGGCGGGGACGATGCCGAAGTTGTCGCGGGTGACCAGGTAGGCGCCGCCGGCGGAGGGGTACTCCTTGATGGTCTCCCGGTAGCTGATGATCAGCAGCGCGAGGACCACCAGCATGGCGCCGGTGAGCGGCAGGACGAGGGCGAACGCCGCCAGCCCGAAGTAGGGGACGAGGACGTGGAGGATCTCCTCGGTGGCGTACGCCGACGACGACAGGTTGTCGGAGGCGAACACCGCCAGGGCCGTGGGCTTGCCCAGCCGCTCGTGCTCGAGCTGCTCGGAGTGCATCGGCTTGCCCAGGAGCTTGCGCTTGAGCCGGTAGCCGAGGGCGTCCGGCGGCAGGGGCACGGACGGCTTGGAGCTGCGGGGAGCCGGTGCCTCGTAGCTGGCCGGGGAGGGGGCGGGGCCGCCCGGATCCTGCGGCGCCTCGGCCTCGGTCGACATGTCGCGGAGCCTAGGCCGAGGCGCTCAGGGCGCTGTCATCGCGCTAAGAGCACGCGCAGACAGGTCACATCATCAGGGCCACCGTGGGCTGTGTCTCCCGCTCTTGCTGCTTTCGCAGCGGGCCGCTCGGGCCACGGCTCCGCCTGTCGGCGCAGCCTCTAGGCAGCCAGCTCCGTCGCGGGAATCGCCTCCAGGGCCAGGTCGAGGACCTTGGCCACGTCGTCGACCGGGTGGAACGTCATCTCGGCCCGCACGGCCTCGGGGACGTCGTCGAGGTCGGCCTCGTTGCGCAGCGGGAGGATGACCTCGCGCAGCCCCGCCCGGTGGGCGGCGAGCACCTTCTGCTTGACCCCGCCGATGGGCAGGACCCGGCCCGACAGCGTGACCTCGCCGGTCATCGCCACCGTCGAGCGCACGGGAGTGCCCCGCAGCAGGCTGACCAGCGCCGTCGTCATCGTGATGCCGGCGGAGGGGCCGTCCTTGGGGATGGCGCCCGCCGGGAAGTGGACGTGGAAACGCCGGCCCTCCAGCGCCTCCCGGTCGATGCCGAGCGCGTCGGCCTTGGACCGCACGTAGGACAGGGCGATCTGCGCCGACTCCTTCATGACGTCGCCGAGCTGGCCGGTCACGGTCATGCCGGACTCGCCGGGCATGGACGTGGCCTCCACGAACAGGACGTCGCCGCCCACGCCGGTCACGGCCAGGCCGGTGGCCACGCCGGGCACCGACGTGCGGTCGGCCGCCTCGTCGTGGAACCGGCGCCGCTTGAGGTAGGTGGGCACGTCGCCGATGTCGACCACGATGGGGGTGTCGCTGCCCTGGGCCACGGCGGTGGCGGCCTTGCGCAGCAGCTTGCCCAGCTCGCGCTCGAGGTTCCGGACCCCGGCCTCGCGGGTGTAGCCGTCGACGATCTCGCCGAGCGCCGCGTCGGTCACCTCGACCTCGCCCTCCCGCAGGCCGTTGCGGGCCCGCTGGCGGTCGAAGAGGTGGTCGCGGGCGATGGCGACCTTCTCGTCGTGGGTGTAGCCGTCGAGGCGGATGACCTCCATCCGGTCGAGCAGCGGCCCGGGGATGGTCTCCAGCATGTTGGCGGTGGCCAGGAACAGCACGTCCGACAGGTCGAGGTCGACCTCCAGGTAGTGGTCGCGGAACGTGTGGTTCTGGGCCGGGTCCAGCACCTCCAGCAGGGCGGAGGACGGGTCGCCCCGCCAGTCGGCGCCGATCTTGTCGACCTCGTCGAGCAGGATGACCGGGTTCATGGTGCCGGCCTCCTGCAGGGCCCGGACGATGCGTCCGGCCTGGGCGCCGACGTAGGTGCGGCGGTGGCCCCGGATCTCGGCCTCGTCGCGGATGCCGCCGAGGGCGACCCGGGTGAACTTCCGGCCGAGCGCCCGGGCGACGGAGGCGCCGAGCGACGTCTTGCCGACCCCGGGGGGACCGGCGAGGGCGACGATGGCGCCGGGACGGCGGCCATTGTCGGCGGGCTCGTCGACCGTGTCGTGGTCGGCGGGCTCGTCGACCGTGTCGTGGTCGGCGGGCTCGCCGACGGTGTCGCTCGTCGCTGGCGTCGTCGGTCGGTTGCCTCACCCGCCGCGGCCGCCTCGGCGGCGCGCTCCGCCAGCAGCTTGCGGACGGCCAGCATCTCGACGATGCGCTCCTTGACCTCGTCGAGGCCGGTGTGGTCGGCGTCGAGGACCGCCCGGGCGCGGGCGATGTCGTAGTCGTCGACGCTGCGCTCGCCCCACGGGATCTCGAACACGGTGTCGAGCCAGTTGCGGATCCACCCGTGCTCGACGTTCTGCTCGGGGGTGCGCTCGAAGCGGTCGATCTCCCGCTCGACGGCCTTGCGGGTGGCCTCGGGCACGGCGCCCGCCTCCACGAGGGCGGTCAGCCGCTCGCGGTAGCCGTCGACAGAGTCGTCCTCGTCCTCGCCCAGCTCCTTGCGGATGGCGTCCATCTGCTGGCGCAGGAGGAACTCGCGCTGGCGGCCCTCCAGCCCCTCGGACACGTCGTTGCGGATCTTCTCGGCCAGCTCGTGCTCGGCCAGCGCGTCCTTGACCCAGCCGAGGACCAGGCTCAGGCGGGCGCCGAGGTCCAGGGTCTCCAGGAGCTCGACCTTGCGCTCGACCGACAGGTCCGGCCACCAGCCGACCAGGTCGGCCAGGGCGGACGGGTCGTCGACCCCGCGCAGCACCTCGGCCAGGCGGCGGCCGCCCAGCGCCTCGAACAGCGCCCGGATGGCGGCCCGCAGCTCGGTGGCGCGGTCGGCGATCTCGTCGGTCAGGTCGCCGTCGTCGACCGTGGCGGCGTGGACCCACAGGCCGCTGGTCTCGCCGATGACGCCGAGGCCGACCTCGGCCCGCACGGTGGCGCGGATGACGAGGGCCGGCATGCCGCCGGGCAGGTTGCCGCGGTTCTCGATGCGGGCGACGGTGCCCACGCGGGCGTAGCGCCCGTCCTCGCGGCGGGGGACGAGCAGGAGGGTGTTGCCGGCCTTGGCGGCGGCGTCGGCCGCCGCTCGCGCCTCGTCGGTCTCGAGGGCGAGCGTCACGACCATGCCCGGCAGCACCACGTCGTTGGTGAGCGGCAGGACCGGCAGTGTGACGGTGTCGAGATCGGCCATCGAGTCCCCCTTCAGGCAGGGTGGGAACGGAGATACTTGTGTGAGGCAAACAACGCTAGGGGGGTCCTGCAGATTCCCCACCCAGAAACCTTGAGCGCGTGACACTCAACACACGATCTCGGTACGGTGGCCGCCCGTGGTGCCCGCACAGGACCCCGAAGCGATCCAGCGCGCCTGCGGCGACGACCCGTCGTTCATCTGCCGGCGCGTGCTGGAGTCGACCGACAGCGAGGCGTGGGCCGAGGCGGCCGACAAGCTGCTGGCCACCCCCGCGCACATCCTGCTCATCCTGGCGGTGGCGTTCCTCGCCAACGTGCTGGTGCGGCGGGCGATCAAGCGGCTGACCGCCAAGATCGCCGAACCCTCCGGCCAGGACCGGCTGCGCAGCCTGAAGCGCCGGGCCCCGCCCTCCATGGTCGAGACGCAGTCGCTGTCCCTGCGGTCCGCGGCCCGGGCCCACACGCTGGCCCTGGTGCTGCGCTCGATCGCCGGCGTCGCCATCTGGACCATCGCCGTCACCATGATCCTCGGCGAGCTGGGTGTGAACCTGGGCCCGCTCATCGCCGGCGCCGGGATCGCGGGCGTGGCCATCGGCTTCGGCGCCCAGAGCCTGGTCAAGGACTTCCTGTCCGGCATCTTCATGCTGGTCGAGGATCAGTACGGCGTGGGCGACATCATCGACGCGGGGGTGGCCAACGGCACGGTGGAGGCGGTCACGCTGCGGACGACCCGGCTGCGGGACGTGAGCGGCACGGTCTGGCACATCCCCAACGGCACGATCGTGCGGGTCGGCAACATGTCCCAGCAGTGGGCCCGGGCGCTGCTCGACGTCGAGGTGGCGCCGGACACCGACCTCGACACCGCCCAGGCCACGATCAAGACGGTCGCCGACGGCCTGTGGCAGGACGCGGACTGGTCCGGCAAGATCCTGGAGGAGCCCGAGGTGTGGGGCGTCGAGCGCTGGACCCCCGAAGGCATCGTCCTGCGCGCCGTGGTCAAGACCCGCCCGGCCGAGCAGTTCAAGGTCCTCCGCGAGCTCCGCCGCCGGCTGGTCAAGGCGTTCCGCGACGCCCACATCGACATGCCCGAGCCGCCGTTCGTCCCCGCGGCCGTGCGCCCCGCCGCCGCACATCCCAGCGCTGACTGTGCAACCGGCGTGCATTCGTACCGGAAGCCGGGACGAACGAACGCCGAAGCCGCTACTCGGGGGCCAGCTCCGCCGTGACCGAGAGGGTGTCGCCGACGGCCGTGCGCAGGTCGCCGATGCGGCCGGCGCTGCGGACGTCGGCGGCCACCAGCTCCAGGAGCGCCAGGCGGGGGGCGGTGTCGATGACGGTGGCCGTCACCACGTCGGTGCGCATCGACCGCTTGGCCTCGCTCTTGGCCTTGCGGACCTCGCCGAGCACGGCACCGGCCACGTCCAGGACCGCCGGGTCGGGCTCGTCGCCCGGGGACGCGGCGTCGGCCTCGGCCGCCGCCCGCAGGTCGTCGGCGGAGGGCCACGGCGACCGGTGGATCGAGCCCTCCTGCCACCACGACCACACCTCCTCCGTGACGAAGGGGAGGAACGGTGCGAACAGCCCCAGCAGGGTGCGCAGCGCCAGCCCCAGGGCGGCGCGGGCCGACGCCTGGGCGGCCTCGCCGTCCGCGCCGTAGGCCCGGTTCTTGACCAGCTCCAGGTAGTCGTCGCAGTACGACCAGAAGAACCCCTCGGTGCGCTCCAGCGCCCGGGCGTAGTCGTAGCGGTCGAAGGCCGCCGTCGCCTCGGTCACCAGGTCGGCCAGCGCCGCCAGCATCGACCGGTCGAGCGGCTCGGTGACCGACCCCGCGGTCGTCGACTCGAGGCCCAGGGCGAACTTGGACGCGTTGAGCAGCTTGATGGCCAGCTTGCGGCCGATCTTCATCTGGCCCGGCTCCAGCGCCAGGTCCATGCCCGGGCGCCCGCCCGCGGCCCAGTAGCGCACGGCGTCGGCCCCGTAGGTGGAGATGAGCACGTTGGGGTCGTCGGGGGCGTTGCCGGCCGACTTGGACAGCTTCTTGCGGTCGGGGTCGAACACGAACCCCGAGATGGCGGCGTTGCCCCACGGCAGCACGTCGTGCTCGTAGTGCGAGCGGACCACCGTGTAGAACAGCCAGGTCCGGATGATCTCGTGGGCCTGGGGCCGCATGTCCATCGGGAACGTGCGGGCGAACAGGTCGGGGTCGTCGACCCAGCCGGTGACGATCTGCGGCGTCAGCGACGACGTGGCCCACGTGTCCATGACGTCGGGGTCGGCCGCGAACCCGCCGGGCTGGTTGCGCTGCGACTGGTCGAACCCGGGCGGGACGTCGGACGTCGGGTCGACCGGCAGCGAGTCCTCCGATGCCAACATCGGGGCCAGGTAGTCGACCCGGCCCTCGGCGTCGATCGGGTACCAGGCGGGGAACGGCACCCCGAAGAACCGCTGGCGGGTGATGTTCCAGTCGCCCTGGAGGCCGTTGACCCAGTTCTCGTAGCGGACCCGCATGAAGTCGGGCCACCAGGCCAGCTCCTTGCCCCGGGCGAGCATGGCGTCCTTGTCCGGGTAGCGGATGAACCACTGGTGGGACGTGACGATCTCCAGCGGCCGGGTGCCGTTCTCCCAGAACTTCACCGGGTGCCTGATGGGCCGCGGCTCGCCCTCCATGTCGCCGGTCTCGGCCAGCAGCTCGCCGATGCGGGCCTGGGCCTGCTTGACCGTGCGGCCGGCCAGCTCGTCGTAGTGGCGCTGCGCCGCCGCCGGGTCGGTCGACTCCCACCCCGGGGAGCCCCAGGTGACGGGGCGCAGGCGCCCGTCGCGGTCGACGACCGTGCGGATGCCCAGCCCGAGCTCGCGCCACCACGTGACGTCGGTGGTGTCGCCGAACGTGCAGATCATGGCGGCGCCGGTGCCCTTCTCCGGGTCGGCCAGGGAGTGGGCCACGATCGGCACCTCCGCCCCGAACAGCGGCGTCGTGGCGGTGCGCCCGAACAGGGGCTGGAACCGGGGGTCGTCGGGATGGGCGACGACGGCCACGCACGACGGCAGCAGCTCGGGCCGGGTGGTGTCGATCCACAGGTCCCCGCCGTCGGGGCCCCGGAACCGCAGCTTGTGGTAGGCGCCGGGGATGTCCCGGTCCTCCAGCTCGGCCTGCGCCACCGCGGTGCGGAAGTCGACGTCCCACAGCGTGGGGGACTCGGACCGGTACAGCAGGTCACGGCCGAGCAGGCGCAGGAACCCGCGCTGGCTGGCCCGCGTCGCCTCCGGCCCGACGGTGCGGTAGCTGTGGTTCCAGTCGACCGACAGCCCGACGTCGGACCACAGCTCGAAGTAGCTCTCCTCCAGCTGCTCGACGACCTCGCCGCACAGGGCGACGAAGTTGGGCCGGCTGACGGGCACCGGCCGGTCCTTCTTGCCGACCTTGGCGGGCGGCCGGAAGTCGGGGTCGTAGGGCAGCGACGGGTCGCAGCGGGTGCCCGTCATCAGCTGGACGCGCCGCTCGACGTTGAGGCCGTTGTCGTCCCACCCCATCGGGTAGAACACCTCCCGGCCCTTCATGCGCTGGTAGCGGGCCACGAAGTCGGTGTGGGTGTACGAGCAGACATGCCCCGGGTGCAGGGTGCCCGACACGGTGGGCGGCGGGGTGTCGATGGAGAACACCTCGTCGCGGCTCTTGGAGCGGTCGAACAGGTAGGTGCCCTCGTCGGTCCAGCGCCGGCGCCACTTGGCCTCGAGTCCGTCGAGGCTGGGCTTGTCGGGGATGCTGCTATCGGCGCCCCTTCGGGATGCGCACGATGAGCCTCGGCCCTTCGGGCCGAGAAACGCACTGTGCTGATGGTTCGCTCGCTGCCTCACGCTGGTCAAGGCTAGTGGTGGCGTGCGCACCGACCCGCAGCCAATGCCCCGTTTCCGCTGCCGCGACGCCGGGTAATCGTGGGATCGTCCGAGGCCGCCCCCCGCCCGAAGGACCGACGATGGAGCCCACCGCCCCGCCCGTCCCGAGCCTCGGCGACGCCGAAGGCCGCCTGGCCTGGATCTTCGGATCCTCCCGCAGCGGCAGCACCTGGCTGCTGCGCATGCTCGCCGCCCTCGACGGCGTCGTCCCCGTCGACGACCCCCACCTCGGCCACCACCTGGGCGTGTGGCGTCCGATCTCGCTGGCCTGGGCCACGGCGGAGTTCCCGCCCGACCTGACCACGCTCGACCGGGTCAAGCACGACAAGGACAGCTACTTCTTCAGCGACCGCTACCGGGACGCCTGGGCACCGGCGCTGCGCAACCTGATCGTCGACCGCTTCGACGCCCAGGTCGCCGACACCGCCACGGGCCCCGACCCCACCGTCGTGGTCAAGGAGCCGGGGTCGCACGTCGCCGACGTGCTGGTGTCACTGTTCCCGCGGTCCCGCCTGGTGTTCCTGCTGCGGGACGGTCGGGACGTCGTCGACTCGTGGCTGGCCGCGTACCGCCCCGGGTCGTGGGCGCTCGAGGAGGGCGCCTTCCCGGTCACCGAGGCCGGCCGCGGGTCGCTGCTGCGCTGGCAGTCGGCCGTGTGGGCGTTCCGGACCGAGGTGGTGGCCCGGGTCTACGCGACCCATCCGGCCGATCGCCGGGTGCTGGTCCGCTACGAGGACCTCGTGGCCGACCCCGCCCGGGAGCTGGCCCGGGTCCGCACGGCCCTGGCGATCGACGCGCCCGCCGACCGGCTGGCCGAGGTGGCGTCCGAGTTCGCCTACGCCGCCGTGCCCCGGGCGGAGAAGGGCGCGAGCAAGGAGATCCGCTCGGCCACGCCGGGAGGCTGGCGCGAGAACCTGACCCCGGCCGAGCACGACGTGATGCACGAGGTCATGGGCCGCCAGCTCGCGGCGTTCGGCTACCTCGAACCCGAGCCCGCACCTCTGGCCTAACCCGTTCGGCCCGCCGCCGGGGCGGCGGTACCCTCGTCGGCCATGCTCAGGTTGTTCGACACCGCCAGGGGTCAAGTGGTGCCCCTGGAGCCGCGCGATCCCGGCAAGGTGTCGATCTACGCGTGCGGTCCCACCGTGTACGGGCCGCCGCACGTCGGCCACGGGCGCACGAACATGTCCTACGACGTGCTGCGGCGCTACCTCATCTGGTCGGGCTACGAGGTGACGTTCGTGTCGAACATCACCGACATCGAGGACAAGATCATCGCCCGCGCCCTGGCCGAGAACCGGCCGTGGCAGGACATCACCGAGCGCTGCACCGCGGTCTGGTACCAGGGCATGGGGGCGCTCAACGTCCAGCGCCCCGACGAGGACCCGCACGCCACCGCCTACGTCGACGAGATGGTGGCGCTCATCGGGCGGCTGGTGGACGGCGGGTTCGCCTACGAGACGGGCGACGGGGTCTACTTCGAGGTCGAGAAGGTGCCCGACTACGGCGCGCTGGCCGGCCAGCCGCTCGAGTCCCTGCGGGCCGGGGCCCGTGTCGAGGCGGCGGAGGAGAAGCGGTCGCCGATCGACTTCGTGCTGTGGAAGAAGGCCAAGCCCGACGAGCCCACGTGGGACTCGCCGTGGGGTCCCGGCCGCCCGGGCTGGCACACCGAGTGCGTCGTGATGTCGCTCGACCTGCTGGGCGACGGCTTCGACATCCACGGCGGCGGGCTGGACCTGCGCTTCCCGCACCACGAGAACGAGCGGGCCCAGGCCGTGGCCGACGGGCGGGAGTTCGCCCGCCTGTGGTTCCACACCGGCATGGTCGAGGTCGACGGCACGAAGATGTCCAAGTCGCTCGGCAACGTGTCCAACCTGATGGACCTGGAGGAGCGCTACGACGGCCGGGCCTACCGGCTGCTGTCGTTGCAGTCGCACTACCGGGCGCCATCCGAGGTCACCGACGAGGCCCTGGCCGGGGCGGTCGGCGCGCTCGACCGGCTCGACTCGTTCGCCCGCCGCGTGGCGGCCGACCTGCCGGCCGTGGCCGCGGGCGAGGTCGCGTCCGACGCCGCGGCCCTCGACCGCTTCCGCGAGGTGATGGACGACGACCTGCGCACGCAGCCGGCCATGGCCCTCGTGTTCGACCTCGTGCGGGAGGCCAACGCCGCCCTCGACGGGGGCGACGCGGCGGCCGCCGCGCCCCGGGCCGCCGCGGTGCTGGAGATCACCGCCACGCTCGGGCTGGAGCTGCGCGGCGAGGAGGCCGAGGTCCCGGCCGAGATGGTCGAGCTGGCCCGCCAGCGGGACGAGGCCCGCGCCGCCCGCGACTGGCCCCGGGCCGACGCCCTGCGCGACCAGATCAAGGCCGCCGGCTACGTCGTGGAGGACACCCCGGCCGGCGCCGTGGTCCGCCCGGCCTAGTAGGCGGCAGCGCGCCCCGGTCACCTAGGCCGGCAGCGGTTGCCCCGCGTAGCGGGACTTCACGACGTAGGTGCCGGCCGCCATGTCGCCGATGCGGCGGTGCCCGCGGGAGAACATCGCGACCCACAGCCCGAGCGGCAGGATCAGGTTGATCCCGTCGATGATGAGCAGGATCCACCGGATGAACGCCCGGCCGATGCCGGGGATGCCGCCCTCGGGCGTCACGACGCGGCAGGCGGTGATGACCTTGCCGATGGAGGCCCCGGTCCGTCCCTGCAGCACGACGTTGTTCAGCAGGGTGACGGCCAGCCCGACGCCGATCGCGGCCCAGATCCCGTCGTCCTTCATCGTGATGACGTCGTCGTCGCCCGCGCCCTCGTCGTTCGGGCTGGGGATCGATGCACAGCAACCCGCTGGGGAGGTCGTCGGGGCAGTCCTTGACGTCGGTCTGGTCGAAGTCGGCCAGCGCGAAGAACACGGCGCCGGCGATCAGGGACACGAGCGCCCCGTCGATCGCGTAGGCGAAGATCCGGCGCCATATGGCCTTCGTGGGGTCCTCGCCGGCGTAGCCGGGGGCGTTGGTGGCGTCGTAGGTGGTCTCCACGGCCCGAAGGTACGGCCGGGCGGACGGGGCGGCGTCACCCCGCGGGAGTGATCGCCACTGACGCACGCGTCGGTGGGCGAGCGAGGCGGCGGCGCGCCCGCTACCCTACGGGCAGTCCTTGTTACCGATCGGTAATAGAGCCGACAACAAACGCCGCGTCACGACCAGGGGCCGACCCGATGAGTGAATTCTCCCTCCAACTGAGCGAAGACCAGCAGCAGATCCAGAAGTGGGTCCACGACTTCGCCGAGAGCGTCGTGCGCCCCGCCGCCCACGAGTGGGACGAGCGCGAGGAGTTCCCCTGGCCCATCGTCGAGGAGGCGGCCAAGATCGGCCTGTACTCCTTCGACTTCTTCGCCCAGTCGTCGCTCGGCGACGCCACCGGGCTCACGCTGCCGGTGGCGCTCGAGGAGCTGTTCTGGGGCGACGCCGGCATCGGCCTGTCGATCTTCGGCTCCGGCCTGGCCGCGGCGGGCATCGCCGGCTCCGGCCTCCCCGAGCAGGTCATGGAGTGGGTGCCCCAGTGCTTCGGCACCGAGGACAAGATCCAGCTCGGTGCGTTCTGCGTGTCCGAGCCCGACGCCGGGTCCGACGTCAGCTCGCTCAAGACCCGGGCCGCCTACGACGAGGCCACCGACGAGTGGGTGCTCAACGGCACCAAGGCGTGGATCACCAACGGCGGCATCGCCGACGTCCACGTCGTCGTGGCCACGGTCGACCCCACGCTCAAGGGCCGGGGCCAGGCCAGCTTCGTGATCCCGCCGGGCACGAAGGGCCTGTCCCAGGGCCAGAAGTACAAGAAGCACGGCATCCGGGCCTCGCACACGTCCGAGGTGGTGCTGGACGAGGTCCGCATCCCCGGCCGGCTCCTGCTCGGCGGCAAGGAGAAGCTCGACGAGAAGCTGGCCCGGGCCCGCGAGCAGCAGAAGACCGGCGCCAAGCAGCCCGCCATGGCCACCTTCGAGGCCACCCGCCCGGCGGTCGCGGCCATGGCCGTCGGCATCGCCCGGGCCGCCTACGAGTACGCGCTCGACTACGCCAAGGAGCGGCGGGCGTTCGGCAAGGCCATCATCGAGAACCAGGCCATCGCCTTCATGCTCTCCGACATGGCCACGGAGATCGACGCCGCCCGCCTGCTGGTGATGCGGGCCGCGTGGCTGTCCCGCAACGGCGGCTACACCAACGCCGAGGGCTCGATGTCCAAGCTCAAGGCCGGCCGGGTCGCCGTGTGGGTCACCGAGCGCGCCATCCAGATCCTGGGCGGCTACGGCTACACCCGCGAGTACCCGGTCGAGCGGATGCACCGCGACGCCAAGATCTACGACATCTTCGAGGGCACCGAGCAGATCCAGCAGCTGGTGATCGCCCGGGCGATCTCCGGCCTGCGCATCGAGTAGCGGGGCCGTCAGCGCCCGCGGCGTTCCCGCTTGCCGCGGGCGACCTCGGTGGCGATGGCGTCGAGCCGCTGCTGCCAGAAGGCCCGGAGCCCGGACAGCCACTGGTCCACGGCGTCGACCCCCGTGATGTCGAGCGAGTAGAGGCGGCGGGTGCCGTCCGGGCGGACGGTGGCGAAGCCGTTCTCGCGCAGGACCCGCAGGTGCTGGGACACGGCGGGCTGGGAGATGCCGAACTCCTCGCCGATCGCCTCCACGACCTGGCCGGACGCCATCTCCGCGTCGGCCAGCAGCTCGAGGATGCGGCGGCGGACCGGGTCGCCGAGGACGTCGAAGGCGTTCACTCGGTGGCCGTGTAGAAGGCGGTGACCCGCTCGGCGGACGCCAGGGCGTCGGCGCGGTCGGTGCCGCCGGCGATGGACGCCTCGGCCCACGCGGTGCTCGACCGGGACTTGAAGTCGGCCGCCTCGGGCGTCGCGTCCCAGCTCTGCACCTCCTCGGGGGAGACGGCCTCGCCGGTGGTGATGTGGAGGTCGAGCCCCATCAGCCCCAGGTCCCAGCCGATCCCCACCGCGCCCGGGCCGAACTGGTCCCACATCTCGTCGGGGACGTGCGCGACGTGCTGCAGCACGAGGTCGGCCTCGTCGCCACCCGGGTCGCCGGAGAACTCGACGGTCACCCAGCTGACCTCGCCGCCGTACTCCCAGGTGATCTCGAAGTGCCGGGGCGGCTCG
This sequence comes from uncultured Acidimicrobiales bacterium, assembly GCA_963759225.1. Taxonomy (GTDB): domain Bacteria; phylum Actinomycetota; class Acidimicrobiia; order Acidimicrobiales; family VFJN01; genus ZC4RG19. The sequence goes on along the minus strand of CAVWYL010000027.1, from coordinate 110,726 downwards.
CAGGCGAGGACCTCGCCGGCGGCGTTGCCCTCGAGCTGGAAGCGGCCCCCCACGTGCAGGTCGCCCGTGATCGGCATGAACCACCGGGGGATGCGCTCGACGTTGGTCACGGTGTCCCACAGGTCCTCGATCGAGGTGGGGTAGCTCCGGGCCGCGGTCAGCCGCTTGGCCGGCTTGCCGTCGCGGTCGACGGTGTCGACGGTGCGCGTGATGAGGCCGGCCTTCTCGATGGGATCGATGTCGATGTCCATGCGGACAAATATAAGTCACACAATATATAAGTCAACCCTGAGCCTACCGCTCCGGCTGGGGCTGGTCGGTCGTGTTCTCGGCCACCCAGAACAGGGCGCCGGCCGGGTCGGCGATGCCCGCCATGCGCCCGTACGGGGTGTCGAACGCCGGGGCGACGACCGTGCCGCCGGCGCCCTCGGCCGCGGCCAGCGCGGCGTCGGTGCTCGCCACCGAGAAGTAGACCAGCCAGTGGGGCGGGGCGCCCTCCGCGCCCATCATCCCGCCCATGCCGCCGAGGGGCGCGTCGTCGCCGGGCAGGTGGAACATCGTGTAGTCGTCGCCCGCGCCGTCGAGGGCCTGGAACGTGAACCCGAACACCGCCTCGTAGAACGCCCGGGCGGCGTCGGGATCGGTCGTGCGGAGGTCCTCCCAGGCGAGGCCGCCGGGCTCGTTGGTGATGCCGGCGCCGATGTGGGTGCCGGCCTGCCACACGCCGAACGCGGCGCCGGTGGGGTCGGCGGCGATGAACATGCGACCCAGCGGGCCGACGTCGCCGGGGGCGACGATGACGATGCCGCCCGCCTCGGCCACGGCGGCCGCCGCCTTGTCGGCGTCGTCGCTGGCGAAGTACATCGTCCACGCGACGGGGGCGCCGGGCTGCGCCGGACCGACCCCGGCGGCGGTGTGCCCGCCGTACGTGGCGATGGCGTAGCCGCCGTACTCGTCCTCGGTGTCCTGGAACTCCCAGCCGACCACCGCCGAGTAGAAGCCCTTGGCCGCGGGGACGTCGGGGGTGCTGAGGTCCGCCCAGCAGGGCACGCCGGCGGGCCACGGTGTGGTGCGGATGGTCATGGGCCCATCACACTCCCGCGGCGGACCGACTGTCGAGGGGTTGCGGGCGACGTGACACCTGCCACGTCCGGGTGACCGTGGAAAGGGCGGGAAGTGTTCTACACTGGCGTCAAGCTCACCGGGTGGGAGATCCGCTCGTTTGCCACCTGGTGGGTCAGGAACTTCATAGGTCTGCGGATCGAGTACGAGTACTCCCCCCTCCACTCGTCGCTCTCTGCAGGAAAGATGGTGCCGCTCGCAACCCCCCTGCGGGCGGCACTGTCGCGTCCAGGGCACGTCCAATCGCTGAGTGGCGCCAGCTCCACTCGGCGCTCGATGCCCGGCTCGAACCGCACCGGGAACGTACGGGGCCGGGCTCACCCCTGCGTCACGACGCCGTGCACGGGGGATGACGAATCGCTGACGCCGATCTGACGGGACTCAGTCGCCGATCGAGCAGGTGGTCGGCAAGCCGAGGATGCGCACCGCCAGCGGCGCCCCCGCCCCGTCCCAGCCCAGCATGTCGCCGCCCGGAAGGGCGATCGTCACGTTGTGCTCGACAGCGGGGTCGTCGCCCCCGGGTGAGACCGTCAGGGCGGTGCCGTACACCGCCCGCCAGGTCGCCAGGTCGGCGCCGAGCACCGCGCCCTCCGCCGTTTCGAAGCGGTGGGTGGTGAACTCGGGCAGCGAGTCGGACACGAACCACGAGGTGAGGCCCAGCGTCTCCCACGAGGTGCCCTCGAAGGTGAGGGACAGCCCGGTGCTCCACACGGCATCCGCCATGAACGGGGCGCACCCGGCGACGCCCTCGAACCGGGGCTGGTGGCGGGGCTCGCCCAGCGTGGCGACCACCTCGGCCATGACCTCGGCCATGGGGGCGCCGAAGTCGAAGGCGCCGAGGCCGTCGGGCCGCAGGGCCAGGTTCTCGGCCACCGGAACCCCGACGGCCGACGGGTCTTCGACGGCCGGCGGTTCGACGACCGACGTGACCGGGGGCTCGAACGGCTCCGGCTCGGTCGTCGTCGAGTCGGTGGTCGGTGTCGTGGTCGTCGTGGGCTGATCGCCGACCACCGTGTCGTCGCGGTCGGCGGCGCCGACCACGGCCACGGCGCCCGCGGCCACCAGCACGGTGGCGGCGACGGCCAGCGCCCCGGTGCGGGCCCGGCGGCGGCGCCGGCGGCGGGCGGCCCCGGCGGCGATGGCGTCCAGGCCGGGCGGGGTCAGACGGGCCGCCCGTGCGGCGTCGGCCAGGTCGGCGGCGAGCCGTTCCTCGACGTCGTGCATCAGACCAGCACCTCCCGCAGCTCGGCCAGCGCCCGGTGGAGCCCGGACTTGACGGTGCCCTGGGGGATCCCGAGCACCTCGGCGATCTCGGCGATGCTGAGCTGGTCGTAGAAGCGCAGCACGACCAGCGCCCGGGCCCGGGCGGGCAGGCGGCGCACGGCGTCCAGCGTGTGGTCGTACGCCGGTCGCAGCTCCGTCGGCGGTGGGTCGGACGCCACCAGCTCGTCCCCCCGGCGCCGGCGCCGTGCCGCCCGGGTGGCCCCGTTCACCACGCACCGGCGCAGGTACGCCCCCGGCTGGTCGATCTTCGACCATCGCTCGTACACGGTGACGAACGCGTCGTGGGTGATCTCCTCGGCCACCGCGGTCGACCCCGCGATGAGGTACGCCACCCGCACCATCGCCTCGCGCTCCCGCTCGAACAGCTCGTCGAACGCCTCGTTCACCGCTGGCCCCGATCCCGGCCCCGGCCTGAGTCTCGTCGCCACACCCCGACGAGTCACGGCGGGACGGATCGGTTCCACCTCAAACTGTCACACCCACGGTCCCGCCGTCCGGGTCACACCGTGAGCAGCGGTCAGGGACTGACGCCCCGCAGCCCCCGCCACGCCAGGTCGGCGAGCTGGGATGCCAGGGTCGCCGGATCGGCGTCGCTGTTGGTGTTGAGCCAGTGGATGCTCGCGCCCTCGATCATCCCGACGATGCCGTGGCCGAGGACCTGGCGCTGGCTCGGGCTCAGGCCCTCGATCTCGATGAGCGTGGCCACGAGGGCGGCGATCGTGCGCTCGACCTGGCTCACCAGCTCCGCGAACTCGACGTCGCGGGCGAGCCCGCCGCCGTAGAACAGCTTGAAGGCGTCGCGGTGGACGCTGACGTAGTCGAAGTAGCCGGCGAAGCCCAGCTCGACCATCTCCCGCGGGCCGTCGGCCGCCGCCACCGCCTTGGTGATGTTGTCCTGCAGGTCGCGGCCGACGTCGCCGAGCAGCTCGGTGAACAGCTCGCGCTTGGACGTGAAGTGCTGGTAGAGGACCGGCTTCGTCACCCCGGCCGCCACCGCGATGTCGTTCATCGAGGCGTCGTGGTACCCCTGCTCGGCGAAGACGCGCAGCGCGACCTCGAGGAGCTGGCGGCGGCGGCGGGCCGCCGGCAGGCGGGTGGGCGCACGGGTCTCGTTCTTGGTGGCAGACACGGGAGATCCCTTACGTGGCGCGGGACGTGACGGAGTTCATACGAGTTACCTCACGGTAACACTTGGACACCCTGCCGTGACGTCACCAAAGGGTGGGAGGCTGACATTTCGTCAATTCCTCCGGCCGCGCTCCCGGTCCTCCCGCTCCGCCGCCTTGACGGCGTAACCGGCGACGATGGCCGGCGCGAGCAGCACCGACCCGACCGCCAGGCACACGACGATGGCGTTGACGATCGTGGGCACGAAGTCGACGACGAAGCCGTAGACGAACAGGCCCACGGCCACGCCGAACAGCGTGTACCCCACCCGCTGGCCGATCTCGGCGGCGCGGGCGATGCGGCGGCGCCGCTCCAGCACGGGGTCGGGCGCGGGCGCCGGGCGATCCTCGGGAGCGGAGGGCACCGGCGCAGTGTGCCGCGCCGGTGCCCCGCCCCACCACTGCTGGGGATCAGCCCATGCACTCCAGCATGGCTTCGCTCATGCCGCTGAGCTGCTCGGGGGTGATCGAGCTCATGGGGTCGCCGGACTCGCCGATCTCGGCCAGCTCCTCCACCGACAGCTCGTCGAACAGCGACTCGGTGACGCAGATCGCCTGCTCCTCGGTGTAGGCGCCCGAGGCCACGAGCTGGTCGACCACCAGGTCGGTGATCATCTCGGTCGGGACCTCCGAGGGGTCCATCTCCGACAGGTCGCCGAGGTCGTCGGGAGCGTCGGTGCTGTCCGTGTCGCCCGAGTCGCCGCTGTCGGTCGGCTCGTCGCCCGACCCGGTGTCCTCGGGCAGCTCGATGTCCGACAGCGGGTCGCTGGCGGTGTCCTCGTCGTCGTCGCCGCCGGTGAGGAGCACGACGACCACGGCCACCGCCGCGATGGCCAGCAGGCCGAGGCCGACCAGCAGGCCGGTCTTCGGCCCCTGCTTCTCGGGCACGGCCGGCGGCATGCCGCCGCTGCCGTACGAGCCCGGCCCCGTGGGGGGCAGGCCGCCGTAGGGCCCGAACCCGCCGGGCCCCGGCGCCTGCGGGGGCGGGCCGCCCGGGCCGGCGCCCATCTGGGTGGGATAGGACTGGGGGTAGACTGCGTGGCGTCGATGACCTCGGTCGGGTCGCTGCCTGGTGCCGCCGGCATGGGATCGGTGCTCGGCGACGCCCCGATCGGAGACGTCGTCGGTCCAGCGGCTGCCGTCCCAGTAGCGGTGCTCGTGGCGCGCCGTCGGGTCCGGGTGCCACCCGGATGCGGGTGCGTTCATGGGGTTTCCCTCGCGATCTGCGGCCCCCTCCGCCGGGGGGCACCTCTGTGCGGACCGAAGGCTAGGTCAGCCGCCGGGGATAGCGTGCGCGGGTGATCCGCACCGAGGTCAGAGGCCATGTCGTCGTGCTCACCCTCGATCGCCCCGAGCGACGCAACGCGGTCGACCTCGGCGCGCTCGACGCACTGCATGCCGAGCTGGCGGCGTGCGGCGACGACGTGCGGGTGCTCGTGCTCACGGGCGCGGGCGGCCACTTCTGCGCCGGCGCCGACCTCACCGGCGTGGAGGATGCCGCCTTCGCCGCCCGGCTGCGCACCGTGCTCGACGCCCTATGGCGTGCGCCGTTCGTGACGCTGGCCGCCGCCGACGGGGCCGCGCTGGGCGCCGGCACCCAGCTCGCAGTGGCCTGCGATCTGCGGATGGCCACGCCCCAGGCCAGCTTCGGCATCCCGGCCGGGCGGCTGGGCCTGGCCGTCGACGCCTGGACGGTCGGGCGGCTGTCGCTGCTGGCGGGCCACGGCCCGGCCCGCGCCATGCTGCTGGCCGCCGAGGTCCTCAAGGGCGACGAGGCCCACCGCCTCGGGTTGGTGCAGCGCCCGGGCGGGCTCGAGGACGCCCTGGCCTGGGCCGACGAGATCGCCGCGCTCGCCCCGCTGACGCTGCGCGCCCACAAGGCGGCGCTGGAGGGCCGGCCCGACGCGCCGGCGGCGTTCGAGCGGGCGTGGGCGAGCGACGACTTCCGCGAGGGCCTGGCGGCCTTCCACGACCGCCGCCGCCCGCTCTTCCACGGCCGCTAGGGGCGCGAGGGATAGATGCCCTCGACGGCGATGCACCAGTTCATGGTGAGGTACGGCGGCATGGAGTTGAAGGGCTGGTTGCTGCCGGAGTTCCCGATCATGGCGTCGGCCATCTTGGTCCCGTCGCCAGCGCCGTAGGACGTGCCCTCGCTGGTGAAGGCCGGCACGGCGGAGGCCGGGCTCTTGGACGAAGCGGTGGCGCTGGCGTTCACCGCGTGCCCGTGGCTCGGCATGTTGGCCTGCGTGAGGGTCACGGTCGGGGAGCCCCCGTTCTGGCCGAGGGTGTACGCCGGCAGGCCCGGACCGGTGCCCTGCGCGAGCGGTACCCGGCCCCGGAGGTCGGGCAGGCCGAACGTGGTCTTGCCGTCGCCGCCGTAGGCGGTCCCGAGCAGGGAGAACAGGGCGGTGTTCGACGATATTTGCATGAGCGAGCCGTCGCAGTACGCCCAACCTGCCGGGGCGAAGCCGAAGCCGAAGAGCTGGATCTGGCCAATGAACGGTTCCATGTGTCCGCTCCCCTCCATAGTGGGTGCCCGAGCCGGAACCGGCACGGTGCGTGAGATGCTACGCACAGTGTCGGCACTATGGGGAAGTTTCCCACCACGAATCGTGGAAATCCTCTCGCACGCCGAGTAGCGTGTCCGCCGCACACAGGGGGCACCGGCATGATCCAGCGGGCAGGGCGTCACGCTCGACACACGCCGCGTGCGGGGCCGCGCGGCACCGGTCGCGGCCGTCGCCGCCCTGGTGGCCGCGGTCGTCGTGCTGGCCGTCCCCGCGGCTCCGGCCGGCGCCGACGTGGCCACCTTCTCCAACCCGACGCCCATCCAGGTCCCCGCCACCGGGTCGGCCGATCAGCGGGGGCCCGGCGCCCCGTACCCCTCCGCCGATCGCCGTCTCGGGCATGGCGGGCACCGTGAGCGACGTGAACGTCACCCTCAACTCGGTCACCCACGCCATCGCCGCCGACATGGACGTGCTGCTGGCGGGCCCGGCGGGGCAGAACATCGTGCTCATGTCCGACCCCGCGAACGGCGGCGGGTTCGGCGTCAACGGCACGCTCACGTTCGACGACGCGGCGCCCGCCACGATCCCGGCCGCGGGCGTGGTCGGCACCGGCACGTTCCGGCCCACGAACCTCGATCCCGGCGACGTCTGGCCCGCCCCCGCGCCCGCCCCCTCGACCGCCACCGCCCTCACCGTCTTCAACGGCACCAACCCCAACGGCACCTGGAACCTGTTCGCCTTCGACGACGCCAGCGGCGACCTGGGCGCCATCGGCGGCGGGTGGTCCCTGACGATCACCACGGCCGAGGTGCCCCAGCCCGGCATCCTGGCGTTCTCGTCCGGCGTCGTTCCGGGGCGCCGAGGGCGACGGCACCGTGACGCTCACCGTGCAGCGCACCGGCGGCGACGACGGGGCCGTGTCGGTCCGGGTGACGTCCGACCCCGGGGATCGGCCACGCCCGGCGCCGACTTCACGGCGCTCGACCAGATCGTGTCGTTCGCCGACGGCCAGACCACCGCGACGGTGCCGCTGACGATCATCGACGACGCCGCCGTCGAGGGCGTCGACGAGACGGTGGACGTCACGCTGTCCGCCCCGACCGGGGGCGCCGTCCTGGGGCCGCCGACCGCCGCGGTCGTGATCGTCGACGACAACGACACCACCGAGGACACGGGCGCCATCACCATTCCCGCGGCCGGCACAGGAACGGGCAGCGGCGCGCCCGGCCGCGCCCTACCCGTCGAGGATCCACGTGACCGGCCAGCCGTCGCCCATCGGCGGGGTCGAGGTCACGCTGGACGGCCTCGGCCACACCGCCCCCATCGACATCGACATGCTGCTCGTCGGGCCCGGCGGCCAGAACGTGATGCTCATGTCCGACGTGGGCGGCCAGAACCCGGTCACCGGCGTGGACCTGACGTTCGCCGACGCCGCCGCCGCGCCCATCCCCGGGGCGGGACCGCTGGTGTCCGGCTCGTTCCGGGTCAGCGATGCCGACGTCTCCGGGGCCGACGCGCTGCCGGCCCCGGCGCCGGTGCCCTCCGCGGCCACCGACCTGTCGGCGTTCGTCGGCACGAACCCCAACGGGGTCTGGAGCCTCTACGTCGTGGACGACGCCGGCGGCGACGTCGGCACGGTCGCCAACGGCTGGTCGCTGACCTTCCTGCCCGCGCCGCCGGTGGTCGTGCCCGACGCGGGCGGGCCGTACACCGCCGGCGAGGGCGCGGACCTGGCCGCTCGACGCCAGCGGCACATCGGCCGGGCCGACCGCCACGTACGCCTGGGACCTCGACGGCGACGCAGCCTTCGACGACGCCACCGGCGTGCAACCGGTGGTCCCGGCGGCGACGCTCGCGGCGCTCGGCCTGGGCGACGGGCCCGCGGGGCCGCGCACGATCACCGTGCAGGTCACCGAGGGCCCGACCGTCGAGACCGACGCCACCACGGTGACGGTGACCAACGTCGCCCCGACGGCGGGCATCGGCGCGCCTGCCGATGGTCGTGGCCGGGTCGCCGGCCACGTTCACGTTCACCGCCACCGACCCCGCAGCCGCCGACGTCGCGGCCGGGTTCGACTACGTCGTCGACGTGGGGTGACGGCTCCGCCCCGCAGACCGTGACCGACGGAGCCAGCCGTCGACGGTCGACCACACGTACGCGGCGGCCGGCGACGTGACGCTCAGCGTGACCGCCACCGACGACGACGGCGGCACCAGCGCCGCGGCCACGGCCACCGTCACCGTGACGCCTGCGCCCCGGTCGTGGTGGCCGACGCGGGCGGCCCCTACACGATCGTCGAGGGCGACGACCTGGGGCTCGACGCGGGCGGCACGTCCGCCGGTCCGACCGCCACCTACGGGTGGGACCTCGACGGCGACGGGCAGTTCGACGACGCCACCGGCATCGCTCCGACGGTGCCGCTGGCCACGCTGTCCGGCCTCGGCCTGGACGACGGCCCCGCGGGCGCGCTGCCCGTGGAGGTCGAGGTGACCGAGGGCCCGACCGTCGACACCGACGCCACCAGCCTCACCATCGACAACGCCGTGCCCACCGCCGCGGTGACGGGGACGCCGCCCGTCGTGGTCGCGGGGGTGGCGGCCACGTTCGACCTCACGGCCACCGACCCCTCGCCGGTCGACGCGGCGGCGACGTTCTCCTACTCGATCGACTGGGGCGACGGCTCGCCCGTCGAGGTCGTGCCCGGCCCGGCCGCGACGTCCGTGACCCACGCCTACGCGGCCGCGGGCCCGTTCACGCTGAGCGTGACGGCGACGGACAAGGACGGCGGCGTGAGCGCCCCGGCGACCGCGGACGTCACGGTCGAGGCGGCGCCGCCCGTCGTCGTGGCCGACGCCGGCGGCCCCTACGACATCGACGAGGGCGACGACCTGGCCCTCGACGCCGGCGGCACGTCGGCCGGCCCGACCGCCACCTTCGCCTGGGACCTCGACGGCGACGGCGCGTTCGACGACGCCACCGGCGCCCAGCCCGCGCTCACGGCGGCCGAGCTGGTCCCGGTCGGCCTCGCCGACGGCCCGGCGGGTCCGATCACGATCACCGTCGAGGTGACCGAGGGGCCGACGGTCGACACGGCGACGGCCACCGTGACGATCGCCAACGTGGCCCCGGTGGCCACCGTCGACCTGCCGCCGTCGATCGTGGCCGGCGTGCCCGCGACCGTGAAGGTGGGTGCCGTCGACCCGTCGCCGGTCGACGCCGCGGCGCTGTTCGAGTACCGCATCGACTGGGAGGGCGACGGCACGTTCGACGACATCGTGACCGGGCCGGCGGACCCACCCGTCACCCACACCTACGCCAGTCGCCGCCGAGATCGGCATCACGGTGGTGGCGGTGGACAAGGACGGGGCGGCCAGCACGCCGACCGTGACCCTCGTGACGGTCGGCCCGGCCCCGTCGCCGGGCGGACCCGCGGCGCCGGGCGCGCCCGGTGGCCCCGGCCGGGCGCGGGTGCCGGAGGCGGCACCGGCACGGGCACGGGTGCGGGGACCGGTGGGCCGGGGGCGCGGCGGCTGCCGCGCACCGGCAACGATCCGGTGACGCCGCTGACGGTGGCGTCGGTGCTCTTGGTGGCCGGGGCCGGGCTGGCCTGGGCCGGCCGCCGGCGGCGGGGGGCGCACTTCCCGGTGCGGTGACGCCCGCCGTGGCATTGTCACCGCATGGGACGGGGACTGCTGGCGGGCGCCTTGGCGCTCGCGCTCGTGGGCCTGGCCGGCTGCGAGCCGGGTGAGGGCCGCTACATCGACGACACCTACTTCACCGACACGCAGCTCGTGCGCCAGGCCGACGTCGTCTACGGGGAGGCGCCGCCGCTGCCCGACCAGTCGATGCCGCCCGGCATGGAGCGGCTGCTGCTCGACGTCGTGATGCCGGACCCGGCCGTCGACGCCGAGACCCGGCGGCCGGCGATCGTGTGGATCCACGGGGGCGGGTTCAAGGCCGGCAACAAGTCGGCCGGCAGCACCCAGGCGGCCCGGTGGGCGCGGCGCGGCTACGTGGCCGTGACCATCAACTACCGGCTCGACCAGGACAACCTGTGCCAGAACATCCAGGACGGGCAGTCGGTGCCGGAGACCGAGAAGCAGCAGTGCCTCGACGCCATCCGGGCGGCGCAGCACGACGCCCAGGCCGCGGTCCGCTGGCTGCGCCACAACGCCGACGCCCTGCAGATCGACCCGGACGACATCGCGGCCTCGGGCTCGTCCGCCGGCGCGGTCACCGCGCTCAACCTGGCCTACAACGCCCACGATCCCGGCACCAGCAACCCGCTCACCGAGTCGTCGGCGATCGGCGCCGCGGTGGTCTACTCGGGCGCGGCCTACGGCCAGCTCGACCCGAACTACCCGCCGGTGGCCGACATCGGCCCGGGCGACGCGCCGACGATGGACGCCCACTGCACCAACGACCTGGCGGTCGACTGGAACCTCACCAAGGCGGGCATCGACGCCGCCGTCGCCGCCGGCCTGGTGGCCGAGTACAAGCTCTGGTCGCCACCGGAGTTCTGCGCCCCGGGCCGCGTCCACGGCGTCGACCTGCTCAAGGACCACGCCGCCGAGCTCAACCTGGCCTTCACCCAGTTCGTCTACCGCCACCTGGAGCTGACCCAGGTGGAGGACTAGCGGGCTAGAAGTTCGCGGGGAGCAGGCGGGAGAACTCCTCGAAGAAGAAGAACAGCACCACGAGGAACAGCGGGAGGCACACCAGGTAGGCCGGCCACTTGCGCCACAGCTGGCCGAGGAGCCAGGCCGCCACCCAGATCAGGGCGCACGCCACGGCGAGCAGGACCGCGGGCCAGGCCGAGGCCCGCTCGCCGCCGAGGCCGGCGTCGAGGGTCTCCGACGACGCCTGCTCGTCGGTCCCGTCGTCCTCGGGCGGGGTGGTGGTGGCGGGCGGGGTCTCGGGCGCCGGGGCGGCCGGGCCCACGAGCGAGGCGACGACGACGATGCGCTGGCGGGCCGAGTACTTGGGGTGGCAGGCGGTGAGGGTGAGCCGGTCGTCGCCGAAGTCGTCGAGCACCTCGACCTGGTCGGGCTCGACGATGAGCTGCTCGCGCACCTCGTAGCGGAAGCTGCCCTGCACGGTCGTGACCAGGATCTCGTCGCCGGTCTCCAGCTCGTCGATGCCGGTTGAACGGGGCGCCGTAGGTCGTGCGGTGGCCGGCGATGGCGGCGTTGCCCGGCTGGCCCGGCAGCGGGGAGCCCGGGTAGTGGCCCGGCCCCTTCTTGAGGTCGCTCACCTCCACCCCCTCGACCACGATCTTGTCCACGCCGATGGCGGGGATCCGCAGCTGGGCGATGGCGTCGCCGTCGGCGGGCGGGGGCGGCGGCGGCGCGGCGTCGCTCGTGGTCGGGGGCGGCGCCGTCCGGCTCGGTCGTCGAGGTCGAGCCCGGCGTCGGGTCGGCCTCCTCCAGGCTCTGCTCGAACTCGTCCTCCAGCGACCGCTGGGCCTGCGCCTCGCGGATGCCCGTGCCCCACAGCTGGTAGGCGACGAACAGCAGGATGAGGACGCCCGCGGTGATGCACACGCGCCCCACCGCGCCGAGGACCTTCGCCAAACGCACCGGGGGAGAGTACCGAGAGTGGCGACCGACCCCGACAGCGAGCACCGCGGCGCCGTCTTGGTGGGTTTCGGCCCCGGTCAGTAGCCTCGCGTCGTTCCATGGAGCCGGTCGTCCACCTCCGCGCCACCGTCGCGCTGCTCGGGCGATTCCCCGCACTCGCCGGCATCGACCTGGACGTGGTGCGCGGCGAGATCGTCCTCCTCCGCGGTCCGAACGGTGCAGGCAAGACCACGCTGCTGCGCGTCCTGGCGGGGCTGGTCCCGCCGGTGCGGGGCGAGGCGGTCGTGCTCGGCCACCCCCTGCCGGCCGAGGCCCGGGCGGTGCGCCGCCGCGTCGGGCTCCTCGGCCACGCCAGCGCGCCTGTTCGAGGACCTGACCGTGGCCGACAACGTCACGTTCTGGGGGCGGGCGTGCCGGGCCGGGCGGAGCGACATCGACGCCGCGCTGGACCTGGTCGGCCTGGCCGGCCGGCTGCGCGACGTGCCCGGTCACCCGGCTGTCCGCCGGGCAGCGCCGCCGGGCGTCGCTGGCGTGCCTGCTGGCCCGCCGCCCGGAGCTGTGGCTGCTCGACGAGCCCCACGCCGGCCTCGACAACGACGCCCGCGACCTGCTCGACGGCCTGCTCCGCCAGGCGGTCGGCCAGGGGGCCACGGTCGTGCTGTCGTCCCACGAGCTGGACCGGGCCGAGGCCCTGGCCGACCGGGTCGTCGCCCTGACGGCCGGCACCACCGGCGCCGGCGAGACCGCGCCCCCCGACCCGGGCGCGGCCCGGTCCCCGGCGCCGGCCGAAGGCACGGTGTCCCATGTGGCGTGACGCCGCGCTCGTGGCCGGCCGGGACCTGCGGGTCGAGGCCCGCAGCCGGGTGGCGCTGCACCAGGTCGCCCCGTTCGCGCTGCTGGTGCTCGTGCTGTTCGCGTTCGCCCTCGACCCCGCCCGCCAGACCCTGGAGCGGGCCACGCCCGGCCTCTACTGGGTGACGGTGCTGTTCTCGGCGCTGCTGGCCGTGGCCCGCAGCGCGGCGCTGGACGAGGCCGAGGGGGTCCGGGACGCACTGCGCCTCTCGGCCCTGGAGCCGGCGGGGGTGTTCTGCGGCAAGGCCCTGGCCGTGGCGGCCGAGCTGCTGGCCCTGGAGGCCCTGCTCGGCTTCGGGGTGATCGTCCTCTACGGCGCCGAGCCCGCCGGCGTCGGACTGCTGGTCGCAACCTGCGTGGCGGCGACGGTGGGCGTGGCCGCGACCGGTACGCTGTACGGCGCCCTGGTCAGCGGCCTGCGGGTGCGCGAGACGCTGCTCCCCCTGCTGCTGCTCCCCGTGCTGGCGCCGGTCCTCATCGGTGCCACCCGCGCGTTCGAGGCAGCGCTCGGCGGGGCGCCCGCCGACGGCTGGCCGTGGTGCGGCCTGCTCGCCGTCTTCGCCATTCTCTACTCGGTCGCCGGGGCACTCGCCTACGGCACGCTCCTGGAGGGCTCGTGACCGCCACAACCTCACCCGGCAGCGGCGCCGGGACCGCCCCCGACCAGCACGGGGCCGCGCCCGCCGGTGACCCGGCGCCGGCCTCGACCGGGTCCCGGGGCACCCGGATCCTCGGCCTGCTGGCCCTCGCCTCGACCGCCCTGCTGGTGCTGTACGGCCTCGTCGTGTCGCCGGCCGACGTCGAGATGGACGACGCCGTGCGCCTCATGTACGTGCACGTGCCGTCGGCCACCTACCTCTACGTCGGCTGCTTCCTCACGACCGTGGCCTCGGGCCTGTGGCTGTGGAAGCGCACCGCCGGTTGGGACGCGCTGGCCGAGGCCGGCGCCGAGGTCGGCCTCGTGTTCGCGGTCGTCACGCTCGGCACCGGCTCGCTGTGGGGTCGCCCGACGTGGGGCACCTACTGGACCTGGGATGCCCGCCTGACGTCGACGGCCGTGCTCACGGCCCTGCTCGTGGGCTACCTGGCGCTGCGCCGCCTCGACCTCGACCCGGACGCGCGCTCGTCCCGGGCCGCGGTGCTCGGCCTGCTGCTGGTGCCCAACGTCGTGATCGTGAACCGCTCGGTGGAGTGGTGGCGGTCCCTGCACCAGGGCTCGACGCTGACCCGCATCGACCCCACCATCGAGGGCGACATGCTGGTGGCCCTGATGGTCGGGTTCCTGGCCTTCGGCCTGATCTTCGCGTGGCTGATGGTCCACCGGTTCCGGGTGGCGTGGCTGACCCAGCAGGTCGACCGCCTCGACCTGGACGACGCCCTGGCCGCGGCGCCGGGCCGAGGCCGAGGAGGTGGCCCGATGATCGCCATGACCCACGCCGGCTACGTCGCCGCCGCCTGGATCGGCACGTTCGCCCTCGTCGGCGGCTACGCGCTCGCCGTCGTGCGCCGGGGCCGCAAGCTGTCGCGCCAGGTCCCCGCGGGGGAGCGCCGGTGGAGCTGAGCCCCGCGCGCTCGATCCCGACGCCGTCGACGCGGGCGACGGCGGCGACGGCGACGCCCCGGCCCGGCCGCGCCGCCGGCGGTCCCGCCGGCGCTGGCTGCCGCTGGCCGTGTTCGCCGTCGTCGTGCTCGGCGTCGGCGCGCTGGCCTACAAGGGGCTGTCCGACGCGTCGCTCTACTTCCGCAACGCCGACGAGGCCGTGGCCCAGCGCGACAGCCTCGGCACCAAGCGGTTCCGCCTCCAGGGCACCGTGACCGGCGAGCCGGTCGAGGCGGACGGCGTGCTCCGCTTCACCGTGGTGTTCAACGAGGTCGGGGTCGACGTCGAGCACGAGGGCAGCCCGCCCGACCTGTTCCGGCCGGGCATCCCGGTGGTCATCGAGGGCCACTGGGTCGAGGGCGCCGACGTCTTCGCCGGTGACCGCATCCTGGTCAAGCACGACGAGAGCTACGAGTCCCAGGAGGACTACGAGACCCGCACGTCCCAGGCCGAGCAGGGCGGCGGATGAACAACACCCTGGGGACGGCGGGCGTGGTGCTCGGCCTGGCGGCGTCGATCGGCGGCGTCGTCACGCTGGCGGTGGCGCTGGCCCGGCGCCGGCTGCACCTCATCGTCGTCGGCCGGTCGTACGTGCTGCTGTGCCTGCTCGGCGCCGTCATCGCCGTGGTCGCCATGGAGCGGGCGCTCATCACCCGCGACTTCACCGTGCAGTACGTCGCCGACAACGGCAGCACCCGCACCCCGGCGCTCTACAACGTGGCCACGCTGTGGGGCGCGCTGGAGGGCTCGATCCTGCTGTGGGTGCTGGTGCTGTGCGGCTACATGACGCTGGTCGTCCACAAGTTCCGCCGTCGCCTCGACGACCCGCTGGTCGGGTGGGCGATGCTCACGCTGCTGGCCGTGAGCGCCTTCTTCTTCGCCCTGCTGCTGTTCCCGGCCAACCCGTTCACGACGTTCGACCCGCCGGTCGGCTTCGACGGGCCGGGCCCCAACCCGCTGCTGCAGAACCACCCGCTGATGGCGATCCACCCGCCCATGCTCTACCTGGGCTACGTCGGGTTCACCGTGCCGTTCGCGTTCGCCGTGGCGGCGCTCGTGACCGGCCGGGTCGGCGAGGGCTGGCTGCTGGAGACCCGCCGCTGGACGCTGTTCGCCTGGGGCTTCCTCACGCTCGGCATCGTGCTCGGCGCCTGGTGGAGCTACGAGGTCCTCAACTGGGGCGGCTACTGGGGCTGGGACCCGGTCGAGAACGCGTCGCTGCTGCCGTGGCTGACCGGCACCGCCTACCTGCACTCGGTGATGGTGCAGGAGCGGCGGGGGATGCTGCGGGTCTGGAACCTGTCGCTGCTGTGCGCCACGTTCAGCCTCACCATCCTCGGCACGTTCCTGACCCGGTCGGGCGTCATCGCGTCGGTGCACGCCTTCACCGAGGGGTCGATCGGGGCGTGGCTGCTGGCGTTCTTCGGCCTCACCGTGGCGGTGACGCTCGGGCTGATCGGCTGGCGGGGCGACCGCCTGCGGGCGCCCGGGCGCATCGACTCGCCGGTGTCGCGGGAGGGCGCGTTCCTCGCCAACAACGTGCTGTTCGCGGCGTTCGCGTTCGTGGTCCTGCTGGGCACCGTGTTCCCGCTCGTGGTCGAGGCGGCGAACGGCGACCAGCTGTCGGTCGGGGCCCCGTACTTCGAGCGCATGACCGTGCCGATCGGGCTGGCGCTGCTGTTCCTGATGGCGGTGGCGCCGGTGCTGCCGTGGCGCAAGGCGTCGGGCGAGCTGCTGGCCCAGCGCCTGTTCTGGCCCGCCTGGGCCGGCACCGCGGCCGTCGTGGTGGCCGTGGTCGCCGGCGCCCGGGGCCTGTCGCCGCTGCTGGCCTTCGGCCTCGGCGGGTTCGCGGCGGGGGCCGCCGTCCGCCAGGTCGTGCTCGCCACCCGGCGCCAGGGGTGGCGGGGCCTGGTGGGCCGCACCAACGGCGGCATGGTCGTCCACATCGGCGTGGTGCTGATCGCCGTGGCGCTGGCCGCGTCCGGCAGCTACGACCGCGAGCGCGAGCTGACGATGGAGGTGGGCGACACCGCCTCGGTGGCCGGCCACGAGATCACCTACCTGGGCCCCCGCACCGTCGAGTCGTCCAACAAGACGTCGGTGCGGGCCCGGGTCAGCGTCGACGGCGAGGTCCACGAGCCGGCCATCAACCGCTTCCTCGGCACCGAGCAGTCGATCGGGACCCCGTCGGTGGCCACCAGCTGGCGCGAGGACGTCTTCCTGTCGCTGGTCCGGGCCCCGGAGGGCGACGCGGGCGAGACGATCGGCCTGCTGGTGGTGGTGCAGCCGCTGGTCATGTGGCTCTGGATCGGTGGCCTGGTCATGGCGGCCGGCACGGCGCTGGCCGCGTTCCCGGGCCGGCGCCGCAACCCGGTCGACCCCGTGTCCGCGCCCGTGGCGACGCCGCCCGCGGCCGTGGACGAGGCGCCCGGCCCCGAGGCCGAGCCCCGGCCCGCCGAGAAGGTGGAGGTGGGCGACCATGACCGACGTCGTCGACGACACCGGTGGCGACGACGTCGCCGACGCCCCGCCCACCCGGCGCCGCACCGGCCTGATCGTGTCGGTCGTGGTCGCCCTGCTGGCGGTGGCGTTCGTGGCGGTCCTGGCCACGAGCGACCCGGCCAGCGAGCGCCGGTCCGAGAGCCCGCTGGTGGGCAGGACGGTGCCGGCGCTGGCGGGCGAGACGCTCGACGGCGGCAGCTTCGACATCGACGCCCAGCGGGGCCGCTGGGTGGTCGTCAACTTCTTCGCCACCTGGTGCGCGCCGTGCCGGGTGGAGCACCCCGAGCTGATCGACTTCGAGGAGGCGCACCGGGCGGCCGGCGACGTGGCCCTGGTCAGCGTCGTCTACCGGGACACCGAGACGGCCATCACCGACTTCTTCGCCGAGAACGGCGGCGAGTGGCCGGTGATGCTCAACGAGGACGGCCGCGCCCCCGTCGACTTCGGCGTGGTCAAGGTGCCGGAGACCTACCTGGTCGACCCGACGGGCCGCGTCGCGGCCAAGTTCACCGGCGGCGTCACCCAGGCCGGGCTGGACGACGCGATCGCCACGATCACCGAGGCGGCCGACGCGGCCGCGGGCCGGCCGTGACCGCGTCGACCACCCGCTGGCGGGCCGTGGGCTGGCTGACCCTGGGGGTGGTGCTGGCGGTGGCGCTGATCGTCGGGGTCGTGGCGAAGCCGCCGGCGCGCACCGACGACGACCGGGCCCGGTCGCCTGGCCGAGACGGTGGCGTGCCCGCAGTGCGACGGGCAGTCCGTGGCCGACTCGGACTCGCCGGCGTCGCTGGGCATCCGGTCGGTCATCGAGACCCGCATCGCCGAGGGTGCGACCGACGCGGAGATCCGCGACGAGCTGGCCGCCGCCTACGGCGAGCGGGTGCTGCTCACGCCGGGCCGGTCGGGGGTGTCGAGCCTGGTGTGGACGCTGCCGGTCGTGATGCTGGTGGTGGCGGTGGCGGGGCTGGCGTTCACGTTCCGCCGGTGGCGGAGCGGCGGCGGCGCCCGGGCCACCGACGCCGACCGCGCGCTGGTCGAGGCGGCCCGGCGGTCGTCGTGACCACGACCCGGCGCCCGCTCGACCCCGACGCCCTCGCCGCGCTGGAGGAGGAGCGCGCCTTCCTGCTGCGCTCGCTCGACGACCTCGAGCGCGAGCACGAGGCCGGCGACGTCGACGACACCGACTACGAGACGCTGAAGGACGACTACACGGCCCGGGCGGCCCGCACCATCCGCTCGATCGACTCGCACCGCGCCCGCATGGCGGCCGCCCGGCCGCCCCGGCGCTGGCGGCGGCTCGTCGTGGTGGTGGCGGCGGTGGGGGCGTTCGCCGTGGTGGCGGGCGTGGTCGTGGCCCAGGCCGCCGGCCGCCGGGAGGCGGGCGACACCATCACCGGCGACGTCCGGGAGACCACCCGGGCCCGGCTCGACGGGGCGCTGGCGCTGGCCCAGCAGGGGGACTACGAGGGCGCGGTCGCCGCCTACGACGAGGTGCTGGCCGACCAGCCCGGCAACGTCGAGGCCATGACGTTCAAGGGCTGGTTCCAGTGGCAGTCCGGCGACGCCGAGGGCGTCGTCACGCTGGTGGAGGCGGCCGAGCTCGACGCCGGCTACCCGGCCACCCACGCGTTCCTGGCCGTGGTGTTCGACCGGCTCGGGCGCCCGGACACGGCCCGCCTGGAGCTGGAGCGCCTCGACGCCCTCGACCCGCCCCCCGAGTTCCGCGAGCTGACGGCCCCGCTGCGCGAGCGCCTCGGCGTCCCCTGACCCCGCGTTCGTCGTCTCGACCGCGGATATCCGCGGTGGAGACGACAAACATCCGAGGCGCCGATCTCGACGTTCGCCCGGTTCGTCACCGAGGACCGGGTCCCCGGCGTGGCCGTGCCTGACGGATCACACCTCGGGCGGGGGGATGTACCGCGCCCGGGACCAGCGCTCGCCGTCCCAGGTGAGGACCCACGTCGAGCCCTTGGGCCACTGCAGCGGGTCCTTGAACCGGGCGGTGGTCGACTTGAGGATGCGCAGGAGGTCGGGGATCACGTCGCCGTGGCTGCACACGGCGGCGGCCTCGTGCTCCTTGCGCAGCTCGCCGGCCAGCTCGAGCGCGTCCTCGCCCGAGGTCCCCTCCGCGCAGCCGCCGGTCGACCTCGATCGCCACGCCGGTGCGGTCGCTGAGCGGCTCGAGGGCCTGCACGCAGCGGACCGAGTCGCTGCTCACCAGCCGGCTGATGCCGGCGGACGCCAGGTGGTCGGCGATGGCGGCGGCCTGGCGCCGCCCGCGGGTGCTGAGCGGGCGCAGGTCGTCGGGACCGTCCCACGACGACCGGTGGCCGGCGTGCGTGTGGCGGATGACGTAGAGCCTCACCGTCGGCGGTGGCGGGGGTGACGTGGGTCGCGAGGCACGGGCCGAGGCTACCGGCCGAGGGCCCGGAGGTCGGCGAGAACCCGGGGGAGCGCGTCCAGCAGGCGGTCGACGTCCGCGTCCGTGGTCGACCAGCCGGCCGACAGCCGCAGGCTGTGGTGGGCGTCGACCCCCATGGCCTCCAGCACCGGCGAGGGCTCCAGCGACTCGGACGAGCAGGCGCTGCCCGAGTGGGCGGCGACCCCCGCCCGGTCGAGCCCGAGCAGGACGGCCTGGGGCTCGATGCCCGCCACCCCGAGGCACACGATGTGCGGCAGGCGGCCGTCCGGGTCGCCGTAGACGGTCAGGCCGTCGAGACCCGGGCTCCCGAGCGCCGCCAGGATCCGCCCGGTGAGCCGGCGCTGCTCGCCGCCCTCGTCCTCGACCCGGCCGGCCACCGCGGCGCAGGCGGCGCCGAACCCGGCGATCCCGGCCACGTTCTCCAGGCCGGCGCGGCGGGCCCGCTCCTGGTCGCCGCCGACGAGCAGCGGCGGCAGCCGCAGCCCCTGGCGGACCAGCAGCGCCCCGACGCCGGCCGGTCCCCCCAGCTTGTGGGCGCTGACCGAGACCAGGTCGGCGCCCAGGTCGCGGAACGCCACCGGCACCCGCCCGAGGGCCTGGGCGGCGTCGACGTGGACGAGGACCCCCCGCTCCCGGCACGCGGCCACCGCCTCGACGACCGGTTGGGTGGTCCCGACCTCGTGGTTGCCCCACTGGAGGTGGACCAGCGCCGTCTCGCCGGGCCGGATGGCCGACACCAGGTCGTCGACCGCCACCCGCCCCCGCCCGTCGACCGGGACGACCGTCACGTCCCCGTGGCGGGCGGCGGCCTGGCGCACGGCCGAGTGCTCGACGGCGGGGACCACCTGGTGGGAGCCCCGGCCGGCCGCGCCCCAGCAGGCGGCGGCGATGGCCTCGGTGGCCCCGCTGGTGAACACGACCTCGCGCGGCCGGGCGCCCGCGAGGTCCGCCACCGCGGGCCCGGGCCTCCTCGACCGCCACCCGGGCGGTCAGGCCCTCGGCGTGGATGCGGCCGGGGTCGCCGGTGACGTCGAGGCAGGCGACCATCGCCGCTCGGGCCTCGGGCCGCAGCGGCGACGTCGAGGCGTGGTCGAGGTAGGACCGCACTCCCGCCACGCTAGAGGGACGTGGCGGGCGGTCGGCAGCCGCCCGGGGGGGAGGGGATGGGGGCGGCTGCCGTCCCGCCGTTCTTGGCGTTAGTGCGTCACCGCGGTCTCGCAGCGCCGGCCGCCCGTGGGCAGCGACAGCGCGGTCTCGGCGACGAGGTCGTGCCCGTACAGCGACTCGAGCATGCCCTGGACCATGCCGCGGTCGACCGCACAGATGACGGGGTGCTCGATGGCGGCACCGCCGAAGGGGCAGTGCTCGCTCACGATGCGGAGCTGCTCGCCGTGCTGCTCGGCGTGGGCGGCGAAGCCGTGGGCGGTGAGGGCGTCGGCCACCACGTGGAGGGCGGACTGGAACGAGCGGTGGGAGTCGGACCCCGGCGACATCGACGAGGCCATGGCCCGGCCGTAGTCGACGCCGACCTCCTCGGCGAGGCGCTCGGCCCGCTCCTCGCCCAGCTCGGCGAGGGCCCGGCCCAGCAGCTCGACCAGCACGTCGTCGTGGCGCAGGGGCAGCTCGAGGACGATCTCGGGGGCGCTGACCCGGTAGCGCTTGGAGGGCCGGCCGGCGCCGCTGCCCGGCGGGCGGGCGATGGCGACCTCGACGTAGGCGCCGGACACCAGCTTGTCGAGGTGGTGGCGGGCGACGTTGGGGTGCAGCTCGAACCGTTCGGCGACCGCGGCGGCGGTGACCCCGTCGGGGTGCTCGTGCACGAACAGGTAGATGGCCCGGCGGGTGGGGTCGCCGAAGGCCGACGTGATGGCCGTCACCACCGAGGCGAAATCCGTCGGGGAGAGGGGTGGCCGGTCCACGGCCGGTATTCTACCTATCTCCGTAGTGCTAATCCCCGGGAGCACCAATTGCCCGTCACCGAAGCCCAGGTCGTCGACGCGCTCCGCCCGGTCCAGGACCCCGAGCTGCACCGCAGCATCGTCGACCTGGACATGGTCCGGCGGGTCGAGATCGCGGCCCCACGGGTCGGGGTCACGATCGCGCTGACCGTCGCCGGCTGCCCGCTGCGCAACGAGATCCAGAACCGGGTCACCACCGCCGTGGTCGCCCTCGACGGCATCGACGCGGTCGACCTCGACTTCACCGTGATGACCGACGAGGAGCGGGCCGCGCTGCGCACCAAGCTCCACGGCGACCCGGCGGCCACCGCCGGCAGCCAGCAGGCCCACGGCCACGCCGAGGGCCGGGAGATCCCCTTCGCCGACCCCGGCAGCAAGACGCGGGTGCTGCTGGTGGCGTCGGGCAAGGGCGGGGTGGGCAAGTCGTCGGTGACGACCAACCTGTCCGTCGCCCTGGCCCGGCGGGGCCGGGACGTGGCCGTGGTCGACGCCGACGTGTGGGGCTTCTCGATCCCGCGCATGCTGGGCGTCCAGCACGCGCCGGTGGTCATCGACCAGATGCTGGTCCCGCCGGAGGCGCACGGCGTGCGCTGCATCTCCATGGGGTTCTTCGCCGCCGAGGACCAGCCGGTCATCTGGCGGGGCCCGATGCTGCACAAGGCGCTGGAGCAGTTCCTCACCGACGTGTTCTGGGACGAGCCCGACTTCCTGGTGGTCGACCTGCCCCCGGGCACGGGCGACATCTCGCTCAGCCTGTCGCAGTTCCTGCCCCGGTCCGAGGTCTACGTGGTCACGACGCCGCAGCCGGCCGCCCAGCGCGTGGCGCAGCGGGCCGCGTTCATGTCGCAGAAGGTGAACCTCGAGGTCAAGGGCGTCATCGAGAACATGTCCTGGTTCACCGGCGACGACGGCAAGCGCTACGAGCTGTTCGGGGCGGGCGGGGGCGCCGACCTGGCCGCCCGGCTGGACGTGCCGCTGCTCGGCCAGGTGCCGCTGGTCCCGCTGCTGCGGGAGGGCGGCGACTCCGGCCGCCCGATCGTGGTCACCGAGCCCGACGGCGAGGCGGCCGAGGTCTTCGCCCGCATCGCCGAGCGCGTCGACGTCGAGCTCGCCCCCACCCGCCGCTACCACTCCGAGCTGCGCATCGGCTAGCCCGTGGCGGCCGCGCTCTCGTCCTCGGGCTTGTGGAAGCCGGGGACCGGGACCGGGCGGGGCTTGCGGTGGGCGATGACCTCGTCGACGAGGCCGTAGGCCACGGCCTCCTCGCCGCGGAGGATGTAGTCGCGGTCGATGTCGGTCTCGATGCGCTCGCGGGGCTGGCCCGTGCGCTCGGTGAGGATGTCGACCATGCGCTCGCGCATCGTGACCATCTCCCGCACGGCGATCTCCATGTCCGACGACTGGCCCTGGGCGCCGCCGTGGGGCTGGTGGATGAGGATGCGGGCGTTGGGCAGCGCCGAGCGGTGGCCCTCGGCGCCGGCGGCCAGCAGCACGGCGGCGGCCGAGCACGCCTGACCGACGCACACGGTGTGGACCGGCGGGCCCATGAACTGCATGGCGTCGTACACGGCGAACAGGGCGGTCATGTCGCCCCCGGGCGAGTTGATGTAGAGGTTGACCGGCCGGTCCATGTCCTCGCCCTCGAGGTGCAGGAGCTGGGCGATGATCAGGTTGGCCACGCTCTCGTCCAGCGCGCTGCCGAGGAACACGATGCGCTCGCGCAGCAGGCGGGAGTAGATGTCGTAGGCCCGTTCGCCCCGGTTGGTGGTCTCGATGACGGTGGGGATGAGCACGGTTCGTCGGTCCTCCGTTCGTGCAACCATGTGGTTGCACATCGAGCGTAGGGGTGGCGGGGCCGACGCGCAACTGTAGAGTTGCGCTTATGGACGACCAGGTGACCCGGAGCGTGGACCTCGACGCCCCCGTGGAGGACGTGTGGCAGGCCGTGGCCGACCCCGCGGCGCGGGCGGACTGGCTCGACGACGAGGACGCCCGGTCCCGCCACGTGCGGGTCGACGAGTCCGCCCCGGGCGAGCGCCTCGTGTGGACGTGGTGGCGGCCCGGCGACGAGGGCGACGCCTCCACGGTCTCGGTCGTGCTGGCCCCGCTCGACGGCGGCCGCACCCGCCTGGTCGTCACGGAGCGGCTGACCACTCTGGCGTCCGTCCGTACCGGAAACCGGGACGGACGAACGCCGGTCGCGCTGTCGGCCGCCCGGGCCCGCCTGCGCACCCTGTGGGCCGCCCGCCTCGTCGGCCTGGAGATCGCGTGCGTGGGCGCCGGTGCCCGTGTCGCCGTCGCCTGAGCCTCCCGACGCGCTCTTCGCCGCCCTGGCCGACGCCACCCGCCGCGAGGTGCTGCGGGCCGTGGCCGAGTCCGGTCCCGTGACCGCCACGGCGCTCGCCGGCGGGCTGCCGGTCAGCCGGCAGGCCGTGGCCAAGCACCTGGCGCTCCTGCGGGACGCGGGCCTCGTGGCCGCCGAGCGGTCCGGCCGCGAGACCCGGTTCGTGGCCCGCACCGAGCCGCTCGACGGCCTGGCGGCCTGGGCCGGCGAGGCCGGCCGCCGCTGGGACGACCGCCTGGCCAAGCTGGCCGACCACCTCCGCTGACCCGTCTGTCGTCTCTCACCGCGGATATCCGCGGTGAGAGACGACAAACCGGCAGGGGGTTACGGAGCGCGAAACTCGCCGGGCCCACCAGGGCATCCGGGGACCGGCGGGCGTAGCCTCGGGTCGTGGCCACGGAACTGCCCGCCGGCACCCCGATCGGCAGGCGCATCGTCCTCGGCATGCTCGGGCTCGGGACGGTCGGCGTCGTGTTCGGCGACGCCATCCAGTCCCGGCTCGAGCGCACCCTGCGGCCGCTCACCCAGAACGACCCGACCGGGGTGTCCTCGTTCCTGCCCACCGCCGGGCGCTTCCGCATCTACACCGTCACCGGCCACCTGCCCGAGCGCACCACCGACGAGTACCGCCTCACGGTCGACGGCCTGGTCGAGCGGCCCCTCAGCCTCAGCTACGACGACCTGCTCGACCGCCCGCAGACCGACCTCGAGCTCGACTTCCAGTGCGTGACCGGCTGGCGGGTCGCCGACGTCCCCTGGACCGGGGTCCGGCTGTCGGCCCTGCTCGACGAGGCCGGCGTCAGCGACCAGGCCACCCACCTGCGCATCTGGTCCTTCGACGGCGCCTACACCGAGAGCCTCACGCTCGACCAGGCCCGCCGGGACGACGTCATCGCCGCCCACCGCATGCAGGACGGGCCGGTGACCCGCGAGCACGGCGGCCCCGTCCGGCTCTACGTCGGCCCGATGTACGGCTACAAGTCGCTCAAGTGGCTGGAGCGCATCGAGGTCGTCGACGCCCTCCACGAGGGCTACTGGGAGGTCCGGGGCTACGACGTCGACGCCTGGGTCGGCCGCTCCAACGGGCGCGACGACGCGCCGACGTCGTGATCGACCGGTTCGGCCGGGCCACCCGGGCGCTGCACTGGGCCACGGCCGTCTGCATCCTGACCTGCGCCCTGACGGGCCTCGTCCTCTACGTCGGCCCGCTCAGCGCCATCGTCGGCCGCCGCAACCTGGTCAAGGACACCCACGTCATCGCCGGGCTGGCCATGCCCGTGCCGCTGGTCCTGGCCTACGCGGGCCGCTGGCGGCGGGAGATCCGGGGCGAGTTCCGCCGCCTCGCCCGCTGGACCAGGGCCGACCGCCGCTGGCTGCTGTCCCGGGGCCGGGACGCCCGCGACCAGGTCGGCAAGTTCAACGCCGGGCAGAAGTTCAACGGGGCGTTCATGGCCGGGATGATCCCGATCATGCTGGCCACCGGGTCGATGATGCGCTGGTTCGAGCCGTTCCCGGTCGAGTACCGGACCGGCGCCACCTTCGTCCACGACTGGACCGCCATCGCCACCTGGATCGTCGTCACCGGCCACATCCTCATGGGCGTGAGCGACCGCATGGCGCTGCGGGGCATGGTGCGGGGCAGCGTCTCGCGCAGCTGGGCCGCCGAGACGCACCCGCTGTGGGCCGCCGAGCACCGCCGATCCGGCCGATCCGGCCGATCCCGGGCACGCCGATCCGGCGTCCGTGTCGGAGATGGAGGGGACCAGCCCGTAGCATGGCGCCCGCCTGACACAGGAGGATCACGTGGACGTCCGCATCGGGGTGAAGAGCTCGCCCAAGGAGCTCGAGGTGCTGCTGGCCGAGGACACCGACAGTGACGCCGTGCGCGAGCACATCGACAAGGCCTTCGCCGACGGCGGCACGCTGTGGTTGACCGACCGGCGGGGCCGCCAGTACGGCATCCCGGTCGACAAGGTCGCGTACGTCGAGATCGGGTCCAGCGAGAAGGGCCGGCGCATCGGCTTCGGCGGCTGACCCGCCCCCGCATCGGCCCCGCCCCATGCCCTCCGCCCTGCTCGACCGCCGGCTGCTGTTCGTCACCGGCAAGGGCGGGGTCGGCAAGACGACGATCGCCGCCGCGCTCGGGCAGCTGGCCGCGTCCCACGGGCGGCGCACGCTGCTGTGCGAGGTCGACGCCAAGGGCAACCTCGCCGGGGCGTTCGAGACCGGTCCCACCAAGTTCGAGGAGCGGGAGATCGCCCCCGATCTGTGGGCCATGTCCATGGACACCGAGGCCTCGCTCAAGGAGTACCTGCGCCTCCAGCTGAGGCTGCCGCTCCTGGCCCGGATGGGGCCTCTGGCCCGGACGTTCGACTTCGTGGCCAACGCCGCCCCCGGGGTCAAGGAGATCCTGGTCGTGGGCAAGCTCTGCTACGAGGTCCGCGAGGACCACTACGACCTCGTGGTGGTCGACGCCCCCGCGTCGGGCCACATCGTGGCCCAGCTCGCCGCCCCCGCCGCCATCGGCGACCTGGTGCAGGTGGGCAAGGTGCGCGACCAGACCGGCTGGATGCTCGACATCCTCCGCGACCCGGCCCAGACCGGGGTCGTGATCGTGTCGACGCCGGAGGAGATGCCGGTCACCGAGACGCTGGAGCTGACCGAGCGGCTGCGCACCGAGACCCCGGTGGACGTCGCCTCGGTGGTGGTCAACCGGGTGCTGCCCGAGCTGTTCACCCGCAGCGACGAGGCGGTGTTCCGGGCCCTCCGCGAGCCCGCCCCGGTCGCCGCCCTGGCCGGGGCCGTGGGCGACGCCACCGGGCCGGTCCTCGACGGGGCCGAGCTGGCCGTGCGGCTGCGCCGGACCCGGGCCGAGCACCTGGGCGCGCTGCGGGCCGGCCTGCCGGGCGTCGAGCTGCTCTACGTCCCCGAGCTGTTCCAGCGGACCCACGGCGTCCGCGCCACCCGCCAGATCGCCGAGTCGCTCGGCGCGGAGCTGGGGTACTGAGCGCCGTGGCCTCGCTCGAGTCGCTGCTGGCCGCCAAGGAGATCGTCATCTGCTGCGGGTCCGGCGGCGTCGGCAAGACCACGACGGCGGCGGCGGCCGCGTCGATGGCGGCCGCCCACCTCGGCGGCAAGGTCCTGGTCATCACCGTCGACCCGGCCCGCCGCCTGGCCAGCGCGCTGGGGCTCGAGCGGTTCGGCAACGTCGAGACCCGGGTGCCGCCGAAGCTGTTCACCGCCGCCGGCGTCGAGCCCCGGGGCGAGCTGTGGGCGGCGATGCTCGACACCAAGCAGTCGTGGGACGAGCTGGTGCGCAGCCACGCCCCCGACGACGCCACCCGCGACGCCATCCTGGCCAATCCGCTGTACGAGAACATCACCGGCCGGTTCGTGCAGAGCCACGACTACATCGCCATGGAGCGCCTCTACGAGATCCACGCCTCCGGCCGCTACGACCTGATCGTCGTGGACACGCCGCCGACCCGCAACGCCATCGACTTCCTGGAAGCGCCCGACCGGATGGCCGACTTCTTCTCGTCGCGGCTGCTGCGGTGGCTGACGGTCCCGGCCCGCAGCCGGGTGTTCACCCTGGCGTCCAAGCCGTTCTACACGGCGGCCGACCGCATCCTGGGCTCGCAGTTCCTGCAGGACATCGCCGAGTTCTTCCTGCTGTTCCAGACGATGTACGACGGCTTCGTGGAACGGGCCCGGGCCGTGACCCGCACGCTGTCGGACAAGCGCACGACGTTCGTGGTGGTGTCGACCCTGGAGGCGGCGCCGGTGCGGGAGGCCGAGTTCTTCATCGAGGCGCTGCGGGACCGGAAGTTCCCGCTGGGGGCGGTGGTGCTCAACAAGGTGCTGCCGGGCTGGTTCGGTGACCGGGAGGCGACGGTGGTCGCCCAGCGGCTGTGCGCCGAGTCCGGCCCCCTGGCCGAGACCGTGGCGGCGGCCGGCGACCCGCCGCTCGACGCCACCGCGCTGGCCCGGGTGCTGGGCGAGGTGGGGGAGAGCTACCTCAACTTCCAGGTGGTCGCGACCCGGGAGGCCGAGCAGCGCGCCGAGCTGGCGGCGGACACGGACGTGGTGGCCACCGTGCCCTACGCGGACCACGACATCACCGACCTGGCGGGCCTCCTGGAGCTGGGGGAGTCGCTGTGGCGCTGAGTCCGCCGGGCGCTGCCAGAATCGGTCGCGATGGCCAGCCTCGCTGAGCTCGCCCGGTTCTTCACCCGCCTCGACACGTCGTCGGTCGCGCACCTCCAGCGCCTGGCCGCCAGCTGGGGCCTGCTGGCCGACTTCTGCTTCGCCGACCTGCTGCTGTTCGGGGTGGTGGGCGAGCCCCGGGACGGCGGCGGCAACCGGTTCGTGGTCCTCGGCCAGGTGCGGCCCACGACGGCCCAGACCGTCTACCGGGCCGACTGGGTGGGCACCGTGCTGGAGGAGGAGGACCGGCCGCTGGTGGCCCGGGCCTACCGGCTGGGCGAGATCATCGAGGGCGAGATCACCATCTCGCCGCTCAAGGAGCGGGTGCGGGTGCTGTGCATCCCCATCCGCTACCGCGGCCGGGTCATCGGCGTCCTGACCAGGGAGTCCGCCCCGTCGTTCGGCCGCCAGCCCGGCGAGCTCGAACGTACCTACGTGGACGTGTTCAACCGGTTCGCCCGCATGATCGCGAGCGGCGACTTCCCGTTCGACGCCGACGACGTCGAGACGGAGGAGGCGCCGCGGGTGGGCGACGGCGCCATCGTCATCGACGCCTCGGGCCGGGTCGAGTACTCGTCGCCCAACGCGGTGTCGACGCTGCACCGCCTGGGCGTCCACGCCAACGCCGAGGGCCTGCGGTTCTCGGAGCTGGGCCTGGAGGAGTCGGTGGTGTCCACGGCGTTCGCCATGGGGCTGCCGGTGACCGAGGAGCTGCCCCGCGGCATCGACATCACGGTGCTGATGCGGGGCATCCCGCTGCTCGACCACGGGGCCGTGACCGGGGCGGTCGTGCTGCTGCGGGACATCTCCGAGCTGCGCCGCCGCGACCTGCTGCTGCTGTCGAAGGACCAGACCATCCGGGAGATCCACCACCGGGTGAAGAACAACCTGCAGACGATCTCGTCGCTGCTGCGGCTCCAGGGCCGGCGTCTCTCCAGCGCCGAGGCCCGGGAGGCGATCGAGGAGTCCGTGCGCCGCATCCGCTCGATCGCCCTCGTGCACGAGATCCTGTCCCGGGAGTCGGGCGACGACGTGCACTTCGTCGACATCGCCAAGCCGGTGGTCAGCATGGTGCAGGACATGATCACGTCGGACCACCCGATCCGGTTCGAGGTGGAGGGCGACGGCGGCGAGCTGCCCGCGGCCACGGCCACCCCGCTGGCGGTGGTCCTCAACGAGCTGCTGCAGAACGCGGTCGACCACGCCTACCCGCCCGAGCTCGACCTCACGTCCCGGCCGGGCCGGGTGCGGGTCACGATCGACCGCAACGGGACGTCGCTGTCGCTGCAGGTGGCCGACGACGGCATCGGCCTGCCGCCGGGGTTCTCGGCCGAGGAGGTGGGCGGCCTCGGCCTGTCGATCGTGCGGACGCTCGTGACGAGCGACCTGACGGGCGAGTTCTCGATCGTGTCGGGCGACGGCACGGGCGGGCGCCCGGGGACGACGGTGTCGCTCACGGTGCCGATCGACCTGGGGGACGACGACGGCCTCGCCGGTGTGGCGAGGCCGAAATCGAGGTGAGCTCGGTTGTCGCTCCCCAGCGGAACGAGGGTGTCAGGAGGCCTTGCGGTTGCGGGCCACCCACTGGCGGCGCAGCGCTCGGCGCTCCTCCTCGGAGGTGCCGCCCCAGATGCCGCTGTCCTGGTTGGTCACCAGCGCGTACTCGAGGCAGCTTTTTGGACGTCGCAGACACGGCACACGGCCTTGGCGTTCTCGATCTGCTCGATGGCGGGGCCGGTGGTGCCCACGGGGAAGAACAGATCGGGATCGGTGTCACGACAGGCGCTGTTCTCGCGCCAGTCGTCGCGTTCGATGGTCAGGGACAGACTGCGGCTCTGCGTCAGGGCCACGGGACCTCCACGGCGGATTCGGGTCACCGATTTGTGACGAGTTTCACATGCCACCGCGATAAGTGACGGAGAGCGTGTGGCTGCGACGGAGCAAAGATACCGGCAGTTGGGTTTGACGGCAAGGATTTTTTTCCTAACCGAAAGGAAGAATTCGTGTCCCTTGTGATCGGCCACCGGGGCGCACCCCTCGTGGCGAGCGAGAACACGGTCGCTTCGTTCCGTGCGGCCCGGGACCTCGGGGCCGACGGCGTCGAGCTCGACGTGCGCCGTACGGCCGACGGCGCGACGGCCGTCGTCCACGACGCCACCCTGCCCGACGGGCAGGGCCGTCGTGGCCACGCCCCGGGCCTCGCTCCCCGCGGAGATCCCCGGCCTGGACGAGGTCCTCGACACCTGCCGTGGCCTGCGGTTGGTCAACGTCGAGATCAAGAACTGGCCCGCCGACGTCGACTTCGACGAGTCGCTGGCCTTCGTCGACACCGTGGTCGCGGTGCTGGCGGGCCGCCCCGCCGGCGAGCGGGAGGCGCTCGTCGTGTCGTGCTTCCACCTGCCGTCCCTCGACCGGGTCAAGGAGCTGGCGCCCGACCTCGTCACCGGCTGGCTGATCCTCGGCGGCGGCGATCCCGTGCCCCAGGTCGTGGCCCACGGCCACCAGGCCCTCCACCCCCACCACGCCTTCGTCACCCCCGAGCTGGTCGAGCAGGCCCACGACGAGGACGTCGCCGTCAACACCTGGACCTGCGACGACCCCGACCGCATCGCGTGGCTGGACGGCATCGGCGTCGACGGCATCGTCACCAACGCCCCCGACGTCGCCCTCGCCACCCTCGGGCGGGTCAGGGCGTGACCACCCGGTGGTCGTGGACGAAGTCGAGGCGCACCGAGCGGTCGTCGTCGGGGATGACGAACACGACGCCGTAGGTCGGCGACCAGCCGTCCGACACGAGGAAGTACCGGCCGCCGGTGTGCTCCAGGAACCGGAGGCCCGTCGTCCGGTAGCGCAGGTCGCCCTCGGCGCCGGGCAGCTCCGCCTCGGTGATGCCGGGCCCCTCCAGGCGGAGGGGATGCTCGCTCGTCGCCGCCACCCGCGGCAGGCTGCCCACCCCGTCGATGAAGTCCCGCGCCAGCTCGCCGCCCAGGACCTCGGCGTAGTTCGACGCCGTCCAGAAGAGGCAGACGGCCACGAGGAGCGCCCCGAGCGCGTTGGTCACCAGGCAGCGCCGTCGCTCCTCGTCGGTCGGCGGCCGGTGCAGCTGGCGCAGGTAGCCGCCGTACAGCCACAGCACCACGCCGGCGCCGATGCTG
This sequence comes from uncultured Acidimicrobiales bacterium, assembly GCA_963759225.1. Taxonomy (GTDB): domain Bacteria; phylum Actinomycetota; class Acidimicrobiia; order Acidimicrobiales; family VFJN01; genus ZC4RG19. Next base: position 80,025 of record CAVWYL010000027.1, on the reverse strand, counting down.
GCGGGGAACAGCACGTAGGCGGTGTCCGGCCAGACGGTCCCGGCGATCCAGACCAGGGCCGGGAGCACGAGCCAGGCCGAGGCCAGCGCCCGCAGCGCCGTCCGCGCCGTCCCGTCCCGGCCGTCGAGCATCGCCGCCTGCACGGCCGGGCTCATCCGCCGGTCCAGGGCCGAGCCCACGAGCCCGAACACGCTGATGGCGACGAGGATCGTCAGCACCGGGCCGACGCTGCGCAGCGCGTAGTCCCGCGTCGACATGCCGAGGATGCTCTCGTCGATCCCGAGGTACGCCGCGTGGGTCTCGCTCCGGCGCCATCCGAAGTACACCAGCAGCGCGGTCAGCACCGTCGCGTTGGCGAGGAAGGCGACGACCGGCCGGATGACGTGGCGGAGCTGGTCGTTCCCGCGGCCCAGGTCGGCGGCGTGGTCCGCCTCGGCGTGGTTCGCCTCCATGAGGGGTGCCGTCGCGACCGCCACGTCACCCCTCCGCGGTGCCGGTGGCGAAGGGGGTCCTCGGGGCAGGGCTCGACGGCGTCCGTCGTCGGGCGATCGCAGTGCTGCTCGTCGTCCGTTCCACGGCGGGCCGCCCGCGGTCGGCTGCTTCATGTTCGGCACGGCGGCGGGGCAGGTCACGGACGCCTGGGGAACGTTGTCGAGCACGCTGCGGACCGCCCGGTACGTGAGGCAGGCCGCCTCGCCGCCCCCGACGCCGCCCCAGTTCGCCCACTCGTCGCCGTACTCGGCGCCACCCCGGTCGAACCACCGCCGCCCCTCGTCGAGGTCGCCGCGGCACACGTGGACGGCGGCCAGGAACAGGAAGTCGGTGCGCGGGCTGCGGAACTGCTGCCAGCCGGTGTCCAGGGACATGCGCCCGACGTCGCAGCCCTCGAGGAAGGCGTTGTAGACGTCCCGCTCCTCCTCCTCGTTGATCGTGAGCTTCCCCTGCGGGAGGCCCCACTGCTCGGTGCGCTCGGGCGGGTCGATGACGGGCCCGCCCCCGCCCGTCACCGGGGGAGCGGGCGTCGTGGTCGCCGGCGCCCGACCGCCGTTCCGCCGGCCGTGGTCGCGGGCGACGACGGTGGCAGCGTCGTGGGCGGGACGCTCGGCAGCGCCGTCGGTCGTCGTCCCGGCGCGACCGGCCGTGCGGCCGCCGGCCCGCTCGACCGCCGACGGCCCCGCGGTCGCCCCGCTGTCGACGCGTGTCATCGCGTAGCCAGCGACGCTCGCGACGACCACCACCGCCGCGACGATCCCGACGCGGGCCGCGGCCCGGCCGTGTGCTCTGGATCCGCCCATGACTCCTCCTGTGGCCCGCCGCGCGGGCTGACCACGATCCGAGCCGCCACCGCCCGGCCTGATACGCGCGCCGGCGGCTCAGGGCATCACGAGGTCGAGCACCGCCGGCTCGTGCCGGAACTCCAGCACCTCGGCGTCGCCCAGGTGGTCGCCGTCGACCTGGTAGGGGACCGGGCCGTACGCCCGCACCGTCAGGGCCGCCACGTCGGTGCGGTGGTCGACCCACCGGCTGCGGCGCAGCAGGCGCCCCTTGCCCAGCGCCGAGCCGATCACCGGCAGGAACCGGGTGAACGCCATCGTGCGCAGGGTCACGGCGGCCAGGCCCCGGTCGAGCGTGGCCTCCGGCGCCAGGTCCAGGGGCACGTTGCCCAGGTAGGTGTAGGGGCTCGTGTTGAGCACGATGGTCAGGTACGCGTCGTCCACCACCGCCTCCTCCCGGCCCTCGCCCGGGAAGTGCACGGCGAACCGCGGCCGCGTGCGGTCGTAGTGCCGGATCCAGGTGTCGAAGCCGGCGTAGACGAACAGCGGGTGGCCCGCGTAGCGCTTGAGCCCCGAGCGGCGCTCGACCTGCTCGACGACCGCGGCGTCGAACCCCACGCCGGTGTGGAACAGGAAGTAGCGCCCGTTGACCGAGCCCAGCCCCACCCGCTCGATCGACCGGCGGGCCAGGGCGTCGAGCAGCACGCCGGTCGCCTCGATGGGGTCGTTGGGCAGGCCGATGGTGCGGGCGAACACGTTGGTCGACCCGCCCGGCAGGGGCGCCAGCGCGGTGGCGGTCCCGGCCAGCCCGTTGGCGGCCTCGTTGAGCGTGCCGTCCCCGCCCAGCACGACGACGACGTCGGTGCCGGTGGCCGCCGCGCCCTGGGCCAGCCGGGTGGCGTGGCCCCGCCGGCTGGTCTCGGCCAGCGTCACGTCGTGGTCGGCGGACAGGGCCTTGCCGATGACGACGCGGCTGCGCGGCGTGACCGACGACGCCTGCGAGTTCACCAGGAGCAGCAGCTTCACAGCGCCGGGAACCTACTGCTTCGGGCGTGGTTACCGACCGGTAGCTTCTTGTGCGGCGATTTGGCGGCCTCCCCGGGGGACGGGCAGCATGGCTGGCCATGAACGTGGTCGTATGCGTGAAGCAGATCCCCGATCCGGCGGAACCGGGGAAGCTCGAGGCCGACAACACCCTCGATCGCAGCGGCAAGCTGATCCTCGACGAGTCCGACAGCTACGGCGTCGAGATGGCTCTCCAGCTTGCCGATGCAGCCGGTGGCGGTGAGGTCACCCTCGTCTCGATGGCCCCCAACAACGAGACCGCCGGCCTGCGCACCGCCCTCGCCATGGGCGCCGCCAAGGCCATCCTCGTGTCGGACGAGGCCCTCTCGGGCGCCGGCGCCCTCGACACCGCCAAGGTGCTGGCCGCCGCGATCAAGCGGGCCGAGCCCGACCTGGTGCTGGCGGCGACGGAGTCGAGCGACGGCTACACGGGCACGGTCCCCGAGCAGGTCGCCGCCCTGCTCGGCCTGCCGTCGATCACCTTCGCCAAGCACGTCGAGATCTCCGGCGAGACCGTCAACGTCCAGCGCCAGACCGAGCTCGGCTACGACGAGGTCGAGACCTCGCTGCCCGCGCTCGTGTCGGTGACCGCCGGCGTCGTCGAGCCGCGCTACCCCAGCTTCAAGGGGATCATGGCGGCGAAGTCCAAGCCGGTCGACCAGCTCACGCTGGCCGACCTCGGCATCGACGCCGGCAGCGTCGGCTCCGCCGGTGCCGGCCAGGAGATCGTGGCGGTCGACGACGCCCCCGCCCGCGAGGCCGGCGAGATCGTCGAGGACGACGGCGAGGGCTACGCCAAGATCGTCGCCTACCTCGAGAACCTCAAGGTCATCTGACCCGGACCCGGACGAACACGCAGGAGACACCACAGACATGGCTCTGAACCGCATCTGGGTCTACGCCGAGGCCGCCGACGGCAAGGTCGCCCCCATCACGCTGGAGATCCTCGCCAAGGCCCGCGAGCTGGCCGGCACCGTCGAGGCGATCTACGGCGACGGCGACGCCGACGCCATCGCCGAGGTCCTCGGCGCCCACGGCGCCACCAAGGTCTACGCCACCGGCGACCTCCAGGGCTCGACCCCGGCCGTGCCGGCCGCGTCGGCCATCGCCAAGCTCGTCGAGGGCGGCGAGACCCCCGACCTCATCCTGTTCGGCACCACCTACGAGGGCCGCGACGTCGCCGCCCGCCTGTCGGTGGCGCTCGACCAGCCGGTCGTCACCAACAACACCGACGTCGCGGTCGACGGCGACTCGGTCGTCGTCACCGAGCCGGTGTTCGGCGGCACCAAGCTGGTCCGGACGAAGTTCACCGGCAGCGGCCCGCACATCGCCCTGATCCGGCCCAAGTCGTTCGCGGCCGAGGAGTCGGGCGGCGGGCCCGCCGAGGTCGTGACCATCGAGGTCCCCGACTACGGCACCGCCAAGGTCAAGAACCGCCACGTCGAGGAGACCAGCGGCCCGAAGCTGGACGAGGCCGCGATCGTCGTGTCCGGCGGCCGGGGCCTGGGCGCCGCCGAGAAGTACCAGATCATCGAGGACCTGGCGAAGTCGCTGAAGGGTGCGCCCGGCGCGTCCCGGGCCATCGTCGACGCCGGCTGGGTGCCCTACAGCTACCAGGTGGGCCAGACCGGCAAGGTCGTGAAGCCCAACGTCTACATCGCCGCCGGCATCTCCGGCGCCACGCAGCACCTGGTGGGCATGAAGGGCGCCAAGAACATCATCGCCATCAACAAGGACCCCGAGGCCCCGATCTTCTCGGTCGCCGACCTCGGCATCGTGGGCGACGTCCACAAGGTCCTGCCCCAGCTGCTGGAGGCGCTCCAGGGGCGGTAGCCCTCCCCGCATGCGCACGGTCGCCATCGCAGAGCGGCGAGCCCGGCTCGCCCGGCGCCACATGCTGTCCCCCGCCCACCGGGCGGGGGACCTGCTGGCGTGCACCGACGACCTGGTGTGCCTGCACGCCACCGACACGGCCACCACCTACCTGTCCCTGTGGGCCCGGGTCGGCGGCGTCGCCGTGGCCGACATCGACAAGGCCCTGTACGCCGACCGCACCCTGGTCAAGCACCTCTGCATGCGGCGCACGCTGTTCGTGTTCCGCCCCGAGCTGTTCGGGGTCGTGCAGGCGGCGGCCAGCGACCGCGTGGCCGGCATCGAGTGGCGGCGGCTGGCCAAGGACGTGGAGCAGGCGGGCCTGTTCGACGACGGCACCGCCTGGCTGGCGGAGGCGGCGGAGGCCGCGCTGGCGGGGCTGGACGCGCTGGGGGAGGCGACGTCGAGCGAGCTGCGGGCCGCGGTCCCGCTGCTGGAGGGGTCGATCGAGTACGCCCCCCACAAGTCCTACGGCGGCCGGATCTCGGTGGGGCCCCGGGTGCTCACGTGCCTGTCGGCCGCCGGCGAGGTGGTGCGGTCGACCAACCGGGCCCCGTGGCACATGTCGCGGCCGGCGTGGGCCCGGACGTCGACGTGGCTGGGCTCGCGGCCCGAGGCCGTGCCGGAGCGGGAGGCCAGGGCCGAGCTGGTGCGGCGCTGGCTCCACGCCTTCGGTCCGGCCACGCTGGCCGACCTCAAGTGGTGGCTCGGCTCGACCATCACGGCGGCCCGGGCCGCGCTCGCGGACCTGGGGGCGGTGGAGGTGGCGATCGAGGGCGCCGGCCCCGGTTACCTGCTGCCGGACGACCTGGAGCCGGAGCCCGCGGTCGAGCCGTGGGCGGCGCTGCTGCCGGCGCTGGACCCCACGACGATGGGCTGGCAGGAGCGGGCGTGGTACCTGGGGGACCACAAGGCGCAGATCTTCGACTCGACCGGCAACGGCGGCATGACGGCGTGGTGGGACGGCCGCATCGTCGGCGGCTGGAACCAGCACCCGTCCGGCGAGGTCTACCTCCAGCTGCTGGAGGACCCGGGCCCCGCCGCCCGCGCCGCGCTGGACGCCGAGGCCGCCCGCCTCACGGAGTGGCTCGACGGGGTCTACCTGGCGCCCCGGTTCCCGTCCCCGCTGTCCCGCTCGGTGTGAGCGGCCTCACACCCGGCTCACTCTGGCGTTCGTTCGTGTCGGAAACCGACACGAACGAACGCCAAACACGATCACTCGCCCTTGCGGGCCCGGGCCTTGCGGCGCTTGCCCTCGTGCATGGCCTGGACCCGGCCCGCGGGGATCTCGTGGCCCTCCGCCACCAGGTCGGCCGGCAGGGCCTGCGGGGCCGGCATCTGCTCGGCCCACGGGTCGCGGTCGCCCAGGTGGTCGAGGGCGGTGTGCAGCGTGAAGTCCCGCGGCGAGACGTCGTCGAGGGCGTCCCAGCCGACCGGGTACGAGACCGGGACCCCGGGCCGCACCCGGGGGCTGTAGGCCGAGATGACGGTGGCCCCGCCGACCCGGGTGGCGTCGACGAACACCTTGCCCTCCCGGTCCTCCTTCATGAACGCGGTCGTCGCCACCGCCGGGTCGAGCGCCGCGGCCCGGGTCGCGATGGCCCGGGTGGCCGCCGCCGTGTCCTCGGGCGGGGGCGTGTCGTCCACCGGCACGAAGACGTGGACGCCCTTGGCGCCGCTGGTCTTGACCGCGCCCACGAGCCCCAGCTCGTCGAGCGCCGCCCGCACCAGGTGCGCGGCCCGCACCGCCGCCGGGAACGCCTCGCCCTCGGGCGGGTCGAGGTCGAGCACGAGGTGGGTGATGCGGTCGGGCCGGTCGGCCGTCACCAGCGTCGGGTGGTACTCGACGGCCCGCTGGTTGGCGAACCACACCAGCGTCCGCCGGTCGTTGCACACGGCGTAGGACACGTCCCGCTTGGACGTCTCCGCCCAGAACGACACGGTCTTCACCCAGTCGGGCGTGTACTTGGGGACGTTCTTCTGCATGAACGCCTCCTGCCCCCGGTGGACCCGGATGACCGACAGCGGCCGGTCCTCCAGCTCCGGCAGGATGCGGTCCCGCACCCCGTCGAGGTAGGTGACCAGGTCCCGCTTGGTGGCCCCGGCCCCGTCGAACAGCGCCTGGTCGAGGTTGGTCAGCGGCACGCCGGCCAGCGACTCCTCGGACTTGGGACTCATGTCCCGACCCTAGGGCGCCGTCAGAGCGTGCGCGGACAGGTCACGTCGTCACGACCACCGTGGCCTGTGTCTCCCGCTCTTGCTGCCTTCGCAGCGGGCCGCTCGGGCCACGGCTCCGCCTATCGGCGCAGCCTCTCAGGCGAACGTGTCGCAGCTGGCGGGGTCGCCCGACTCGTAGCCCCGGGTGAACCACTCCATGCGCTGCTGGGACGAGCCGTGGGTCCAGGTCTCGGGGCTGACCTCCACGCCCGCCTGCGACTGGATGCGGTCGTCGCCCACCGCCTCGGCCGCGGCCAGGCCCTCCTCGATGTCGCCGGGCTCCAGCGCCACGTCGCTGCCCTCCTGCCGACCCCGCACGTCGACCGAGTGGGCCCAGATCCCCGCGTAGCAGTCGGCCTGCAGCTCCAGGCGGACCGACCACTCGTTGGCCTCCTCCTGGGACCCCGCGGCCTGCTCCCGGGCCCGGACCTCGTCGCTCGTGCCCTCGAGGTTCTGGACGTGGTGGCCGATCTCGTGGGCCACGACGTACGCCTGGGCGAAGTCGCCCGGCGCGTCGAACCGGCTGGCCAGCTCGTCGAAGAACCCCAGGTCGAGGTACACCTGCCGGTCGGCCGGGCAGTAGAACGGCCCGACGGCCGACGACGCGGCGCCGCAGCCGGTGGAGACCTGGCCGGTGAAGCTGTTCACGGTCGTGTACGCGTACTGGCTGCCCCGCTGGGCGAACTGGTCGGCCCACACCGCCTGGATGTCCTCGGTGAGGAACGCCACGAACTCGTCCTGCTCGGTCTCCGGCGCGGGCGCGCCGAGGTCGTCCTGCAGCAGGCCCCCGAGCCCGCCGGTGCCGCCCCCGCCCCCGCCGCCCAGCAGCACGACGGCCAGCACCACGATGATGCCGATGACGCCGCCGCCGGCGCCGACCGGCAGGGCCATGCCGCCGGCCCCGCCCCGTCGCTGGTACCGGCTGGAGTCGGTTCGCTTCCACTTCACACGACCATGCGTACCACCGGGGGCGCCCGCTGAACCTACGCTCGGCCCCATGCCCGCCGCCGCCCGCGCCACCTGGTCCAACTGGGCCCGCAACCAGACCTGCGCCCCGGCCGAGATCGCCCGCCCCAGCACGGAGGCCGGCCTCGTCGACGTGGTGAAGCAGGCCGCGGCGGCCGGACGCCGGGTCAAGGCGGTGGGCGCCGGCCACAGCTTCACGTCGATCGCCTGCACCGACGGCGTGCTCGTCGACCTGTCCGGCTACGGGCGGGTCGTGGGCCACGACGCCGCCACCGGCCAGGTCACGGTGGAGGCCGGCATCCCGCTGCACCGGCTGTCCGACGAGCTGGACCGCCGCGGCCTGGCGCTCGAGAACCTGGGCGACATCGACCGCCAGTCGATCTCCGGGGCCACCCAGACCGCCACCCACGGCACCGGGCTCCGCTACCGCAACCTGTCCTCCCAGATCGTGGGCCTGCGGCTGGTCACCGGGGACGGGACCGTGGTCGAGGCCACGGCGGAGGAGAACCCCGACGTCTTCGCCTCCGCCCGGGCCGGGCTCGGGGCCCTCGGCCTGGTGTCGACGCTCACGCTGCAGTGCGTGCCCGCGTTCCGGGTCCACGCGGTGGAGGAGCCCGTGCCCGTCGACGAGGTGCTGGCCGACCTCGACGCCCTCGTCACCGAGAACGACCACTACGAGTTCTACTGGGTGCCCCACACGCGCTGGGCCCTGACCAAGCGCAACCGCCGCACCGACGAGCCCGCCCGACCCCGGCCCAAGCTGCGCGAGTGGGTCGACGACATGGCCCTCAGCAACTACGCGTTCGGCCTGCTGTGCCGGCTGGGGCGCTGGCGCCCGGAGGCCATCCCCCGCCTGGCCAAGATCATCCCCAGCACCGGCCGGCTCGACTACGTGGACCGCTCGGACCGCGTGTTCACGAGCCCCCGCACCGTCCGCTTCTACGAGATGGAGTACGCCGTCCCCCGCGAGGCGCTGCCCGAGGCCCTCAACCGGGTGCGCCGGCTGGTCGAGGAGCTGGGCATGCCGCTCAGCTTCCCCGTGGAGGTGCGGGTCACGGCCGCCGACGACATCCCGCTCTCGACCGCCTCGGGCCGCGACACCGGCTACATCGCGGTGCACGTGTACCAGGGGACGCCGTACGACGCCTACTTCTCCGGCGTCGAGCGGATCATGGATTCCTACGAGGGACGCCCGCACTGGGGCAAGCTCCACTTCCAGCGGTCCGAGACCCTCGCACCCCGCTACCCGCGCTGGGACGAGTTCCAGGCGGTGCGGGCGAAGCTCGACCCCGAGGGCCGGTTCGCGAACCCGTACACCGATCGCGTGTTGGGCCCGGTTGTCACGTCTGCGTGAGGGCTTGACCGCGACGCGTGCAGAACCGGGGCGACACTGGGCCCTAGCAGGGAAAAAGCCCACGCGGAGTCTTGACCGGGCGCGCGGCCGTGCGGCACGGTGCCGGGGCGGGTCTCTCAGGGGAAGGGGAGGGGTTCTACTTGTCCGGGGATCAGACGCGTCAGATCGATAGGACGGTCACCTCGATCGGCTTGTCGCTCTTCGCCGCCAGCGCCGTGCTCTACGCACTGGCGATCGGCGGCGACGAGGTGCTTCCCCGCGCTCCCCTCCACGTCTCCGCCGCGTGGCTGGCGGTCGCCTTCTTCGCCTGCGAGCTGTTCGGCATCTGGGTCGAGCGCAAGGAGGGCGAGTACTACGGCTACGTGCTGGCCCTCGTGCCGCTGGCCGTCGGACTGGTCTACGCCGACCCCGCGGCGCTGGTCGTGGCCCGCATGGGCGGCGCCGCGGCCGCGCTCGTCGTCATGCGCCACCGGCGCCTCGGCGAGTTCGTCTACGAGGTGGCCGTCCACGGCGCGCAGACCGTCGCGGCGATCGTCGTCTTCCGCCTGATCCTCGGCGGCGTCGACCCGGTCGGCGTGCGCGGGGCGTTCGCCCTCTTCGGCGGCCTGCTCGCCAGCTACGCGGTGGCCGCGGGCGCCCTCATCCTCACGGTCGCGCTGGTCGGCCGGGCGTGGCCGGGGCGCAAGGCCGTCATCGCCATCGCCCGCTCGGGGCAGGCGGCCGCCCTCCTCAACGCGGCGATCGGCATCGGCCTCGCCCTCACGCTCTGGGAGCACCCGCACGTGGCCCTCCTGCTCACCGCCATCGGGGCCGCCTGCTACGTCTCCAACCGGATCTACACCGGCGTGACCCACCGCCACCGCCAGCTCCAGACGCACTTCGAGTTCGTGTCGTCGCTCGTGCGGTCGTCCGACCTGAACGAGATCACGTCGTCGGTGCTGGAGTCGGCCCGGGGCCTGCTGCGGGCGGACGACGCCATCCTGCTGCTGCGGTCGGTGGACGAGAACGAGCCCGCCCGGCGCATCCGGCTCGGGCCGACGGGCGAGGTGACGTCGACCGACGTCACGACCGCCGACCACGCCACCGACGTGCGGTCCCTCATCCCGGACGGGACGCCGTGCCGGGTCGACCTGCACGAGTCGCCGCCGTGGCTGCAGGAGATCACGACCAACGCCGCCCTCGCCGCGCCGATCACCGGCACCGACCGGTCGGTCGTCGGCGCCCTGGTCGTGACCGAGGAGCAGCGCCGGGCGGCCTCCGGGTTCGGGCGCAGCCACACGTCGATGCTGGGCCCGCTCGCCGTGCAGGCGTCGATCGCCATCGAGAGCGGCATGCTGTTCCACCGCCTGGAGCGGGAGGCCAACGAGCGGGCCCACCAGGCGCTCCACGACCCGCTCACCGGCCTGCCCAACCGGTCGATGCTGTCCGAGCTGCTCGACACCGCCCTCGAGGACGCCTACGAGAGCCGGGGCCGGGCCGGGCTCATCGTGCTCGACCTCGACTCGTTCAGCCAGGTCGTCGACGCCTTCGGGCACCGCAGCGCCGACGGACTGCTCATCCAGGCCTGCTCGCGCATCAAGGGCCTGCTGCCGTCCACCGCCCGCCTGGCCCGCCTGGGCGGCGAGCAGTTCGCCATCGTCATGCCGGACGTCGCCAACGCCGACGAGGTGATCGGCGCCGCCCGCCTGCTGATCGCCGGGTTCGACCCGCCGTTCCAGACCGAGGGCGTGCTCCTGGCGCTGGGCGTCAACATCGGCATCGCCGTGTACCCGGAGCAGGCCGTCGACTCGCCGTCGCTGGTGCAGCGGGCCCACATCGCGGCCGACACCGCCCGCCGCCACCGCAGCGGCTGGGAGCTGTACGACCCGGTCCACGACCCGGCCACGCCCCGCCGGCTGGCGCTGGCCGCCGACCTGCGGGAGGCGCTGGAGGGCGACGGCCTCGACGTGTGCTTCCAGCCCAAGGTCGAGCTGGCCACCGGCATCGTGCGGGGCGCCGAGGCCCTGGTGCGCTGGAACCACGCCCGGCTGGGGCGGGTGCGGCCCGACGAGTTCATCAAGATCGCGGAGCACACCGGCGACATCCGGGCCCTGACCATGGTGGTCATGCGCAAGGCCCTCGGGCAGTGCCGCCTGTGGCGCGACGCCAACCTCGACCTGTCCGTGGCGGTCAACCTGTCGGCCCGCAACCTGCTCGACCTGCACCTGGTGGACGACGTGGCCGCCGTGATCGACGAGGCCGGCGTCCCGGCCAAGGCGCTGACCCTGGAGCTCACCGAGAGCATGGTGATGAGCGACAACAGCCGCTCGGTCGACGTGCTGTACGGCCTCAACGAGCTGGGCGTGCGCCTGTCCTGCGACGACTTCGGCACCGGCTACTCGTCGCTGGCGCACCTGCGCCGGCTGCCGATCGGCGAGATCAAGATCGACAAGTCGTTCATCGCCCGCATGACGGTCGACGAGAGCGACCGGGCCATCGCCCGGTCGGTGCTGGCCCTCGGCCGGGACCTGGGCCTCGTCACCGTGGCCGAGGGCGTCGAGTCCCGCGAGGGCTGGGACCTGCTGACCGCGCTGGGCTGCGACATGGCGCAGGGGTTCGTGGTGTGCCCGCCGCTGACGTCGAGCCAGTTCGTCGACTGGCTCGACCGGCGCCAGCCCGAGGAGTTCGCCTTCCTGAACACGCCCGCCGGGGGCGACGACGACGTGGTCATCTCGATCACCGACGACGAGCGGCGGCGACGGCGACCCGCGCGACGCCGAGACGGGGATGGCGTAGGGGCCTGACGGCCCGCTCAGACCAGCGGCCAGGGGTGGCGCCGGCCGGTGTGGTCGACCGGGAAGCAGGCCGATGCCGCCACCCGCCGGGCCCGGTCGACGAGCGCCGTGCACTCGTGGTCGTCGAGCAGGTCCGCCACCGCGGGGGGCGGACCCTCGCGGGCGAGCCGCTGTGCGCCCTCCACCAGCGGGACCGGGACGGGTTCGCCCCCGAAGTCCCAGATGACGGTCCGCAGCTTCATCTCCTCGTGGAACGTGAGGCCGTTGTCGACCGCCCACACCCGGCCGTCGTCGCCGGCCAGGCAGTGGCCGCCCTTGCGGTCGGCGCTGTTGGCGAGCAGGTCGAAGCAGCAGATGGTGCGGAGCACCTCGTGGCGGTCCGGGTCCTCCAGCAGCGTGAAGTAGTGGGCGTCCACGTCGAAGGGCACGAACCGCTGCAGCGACCCGACGCCGAACGGCATGCCGTCCCCGTCCCGCAGCACCGTCTCGGGGACGATGTCCCACCCCAGCCAGCGCGACAGCTCGTAGGACGCCACCTCGCGGCGGTCGAGCCCGGCCGGGAAGTCCCACAGCGGGCGCTCGCCCCGGCGGGGCTTGTAGACCGCCCGGAGGCAGCCGCCGTCGGCCCGGACCTCGACGAGCAGCGTGGCGTTCGAGCTCCACGGCATGCGGCCCAGCACCTCGATCTCGCCGGCCCGCAGGGTGTCGAGCGCCGCCGGGCCGTCGAGGGGGGTCAGTTCATCCGCGGACATGCGTGACCGTCGGGGTCGATCGGCAGCCCGCAGAACCCGCAGTCGGGGCGGCCCTTCGACACCAGGTCGAGCGCGAAGCGGCCGAACGCGGCCGCCTGGGGCAGGGTGAAGCAGAAGCGGGCGGTGGCGGGCTTGTCGTCCTCGCCGGCCAGCTCCTCCAGCACCACGACGATGCGCCCCTCCGGCTCGTCGTACTTCACCCCGATGGAGCCGACGTCCCACGCGAACGGGAGCGGTGTGACCGCCCCGTGGCCGGGGGTCGGCTCGACGTCGGGGGACAGGTCGTCGAGCAGGGCCAGCAGGTACTCACCCAGCGCCGCCACCTGCTGTTTCTCGCACCGCAGGTAGACGAGGCCGGCCTCGTCGCCGCCGGCCAGGAAGAACACCCGCTGCCCGGGCGGCCCGTCGGCCCCCGGCCAGAAGACCTCGGCGCGCGGGAAGTCGTAGGACTCGCCCATGTTCACGACGGCACCAGGGCCCCGGTGGCGGCCGTGTCGTTGACGGTCAGCACGACCGGGCCCTCGGCGCCGTAGGCGATGGCGGTCACGGAGCAGGGCGAGACGACGACCCGCTGGAACAGGTCGAGGTGGGTGCCCATGGCGTGGGCGACGGCGGCCCGGATCGGGTCGGCGTGGGACACGGCCACGACCATGCGGCCGGGGTGGGCGGCCCGCAGCCGGTCGAGCGTGGCGACCATGCGGGCCTGCATGGCGAGGAACGACTCGCCCTCGGGGAAGGTGAAGCCGCTGGGGTAGCGCTGGATGGTGGCCCACTCCTTGCGCTTGTAGGCGGCCTTGAGCTCCATCCCGGTCCAGGTGCCCATGTCGAGCTCGAGCAGGCCCTCGTCGGGGACCACGTCGAGCCCGAGGGCGGCGGCGATCGGTGCCGCGGTCTCACGGGTGCGCTCCAGCGGCGAGCTGTAGACGGCCGCCACGCGGGGCTTGGCCGCGGCCTTGCCGTCGCCGTTGGGGGGCGGGGCGCTGAGCGACAGGATGCGGGCGGCGGCGCCCTCGGCCTGCTTGCGTCCCGCCTCGGACAGGTGCAGCCCGGGGGCCCGGCCCGGCAGCTCCTTGCCCGTGGTCTCGGTGACGCCGTGGCGGACCAGCAGGACGACGGTCGGCCCGGTGGCACCGCTGCGGCGGCGGCTGGCGGGACGCGTGGCGGCGGTGCGTTCTGCTCGGGCCATGACCTGCTCAACCTATCGTCGGCGGGCGTGGAAGACCTCTCGCCCCCCGCCGTCCCCGCGGGCCTCGCCGCCCTGGAGGCCGAGGTCACGTCGTGCCGCGCCTGCCCGCGGCTCGTCGCGTGGCGGGAGCAGGTCGCCCTCGACCGCCGGGCCGCGTTCCGGGACGAGGAGTACTGGGCGCGACCGGTCCCCGGGTTCGGCGATCCGGCGGCCCGGGTCGTGATCGTGGGCCTCGCCCCGGCCGCCCACGGGGCCAACCGCACGGGCCGGATGTTCACGGGCGACCGCTCCGGCCTGTTCCTGTACGCCGCGCTCTGGCGCACCGGGTTCGCCAGCCGGCCGGAGTCGGTGTCCCGGGACGACGGGCTGGTGCTGACCGGGGCGTGGATCACGGCCCCGGTGCGCTGCGCCCCGCCCGCCAACAAGCCGACCCCGGACGAGCGCGACCGCTGCCGGCCGTTCCTCGAACGGGAGCTGGCGCTGCTGCCCGGCGTCCGGGTGTTCGTGGCCCTCGGGCAGTTCGGCTACCAGGTGCTGTGCGGCGTGCTCGGGGTCCGGCCCCGGCCGCCGTTCGGGCACGGCGCCGAGGTCGAGGCACCCGGGGGCCGGACGATCGTGTGCAGCTACCACGTCAGCCAGCAGAACACCTTCACGGGCAAGCTCACCGAGCCGATGTTCGACGCGGTGCTGGTCCGCGCCCGGCAGCGGGCCGGCCTGGACGTATCTCGACTCCGGGCCACGCAATCTGATGGGGTGGACACGCCGGATTAGCGGTGGACGGTCGCGCAGACCGGCCGGGGGCGGCTAGTTTCGTCGGTCGTCCTCACCCGCGCCCGAGGAGCAACGGATTGGCTTACTACCTGGGCATCGACCTCGGTACCACCTACACGGCCGCCGCGTCCGAGCGGGGGGGTGTGGTCGAGGCGTTGACCCTGGGCAACCGGTCGGCGTCGGTGCCGACCGTGGTCTTCCTGCGTGACGACGGCGAGATCCTGGTGGGCGAGGCCGCCACCCGGCGGGCCACGTCCGACCCGGGTCGGGTGGCCCGCGAGTTCAAGCGCCGGGTCGGCGACCCCACGCCGATCATCCTGGGCGGCACGCCGTACGCGGCGGAGATGCTCATGGCCCGGGTGCTGCGCTGGTCGGTCGACCGGGTCCGCGAGCAGCAGGGCGAGGAGCCGCGGGCCATCGCCTTGACCCACCCCGCCAACTGGGGCCACTACAAGCTCGACCTGCTCACCCAGGCGGTGCGCCAGGTCGACCTCGACGCCGCGCTGCTGCTGGCCGAGCCGGTGGCCGCGGCCACGTTCTACGCCTCGCAGCGCACGCTGGCGCCCGACTCGGTCGTGGCCGTCTACGACCTGGGGGGCGGCACGTTCGACGCCGCCGCCGTGCGGCGCACGGCCGACGGCTTCGAGATCATCGGGTCGCCGGAGGGCATCGAGCGGCTGGGCGGCATCGACTTCGACGAGGCGGTGTTCGCCCACGTGCGCCAGGCGGTGGGCGATGCGCTCGACCGGCTCGACCCGGAGGAGCCGGCGGCCCAGGCCGCCGTCGCCCGGCTGCGCCAGGAGTGCATCGACGCCAAGGAGGCGCTGTCGTCCGACACCGACGTGTCGATCCCGGTGCTGCTGCCGGGGCTGCAGACCGAGGTGCGGCTGACCCGGTCCGAGTTCGAGGCGATGATCCGCCCGGCGATCGCCGAGACGATCGTGGCCCTGCGCCGGGCCATCCGGTCGGCGGGCGTGGCCGCCGACGACATCGGCGCCGTGCTGCTGGTGGGAGGCTCGTCCCGCATCCCGCTGGTGGCCCAGATGGTGGGGGCCGAGCTGGGGCGGCCCATCGCCATCGACGCCCACCCCAAGGACGCCATCCCCTTCGGCGCCGCCATCGCCGTCGCCGCCCGGCGGGGCGGCGCGACCCCCGAGTCGGTGACGACGCTGCTCCCCACCGACACCCGCCCGCCGCCCCCCACGGTCACCCCCGACGCAGGGTTCGTGCGGGCCAGGGGCAACGACCCCCGCCCGGCCCCGCCCCCGGGCTACGGCCAGGGTCCCGGCCCCGGCCCGGGTCCCAACGGCGGCGCAGGCGTCCGCCCCCCGGCCCCGATCCCGGCGGCGGGCGTCCCGGCCGCCAGCGCGTCCACAGGCGGCCCGCCCCCCGGCCCCGGTGGCCCGGGCGCTGCGCCCGGCCCCCGGCGGGTACGCAGGACCGACTCCGGCCGCCGGGACGCCCCTCGCGGCCCGGTCCCCCCGCCCCGATCCGCCGGCCCCGGCCGACCCGGCTTCGCGCCCGGCCCCGCCGGCCGCGGCGGAGCCTGCCGCGTCCGCCACCCCACCGGCGGTCCGCCCGGCCCCACCGGGCCCCGGCTCGCCACCCCCGGACGGCCGCGCCCAGGGCGACATCCGCCCGGCCCCGCCGTCGGGCAACCCGCGGCCGGCACCGCTGTCGACGCCCCCGGGCGGCACCGCGCCGCCAGGCGGCCGTCCTGCGCCGTCCCCGGCCTCGCACCCTCGCCCGGCTCGCCCCCGGCGGTTCGGCCCGGCCAGTCGCCGGGCTCGCCTCAGCCCGGCACACCCTCGGGGCCCGGCCGGTCGCCGGGCTCGCCAGTCGCCGTTGCCGGGTTCGCCCCCGGGTCTGGCCAGTCGCCGGGTTCACCGGGTCGCCGCCGGGCACACCTTCGGGGCCGGGCCAGTCGCCGGGTTCGCCCCGGGTTCCGGCCGGTCGCCGGCCTCGCCGTCCGGCGTCCGCCCTGCGCCGTCGCCCTACTCGGGCCCGACGTCCGGGGAACGCCCGGCCGTGTCGGGGGCCTACGCGGCGCCGACGCAGTCCCCGTTCGGCGGCACGCCCCGGGCCGGGGGCACCGCCTCGTCCGGCGGTCACGCCCCGCCGCTCCCCAGCTACACGGGCGGGTCCGGCGGGTCCGGGGGCGGTCCGAGCACCACGCTGTGGATCGTCCTCGCGGGCATCGTCGCGGTCGTCGTGGTGGCGGCCGCGCTGATCGTGTCCCTGGGCGGGGACGACGACGAGCAGGGCGGCGGCAGCTCCACGACCGACACGACGACCGACACCACGACGGGGACCGGCGGTTACACGCCGCAGATCGAGTCGAACTTCCTCTCGTCGTGCACCGAGGGCGGGGCGGTCAGCCAGGACGTCTGCCAGTGCGCCTTCGACGCCATCGAGGCCGACGTGCCCTTCGACCGGTTCCTGGAGATCGACCAGGAGCTGACGGACGACCCTGACGCCCAGCCTCAGGAGCTGGTCGACATCATGGCCGCCTGCGCCTGACGGTCAGCCGGCGCCCTTCGCCCCGTTGCCGGCCATCAGCCGCGGCTCGGGCACGGCGGTGGCGGGCCAGCGCTCGCGGCTCTTGGCCGCCAGCTTGTTCATGAGGGCGATGGCGCCCGGGTCCTCGTCGCCCGGTCGGGCGATGATCGACCCGTCGGCGATCATGCGGCTGATGATCTCCCGGCCGAGGTCGGTGCGGACGATGGTGAGCGTCCAGTCGTTGTCCTCGCCGATGCCCCCGGTCGACACGTCGGCGTGCTCGGCGGCGAAGTCGGGGCAGTACGTGCAGCCCTCGCGGGTCCAGGCGTGGCACTCCTTCAGCGGGATCTCGTGGTAGCGGCCGTCCCGCGTCCAGATCTGGAACACGCCCTTGATGTTCATCTTGACGATGTCCTCGATCGGCAGGTTGTACTTCGTGAGGAACAGCTCCTCGAAGATCGAGTCGTCGAAGGTCTTGGAGCACAGCAGGCCGATGTTGAACAGGATCGGCTTGCCGATCTTGCCGGCCTTCCGGTGCCACATGACGGGCGGCACCGACGACTGGCACGACATGCCGACCAGCGCCAGGCGGCGATGGCCCCGCTCCAGCGCCTCGTCGAGGGCGAGCGTGTTGGCCGAGTAGGTGTACCGGCTGCCCGCCGAGGCCAGGATCTCGTCCTTGCTGGCGGCCACGCCGGGCGTGGCCTTCCACGAGTGGCCGTCGCCCTCCAGGTAGGACACGAGCGCGGCGTCGATGTAGTCGTTCTCCTGGGCCCAGATGAGCAGGGCGGACACGAGCCCGCCGTCCTGGCCCATGCGGTGCACCATGTCCTCGCTGGCCCGCGCCAGCAGGATGTCCTGGTAGACGCCGGCGGGCTCGTCGGGCCGGCGGACCCGGGCGAACAGGTGCTCGTCGGCCTCGGGCTCCCAGTTGCGGAACCGGGGGCAGGCCCGGGTGCAGGTCGTGCAGCCCTTCTCGCCGTGGATGCAGTTGTCCTCGCCCAGCTCCTCCTCGAGGTGGAACGGGCGGTAGGCGCCGGGCTCGTGGGTGTAGCCGATGACGTCGTGGGGGCACGAGACGACGCAGCCCGCACAGCCGGTGCACAGCCCCGACTGGATGACCTCGTCGTACAGCTCCTTCCACTGCGCCGTCCACCGGGCCGGCTTGGCGACCGGGGCGGCGTCATCGGTGACGGTCATGCCGGCAAACTACAGCGCGGGGTGTCGCCGGCCCCATCCCGGGAGTGCCCGGGTGAGTGCCGACCCGCCCGCGGGGTTGGGTAGCCTCTCCCGGAATGTCCCGTGTCTGGCACCTGCCGACCTGATGGCTGAGCCCCCTCGCCATCGTCGGACCGGCCAGCCTTCGTCCGGGCGACAGCCGTGGGAGCAGAGGCCCCCCGGCGCCACGCCCCCGCCCGGTCGACGGCCGGACGGCCGCGCCCCTGCGCCCCCCGGCCGCGGCGCCCCGCCGCGCCGGCCCGCGACGGGCGGCGGCGGGTCCGCCGGGTCCGGCTGGGGCTACGACGACGACGGCCGCGACCGCCGTGCCGGCGGCACCGGCGGGCGACGCGAGCAGCCCGGACGCAGCAGCCCGGGGTCAGGGCGATCCGTACGCCCAGCCCGCACGGGCGGCCGGGGCCGTCCGATCCGTACGGCCAGCCCGGCCGGAGCACCCGGGGCCAGGCCCCCCGGGGCGGTGCCCGCCCGCCGGGCGGGGCCCGTGCGCCCCAGGGCGGCCAGGTCTACCTGGGAGCCCCCGGCCAGGGCGGCGACCCCTACGACCCCTACGGTGTCGACGCCGGCTACGGCGGCGGGCGGGGCGGCACGGGCGGGCGAGGGTCGGGCGCCGGCACCCCGCCGCCGCGGGCGGCGCAAGCGGCGCCGGACGTGGCCGCAGCGGTTCATCCTCGGCGTCGGCGGCCTCATCGTCGGCATGAGCGTGCTCGCCGCCTCGGTCGCCGGGTACACCCTGGTCAAGTACCAGAGCATCGATCGCCTCGACGACCTGGACACGCCGCAGGCGGCCGCGGGCCAGCCCGAGAACTATCTGATCGTGGCCGTCGACACCCGGGAGGGTCAGGGCAGCATCAACACGGACACGATCATGGTGGTCCGCATCGACCCCCAGTCCGACCGGGTGGCGCTGACCTCGTTCAACCGCGACCTGATGGTCACCATCGCCGACACGGGCCGCACGGGCATGATCAACGCCGCCTACAACCGCCCCGACGGCACCGGCGCGCAGAACCTCATCAACACGATCAAGCAGAACTTCGACGTCGACATCAACCACTTCATCGCGGTCGACTTCCAGAGCTTCCAGAAGGTGGTCGACGCCGTGGGGGGCGTCGACGATGTTCTTCCCGTACGCCGTCCGCGACCAGAAGTCGGGGCTGCACCAGTACGACCTCGGCTGCGTGACCATGAACGGCGAGCAGGGGCTGGCGTACGCCCGGGCCCGCCACTTCCAGATCATGACCGAGGACGGCTGGGAGAGCGATCCGACGTCCGACCTGGGGCGGGTGCAGCGCCAGCAGATCTTCATCCAGCGGGCCATGGCCAAGGCGCTCTCGCAGGTGAAGTCCAACCCGCTGCGCCTGCGCGAGCTGTTGGACATCGGGGTGAGCAGCGTGACGCTCGACCCCAACCTGACCATCAGCGACATGCTCAAGCTGGCCGAGCACTTCCAGAGCTTCGACTCCGGGAAGCTGGAGGCCTACGCGCTGCCGACGCTGCCGTACCCCCAGGAGTCGGGCCGGCTCCTGCTCGACGAGGCCGGGGCCGAGGAGTTCCTGAACGTCTTCCGGGGCGTCCCGCCGGGCGACGTCCGGCCGGGCCTGATCGACGTGAGCGTCCTGAACGGCACGCAGGGGCAGAACGAGACGCTGGCGGGCGACACGAGCGCCGCGCTGCAGCAGGTCGGCTTCGACCTGGAGGCACCGCAGGACGCCGAGGAGCTGTACGAGCACTCGGTCGTGCACTACGCCCCCGGGCAGCTCACCTACGGCCAGCGGGTGGCCCGCCACCTGACCTCGCCGGTCGAGCTGCGGGAGGACCCCGAGCTCGCGTCCGGGCACGTGCGGCTGATCGCCGGCCTCGACTTCACGACCGTGCACCAGGACCCGGCGCCGGTCGAGTCGCTGGCGCCGCCCATCGGCGCCGACGGCCAGCAGGTGACGACGACCACCGCACCGCCGGCGTCGGACACGACGGCCACGACCATCCCGCCCCCGTCGACGACGACCACCGAGCCCACGGGCTACCTGGTGGGCGCGCCGCCCGAGGGCCAGGAGTGCTGAAGGAGGTCACCATGGACGACGCCGAGGTGATCCAGCGCATCGGTGCGCTGGTCGAGGAGGAGCACGCCCTGGAACGCTCGACCGCGTCGAGCGGCCCCGACGAGACACCCAGCAGCGGCTGCGCGACCTCGAGATCGCGCTCGACCAGTGCTGGGACCTGCTGCGCCAGCGCCGCGCCCGCCGCCAGACCGGCGAGGACCCCGACGCCGCCGCCGTCCGGCCTCCCGAGGTCGTCGAGCGCTACCAGCAGTAGCGCGGCCGCCGGGCCGTCAGCGGCCCGCGTCCTCCTGGACGTACACCCGGACCTCGTAGTACGTGGCCAGGTGGTTGTCGTAGAGGTTGTGCCAGGGGTCGTAGAACTGGTGGGTCGCCTCGTCGATGCGGCCCGCCGCCAGGTCGGCGTCGAGGTCGGCCTGGAGGCGGCGGACCTCCGCCACCTCCTCGTCGGTCACCGACGTCCAGGTGGTCAGCAGCCGCATGTCCGGGTTCGCCTCGATCTCGGCGCTGAACTGGTCGCGGACGACCACCAGCTTGGCGGCCACCTCCTCGTCGCCGTCGTACACCCGCCGCTCACCGAACACGTAGGTCTGGTCGGGCGTCACCCGCACGTCGTAGCCGCGCCGTTCGAGCTGCAGCGCGAGCCCGCGCTCGTACCAGGCCCCGGTGCCGAAGGAGTCGTTGAGCACGACGACGCCCTCCTTGCCCTCGACCGCGTCCAGCACGTCGGGGAGCAGGGCCTCGACGACCTCCGCGTCGGCCTCCATCCTCGTGTCGGTGGTGACGGCCGTCGTCACGTTGACCCCGGCGAGCACGGCCAGCACCGCGAGCGACAGGCCCGTCGAGCACGCGTGGGCCGCCCTGCGGCCAGCGGCGGGCGATCAGCACCCAGGCCGCCCAGACGACGGCGACGAACGCCACCGCGGGCCCGATCCACAGCCACCGCAGCCGGTAGTAGAACGCCAAGCCGACCGTGCGGGCGACGGCGAACATGCCGAGCAGCAGCGTGGCGCCGAGCGTCACCACCAGGCGGCGCCCAGCCCGATGGCGAGCCGGTCCCGCCACCGGTCCCACCCACCGCCGGCGGCGACCGGTTGCTCCGGCCGGCCCCGGCGGCCGGGTCGCCGCCGTCGACGGCCTCGGCGTCGCCCTCCGGCTCGTCGCGCGGCACGACGAGCGTGTCGTGGTCGTCCGCGCCCATAGCGGTTCCCTCAGCCATTCACCCCTCCCCCCGGGCTCAGCCGTCCAGCATCCCGCCTCCGGGGCGGTCGAGTCCAGGCGGGGGCGAGGCTCCGAAGGCTAGGTCACCGGACCGATGGCATCACGCTGTCGGCCAGCTCCACGAAGTCGCGCACCGGCGGCGAGGTCGTGTGCGCGGCGAGCCGGCGCCGGAGGTCACCGACGGCCTCGGTCGAACGGCTCGACCGCACCGACACCGCCAGCTCGACCGTCCGCACCGCGGCGGCGGCCGCCGCCTCGAGGTCGTGCGTCGCGAGTGCGGATCGCGCGAGCGCGGCGTGAGCGAGTGATCCTCGCCTCGCCCGGTGCTGCCGGGCCGCGTCGGCCGCCGACAACGCCGCGAAGCGGGCGCTCTCCCGTGGGCGGCCGACATCCCGCAAAGCGTGGGCGTACTCGCCGTTGAGGTACGCGGCGTCGATGAACCGCGCCCACTCGGGCTCGTCGTCGGGCACAACGGCGGCCGCCTCCCGCTCTGACCGAGCGACCGACCGGGCAGCGGCCTTGGCGTCGCCGAGCGCGGCCTCGGCGCGCGCTTGCAGGGCCCACAGGTCGGCCAGGCAGGCGTGGCTGCGGGTGGCGCCGAGCCCGGCACGACCCGTCCGTGCCAGTTGCAGGCCGTGGTCGGGATGGCCGGTGAGCGTCGCCTGGTCCGACAGCCCGGCGAGGACGTGGGCGCCGAGCGCCGGTGACCGGGCGTCCTGGGCGAGGCGCAGGGCGTGGAGGAGGTGGCGCTGCGCGAGGGCGTGCTCGCCGTCGTCGTAGGCCATCCAGCCCAGGAGGTAGAGCTGCTCGGCACCGGCCTCGTGGAGCGCCCGACCGGCGGCGGTGGAGGCGCTGTTCTCCCGCAGCAGGGGCACGACGACGGACGACACGTAGCCGGCCAGCTGGCTCCGGGAGTGTCCGCCGCCCCGCATGACGTCCATCTCCTGGAATATCCCGAACGTCCGGCGGAGCGCGGTCACCCGTTCGTTGGTGACACGTCCGACCGGCGCGGTGGCCACCTCGATCGTCTCGACGAGCCAGTCCCGGCTCGGAGCGACCGAGGCGCCGACCGCGAACAGCGCGTTGCGCAGGAAGGCTCGGCGGTCCACGTCAGCCCGCTCTAACGGCTCGGCCGCGCCCGTGCCGGCCAGCGCCCGCAGGAGTCGCTGATACCGACGGCTCGGCTGCTTCGTCCCTCGCTCCCACTTCGACACCATCGCGGCGTCGACGCCGACCTGCACATGCTGTTGCTCCCATGCGATGCGACCGAGTTCGCGGGCGAACTCCTCCTGCGTCAGCCCCCGCTCGAGGCGGCACCGGCGAACGTGCTCGCTCCAGGGTGCCATGGCGTCAGCGCGGCCAGATGCCGGACCCGCAGGTGGACCAGTACGGGACCAGAGGGAGACCAGCACGTCGCGGCATCGAGCATCGGACCCGCGTCCGGACCTGTCGTGGCCCGGCGGCGCGACGCCAGGTTCTCTGCATGGGATCCATCGAGTCCGAGCATTCCCCCCGTGCGGCGGCCCACACGGAGCGTATCGACACCGACGGGCCCTGGTGGTCCGGGTACTACGCGGGTTGGCGGGATGGGGCGGACGGCCGGGCGCCGGCCTGCGGCGTCGCCGACGGGACCGTCTGGGCAGAGGGGTATGTCGCGGGGTGGGCGGCGGCGGGTCCGGGTGCGCCGTCTGTCACCGCCGCCAGGTGTCGTGGCCGGCGGTGCCGTAGGCCTTGAGGGCCAGCGCACGCTCGGGGGCGACCGCGACGAAGCAGGCCACCGGCGACTCGGGGCCGTCGGGGACGAAGGCGTTCAGGTCGTAGTCGAACACGCCGGTCCACAGGCGGCGCTTGGTGTCGATGTCGTCGTGGACCGTGGCCTGGCCCCACACCGCCACGCCGTCGCCCGAGGCGTCGACCTGCCAGTGGAGCGCCACGTCGGCGTGGGCCCGGATGTTCTTGACCTTCACGCTGTCGGCGAACGTCATGACCCACAGCGTGTCGCCGTCCCAGGCCGGGTGCACCGGCACGACGTCGGGCTTGCCGTCGGCCCCCACGGTGGCGATGTGCGCCCACGGTGACAGGCGGGCGGCCTCGGCCTTGATCTCGTCGAGCTCCATGGTCCCAGTCTGCCCTCAGGATGTCCCGGGTCCGACCGCCGGGGCCGCTCGGCCGTCACGAGCCGGTGTGGGACGACTGAGCCCGGCGGGCCACGGCCTGCGCGTAGCGGCGGACGGTCGGGACGGCGAGGCCGTGCTCGGCGGCGGCGTCGAGCACCGGTCCGACGATCGCGTCGAGCTCGCCCTCCCCGCCCGCCACGACGTCGATCCGCAGCGACGACGACATCGCCGCCGGCAGCGAGTCGACGAACGCGAGGACCTCGGCCGCGCCGAGCGAGGCGCCGCGGTGGGCGCCCGCGTCCGTGACCTCGCGCACCAGGGCGACCAGCTCCTGCCGCCGGCCGTCCCGCACCGGGCCGATGCTCTCGTCGTGCGCCGCCGTCGCCAGTGCGAACGGTGCGAGGAACACGAGCTTGTCCCACAGCACCCGGTCCGGGTCGTCGTCCACCGTCACGGTCACGCCGGAGGCGTCCAGGAGGTCGACCGTCGGCGCGAGGTCGAGCGCCGGGTCGAGCGGCGCGACCCGGAGGTCGACGAACCGGCTCCGGTGCTCGACGACGGTCGGGGACACCCGGGCGGCCTCCACCCGGATCGCCGCCGCCACCGTCCGCTCCCGCCCGTACCGGGCGGCGACGCGCCCGACGTGGTCGACGCCGTTCAGGACCGGGACCACGGGTCCCCGGACGAGCTCGCGGCTCGACGAGGTCGAGGGCCTCGCCGAGCCCGGCAGCCTTCACGGCCACGATGCACAGGTCGACCGGCCGGGTGAGGCGCTCGCCGGCGGCGATCTCCACGGCGAACCGGCCGAATTGGGTGCTCTCGACCGTGAGCCGGCGCCCGTCGATCCGCCGGGCCGTGGCGGGGCGGGCCACGAACCGGACGGCGGCGCCCGCCCGCGCCATCAACGCCCCGAGCAGCCCGCCGACCGCGCCGCGGGCCGACGACCGCGACCGAGGGGGCCGCGTCGCTCACGCCGCCCCCGTGAGCCGCTCGCCGGCCGGTCGGGCGCCGCCCCTCGTCGCGAGGAGGATGCCCCGCAGCGTCAGGTCCGGGTCGACGGCCGTGACGGTGTCGCACTCCCGGGCCACGACCGCCCCCAGGCCGCCCGTGACCACGACCGGGCACGGCCCCGTGACCCCGTGGTAGCCGCGGGCGAGCCCGTCGACGAGCGCAGCCGCACCGCGCAGGACGCCGACGCGCACGGCCTCGGCCGTCGTGGCCGGGACGAGCGGCAGCTCGCCGTCCACGGCCAGGCCCCCGGGCTGGGCCAGGTGCGGCGCGGCCCCGACGAGCCCGGCGTAGGCGGCGCGGGGACCCGGGGCGATCGCCCC
Organism: uncultured Acidimicrobiales bacterium; assembly: GCA_963759225.1. Classification (GTDB taxonomy): domain Bacteria; phylum Actinomycetota; class Acidimicrobiia; order Acidimicrobiales; family VFJN01; genus ZC4RG19. The sequence goes on along the minus strand of CAVWYL010000027.1, from coordinate 55,330 downwards.
GCCGGCGAACCGGGGCCCGGGGCCGACCAGGTCGCAGGTGATGGCCGTCCCGACGTCGACCACGACCACCGGCGCCCCCCAGCGTTCGACCGCGGCGACGGCGTTGGCGAGCCGGTCCGCGCCGAGGCCGGAGGGGGACCGGTAGGCGACCGGGAGGTCGACCGAGCCGGGGCCGACGACCCGCACCGGCACGGGGTCCCGGCCGGGCGGGGCCCACCGGCTGCCCAGCAGGGCGGGCAGGTCCGGCGGCACCGACGACAGCGCCACGTGGCCGATCGCGCCGGCGCTGCGGCCCACCGCGGCCGCGAGCCGGGCCGGCCAGCCGGCGATGCCGTCGCCGACCGTGGCGAACGACCCCAGCCGGGACAGGTCCTCGCCGGACGCCAGTGCCAGCTTGGTGAGCGAGCTGCCGGCGTCCACGACGAGGACCTGGCCGACCGGCGGGTGCGGGTCCCGCCTCACAGCGCTGACGTCTCGGCCGGATCCCGCCCCACGCCGGCATCGTCCCCGCCCGGTAAACCCAAGTCAATCCTATGGATTAGTTGGTCTGACCTACGTTGTGGCTATGACACTCGACGACCTCCGGATGTTCGTCGCCGCCTGCGAGGCGGGGACGCTCGAGCGCGGTCGCGCGCCGGCTCGGCACCACCCAGCCGGCGGTCAGCCAGCGCGTCCGCCGGCTCGAACGGGAGTGCGGCCTCCCCCTCGTCGAGCGCAGCCGCCGCGGCGTGGCGCCGACCGCCGCCGGCCGCGTCCTGCTCGACGCGGCCGCGGAGGCCCTGGGCGCCCTCGACGCCGCCCGCCGGGAGCTCGACCGGCGGCGCGACGGTGCCGGCGGTTCGCTGCGGATCGCCACCGGCGGGACCACGCTCCGCCACTTCATGACCCGGCCGCTGGCGGAGTTCCGCCGCCGGCACCCGGCGGTGACGTTCGACTTCGTGTCGGCCACGTCCACCCGGCAGTGCCTCGACGCCCTGCGCACCTCCCACGCCGACCTGGCCTTCGTGACCATCGCCGGCGACGACCCGCTCGAACGGCGGCCGACGGTCCGCACGCCGTGGGTGCTCGTCGTCGCCGCCGACGACCCCCGGGCCGGGGGACCGCCGCCCCGCCCCGCCGAGCTGGCCGCGATCGAGCCCATCGGCATGCCCTCGCACACGACCTCGCGGCGGCAGCTGGAGAGCGAGCTGGCGGCCCACGGGGTCCGGATCCGGTTCAGCGCCACCGTCGACGAGTGGGACACGGCCGTCCAGCTCGTCGAGCTGGGCGTCGGCCCGTCGATCGTGCCGGCGATGTGGGTCCACGACCTCGCCGACCGCCCGGGCCTGCGGGCGCTGACGATCGAGGGGCTCCGGCCCCTCACGTTCGGGTGGGCCGCCCGGCGCTGGGAGGCCCTGCCGCCCTACGCCGCCTCCTTCGTCGACCTCGTCGGCGACGAGCTGGCCCGCCTGGCCCCCGCGGCGCAGGTCGAGCTCCTCGCGTGACGGCGGCGCGCCCGCCCGCCGGGCAGGATGGTCCGGTGACCGCCCGGGACGACTACGAGCGCTACCTCGCCGGCCGCCACCGGCCGGCGCACGGCCGCCGCACCGCCGACCGGTGGGCCGCGTTCCTCGCGCCCCACCTCCGCCCCGGCATGCGGCTGCTCGACATCGGCTGCGGGCCCGGCTCGATCACCGCCGGGCTCCACGGGCTGACCGGCGCGGCCGTCGGCGTGGACGCCGACCCGGTGCCGGGCGCGGGCGTCCCGGTCGCGGCGGCCGACGCGGTCCGCCTGCCGTTCCCCGACGCCGCGTTCGACGCGCTGTACGCCAACGCCGTGCTCCAGCACGTCCCGGACCCGCTGGCGGTGCTGCGCGAGGCGCGGCGGGTGGCGCGCCCGGGGGCGGTGATCGGCGTCGGCGACGCCGACTGGGGCGGCGTCCTGACCCACCCCCACGACCCGCTGATCGAGCGGGGCCACGCCATCCGCGAGGCGCTCCGCCCGGCCGGCGACGTGCGCGTCGGCCGGCGGCTGCGGGCGCTGCTCGCCGAGGCCGGGTTCGAGCGCGCCGAGGCATCGGCGTCCGCGTCGGCCGAGGGCACGGGCGAGGCGGCCGCGCCGCCTGGCCGCGTTCGAGGGCGCGTGGTTCGCCACCCCCGAGGTCGTGGCCTACGTGGACGAGCTGGGCGTGGCCGCCCCGGGCGAGATGGCCGCCGTCGCCGCCGCCTGGTCGCGGTGGGCCGAGGACCCCGGCGCGTTCGTCGCCCGCTTCTGGATCACGGCCGTGGCCTGGGCACCGGAGGCGGCTGGGTAGGGTCGACCCATGGAGGAGACCACGCTCGCAGGCACCCTCGCCGGCAGGGTCGCACTCGTCGCCGGGGGGTCCCGCGGGGCGGGCCGGGGGATCGCCACCCAGCTCGGCGCCGCGGGTGCCACCGTGTACGTCACGGGCCGCACCAGCGGCGACCGGCGGTCGGAGATGGACCGCCCCGAGACGATCGAGGAGACCGCGGCCCTGGTCGACGAGGGCGGCGGTCGCGGCATCCCGGTCCGGGTCGACCACCTCGTCCCCGCCGAGGTCGAGGCGCTGGTCGCCCGCATCCGCGACGAGCAGGGGCGCCTGGACGTCCTGGTCAACGACATCTGGGGCGCCACCGTCATGGAGTGGGACAAGACGGTGTGGGAGTCGGACCTCGACGAGGGCCTGCGCACCCTGCGCCGGGCGATCGACACGCACGCCATCACCAGCCACTTCGCGCTGCCGCTGCTGATCGAGCGGCCCGGCGGCCTCGTGGTGGAGGTCACCGACGGCACCGACGAGTACAACGCCGCCAACTACCGGGTCTCGTTCTTCTACGACCTGGCCAAGGCGGCCGTGAACCGCATGGCCTTCGCCCTCGCCCACGAGCTGGGTCCCCGGGGGGCCACGGCCGTGTCGCTCACGCCGGGCTGGCTGCGGTCCGAGGCGATGCTGGAGGCCTACCGCGTGACCGAGGAGACGTGGCGCGACGCCACCCAGGTGTCACCCCACTTCGCCATCTCCGAGACGCCGGCGTTCGTGGGCCGGGCCGTCGCCGCGCTGGCGGCCGACCCCGACGTGGCCCGCTGGAACGGCCAGTCGCTGTCCAGCGGTGAGCTGGCCAAGGTCTACGGGTTCACCGACGTCGACGGCAGCCGGCCGGACGCCTGGCGGTACATGGTCGAGGTCCAGGATCCGGGCAAGCCGGCCGACACCACCGGCTACCGCTGAAACCTGCCGGCGGGGTTCAGCCGCTGTACTTCCCGGCTCCCTGCCGGGTTCCTTACTGTCGACGGACGCGTACGACGGGGAGCCCCACCGGATGTCGACCACCGACGCGCCACCCACCAGCGTCGCCACCGGCGCGCCGCCGAACGTGGCGAACGCCGTCGTGCGCTCGGGCGTCCTCGACCGGCTGGAGACCCGGTGGGACTGCACGATCACGACGGTGGTCGCCGGTGCCGGGTTCGGGAAGTCGGTGGCCCTCGGCCAGGCCCTGCGGGCCAACCGGGCCCGCCCCCGGGGGGTCGAGGGGTGGCTCTCGTGCCGGTCGGGCTGCGAGAGCCCGGACCGGCTGGCGGCGGCGGTGGAGGGCGCGTTCGGCGTGCCGGCCGGGCGCGGGCCCGCCCTCGACCGGCTCTACGCCGTGTTCGCCGACCTGGCGCCGCTGCACGCCGCGCTGGTCCTGGACGACGCCGAGCTGCTCCCGGCCGGGGCGGCCGCCGCCGTCGACGACCTGCTCCGGCGGGCGCCGTCGAACCTGCACCTCGTGCTGTGCGGGCGGCGCCTGCCCCCGCTGGCGCTGGCCCGGTTCCGGGCGGCCGACGACATCGTCGAGATCGGCGCCGACGACATGCGCCTCGACGACGCCGAGGTCGCGGCGCTGGCCGCCAGCCTGGGCGCGGACCCGCCGGCCACCGACCTCGGCGGCTGGCCCGCCCTGGTCCGCCTGGCGCTCGTCGCGCACATGGGGGCGGTGGACGACTTCCTGTGGGAGGAGGTCGTGCGGGCGCTCGACCCGGCCGACCGGCAGGCGCTGCTGGCCCTGTGCCTCCTGGGGGCGTCGGGAGCGGACGAGGTCGAGGCCGTGACCGGCCTGCCCTTCGACCCCGACGGGTTCTGCGCCCGGGTGCCGCTGGTCCACGCGGCCCGCGACCAGGTCGTGGCCCACGACCTGTGGTCGCCCTACGTCCCGGCGCTGGGCTCGGCGGCCGAGGTGGCGGCCATGTCCCAGCGGGTGCTGGCCGCGGTGGCGGACCGGGGCGACGCCGTGGCCACGGGGTCGATCGCCCTGCGGCTGGACGACGACGAGGCCCTGCGCCGGGCGGCGGTGGACCTGGTGCGGACCACGCTCGGCAGCCTGCCCGAGGAGGTGGCCGAGACGTGGCTGGCGGCGCTGCGGGCCACGGACGGCGGCGGCGACCGGCCGGAGGTCGAGCTGCTGGCGTGCGCGCTGGCCCAGGCCCGGTGCGCGGCCGAGCCGCCGGCCGGCCGGCTCGACGACGCGGTCGCCCGGTTCCGGGCCGCGGGCGACCGGGAGGGCGAGGCCGTCGCCCTCGCCCTCGGGGGCCTGGCCGCCGACGCCCGCGACGACATCGACCATCTCGTGTCCCTGGCCCAGCAGGCCCGGTCGCTCGCCGACGAGGACGACAGCCCGCGGCTCGCGATGCTGGTCACCGGCGTCGACGCCGCCGTGCTGGCCATCGGGAGCGGCGACTTCGACGCCGCGCTCGCGCTCCTGGACCGGCCGGTGGCGGGCCTGTCGCACGCGGAGCGGCCGGCGGCGCTGCTGCGCCTGCACTGGCACTTCCTGATCCTGGCCGGGCGGGCGGGCGAGGCCGCGGCCCTGCTCGGCGGGCTCGACCCGCGCCCGGGCCTGGCCGACCCCCGGGAGCTGGCCGAGGTGGCCCGCTGGCTCGAGGGCGCACCGGACGGGCTGCTGGCCACCTCCGTGGACATCGGCCCCGACCGCTACCGCGCCCTGAGCGAGCGCGACAGGTTCGACTACGCCTCGTTCATCGGCGTGATCTCCGCCTGCGCGCCCGACCCCGAGCCGGTGCACCAGGCGGTGGCGGTCCTCGACGCCTCGACCGTCGTCGCCGTCGGTGGCTCCGACGGGGCCAAGGCCGCCGTCACCCGCGCCTGCGAGGCGGTCGTCGACGGTGACGACGACCGGGCGGCCGCGCTGATCGCGGCGTTCGTCGACGCCGGACCGGTCGACGGGTTCGCCGAGGCCCACCTGCGGCGCTGCCCGGCCGTGCCGTACGTGTGCTCGCCCGAGCTGCGCCGCCGGTGGGACGCCGCCGACCTGGGTCCGTCCCAGCGGCAGGCGTCGACCGCGGCCCGGCTGCTGCTGGACGCGCGCGCCGGCGACGTGCCCGTGACGCCGCCGTGCCCGCCGGACGCCGTGATCACCGCGCTGCCCCTGCCGTGGACGGTGGAGCTGGCGGCGCGGGCCGCGGCCCGGGCCCCGTGGGGCGTCGACCTGGCCGTGCGCCTCACCGACATGTTCGGCGACGACGTCCTGCCCCACCTGCGGCGGCGCCTCGACGATCCGGACGACCGTGTGCGCCGCGGGGCGGCGGCCGTCCTGCGGGCGCTGCCGGCGCGCCCGGCTGCGGCGCTGCGGATCCGGCTGCTGGGCCCGCTGGCCGTCCGGCGGGACGGCGAACCGGTCGACGGTCCCGAGGTCTCCCGCACCCGGGTGCGGGAGCTGCTCAGCCTGCTGGTGGTGGAGCGGACGGTCAGCCGGGACCGGGTCGTCGACCTGCTGTGGCCGGAGCTCGCCCCGGAGCGGGGGCGGGCCAACCTGCGGGTCACGCTGCGGCACCTGCAGCGGCTGGTGGAGCCGGACCGGAGCCAGGGCACGGCGCCCTACTTCCTGCGGGGCGACGCCCAGCAGCTCCACCTGGTCGCCGTGCCGGGCCTGGAGGTGGACGTCTGGGAGGTCGAGGACCTGCTGGCCGAGGCGGAGGCCGCCCGCCGGCGGGGCGACCAGGCCGGGCGGATCGGGCACCTCCGCACCGCGGCCGACCTGTGGCGCGGGCGCCGCCCCCTGCCGGACCTCGAGCGGCTCGCCGACCTCGACCACGTGGCCCGCCACCTCAACGCCCGCCTGGTGGAGGCGGCGCTCACGCTGGGCGAGCTGGAGCTGGTGGGCGGCTCGGTCGACGCCGCCGCCACGCTGGCCGACCAGGTGCTGGCGTGCGACCCCTACGCCGAGCGGGCCCACCGCCTGGCGGTGGCGGCGTACATGCAGGGCCGGGACCGTTCCGCCACGCAGGCCGCGGTCGACCGCCTGGGCCGCATGCTCGACGACCTCGGCGCGAGGCCGGAAGCCACCACGCAGATCCTGCTCCGCAACGCCACCCAGTGGCTCCGCCCCGCGGAGACCGCGGGCCGCTGACGGCACCGTCTCGACTCCGGCGTTCGTTCGTACCGCTTTCCGACACGAACGAACGCCGGACGCGCTCAGCCGCCGTCGGCTTCAGCCCTTGACCGCGCCGCCGATGCCGACGTTGCGGAGGAAGAGGCGCTGGAACACCAGGAAGATGGCGAGCGGTAGCGCCATCGAGATCAGCAGCGAGGCGAGGAACACGTCGAGCTCGACCGTCTCCCGGATGGTCGGGAGGCGCACCGACAGGGGCTGGATCTCCGGGTTCGGCAGCACGATCAGCGGCCACAGGAAGTCCTTCCACGCGTTGAGCATGGCCAGGATCGACACCACCCCGAGGATCGGCCGCGACAACGGCAGGGCGATGTACCACAGCAGGCGGAACGGGCCGGCGCCGTCGACCTCGGCCGCCTCGAACACCTCCCGGGGCAGGCCGTCCATGAACCGCTTGACCAGCAGCACGTTGAAGGCGTTGGCCCCGGCCGGCAGCCACACCGCCCAGTAGGTGTCGAGCAGCGACGTCCCGAACAGCGGCAGGTCGAGCACGGTCAGGAACAGCGGGATCAACAGGATCACACCCGGCACGAACAGCGTGGCCAGCACGAGCGCGGTCACGATCCGGGCGTACCAGGGGCGCAGCACCGACAGCACGAACCCGCCCGTCGTGGCCACCGTCAGCTGCACGATCCACGACCCGAGCGCCACCCACAGCGTGTTGCCGAAGTACTTGCCGATCTCGGCCTTGGTCCACGCCGTCGACAGGTTGGCCCAGTCGGGCCCGCTCGGCCACAGCGCGAACGGCGTGCGCAGCGTGTCCTGGGTCGTGCTCGTCGCCGCCTTGGCCAGCCACAGCAGCGGGCCGATGCTGGCCACCGCCAGCAACACCAGGGCCAGGGTGTTGACGACGCCCATGCCCCGGCGCACGAGCGGCTGCTGCCGGTCGAGGTCGCCGAGGATCCGCCGGTCGCCCGGCTCGGGCGGCCGCGCCCGCCGGCGGGCCCGGCGGCCCGCCCGCCGCGGCGGGCGCACCGGGCCCTTCCCGGCGTCCCGGGCCACCGTGCCGCCGGCGGCAGGGGCGACCGGCGAGGCCGGGGCGACCGGGGAGGCGGAGGAGGCGGGCGAGACAGGGGCGGTCACGACGTGCTCCACGACCGGGTGACCCGGAAGTACACGGCCGACAGCGCGGCCAGGAACAGCGCCAGCAGCACGGTCAGCGCGGTCGCGGCCCCGTAGTCGCCGAACCGGAAGGCGTAGTCGTAGATCTGCAGCAGGATCGTGGTGGTGGCGTTCTGCGGGCCGCCGTTGGTCATCAGGTACGGCTCGGTGAAGACCTGGAACGTCGCGATGACCTGCAGGATCAGGGTGATCAGCAGGATGTTCCGCATCTGGGGCAGCGTGACGTGCCAGATCTTGCGGAAGATGCCGGCGCCGTCGACCTCGGCCGCGTCGTACAGGTCGGGCTGGATGCCGGTCAGCGCGGCCAGGTAGATGATGACCGTCGCCCCGGCGTTGGCCCACGTGGCCTGCAGCACGAGCGACGGCATGGCCCACCCGGGGTCCTGGATCCACGGGTAGGGCCCGAGGCCGACCCAGCCGAGCAGCGTGTTGAACACCCCGGTGGGGCTGGCGTCGTAGAAGAACCGCCACAGCAGCACCGCCACCACCGGCGGCACGACCACGGGCAGGTAGGCGAGCACGCTGTAGAGGCCCCGGGCCCGCCGCAGCTCGCCCATGAGCACGGCCAGCACCAGCGGGACCGGGTACCCGAACAGCAGCGCCAGCAGCGTGAACTGGACCGTGTTGCGGATGGCGGTCCAGAACCGGGGGTCCTCCAGCACGTGGCGGAAGTTCTCCAGCCCGACCCACTCCGGCGCGGTGACCAGGTTGGTCTGCTGGAAGCTCATGACCACCGCCCGCCCGATCGGGTACCACGAGAAGTAGCCGAACGTGAGCAGCAGGGGCAGCAGCAGGACGAACGTGGCCAGGCCGCCGCCGCGTCCCCGTCTGATCGTCGCTCCTCGCCGCATCGCGTTCCTCGGGTGTCGGTCGTCGGGACGCCGCCCGGGGACGCGTGGCGGGCGGGTTCGCCGCGCGCCCCGGACGGCGTTGGGGGATCAGCCGGACTCCACCAGCGAGCTGACGTTGTCGTTGGCGGTGGCCAGCAGGGCCTCGATGTCGGCGTTCTCGTCGGTCAGCACCGCCTGGACGACGGTGTCGAGCTCCGCGTACACCTCCTGGGCCGCGGCCGGCGGCTCGGCCACCAGCGGCTGGTCGAGGATGTTGTCCTTGAACGTCATCATCTGGTCCAGCGGGACGTTGACGTAGTCGGCGACCCAGCTGTCCGACTCCGCCAGCTGCTCCTCGTTGAACACCGGCAGCGTCGGGGTGCCGACCGGGGCGTCGCTCTCCGCCAGGGTCTCGGCATCGGCGGTGGCCGAGGCCTCGTCGGTCAGCTTCGACAGGTAGAAGAAGTCGATCCACTTCACCGCGGCAGCCCGTTCGGCGGCCGACGTGTCGGGCCGGACGCCCACGATGGTGCCGCCACCCAGCACGCCGGCGTCGTCGCCGTCGAGCGGGATGATCGTCAGCCCGTAGCTGCCGGGGTCGACGTTGTTCTCGGTGACGAGGCTGTTGTAGACGTCCGAGCCGCTCAGGTACATGCCGACCTGCCCGGCGGCGAACGCCTGGTTGATGCCGCCCCAGTCGAGGAGGAAGTTGTCGCCCAGGGAGTCGTCCTCCCAGCGCATCGCCTGCAGCATCTCGAGCGCCTCGACGGTCGCCGGGTTGTCGAGGCTGGCGCTGACCTCGTCGCCGGTGCCGTCCTCGACCCGGCCGCCCAGGGCGTTGGTCACGGTGGTGAGGACCCAGCCGCCGGTCGAGTCCTGGGTCATCTGCGCGTAGCCGGCCTGGCCGGTGGCGTCGGAGATGGCCTTGGCGTACTCGCGGATCTCGTCCCAGCTCGTGGGCGGCTGGTCGGGGTCGAGCCCGGCGGCCTCGAACATCGTGCGGTTGTAGTGGAGGCCCATGCCGTAGACGGCCGTGGGGACCGCGTAGATGCTGCCGTCGTCGTCCTGCACCTGGGCGAGCACGTCGGGGTTGAAGTCGTCGCCGTAGGGCAGGGCCTCGACCTCGGCCGTGATGTCCTGCAGCTGGCCGCGCTCGATGAGCGTCTGACCGTAGGTGAAGGGCAGCTCGAAGGTGGTCGGCAGGGTGCCGCCGGCCAGCTGCGACGGGAAGGTGGTCACCTCCCACTCCCACTCCATCGGCTCGATCGTGATGTCGGGGTTGGCCTCCTCGAACTCCTCGACGCGGGCGAGGAAGGCCTCGCGCACCGAGGCCTCGGTCTCGGGGGGCAGGTTGCTGACGCTGATGGTGACCTCCTCGTCTCCGGCGTCGGCGCCCTCGCTCCCGCCGCCGTCGTCGTCGCCGCCGCAGGCCGCCAACAGGCCCAGGACCAGCGCGACCACCACGGCAGACGTGACTCTGCGGGTGCTCCTCATGTCGTGCTCCATTCATCGGGTGCTGTCTGTGTGGTGTGCAGCCGCACCCAGGCGGCCGCGTCGGGGCCGAGCCGTCCGCCGTCGAGCGGGGCGCTCGCCAGCAGCACGTGCTCGTGCTCGGGTAGGTCGACGGGGGCGGGGGAGAGGTTGACGACGCAGGCGAACCGCTCGCCGCGGGCGAAGGCGAGCACGTCGGGGCCGGATCGCAGCCAGGTGAGCGGGCCGTCGCCGAGGCCGTCCTCGGCCCGCCGGAGGCGCAGCCCCGCCCGGTACAGCGCGAGGCACGAGGCCGGGTCGGCGCTCTCGGCCTCGACGGTCAGGGTCGCCCAGTCGGCCGGCTGGGGCAGGAACGGCTCGGCGGTCGTGCCCGGGGGGCTGAACCCGAACGGCGGGGCGTCGCCCGACCACGGCAGCGGCACGCGGGCGCCGTCGCGGCCGGGGTCGACGCCGCCGGACCGCACGTGCATGGGGTCCTGGATGAGGTGGGGCTCGATGTCCTCGACCTCGGGCAGGCCGAGCTCCTCGCCCTGGTAGATGTAGACGCAGCCCGGCAGGGCCAGGGCCAGGAGGGCGGCGGCCCGGGCCCTGCGCAGGCCGAGATCGAGGTCGGTGGGCACGCCGGCCCGCTTGGCGGCGAAGGCGAAGCTGCTGTCCTCCCGGCCGTAGCGGGTGACCGGCCGGGTGACGTCGTGGTTGGAGATGACCCAGGTGGCCGGGGCGCCGACCGCCGCGTGGGTGCGCAGCGTGGTCTCGATGCTGGCCCGGAGCCGGGCCGGCTCCCACGGGCAGGCGAGGAAGTCGAAGTTGAACGCCGTGTGCATCTCGTCCGGCCGCAGGTAGAGGCTCATGCGGTGGGCGTCGGGGAGCCACATCTCGCCGATGAGCACCCGCGGCGGGTCGTAGGCGTCGGCCAGGCGACGCCAGCCGGCGTAGATGTCGTGCAGCTCGTCGCGGTCCTCGTAGGCGTGGCGTCCGGGGGCGTGGTCGGGACCGAGCTCGGGGAGCGCCGGGTCCTTGACCAGCAGGACGGCGGAGTCGATGCGGACGCCGGCGACGCCGCGGTCGAACCAGAACCGGAGGATGTCCTCGTGCTCGCGGCGGACCTCGGGGTGGTCCCAGTTGAGGTCGGGCTGCTCGGGGGCGAAGAGGTGGAGGTACCACTCGCCGGGCGTGCCGTCGGGGTTCTTGGTCCGGGTCCAGGCCGGGCCGCCGAAGATCGACAGCCAGCCGTTGGGCGGCTCGTCGCCGCGCTCGCCCCGGCCCGGGCGGAACCAGAACCGCTGGCGCTCGGGGGCGCCGGGCTCGGCGGCCAGCGCCGTCAGGAACCACGGGTGCTCGTCGGACACGTGGTTGGGGACGATGTCGACGATCGTCCGCAGGCCCACGTCGGCGGCCTCGGCGATGAGGCGCTCGGCGTCGTCGAGCGTGCCGTAGCGGGGGTCGATGGCCCGGTAGTCGACGACGTCGTAGCCGCCGTCGGCCAGCGGCGACGGGTACCACGGGTTGAACCACAGGGCGTCGACGCCGAGGTCGCGCAGGTAGCCGAGCCGGGCCCGCACGCCGGCGAGGTCGCCGACGCCGTCGCCGTCGCCGTCGGCGAAGCTGCGCACGTAGACCTGGTAGATGGCCGCGCCGCGCCACCACGCGTCCGGCCCCGCGTCCCCCGCGGGATACCCCCTCATGCCGGCCAACGTAAATTACTCGGGCCGCACTCCGCAAGAGTCGAATGAGCTAACGAAGAAACTCGACATCACATCGCAATGTCAGGAGGCGGCAGCCGGCGCCGGTCCGGTCGACCCCCGGACGACCAGCTCGGGCTCGAACAGCAGCTCGTCGTGACCGATCGGGCTGCCCCCGATCAGGCCCGCCAGCAGGTCGACCGCGGCCCGGCCCATGGCCTCGATCGGCTGGCGGACGGTGGTCAGCGGGGGCTCGGTGCAGTTCATGAACGCGGAGTCGTCGAAGCCGACGACCGAGAGGTCGCGGGGGACCGACAGGCCGGCGCGCCGGGTGGCCCGGATGGCGCCGAGGGCCATCGGGTCGCTGGCGCACACGACCCCGGTCACCCCGTGCCGGAGGAGCCGGGTGGCGGCGGCCTGCCCGCCCTCGAGTGAGTGCCGGGTGCGTTCGACCTGGTCAGCGCCGAGATCGAGCCCCGCGGCGGCGACGGCGGCGACGGCGGCGTCGAACTTGCGGATCGAGGGGACGTGGTCGGCGGGACCGAGGATGAGCCCGATGCGCGTGTGCCCGAGCGACACCAGGTGGCGCACGGCCTGCTCGGCCGCCACGGCGTCGTCGCACGACACCCGGGGGAACGGGAGCTCCTCGATGCCGGCGTTGACCAGGACCGTCGGGAGCTTGCGCTCGACGAGGCGGGCGTAGTGGTCGTGCGCCCCCTCCCGCCCGGCGTAGAGGCCGCCGGCGAAGAGCACGCCGGACACCTGCTGCTCGAACAGCAGGTCGATGTAGTCGGCCTCGGACATGCCGGCGGTGTGGGTGCACAGCAGCGGGGTCAGGCCCTCCTGGGCCAGGGACCCGCCGATGACGTCGGCCAGGGCCGGGAAGATGGGATTCTGCAGCTCAGGCAGCATGAGCCCCACCAGCCGGGCCCGTTCCCCCCGCAGCTTGGTGGGCCGCTCGTAGCCCAGCACGTCGAGGGCGGTGAGCACCGTCCGCCGGGTCGCCTCCGACACCCCGGGGCGCCCGTTGAGCACCCGGCTCACCGTCGCCTCGCTGACGCCGACCTTGTTCGCCACCTCGGTGAGCCGTCCAACCATGCCGCAACTATACGCAAATTCACGCAAGCCGCTTGCGGACCTCGGTCAGCAGCCGACGAGCATGTTCCTGAGAGATCTGACTTCCGCCGTGTCGGCAGTGAGGGCCCACCGCACCTTTACGGTCGTCCACGCTGTGGCGAACGCGCACCAGTCGGCGCGGTTCGCGGGCTGCCATGAAGCCGGATCGCTGTCTCCCTTCGACCGGTTCGTCGCGGCCGTCACCGCGATCAGCGAGCTCTGGTCGCCCAGATCGTTCGCGAATGCCGTGCGCCGAGCCGTTGGCCAGCTCGACGCGCCGGACCGCCACGCCTCCGCGAGGGCGACCACATGGTCGACATCGAGTTCTGCCGGCTCGTCGGTCGAATACCCGTCGTACACGGAGAGCCAGCCCCCGGCGGGCAGACCGGGCAGGCTGGCATGGCGCTCCGCTGCCAGGACCTCGCAGCGCGTGTCGCAGCCGTCGCCGTCGCCGTCGATCCAATGCGGGAAGAGGCCTCGGTCGTAGCCGTCGTCATCGTCGCTCCGGAGCCACGATGAGGTCGCCCACCACAACATCGTGCTGTGTGGTCTCATTCGATGGCTCGGTCGGCGTGACGGTCGCTGGTGGTATGGACGACCGCCGCGGCATCTGCTGAGTCGCCGCGCTGGGGGCCGGTGTGCGGTCCACACCGGCCCACCCGACGGAGAGCCAGGCACCGGCCACCAACACGACAAACGCCCATGCGAGACGCCGTCCGGCCGTCGGCTGGGACGCGGCCCAGATGCCGACCGCCAGCGGCGGAAGCAGGACCCACACGGCCGCCTGCCACCACCAGCGCGTCCCTCGAAAGCGGTCCCAGGGGCTCACGTCGTCACGACTCGCAGGCCACACCGTCGCCGTCGCGATCGAGGTGCGGTGCGTACCCGGGGTCGCCGACGTGGAGGGGCGTGACGCCTGCCGCCTTGGCCGCGCTGCAATTCGGGTAGCTGGCGCTCGGCGCCGAGGGCTCTGGTGCCGGAGCCACAGGCTGCGGCAGCACCGTCGGCGGGACCGTCGCAGGCGGGAGTGTTGCCGGAGGCGCTGTCGTCGGAGGCGCGGTTGTCGGAGGCGCGGTGGTCGGCGGGATCGTCGTTGGCGCCGCAGTCGTGGCGGGTGATCGGGGCCGCTCGGTGGTCGTAGGAGCGTCGCGCTCCGCGGAGTCTTCGGTGAGGTGGCCCGCTGCGGATTCCTCGGGTCCGCCAGCGATGCTGCCGACGAGACCGAGGGCAAGGATCCCGGCCGCGATCGGAGCACCTAGACGTGCCCAGCGAGGCCAGGACCGATAGATGTCGGTAGCGCCGGCGAGTCCGGGCCTCCGAGCGGGGTCAGTGTGCGATTGAGGGTCTTCAGGGGATCGGTTCACATGTGATGAGAGGGTGTGCTCGCCAAACGATGACGGCGACGGTGGCAGAAACAGCGACGCGTATCCGGCCATGGCTTGCCCATCGGGGCACGATGGGGCGATGGACGCCGCCGACTCGCCCTGGCCCGATCTCACCCTCGCCGGCTGGGACTCCACCCGGGAGGCCGTGCACCTGTGGACCCAGATCGTGGGCAAGGTGCGCCTGGCGCTGGAGCCGCCGCTGAACCACTGGTGGCAGGTCCCGCTGTACGTGTCGGCCCGGGGGCTGACCACGTCGCTCATGCACGCCGCCCCCGGCGGGCTGGAGATGGAGTTCGACTTCCTCGACCACGACCTGGTGGTGCGGACCACCGCCGGCGACCGCCGGACCGTGGCCCTGCGGCCGTGCTCGGTCGCGGACTTCCACGCCGAGACGATGGAGGCGCTGGCGTCGCTGGGCGTGCGGGTCGACATCCTGGCCCGGCCGGTGGAGGTGCCGGTGTCGGTGCCGTTCGCCGATGACGTCGCGGCCCGCGAGTACGACCGGGACGCCATCCACCGCTTCTGGCTCGCGCTGGTGCAGATCCACCGCGTCCTGGCCGAGTTCCGGGGCCGGTTCGTCGGCAAGGCCAGCCCGGTCCACTTCTTCTGGGGCGGCTTCGACATGGCGACGCACCCGGTTCTCGGGCCGGACGGCCCCGACGCACCCGGGCGGCGTCCCCAACTGCGCCGACTGGGTCATGCACGAGGCGTACAGCCACGAGGTCAGCAGCTGCGGCTACTGGCCCGCCGGCAGCGAGGAGGGCTCGTTCTACGCCTACGCCTACCCCGAGCCCGACGGCTTCGCCGCCCGCCCGGTCGACGCCGCGGCCGGTGCCCGCTACGACGAGAGCCTCGGCGAGTTCATCCTGCCCTACCGCTCGGTCCGCACCGCGCCGGACCCCGACGCCGTGCTCCTGGCGTTCCTCCAGGCGACCTACGAGGCCGCCGCCGACCTGGCCCACTGGGACCGCCCGGCCCTGGAGCGGCCGGGATCATCCGCCCCGCCCGGCGGGCACGAATAGATGGTGCGGGCCGTTATTGCGAGTCCGTTGCACTAGCGACCGGCTCGCAGTACGTTCCGAGCCGGCTGAGGCTCAGGGGGCGTCGATGCATGTTCCGGACGGATTCTTCAACGCGGCGACCTCGGTCGGGGCCGGGGTGGTGTCGGTCGGGCACCATCGCCGTCGGCCTCCGCAAGGCCGCGGCGCAGCTCACCGAGCGGCTCGTGCCGATGGCCGGGCTCGTGGCCGCGTTCGTCTTCGCCCTGCAGATGCTGAACTTCCCGGTGGCCAGCGGCACCAGCGGCCACCTGCTCGGCGGGGCGCTCGCCGCGGTGCTCGTCGGCCCCTGGATCGGCCTGCTGTGCATCGCGGTGGTGCTGCTGGTCCAGGGCCTGATGTTCGCCGACGGCGGGCTCACCGCCTACGGGCTCAACGTCCTGCTCATCGGCATCGTCCCGCACGTTCGCCGGCTGGTGGGTCTTCCGGGCGGTCCGGTCGGTGCTGCCGGCCACCAAGCGGTCGGTCGTGGCGGCGTCGGGGGTGGCGGCCTTCGTGTCCGTGCCGGTGGCGGCCGCGGTGTTCGCCGTGCTGTTCGCGGTGGGCGGGTCGGTCGACCTCAGCTTCGGCGCCGTGCTCACCGCCATGGTCGGCGTCCACACGCTCGTCGGCATCGGCGAGGCGGTGATCACCGCGGCGGTGGTCAGCGCGGTCGTCTCGACCCGGCCGGACCTCGTCTACGGCGCGCAGGACCTCGTGCCCGCCCCGCTGGAGCGGCGGGACGGCGTGACCGAGGAGCTGGCGGCGTGAGGAACATCCGGATCTTCGTCCTGGCCGGGCTGCTGGTCGGCCTCGGCCTGGCCATCTTCGCCAGCCCCTTCGCCAGCAGCGAGCCCGACGGGCTCGAGAAGGTGGCCGCCGAGGAGGGCTTCGACGGCGCCGCCGAGAACCACGACCTCGCCGACGGCCCGCTGGCCGACTACGGCGTCGAGGGTGTGGACGACGCCCGGGTCGGCACCGGGCTCGCCGGGCTGATCGGCGTGCTCGTCACCTTCGGCATCGGGCTGGCGCTGTTCGGCGTCGTGCGGGTGGTGCGGGAGCGGTCCGGGGCCCCGCCCCGGTCCGTGTCGACATGAGCGAGCGCAGCGAGCGAATCATCAGCACAGTGCCCTACTCGGCACGAAGTGCCGACCGCTCACTGCGTGCATCCCGAAGGGTGCGCCAGTGAGTGGGCACGACCACCGCCACCTGCTGTTCGTCCACGGCGACTCGCGGGTCCACCGGCTGCGGCCCCAGTGCAAGGTGGTGGCGGCGGTCCTGTTCATCCTGGCCGTGGTGGCGACCCCCCGGGAGGCGATCCCCGCCTACGGCGCCTACGCCCTCGTGCTGGCGCTGGTGGCCCACCACGCCCGGGTCCCGCTGTCG
The DNA here is from genome assembly GCA_963759225.1 of uncultured Acidimicrobiales bacterium. Lineage (GTDB taxonomy): Bacteria > Actinomycetota > Acidimicrobiia > Acidimicrobiales > VFJN01 > ZC4RG19. The sequence continues at coordinate 38,834 of CAVWYL010000027.1, read as the reverse complement.
TTCGTCGTGCGGCGCCTCGTCATCGAGCTGCCGTTCGTGGCGTTCGCCCTGTTCCTCCCGTTCGTGGCCGGCGGGGAGCAGGTCGAGGTGCTGGGCGTGGCGCTGTCGTCGGACGGCCTGTGGGCGGCGTGGAACATCCTGGTCAAGGGCACCCTGGGCGTGGCCACGACCGTCATCCTCGTGGCGACGACCCCGATCGGCGACCTGCTGGAGGGCCTCGACCGCCTGCGGGTGCCCCGCCCGCTGACCGCGGTGGCCGGCTTCATGATCCGCTACGCCGAGGTCATCACCGAGGAGGCCCGCCGCATGCGGATCGCCCGCGAGTCCCGCGGCTACGACCCGCGGTGGCTGTGGCAGGTCCGGGCGCTGGCCGCCTCCGCCGGGTCGCTGTTCCTGCGCTCGTACGAGCGGGGCGAGCGGGTGTACCTGGCGATGGTGTCCCGGGGCTACGCCGGGGTCATGCCGGCGCTCGACGCCCGGGCGGCGTCGCGGCGCGAGTGGGTCACGGCGCTGGCCCTGCCGGTCCTGGGCGGGGCGATCGCCTCCGCGGCGTGGGCGACCCGGCTGTGACCGGCCCCGCGCTCGAGGTCCGGGACCTGGCGTTCGCCTATCCCGACGGGCGCCAGGCGCTGTTCGGGTGCAACCTGCGGGTCGCCCGGGGGGAGCGGCTCGCCATCCTGGGACCGAACGGCGCCGGCAAGACCACCCTCGTCCTGCACCTCAACGGCGTGCTGGGCGGGGGCGAGGGCGAGGTCGTGGTCGGCGGCCTGACGGTGGGGCGCGACACCCTCAAGGAGATCCGCCGGCGGGTCGGCATCGTGTTCCAGGACCCCGACGACCAGCTGTTCATGCCCACGGTCGCCCAGGACGTGGCGTTCGGGCCCGCCAACATGGGCCTGCGGGGCGACGAGCTGGCGAGCCGGGTCAAGGAGGCGCTGGTGGCGGTGGGCATGGACCACCACGCGGACCGCGCCCCCCACCACCTCAGCTTCGGCGAGCGGCGCCGGGTCGCCATCGCCACCGTGCTCGCCATGGACCCGGAGGTCCTGGTGCTCGACGAGCCCTCGTCCAACCTCGACCCCGCGGCCCGGGCCGAGCTGGCGGACATCCTGGAGTCGCTCGACCTGACCACGCGTGATGGTCACCCACGACCTGCCCTACGCCCTGCAGCTGTGCCCCCGGGCCGCGGTGATGAACGGCGGCGTCATCGTGGCCGACGGCCCGACCCGCGGGATCCTCGCCGACGCCGACCTGATGGCGGCCAACCGGCTCTCGCTGCCGTTCGGGTTCGACCCGACGAGCGTCTAGTGCCCCGTCCGGAAACGTTTGCGCCCTGCCACGCCGGCCAGATCGCCCGCTGGACGGCGTCCTCGTCGTCGCCGCAGCTAGGGCTGCGCCTTCCTCCTGCGTCCTTGCCAGCGGGCGATCTGACTCGCCGTGGACAGGACGAACGTCCCCGGACGGGGCACTAGGCGGGGTCAGGCCGGCCCGACGGGCGGCTGGTAGGTCCCGATGGTCCACAGGTTCCCGGCGGGGTCCCGCAGCCCGAACTGGTGGCTGCCGTAGTCGGCGTCGTGGAGCTCGGCGATCACGTCCGCCCCCGCGGCCTGGGCCTTGGCCCAGAGGCGGTCGATCTCGGCGTCGCTCTCCGCGGCCAGGCAGATCACGGTGGGACCGGTGGCGCTCCACGGACCGGGGTGGCGGTCGCTGACGAAGACGTTGCCGGTGCGCCACGAGAGCCGGGAGTGCACCACGCTGCCGTCGGGGCCCTCGTGGAGCTCGGCGACCTGGAACTCGAGCAGGTCTACCATCCAGCGGATGAGGCCGCGGGCGTCGTCGCAGGTGACGGCGACGGTGATCGTCGGTGCGGCGACGGTGGTGTCGGTGGTCATGGTGGTGTCCTCCTCGGGGACGGTGTGGACGAGCAGGGGCGCGAGCTCGTCGACGAGCCGGCGCCGGAGCCGGTCGGCGAACTCGCGGCGCGGTGCGAGCGGAGCGGCCGGGAGTCGCAGCTGGTCGAGCGGGTCAGCCGGCATCGGGCCCTCCCTCCAGGTAGGCGCGGCGCAGGGCGCCGCGGGCCCGCTGCAGCAGCGCCTCGGTGGCGTGCAGGCCGCGGCCGAGCTGCTCGGCGACCTCGGCGACCGGCAGGCCGTCGAGGTAGCGCAGGGTCAGCGCGGCGCGGTGGTGCGGTCCCAGCGTGGCCAGGGCGGCCCGGGTGCGCACGACGTCGAGGTGCGCGTCCCACGGGTCGATCTCGGGGGTCGCCTCCTGCGCCACCGTGCGGAGGTGGCGTTCCTCGACCGCCTGGTGGCGCCAGTGGTCGACGAGGCGGCGCCGGGCCACGACGATCAGCCACGCCACCGTCAGGTCGGCCACCGTCCCGGCCCGGACGGCCCGCACGGCGTCGAGGAACACCTCCGCCGTCAGGTCCTCGGCCAGCGCGGTGTCCCCGCACCGGCTGCGCACGAAGCCGTAGACGGCCGGCAGCGCCCGCGGGTACAGGTCGAGGAGGTGGACCGCCGCCAGCTGTGCCTTGGTCGCCTCCTCGGCCATGTCCCGATCATCGTGCAGCGGGGGCATTCTCCAACGCCCCCGCCGCGATCAGCCGCCCGCCTGGCCCTCGTAGTACGCCTTCTGGGCCGGGTAGTAGTCGTCGAAGTCGGGGGCGGGGCCGCCGTCGCGGGAGGTGACGAGGCGGTCGAGGTAGTACTCCCAGCCCGGCCCCATCGAGCCGACGTCGGCGCCCTCGTCGAGGTGCTGCGTGAACGTGAGGGTGGTGACGCCGGCGTCCTCGGCCAGGCGGGCCTCCAGGCGCCAGCTGCCGTACTCGTCCTGGGACGACACGGCCAGGTGGTGCGGGGCCTCGCAGGCGTCGATGGTCATGTCGCCCGAGGGCCGGCCCTCCTCGAACTCGAGCGTGTAGCGGATGACCTTGCCGGGGCCGGCGTCGCCGGTCCACGACGCGAACCAGCGGGCGGTGCGCTCGGACTCGGTGATGCTGGCCCACACGTCGTCGATCGGGGCCTGGAACGTGCGGGTGAGCACGAGGTCGCGGCCCTCGGCGGTGCCGAGCACGCGGCCGGTGGGGGTGGGTGTCATGCGGTCTGCTCCTCCGAGCGGTCGTCGTCGTCGCGCGGCGCCGGTCCCGGCGGGCGCGGTGGACCTCGGTGTCGAGGGCGTCGAGCCGCCGGCTCCACGCCGCCTCCGGCGGGGTGCGCAGCGCCACCAGCCAGGCCTCGACCGCGGCCAGCGGCGTGGTGTCGAGCCGGTAGACGCGCTCGCGTCCCCGCAGCTCGTCGTGCACCAGCCCGTGCTCGCGCAGGACCCGCAGGTGCCGGCTGACGGCCGGGCGGCTCACGCTGAACGCGCCGGCGATGGCGCCGGCGGTGCGGGGCCCGTGGCGCAGCAGGTCGAGGATCTCCCTCCGCACCGGATCGGCGATCGCCCGAACGGCCTCCACGGCCAGAAAGCGTAACTGTGTGGTTACGCGTCCGCAAGGGGCGCCCGCCGGACGAGCAGGAAATCCTCCACGTTGAACAGGCGGTGGCTGCGCTGCTCCTGGGGCGGGAAGTGGGGGTTGCCGACGGCGCGGGGCACGATCTCGGGCCGGTCGACCGCGTGGGTGTCGCCCTCGCGGACGATGACCGCGCCGCCGGCCGCCAGCACGTTCCTCAGCCAGTCGGCGGTCGTCCCGTACGGCAGCGCGATGACGAACCCCTCGTCGGTGGGCACGGCCACGACCGGCGTCTCGTAGTCCCGGCCGGACGTCCGGCCGACGTGGCGGACCACCGACGCGTACGCGCGCCGGCGTCCCCGCCGACCGCAGGACGAGCGGCTTGGAGGCCCGGCCCATCCGGCGGACCGCGTTCTGCACCGGCGGCGACTTGGTGCGCATCCCGACGACGAACACGACCCCGACGGCGACTATGACGACGAGCAGCGCACCGGCCGTCCTGACGAGTGCCGCCCTCATGCGGCCGGGAGCCGGAAGGCGGTCAGGCTGCCGGTGGTGGCGACGTACAGCGAGCCGCTGGCGATCACCGGCGGCGCGGCGACGGGGGCGTCCAGGGCGGCGGTCCACAGCGCCGTGCACGTGGCGGCCCCGCACCCGGCGGCGGGCAGGGCGGTCACCGTCCCGTCGCTGCCGCCCACGTACAGGACGTCGGCCCCCACGGTGGGGCGGTCGGCGGCGGGCGCCGGCAGCGTGGCGGTCCAGGTGGGGTCACACGTTGCCATCTCGCACCCCCCGGGTGTTCTCTGCGCCCCGGAGCGTAGTCGCTCGCTCGGGGCGTCAGCGCCGAGCATGCCACGACCCCGGCGGCAGCCGCGTCGCCGTGTGCCCGGCGGGCTCCGGCACGGGGGCCGGCACGGGCTCCGGGGCCCGGACCGGCGCCGGCGGCTCCGGGGCGGGCGGGGCGTCGACGTCGACGCGGGGCAGGAGCCGGTCGAGCCACCGGGGGATCCACCAGTTGCGCTCGCCGAGCAGCTCCATCGTGGCCGGGACCAGGACCATCCGCACCAGCGTGGCGTCCAGCAGCACGGCGACGGCCAGGCCGAGGCCGAACAGCTTGATCTCCCGCACCTCCTCGAACATGAACGAGGCGAAGACCACGACCATGATGGCGGCGGCCGCCGTGATGACCCGGGCCGTCGACGCCAGCCCGTCGGCCACCGAGGTGGCGGCGTCGCCGCTGCGGCGGTACTCCTCCCGGATGCGGGAGATCATGAACACCTCGTAGTCCATCGACAGCCCGAACACGACGGCGAAGAGCATCAGCGGGATGTACGGGTTCACGGGCCCGGCCTCGATGCCGAGCAGCTCGCCGCCCCAGCCCCACTGGAACACGGCGATGACCACGCCGTAGGCGGCCGTGATCGACGCCAGGTTCATGAGCACGGCCTTGAGCGGGACCAGCAGCGAGCGGAACACCACCATCAGCAGGACGAACGACAGGGTCAGCACCGCGCCGAACACCACGAACATCCGCTCCGCCATGTAGTCCGTGATGTCGATGTTGGCGGCGGCGCTGCCGGTCACGTCGACCTCGAGCCCGGTGCCGGCGACCGCGGCCGGGATGACGTCGTCGCGCAGGTCGGTGACCAGCGTGTCGGTGGCCTCGTCCTGCGGCGCGGTCGCCGGGATCACGGTCATGACGTAGGCGCCGGGCGCCTCCGGGTCGTCGGGGGCCGCCGGGGTCACGGCGGCCACGCCCGGGGTCCCGGCCAGTGCCTCCTGCAGCGCCCCGACGGCTCCGGCCGGGTCGTCCGGCCCGGGGACCGCCGTGATCACGAGCGGCCCGTTGAACCCCGGTCCGAAGCTGCCGGCCAGCAGGTCGTAGGCCTGCCGGGCCGCGACGTCCTCGGGGAGGTTGCCCTCGTCCGACCAGCCCAGGCGCACGCTCGCCACCGGCGCCGCCAGCACGACCAGCACCGCCGCGGCCGCCACCAGCCACGGCCACGGGCGCCGCTGGATGGTGCGGCTCCAGCGGTAGGCGTAGGTCGCCTCGGTCGTGCGGGCCGCCCGGCGCGGCACCGTGCGGCGCAGCGCGGGCACGACGACGCTGGCGGCGAGGGTGAGCAGGGCCAGCGCGGCGCCCGCCGCGGCCAGCGGCGGAGACCCGATGCCGAGCCCGAGCAGGGCCGCGGCGCCACCGGCGGCGGCGATGAGGCCGCGCCACCGGGTGACCTCGACCCGCTCGCGCGCCAGGCCGAGCAGCGCCGGCAGCAGCGTCGTGGACGCGAGCATCGTGACCAGCACCGTGATCGACACGCCGACGCCCATCCCGCCGACCCAGCCGATCCCGACGAGCAGCAGGCCGAGCATCGAGATGACCACGGTGATGCCGGCGAAGACCACCGACCGCCCGGCCGAGCCCATGGCGGCCACGGTCGCCTCCCGCGGGGTCCGGCCCGCGTGGAGCCCCTCCCGGTAGCGGGTGACGATGAACAGCGCGTAGTCGATGCCGACCCCGAGGCCGATCATCAGCCCGATCAGCGTGGTCGTGTCGGGGATGGCGACGACGTTGCTCAGGACGAGGACGGTGCCGGTCCCGACCCCGACCCCGCCCGCGGCGACCGCCAGCGGGAGGCCCATGGCCAGGACCGACCCGAACGCGAGGATCAGCACGACCACGGCGAAGGCCACGCCGATCAGCTCCGACTCCGGCGGCTCCACCACCGTGAGCGACTGCCCGCCGGCGAGCACCTCGAGGCCGTCGACCGCGGGGGCGTGGTCGGCGATCGCCTCCCCGATGAGACCCGACTCGGTGTCGTTCACGTCGGCGGCCAGGTTGACCTGGGCGTAGGCCACCTCGCCGGCCAGCGGGCCCTGGCTCGCGACCTGCGCCCGCCCCTCCTCGCTGTACGGCGACACGACCGTGGCGCCCGGGTGGCGGGGCACGCCGTCCTCGCCCGGGAACCCGGCGTCGACGAGGGCGAACAGCTCCTCCATGCCCGCCCGCACCTCGGGGTCGTCGACGCCGCCGGCGGCCCGGAACACGATCGTTCCCGAGCGGCCGCCGGCGCCGAGCTCGGGGAAGTGCTCCGCGAGCACGGCGAAGCCGTCGGCGCTGTCCGAGTCCGGCACGTCGGACGTGGCGGCGAACGCCGAGCCGGTCACACCGGCCGCCGCGAAGACGCCGACCAGCGCCGCCAGCCACAGGCCGACAACGGTCGCACGGTGGTCGAAGCACCAGCCGCCGACCCGGGAGAGCATCGATGCACGCATGGCGGCCATCGTCCGCGCCCCGTGCCCGCGGCCACATCGGACCTCCGGCCATTCGCGCCCCGGCCGATCGGCCGGCGGCCGCCTCGTCCTTTCGGCTGATCCACGAGCGCCGCCGGTTCCGTACGCTGGCGGTGTGATGGTCGACGCGGCCCGCTCGCTGTGGGCCGAGCCCCGAGCCCCGGACCCGCCTGCGCCGGGATGGCGCGACGGGGCGCTGGTGGCCGCCATGCTGGCGCTCACCGTGGTCGAGCTGGTCGTCGGGGACGACCCGGCCTGGCCCGCCGCCTCGCTCGTGGTGATCGCGGTCCTGGTGCCCGCGGTGCTGTTCCGGCGGGTGCACCCGCTGGCCGCGGTGGCGGCCGGCTTCGGGGCCTGTGCCGCCTTCACGGCCGCGTCGGCGGTGGCGGGCGCCGACTGGACCGGGTTCAACACGATCGCGTTCGCCCTCCTGCTGCCCTACGCGCTGTTCCGCTGGGGGTCGGGCCGCGAGGCCGCGCTCGGGCTCGGGATCATGCTGGTGCCGGTGGTGCTCTCCGGGGTCGGTCCGGGCCGGGGTCGGCGACGTGCTCGCGGGGCTGCTGATCCTCGGGTTCGTGTCGGCGCTCGGCGCCGTCGTCCGCTACGAGGTCCACGCCCGCCGGCGGGAGGCGGAGCAGGTCGAGCTGCGGGGCCGCGAGCAGCTGGCGCGCGAGCTCCACGACACGGTCGCCCACCACGTGTCCGCCATCGCCATCCGGGCCCAGGCCGGGCGCACGCTCGCCGGCTCCCACCCGGGCGCCGCGGTGGACGCGCTGGACGTGATCGAGGAGGAGGCGTCGCGGACGCTGGACGAGATGCGCACCATCGTCGGGGCGCTGCGCCAGGGCGAGGCGCCCGACCTCGCGCCGCTGCCGGGGGTCGCGGACATCGAGCGTCTCGCCACGGGCGACGGCGAGCGGCCGCGGGTCGACGTCGAGCTGGGGAGCGACCTCGGCGACCTGCGGCCCTCGGTCGGCACCGCGCTCTTCCGCGTGGCCCAGGAGTCCGTGACGAACGCCCGCCGGCACGCCCGCCACGCCACCCGCGTCCACGTGCGCGTCACCGGTGATCCCCGCTGGGTGCGGCTCACGGTCCGCGACGACGGCGACCCCTCGCTCGGGGGGCGCGGGGTCGGGCTACGGGCTGGTGGGGATGGCCGAGCGGGTCAAGCTCCAGGGCGGCACCCTGGAGGCCGGACCCGACCTCGACCGGGGGTGGACGGTGCACGCGGTCCTGCCCCGGAGCGGCGTGGGCCCGTGACCATCCGGGTGCTCGTCGCCGACGACCAGGATCTGGTGCGGACCGGGCTCACGATGATCCTCGAGGCCCAGCCCGACATCGACGTGGTCGGCGAGGCGGCCGACGGCCGGGAGGCGGTGGCGCTCGCCCGCCGGCTGCGCCCCGACGTGTGCCTGCTCGACATCCGCATGCCCGGCCTCGACGGCATCGAGGCGACCCGGCAGCTCGCCGGGCCCGGGGTCCCCGACCCGCTGGCCGTCGTCGTGATCACCACGTTCGACCTCGACGAGTACGTGCACGGGGCCCTGAAGGCGGGGGCCCGGGGCTTCCTGCTCAAGGACGCCGGGCCGGACCTGCTCCACCAGGCGGTCCGGGCCGCGGCCAACGGCGACGCCCTCATCGCCCCGAGCGTCACGGCCCGCCTCCTCGCCGCGTTCTGCGACACCGGGACGAGGACGCCCCCGGCCCAACCGGTCGAGCCGCTCACCCACCGCGAGGAGGAGGTCGTGCTCACGGTGGCCCGGGGCCGGACCAACGCCGAGATCGCCGACGACCTCCACGTGAGCCTCAGCACGGTCAAGACCCACCTGGCCAGCGTCATGTCCAAGCTCGCGGCCCGGAACCGCGTCGAGATCGCGATGTGGGCCTACGAGACGGGCCGGTTGAACGGCTGACGTGAGACCCGGTCCGGGGTCAGGTCTCCCTGGTCGCGGCCTCCTCGAGCAGCCCGATCGGGCAGAACGGCATGGAGGAGTGGTCGTGCGCCGGCGACGGCTCCGCCGTGGCGGCCGCGGCGGCCGGTGCCGCCCCGCCGCCGGCCCAGGCGTCATGGCAGGGGTCGTCCATGTCGAAGATGGCGCCCGAGGCGGGGATGCAGGCGAACATCGGGGCGTGGACGTCGGCGTGGTACTCGATGTCGTCGACCAGCCAGACGTGCAGCATGTAGTAGTCGTCGAGCGCCACGTTGATGCCGCCCCGGGTGGCGCAGGCGGCGTCGGTCGTGTTGGCCGCGAACGCCTGGGCGTTGGCCGGGTTGAAGCACAGCGTCGGGTGGTGGTGCCACCAGTCGTTGTTGCCGGGGAACCCCTCGGGCGGCAGGTTGGTGTCGGTGCGCACGTAGTACGACATGCCGACGAGGCGGGCCTCGGGGCCGTTGCCGTTGTACTGGAGGAACTCCGGCTGGTTGGGGTCGAACACGTCGTCGATGATGCTGTCGGGGATGACCGGGTTGGTGCGGTCGAAGTTGGGGTCGGCCAGCATCTCGGGGGTGAACGTCCCGAGCCCGTGGTGGGTGCCCATGCCGGGGATGAAGGCGAAGGTGCTGCGGAACCCGGCGGCCTCGGCCGCGCCCAGGGTCGGGAAGTCCTCGGCGTAGGCCTTGGCCTCGTCCAGCCCGATGGCGACGTCCGTGCAGGACTGGTAGTCGAGCGGGCCGCGGCTGGTCCCGGCGTAGAAGTCCACGCTGCCCATGCCCGGCCCGGTGACCGAGTTGGGCGCGACCGGGTTGCAGAACCACGGGACCGGCTGGCCGTCCTTCTCGGCGTTCGTCGCCATGGACCAGTACTCGCATCCGCTGGCGGCCAGCGCCAGCACGGCAACAATCGCGGCGGCCCGCACGCGTCGCATCGTCATCGTCGTCCCCTCCCGACCGGGGTCCCCCACGGGTGACCGGCGCCCCGGACGCTACTTGACGTTGCGCTAAGCCTGCCGCCCGTCACAATGACGCCATGGACCCGGACGAGGCAGCACGGCTCGCGCGCACGATCGTCGACGCGAACGCGTACATGACGCTCGCGACGGCCGACGCAGCAGGCGATCCGTGGGCGTCGCCCGTGTGGTTCGCCCACGACCGGTACGCCCGGTACGTCTGGGTGTCGCGACCGGAGGCCCGTCACTCCCGCAACATCGCGGACCGCGGCAACGTCGGCATCGTGATCTTCGACTCGACCGTCCCGATCGGCACGGGCCAGGGGGTGTACATCGAAGCGACGGCGACGGTCGCCGACGCCGCCGACGTCGGCGACCTGATCTCCGTCTTCTCGGCACGCTCGGAGAGCACGGGCGGTCACCGCTGGCACGCGCCCGACGTCGAGGGCGAGTCGACCTTCCGCCTCTACGTGGCCACGGCCCGGGCCCACTACGTCCTCGCCCCCGACGACCGGCGCATCCCCGTCGAGATCGGGTAGGCCGGCTCGTGCCGACCCCGGCGTCGGCGCCAGAGGATCGCGACGGTGACCCCGGCCGCCGGAGACAGGCGCGGCCGGCGGGGACCTTGACCGCGATCCGTGGCGCCCAACAGACCGCCGAAGGACACGTCGGATGTGGTGATGCTTTCCTTTGGCGCCGGATCGAGCGGTTGTATTGCTCGCTCAGGCTCCGGAGGTGGCCCCGCCCGGCTTGTGGGCGCGGACCAGCACCGACCAGAACCCGTCGGCCACGGTGTGGCTGTCCACCAGCTCGACCCCGGTGAAGCCGGCGGCTTCGAGCTGGGCCCGGTAGCGCTCCCGGGTGATCGCCCCCGCGATGCATGCCGCCCAGGCCGCATCGTCGGCCGCCAGCTCGGGATCGGGGTCGTCGTCGGCGACGACGTCGGCCACGGCGAGCCGGCCGCCGGGGCGCAGGACGCGGTGGGCCTCGGCGAACACCGAGGGCTTGTCGGTGGACAGGTTGATCACGCAGTTGGACACGACCACGTCCACGCTGTGGTCGGGGAGCGGGACGTCCTCGATGCGGCCTTCGAGGAACTCGGCGTTGGTCACGCCCGCCTGTTCCTGGTTGGCTCGGGCGAGGTCCAGCATCTCCCGGGTCATGTCGACGCCGTACGCCCGCCCCTCCGGGCCGACCCGGCGAGCGGAGAGCAGCACGTCGATCCCGCCTCCCGATCCGAGGTCGAGCACGTCCTCGCCGGGTTCCAGCCGGGCCAGCGCGACGGGGTTGGCGCAGCCGATGCTGCCCGCGACGGCGGCGGGCGGCAGGGCGTCGAGGTCGGCCGTGTCGTACAGGGCCGCGCCCAGGGTCTCGGTCGAGTCCCTGATCTCGGGGCCGCAGCAGCCGTCGGCGCCGCAACCGTCCTCGACGACGACGTCGCCGCGTGCCGCCTTGCGGGCGGCGGCGCCGTAGTGCACCTTCAGGCCGTCCACCAGATCGTGGTCCTCGGTCATCTCGTGCGTGCCCTTCCGGGTGGCGCCGGCTCGCTGCGGCCGGCGGGATCGGTCGTGGTCGGCGGGTCGCACTGCCAGGGGGCTGCGCACGCCGCCGGGCTCGGGTCGTAGCGGGGCAGCTGACCCATCACGACCTCGGCCGCCGAGGGGAACACCTCGAGGCAGCGTTCGTTGACCCGGTACAGGCGGGCGGTGCCGCGCCGCTCGACGTGCACGAACCCCGTGTCGGCGAGCAGCTTGAGGTGGTGCGAGACGGTCGACTGCCCGACGTCGACCGCGGCGACGACCTCGCCCACCGCCATCGGCCGCCGGGCGGTGGCCAGCCGGTGCAGGATCAGCACCCGGGTCGCGTCCCCCAGCGCCCGGAACCAGCTCGCCCACACCTCGGCCGAAGCTCGATCGACATCCATCGACCATCGACGATAGTCGATCGAGCGCTCGTGTGTCGATGCATCAGACATTGACTCAATTCTCGTTGAGCCATAGGGTCGGTTCGACGCTTCCCGAGGGGAGTCCCCGTGCCCGATCTCGACTCGCTCAGTCCCGACCAGCGCCTCGCCCTCCTGACCGCCGCCAAGGTGCTGCAGACCGAGTTCGCCGGCACGTTCTCGGTGGAGACCATCGACATGTTCCTGCGGACGAGCTACGACCAGTTCGCCGACCGGGCGAAGTTCACGAACTTCCTGCCCCTGATGGCGGAGCGGTTCGCACGCCAGCGCCTCACCGCGCTGGCCCGGGTCGAGGGCCGGCACAGCGACGACGGCGTGCCGATCGTGCTGTTCCTCTGCGTGCACAACGCGGGGCGCTCGCAGATGGCGCTCGGATGGTTCAACCGCCTCGCCGGCGGCCGCGCCGTCGCCTGGTCGGGCGGGTCGGCGCCCAGCACCGAGATCAACCCCTCGGCGATCGAGGCCATGCGGGAGGTCGGCATCGACATCGCGGGCGAGTTCCCGAAGCCCTGGACCGACGAGATCCTGCGAGCGGCCGACGTGGTCGTCACCATGGGGTGCGGTGACGCCTGCCCGATCTTTCCCGGGAAGCGCTACGAGGACTGGGAGCTCGACGACCCCGCCGGCCGGGACGTCGACGCCGTGCGCCCCATCCGCGACGAGATCGGTCATCGCGTGCGCGATCTCCTCGCCAGCCTCCAGGTGCCCGTCGGGTGACGGGCGCCGCCGCGACGGCGAGGTCGGTCGAGCGGCGGGCGGCCGTGCACGCGGCGCTGGGCGAGCCCGTGCGGCTCGCGATCGTCGACGACCTCCGCGCCTCCGACCGCACGCCGAGCGTGCTGGCCGCCCGGCATGGCCTGGCGGGGAACCTGCTGGCTCATCACCTCGACGTGCTGGAGCGCGTCGGGCTCATCGACAGGCACGTCTCCGCCGGCGACCGCCGGCGCCGCTACGTGAGGCTCCGCCACGACGCGCTGCGGGACCTGGCGTCGGTCGGCCGGCCGCGGACCGGGCGGGCCCTGTTCATCTGCACCCACAACTCGGCCCGCTCCCAGCTGGCGGCCGCGCTGTGGACCGATCGCACCGGCGAGCGGGCCGGCAGCGCCGGCACCCATCCCGCCGACCGGGTCCATCCCGGCGCCGTGGCCGCGGCGCGGCGGGCCGGGTCTCGACATCGGCGCGGCACGGCCGCGGGCGCTCGCCCCGGCGGACGTCCGCGCCGACATCGTGGTCACGGTGTGCGACCGGGCCCACGAGGAGCTCGACGTCGCCCCGCGACTGGCTCCACTGGTCGATCCCCGACCCCGTCGAGATGGGCCGCGCCCGGGCGTTCGACGCCGCGCTGGCGGAGCTCGACCACCGCATCACCGCCATCTCGCCCCCGCCCGACCAGGCGGCGGCCGGCGGGCCGGGCACGTGACCACCACCAGCGACGCGGCCATGGCGGACGCCGATCCCCCCGGGGGCGAGCACCGGCCGGCACCGGGCCGCCCGCGGGCGCTCACCGCGAACGTGCCGCCCCTGGTCCGGCGCCTCACCGCCGAGCTCACCGGAACCGCGTTCCTGGTCGCCGGGGTCGTCGGCTCGGGGATCATGGCCGAGCGCCTCACCGACGACCGCGGGCTCCAGCTCCTGCAGAACGCCGCGGCCACCGCCGGTGTGCTGGTGGCGCTGATCCTCGCGCTCGGACCGGCGTCGGGCGCCCACTTCAACCCGGTCGTCACCCTGGTGGACAGGGCCTACGGCGGCATCGAGACCTCGACCGCGGCCCTCTACATCGTGGCCCAGGTGTGCGGCGCCATCGTCGGGGCGATGGTCGCCAACGCGATGTTCGACCTGCCGCTCGTCGACTGGTCGACGACCGTGCGATCCGGCGGAGACCTCTGGTTCGCCGAGGGCATCGCCACCCTCGGGCTGCTGGTGGTGATCTTCGGGATCGCACGCTCGGGCCGCTCGACGGTCGTCGCCTTCGCGGTCGCCGGCTACATCGCCGGCGCCTACTACTTCACGTCGTCGACCAGCTTCGCCAACCCGGCGGTCACGATCGGCCGGGCGTTCAGCAACACGTTCGCCGGCATCGACCCGTCGTCCGTCCCGATGTTCGTCGTCGCCCAGCTCGTCGGGGCCGTGGTCGCCGTGGGGCTCATCCTGGTGATGTACCCGCACGTCGCGGGCGGAGCCGACGGACCGCCGACCGGCCCGCCCTGACGCGGGCGGCGGGGCGGCTACGTCAGTCCGCGGTCACCAGCGCGCCCGGTCCGACGCCCTCGCCCAGCGCGGCCCGGACGGCGGCGAGCCGGTCCGCCCGCAGCCGGAACCACGCCCACTTGCCCCGCTGTTCGCGCTCGATCAGCCCGGCCCGGACGAGGAGGGACAGGTGGTGGCTGATCGTCGCCTGCGAGCGGTCGAGCAGGGCGGGGAGGTCGCACGCGCAGACCTCGCCCGCCGGTGCCGTGGCGACGATGCTCACCAGCCGCAGCCGCACCGGGTCGGCCAGCGCCTTGAGGACGGCCGCCAGCTCGCCGGCCGCAGCCTCGTCCAGCCGGCCGGCGGTCACCGGCGCACAGCAGAGCGACTGGCGTCTCGGCGTCGCGGTCGACGGGGGACATATTGACAACCCTCGATCCGATGGTATCGTATCGACAATCATCGATTCGATGACTGTCGAAGTGAAGTCACCGTATCCCCCCTCGCCCGCAGGAGCAACGATGCGCCTCCAGCTCGCCCTCAACGTCTCGGACCTCGACAAGGCCGTCGACTTCTACACCCGCATGTTCGGCGTCGAGCCGGCCAAGATCCGGCCCGGCTACGCCAACTTCGCCGTCGCCGACCCGCCGCTGAAGCTGGTCCTGTTCGAGGGCCAGGGCGAGCCCGGCTCCATCAACCACCTCGGCGTCGAGACGGAGTCCGCCGACGAGGTGGTGGCCGCCGAGGCCCGCCTCACGGAGGCCGACCTCGAGACCACGGGCGTCGACGACACCCAGTGCTGCTACGCCCAGAAGACCGAGACCTGGCTCGCCGGCCCCGACGGCGCCCGCTGGGAGTGGTACGTGAAGACGGGCGACAGCGAGCAGTTCTCCAACCTGATCGTCGGCTCCGGCGGCGGCTCCTGCTGCCCCGCCTGAGCCGGCGACGTCGGCGCCTGCTACTTGCTCCCGTCGGCCGCTGGTCCGACGGCCATCGCCTCGGCCCAGGCCCGCATCTCCTCGGCCTTGCTCGACGGGTGGTAGTCGGGGCCGACCCCCTCGGCCAGGATGGCCGCCCCCTCGATGTTGCGGGTCCGCAGGGGCAGGATGTCCTGGTACGCGGGTGAGGTGTACCACGCAGTGGCCCGCTCGGCGTCGGGGAACTCGATGATCACCAGCGTCCCGGGCCACTCGCCCTCGGCGACCGTGACCTTCGGGCCGTGCACGAGGAACCGGCCGTCGAACGGGTCGAGCGTGTCCTGGATCCGCTCGAGGTACTCGATCACCTCCGGATGGGGGCTCGGGTTGTACAGGTGGGCGAGGGCGTAGGCGGCCACTGGGTCCTCCGCGGTCGGGGCGGGTTGTCGTCTGTCGCCCGATCGTGACGCGACGGAGAGAACGAGGACCATGACCTGTGAGGTCATGGCGGGGACACGGTCCGACCGGGCTCATTCGGTCACGGTCAGGTTGGCGCGGATGTCGGCGGCGATGCGATCGGTCTGCACGAGCAGCGACACGTACCCGATCCACTCGCCCTCGACCTCGAGACGGTCGTCACCCGGTTCGCTCTCGAGTGCCAGACGTGCTCGCCGAGCGGCGCCCTGCATGCAGCGTGCCCGGCGCGGCGTACACCTCGTCGAGGGCCGCCACCACCGCGGCATCGTGCGACGCGCCGAGAACGTTGCGGACGTGCTCCGCGATGGCGGCCGCCAGCGAGTCGAACAGCGCCCCCATCGCCGGCATGGCACGGTGCGGCTCGCCGAGACGGGCGTGGTCGTCGAGGCCGCGTGCGATGGCCCACACACCGATGGCGGTCCGCTCGAGGCAGGGCATGGCGTCCTCGTAGCGACCGAGCTCCTTGAGGTGGCGTCGGTCGCGGATGTTCCACTTCGCGGCATGGCGACCGTCGCCGACCGCTTCCCGGGCCTGATCGACGAGCCGGTCCCGGACCGTGTGTGACACCCGCCGCCATCCCGTGGTCTGGTCGGTCGACCATGGCTCCTGCAGGCCCAGGGCCATGGACTGCAGCACCTCGCACACGCCGTCCCCCAGGCGTTGGACCGTCTGGCGCCCGTCGACCAGCCTCGACGCCGGCAGAGCGAGGGACATGACGACGCCGACCGTCGCCCCGATGAGCGCCTCGCCGGCGCGCTGCCACCCCTGCTGGTTCGGGTTCGCCGCCACCGTCGTGAGCACGACGAGCACGCTGATCGGCACCTGCCGGGCGGCCGACGCCGGGAGCCGGAGCACCAGCTGCGTGAGCGCGAGCGACACGCCGACGAGCAGGGCGACGGTGAACGCGTTGAGCGACAGGGCGTCGCCGATGGCCAGCGCCATCAGCACGCCGACCACCACGGCCGCGCTGCGCTGCAGCGCCGTCCGCACGGACGCCCGCACGTTGACCTGCACGATGACCACTGCGGTCAGGGCGGCCAGCACCGCCGCGGTCACGTCGGTGAACGTCACCGCCAGCCCCCACGCCAGCCCCGCCGCCACCGCGGCCTTCGCGACGGTGCCGACCTCGGTCGATGTCGGCGGCGTCCAGGACACCGCGTCCGCCGCTCGTTCCCACCCCCACCGCAGGCGGCTGGTCAGGCGACGCGGCGGCTCCGGCTCCACGACCGCAGGCTAGGACCGGGCACGGCGATCGATCCGCGGCCGAACCCGGGTCGTCGCCGGGTGACAGGCTTGCCGGCGTGCCCGCCACCACCGCACGGCTGCTCGTCGCGTGTCCCGACCAGCCGGGCATCATCGCCGCCGCCACCGCGTTCGTCGCCGCCCACGGCGGCAACATCATCGACCTGCAGCAGCACACCGACCACACCGACCAGGCGTTCTTCCTCCGCCTGGAGTTCGAGCTCGACGGGTTCGACCTGGGGCGGGGCGACATCGACGACGCGTTCGCCCCGCTCGGCGAGCGCTTCGCGATGCGCTGGGCGCTGGGCTTCTCCGACCAGCGGCCCCGCATCGGGCTGCTGGCCTCGAGGGAGTCCCACTGCGTCCACGACCTGCTGCACCGCTGGCGCGAGGGCGAGCTGGCCGTCGAGATCCCCGTGCTGGTCAGCAACCACACCGACCACGCCGAGGCCGCCGAGTGGTTCGGCGTCGAGTACCACCACCTGCCGATCGTCGGCGGCGACAAGGCGACCCAGGAGGCGCAGCTGCGGGAGGTGCTGCGCGCCCACGACGTCGACCTCGTCGTGCTCGCTCGCTACATGCAGATCCTGTCGCCCGGGTTCTGCGACGAGTGGGCCGAGCGGATCATCAACATCCACCACTCGTTCCTGCCCTCGTTCCAGGGCGCCCGGCCCTACCACCAGGCGCACCAGCGGGGCGTGAAACTGATCGGCGTCACGGCCCACTACGCCACCGCGGTGCTCGACGACGGCCCGATCATCGACCAGGACGTGATCCGGGTCAGCCATCGCGACGACGTCGACGACCTGCGCCGCAAGGGCCGCGACCTCGAGGTCGCCGTGCTGGCCCGTGCGGTGCGCGCCCACATCGACCACCGCACGCTGGTCTACGGCCGCCGGACCGTCGTGTTCGACTAGCTGGGATCGCACCGTCCGCCCGCGGCGAGGTAGCGGGCGACGGCCGCGTCGCCGGCGGCCCAGGGGTTCACGGAACCGGTGTCGCCGGCGCCGCTGCCCTGCCAGGTCGCCGGCGGGGGAGTGTCGGGGGACGCGAGGACGTCCGAGCGGAGGCCGACGAGCAGCGCGAGTGGCGTCACCGCGGCGACGAGCAGCGCCGCCTTGCCGTTCCACGCGCGGGCGGGGCGTCGGCCGGGGCGGAGGACCACGCGCCGGTGGGTGACGTGGCCGGAATCCGGGGACTGGGGGTCCATCCTGGAGCTCCTTCGAGCGGGGGAGTCCGACGATCTCAGGCCCTGGTCTCGCGCCGGTATCGTGCCGGTCCTCGCGAGGCCCCTGCGGTACCGTGTGGCCACGATCCGGTGCCGGGTACTCGGGCCGTTGGCAGTGCGTGGGCGGCGTGGATGGACGACCCCGACCGCGCGGTTGCGCCGTCGCGTCCTCGCCGCGCTGGCGCTGACGGCCGGCGAGGTCGTCGACCCGGAGCGCCTGGCCGACGCCGTGTGGGGCGACGACGTCCCGACGAGCGCTCGGAAGGTCGTGCAGAACCACGTGCGCGCCCTGCGTCGCGCGCTGGGCGACGGGGTCATCGAGACCCGGCCGAGTGGCTACGTGCTGGCCGTCGCCCGGGACGACGTGGACGCCGGGGAGTTCGAGGCGCGCGTGCATGCGGGACGCGCCGCCCGGCGCGCCGGTGACCCCACGGCGACCGACGCATTCGACGACGCGCTGGAGCTGTGGAACGGCGAGCCGTATCCGGACCTGGTCGACTGGCCCCCGGCGCAGGGCGAGATCGCCCGGCTGTCCGAGCTCCGGCGTACCGTCGTCGAGGATCGCCTCGATGCACTGCTCGACCAGGGCGAGCACCTGAGCGCGGTGGCCGATGCCGAGCTGCGCGTGGCCGAGGAACCGCTGCGGGAACGACGGTGGGCGCTGCTGATGACCGCGCTCTACCGGTCGGGGCGGCAGGCGGAGGCGCTCCGGGCCTACCAGCACGCCCGCGACCTGCTGATCGCCCAGCTCGGTGTCGAACCGAGCACCGGGCTGCGCGGGCTCGAGGCGGCCGTGCTGGCGCAGGACGCCGCGCTGGACTGGGACGGCGAGCGCACGGCCCGCGGATCGGACCGCTCCGGCCGAGGCCGCTGCTCCCCGTGCGGCGCTGGCGGAGGCGTTGGCCGCCGCCGACGCGGCCATGCGGGCGGGAGCGACGACCGACGCGGTGGCGTGCTACCGCCGAGCGCTCACGCACGTCGGCCCGGGTGGCGGGTCGCTGGTCCGCGAGTGCGAGGTGCTCGTTCGGCTCGCGGAGACGGAGTACCTCGCCGGGGATCCCGCCCACCGCTCGACAGGCGTCGCGGCGGCCCGGCTCGCCCACCACCTCGGCGACCGGGCGCTCCTCGTGCGGGCCGCGCTCGCCGCGAGCCGGCAGATCGAGGGTGCACGCGGGCGTGTCGATCCCGAGCGCGTGACGATGCTGCGCCGTGCCCTCGCGGTGGCGGCGGGCACGTCCGATCGGGCGTGCCTGCTCGCCGTCCTCGCCACCGAGCTGATCGCCTCGCCCGATCACGCGGACCGCCGGCGACTGAGCGACGAGGCCCTGGCGCTGGCGCGGGTCTCCGGTGACACCGCGACGTTGCACCGGGTGCTCGCGGCGCGGGTCGGCCACATCGCCGGGCCGGACACGCTGGAGGAGCGCCTGTCGATCACCGGCGAGGACCTGGACCTCGTCGACGAGCTGGACGACCCGCGCTGGCGCTGGGGGGCGTTGAGCAACCGGGCGTTGACGTGCCTCGAAGCCGGCGACGCCACCGAGTGCGAGCGGACGGACCGGGCGGCGGCCGAGATCGCCGACGAGCTCGGCTATCCGATGATGCGCTGGCGCAGCGTGTTCGTCGAAGCGCGCCGCCTTCTCTGGCACGGCGACATCCCGTCCGCCAAGCGGGAGGCCCGCCGGGCCCGGGGGATCGGCCGGGAAGCCGGCGAGGCGCTCACCGAGCCCATCGCCATGGCGCAGCAGTATCTCATCCGCTGGGACGAGGGTCGCCTGTCCGAGATGCTCGGCTTCTTCGCCTCAGCGCCCCTCGAAGGGCCGGTCGAGCGGGCGTTCGCCGCTCACGCCTACGCCAATCTGGGGCAACCCCGGGAGGCGCAGCGCCTTCTCACCGGGCTGGCGGCCCGCGGCTTCGCCGACGTGCACTACGACGGGTTCTGGCTCACCGTGATGTCGTTGGTCGCCGACGCCGCCGCCCGCGCCGGCGTGACCGACGTCGCCGGGGAGGTCCACGACATGCTCCGGCCCCGGCGCGACCAGATCGCGGTCACGCCGGCCACCTGCCTCGGCAGCGTCGCCCACCACGTCGGGATGCTCGCCGCCGCGCTCGGGCGGACGGGTGACGCCGATGACGCCTTCGCCCGGGCCGCCGCCACCCACGAGCGGATGAACGCCGCGATCTGGACCGCCCGCACCAGGCTCGAGTGGGCACGGGCGATCGTCGCCGACGACCCGCGCCGCGGCCGCGACCTCCTGGCCCTCGCCGAGCGGTCGGCCCGCGCCGCCGGCGCCCCGGGCATCGTCGCCGAGGCGGCCGAGCTCGTGCCGTCGTCGGTCTCGCCTCGCTTGTGACCGCAGCGCTGAGACGGCGCGCGGGGTTACTTCGTGCGGAAGCTGCCCGTCGCGGACGACAGGGTGCCGACCCCGTCGCGGCTCAGGACCTGGAAGAAGTAGTTCGCCCTCCGGGACAGGCCCGTGATCGTCACCGAATGGCTGGTGACCAGGGTGCGGTCGACCGCCGTCGCGCTGCCGTAGTTCGTGGTGGGGCCGTACTGGACCTGGCTGTCCGCCGGGACGTCCGTGGTCCAGGTGATGGTCACCCGGCCCGGGCCCGGCCGGGCGCTCAGCTGGGTGATGACCGGCCCACCGACCCGTAGCCGGTACGTCGCGGTGTACGACGTCGATGCGTTCGCCACGATGCTGTGCGTCTGTGCTCCTCCGTCCGACCAGCTGAGGTACTCGTAGGCGGTCCCCCCGCTCGCCTGCGGGGACGGCGCGCTGACCGACAGCGTCGAACCCAGGATCGCCGTGCGGGTGAACGGTGTGGGCTGGGTGGTCGATCCGACCGCCAGGGTCAGCCCTGCCGGGCTCGTTCCGAAGGTGAGCTCGACCGTCTGCGGATCGAGCCGGACGCTCGTCGTCGTGCTCAGGCCGCCGGGGTCGGTGGCCGTCAGCCGCAGCTCCAGATGCGACGGGTACTCGTGGTCGGGGGCGACGAAGCTACCGGCCGACGTGCCCGAGAAGGTCTGGAGCGGGTGCTCATGGCAGGTCGACGGGCAGTGCTGCAGCACCAGTGACCACGTCAGGGCCGACGCTCCCAGCGTGCCGCTCTGGGCGTCGGTGGCGTGGCCCGAGAAGGTGATCACGTCGCCGACCTTCCAGGTCGCGCCCGCCGCCGGCGTGTCGATCACCGGGACCGGCGGCGTGTTCCCCGCCGTGATCGTGACCGGCGACGTGCCGGACGCCCCCGACGGGTCGGTCACCCGGAGGGTCGCGGTATAGGTGGCCGCCTGGGTGTACGTGAAGCTCGCCGTCGCCGCGGTCCCGTCGTCGAAGGCGCCGTCGCCGTCCAGATCCCACGCATAGGTCAGCGCGTCGCCGTCGGGGTCGCTCGAGGCGGTCCCGTCGAACGCGACGGTCAGCGGCGCCGCCCCGCTGGTCGGGTTGGCGGAGGCGACGGCGATCGGCGGCTGGTTCTGGCTGAAGTAGCGGATGCGCCGCACGCTCCCGCCGATGTCCACGTAGAAGAGATCGCCGCCCGGCCCGATCTCGAGGTCGACGGGCTGGGCGGCGCCGCCCACGAACGTCCGCCGCTTGGAGATGTCGGGCAACCCGTTGGCGCCGGTCGGGATCGCCCAGATGCAGCGGCGGGTGTAGTCGGCGAAGAACAGGGCGCCCCGGTACTCGGCCGGGTACGAGCCGCCACTCGAGAAGGCGAACGAGGTCCCCGCCACCGACGAACCGCCCTTCGGGCAGACGTCGTTGGGCAGGACGAGGTCGTTGTGGTGGTAGCGGAAGTACGGCGCCACGACCGCCCCGCTGCCTTCGGCGTAGAGGTTCTCGCAGACGGAGAGGTTCGCCGTGTCGTAACCGCCCTGGCGCCCGTCACCCTCGTAACAGGGCCAGCCGAAGTTGTCGACCGGTGCCGCGGTGGGGCTGACGAGGCGGTTGATCTCCTCCCATTCGTTCCAGCCGACGTCGCCGAGCCACACCTCGTTGGTGCCGGGCCGGGTCGTGATGCGGAACGGGTTGCGCAGGCCGTAGCCGACGATGCGCCGGGCGTTGGCGTCGCTGCTCGACGCCATCGGGTTGTCGGGCATCCCGGCGCCGGTGGCGGGGTCGATCCGCAGGATCGCACCGTTGAGGCCGACCGGGTCTCCGGTCGTGCGCACGTCCTGGCTCCGCAGCGCCCCGCCCTCGGCCGACGGCGGCGACAACACGCTGCCGACGCCCCCGGGCGGGTCGCCGCACGGGTTGACCGGCGCGCCGTCCTGCCCGTAGTCGACGAAGTTGAAGCTGGCGCCGTCCCCGCCGCTCACATAGAGGGCGCCGTCCGCACCGAACGCCAGGCTCCCGATGGAGTGGCTCGGGTACTGCTGGCACCAGTCCTCGACCAGCACCTGCTCGGAGCCCATGGCGACGTTGCCGGAGGCCTGGAGCCGCGACAGGCGCCCTGCGACCACGCAGCCGTCCGCGGTCGCGCCCGGCGGCGTCGGGCAGCCGTCCGAGGTGCCGCCCACCGATCCCCACCGCGGCGCCGTCCCGCCGATGGCGGCGTCGAACGTGTAGAGCACGTAGACCCACGGGTCCGCCGGGAAGTTCGGCGCCAATGCCACGTCGAGTAGTCCGCGATCCCAGAAGTTGTGGACCTGCGTCCGGAGGTCGGCGAACACGGTCGGCGTGGTGTCCGACAGGTTGTCGAAGACCTTGATGAGGCCGCTCTTCTCGGCCACGAAGACACGACCGTCCGCGGAGAAGCGCACCGCGGTCGGCTGGGTCAGTCCCGAGAAGACGACCTCCTCCTGGAAGCCTGGTGGCAGCGTTGCGGCGGCGGCCGGCTGCGCCGTGCTCGCCACCACCACCACCGACGACACCAAGGCCGTCATTGCAACAAACGTGCCGAAGCACGCGACTCGCTGTGACAGACGCCGCCCGCCAGCCATGCCGCCCTCCTGATCCGCCCTTTAGGGGGACGCTACCACCTAGCGCCCACCTAGCGTGCTTCATCGTTTCTCAGTGTGACCCTCAGCGGTTGCGGGAGAGCAGGGCGAGCAGCTTGAGGATCGAGATGTAGAGCCAGATGAGCGTGACCATCAGGCCGAAGCCCAGGTACCACTCCAGCTCCTTGGGTGCACCCGTCTGCACGCCGGCCTCGATGGTCCCGAAGTCGAGCACCAGGCTGAGCGCGGCCAGCACGATCGCGATGATCGTGACGGCGATGCCGACGCTGCGGAAGCTGTCGCTGTAGAGCCATCCCCAGTCGAAGATCGACAGCACGAACACGAACGTGTACAGCAGGAACAGCCCGCCCATCCCCGCGATGACGGCGAACGCCATCTTCCGGGTCGGCTTGACGATGCGGGTGATGTACAGGAACAGGGCCGCCACGAACACGCACACCGTCGAGAGAACCGCGGCGCCCACGATGCCGTCGGTCTGGGCGTCGAACGAGGCCGAGATCGCGCCGAGGCAGAACCCCTCGCACAGGGCGTACAGCAGGCCGAGCAGCGCTGCCCGCCGCGGCTGCACCGCGATGAAGATGCCCAGGAAGAGGGCGGCGAAGCTGGCCAGCCAGAACCCGCCGGGGATGGTCACCGTGGTGTTGGCGTACCCGGCCCCGAGATCGGCGGACGTCGGCTGGACGGCGGCGGCCCATCCCCAGGCGCCGCCCGCCACGAGCACCACCAGCAGGATCAGCGTCTTGATGCTGACGCCCGCCACGGTCATCGAGCGCGTCGCGGGCGCGCTGAGGTACGTCGCGACGAACTTGTCGCTCAGGGCCGGGTTCCCCGAACGGAGTCCCGTCGATTCGGTCGCGGTCTGTGCCATGCGCTCCCCAGCGGTCGGGTCGTCCGCCGGATCCTCGCACACCCGTGCCGGGCGAGGTCGACTACCCACCTCGGGTGAAGCGCGCGATGGGGCGCGGGGGGACGGTGGCCGCGTACGAAGGAGTTGACCATGTCCGTCGAGGGTGCACATCAGATGACGCGACCGCGGCTGGCAGCGATCCTCGCCCTGGTGCTCGCGGCGCTGACGCTCGCGGCGGTCGCCTACGCGGTGATCGCCAGTTTCCCCCGGGGCCTGATCCTGGGTGCGCTCCTGGTCGGCGCGGGGATCGCCGGGTGGTACGGGTTGATCCGCAGGGGCACCCCGCGGGTCGTCGGCCTCGGCCTGGCGGCGACGCTCGTTCTCACGTCGGTGCTGATCGTGATAGTCGACGGCGGGATCGCGGAGTTCGTCGTGGTCGGAGCGTTGGCCTTCGCCACCGTCGCCGCGACGAAGGCCGCCTTCGCGGTCCACGTGCCGCTCCCGGGCGCCCCGGATCCGGTCCGCCCGGTCCTGTTCTTCAACCCGAAGTCCGGCGGCGGCAAGGCGGAGAGGTTCAAGCTGGCCGACGAGGCGCGGGCCCGCGGGATCTCGCCGATCGAGCTGGTCCCGGGGAGCGACCTCGAGCGGCTCGTCCGCGACGCGGTCGCCGCGGGCGCCGACGCGTTGGCGATGGCCGGCGGCGACGGCTCGCAGGCGGTCGTCGCGGCGATCGCCGCCGAGCGTGGCCTCCCCTACGCCTGCATCCCGTCCGGGACCCGAAACCACTTCGCGCTCGACCTCGGGGTCGATCGCACCGACGTCGTCGGGGCGCTCGACGCCTTCGTCGACGGCGGCGAGCGAACGGTCGACCTCGCCGAGGTCAACGGCCGCGTGTTCGTCAACAACGTCTCGCTCGGCGTCTACGCCGAGGCCGTCCAGGCCGAGGGCTACCGCGAGGCGAAGCTGCGGACGATCCTCGACACGCTGCCCGACGTGCTGGGTCCGGAGGGCGAAGGACTCGACCTGCGCTGGGTGGGACCCGGGGGCAGCGAGCACTCCTCGGGCGCGGCGATCCTCGTCTCCAACAATCGCTACCGGCTCGGCAGGGCGGTCGGCTCGGGCACCCGACCGAAGATCGACGACGGCCTGCTCGGGATCACGGTCGCCAGCGGGCCGACACGCGGCGAGGGCGGCCGCATGCTGCAGCGCCCGTGGCGCGAGTGGTCGGCGCCCGAGTTCGAGGTCAGAGCCGAGGGCCCGATCGCCGCCGGAATCGACGGTGAGGCGCTCGTGCTCGAAGCCCCGCTCCGCTTCCGCATCCTGCCGGGCGTGCTCCGCGTGCGGATCGCGCGCCAGCATCCGGGCGCCTCACCCTCGATGGCGATGCCCGAGACCCTCCTCGCCACCGTCGGCGCCCTCGTGGCGATCGCCGCCGGCCACCGCCGGCCGTCGTAACGCGAGCCTAGGCTCGGTCTGCTGCCACGGGTCAGAGTTCCGAGTCTCGGCCGGCTCGTGGGTATTCTCTCGCCGCGTGTCCTTGGGCCGCGAACGGGATCAGGTAGGGCTGGGGGTTGGAGACAGAGTGGATACTGCTGAGGCACAGCGCCGAATCGACAGCATCGACTGGTTCCATGAGTTCGACTTCGGCAACGGCCTGAGGGCTCGTCCGTCTGGACCGGACACCGAGTACCACCGACGCCTGTGGACGTTCATGGAGCAGCGGCTCGACGAGATCGATTTCTCGGACAAGTCAGTGCTCGATCTCGGGTGCTGGGACGGGTATTGGAGCTTCTACGCAGAACGGCGGGGCGCCAAGAGGGTCCTCGCTACCGACGACGCCTCGCAGAACTGGGGTGCAGGCAAGGGCGTAACTCTCGCCAAGGAGTTGCTCGGTTCGTCGGTCGAGCTTCGCCTCGATGTCAACGTCTACGAGCTCGACAGGATCGGCGAGTCGTTCGACATCATCCTGTTTACTGGAATCTACTACCACTTGATCGACCCGTTCTACGCCTTTGCTCAACTGCGTCACCTATGTCACCCGGGGTCAGTTGTGGTGGTCGAAGGCGACACGAGTACTGCCCTTCGGCGCCACCGTGTCTACCAGAACCTGGGCGACCGTTTCGACTCGATCTTCGTGCCACGGCCCGACGATCTCGCCGACATGCTCCGTACCGCATTCTTCGAGGTCGAAGCTGAGCACTCCTTCCGGTCACCCCTCCTGGACGTGCGTGAGTATGCACGCATCGCTCGCCGCGCTGTGAATCGGTCCTACCGTGCCCGGCCTAGCTTGATAAACCGAACACTGATGGTCTGCCGTCCGATCGAAGGGATCCACAACCCCTTCCACTACTATCGCCCGCCGTTCGATCTCCACCGCTATGACCCGCGGTTCGCCGACACCGAAACGTAGCGTTCGAACGGCGCTCATTGTCACCGCATTGCTTCAACCTTCTCAGCGATGACGCACAGTGTTGAAGCTCGAAAAGCGTGCCGCGGGAGCTACTACCCGAGCGACGTCAACGAGGTGTCTTGCCAACTCAGTCTGTCCGAAGACCATCTGTATCTGTCGCGCCCACGCCCCGGTCTGATAGACGACGGGTGAGATGGGCAGAAAGCCGAAGTGCAACAACAGCTGCCAGATGTGCCGACGGCTGTACGTCCGGTCTGTGCACCGTCCTCGCCAGACCGACGCAGCTTCAGCTCATGCAGCGAAAGCCAGTTCGGGAGAAATGTGATCACCAAACGACCAGCGGGTCGGACGATTCTGTGCAACTCCTCCAGTGATCGCATATCGGAGGCGACGTGCTCGATGACGCCCGAGGCGATCACGGCGTCGAACTGATCATTCTCGTAGGGGAGCACGAACTGCGAGTCGAGTTCGGAATACGAGACCTGAGAGAACGATCGAAACACTTCGTAGTCAGAGGATGACCCACGATCGCACCCATGGAGTTGCAGGTCATCGCCCCGCCACGCACGCAGCAGGGCGGAGTCAGGTCCATGATTGCACCCCCAATCGAGGACCGTGATCGACCCCGTGATGAACTGCCTGTACCAAAGAAAGGTGCGAACCTGTGCGTCGATCGCCGCCGGCGTTCCATGCTTTTCCAAGTACGCATTGGGGGTGAGCTGCGACTGCTCGACGTAGAGGCGCTCGAGCAACTGGCTGAGGTCAACTAGCTCCTCGTGTGCAACCCCGTCTGGGATCTCCATACCGTCGAGCACCAACGCAGCTACTTCCCTCACACGTTGAACATCGCGCTGCCTGACGCACATATCTCCACGGAGTGCGCCATCCGCCCAGATGCCAGCTTCCCTTCGATGCGGGTTCTACTACAGCAGGGCCAAGCTGCGCCCGGTGCCGTGCGTGGTTCCGTGGTGCGGCGTTCGAGCCCGCTAATCGCACCCGACCACTCAGGCCCCTATACCTGGTCGGTACGCGACCCTGCCGCTCCGATGAGGACTGATACGAGGACGCCGAGTGGCAGCGCGCCCCAGTACGACACGTTGACCCCGGCGTTACCGAGGAACAGCATGAGGAGCCACGTCGCGGGGAACGTGGCGACGAGGAACACCACCAGCCCGGCGATTAGTGCCCTGATCATCTCTGACCTCCTTTGAGGACGATGGCCACGATGCTTAGCGGTTCCGCTCAGGCCGTTGGTGGATGACGCGTGGTGTGGGTGGTCGTCGCAGTTAGCGCTGCGCCTCGTCGATGGGGGTCGTGTGGCCGGCCGCGGCCCGCACCAGGGCGCTGAGCGTCCACCAGATCGAGGGCGACTTCAGAGCGGCCGGGGAGTAGCCGGGCGCCGAGGTGGGGATGCGGATCCGCAGCGCGTGGGGCAGGATGCGGAACTCCAGCGGCGGGTCGAACAGCATGGCCTCGCCGTCGACCCCGGCTTCGATGGGTGCACCGGATTCGACGGTGAAGGTGGGAGCGACCCAGGCGGTCCAGCCCTTGAAGCGGTCGACGCGGCCCGCCGTGTCCGCAGCCACGAAGGCGGCGACGTCGGTGGCGCCGCGGACCTTGGCCGCGGCGATGCCGAGCGTGCCGGTGTCGAGCCGGGCCCTGGTACCGAACCCGGTGAGTGTCGTCAGCTCGTAGGGGTTGTTCGAGACCTGGATGAGTTGGGCGCCGTCCTGGCGGGTGCCGTCCGGACCGGTGAAATGAAGGTCGAACGGCTCGGCGTCGGGACCGAGCAGCGCCGGCAGCATCGCCGCGGTCGTCTGGCGTTTGGCGTCGCGGTACTCGGGCGACTGGATGATCTTGGCGTAGACGCCGAGCGACACGTTGTTGACGAACACCCGGCCGCTCACCTCGGCGAGGTCGATGCGCCGCTCGACCGCCTCGTCGAAGGCGTCGAGGGCGCCGACGACATCGTTGCGGTCGAGGCCGACGTCGAGGGCGAAGTGGTTGCGGGTGCCGGCTGGGATGCAGACCAGCGGGACGTCGGCCGCCGCCGCCACCGAGGCGACCAGAGCCTGCGACCCGTCACCGCCGGCCATGCCGATCACGTCGGCGCCACGGTCGATGGCGCTCTGAGCCAGTTCGAGCATGTCGTCACCGCGCTGGAGCACCACGGGCTCGATGCCACGCCGTCGGCACTCGTCGACCAGGGCGAACCGTTCCGCCTTTCCGCCACCCGACTTCAGGTTCATGATGAGGACGCCCTGCCGGGCGGGCCCGACCGGCGTGCCAGGGACCGCCTGCGCCTTCAACGCGGCGGCGTCTCGCCGGAGCGCGTACCGGGCGAGGAAGGCGGACCCTGCCAGCAGCGCGACCACGACGACCAGGCCGAGCCCAAAGTCCTCGGCGGTGAGCAGGACGGCGGCCAGCAGCACCAGCATCGCCACCGCAGCGACGGCGGCCACGATCCGGACCCGCCCCTTGCGGGTGACTGCGATCCACGCCGCGGCGGCCAGCACTGCGGGCAGCACGAGCGCCACGACGAGTCGACCCACGTCGCCCGCGAGGCCGATGGCACCGGCCACCACCGCGGCCGCGGCGAGTGCGAGGGCTCCGATCGCGGCGGCCCGACGCGCCGGGTCCAGTCGATGAGTGGCTCCGTTGGTGTCGGTCATGACACCTCCTGGGTCTCGCGCCGTGCAGGGCGAGGAACGCCGCGACGGCTTCGTCGAGGGTGCCGAAGACTGCGCTGTATCGACAGTCGGCAACCGCCCCCGGGTTTCGTCGAGGTGTGGCTACTGAATCCCGGCCCTCGGCGGGTCGGCATGATCTGACGGTGGTCGGCGGCCTCGAGATGGACAGGCCTTCCTGCCTCTCGACTCGTGCCCACATTGTCCAGGGCGTCCGACCGACCGCGCATCACGTGATCCGCATGATTCGTCCGGTACCTCGCCGACCGCCAGGGCTCCGACCTCCGATACTGGCGGCATGATCCGGAAATGGGTGCGGAGGGAGGCGTGGGTCGAGGTCTTCCCCTGGCGAGGTCAGGGTCGCACCAACGAGCACCGTGCCCGCATGCGTGCCGAGCTCCGGGAAGGGGGCGGAGTCAAGCCGCTCGAGCTCTTCTTCGATCTCGTCTTCGTCATCGCCTTCACCCAGTGCACTGCCCTCATGGCCCACGACGCGACCTGGGGCGGGCTCCGACTGGCGTTGTGGTCCTCGCTGTCGTGTGGTGGGCGTGGGTGAGCTTCGCCTGGTTGACCAGCCTCGTCGATCCCGAGGAAGGGACGGTCAGGATCGTCATGTTCCTGGTGATGGTCGCCCTGTTGATGGTGTCCTTCGCCATCCCGGAGGCCTTCGGCGACCGTGGCCTGTGGTTCGCGGCGGCCTACGGCGTCGTGCGCCTCGGCCACGTGACCCTCTTTCTCGTGGCGTCGCGAGACGACCCTGGTCTCCGCCGCTGGGTGATCGGGTTGTCGATCGCCACCAGCATCGTTGTGGCGCTGCTGGTGGTGGCATCGTTCGTCCCGCCCGAGCTGAAGGGGGTGCTCTGGCTCGCCGCCATCGTCGTCGACTGGGGGCTCCCGGCCAAATACGGCGCCGACCGCTGGCGGCTCGTGCCCGGGCACTTTGCCGAGCGCCACAATCTGATCATCATCCTGGCGCTGGGCGAGTCGGTTATCGCGCTCGGCGTGGGCGCCAGGGTCGAGCTGGACTCGACAGTGGCGCTCGTCGGTGCGCTCGGGATCGGCCTCACCTCGGCGCTGTGGTGGATCTACTTCGACGTCGTCGCCATCGTCACCGCCCGGCGACTGGAGCAGGCGGCCCCCGGCCTGGAGCGGAACCGCCTGGCCCGTGACTCCTACTCGTATCTCCACTTCCCGATGGCGGCCGGCATCGTCCTGAGCGCGGTGGCCTTCGAAGAGGCCGTCCCCCACGGCGGAGAACCCTTCGAAGCCGTCCCCGCGGCGGCGTTGCTCGGCGGGACGGCGGTGTACCTGCTCGCCCACGTCGCACTACGTCTGCGCAACGCCGGCACGCTCAACGTCGAGCGGCTCGTGCTGGCGATCGTGCTGCTCGCACTCGTGCCTCTTGCCATGTCGATCGACGCAGTATGGGCGCTCGCCGTCGTGAACGTCCTGCTCTGGTCGATGATCGCGATCGAGACCCTATGGCTCTACGACGACCGCCGCTTCCGACTCCGGCACGACCTCGACACCGACATCCCCAGCCGTCGAGTGCGGCCCCCTCCCTGAAGCGCTCGAACGGCTCCACCCTCGAGCACTCACACCGAGACCGACACGCCACCACGTCGCGATCTCCAGCCTCGATGGACGCTCAGGCCCGCCCGATCTCCTCGCGCACCACACGGGCGCCTGTCGGCCAGAGCGCGCGTCTTGCCCAACGCGACCTCGCGCGGGAGGTACTTCATGCCGCAGTCCGGTGCCGGGATCAGGTTCTCGGCCGGGACGTACGGCAACGCTCGGCGGATCCGATCCGCGACGACGTCCGCCGTCTCGACGGTGTGATCACCGAGGTCGATGACGCCGAGGATGATCTTCTTGCCGGGCAGCTCGGCGAGGACGGAGCAATCGAGCTGCGACTGCGCTGTCTCGATGGAGACGGCGTCACAGGAGCACGCCGCCAGCTCCGGTAGGAACGAGTAGCCGCTGGGGCGGTCGTGGATGATGGCGGCGTAGCCGAAGCAGACGTGGACGGCGGTCGTGCCGCTGATCCCGTCGAGCGCCCGCTCGAGCGCCGCCACCCCGTACTCCCTCGCCTTCTCCGGGCGGGCCTGGAGGTAGGGCTCGTCGATCTGCACCATGTCCGCGCCTGCGTCGAACAGGTCGCGGATCTCCTCGTTCACGGCCGCCGCGTACGCCAGCGCGGCGCTCGCTTCATCGGGATAATGCTCGTTCTGCGCCTGCTGGGTCATCGTGAACGGCCCGGGCACGGTCATCTTGATGGGCCGATCCGTGTGGCGGCGCAGGAAGCGCACGTCCTCGACCTCCACGGGGTGCCGCCTGCGGATCGGGCCGACGATCCTCGGCACCGGGTTGGGGTGACCGCTCCGGTCGAGCGCCGTCCCCGGGTTGTCGATGTCGATCCCGGCGAGCGCGGTGGCGAACCGATTGGAGTAGCTCTCACGCCGCATCTCGCCGTCGGTGACGATGTCCAGCCCGGCGTCCTCCTGGGCCCGGATCGCCAGCAGCGTCGCGTCATCCTGGGCCTCCTCCAGATACGGCTCGTCGACTCGCCACAGCTCGCGCCCGGACGCGGGGCGGGAACCGTCCCGCCAGCTTGCCTCGATCGATCAGCCACTCGGGCTGGGCGTAGCTGCCGACGAGCATCGTGGGAAGGAGCGGTGGCTGCATGCGGCCTCCAAGGACTGGGGTCGGCCGCCATGATGCCAGCGGAGGACCACGACATCTGTCCCGGCGGCACGCCGTATGTCGGTTCGGGCGGACGCGGAAATCGGAGTTGCGTGTGCCGGCGCAGCCCGCGTCCAGGGGGGGGGGGTTCCGCTCGGGCAAGGTTCGGGACGCAGAACTCACTGGCCTCGGTCGATGACTGAGAGCGCTGCGACCAGGCCTCGTCGAGCCCGAGGCCGGATCCCGGCGAGCGGCGGACGACGCTCGGCATCAGTCGCTCACCATGCTGTCCGCGGCCGGTCCCGCGAACAGCGGCCAAGCCCGGGTCGTAGGGGTCAACCACGGTCAAACAGCGAAAGAGCCGTGAGCAGGTGGTTCGCCCTGGTCACGGCTCTGAGATGCAGCGCCCTCGGAGGTGTGCAACTCGACGATCGGTGCTTTCGCGGCCGGGGGTGGTGGTCTTCTGTCGTAGCCGTTCGTAGGGAGTCTGGCCGTCGAGGCCGCCGTGGGGTCGGTGGAAGTTGTAGTAGTCCTCCCACTCCTGGAGCTTGTCGTTGAAGAGCTGGGTGTCGTCGATGACCACGCCGTCGAGCAGCCGGTAGAACTCCTCGGCGTCGATGCGGTGGGATCGCTCGACCTTGCCGTTGAGCCTCGGGGTCGCCGGCTTGATGTAGACGTGGCCGATGCCGCGGTCCAGGACGTGCCAGTGGAAGGCCCCCTGGAACTCGGCGCCGTTGTCGGTCTGGACGACCTCGACGCCGAACGGGAGCTTCTCGAGGACGTAGTCCAGGCACTGGATAGCTGTCTTTTGGTTGTTCCGGTCGAAGATGCGCAGGACACGGATCCGGGTGCAGTCGTCGATCGCGGTGAACTGGAAGTGCTTCTTGCGGGACCCGGCGAGGGGCTCGATGAACTTCACGTCGACCTGGCGCGGTGGCCGGGGAGCGCCTTCTCGTAGCGCTTCCAGCGGTCGCTTGTGGCGCTTGTAGCGCTGCGACGCCAGGAGCCGGTTCATGTCGAGACGCTTGAGGATCCGCCAGACGCCTGAGGGGCTGATCTCGAGGTCGTGGTAGCGCCTGAGGTACATGGCGATCTCTGGGGCCCGAAGTGGTAGTTCGACCGCAGGTAGATGATCTTGCCGACGACTTCACGCCACGCCGTGTTCACCACCACGGCGATGCACATGCAGCGTCCGAGCGACGACTACGAGGGCTGGCGCCGCGACTGGGCCGAGGTCAACCGCCTGGTCGACGAGATCAACCGCCTTAATCAAGCTCTAACAGGGTGCGGAAATAATTGGTCGAGGTGCTCGCGATCGCTGGCGGGCTGCGGTAGACCGCGGGAATGCGAGGTAAGCCCGAACGGCAGCTGGCGATGCCCACTTCGTTGAGCACCGAGGATTTGATCCCGGCGGATCACCGACCGCAAGATCCGCCGGGTCGTCGAGGAGGTCTTGGCCGACCCCACGCCGAGTCCGACGCGATGTACTCGCGGATCGGTCGGCCGAGCATCCCGCCCGAGCAACTGTTGAAGGCGACTGTGCTGATGGCGCTCTACTCGATGCGCAGCGAGCGGGCCTTCTGCGAGCGGTTGAACTACGACCTGTTGTTCAGAGTGGTTCCTCGATCTGCGGATCGATGCCAAGGCCTTCGATGCGACGACCTTCACCAAGTACCGGGATCGCCTGCTGGAAGCCGAGATCGCGGACCGGTTCTTCGCCGCGGTGGTCCGCCAGGCCCAGCTGCGCCGTTACCTCTCCAGCCAGCATTTCTCCGTCGACGGCACGCTGCTGGAGGCGTGGGCGTCACATAAGAGCTTCAAGCCCGAAGATGGTCCCGGCGTGCCGGCGGCACCGAAGGGCCGCAACATCGAAGCTGAGTTCCACGGCGAGAGGCGCAGCAACGAGACCCACTGCTCCACCACCGATCCCCAAGCCCGGTTGGCCCGCAGTCCGCCGGCACCCAGCCCGGCTCTGCTACGCCGGGCATCTCCTCATGGAGAACCGCAACGCCCTGATCGTCTATGCCGAGCTCACCCAGGCCGACGGTATGCCGAGCGGGCCACCGCCATCGAGCTGCTCGGCCGGCTTCCCGGACGCAGCGGCGGCGGACCGTCGCTGCCGACAAGGGCTACGACACGAAGGCGTTCGTCGCCGACTGCCGGGACCTCAACGTGATCGCGCATGTCGCCCAGCACACCAACCGACGCCGCTCAGCGATCGACGGGCGGACGACCCGGCACGCCAGCCACCGGGTCAGTCAACCTACCCGACCCAGGATCGAGGAGCCCTTCGGCTGGATCAAGACCATCGCCGGAGGACGCAAGCTCCGCTACAAGGCCAAGAAGCAACCGGGCCTGGGACCCGCTCACCGTCGCCACCTACAACCTTCTCCGGATCACCGCTCTGGACGCCAACACCGCGTAAGCGAGCGGTCCGGCAGGCGCTCAGCGTCTCGCCGGACCCCAAGCACCGAACTCCACCACGACCGCCGAGCACGCCAACGCCCGCCGAGCACAATCATCGCCCC
Organism: uncultured Acidimicrobiales bacterium; assembly: GCA_963759225.1. Lineage (GTDB taxonomy): Bacteria > Actinomycetota > Acidimicrobiia > Acidimicrobiales > VFJN01 > ZC4RG19. The sequence continues at coordinate 5,075 of CAVWYL010000027.1, read as the reverse complement.
GAAAATCCCTTCTTCCGCATCCTGCTAAAGCCCGCTAAGGGCCGCAACCCGGACGGGTTGCGCCAGTAGGGTCACAGGCGTGACAGCGTCCACCGCTGGACGGTTCGTGGTGAAGGCGATGCGGCACGCCGACCTCAAGTCGGCGGCTGATACGGAGCGCTTGACCGACGATCTCGTCGTGGTCACGACAGCGGAGGGACGAGCGAACAAGGAGTCGTGGCAGAAGCTCTGGACGAGAACAAGGACGTTGTTTGGGCGCAGCCCGTCCTCGTGGACGACGACGGCCACGAGCGTTACCCCACCGGGGAGCTCACCGTCCGATTCGATGAGCCACCCACGGATAAGGAGTGCATACTCTTCGCCCAGTCCCGCAAGCTGCGGACCGCGTGAACGAACGCGTACCAGCCGGCGCAGGTCGTCCTCGGCCAGAGGAGCTACATGCCGTCTTCCTGCGGCAGCTGTGTGACGAACTCGAGCGCATTCCGGGCGTAACTCGGGCCTGGCTTGAACTCGTTGACTCACACGGACGAAACTTGAGGGGGATCACGTGTACTACACGAGTTTGCTTGGTGATCACGTGCAGCTGGACTTGCTCAGCGAGGAGACCGTCCCGCAGGTCGAGATCGACGTACCCATGCGGCTCAGCGTCGAGGAACAGGGCTCGCCGGTCGTCCGCGCCGCTCAGGCTCACTTCGAGGCGGCAGTTCCTGACCCGAGCCGCCGCGCGCGGCTTGCCGCGCTGCCGCTGTTCAGGGAGCCGGAGACCGGTCTGTTGAGGACCGTGTACCCGGCTCGTCGTGAGGTTCAACAGCGACATCAGCGACCGCAAGCGGCGGTGATCTGGCCAAGCACAAGTTGCAGGTGCGTCGTACGAACGTGTTCGTGGCGGACCAAGTGGTCGTCACGGACCGCAGTCGCAAGGTGGCCGGCGCCGGGCTGCTCGACATAGCCAACGATCTTGCAGATTGGACGAGGTGCGCGTGGCGTCACCCAACTTCGTGTCCGAGTATCGCCGTGAGGCGGTGATCGCCATCCCTGCCGCACAGTGGCACCTGCGGATCTCGGGCGGGCAGGACAGAAGCGGGGCGAGGACGTGTACGCGTGGGGCTTGGAAGGTTTCCCGAGGTAGGCGGAGCGTCGTCGTGGCGGTGCTCGACGACGGCGTCGACATCGAGCATCCGAACCTCAGGGGGCGCATCTGGCGGAACCGGGACAAGACCGATCCCGATGCCTTTGGACGTGACTACTTCATTCCAGATCAGCATCCCGATCAATTCAACCCGCGGCCGAAGCGGTTTCGCTTTCCGTTCGATCAGATGGCAGGCAACGACATCCACGGTACCCGCGTGCCGGTGTGGTGGCGGCGAGGGACGGGATGCGCGGGGACTGCCGACCTGGGTCGATCTTGCCGGTGAAGGTCTTCGATGCAGACGATCTCGCCGCCGACGACGAGTGGCGGACGCCATCCGCGACTCCGCGACTCGGGCGGCGGTCCTGTCGTGCTCGTGGAGTGGCGGGCGAAGCCCGGACGTCGAGGCAGCATTGGAGGACATCGGCGTGCTCGGCCGGAATGGACTGGGCTCGCCACTTTTCGCCGCCACCGGGAACGGGCACGGGCGGCCGGTCGCCTACCCGGCGAGCGACCCCAACTCGATCGCCGTTGGAGCCTCGACGGACCAGGCCACGATCGCCAGCTATTCGACGTCGGCTCCCAGATCTCGGTTGTCGCACCGTCGAGCGGCGGGATCGAGGGGGTGTACACGACCGATGTCAGCCTCCCCACCCGTGGCTTCTCGACCGCTGACGGCCTAGCCGGCCACCACACCGGCACGTTCGGCGGCACATCATCTGCAACCCCGCTCGCCGCCGGGATCGGAGCTCCGCGCTCTCCGTCAATCCCAAGCTGCGACGCGAGGAGGTGAGAGAGGTTCTCCAGCGCTCCGCCGAGAAAATCGGCTCCGGGCGATCACGCAACGGTCACAGCAACGACTTCGGCTTCGGTCGGGTCGATGCCAGAGCCGCTGTGGAAGCTCCGCACGGCGGTGGCCGGCCTGACGCTGCGTGGGTGACCACCCTTGACTACCGCATGCGTTCGCTCAGCGTGCCGGTGTGAGCGCCACCTCGAGCTCGGCCGCGCGTGCCGAGGGACGACTGAAACCCGGGCCTGGTCGTACCCGTCCGCGACCACCAAGATCTCGTGCTCACCGTTTCCGGCGCTCGGCAGGCTGAATCGGCCATCCGATGGCGTCAGGACCGTTATGTCAGGAAACGCCGCTGGCGCGTGGACGACCATCACGTGTGCATCTCTATTGGTGCGCCGCTCGAGTCGTGGACCGTGCCCTCGATCGGCGGCGCGGCGCCCACGTCGGCGACATTCATGCCTTCCAGTTGACCATGTTGGCGTAGACCGGCGCGACCATGCGTGGTCCCTGATCGCCCCCGTAGGCGTGGATAGCAAATGCTGTCCGAGTGCCGTTCTGGATCCGGAACACAGCCGAGCCGCTCTGGCCACCGGCCGTGTCGATCTCATAGCTCGTGCGGCGTGGCCCGACGGAGCTATCCGTTTGGCGTCATACCACATCGTGCCGGACGGTTTGTCACCGGGGTAGCCGGCGATGTTGCCGACCGAGGCGAGCAGCGTGGCGTCGTCGTAGACGCCGAATCCGAACCGGCCAGTGGTCTCGCCCAGATCCGTGGGAAGGATGATGGCGCCGTAGTCGTAGTCCTGTTCGCCATCTTCGGTCCAGCCGGTCACCGAACGCAGCACCGTGCTGGTCACCCTTCCGAACGGCGTCTCACGGCCATTGCGTCCCGGAATCACTTCGATCGAGCGCGCCCAACCGTGGCGATCTGGTTCGGGCGAGCGAAGGAACACGCAGTGCCCGGCTGTCATTAGGGTATGAGGGCCAATGAACCAGGCAGTCCCGATCCAGCGTGAACCGTCTCGGCCGCGACGAGCAGCGACGTGGCGCCTGTGAGGGATAATTCGCCGTCGCCGTGACCTGGCGTCGCTCGTCCGCGCCGATCACTATCTCCCTCGTCTCCGGGGAAAGGACGCTTCACCCACATCGGGATAATCGAGGTTGGCGTCGAGCTCGGTCTCCGCCCCCGCGGCTCTCTTCTGCAAGATAGAACCCCTTGAGCTTCTCGATGACTCCCGCCTCTGCGACCGCACCACCCGCCGAGCCGATCTCGGCAGACTGCTCGATGGTCCGGGCCGTCCGCTCGATCTCCTGGTCGCCTACCGGCCGGTCCTTGCCCGTCGGGATCGCCGATTTCGTAGATCGTGGGCTGGCAGACTTCTTCGCAGCTCCAGACTTCCGTGCGGTGTCGGAACCGGTCGACCTAGCCATTGCCGTCTTCTCCTTCTGGAGATCTCGAACTCAGCCCTCTTAGTCAGCCTCCCTCTCAGCGTGAATCTGAGGATCGGCATGCTCGACGACTTCGACCCGGAGGACCTCATGGATACGTCGGCTCTCGGCGACGCCGGGGAGCTTCCGGCAGGGGATCGGCCAAGAGGCCGAAGACCCCGCTCTTGACGAGCCAGATATGCCGAATGCCACGACCCCGATCGTCTCCAGGAGAATAGCGCGTGGTATGAGTCCGGCGGCTCGGAAGATGTTGCTGAGGGCCACGAGGATGATGGTTCCTGACTGATCGGACAGCCACAGACCTTGAATACCGAAGTTCCTCTTCCGCTTGGCATCAGACATCTCTTTGCCTTGCTCGGTCTTGGTGAGCAGCTCTCAGCGAAAAGAAGGCAAGCAGGAGGAACAGGGCACGCGCTGACAGGAAGATGCGCCGTCGACACCAGCCACCCGCCGGTCCAGGGCTCAAGCTCCCTGCGTCTGCTGTCGGGAAGAGAGCAACACCGATGGCGGCCGCGCTCTGGGCACCGTAGGCGAGGTAGTTGTCCCACGTGTACCCCGGTAGCGGCTTGTGCTGGTACGACAGGAAGAACACCCCGAGCGCGGACAGGGTGCCGACGAAGACGTTTCCCACGCCCGTGCAAGTATATGTGTGAATGGAGCTTTCGGTTTCACCCCCATCGAGCGTGTAGGCACCGATGGAGACGACGAAGGGCAGCGTCACAGCAATCCCTCCGATGAGCCTCTGGAGGAACGTATACGCCCCGGCCAGCGCACTATCCCCGGCGGTGTCCTGGGCGTGTTCGAGGTTGGTAGCTCGATCGGCTGCGTTCGTCGCGTCGAGGGCAGCATCAATGGCTCGACCCTGCTCTCCCAGCCAGGCGTGTCCGCTTCGGATGAGGACTGCCCTTCGGTCGGCGTCATGACCATCCCGCCTCCTCTCGTGGCCGCACGTCCCGCGCCGCTGTGCGAGGCCTGTGTGCCGCAAACGTCCCGGCTGTCGAGTCACAGAACGGGGGATCCTGTGTGCGACCGCTGTACGGTCGCCGCGTGGGGTCGCCAGAGCGACACTTCGAGTAGTCAGCTCCGCTAGCCCGCCCATATGCCGCCTTTTCTCTCCCCCCCCCCCCCCTCTGGAAGGTGTGTCAACTGTCGAGCAACGGCCCGCTGAGTGGCAACGTGCGATCTTGCTGACCATTGGGCGAGGATCGGCCGTTGAATTTGGCTCCCAGAAATCGACCCGGGCGAGGAGATATGCGGCCTGCTGTCCCGGCGCTCGCTGGCGCGTGGAGGACCTCGCGGCTGCTGGTCCGAAGGATCACGCGGCAGATGGCATTTCCCGCCGTCATCATCGGAGTACTCAGGTCCGGTTGGCGTGACCCTGATCGGTCCACCCATTGTGAGAGCCCGTTGCCCAGGATGGCTCGGGGAAGGAGGCTCATCACGATGGCTCCACCCAGGCATACGCCGAGCAGATCATTGCAAGCTTCCGCGAGGCCGACAGGCTGTTGGCCGAGGGGAGCGGACGTCGCCGAGGTGGCGCGGCACCTGGAAGGTGTCCGAGCAGACCTATCACCGGTGGCGGAACCAGTTCGGCGGCATGAAGGCCGACGACGCCCCGCCGGCTGAAGGATCTCGAGCGGGAGCATCTGAGTTAAGCAGATCGTCGCGGACAAGGAACCGGAGAACCGGGCGCTGCGGGAGTTC
>CAVWYL010000026.1:0-71123 GCA_963759225.1 uncultured Acidimicrobiales bacterium | reverse complement strand
TCGATCTCGACGAGGAAGCCGGGGGCCAGGCCGGCGACGACGTGGACGGTGATGGCCGGCGGGGGGTCGGCCGGGTTCCACACCTGCTGGAAGGCGGCGACACCCTCGTCGAACGAGTTGCCGTCCACGACGGCGATGGTCCAGTGGACGATGTTCGCCAGGGTCGCCCCCTCGCTCTCGAGGATGGTCGCGAGGTTGCGGAACGCCTGGCCGGACTGCTCCCCGACCGTGGGACCGACGACCTTGCCGTCGGCGTCGACGCCGTTCTGCCCGCCGATGTAGATCGTCTTCGCCGGCTGCTCGACCACGACGGCCTGGCTGAAGGCCGGGCTGCGGTGGAGTCCGTCGGGGTTGATGTGCCGTGTGCTCATGTGTCGCCTCCCACTGACGATGACACCGGTTATACCGGTACGTGCAACACCAGTTATAGTGGGTTCATGCGAGCGAGCGCAACCGGACGGGTGCTGACCGACCCCCGGGGAGGGTCGTTCCGCTTCGACGCCGGCGCCGTCTGCCTGGACTTCGCCCACACGGGCGGCGAGGGCCAGTACGCGGTGTTCGAGACCCTCCACGAGCCTGCCGACCTGGGCGAATGGCTGGCCCAGCCGCCGCTGGCCGCGGTCGTGACGGTCCCCGTGACCGCCCGCGAGCTGGCCGCGGCCAAGGCCCTCCGCCAGGCGATCTGGGACGCGGCACACGCCCGGGCGGCGCGGCGCCCGCTCCCCGACGGGGCGGTGGCGATCATCAACCGGGCCGCGGCCGCGGCGCCGCTGGTCCCCGAGCTGGCCACCGGCGCCACGACCGCGGGGTGGGCGCCGCCGGTGCGGGCGACGCAGGCGCTGTCGACGCTGGCGCGGGAGATGATCGAGCTGCTCTCCGGGCCGCTCTCCGGGCGCATCCGCGAGTGCGCGAGCGACGACTGCCCGCTGGTGTTCGTGGACTCGTCGCGCCCCGGCGCTCGGCGCTGGTGCGCGATGGAGCGGTGCGGCAACCGCCAGAAGCTCCGGGCGCTCCGCGCCCGGCGGGCCACGGAGCCGTGACGGGACGGTGGCAGCCGAGCTCGCGACCACCTGGCCCCAGGTCCTGGCGTGGCGGATGCGACGCCAGCTGCTCGACCCGGTCGGGCAGGTGGACGCGCCGGACGTCGTCCGGCGCCTCTGCGGGGTCCAGGCCCAGGTCCCGGCGGCGGCCGCGCTCGCGATCGGGGTCCGGCAGGCCGAGCCCGTCCCGGGCGCCGTCGACCGGGCCCTGGCGGACGGCCTGCTCATGCGGACGTGGGCGATGCGCGGCACCCTGCACCTCCTGGCCCCGGACGAGGCGGGCGCCTGCCTCGCGCTGATGGCCGCCGGGCGGAGCTGGGAGAAGGGGAGCTGGGTGAAGACCTTCGGCGTCGCCCCGGACGAGATGGTCGCGCTGACCGAGGCCGTCGCCGAGATCCTCGACGACCAGGTCCTGACCCGCGAGGAGCTGGTGGCGGAGCTGGGCACCCGCCTCGACCGACCCGACCTCGAGGCCGAGCTGCGGTCGGGGTGGGGCGCCGTGCTCAAACCGGTCGCCTGGCAGGGCGTGCTGTGCCACGGGCCGGCATCGGGCAACCGGGTCACCTTCGCCCGGCCCGACCGGCTGCTCCCGGCGTGGACGGGGCTGCCCGAACCCGAGGAGGCCGCCCGGGCGGTGGTGCCCGCGTACCTGCGGGCCTACGGTCCGGCGACGATGGAGCGCTTCGACGCCTGGCTGACCCGGGGCACGTCGAGGAAGGGCATGCTGCGGTCGTGGTTCGCCGCCCTCGGCGACGACCTGGTGACCGTGGACGTCGAGGGGACGAGCGCCCACCTGCTGGCCGAGGACGCCGACGACCTGGCCGGCACGGCCCCGACAGCGGCGGTGCGGCTGCTGCCGGCCTTCGACCAGTACGTGCTCGGCCCCGGCACCGCCGCCACCGAGATCCTGGCGTCCGAGCGGCGCGCCGAGGTCAGCCGCGCGGCCGGGTGGATCTCGCCGGTGGTCGTCGCCGCCGGCCGGGTCGCCGGGGTGTGGGACCGCGACGGGCGGGAGATCGACGTCCGGCTGTTCGACGGCGGCCCGCCGGCCCGCGCGCTCGACGCCGCCATCGAGCGGATGCGCGAGGTGGTGTCAGCGCTCGATCCGGGCTGACGGCCGACGCATCGGTTCAGCGTGCGTCGGGGATGCTGGCGGTGCCGAGGATGTGGGGCGAGGCCGGCGCCGGGATGCCGCTGTCGGGGATGCGGAACTCCCGGATCTCGTCGATGGTGAACCCGGCGGCCTCGATCGCGGCGCGGGTGTCGCGGTGGGTGTGGCAGCCGCCGCCGAAGGTGGGCCACACCGTGGCGTCCAGGACCCGCTGGACCCGGGCCAGGCCCGGCGTGCCGGCCCGGACGTGCTCGAAGAACCGCAGCTGCCCGCCGGGCCGCAGCACCCGGTGGATCTCCGCCAGGGCCGCGGCGACGTCCGGCACCGTGCACAGCACCAGCGAGGCGACGGCCGCGTCGTAGGCGTCGTCGGCTGCGGGAAGGTCGTCGGCGGTGCCGTCGACGACCTCGATGGGCACCCGGGCCTCGCCGGCCTGCGCCCGGGCGAGCTCCCGCAGGTGGGGTTCGGGCTCGACCGCGAGGACGTGGGTCACCTGAGCCGGGTAGTGGGCGAAGTTCATGCCGTTGCCGGCGCCGACCTCGATGACCCGCCCGCTGAGCCCGGCGAGGAGCTGGTCGCGGCGGTGGCCGTAGCCGGCCCGTTCCATGCGGGGGGCCGTCCGGGCGTACACCCGGGCGAACACGGGGTGGCTGACCTTGGCGGGCATCCGGCCGCCTACTCCTCGTCGAGGACGTCGGGGAGGCCGAAGGCGGGGAACCGGCTGGGACCGAAGGTGGTCACCTCGGCGACGCCGCCGTCGACGATGCGGACGACGTCGAGCTTGAACGCCACGAACTGCTCGGCGCCCCACTCCCGCAGGTAGCTGCCCGCGGCCGGGAGGCGGTTGGCCGCCGTCGGCACCAGCCGCCAGTCGCCGACCTCCTCGACGCCGAACGCCGTCTGCAGTGCCCGGGCGATCGTCTCGCGGCCCTCGAACACCATCGGCTGCGGCGGCATGGTGATGCGGATGTCGTCGCGCAGCATCGCCGCCGCCGCGGCCGCATCGTGGCGCTCGTGGGCGTCGATGAACCGGGCCAGCAGGTCGCGCTCCTCGTCGGACAGCGCCGTGGCCGCCGACCAGTCGGCCCGGCGGCGTGGCAGCGTCTCGCCCAGGGTCGCCCGCGCCCGCTGCAGCGCCGAGTTGGCGGCCGGCACCGACATGGCGAGCAGCTCCGCGGTCTCGGCCGCGGACCAGCCCATCACGTCCCGGGCCAGCAGCACCGCCCGCTGCCGGGGCGGCAGCAGCTGGAGCGCGGCGACGAACGCCAGCTCGATCGTCTCCCGCGACACGACCACCCGGTCGGGCTCGTCGTCGGCCGGGGCCACCTCGTCGAGCAGCCGGTCCGGGTACGGCTGGAGCCACGGCAGGTCGGCGAACGACCCGACCGTCGCCACCCGCCGCTTGCGCCGCCGGTGGGCGTCCATGCAGGCGTTGGTGGCGATCCGGTACAGCCACGGCCGCACGCCCGGGCCCGTCCCCGCCGCGAACCGGTCGCGGAACCGCCACGCCCGCAGGAACGTCTCCTGCACCAGGTCCTCGGCCTCGTCGAACGAGCCCAGCATCCGGTAGCAGTGCACGTGCAGCTCGCGGCGGTGCCGCTCGATCAGCGCGGTGAACGCCGGCTCGTCGATGATGTCGATGGACTGGGCGATCGCGGCACGTTACCCAGTGGGGGCGGCGACCGAACGCGGCGGGCGTCAGTCCCGGGGGGCGCGGGCGAGGAGCCGGTCGAGCAGGCGCTGGGCCCGGCGGGCGCGGTCGCGGGTCCAGCGGGGGTCGGACCGGACGGACGGGCCCTCGGCGGTGGGCAGCACCGTGACACCCTGCGCGTGCTTGCGCACCACGCTGGTCGTCATGTTGGTGGCGTGCGGCGTCGGCACGCCCGCCAGCTTACGGCGCCCGGTCGGCCGCGGTGGTGGGACGCACCATGAACGCCACCGTGAACGTGGCCGCGATGGCGACCGCGAGGGCGGCCAGCACCACCCACAGGACCTGGCGCGCGTCGCCCCCCGGCCCCACGACCAGGGAGCCCGCGGCCACGAGCGGCAGCAGCGCCGCCAGCCCCGCCAGGCGGCGGGGCCACAGCAGCAGCCTGGTGACCAGCGGGTGCTCCTCGATGCGCGCCACCAGCCCGCCGAACGCGCCGATGAGGGCCAGGATGACCGCCGCGGTCAGCTCCGTCCGGGTGCCGCCGTCGGTTACCCCCACGGTGATGGTGTCGAGCCGCCACGCGCACACCGCCAGCGTCACCGCGGCCACCGCGGTGGCGAACCAGGCCGCCCGCAGCCAGCCCCGGCGGGCCGGGCGCAGCGACCAGCGGACCTCGGCCACGCCCTCCTCCCACCCCGGCGACCGCAGCGCGATGCGCAGGTGGTCGCCCGGGTCGACGTCGATGCAGCGCAGGTCGTCCTCGCCGCCGCCGGCCCACAGCGTCGCCACCGGCACGTCGACGCCCGTGGGCAGGTCGGCCTCGAAGTGGTAGCTCTCGGCGCTGAACAGGCCCTCGGCCGTGGACGCCGCCCGCCGCGGGATCCAGCACAGCGCGGCCAGCGGCCGCCGGGCGCCCCGCTCGTCGGCCAGCTCGCCGAACTCCTCGTAGGAGAACTTCACGATCCGCTGCGTGCCCGGCGGGTCGGTCACGAGCGTCGTGAGGATGAACTGGTCGGTCAGGCGTTCCAGCACCAGCGCGAAGATGTCGTCGTCCCGCAGCAGGTCACGCTGGCCGTCGCCCGCGGCGAAGGCCCGCGCGGCGTCCGGACGCTCGCGGCCCGGCCCGTTCACGCAGGTGGTGATCTCGGTGGCCACGTCGGGGTCGAGGGGCCCGCCCACGAGCGCCTCGGCCCACGCCGTCATGCCCGCCACCGTGAGCAGCCCCTGCTGGCGGCGGGTCAGCACCGGCAGCGAGCCGCCGGACTCGTCGCGGCAGTCGAAGCCGACCAGCGTCGCCTTGCGCAGCGTGGCCAGCGGCACCAGCCGGAACCGGGCCTCGTCGACCGCGATCTCGGGCGCCGCCGCGGGCAGCGTGAAGTGGACGCTCTGCTGGCGCCGGAACGTGGACTCGTCGCGGTAGGCGAGCGTGTCGACCCGGCGGTGGACCCAGTCGGGCTGGGCGATCGTCATCCGCACCGTGGCCAGACCCGCCGTTCCCCCGGCCAGCGCGGCCGAGAGCAGCTGCGCGGGCCAATCGGTCACGAGCGTGAGGAGCGTAGCGGCGTCCCTACGGCTGCGGGGGGCGGTGCATGCGGACGACGCCCTCGTCGATGGCGGCCCGGGCCACGCCCTCGGCCACCCGGGGGGCCACCCGCACGTCGAACACCGACGGCACGATGTGGTCGGGGGCGAGCTCGTCGTCGGACACGCAGGCGGCGATGGCCTTGGCCGCGGCCAGCTTCATGCCCTCGGTGATGGACGTGGCCGCCACGTCGAGCGCGCCCCGGAAGATGCCGGGGAAGGCCAGCACGTTGTTGATCTGGTTGGGGTAGTCGCTGCGGCCGGTGGCGATGACCCGGGCGATGCCGTCGGCGTCCTCCGGCGTGATCTCCGGGTCGGGGTTGGCCAGGGCGAACACGACGGGGTCGGTCGCCATGGACCGCAGGTCGGCCGCCGTGACGAGCCCGGGCCCCGACACGCCGATGAACACGTCGGCGCCCGGCAGCATCTGGGCCAGCGTGCCCTCGCGCCGCTCGGGGTTGGTGTTCTCCGCGAACCACAGCTTGGCCACGTTCAGGTCGTCGCGGCCGGCCCAGATGGCGCCCTTGCGGTCGACGCCGATGATCTCCTCGACGCCGGCCTCCAGCAGGATCTTGGAGATGGCGACCCCGGCGGCGCCGACGCCGGCGATGACGACCTTGAGGTCGGCCATCTTCTTGTCGACGATCTTGAGCGCGTTCTCCAGCGCCGCCAGCGTGACGACGGCGGTGCCGTGCTGGTCGTCGTGGAACACGGGGATGTCGAGGATCTCCTTCAGGCGCTCCTCGACCTCGAAGCACTCGGGCGCCGCGATGTCCTCGAGGTTGATGCCGCCGAACACCGGGGCGATGCGCCGCACGGTCTCGACGATCTCGTCGGCCGACGTCACGTCCAGGCACACCGGGAAGCCGTCGACCCCGGCGAAGTGCTTGAACAGCAGGGCCTTGCCCTCCATGACCGGCAGGCTGGCCTCGGGGCCGATGTCGCCCAGGCCGAGAACGGCGGTGCCGTCGGTGACGATGGCGACCGTGTTCTTCTTGATGGTCAGGTCGTGGACCCGGTTGGGCTCGGCCGCGATGGCGTTGCACACCCGGGCCACGCCGGGCGTGTAGGCCATCGACAGGTCGTCGCGGTCGGCCACCGGCATGCGGGCCAGGACCTCGATCTTGCCGCCGTCGTGCATGAGGAACGTGCGGTCGAGGCACTCGAGCACCTCGCACCCCTCCAGCCCGTCGGCCGCCGCCCGCACCTGCTCGATGTGCTCGACGCCGCGGCAGTTGATGACCAGGTCCTCCTCGAGGGCCGGACCGCGTACGTCGAAGCCCCCGATGGCGGCGATGTTGCCCCCGGCCTCGCCGACGGCGGTGGCGAGGCGGCCCAGGGAGCCCGGGCGGTTGTCGAGGCGGACGCGGAGGCGTATCGAGTAGGCAGCGGTCGGTAGGGCCACGGATCGACGCTAGCCCGTGTGCACAGGTGTCCCTCCATCGGATAAACGCCGGCGGACGGGCGCCTGAACGGGCGGGGGTAGCCTCTCGGTCGTGCCCAGCGTCTTCGACGTCCTGACGGCCGACGGGTTCGAGCAGGTGGCCTACTGCCACGACCCGGGCAGCGGGCTGCGGGCCATCATCGCCATCCACTCGACCGCGCTCGGCCCGGGCCTGGGCGGCACCCGCTTCTATCCCTACGCGTCCGAGGACGACGCCCTGGTGGACGTGTGCCGGCTGGCCAAGGGCATGACCTACAAGCACGCGGTGTGCGGCAACGACCTCGGCGGCGGCAAGGCCGTCATCCTGGGCGACCCGGCCAAGCTGCGCAGCGAGGCCCTGTTCCGGGCCTACGGGCGCTTCGTCGAGGGCCTGTCCGGGCGCTACCTCACCGCCGAGGACGTGGGCACCACCCAGGCCGACATGGACGTCATCCGCCGCGAGACCCGCCACGTCACCGGGGTCAGCGAGTCGCTCGGCGGGTCCGGCGACCCGTCGCCCGCCACGGCGTGGGGGGTGCTGTGGGCCATGAAGGCCGTGGCCGAGCGGCTGTGGGGCAGCCCGTCGCTGAGCGGCCGCCACGTGTGCATCTCCGGCGTCGGCAAGGTCGGCGCCGCGCTGGCCGAGCACCTGGCGGCCGAGGGGGCCAAGCTCACCGTGTCCGACGTGCGGGCCGACAGCGTCGAGGGCGTCGTCGCCCGGGACGGGGCCGTGGCCGTCGCCCCCGAGGCGGCCCACGCCGTGGCCTGCGACATCTTCTCGCCGTGCGCCCTGGGCGTCGGTCCTCAACTCGGCCACCATCCCCGAGCTGCGCTGCGACGCCGTCGTCGGTTCGGCCAACAACCAGCTCGCCTCGCCCGCCGACGCCGAGCGGCTGCGCCACCGGGGCGTCGTCTACGCCCCCGACTTCGTGGCCAACGCGGGCGGCGTCATCAACATCGCCGAGGAGCCGCACGGCTACGACCGCACGCGGGCCTACGACCGCATCCGCACCATCCACGACACGCTGCTGCGGGTGTTCGACCGGGCCGAGGCCGACGGCACCACCACCGCGGCGGCCGCCGACCGCCTGGCCGAGGAGCGGATCGCCTCGGTGAGCCGCACCCGGCTCATCCGCACCGGTCGCTGAGCCCGGCCCCGGTTCTCCGAGACGTAACCCGGGGGCTGACCTGCGGCCGTCTCCGGGTCGCTAACGTTCGAGCCCTGTGGTCTTCGCCCTCGTCGCCGTCGTCGTGATCGCCGGTGCGGCCTGCGCCGTGCTCGCCCGCGCCAAGGGCGAGGCCGAGCGCCGGCGGGCCGAGGCCGAGTCCGGGCGGTCGGCCGTGGAGGGCCGGCTCGCGGCCGTGACCGCCGAGCGGGACGAGCTGCGCGGCTCCCAGGAGTGGCTGACCGCCGCCAACGCCCGGGTGACGTCCGACGCCGACCGCCAGCGCGAGCGGGCCGACGGGCTGGCCGCCGAGCTGGAGGAGGCCAGGCGGGCCCGCGCCGCCGCCGGCCCCGACGGAGACGGCCTCTGGTACCTGCTGCTGGGCCACGTGGCCCGGCGCTGGGCCGCGGTCGTGGGCGTCCCGCCCGACGGGCGCGGCGTCGTCAACGGGCCCGCCAGCGCCCAGCTCACCGAGGCGGTGTCCCGCGAGGTCGAGCGGCTGCGGGAGGAGGTGGGCGTCGACCTCGACCTGCTCGTCGACCCGCTCGGCCCGCCGCCCGCCGGTCCCCGGCTGGGCGACGACCCCGCCGACCGGGTGCCGGTGCTGCTGGCCGCGGTCGAGCTGCTCGGCGTCCTGGCGTCGACGTGCCAGCTCGTCACGGTCCAGATCGGCGAGGCCCTCGTGCTCGTGGGCGAGGGGCGCCTCGATCCCGACGACGAGCTGGCCACCGTCCGCGACCGGGTCATGGCGGCGGGGGCCGCCGTCGGGCCGCTGGACGTCGACGAGGAGGCCGAACGGGTCGAGGTGGCGGTGCGCCCCACGGCCGAGAGCCTCTCGGAGCCCGTGACCTAGGGCCGTGTTCGTGGGCGTCCGGCCCGATCAGGCGTCGCGCTCGTAGGGGAAGCCCAGGTCGGGGGCGGTCACCAGCGCCCGCAGCGGGATCCCGGCCGCGGCGGCCAGGGCCTCGACCGTGCCGCCCCGGTCGACCACCGGCACCAGCAGGACCGGCTCGGCGCCGCACGACCGCACCACCTCCGCCGCCTCCAGCATCGAGACGCCCGCGGGTCACCGCGTCCTCGGTGATGGCCACCTTGTCGCCCGGCTCCAGCGCCCCGGCCACCCGGCCGCCGGCGCCGTGGTCCTTCTCCTCCGCGCGGACGCTGAACGCCCGCAGCGCCCGGCCCCGGACCGCGGCCACGCCCGCGGTGGCGAACGCCGCGGCGTCGGCGCCCATGGTCAGCCCGCCGAGGGCGGTGACGTCGTCGGGCAGGACCGCCAGCATGGCGTCGGCCACGAGCAGCATCCCGTCGGGCCGGCACGTCGTCTGCTTGGCGTCGATGAACCAGTTGCTCGGCTTGCCCGACTTGAGGACGAAGTCGCCCTCCCGGACGGAGTGGCGCAGCAGGTGCTCGACCAGGCCGCGTTCGCGGTCACTGCTGTGGACCTCGCTCCGCTCGGTCATGCGAGGTGGACCTCCCGTCCCTCGGCGGCGGCCCCGGTGAGCCGGCCGACCTCCACGGCGGCGTGGCCCGCCTCCCGCAGCAGCGCGAGCGTGCGGCCCACGTCCCCGGCGGGGACGACCGCCACCATGCCGATGCCCAGGTTGAACACCCGGGCCATCTCGTCGTCGTCGATGCCGCCGAGCCGCTGGATCTCGGTGAACACGCGGGGGACCTCCCACGCGGCGGTGTCCAGGTGGGCGTCGACCCCCGCGGGCAGGACCCGGGGCAGGTTGCCGACGATGCCGCCGCCGGTGATGTGGGCCAGCGCCCGCACGTCCACGTCGCCGAGCAGCCGGCGGACGGCCGGGGCGTAGACGACCGACGGCACCAGCAGCTCGTCCGCCACGGTGCGCCCGCCGAACAGCTCGTCGTCGAGCCCGAGGCCGGCCCGGTCGAACAGCACCCGGCGGGCCAGCGAGTAGCCGTTGGACCGCAGGCCGGGCGACGGCAGCGCCACCAGCGCGTCGCCGGCGCGGGCGTGCTCGCCGGTGAGGATGCGGTCGCGCTCGGCCACGCCCACGACGAACCCCACCAGGTCGAACTCGCCGGGCTCCATCGCCCCCGGGTGCTCGGCCATCTCGCCGCCGACGAGGGCGCAGCCGGCCTGGCGGCAGCCCTCGGCCACCCCGCCGACCAGCGCCTCGATCACGTCCGGGTCGAGGGCGCCGACCGAGATGTAGTCGAGGAAGAAGAGCGGCTCGGCGCCCTGGCACACGATGTCGTCGACGCACATCGCCACGAGGTCGATGCCGATGGTGTCGTAGCGGCCCGCGGCGCGGGCCACCATGGCCTTGGTGCCGACGCCGTCGGTGGACGACACGAGGACCGGGTCGTCGTAGCCGGCGGGCAGTGCCACCAGCCCGCCGAACCCGCCGATGTCGCCCATGACCTCGGGCCGGTAGGTCGACCGCACGGCGGCCTTGATGCGGTCGACGGCCGCCTCACCGGCGGCGATGTCGACGCCCGCGCTGCGGTACGTCTCGCCCACGTCAGGCGGTGGTGCCGTCGAGGACCGGCTGGACGATCGTCTCGCTGGTCGGCATCTCGTTGTCCTCCAGCACGTGCTTGCGCAGCGTGAGCGGCACCGGCACGGGGTAGTTCCCGGTGAAGCAGGCGTCGCAGAACCCGGCCCCCGCGGCCCCGGTGGCCGCCACCAGGCGGTCCAGGTCGAGGTACGCCAGCGTGTCGACGTCGAGGTAGTCGCGGATGGCGTCGACGTCGAGCCGGTGGGCGAGCAGCTCGGTGCGGTCGCCGGTGTCGATCCCGTAGAAGCACGACCAGCGCACCGGCGGCGACGGGATGCGCAGGTGGACCTCGCGGGCCCCCGCCTCCCGCAGCATGCGGACCAGCTGGTGCTGGGTGGTGCCCCGCACGATCGAGTCGTCCACCACCACGAGCCGCTTGCCGACGATGTTCTCGCGCAGCGGGTTGAGCTTCATGCGCACGGCCCGGGCCCGGGCCTCCTGGCTGGGGGCGATGAAGCTGCGGCCGATGTAGCGGTTCTTGACCAGGCCCGAGCCCAGCGGGATGCCGCTGTGGCGGGCGAAGCCCTCGGCCGCCGGGACGCCCGACTCGGGCACGCCCATGACCATGTCGGCCTCGACCGGCGCCTGCTCCGCGAGCTGCTCGCCCATGCGGATGCGGGCCATGTGGACGCTCTGGCCGTAGAGCCGGCTGTCGGGCCGGGCGAAGTAGACGAACTCGAACAGGCACAGGTGGGGGTCGACGCCCGACGGCCCCCAGGGGTGGATCTCGCGGACGCCCTGCTCGTCGATGACGACCATCTCGCCGGGGTCGAGCTCGCGGACGAAGGTGGCGCCCACGATGTCGAGCGCCGGGGTCTCGGACGCCAGCACGTAGGACCCGTCGCCCAGCGAGCCGAGGCACAGGGGCCGGAAGCCCTGGGGGTCCCGCACGCCGACGATGCGGGTCTGGTCCATGATGACCAGGGAGAACGCCCCTTCGAGCCGGACGACCACGTCGGCGACGGACCGTTCGAGGGCGTCGGAGGCGTCGGGGTGGTGGGCCAGCTCGGCGGCGATCAGCTCGGCGACGAGGTCGCTGTCGCTGGTGACCGTGCCCTCGAGCATCCCGGCCTCGGTGGCCAGGGCCTCGGTGTTGACCAGGTTGCCGTTGTGGCCGAGCGCGAACATGTGCTCGTCGGACGACCGGTAGGCGGGCTGGGCGTTGCGCCACGTCGACGAGCCGGTCGTCGAGTAGCGGCAGTGGCCGATGGCCAGGTGGCCGTGGAGGCCGGCGAGCGTGCGGTCGTCGAACACGGCGGCGACGAGGCCCTGGTCCTTGACGACCGTGAGCTGCTCGCCGTCGCTGACGGCCATGCCGGCCGCCTCCTGCCCGCGGTGCTGCAGGGCGAAGAGGCCGAGGTAGGTGAGCGGGGCGACCGACTGGCCGGGGGCGTGGATGGCGAAGACGCCGCACGCCTCGTGCAGATTGTCGTCGGCGTCCGCGTCGCTCACGGCCCCAGTCTGCCGCGCCGGTGACCCGTATCGGCGAACCCGGGCCGGGAGTGCTCTAACCTGCGCCTCCGATGGTCGTCGACATCCGGTCCCCCACGTTCCGCAAGCTGGCGAAGTACTCGACCGCCTCGCTGGTGGCGATGGCGGTCGGGCAGCCGGTGTTCTGGATCTGCGACGGGCTGCTGGGCTGGGACGCCGTGGTCGCCAACCTGGTGTCGGTGTCGGCCGGCGCCGTGCCGAACTACCTGATCAACCGGCGCTGGACGTGGAGCCAGACCGGCAAGAACCGCCTGTGGGGCGAGGTCGTGCCGTTCTGGGTGATGTCGGCGCTGGGCCTGATGCTGTCGCTGATCGCCGTCAACTACGCCGACAACCGCTGGGGCTCGACGGCGATCAACGCCATCGCCCAGCTGTCCGGGTTCGGCGTGCTGTGGCTGGCCAAGTTCCTCGTCCTCGACAAGGTGATGTGGAAGGTCATCCACGACCTCGAGCCCGACGTGGCCATCGACGAGGCCGAGGCCGGCCTGGTCGGCGCCCTGTCGCTCGACGGCACCGACGGCGAGCCCCCCACCCCGGACGCCGTCCCCCGGGCCTGAGCTACGACCCGGCCGCCTCGGTCGGGTCGGCGATGTGCAGCCCGAGCCGCTCGGCGGCCGAGCACAGTGCGCGGTCGGCGCTGGCCATCACGCTGGCCTCGACCAGGAGCGCCCCCGCGAGGTGGACGGCGTCGTAGCCTCGCAGGGCGGCGGACTCGGCGAGGTCGCCGGCCTGCTCGACGATCTCGTCGCCGACGCCGATGAGGTCGAGCTGGTCGAGCAGCTCGCCCAGGTTGGCGACGACCCTCCGGTACCGGGCCGGCGTCAGCCGCCGGCCGCGACGGGCGGCAGCGAGCGCGGCCCGGGCCTCGACGGCGACCAGCGTGACCGACGCCAGCGCGTCCGCCTCGGTCCACAGCCGGCGGGCGGCATCGGTGCCGGGCTCCTCGACGAGCACCTTGATGAGGACCGACGTGTCGACGTAGGTGATCACCGACGCTGGTCGGCCACCAGGTCGCTCACGCTGCCCGAGGCGGCGACCGGCTCGGGAAGGCGTCGGGCCGGCGACCGGGGCGGGCGCACGAGCCCGGCCGCCACGAGGTCGGCCAGCCGGTCGGTGGGCGCGTCGATGCGGAGCAGGCGGGCCACGGGCCGCCCGCGCTCGGTGACCACGACCTCCTGGCCCTCGCTCACCTTGTCGAGGTAGCGGCTGAGGTTGTTCTTCAGGTCGCGCACCCCGACCTCGACCGGCGGTGTAGCTACAGGCATGGGTGCATTGTAGCCACAATCAGCCCTGGGTGGTGCCGTGGCCGAGCAGCTCGGGCAGGCGGCCGCGCCAGGCGGCGGTGGCGTCGGCCACCGCGACGTCGACCGCCGTCGGGCCGGCGCCGGTGACGACGAGGCGGTCGCCGCCCGCCTCGCCCGCGTCCACGGCCTGCACCCCGGCCACCGCGGCGCGGCGGTGCAGCTCGCCGAGCGCGGCCGGGTCGACCGCCAGGACGAACCGGCTCGGGGACTCGCCGAACAGCCAGCGGAGGTCGGCGCCCTCCGGGGCCGCCACCACCGCGCCCACGCCCGACGTCACGGCCATCTCGGCCAGGGCCAGGCCCAGCCCGCCGTCGGCCGTGTCGTGCACCCCGAGCAGCAGCCCGTCGTTCACCAGGTCGCGCACCAGCTCGCACACCGTGGCGTGGGCCGCCAGGTCGAGCGCGGGCGGGGTGCCGGCCTTGTGGCCCCGGCGCCAGGCCCAGCGGGAGCCCGACAGCGTCGACGGGTCGGGGCCGAGCACGACCACCCGGGTGCCCGTCACCAGGCCGACCCCCGGCGGGGGGACGGCCAGGCGGTCGATCATGCCCACGACCCCCACGATGGGCGTGGGGTCGATGTCGCGGCCCCGCGACTCGTTGTAGAGGCTCACGTTGCCGCCCACCACGGGCAGCCGCAGCGCCCGGCAGGCGTCGCCCATGCCGTCGATGGCCTCGGACAGCTGCCACATCGTCTCGGGGTGCGTGGGGTTGCCGAAGTTGAGACAGTTCACCAGCGCCAGCGGCCGCGCCCCGACGCACGCCAGGTTGGCCACCGCCTCGGCCACCACCAGCGCCGTGCCCCGGCGGGGGTCGAGCGCGCACCAGCGGTGGTTGCCGTCGCAGGTCAGCGCCAGGCCGCGGCCGGTGTCGGCGCCGGTCACCGGGTGCTTGAGCCGCAGGACCGTGGCGTCGCCGCCCGGGCCCTCGACCGTGTTGAGGAACAGCTGGCTGTCGTACTGGCTGGACACCCAGGACGTGTCGTACAGCTCCTCGACGAGGTCGGCGCCCGGGTCGTCCGGGGCCGCCAGCGCGGCGCCCGCGTCGTCGGCCAGGCTCGCGGCCCGGCCGGCGGGCTCGGCCCGGGGCCGGTCGAGCAGCGGGGCGTCCTCGTGCAGCGCCGATGCCGGCACGTCGGCCAGCACGTCGCCGTCGAGGCGGTCGAGGATGCGCAGCCGGCCGCCGGCCGTGACCGTGCCCACCACCGCCGCCGTGATCTCCCACCGGGCGCAGATGCCGATCGACCGCGTCGAGGTGCTCGGGTTCGACGATGGCCAGCATGCGCTCCTGGCTCTCGCTGGTGAGCACCTCGAAGGGCTCCATGCCGGTCTCCCGCTGCGGGACCTCCGACACGTACACGTCCATGCCCACGCCGCCCCGGCTGGCGGTCTCGCTGGTGGCGCACGTGAGGCCGGCGCCGCCGAGGTCCTGGATGCCGACGACGAGGTTCGCATCGAGCATTTCCAGGCACGCCTCGATGAGGCGCTTCTCCTCGAACGGGTCGCCCACCTGCACGCTCGGGCGCTTGGCCGCGTCCTGCTCGTCGTCGCCGAAGCCGGCCGACGCCAGCACCGACACACCGCCGATGCCGTCACGTCCGGTGGTGGAACCGAACAGCACCGCCAGGTTGCCGACACCCGATGCCCGCCCCAGCACCAGCCGCTCGACCGGCAGCATCCCGAGGCAGAACACGTTCACGAGCGGGTTGTCCTGATAGGTCTCGTCGAACACGGTCTCACCGCCGACCGTGGGCACACCGACGGAGTTGCCATAGCCGCTGATGCCGGACACGACACCTTCGGCGATCCACCGGCTGCGGGCGTCGGACAGCGGGCCGAACCGGAGGGGATCCATCAGTGCGATGGGCCGCGCACCCATCGTGAAGACGTCGCGGAGGATGCCGCCGATGCCGGTGGCCGCGCCCTGATAGGGCTCGATGGCGGACGGGTGGTTGTGGCTCTCGATGCGGAACGCCACGGCGATGCCGTCGCCCGCGTCCACGACGCCGGCGTTCTCGCCCGGTCCCACCAGGACCGACGCGCCCTCGGTGGGCAGGCGGCGCAGGTGCAGCCTGCTCGACTTGTAGGAGCAGTGCTCGGACCACATGACGGCGAACATCGCCAGTTCCAGGTGGTTGGGCTCGCGACCGAGGATGCGCTCGATGGCGGCGGCCTCGTCGTCGGTGAGCCCGAGGGCCCGGTGGATCGGCTCGTCGGCGGTCACGCGCCCACGATAAGGGACCGGCGGGTCACCATCGGACACGTACGCGGAGCGCGCCGCGCGTCACCGTGCGGCGTCGTCACCCGACCCGCGAATGGACCGGCCTCCGGCCCGGGATCGGTCATAAATAGCGCGATCGCTGCAAAGCGAAATATGCTGCCCGCATGGCCGAGTCAGCCCGCAAGCGCACACCGATGAGCAACCAACACAAAGCCGCTCTGGCAGAGGGGCGCGACCAAGGCCGTGCCGTCCGGCGTTACCTGGAAGCTCTCGAGGCGCACAAGCCTCGTCGGGGTCGCAAGCGCACGCCCGATTCGATGAAGAAGCGGCTCGTCGCCGTGGAGGCGGAGATCGCCGGCGCCGATCCGCTGAAGCGTCTGCACCTCGTGCAGGAACGCTTCGATCTGGAGACCGCGCTCGAGGCCAGCGAGTCAAAGGTCGACCTCGACCAGCTCGAAAAGGACTTCGTGAAGTCGGCCGCGCCCTACAGCGAGCGCAAGGGCATCTCGTACTCGGCCTGGCGCGAGCTGGGCGTGCCCGCCGCGGTGCTCGAGAAGGCCGGCATCACCCGCCGGGCCTGACCCGGCCGCCGCTCAGGCGCGGACGGCGGCGCCCGCGGTCACGAGCAGCGAGCGCAGCAGCGGCAGCCCGTCGGTCGAGCCCAGCAGCGCGTGGCTGGCCCGCTCGGGGTGCGGCATGAGCCCCACCACGTTGCGGCCGGCCGAGCAGATGCCCGCGATGTCGTCGACCGACCCGTTGGGGTTGTCGACGTACCGGAACACGACCCGCTCCTCGGCGCGCAGCTCGGCCAGCGTCTCGGGGAGGCAGGTGTAGTTCCCCTCGAAGTGGTTGACCGGGATCGACAGCTCGGTGCCCACCTCGACCCCGGTGCTGAGCGCCGTCCCCGACGCCTCGACCCGGATGGTGGCGGGCCGGCACAGGAACTTGAGCCCGGCGTTCTTCTGCAGGGCACCGGGCAGCAGCCCGGCCTCGCACAGCACCTGGAAGCCGTTGCAGATGCCGACCACGGGGCCCCCGGCGGCGGCGTGCTCGCCGACCGCCCGCATGACCGGCGAGAAGCGGGCGATGGCCCCGGGGCGCAGGTAGTCGCCGTGGGCGAACCCGCCCGGCAGCACGACGGCGTCGACCCCGCCGATGCTGTCGTCGCCGTGCCACAGCAGGCGGGCCTCGCCGCCGAGGGCCTGCACGGCCTCGACGACGTCGAGCTCGCAGTTCGACCCCGGGAAGACGACGACGCCGACGACCGGCATCAGCTCGGCACCGCCCCGACCACGGTGATCTTGGCGTCCTCGATGACCGGGTTGGTGAGGAAGCGCCGGCACATGTCGTCGACCTCGGCCCGCACGCTGGCCTCGTCGGCGCCGGCCACGGTGAAGCGGAAGGCCTTGCCCACCTTCACCCCCGACACCCCCTCGAAACCGAGGGCGGGCAGCGAGCGCTCGATGGTGGCCCCCTCGGGATCGGCGACGCCCTCGCGCAGGCGGGTCTCGACCAGCACGGAGAAGTCCATGCGGCTCAGCGTAGATGCCCGGCGTCGCCGGGCGTGACCCCCCGGAACTCGGGGCCGTCGAGCACCGGCGCCACCGCCTCGGCGTCGAGCGCCGCCGCCGCGAGCACGTCGTCCGACCACCCGCGGGCGGCCAGCTCGCGCCCCGATCCCGACCCGGTCAGCCAGTCGACGAGGCCGCCGTCGCGGGCCGCCTCGAAGGCGGCCGCCGCGGCCCGCGCGTCGGGCGACAGCGAGTCCTGCTTGCGGTGACCGCCCTCGACCAGCGCCTGCACGACGGCCCCCGCGCCGAGCAGGTCCTCGACCGCGGGGCGCAGCGGGCCGAGGTCGCCCCGCCACCGCTCGCCCGCGGCCACCACCGCCACCGGCCCCGGCTCCTCGCCCGCGACGGTGGCGACCGCCGTGGCGTTGCGCAGGCAGCCGGCCAGCACCGTGGCGCCGGGGGCGTCGTCCTGGGCCCCGAACGCGAGGGCCGACCCGTTGGGCGACGGCAGCACGAGCCGGGTGCCCGGCGCGATGGCGGCCAGGTCGGTGGGCGACAGGGACCAGGCCCCGTCCTCCCGGAGCCCGGCGAGCTCGGCGTCGTGGCGGGCGGCGTAGGCCCGCGCCGCGTCGCCCGCGGTCCACACGTACGGCAGCACGACCGCGCCGCGCCCGACCGCGACCGACACCGCGGTCGTGAACCGCAGCACGTCGACCACCACGACCGCCGCCGCGCCGGGGCCGACGTGGCGCAGGCCCTCGACGCCCCACTCGAAGCGCACGTCCCATCCGCCCTGGCGGCGGGACTCGCTCGGCAGGGTGTCGTCGGTCTCCCGTGGGCGGCCGCTATCCACCCGTGCCCGGCCAGTCGGCGAACGGCCGCCCGGTGATCCGCTCGTAGGCCTCGACGTAGCGGCGGCTGGTCGCCTCGACCACCCCGGCGGGCAGCGGCGGCGGCGGTGGCGTCTTGTCCCAGTCGAGCCGCTCGAGCAGGTCCCGCAGCGGCTGCTTGTCGAACGACGGCGGGGTGGCGCCCGGTTCCCAGGCGTCGGTCGGCCAGAACCGGGACGAGTCCGGCGTCAGCACCTCGTCGCACAGCACCAGCTCGCCGTCGACCAGCCCCAGCTCGAACTTGGTGTCGGCGATGATGATGCCCCGCTCGCGGGCCCAGTCGGCGCCGCGCCGGTACAGCTCGACGCACACGTCGCGGACCTGGGCGGCCAGCGACTCGCCGATGAGCTCGGCGGCGTGGCCGAAGCTGATGTTCTCGTCGTGGCCCTCGTCGGCCTTGGTCGACGGTGTGAACACGGGCTCGGGCAGGCGGGCCGACTCGAGCAGCCCGGCGGGGAGAGCGGCGCCGTGCATGGTCCCGTGCTTGCGGTACTCCTTCCAGGCCGACCCCGTGATGTAGCCGCGGACGATGCACTCCACCGGCAACATCTCGGCCCGGCGGGTGATCATGATGCGGCCGGGCAGGTCGTGGCCGCCGGCCGCGTCCCGCACGGCGGGCGGCAGGTCGGCCACGTCGGTGGACAGCAGGTGGCCGGGCACGACGTCGGCGAGCTGCTCGAACCAGAACGCCGACATGGCCGTGAGGACGCGGCCCTTGTCGGGGATCGGCTCGGCCATGACGACGTCGAAGGCCGAGATGCGGTCGCTGGTGACCATCAGCAGGCGGGCGTCGTCGACGACGAAGATGTCGCGGACCTTGCCCGAGTGGACGTGCGGGAGACCGAGGTCGGTCACGAGGAGGCCCTCCGGGAGCTCAGAGAATGGGTTCGGGACGGTAACGGGCGGCATCGGGGTGGTCGGCGGCGATGGCCTCGACCTCGTGGACGAACGTGTCGACCTGGCGGGGGGCGGCGCCGGCGAAGCCCGACCGGTCGGCCAGCACGGCGTCGATGGTGGCGCGGTCGAGGCCGAGCCGGGGGTCGGCGGCCAGCCGGTCGGCCAGGTCGTTGCCGGGCGCGCCCTCCCGCTGGGCCAGGGCGACGGCCACGGCGTGCTCCTTGATGGCCTCGTGGGCCTGCTCGCGGCCGGTCCCGGCCCGCACCGCCGCCATCAGCACCTTGGTGGTGGCCAGGAACGGCAGGTAGCGGTCGAGCTCGCGCTCGATCACGGCCGGGAAGGCGCCGAAGCCGTCGAGCACCGACAGCAGCGTCTCGAACAGCCCGTCGGTGGCGAGGAACGCGCCCGGCAGCGCCACCCGGCGGACCACCGAGCACGACACGTCGCCCTCGTTCCACTGGTCGCCCACGAGCTCGGACGTCATCGACAGGAAGCCCCGCACGACGACGGCCAGGCCCCCGATGCGCTCGGCGGACCGGGTGTTCATCTTGTGCGGCATGGCCGAGCTGCCCACCTGGCCGGGGACGAAGCCCTCGGTGACCAGCTCCTGGCCGGCCATGAGCCGGATGGTGGTGGCGAGGCTGGCCGGGCCGCCCGTGGCCTGGACCAGGGCCGCGACGACGTCGAAGTCGAGCGACCGGGGGTAGACCTGGCCGACGTTGGTGAGGGCGTCGCCGAACCCGAGGTGGGCGAGCACCGCCTGCTCCAGCCGGTCGACGGCGTCGGCGTCGCCGCCGAAGAGGTCGAGCTGGTCCTGCTGGGTGCCGACGGGGCCCTTGATGCCCCGCAGCGGGTAGGCGGCCAGCAGGTCCTCGACCCGGTGGTAGGCCTGGAGCAGCTCCTCGCCGGCGTTGGCGAAGCGCTTGCCGAGGGTGGTGGCCTGGGCGGGGACGTTGTGGCTGCGCCCGGCCATGACCAGGGTGGCGTACTCGGCGGCCCGCTCGGCCAGCCGGGCCAGGGCGGCGACCATGCGGTCGCGCACGAGGGCGAGCGCCAGCCGGACCTGCAGCTGCTCGACGTTCTCGGTCAGGTCGCGCGACGTCATGCCGGTGTGGGCGTACTCGTGGCCGGCGAGGGCGGAGAACTCCTCGACCCGGGCCTTGACGTCGTGGCGGGTGACCCGCTCGCGGGCCTCGATGCTGTCGAGGTCGACGGCGTCGATCACCGCCCGGTAGTCCTCGACGGCCGCGGCCGGGATGTCGAGGCCGAGGTCCCGCTGGGCGGACATGACCGCCACCCACAGCTCGCGCTCGAGGCGGATCTTCCCGGCCGGGCTCCAGAGCTCGACCATGGGCTGGCTGGCGTACCGGGCGGCCAGGATGTCGGGGACCACGGGCTTCACGCCCCCATTGTCGCCGGTCGCGCCCCGGTCGCGCGTGACCGCCGTTATTATAACGGCATGACCGATATCGACGTGCGCCAGATCCGGCGCAGGGTCGGCGTCACCCAGGTCGACCTGGCCGTCATGGTAGGCGTGACGCAGCCCGCGGTGTCCGCGTGGGAGGCCGGGCGCCGGCAACCGACGGGCGAGCCCGCCGAGCGGCTGGAGCGCATCGCCATCGCCCTCGACGGCGAGTACCGGGTCGTCGGCGAGTTCCGGGGCCGCCCCATCGAGCTGCCCGAGGGCCGCTGGATCCCCATCGTCCGCCCCGACCGCGTCATCGACCTGCCCAACCACATCGACTGGACGCCCCGCCAGGGCCGGCGGGACCTGCGGGATCCCGACCAGCGCGCGGGCGCCTACGCCCAGGTGCTGGACGAGGGGACGGCGGCCGACATCCGCATCTGGATCGACCCCGACGCCCTCGTCGAGATGTGGCCCGACGTGCCGGTGGCCCGCCACATGCGCCAGCCGGTGGCCGACCTCGTGGAGTCGCTGCGATGAAGGCCCAGGGTCTCACCCGGGTCCAGCGCGACGTCGCCCGCACCGTGCTGCGGGTGGCCGGGCCCGACGGGTTCCACCTGGCCGGCGGGGCAGCCCTCGTCGCGTCCCGCCTGACCGACCGGCCGACGCGCGACATCGACGCCTTCACCTCCGCCGCCACCGACGTCGGCGCGGTGGCCGACCGGGTCGCGGCGGCGCTGGACGACGAGGGCTTCGACGTGACCATCAACCGGCGCTCCGAGAGCTTCGCGTCGCTGACGGTGATCGCACGCGATGCACGCCGCGGCCGCATCGAGGTCGACCTCGGGCGCGACTACCGCGAGTGGCCGGGCTCCACGACGTCGCTCGGACCCACGCTGTCCACGCGGGAGCTGGCGGCCGGCAAGGTGCTGGCCCTGTTCGGCCGGGTCCAGGCCCGGGACCTCGCGGACGTCGCCGCCCTGGTCGAGCACTTCCCGCTGGAGGACATGCTGGCCGACGCCAAGATCAAGGACCCCGGGTTCGACCGGCGGATCATGGCCCAGATGGTGAGGATGGTCGTCGCCATCCCCGACGGCGACTGGCCTGTCGGGGTCGACATCGCCGCGGCGCGAGCGTTCGGGCTCGACCTCGCCAAGTACCTGGAGGCCTAGGTGCCGAGGCAGACTTCCCGCCGGGCCGCCGTCACAACACGGGTCGCAACCCCTGACCCGGAGGCACCATGGCCACGCTCACCTACACCGCGATCACGTCCCTCGACGGCTACATCGAGGACGGGGAGGGCCGGTTCGACTGGGCGGCGCCCGACGCCGAGGTCCACGCGTTCGTCAACGACCTCGAGCGGCCGGTCGGCACCCACCTCTACGGCCGGCGCATGTACGAGACGATGGCCGTCTGGCAGACGGTCGGCGACGAGCCCGGAGTGTCGGCCGCCGAGGCGGACTTCGCCGAGGTGTGGCGGGGCCTGGACAAGGTCGTGTACTCCCGCACGCTCGACGCCGTGTCGACGCCCCGCACCCGGCTCGAGCGCGAGTTCGACCCCGAGGCCGTCCGCCGCCTGAAGGAGGCCGCCGACCGGGACATCAGCATCGGCGGCCCCGGCCTGGCGCAGCACGCGTTCCGGGCCGGGTCTGGTGGACGAGGTCCACCTGTTCGTGCTCCCGGTCGTCGTGGGCGGCGGCAAGCCGGGGCTGCCCCGGGACGTCCGGGCGGACCTCGAGCTGCTCGACGTGCGGCGGTTCGTCAACGGCGTGGTCCACATGCACCACCGCACGCGCTCGACCGCCTAGCGGGGGACCATCTCCTCGCGGTGGCGGAGCAGCTCCTTGGTCAGGTCGTCGTCGCCCACGGCCAGGATCTGGACGGCCAGGAGCGCGGCGTTCATGGCGCCGTCGACCGCCACCGTGGCCACGGGGATGCCCTTCGGCATCTGCACCGTGGCGTACAGGGCGTCCACGCCGTTGAGCGCGCCGCTCGCGAGCGGGACGCCGATGACCGGCAGCGTGGTCTGGGCGGCGACCGCGCCGGCCAGGTGCGCGGCCATGCCGGCGCCGCAGATGACGGCGGCGTAGCCGTTGGCCCGGGCCGAGGACGCGAACTCGGCGACGACGGCCGGGGTGCGGTGGGCCGACATCACCCGGACGTCGGCCTCGACGCCGTAGCGGGCCAGGGTGTCGGCCGCCGGCGCCATCTTGTCCCTGTCGCTGGCCGAGCCCATCAGGATCGCGACCTTGTGGGTCATCCGCTCGCTGCCTCCCGTGCGATGTCGGTGCGGTGGTGGAGCCCCGGCCACGAGATGCAGCCGGCGGCCCCGTACGCGTGCTCGCGTGCTGCCGCCACCGTAGGCCCGTGCCCGGTGACGGCGAGGACACGCCCGCCCGCGGTGACCAGGCGGCCGTCCGGGCCGGCGGCGACCCCGGCGCAGAACACGTCCGCGCCGGCGGCCTCGGCCTCGGCGATGCCCTCGATGACGTCGCCGGTGCGGGGCGCCACCGGGTAGCCCTCGGTCGCGAGCACCACGGTGACGGCGGCCGCGGCGGCGAAGGCGGGCGGCGGGGCGGCGCGTGAGGTCGCCGGCGGCGGCCGCGGCCAGCAGGCCGGCCAGGTCGGTGGTCAGGCGGGGCAGCACGACCTGGGCCTCGGGATCGCCGAAGCGGACGTTGTACTCGACCAGCTTGGGGCCCTCGGGCGTGAGCATCAGCCCGGCGTAGAGGACGCCCCGGTAGTCGATGCCCCGGCGCCGCAGCTCGGCCAGGGTGGGGGCGATGAAGCGGTCCATGACGTCGGCGACGACGTCGTCACCCACGCCGGGGACCGGCGAGTAGGCGCCCATGCCCCCGGTGTTGGGGCCGGTGTCGCCGTCGCCCACCCGCTTGAAGTCCTGCGCCGGGGCCAGCGGCACCGCCCGGGTGCCGTCGCACACCACCAGCAGCGACAGCTCGGGGCCGGTCATGCCCTCCTCGACGACGACGGTGCGGCCGGCGTCGCCGAACGACTCGCCCGACAGCTTGGCCCGCACGTCGGCCTCGGCCTCGGCCAGCGTCGGCGCCACCAGCACGCCCTTGCCGGCGGCGAGCCCGTCGGTCTTGGTCACCCACGGCCCCGGCAGCGACCGCAGGAACGCGATCGCCGGCTCGACCTCGGTGAACGCCTGGTAGCGGGCCGTCGGCACCCCGGCCGCCGCCACCAGCTGCTTCATCCACGCCTTGGACCCCTCCAGCCGCGCCCCGTCGGCCCCGGGGCCGAACACGAGCCGGCCCGCGGCCCGCAGCTCGTCGGCCAGGCCCGCCACCAGCGGCGCCTCGGGCCCGACGACGTACAGGTCGGCCTCGACCCCGGCCGGCGGCGTCGCCACCGACCCGGGGATGCCCGGGCTGCCCGGCGTCACCACGACGTCGGCCGTGCGCCCCAGCACGTGGGCCAGCACGTGCTCGCGGGCCCCCGCCCCCACCACGCACACCCGCACGGCGTCCCCCTACGGCTTGCGCTGGACGTACTGGTCGCGACCCGGGCCCACGCCGACGAGCCGCACCGGCACGCCGACCTGGTCCTCCAGGAAGGCGATGTAGTCGCGGGCGGCGGCCGGCAGGTGGTCGGGCTCGGTGGCGGCCGACAGGTCGGTCGACCAGCCGGGCAGCTCCTCGTACACCGGCCGGACCTTGTGGAGCACCGACTGGTCGTCGGGGAAGCGGTCGAAGCTGCGGCCGTCGGCCTCGTAGGCCACGCACACCCGCACGGTGTCGAAGGCGTCGAGCACGTCGAGCTTGGTGATCGTCAGCTCGGACAGCGAGTTGAGCCGCACCGCGTGGCGCAGCATCACGGCGTCGAACCAGCCGGCCCGGCGGCGGCGGCCGGTGTTGGTGCCGTACTCGTGGCCGCGGTCGACGAGGGCGTCGCCCACGTCGTCGAACAGCTCGGTCGGGAACGGCCCCGAGCCCGACCCGGGTGATGTAGGCCTTGGCCACGCCCACCACCCGGTCGATGTAGCGGGGACCGACGCCCGCGCCGGTGCAGGCCCCGCCGGCCACCGGGTTGGACGAGGTCACGTAGGGATAGGTGCCGTGGTCGAGGTCGAGGAACGTGGCCTGCGCCCCCTCGAACAGCACGTTCTGCCCGATCTCCAGCGCCTCGTGGACCAGGTTGACCGTGTCGGCCACGTAGGGCTCGACCCGGGGGGCCAGCTCGCCCAGGTAGAGGTCGGCGATCTCGTCGACCGTCGGCGGCAGCTGGTTGTAGACCTTGGCCAGCAGCTGGCCCTTCTCCTTCAGCACCAGCTCCAGCTTCTGGCGGAAGATCTTGGGGTCGTACATGTCCTGCACCCGCAGGCCGACCCGGGCCGCCTTGTCGGCGTAGCTCGGGCCGATGCCCCGCTTGGTGGTGCCCAGCTTGTTCTTGCCCAGGTGGCGCTCGGTCACCCGGTCGAGCAGCTGGTGGTACGGGAGGATGAGGTGGGCGCTGGAGGACACCTTCAGCCGCTCGCAGGACCGGCCCCGGCGCTCCAGCATGTCGATCTCGTCGAGCAGGACCTGGGGGTCGACCACCACCCCGTTGCCGATGACCGGCACGATGTGGTCGTACAGCACGCCCGAGGGGATGAGCTGGAGCGCGAACGTCTCGCCGTCGACCACCAGCGTGTGGCCCGCGTTGTGGCCACCCTGGTAGCGGACGACGAGGTGCATCTCCTTGGCGAAGAGGTCGGTGAACTTGCCCTTGCCCTCGTCGCCCCACTGGGTTCCGACCACGATGGTCGCCGGCACGTCGTGCTCCTGGTGTCATTCAGGGGACGTGGCAGCGTTAGCCCGTCGCGGGCCCCACCCCACGAGCCTCGCGCTCGACGGCCAGGCCGGCGAACCCCACGGCCAGGGCCCCGGCGATCTCCAGGGTCGAGGCGGCGTACGACAGCCACGACCAGGAGCCGGTCTCCCACAGCGGATCGCTGAGCGGTCCCCAGCCGGGCAGCCAGTGGGCGGCGAAGAAGCCGACCGCCAGCGGGAACCCGGCGGCCACCGCGGCCAGGGGCGCCAGCCGGTGGCGGGTGAAGATGAGCGTGACCACCACGACCTGCAGGACGAGGGCGAGGTTGCCGGTCCAGTACAGCGCCTCGGTGACGCTGCCCTGGCCCCGGCGCAGGTGGTCGAGCGTGTGCACGGCGCTGCCCACGGCGAACAGCACCCCGGCGGCCACCAGCCGCCGCTCGGCGGGTGTCTCCATGGACGGCCACGCTACTAGAACGATCGCTCTAGTACCATCGCGGGCATGCCCACCGACACCCGGGACCGCATCCTCACGGCCACCGC
The DNA here is from genome assembly GCA_963759225.1 of uncultured Acidimicrobiales bacterium. Taxonomy (GTDB): domain Bacteria; phylum Actinomycetota; class Acidimicrobiia; order Acidimicrobiales; family VFJN01; genus ZC4RG19. Next base: position 45,594 of record CAVWYL010000026.1, on the reverse strand, counting down.
CGAGCTGTTCCGCGCCCGCGGCTACCACGGCACCTCGCTCAAGCAGGTCACGGTCGCGTCGGGGGCGCCGATCGGGTCCGTGTACCACTTCTTCCCCGGCGGCAAGGCCGAGCTGGCCGAGGCCGTGCTGGCGTCGTCGGGGGCCTCGTACCGGGCGCTGTTCGAGCTGATCGCCGACGCCGCGCCCGACCCGGTGGCCGCGGTCACCGACTTCTTCGACGGCGCCGCCACCGTCCTGGAGGAGACCGGCTACCTGGACGCCTGCCCGATCGGCACCGTGGCGCTGGAGGTGGCGAGCAGCGACGAGCGCCTCCGCCTCGCCACCGCGGCGGTCTTCGCCTCGTGGGCCGAGGCGATGGTCATCCGGCTGCGGCGGCCGGCCTCGACGAGGTGGCGGCCGGCGACCTGGCGACGACGCTCATCGCCGGCATCGAGGGCGGGTTCATGCTCAGCCGCGCCGCCCACAGCCCCGAGCCCATGCGCACGGTCGGCCGCGCCATGTCCGGCCTGGTCGCCGCCGCACTGGCCGGCGCACGGTGTAGCGCACACTGCTGCTACAGTCGTCGCATGGATGTGGCGTCACGCGACCTGCGCAACAACACTCGCCACGTCCTCGACCGCGTCCAGGCGGGCGAATCGGTGACCATCACGGTGGACGGCCGGCCCGTGGCCGAGCTCCGCCCGGCCGGCCGGGGGATCCGTTGGATGCGGCGGGACGAGTTCGTCCACCAGGTCCTCGGCGAGCAGGCCGACCCCGGGCTCGCCGCCGAGCTGCGCGACCTCACCGGCGGCGAGACCACCGACGACGACCCGCTGCCGTGAGCCGGGGCCTGGCCGACACCTCGGTGTTCATCGCCCGCGAGTCCGGGCGGCCGCTCGCCGTGGCCGACCTGCCCGACGACCTGGCGGTGTCGGTCGTGACGATCGGCGAGCTACGGGCCGGCGTCCTCGCCGCGGCGGACACGACGACCCGCGACCGGCGGCTGGGGACGCTGACCCGCGCCCTCGTCCTCGACCCTGTCCCGGTCGACGGGGCCGTGGCCGACGCCTGGGCACGGCTGCGGCTGCTCCTGCGCGACGCCGGCAAGCGGATGCCGGTCAACGACTCGCTGGATCGCGGCCACGGCCCTCGCCCTCGGCGTCCCGGTGGTGACCCAGGACGCCGACTACGTCGAGCTCGACGGGCTGCCGGTCGTGCGGGTCTGACTAGCGCAGGACCAGGTCGCCGTCGGCGGCGTCGACCGTGACCGTGTCGCCCTCGGCGATCTTGCCGTCGAGGAGGCGCATGGCCAGCTCGTCGGCCAGGTGGCGCTGGATGACCCGCTTGAGCGGGCGGGCGCCGAAGGCCGGGTCGTAGCCCATGTGCGCCAGGGCGGCGACCGCCCCGTCGGTGACCTCGAGGCCGATGCGCTTGGCCGCCAGCCGGGCGCGGAGGCCCCTGAGCTGGATCTCCACGATGCGGGCCAGGTCGTCCTCGGTCAGCTCCCGGAAGCGGACGATGTCGTCGATGCGGTTGACGAACTCGGGCTTGAAGAACGCCCGGGGGTCGCCCGGCAGGTTCGACGTCATGATGAGCACGGTGTTGGTGAAGTCGACCGTGCGGCCCTGCCCGTCGGTCAGGCGGCCGTCGTCGAGCAGCTGCAGCAGCACGTTGAACACGTCGGCGTGCGCCTTCTCGATCTCGTCGAGCAGCACCACCGCGTAGGGCCGGCGCCGCACCGCCTCGGTGAGCTGGCCGCCCTCGTCGTAGCCGACGTAGCCCGGCGGGGCGCCGATGAGCCGGCTGACCGAGTGCTTCTCCATGTACTCGCTCATGTCGATGCGGACCATGGCCCGCTCGTCGTCGAACAGGAAGTCGGCCAGCGACCGGGCCAGCTCGGTCTTGCCGACGCCGGTGGGCCCGAGGAACAGGAACGAGCCGATGGGCCGGTGGGGGTCGGACAGCCCGGCCCGGCTGCGGCGGATGGCCCGCGCCACGGCGGACACGGCCTCGTCCTGGCCGACGACCCGCTCGTGCAGGACCTCCTCCAGCCGGACGAGCTTGGCCATCTCGCCCTCCATGAGCCGGCTGACCGGCACGCCGGTCCACCGGGCCACGACCTCGGCCACGTCCTCCTCGTCGACCTCCTCCTTGAGCATGCGCTGCCCGCCGGCCTGCAGCTCGTCGAGGCGCTGCGTCGCCTCCTCGACCTGGCGCTCCAGCTCCGGGATGCGCCCGTAGCGGACCTCGGCGGCCTTCTCCAGGTCGGCCTCGCGCTCGAGCGAGGACCGCAGCGTCTCGAGCTGCTCCTTGAGGTCGCGGATCTCGGAGATGACCGCCTTCTCGTTGTTCCAGTGGGCCAGCATCGAGTCGCGCTGCTCGCGCAGGTTGGCCAGCTCGGACTCCAGTGCGGCCAGGCGCTCGGCCGACGTGGCGTCGGTCTCCTTGGCCAGCGCCAGCTTCTCGATCTCCAGCTGGCGGATGCGCCGCTCGACCACGTCGATCTCGGTGGGCAGCGAGTCGATCTCGATGCGCAGCCGGGACGCGGACTCGTCGACCAGGTCGATGGCCTTGTCGGGCAGGAACCGCCCGGTGACGTAGCGGTCGGACAGCACGGCCGCCGCCACCAGCGCCGCGTCCTGGATGCGGACGCCGTGGTGGACCTCGTAGCGCTCCTTCAGGCCCCGCAGGATGGCGATGGTGTCGTCGACCGACGGCGGCCCCACGTACACCTGCTGGAACCGGCGCTCCAGCGCCGCGTCCTTCTCGATGTGCTTGCGGTACTCGTCGAGCGTGGTGGCGCCGATCATGCGCAGCTGCCCGCGGGCCAGCAGCGGCTTGAGCATGTTGCCGGCGTCCATCGCCCCCTCGGCCGCGCCGGCGCCCACCACCGTGTGCAGCTCGTCGATGAAGGTGATGATCTCGCCCTCGGCGTCGGTGATCTCCTTGAGGACCGCCTTGAGCCGCTCCTCGAACTCGCCCCGGTACTTGGCCCCGGCCACCATCGACCCGAGGTCGAGCGCCACGACCCGCTTGTTCTTCAGGGTCTCGGGGACGTCGCCCTCGACGATGCGGGAGGCCAGGCCCTCGACGATGGCCGTCTTGCCGACGCCGGGCTCGCCGATGAGCACCGGGTTGTTCTTGGTGCGGCGGGACAGGACCTGGATGACCCGGCGGATCTCCTCGTCGCGGCCGATGACCGGGTCGAGCTTGCCCTCGCGGGCCACCGCCGTGAGGTCGCGGCCGTAGCGCTCCAGCGCCTGGAACTGCTCCTCGGGGTTCTGCGAGGTGACACGGTGGCTGCCCCGCACCGACTGCATGGCGGACAGCACGTCCTCGCGGCTGACGCCGAGGCGGTCGGCCATGGCCAGCAGCAGGTGCTCGGTCGAGACGTACTCGTCGGACAGCTCGGCCCGGGCGCGGTCGGCGGCGTCCATGACGTCGCGCATGTCGCGGGACAGGCGGGCCTCGCTGCCGTAGGCCTTGGGCAGCTTGGCGAGCGCCTCGTTGGCCTGGTTGCGGAGGGGCAGCGGCTCCTTGCCGAGGCGCTGGAGCATCGGCAGCACGATGCCCTCGCCCTGGCCGAGCAGCGCCAGCAGCAGGTGGTCGGGCGTGACCTCGGGGTTGGACGCAGCCTTGGCCGCGTCGACGGCCGTGTTGAACGCCTCCTGGACCTTCAGCGTCCAGCGGTTCGGATCGAGCGCCATGGCAGAAGTCTACCTCAGGCTCAGGAAAGTTGATAGCTACGCGCTCAAGTCTGTCAGTTGTGGGCCTGGGGTGGCACCGCGTCCCACTCGACGTCGGGGTCGCCCTCGTCGTCCCGCCACCGGCGGCGGCGACCGCCGTCGTTCGGCACCGGGGCCGGCTCGGCCCGGCGACTGCCCTTGCGGGGCTTGACCGCCTCGTAGCGGTACGGCTCGCCGCCGAACGTGTCGTCCTGCGACAGGCTGTTGAGCACCGTGCCCGCCAGCGGGGCGTCGACCTGGCGCAGCAGCTCGACGGCCCGGACCAGGCTGCGCTTGGACGTGCGGCCCGACGACGTGACCAGCAGCGTGGTGTCGGCCATGCGGGCCAGCACCAGCGAGTCGGTCACCGGCAGCACCGGCGGGCAGTCGATGACCACCACGTCGTAGGTCTGGCCCAGCACGTCGATCAGGCGCCGGGCCCGCTCGCCGGACAGCAGCTCCGACGGGTTGGGCGGCGGGTAGCCCGCCGGCAGCACCGACAGGTTGGGTACGGCCGACACCGTCTGGATGGCCTGGGGCAGCGTGACGTCGCCGATCAGCACGGCGGTGAGCCCCGGCGTCAGCGGGACGTCGAGGATCTCCTCCATGTGGGGGCGCCGCAGGTCGCCGCCCACCAGCACCACCCGGTCGCCCGCCTGGGCGAACGCGATGGCCAGGTTGACCGCCACCATCGTCTTGCCCTCGCCGGGGGCCGGGCTGGTGACCTGCACGACCCGCACCTGGCGCTCGACCGCGAGGAACTTGACCGACGTGCGCAGCAGGCGGAACGCCTCGGCCGCAGGGGCGGACGGATGGGTGATGGTGACCACGTCGACGCCCGGGTCGAGCTTGGGGATGAGGCCGAGCGTCGACACGCCGGTGACCCGCTCGACCATCTCCTTCGACTTGACCGAGTCGTCGAAGTAGTCGCGGACGAAGGCGAGGGCGGTGCCGAGGAACAGGCCGAACACCAGCCCGAGCGCCAGGTTCAGCGGCAGGTTGGGGCTGACCGGGGTGTCGGGGGCGCCGGCGTCGCTCAGCACCTCGGCGCCGCCGCCGGCCGCCAGCTCGACGCCCAGGTTGATGCTGCCGAGCGTCTGGTTGATCTCGGTGATCTGCGCCTGGAGCGGCTCGACCTGGTCGGCCAGGTCCTCCTCCAGCCGCTGGCGCTGCGGCAGCAGGATGTCGACGTTGCCGCCCGCCGCGATCTCCGTCCTCGATGTCGGTGATCGGCTGGCGGAGCGTGGCCAGCTGGGACTCGTACTGCTGCACCAGCGCCTGGAGCTGGCCCTTGGTCTTGGTCAGGCGCTCGCGGTCGGCGTTCTCGCGCAGCTCGACGTAGGTCTGGGCGTAGACGTTGACCATCGTGGCCGCGGCCACCGGGTCGGTCGACACCAGCGACAGCTCGACGACGCTGGAGGTGTTGGCGCTGTCGTCGGTGTCGACGGGCTGCACCGACACCTTGAACACCTCGCCCTTGGACAGCGAGCCGTTGTAGGCCTCGGCCGCCTTGAACCGCATGCGGGACGACGTGAGGAACGCGAGCTGGCTCGTGGCCTGGCGGTTGAGGTCGCCCGCGTTGTTGTTGCCGAAGATCATCGACACGGGGTCGTTGACCCCGGTGGTGAGGACCTGGGCGCGCACCCGGTACTCGGGCTCGGGGATCAGCGACACGGCCACGGCGATGCCGAGGAAGACCAGCGTCGTGAAGATGACGAGCCACCGCCGACGGGCGATCACCCCCAGGTAGGACCGAAGATCCGGCTCGTCGAGCTGGGATTCCATGAGGCCCGAATCGTACACGAGCCGCCCTCCGACTCTCCGATCCGTCTGCGCCGCAGGGCGCCGCCTCCGCTACCGTCGGTGGATCGCCGTCGACGTCTCGCACGCTCGGGCGCCGGCCGTCCAGCCGGGGGTCCAGGGGGAGCCCGCGGCGCCGCGCCCGGAGTCCCGCCACGTCCCGGCGGTGCTGGTCCTCGGCTGGCTCGGCATCGCCACCATCGGCCTCAACACGCTGCGGCTCGGCGGCTTCGCCATCAGCGACGGCATCTTCTTCCTGCTGGGCGGCGTGCTCATCTTCAAGCTGCTGGTGGGCCACGAGTCCGGCCTGGCCCCGCCCCGCATGCGGCAGGCCTCCCATCTCGTGCTCGCTGGGCGCCATCCTCCTGCTCACCGCGGGCGTGCTGTCGTCGTTCGGCTCGTGGAACACCGAGGGGTCGCTGCTCATCGTGGCCCGCCTGGCCTACGTGACCCTCGTGTGGTTCTGGATGCTGCGGACCATCGTGCCCACCCGGCGGGCGCTCGACGTGCTGCTCAGCGGCTGGCGCTGGGGCGTGATCGCCATCAGCGTCGTGGCCCTGCTCGGCCAGATCGGCCTGCTCAACGTGAGCGAGCAGAACGCGGAGAACCGCCAGACCGCCTTCTCGGGCCACCCCAACGACCTGGCCGGCTACCTGGCCGTGGGCCTGCCGATCCTGCTCATGAACCTGCCCCGCCACCCCGAGCACAGCCGGCGGCGCCGCACGCTCGGGCGGATGGCGGCGCTCGGGCTCGCCGTCTACGGCATCTCGACCACCGGCTCGATGACCGCGTTCCTGGCGGGCGGCGTCGCCGTCGTCAGCACGCTCGCGATCTCGGCGCTGATCCCTCCGACGGAGGGCGAGCGGCGGCGCCTCCACCCGCTCAGCGTCATGGCCGGCGCGGTGGCCGCCGTCGTCGGGCTCACGCTGCTGGCCTCGTCGGACCTGCCGCTGCTCGAGCGCTTCGAGCGCCTCGAGTCGGGCGACAGCTACGTCGAGAGCAGCGCCAGCCACCGGGCCAAGCTCAACGCCGCCGTCGTCAACCGGTTCGACGACTGGCTGGTCGTGGGCGTCGGCATGGACGAGGCCAGCGTGTTCGCCGCCGAGCTGACCGAGGACGCCATCCGGACGGGCGGCGTCCACAACATGTACCTGAAGGTGCTGTTCGAGGCCGGGCTCCCCGGGCTGATCGGCGTGCTCGTCATCCAGCTCGCCACGTTCCGGTGCGCGTTCCGCCTCGTGATCCACACCCGCGACACCGCCCTCTACCCGGTGGCGGTCGGCCTCACCGGCGCGGCCGCGGGCGCCTGCTTCTTCGCGCTGTTCGGGCCCATCCTGTTCCACCGCTACTTCTGGCTGCCGATCGGGATGATCTGGTGCCTCTGGGCGCTGCGGCGGGAGGAGCTCAGGCGCCAGTCGGCAGCGGCCGTGGCCGAGGCGCAGGCGGTAGCCCCACGGCGGACCGCAGCTCGCCCATCCGTGCCAGCAATTGGACCGCCCAGCGCTGAGGGGTGAACTGGGCGGCGAGCGACACGCTCGCCGCGGTCATGGCCCGGCGCTGGCGCGTCCGGCGTCCCGGCGATGCGGGCCAGGGCCAGCGCCAGCGCGCCGGCGTCGCCGGGCGAGGTGACCACGCCGTTGTAGCCGTCGAGGACGAGGCGGCTCGCGGCCCCGCACACCGAGGTGCACACCACCGGCAGCCCCGCGGCCGTGGCCTCGTGGATGACGACGGCCCACGGCTCGAACCGGCTCGGCAGCACCAGGCACCCGGCCCGGGCCAGCGTGGCCGGCAGGTCGTCGGGCTGGACGAAGCCCAGCATCTCCACGCCGTCGAGCCCGTCGAACCGCGTCGCCTCGGGGCCGGTGCCCCCGACGAGCAGCGGCCACGGGTCCTCGGTGCGGTCGCGGTAGCGCCGGTAGGCCTCGGCCAGCACGTCGATGCCCTTCACCTCGACGAGGCGGCCCAGGTACAGGAAGGCGCGCGGCGGGAGGGCGTCGCCCCGGGCGGCGGCCACGGCCGCGAACCGGGGGTGGTCGCAGGTGTAGATGCCCCGGATGATGCGCTCGTCGGAGAAGCCGAGGCGGCGGGCGAAGTCGGCCGACCGCTCGCCCGGCAGGAACGCGGCGTCGTAGGCCGGGCGCACCAGCAGGGCGGCGGTGGCGACGCCGAGCCGCTGCTTGGGGGTCGCCCACCACTGGTTGTCCATGCACAGCACCCGCACGGTCCGGCCCCTCTGGTGCCGGGCCACCCGCCGGTAGGGGCCGATGTGCCACGACGACACGAGCAGGGCGTGGGGGGCGAAGTCCTCGACCGCGGCGGTCAGCGCGTCCTCGTCGGGCTCGCCGTGCCAGGGCGTGTGGTCGAGGCCGGCGGTGATGGCGTCGGCGTCGAACGGCGCGTCGGTCCCGGCCTCGCCGTGCCACACCATCACGTCGACGCCGAGCGACGCCAGGGCCGTGAAGCAGGCGTGGGCGTAGCCCGACATGCCCTGCCACAGGATGGCGACCCTCGGGCGTTCGCGTGTGTCGTCCATGCCCCCGTCAGACCGAGGTCGCCGGGACCCTGACCCGCTCGTCGACCGGGCCGTGCCCGGTCGGCGCGCCGTGCAGGGCCCGCAGGAACTCGGTCCAGTAGATGGCGGCCGACGCCGCGTGCGCCAGCCCGAAGCCGACAACGTAGCCCCCGCCGTCGGCCACGGCGGTGCCCGCCAGCGGCAGCACCAGCTGGGGCGGGGCCGTCTCCAGCCGCGCCCGCAGGCTGGCCCGGGCGGCGCCGAGCGCCCGCAGGCCCGCGTAGCCGCCGGTGGCGACGCTGCCCGCCATCATCGCCAGGCCCAACGGGCCCAGCAGGTCGGCCGCCCCCGCCCACGACTGCCCGAACAGCTCGGTGCCCCAGCGGGTGGGCAGGGCCAGGCCGACGACCGTCCACACGGCCGCCACCGCCACGAGCAGCCCGCTGGCCGCGACCATCAGGCGCCGCAGCCGGTGCGGCTCGTCGCGGACCTGGGCCCCCTCCGGCACGAGGGCCAGGAAGATGCCCGCGTGGATCGTGTTGATCGGCCCGAAGAACGTCTGCGCCGCCCGCACGGCGCCCAGCGTCCCCAGCCCGGCGATGGCGCCCACGCCGAGCACGACGAACTGGCCGACCGACTGGCCGGTCACGAACTCGCCGAGGAAGCGCACGCCCATCTCCCGGTTGTCGCGCAGCCAGCGCCACGGGTGCGGGACCGACGACACGGCCGCCCGCCCGAGCACCTGCCCCGCCACCGCGCCCGCGCCCGCGGCCAGGCCCCAGGCGGCCACGTACCAGGCGGCCTCCGCCCCGCCGGGCGCCAGCGGCAGCGCCACGCACACGCCGGCCAGCCACACGACGTCCACGACGAGCGCGGCGGCCGGCCGGTCCACGATGAACGCGTAGCGCCACGTGTCCTGGACGACGATGAGCGGCAGGACGAGCGCCAGCGCCAGCAGCGCGGTGCCCGCCTCCCCGCCCAGGACGGCGCCCACGACCGCCACCGACCGCGGCCACGACGACCGAGACGACGAGCGCTGCGCCCAGCATGTCGGGCACCAGCCGGGCCCGGACCTCGGCGGCCACCGCCGAGAAGCGCGACAGCAGCGGCTCGCCGATGAGCGCCCGGCTGACGCCCATGGTGAGCATGGCCACGATGGCCGCCACGCTGAACGCCCCGAACTCGGACTCGGACAGCGAGCGCGCCACGAACACCGAGACGAGAACGTTGCTGAGACCGGAGACGCCCTGGTCCACCATGACCAGGAACCGACGCTGGTGGACCCGGGGCGGCACCCGATCAGTCGGCGAGGTGCGCCGCGACTTGGTCGTGCACCCACGCGTAGGTGGCGGCCATGCCGTCCTCGAGGGAGATCGACGGTGCCCATCCCAGCGCGGCGCGGATGCGCGTGTTGTCGCTGTTGCGGCCGCGCACGCCCTGGGGCGCGTCGAGCACGTAGCGGCGGTCGAGGGTGATCCCGGCGATGCGCTCGACGATATCCACCAGGCCGTTGATCGTCACGAGCTGGTCGCTGCCCACGTTGAGCGGGTCGCGGACGTCGCTGGCGGTCAGCCGCAGCGTGCCCTCCAGGCAGTCGTCGATGTAGGTGAAGCTGCGGGTCTGCTGCCCGTCGCCCCAGATCTCGATGCGGTGGTCGCCGGTGAGCGCGGCGGTGGCGACCTTGCGGCAGATGGCGGCGGGCGCCTTCTCCCGGCCGCCGTCCCAGGTGCCGCCCGGCCCGTAGACGTTGTGGTAGCGGGCGATCCGGGTCTCGATGCCGAAGTCCTCGGCGAAGTGGCGGGCCATCCGCTCGCTGAACAGCTTCTCCCAGCCGTAGCCGTCCTCGGGCATGGCCGGGTAGGCGTCGTCCTCCCGCAGGGGCTCGACCTCGGGCGACGCCTGCTTGTCCGCGGCGTACACGCAGGCCGAGGACGCGTAGAACAGGCGCTCGACGCCGGCGTCGCGGGCCGCGACGAGCGTGTGGGTCGAGATCAGCACCGAGAGCATGCACAGCGCCTTGTTGTTCTCGATGAAGCCCATCCCGCCCATGTCGGCGGCCAGGTTGAACACCGTGTCGACGCCCTCGGTGGCGTCCCGGCAGACGTCGAGCAGCTCCAGGTTGGCGTGGACGTTCTCGACGTCGTCGAAGACCTGGTACCACTCGTCCTTGGGCTTGCAGTCGACGGCGCGGATGCGGGCGACGCCCTCATCCCGCAGCCGGCGCACGAGGTGGCCGCCGATGAATCCTCCGGCGCCCGTGACCAGCACGTGATGCATGCGGTGTCAGTGCTCCTTGGTGCGCTCCGGCGCGGCGACGCCCCGGCGGATGGCCCGCTCGATGACATCCTGGAAGCGGTCGGTGATGACCGCCGTGTCGAAGGTCGCCTCGGCGTAGCGGCGGGCGGCGTCCCCGGCGGCGGCCCGCAGCGGATCGTCCACCCGGAGCTGCTTGGCGGCCACGAGGAACGACTCCTCGTCGGTGGACGGGACCACCAGCCCGGCGCCCGCCCGCTCGACCGTGCGGGCGGCCAGGTTCTCGGGCGGGATGGCGGCCAGGATCGGCCGGCCCGCGCACAGGTACGACAGCACCTTGGACGGCACGGAGAACGTGCCGGCCGTCGGCTCCAGCAGGGCGACCAGCACGTCGGCCGCACCGAGGATGTCGGGGTAGTCGTCGATCGGCTGGAACGGCAGCAGGTGGAGGTTGGGCAGCGGGTGGGCCCGCAGCATCTCCCGGAGGCGGGCCTCGCCCATGCCCTCGCTGATGACGACCACGTCGGCGTCGTCTACCCGCTCCTCGGCCAGGCGGTACAGCAGCTCGGGCCGGTGCTTCAGGCCCAGCGTGCCCGTGTAGAGGTAGACGAAGCGGTCGCCGAGGCCGTGGCGCCGGCGCCACGGGTTGGCGCGGGGCCGGGCCGGCAGGTCGGCCAGCGGGGCCCAGTTCTCGATGACCGTGCAGTGGTCGCCGTCGACGCCCCAGCTGGCGAGCATGGGCGAGAAGTCGTTCGTGATCGACACGACCCCGGACGCCTGGCGGAGCAGCCGGCGCTCCAGCGCCTCGAACGTGCACCCGACGCGGCGGCCGATCCTCCCGGCCCGCCGCTCGGCCTCGGCCGACATCGCCACGCTGTGCAGGTCCTGGAGCCAGAACACCCACGGCACGCCCTCGCGCCGGCACCACGACGCCGCCACCGACTTGGCCACCAGCGGCACGTTGCACGCCAGGACGACGTCGGGGCGGAACAGGGCCGCCACCCGGATGAACCGCCGGCCGTACGCGGCCTCCTGGCTGATGCGGCGCATCGGCGAGTAGCGGGCGAACGACTCGCCCGCCGGGATCGGCACCACGGACAGGTTCGCGACGCCGCGGGCGTCGAAGCGGCCCTTGCCGCTCGTGTACGACCCGCAGTACACGTGCTGCACGACGTGACCCCGGGCCGCGAGGGCCCGGCTCAGGTCGATCTGGAACGGATGTCCGGCAAAATCGTGAATGAGAACACGTAGCGATTTCACGCCCTCACGGGGCGTGATGGTCGACAGCAATCGCGTCGCTTGATCGGATCCCCCACGGGTGATGCCCGCATCCGTCTCGCGGAGCCACATCCGACGCGTCCTCCCCCACGCTGTGCCGTCCAACGGTCAAAAAACCAGGTCAGCGCTGGTAAGCCCCCACACCAACAGCGAGCCCCCAACCCGGCGGTCGCTCCCGACGACCGCATGTGACCGAAGAGTAAGGTCCGTTTCTCGTGTCGTCCAGTCTTGTGTCGTCGGGCACACCGTGAGGATTCTCACGGTCCATAACCGGTACTCGTCGCGGGTGCCGTCGGGCGAGAACCTCGCGGTCGACGACGAGGTCCGGTGGCTGCGGTCCGCCGGGGTCGACGTCGCCGTGCACGAGGTGACGAACGACGACATGGTCGACCCCGGCGCGCTCGGGCGGCTGCGCGGCGGGGCCGAGGCCGTGTGGTCGCTGCCCGCCCGGCGCCGGTTCGCCGCCGCGCTCGACACCGAGGCGCCGGACCTCGTCCACGTCCACAACCTGTTCCCGCTCCTGTCGGGCAGCGTCCCCGCCGCCGCCCGCCGGCGCGACCTGCCCGTCGTGTGGACCGTGCACAACCGGCGCGTCCGCTGCGTCGGCGGCGGCAACTTCCGCGCCGGCCGCCCCTGCCACGACTGCCGGCCCGGCTGGCGGGTCCCCGGCGTGGTCCACGGCTGCTACGCCGGCTCGGCGCCGGCCAGCGCGCTGGTGACGGTGGCCAGCACGCTGTACCGGGCCTCGGCCCGGCGCGGCGGCGTCCGGCCGGTGGCCGTGAGCGAGACGATGCGCCGGTGGATCGTGGCCGAGGCCGGGTTCCCGGCCGACGCCGTGCGGGTCAAGCCCAACGGCGTCGCCGGCCCCGACGGCGCCGTGCCGCCCCCTGCCGGCCGCGGGGCGTTCGTGTTCCTCGGGCGCTTCGGCGCCTACAAGGGCCTCGGCCTGCTGCTCGACGCCTGGGCGCAGGCCGGCGTCGACGCCGAGCTGCGGCTCGTGGGCGACGGGGAGGAGGCGCCCGCGGTCGAGGCCGCCGCCGCGGCCGACCCCCGCATCCGCTGGGTCGGGCCGGTGGCGCCGGGCGACGTGGGCGAGCACCTGGCCGCGGCCCGGGCGGTGGTCGTGCCGTCGCTGTGGTCGGAGCCGTTCGGCCGGGTCGCCACCGAGGCGTTCGCCCACGGGCGCCCCGTGATCACGACCGGGCTGGGCGGGCTGGGCGAGACGGTCGACGCCGCGACCGGGTGGGTGACGGGCACCGATCCGGCGGCCCTGGCCGCCGCGCTGCGGGACGCCGCCGGCGACGACGCCGCGGTCGCCGAGCGGGGCGAGGCCGCCCGGGCCCGGTGGGCCGAGCGCTACAGCCCCGAGGCCACGACGGCCGCGCTGCTGCGCGTCTACGACGAGGCCCGGGAGGCCTGACGTGCGGGTGCTCGTCGTCCACAACGCCTACTCGTCCCGGGTGCCGTCGGGCGAGAACCTGTCGGTGGCCGACGAGATCGCCTGGCTGCGCGACGCCGGCGTCGACGTGGCGGTCCACGAGGTCAGCAACGACACGGTCGTGGCCGCCGGGGCGGCGGGCAAGGCCCGCCAGGCCGCGGAGACGCCGTGGTCGGTCCCCGCCGGCCGCCGCTTCGCCGCCGAGCTGGCCCGGGTGCGCCCGGACGTCGTCCACGTCCACAACCTCTTCCCCCTGCTGACGGCCAGCGTCCCGTGGGCGGCGCTGCGGGCCGACATCCCCGTCGTGTGGACGTGCCAGAACCGGCGGGTCGTGTGCGTCGAGGGCGCCAACTTCCGGGACGGGGCGCCGTGCCACGACTGCCGCCCGGGGTGGCGGGTGCCGGGCGTGCGCTACGGCTGCTACCAGCGCATCCAGGTGGCCAACGGCACGATGGGACCGGCCGGCGCGGTGGTGGCGAGCGGCCTCGTGACGGCGGCGTCGTCGCTGTGGGCCCGCATCGCCCGGCGCCGGGTGCTGGCCGTGGGCATCGCCGAGGGGGTGCGGCGGTGGCTGGTCGACGAGGCCGGGTTCCCGCCCGAGCGGGTGGCGGTGAAGTACGTGGGCGTCCCCGGCCCGGCGCCGGGGACCGCCCTGCCGCCGCCCGCCGCCAGCCGCACGTTCCTGTTCGCCGGCCAGCTCGCCGACTACAAGGGGCTGCCGCTGCTGCTCGACGCCTGGCGGGCGGGCGCCCCCGAGGACGCCGCGCTGCGCATCGTCGGCGACGGCACCCACGCCGGCCTGGCCGCGGACGCGGCGGCGGCCGACCCCCGCATCACCTTCGTGGGGCAGGTCCCGCCGTCGGCCATCTCCCGCGAGGTGGCCGGGGCCCGGGCCGTGGTGGTCCCGTCGATCACGCCCGAGACGTTCGGCCGCACCGCGGCCGAGGCCCTCGCCCACGGCCGCCCGGTCGTGACCACCGGACTGGGCGGGCTGGGCGAGGTCGTGGACGGCGGCAGCGGGTGGGTCACGGGCGTCGAGGTGGGCGCGCTGGCGGGGGCGCTGCGGGAGGCGGCCACCGACGACGCGGCCGTCACGGCCCGGGGGGCGCACGGGCGGGAGCGGCACCGGCGCCTGTTCAGCCCCGAGGCCACGACCGCCGCGCTCCTTGCGCTGTACGACCGGGTGAAGGGTTAGCATCCCCGCGGGGATCGCCGGACTGGGGGAAGCGTGGACACGACCGCCATCGCACACTCGGTGGACCTGGGCCGCCCGGCCCTGGCGGTGGCCCCGGCGCGGCCGCTCTCGGTGCGCCGGCCGTGGTGGCTGGCGGCCTACGTGGCCACCCTCGCGGTCATCGACGCCGCGGCGATGGGCGCGGCGACGCTGGTGGCCAAGGTGTCGTGGTTCGGGTTCGACTCGGCCCCGCTGCAGATCCGGTCGTTCACGGTGCCCTACAGCGCGCTGGCCCTGGCGACCGTGCCGACGTGGCTGGTCATCCTGGCGCTGGCCGGGGCCTACAACGTGGGCCCGACCGGCGTCATCACGGGCGTGGGGCGCCGCGTGGTCCGGGCCGGCGCCCAGCTGCTGGCCGTCGTGGCCGTGGCCTACTACGTCCTGCACCTGGCCATGCTCGGCCGGGGCGTGCTCGTGGCGCTGATCCCGCTGGCGGTGGCGCTCACGCTGGTGGGTCGCACCGCCGCCGGCCTGACCATGCGGGGCCTGCGCCACCGGGGCCGGGTCAGCCGGTCCGCCCTCGTCGTGGGCCGGCGCCGGGGCGCCGAATCGCTCGTCGCCCAGCTGGACGCCCGCCCCACCGCCGGGCTGACCCCGGTGGGCACGGTGGTCATCGAGTCGTCCCCCGGGCCGGGCGACACCGTGGGCGAGGTCACCGAGGCGCTGGCCCAGACCGGGGCCGAGGTGCTGGTCGTGACCGGGGGCCTGCCCCGCGGTCGCCTGCGCGACCTGGCGTGGGCCCTGCAGGGCACGGGCGTCGAGCTGCTCGTGACCCCGGCGCCGGCCGAGCTGGAGGGCCTCCGCACCGAGATCCGCCCGATCGCCGGGCTGCCCCTGCTCTACGTCGACCGCTAGGGCCTACTTCCGGCGGCGGGTCTCGAACACCGCGATGGCCTGCTGCAGCGGGACCAGCTCGCGGCGGTACTGGCGGTGGGTGTCGGCCACCGCCTGCTTGGCGTGGCGGCGGACCTCGGCCAGCTCGGCCCGCAGCCGGGCGACCTCGGCCTCGAGCTCGAGGACCCGCTGGACCCCGTGGAGGTTGAGGCCCTCGTTCGTCAGCTCCTGGATGCGGCGGAGCTGGTCGATGTCGGCGTCGCTGTAGCGCCGGCTGCCGCCGGTCGTGCGCGCCGGGTCGACCAGGCCCTTGCGCTCGTAGATGCGCAGGGTCTGGGGGTGGACCCCCGCCAGTTCGGCGGCCACCGAGATCACGTACACCGCCCTCGTCGGTTCCCGGCCGTCGGGTGGCATCACGATCATCCTTCCTCGAACCCGAGATGTGCTCGGGGCGATCTGCCGTCGGCCGCGGCCGCCAGGGCCTCGACCGCCTTGCGCTCGTCGTCGGTCAGCTCCTGGGGCACCGCCACCTCGACGGTGACGAGCATGTCGCCGGTCCGTCGGGGCTTGGCCACGCCCTTGGCCTTGACCCGCAGCGTGCGGCCCGAGCGCGTGCCCGCCGGGATGCGGACCGTCACCGAGCCGCCCTCCAGGGTCGGCACCTTGATGTCGGCGCCGAGCGCCGCCTCGGGGAACGTCACCGGCACGGTCAGCGTGAGGTCGTCGCCCCGCCGGCCGAACAGGCGGTGGGGGGTGACCCGCGTCGTCACGTACAGGTCGCCGGCCGGGCCGCCGTTGCGCCCCGGGCCGCCGCGGCCCCGCAGCCGGATGCGCTGGCCGTCGGCCACGCCGGCCGGGATGCGGACCTTGACCTCGCGGGGCCGGTGCTCGATGCCGGTGCCCCGGCAGGTCTGGCACGGGTCCTCGATGGTGAAGCCCCGGCCGGCGCACGCCGGGCACGGCTGGGAGAAGCTGAAGAACCCCTGGTTGTCGTCGAGGACGCCCCGCCCGCTGCACTGCGCGCACGGCGTGGGGGTGGTGCCCGGCCGGGCGCCGGTGCCGCGGCACGTCGAGCAGGTGGCCTCGCTCGTCAGGTGGATCGTGGTGGTGAGGCCCTGGACGGCGTCCTCGAAGTCGAGGTGGAGCTCGGCCTCGAGGTCCTGGCCGCGATGGGGGCCGGTGCCCCGGCCGGGCCCGGGCCCGCCCGCGCCGCCGCGCCGCCGGCCGAACAGGCCGCCCAGCACGTCGCCGATGTCGCCGACGTCCTCGAACCGGAACCCGCCCCCGGGCGCGCCGGCGCCGGGGCCGCGGCCGCCGAACATGCCGCCCATGGGCCCCAGCTTGCGGACCTCGTCGTACTCCTTGCGCTTCTCGGCGTCGCCGACCACGTCGTAGGCGGCCGACACCTCCTTGAAGCGCTCCTCCGCGGCCTTGTCGTCCGGGTTGGTGTCCGGGTGGTACTGGCGCGACAGCTTGCGGTACGCGCTCTTGATGTCCTTCTGGGAAGCGGTGTCGCTCACCCCGAGGACCCGGTAGTAGTCCTTCTCGAACCACTCACGCTGCGGCGCCATCGCGCACCCTCGATCTGCGTACCTGGATCAGTCCGTCACCTTGACCATGGCGGGCCGCAGGACCCGGCCCCGCCACCGGTAGCCGGGGCGCAGGACCTCGGCCACCACCTGCTCGCCACCCTCGCCGGGCTCGTGCACGACCGCCTCGGCCTCCTCGGGGTCGAACGCGGAGCCCTTGGGGTCGATGCGCTCGAGGCCCTCCTTGCTGAGGGCGCCGTACAGGGCGGCCAGGACCGGCTCGACCTCGGACGCGCCGTGCGCCAGCGCGGCGTCGCACGAGTCGAGCACCGGCAGCAGGTTGTCGACGAAGCTGCCGAGCGAGCGGACGACGGCGTCGTCCTGCCGCTTCTGGGCCTGCTTGCGGTAGTTCTCGAAGTCGGCCTGCGCCCGCCGGTAGGCGTCGAGGTACTGCTCGCGCTCGGACAGCAGCATCTCCAGGTCGACCTCGACCGCGTCGGCCGCGGCCTCGAGGTCGTCGGACCCGTCGTCCGAGTCGTCGGAGCCGTCGTCGGCCGCGTCGTCCAGGTCGTCCGGCCGCGTCGCCTCGGCCACGTCGGCCACGTCGGCCCCGCCTGCGGCCACCGCGTCCGCGGTGGCCTCGTCGTCGTCCGGCAGGTCGACGAACTCGGCGGGCGTGTCGCCCACGTCGTCGGGCGCGGTGGGTTCGGCGCCGTCGCCCGCAGGCGGCGACGTGTCGTCGGTCATCGCTGGTCCTCGTCGTCGACGATCTCGGCGTCGACGACGTCGTCGTCCGTGGGCTCGCTGGCCGCGCCGGCGTCGGTGGGGTTGCCGCCCGCCGCCGCGCTCTCCGCGGACGCCGCCTCGTACAGCTTCTGGGTGAAGCTCTGGCTCGCCGACATGAGGGCGTCGGTGGCGTTGCGGATGGCCTCGATGTCGGTGCCGCCGAGCGCGGTGCGCAGGTCGGCCAGCTTGTCCTCGACCGCCGACTTCTCGTCGCCCGAGATCTTGTCGCCCTGCTCCTTGAGCAGCTTGTCGGTCTGGTAGACGAGCGTGTCGGCCTGGTTGCGGACCTCGGCCTCCTCGCGGCGGCGCCGGTCCTCCTCGGCGTGGGCCTCGGCGTCGCGGACCATCTTGTCGATGTCGTCCTTGGCCAGCGAGGACTGGCCGGTGATCGTCATCGACTGCTCCTTGCCGGTGGCCCGGTCCTTGGCGGCCACGTGCACGATGCCGTTGGCGTCGATGTCGAAGGTGACCTCGATCTGCGGCACGCCGCGGGGCGCCGGGGGCAGGTCGACGAGCTGGAACTTGCCGAGCGTCTTGTTGAACTGGGCCATCTCGCGCTCGCCCTGCAGCACGTGGATCTCCACGGACGGCTGCATGTCCTCCGCGGTGGTGAACACCTCGGTGCGGCGGGTGGGGATGGTGGTGTTGCGCTCGATGAGCTTGGTCATCACGCCGCCCTTGGTCTCGATGCCGAGGGACAGGGGCGTGACGTCGAGCAGCAGGACGTCCTTGACCTCGCCCTTGAGCACGCCGGCCTGGATGGCGGCGCCCACGGCCACGACCTCGTCGGGGTTGACGCCCTTGTGGGGCTCCTTGCCCGTCAGGTCGTGGACCAGCTCGTGCACGGCGGGCATGCGGGTCGAGCCGCCGACCAGGATCACGTGGTCGAGGTCCTCCTTGGACAGGCCGGCGTCCTTGATGGCCTGCTCGAACGGGCTGCGGCAGCGCTCGATGAGGTCGGCCGTCAGCTCCTGGAAGCGGGCCCGGCTGAGCGACTCGTCGAGGTGCAGCGGGCCCTCGCTCGTGGCGGTGATGAACGGCAGGTTGATCTGGGTCTGCTGGACCTGGGACAGCTCGATCTTGGCCTTCTCCGCGGCCTCCTTGAGGCGCTGGAGGGCCATGTTGTCGGCCCCGAGGTCGACGCCGTGGGCCGCCTTGAACTGGCTGACGAGCCAGTCGATGACCCGCTGGTCCCAGTCGTCGCCGCCCAGCTTGGTGTCGCCGTGGGTGGCCTTGACCTCGAACACGCCGTCGCCGATCTCGAGGATGGACACGTCGAAGGTGCCGCCGCCGAGGTCGAACACGAGCACGGTCTGCTCCGCGCCCTCCTTGTCGAGCCCGTAGGCCAGGGCGGCCGCGGTGGGCTCGTTGATGATGCGCAGCACCTCGAGGCCGGCGATCTGGCCCGCCTCCTTGGTGGCGGTGCGCTGGGCGTCGTCGAAGTACGCGGGCACGGTGATGACGGCCTGGGTGACCGTGTCGCCCAGGTAGGCCTCGGCGTCGCGCTTCAGCTTCTGCAGCGTGCGGGCCGAGATCTCCTGCGCGGTGTAGGCCTTGCCGTCGATGTCGATCGACCAGGTGGTGCCCATGTGGCGCTTGACCGAGCGGATGGTGCGGTCGGGGTTGGTGATCGCCTGCCGCTTGGCCACCTCGCCCATGAGGACCTCGCCTCCCTTGGAGAAGGCAACGACGGACGGCGTGGTGCGGGATCCCTCGGCGTTGGGGATGACCACCGGGTCGCCGGCCTCGAGGACCGCGACGACAGAGTTGGTGGTGCCGAGGTCGATGCCGACAGCCTTGGGCATGGGGTTGCCTCCGTGGAAGGTGTGCTTGAAACTCTGCTCAGGATAAAAGTTGAGTGTGGTGTTCGCAACTTTGGTGACCGAACGGGTACCGGCGACTGTGCACCAAGGAGCGGCTAGCTTGGCGCACCGATGAGCACGCCCGTGTCCGCTCCGGACACCGCGGCCGCCACCGCCGGGGGTATCGAGCCGCCGCCGCCCCGTGCGGGGCTGAGCGACCGCGCCCTCGTGGCCATCACCGCGGCGGTCACGCTGCCGCTGCTGTGGATGGGCTACGGCACCGACATCGACGTGACCGACGTGCTGGCCACCGCGGCCGGCATCCGCGACGGGGACTACACGCCGTCCCGGAACCCCGGCGTCCCCGTGTTCGAGGCCATCGCCGCCGTGCTCGACCCGGTCGGCGGCCACCTGCTGCTCAACCTGGCGACGGCGGCGGCCGGCGCGGCCACGGTCGTGGGGATCGCCCGGCTGGTGCGGGCGTGGGGCCACGCCAACGGCGACCTGGTGGCGCTGGCGTTCCTGGCCTCGCCCGCCACGATCATCGCCGCCACGTCGACCGGCGACTTCGTGTGGGCGCTGGCGTTCTTCGTGTGGGGGGCGCTGGCCCAGCTCCGCGACCGCCCGGTGGTGGCCGGCGTCCTGTTCGCGCTGGCGCTGGGGACCCGCCTGTCGTCGGTGGTCCTGCTGGGCGCGTTCCTGGTGGCCGACGGCTGGGACCCGGCCAACCGCCGCCGCTGCCTGCGCACCGCGCTGGTGGCGGTCCCGCTGGGCGCCCTGCTCTACGTGCCGGCGTGGCTGGCGGCCGACCGCTCGCTCTCGTTCCTCGAGACGACGTCGGGCTGGGTGTCGCTCACGAGCAACCTGGGCCGGTTCGCGTACAAGAACTACGTGACCGCCGGCATGCTGTTCGTCGTCGTCGTCGCCGTGTCGGTGCCCGCGCTGCTGGCGGCGCTGCGGCGCTGGGGGTCCGACCCGATGGTGCGCCTGGCGGTGCTCGGCCTGGCGGTCACGGAGGTGCTGTTCTTCCTGCTGCCGTGGAAGTACAACCACCTGCTGCCCTGCCTGGCCATGCTGCTGCTGTGGCTGGCGGCCAGCCGCCGCAACGAGCGCCGGTTCTGGTACGTGGTCATCGCCGCGCTGGCGATCAACGGCATCGTGACGTTCCGCCCGCTGGCCCCCGACCGGCCCGCGGCCGCGGAGTCCGGCCGCTGGGACCCGGCCCTGTCGGTCGGCCTGCTGGTCAACGACATCGACTGTCGCCTGGAGGCGATGCGCGAGCCGCTGCAGGAGCTGAACGGCGACGCCTGGCCGTGCACGCTCAAGCCGATGCGGGGCTCGGTCGACGCGAGACCGCCCCCGGCGGCTGACGGTCACCGCCCGGCGCCCCCGCGTCCGGCGGCATTCGTACCGGAAACCGACACGAACGCCGTTGCGGCGAGCGCGGCGGGCGGCGGTAGCCGGGGTCAGGCGGGCGAACTGGATTGAGCCACGGCAGCGGGGAACGGGCTGCAGGTGGAGTCGACGACGTGCAGGCGGGCAGGACCGGCCGGAAGTCGAACCCCTTGTGGGTGACCCGGATGTCGTCGGGCCGGGGCCGGCTTGCCGGCGAGCGAGGCGGCCACCAGCTCGCGCGCGGTCCGCCGGAACAGCACGGCGGTTCGCCTCCTTCAGCAGGAGCGGGCCGCCGATCGGGACCGAGATCGACACCGCCCCGGGGCGCCAGCACCGGCGGGCCTCGGCCACGAACGTGTCGATCTCGTCGTAGAGTGCTCGGGTCTCGAAGCAGCACAGCGCCACCGAGCCGTCGGGCACCGACCCTGTCGTGACGGAGGTGTACTCGTCGGGCACGTGGTCGGACTCGGGGTCGAACCCCAGCAGCCGCAGGTCGGGCCGGCGGGCGGCGAGCGTGTTGAGGAAGGCGCCGTCGCCGCACCGTAGTCGAGCACGGTCGCCCCCTCCCGCACCTCCCGGCGACCCGGTCGAGCGACAGGCGGGCCCGCTGCTGGTGCGAACGGGCGATCGGGTTCGGCGTGTCGAGGGTCTGCTCCCGATAGCTGACCTCGCGGCTCATCGCCCGGGGACGCTAGTGCCCGGCGGGGGCGGGAGTGGCCGCGCTCAGGAAGTTGCGGAGGAGGTCGTGGCCGCTGGCGGTGAGGATCGACTCGGGGTGGAACTGGACGCCCTCGACCGCGTGGGTGCGGTGGCGCAGGCCCATCACCGTGCCGTCGTCGGTCCAGGCCGTGACCTCGAGCTCCGGCGGGACCGAGGCCCGGTCGACGATCAGGCTGTGGTACCTCGTCGCCTCGAACGGCTCGGGCAGGCCGGCGAACACGCCCGTGCCCGTGTGGCGGATCAGCGACGTCTTGCCGTGCATGATCTCGCCGGCGCGCACCACGTCGCCCCCGTACACCTGGCCGATGCACTGGTGGCCCAGGCACACCCCCAGCACCGGGCGCCGGCCCGCGAAGTGCCGGATCACGTCGTTCGACAGCCCCGCGTCCTCGGGGCGCCCCGGCCCCGGCGAGACCAGCACGGCGTCGGGGTCGAGGGCCACGATCTCGTCGAGGGCCAGCTCGTCGTGCCGGTGCACCAGCGGCTCGGCCCCCAGCTCGCCCAGGTACTGCACGAGGTTGTAGACGAAGCTGTCGTAGTTGTCGATGACCAGGACCCGGGGCGCCACGCCGGGCAGGCTACCGGCGCCCGGCGCGGGCCGGCCCCTCAATAGTCCTTGCCCGCGAACCGGCGGAGGTTCGCCCACGACGCCTTCTCCAGCAGCCGGCGGGGCGCCGCCCGGCGCACGCCGGCACGGTTGGCCCGCACCGTCGCGTCGACCAGCGCGGGCACCGGCGGGTCGGCGCCGAAGCGGGCCCGGGTCTCGGCGATGACGTCGAGCGCGTACGGGTGGTTGCCGGACGCGAACGCGCACGCCCACAGGCGCAGGTGGTCGTCCCGCCCGGCCCCGGCCGAGCGACGCCAGGGTGCGCAGGTAGCGCGGTCCCCCGCGGTGGGGCTCGTCTTCAGGGCGAACTCGTCGAGGCGGCGGCCCAGCCGGGTGCGGGCGCCGAGCAGCGCGTCGTACGTCGCGGGGCGGAGCCGCACCGCGGTGACCATGTCGAGGTCGGCCAGCCAGAACCCCCGGTCGACCAGGTGGCGGTGCAGGTCGCCGAACGTGTCCTCCCCCGCGTAGAACGGGTCGAACCCCGGCTCGGCGTCCACCGCCATCAGCGTCGAGAACAGGCCCTCGTCCAGGCCGGCCAGCAGCCGCAGGTCGGTGCCCTGCGTGTCGAGCTTGATCCAGTCGACCCGGTCGAGCCCCACCCCCGCCAGCGCCTTGGCCAGCGTCGTCGCCGGGACCACCTCCTCGCCCACCACCTCGAACCGGTAGGCGTGCAGGTAGCCCGCCACCTCGCCGGCCAGCGGGCGCAGCGTCGACGAGCACGTGGGGTTGCGGGTCAGGAAGAACGTCGCCTCGCCCGCGTCGGGGTCGGCCACCACCGCCCGCTCGACCACGATCCGCCGCCCGCCCGACGACGTGTGCAGCTCGCGCTGGTCGGGGTCGAAGCCGACGTACGTGGCCACGTCCAGCAGCGGCCGGAACGGGGCGAACGGGGCCAGCGACGCGCCCACGTCGACGAGCGTGAGCGAGACGCCCGCGTCCGCCAGCAGGTCGAGCGCCCGGGGCCGGGACCGCGCCACGCCCGCCTACCGCTCCAGGCGGGCGCGGGCCCGGGCGAGGTCGGGGACGAGCAGCACGTTGCCGCCCGGAGCGTCCGGCCAGTCGGCCGCCGCCAGGGTGCCGGACCCGGGCGCGTAGCGGACCAGCGTGTAGTCGGCGGCGGCCGCGAACGCCCGCAGGGCGCCCACGTCGTTCAGCTCCACGATCAGCGCCGGCCGGTCGCGGGCCAGCAGGCCCGAGGCGCCCCGCAGGACCCGCTCCTCGTGGCCCTCGACGTCGACCTTCACCAGCGCCACCGACGCCACGGCCGCGGCCTCGGCCCAGCCGTCGAGGGTCACCGAGGAGACCTCCTCGACCTCGCCGTCGTAGCCGGCGTCGACCAGCGTGTTGGTCGCCCACCGGTCGGCGGTGAGGCGGGCCCGGCCGTCGCGGTCGCTGACCGCCGCGGGCACCAGGGTCACGCGGTCGCCGGCGCCGTTCAGCGCGATGTTGGCCGCGGCCCGCTCCCCCGCCAGCGTCCCCGGCTCGAACGCCACCGCCCGGGCCCCGGCGACGGTCGACGCCAGCAGCGAGTACGGGGCCACGTTGGCGCCCACGTCGAGGAACGTGTCGCCGGGTCGCAGCCACGCCAGGAGGAACCGCATCTCCTCCCGGTCGTAGAGGCCGTAGTACATCGCCATCGTGGTGACGTGGTCGTGGGGGTGGCACACCAGCCGCAGCCGGCCGTGCCAGCGGATGGTCCACGGGCGGCGCGCCACCCGCTGCCAGCCCTGCCACGCCACCCACCGGGCCAGGCGGCGGCCCCGCACCCCCCGGTTCTCCGGGTGGGCCCAGATGCGGTGCGCGGTGCGCCCGACCACGGTGGCCGCGGCCCATCCGCCCTGGTCAGCCTGCACGAGGCGCGCGCCGGATTCCCCAGTCATGCGTCGGCGACTGTACCCGCTCCGACCTCCACGACCTCGACCCCGACGCCCAGCGCGTCGGCCAGCAGCTCGGACCGCCCCGCCGCCGCGTGCAGCTCCAGGGACACGTCCAGGCCGTCGGCGGGGACGGCGCCGATGACCAGCTCGCCGTCGCCGTCCGACCGCACGCTCACCGCCGACACCCGGGCCGCGTGGTTGCGGTCGAGGCCCACCGCCACCCGCAGCAGGCCGGCCAGCACCCGCACCCGCCGCTGGTCGTCGCGGTCGAGGGCGGCGAACTCGTCGTGCTTCTTCCGGGGCGCCGACTTGCGGTGGTAGCGGGCCACCTGGGCGATCAGCTCGATCTCCCGGTCGGTGAACCCGGTGAGCAGCTCGCTGTTGCGGATCACGTAGTAGCTGTGCTTGTGGTGCCCGGCGTGCGACACGAACAGCCCGACGTTGGCCAGCAGCGCGGCGGCCTCCAGCACCTCGCGGCTGTCGTCGCCGAGGCCGTGGCGGTCGGCGGTGGCGTCGAACAGGTCGAGGGCGAGCCGGGCGACGTGGGCGGAGTGGGCCGTGTCCTCGTCCATCTGGTTGGCGAGGCGCAGGACGCTGCGCCGGCGCAGGTCGGACAGGTGGTGCAGCGACCCGCCGTGCACGCGGCGCCACGTGTCCAGCAGGACGCCCTCCCGCAGCGCGTAGTCGGAGAACGTCAGCTCCTCGGCGCCCAGCTCGTGGACCACCTGCTCGAGGATCAGCGCGCCGGCCAGGATGATGTCGGCCCGCCGTGGGTCGAGGCCGGGGATGCGGGCCCGCTCCTTGACCGTGGGCGCCTTGATCAGCCGGCGCACCACCCCGTCGATGTCGTCCCGGGTGACCGTGAGGTTGTTGAGCGTGCGGGGCACGCCGCCGTCGGCGCGGGCCGCCGCCATCTGGCACACCGCGCCGATCGTGCCCGACGACCCCACGGCCACGTCGAACCCGGTGCGGCGGACCTCCCGGACGGTGGGCGTCAGCGCGGTGCGGATGTCACGGCGGCAGGCCTCGACCGCCTTCGTCGTGACCTTCGGGCCGTCGAAGTAGCGCCGGGTCAGCCGGATCGAGCCGAGCTTCAGGCTCCGGGCCGTGAGGATGTCGCCCTTGGTGCCCACCACCACCTCGGTGGACCCGCCGCCGATGTCGCACACGAGGACCTGGCGGTCGAACACCGGCACGGCCTGGAGCACGCCCAGGTGGATGAGCCGGGCCTCCTCGAAGCCGGAGATGACCTCGACGTCGACGCCCACCGCCCGGGCCCGGTCGATGAACACGGACCGGTTCTCGGCCTCCCGCACGGCCGAGGTGGCCACCGCCCGCATCGACGCCCCGTGGATGGCGGCCACCTGCTTGAACCGGGCCAGCGCCTCGATGCCGCGGCTCATGGCCGCCGGGGTGAGCCGCTTCATGTCCCCGGCCGAGGACCCGAGCCGCACCATCTCGCGCTCGCGCTCGACGACCTCGATGCGGTTCTCGCCCACCCGGGCCACCACGAGGTGGATCGAGTTGGTCCCGATGTCGACGGCGGCCAGGACGTCCGTCACGTCCCTACTCTCTCGCACCGGGGCCGCCATGGCGACGACTCCTACCCGGTCCGCCGCCGCGGTTAGTCTGGCGGGCCATGACCAAGCCCGCGAAGCGCCACGTGCCGGGGGGGCGCACGACCCCCAAGGGCACCACCCCGTCCGGTGCGCGCCCCTCGCAGTCGACCCGGTACACGCCGCCGGTCCCCCGCGAGGTCAAGGTGAGCCCCCGCTGGGTGCCGATCCTGATGTTCGGCCTGCTGGCGATCGGGCTGGTGGTCATCTTCCTCAACTACCTGGACGTCCTGCCGGGCGGCATGAGCAACGCGTACCTCGGCATCGGGCTCGCGGCCATCTGCGGGGGCATCATCACCGCCACCCAGTACCGCTGAGGGCGCGCAACCGGATGTTGACCTCCGCGCCACCAGGATTTCGTGTTTCTGAAAAGCCCAGGTAGCCGGCAGGCATCGGAAGTTACATCGCTGTTACTCTCCCCAACCTTTTCCACAGCCTGTGGGTAGATGTGCGGCGGAGGATCACGGAGCGAACGGCCGGCGACGGGCCGTTGCGGGCGGCGGTCAGCCGTCGATCGGGGCCACCAGATCCATGTCCTCCTGGCAGTGGCGGGGCGGGTCCGGCACCTCGTCGTTGGCGCTCGTCATGCGGACCTCCGTGCCGCAGATCGAGCACCGGAACGTCAGCCGGACCTTGCGCAGCTCGCCGGGCGGGGGCGGCGGAGGCAGCGGGGTCGCCAGGCTCGACATCACCGCGAAGCCGAGCTTGAGGATGACCCAGCCCGCGACCACGGCGACGACGACCGCCAGCGGCGAGGCGTCGGTGATCCACCACGCGACGAAGCCCACCACGGCCATGGCCACGAGCGTGGGCCAGGAGATCTCGGGCCTGCGCACGTGACGCATCGTAGGGCGCGGCCCCGGCTACCCCTCCTCGGGCGCCTCGGTGTTGGGGGCCGGCACGAACGGCCGGCAGGCCTGCCCCCGCAGGCTGGGACACGGCGGCGGCGCGGCCAGGGCCGGGACCTCGACCCCGCCGAGCACCGACAGCACCACGGCCGACGGCATGGCCCGCGTCCGCGCCACCTCGTGGGTGGGCACCGCGTCGCCGTAGTCCGGGTTCTCGAACTCCCAGGTGGCGTGGTTGCGGCCGGGGGTGGCGATCGACAGGCGCAGCCGGGACCCGGCCCGCACCGGGTGGCCGAACGACGGGATGCCGATGCGGGCCTCCACGAACTCGCCCGGCACCAGCGGCTCCCGGAACCGCTCGGTGAACGGGTGGGCGATGTCGAGGCCCTCGGTGGCGTCGCGGTCCTCGGCCCGGTGGGCCAGGTCGAGCCAGCCGTTCGTGATCAGCACCTCGGTCCCGTCGGGCCGGACCTCCGACACCGACACCTGGACGTGCACGTCCTCGACGTCGGAGGCCACGTACAGGTCGGCGTAGCCCGGCCCCGCGAACACGGTGTCCGTCGGCGAACGGCTCGGTCAGGTACGACAGCTCGTCGCCGGCGGCGAAGCGGGTCCAGTCCGTGTCCCACAGGGGGGACAGCAGCGGGTACTCGCCGGTGCCGCCGAACAGGGTGGCGCCCCCGGCCCCGGGGTCGAACCGGAACGAGTCGACGCCGCCGGCCCGCCGCTCGGGCGCGTCGGCCACGAGGGTCGCCGCCCGCGCCCAGGTACCAGGTCACCGCCTCGGCGTCGGCCGAGGGCCACTGGTCGAGCCCGACGTCGAAGGTGCCGCCCGACCTCGCCGACCTCGTTCTCGCCCAGCCCGCTCTCGAACACGACCCGCACCGGCGGCTCGGCCTCGTAGGCGGCGCGGGCGCCCTCCAGGTCGTCGCCGAACGAGGCGTAGTGGTCCGGCTCCAGCGTGGCGTCGGCGATGTTCATCTGGTCGGCCAGCACGGCGGGCAGGACCGCCCGCACCACGCGGGTTCATGACCGGGACCCGGTCGGCCACGTACAGCTCCAGGAACTCGAACCAGCGCACGAGGTTCGCCGGCCAGTACCCGTCGGGGTGGCGCCCGTTCCACAGCGTGATCCGGGCCAGGGCGCTGGCGTCGAAGTCGTCGACCATCGACGTGAACTGCGGGCCGGTCTGCTCGTCCTGGAAGGCGCCGGTCAGGTACACGGGCGCCTCGACGTCCCGCACCAGCTCCCGCAGGTCGCGGTCGGCGGCCGACGCGCTGTAGGTCGTCAGGCTGTGGGCCAGGTTCTCGAAGTCGGGGTTCTGGCCCCGCAGCACCATGTGGCCGCCACAGGTCGTGTCGCCGGCCTCGATCCGGTCGGTCACCCAGTTCTCGCCGCCGGGCGAGCTGGCCTCGTCCCGCTCCTTCACCCACTGCTGGGTGAACCCGGAGTTGAAGATGCCGCCCGGCCACGCCTGCAGCCACGGGTCGGCGATCACCGACTGGGGGGTCACGGCGGCGAGGTGCGGCGGGTTGGTGGCGGCGGTGTAGAGCTGGGTGATGCCCGAGTACGACAGGCCCACCATCCCGACCTTGGCGCCCCGCACCCAGTCCTGGCGGGCCACGGTCTCGACGACGTCGTAGCCGTCGGCCATCTGGGCCGGGCTGAAGATGTCGAACACGCCGCCCGAGCACCCGGTCCCCCGCAGGTTGACCGACACGGTGGCGTAGCCGAGGGCGCGGGCCAGCCGGACGCCGGCCTCCTCGGACGCCGGGTTGGACGGCCCGTACCCCGAGTACTCGACGACGGTCGGGTAGGGGCCGTCGCCGTAGACGCCCGCGTCGGGGAAGCGGACCATGGCGGAGAGCCGCACGCCGTCGCGCATCTCCAGGTACTGGAAGCCCTCCTCGACCGAGCTGCCCGGCGCGGGGTTGCCGACCAGGTCGAGACGGGCGCCGACCAGGTCCTGCCGCTCGTACAGCTCGACGTCGGGCACGTCGTCGCGGTCGGGGACCCGGGTCACGGCGCTGGCCAGCCGGGGCGAGGCGCTCTCGTCGACGAGCAGGTAGCGGCCGGGCCGGACCGTGGTGCCGCTCGGGATGTCCAGGTCGCCGTAGTCGAGGTCGGGGCCGGACTGGAGGGTGGCGTGCTCGCCCGGCAGGTAGCCGAAGTGGGCCTGGCCGGCGTCGTCGGCCAGCAGGGTGAGCAGCTTGCGGTCGCCGGTGCCGTAGAGGGTGATGGGCTGGCCGGGCTCGGCGCCGGTGACGGTGATCTGCTCCACCCCGGCCCGCACGTCCCACGGCGCCGGGCTCGTGCCCTGGCGCAGGGACCCGAAGCCGGCGCCCCCGTCGCCGGACCGGCCCGGCGTCTCGCACCCGGCGCCGGCCGCCGCCAGCGCCACGACCGCCACGGCGCCCACGGCGCGGGCGATCCGCGATCTTCCCCTCATCCTTCCCCCTCAACTTCGGTGGGTGGGGCCGGCCGCCCCGCTCGACGACCGGCCCGACCCGGAGATCAGCCCAGGCGCTCGATGATGGTGGCGTTGGCCATGCCGCCGCCCTCGCACATCGTCTGCAGGCCGTAGCGGCCGCCGGTGCGCTCGAGCTCGTTGAGCAGCGTGGCGAGCAGCTTGGTGCCCGAGCACCCGAGCGGGTGGCCGAGGGCGATGGCGCCGCCGTTCACGTTGGTCTTCGCCAGGTCGCCGCCGGTCTCGAGCTGCCAGGCCAGCACGACCGAGGCGAACGCCTCGTTGACCTCGAACAGGTCGATGTCGTCGATGGACAGGCCGGAGCGCTCGAGCACCTTGTGGGTGGCGGGGATCGGACCGGTCAGCATCGTGACGGGGTCGACGCCGGCGAGGGCGAAGGTGTGGAACCGGGCCCGGGGCCGCAGGCCGAGGGCGCTGGCCTTCTCCTCGCTCATGATGAGGGCGGCGGAGGCGCCGTCGGTGATCTGGCTGGAGTTGCCGGCCGTGACCTTGCCGTCGGGCTTGAAGGCCGGCTTGAGGTTGGCCAGCGTCTCGACCGTCGTGCCCTCGCGGATGCCCTCGTCGGCGGTGACGAGCTCGTCGGACTCGGTGACGGCGCCGCTGTCCTTGTCGCGGTGGATCGAGCGGACGGCCACGATCTCGTGGTCGAAGCGGCCCTCGGCGGTGGCCTGGGCGGCCCGGCGCTGGCTCTCGGCCGCGAAGGCGTCGAGGTCGTCGCGGGACAGGCCCCACTTGTCGGCGATGAGCTCGGCCGAGATGCCCTGGGGCACGAGGCCGCCGACGTCGGCGTAGCGCAGGTTGACCCGGGGGCCGAACGGGAAGCCGAACTTGCCGTCGCCGATGGAGGCGCCCATCGGCACCTGGCTCATGACCTCGACACCCGCGGCCACGACCACGTCGGCGGCGCCGGCGATGACGGCCTGGGCGGCGAAGTGGGCGGCCTGCTGGGAGGAGCCGCACTGGCGGTCGACGGTGGTGGCGGGCACGGCCTCGGGCCAGCCGGCGGCCAGCACGGCGTTGCGGCCCACGTTGACCGACTGGGCGCCCGCCTGCATGACGCACCCCATCACCACGTCGTCGACGATGCCGGGGTCGATGCCCGTGCGCTCGACCAGCGCGGTGAGGGTCTCGGCCGCCAGGTCGGCCGGGATGCCAACCGGAGAGCTTGCCGTTGCGCTTGCCCCCGGCGGTGCGGACGGCGTCGACGATCACGGCAGTGGGCATGGGCTGCTCCTTTGTCACGGGTCGTCCGCCGGGCGGCGCACTTGACCGTTCGGTCAAGCCAGTCTGCCGACAGCCCGACGCCCACGCAACTGCGCCGGACCAGCACCGCAGCGGCCCGCGACGGCGTAGCGTGGCCACGCACACACGCCACGCAGGAGGCCCCATCGTGCAGACGGTCAGGCACGAGATCGACGCAGCGGCCCTCGACGCCAAGGTGAAGGGCCAGACCATCGCCGGGCGCTGGCTCGAGACGGTCGGCGGCCATGCCGGGGCAGGTGGCGCTGCGGTCCAAGGACGGCGACGCCTGGGTGGAGGTCACCTACGGCGAGATGGCCGAACGGGTGGCCCGCGCCGCCGCCGGCCTCGGCGCCCTCGGCGTGGGCCCGGGCGACCGGGTGGTGCTGATGATGCGCAACATCCCCGAGTTCCACATCGTCGACATGGCCGTCGTGATGTGCGGGGCCACGCCCATCTCGATCTACAACTCGTCGTCGGCCGAGCAGGTCGGCTACCTGGCCGGCCACAGCGGGGCCAAGGTCGCCATCGTCGAGGACATGGGCTACGCCGAGCGGTTCACGATGGTCCGCGACCAGCTCGCGGCGCTCGAGCACGTGGTCCTGCTGTTCGACCCCGCCGGCGTCGCCGGCCCCGACGTCCTGCCGGCGACGGTGCTCAGCGACGCCGAGCCGGTCGACCTGGAGGCGGCCGCCGCCCGGCTGACCCCCGACATGCTGGCCACCGTCATCTACACGTCCGGCACCACGGGCCCGCCCAAGGGCGTGATGCTCACCCACCACAACATCGTGTGGACGGCCCAGGGCTACCTCGACCTGCTGGGCATCGACCCGGCCGGGTTCCGGGCGGTCTCGTACCTGCCCATGGCCCACGTCGCCGAGCGGATGGCCGGCTACTACCTCGCCTGCCTCGGCGGCTTCGAGATGACGACGTGCCCGACCCGTCGCAGATCGGCGCCTACACCCGCGAGGTCCACCCGCAGACCATGTTCGGCGTGCCCCGGGTGTGGGAGAAGCTCCACGCCGGCATCGAGGCCGCGCTGTCCGCCGACGCGGACGCCAAGGCGAAGTTCGACGAGGCGGTGACCGCCGCCATCCCGATCGTCGAGCGTCGCACGGCCGGCACGGCGACGGCCGAGGACGACGCCACCTGGGCGTTCCTCGACGACGTGGCGTTCAGCCGGGTGCGCGAGCTGGTCGGCTTCGACGCCCTCCAGTTCGCGGTGACCGGCGCGGCGCCGATCCCGCCGGAGCTGATCCGCTGGTACCGGGCCATCGGCGTGCCCATGTCCGAGATCTACGGCCTGTCGGAGACGACGGGCCCGGTGACGTGGGACCCCTACGCCGTGCGGGTCGGCACCGTCGGCCGGCCGTTCCCCGGGGTCGAGGTGATCCTGGCCGACGACGGCGAGGTGTGCTGCCGGGGCGGCAACGTGTTCTCCGGCTACCTCGACGACCCGGACAAGACGGCGGAGGCGCTCGACGGGGACGGCACGTTCCACTCCGGCGACGTGGGCCTGCTCGACGACGACGGCTACCTGCGCATCGTCGACCGCAAGAAGGAGCTCATCATCACGGCCGGGGGCAAGAACATCAGCCCCGCCAACCTGGAGGCCGCGCTGAAGACCATCCCGGCCATCGGGCAGGCGTGCGCCGTCGGCGACCAGCGGCCCTTCGTGTCGGCGCTGGTGGTGCTCGACGCCGAGATCGCCCCCGGCTGGTTCGCGGCGCAGGGCGTCGAGGCCGGCTCGCTGGCCGACCTGGCCGCCGACCCCCGGGCCCAGGACGTCATCCAGCGGGCGGTCGACGACGCCATGTCCCGGTTCAACAACGCCGAGCGGGTCAAGAAGGTCGAGCTGCTGTCCGAGGAGTGGCTGCCCGACGGCGACGAGCTCACCCCCACGTCCAAGCTCAAGCGGCGCAGCATCCTGGCCAAGTACGCGGACCGCATCGAGGCCATCTACACCCGCTGATCAGACCGGCGGCCCCTCGCCCAGGGTGGGGACGGTGCTGGGCGTCGTGGTCGAGTCGGGCGGCGCCTGGGCGGTCAGGGCGCTGCAGGCCTCGACGAACGAGATCACGGTCCACGGCGCCGTCGCGGCCCCGCCGTCGCCCCGGACGTGCACGAAGCCGATCGTGTCGCCGCGGCGGACGACCTGGACCACCGGGTCGTCGGTCGGGTCGGTGGTGCGCTGGGACACGTACCCCCGCACCGCCTTGATGGCGTCGCCCTCGACCAGGTAGGGCGCCATGCCCTCCCGCACCGCGGTGACCAGGTTCATCGTCCGGCGGGGTCACGGGCAGGTCGTCGTCGAGGGTGGTCCGCTCGGCCGGCTCGCAGTCCAGCTCCGGCTCCTCGTAGTAGCCGGACGAGTCGACGAGGTCGACGCGGCGGCGCTCGTACTGGCCGTTGATCTCGCAGCCGATGTTGAGGACGCCGGGCGGGACCGGTTGCACGATCTCGGACATCGGCTCCTCGACCACGATCGGACCCGAGGACCACCGGTTCGAGTCGACCTCGACGCGGGTGGGCACCCCGAGGGAGTTGACGACCCGCAGGTGGAGGCCGTCGCTCTGGGGGCGCACCGACGCCACCGGGACGACGATGCCGGTCGGCTCGCACCGCACCTCGACCATGCGCGGGGCCTCCGCCGGGGCGGTGGCCGGGTTGACCGTGTCGTCGGCGGTGACGGACTCGCGGCGGTCCGGGCCGGTGCTGATCAGCGAGAGGGTCGCGACCAGCACCGCCAGCACCGCCGCCGTGGCGACAGCTCCACGGCGGCGGTGCAGCCGGCGGTGCCGGCGGGCGGCGACCCTATCGAGCCCGTGCTCGGGGGGATCGCCGGCGGAAGATGCGAGACGTTCGAGCCGGGAGCGCAGGTCATGGTCGTCACTCACGCCACCCGCCCCGGACCTGGCCGGTCCGGGCGGACCAGCACCGCACGTGCTTGGCTCACGAGCACCCGGACCGTGGCCGGGCGGATGCGCATGATGCGGGCGGCGTCCTGGACGTCACGGTCGAGGAGCTGGGTCAGCACCACGGCCTCGCGCTGGCGCGGCGTGAGCTGGGCCAGGGACCGGACGACGTGGTCGCGGTCGGCGGCCAGGTCGGCGGGCTCGGGGCCGGGGACAGGGGTCGAGTGGGCGACCACGTCGACGACCCGGCGGGCGGCGCGGACCGCTCGGCGGGTGGCGCTGTGGTGGGCGTTGAAGGCGGTGCGGAACAGGTAGCCGACCGGGTCGTCGAGCCGGGACACCTTGTCCCAGCGCTCCCACACCTTGCAGAACGCGTGCTGGGCCAGGTCCTCGGCCTCGGGCCGGCTGCCCGTCACGACGAAGAGCGCGCGGAAGAGCCGCCGCTCGTTGGCCATGTAGAAGCCCTCGAACGACAGCGTCTGCGGTACGCCGATGACGATCGGCGCCGACTCGGTAGAGCGCTCAGAGACCACGGTCACTGCCAACACTGCCCCAAGAACGCCCGAACCGCACATTGCGTGTAGGGATTCGCGCGATTTTTCTCAACCGGCGCGTTCCGGCCGCGGGATCGGGGGCCGGAGCCCGCGATCCCGCGGCCGGAAGGAACGCCGGGACGTGTCAGCGCCGGGCGGGGGCCTTGCGGGCCGGGGCCTTGCGGGCGGTGGTCGCCTTCTTGGCCGGGGCCTTCCTCGCGGGTGCCTTCTTCGCCGGCGCCTTCTTGGCCGGTGCCTTCGCCGCCGGCCGCTTGGCCGCCGGGCGCTTGGCCGCGGTCTTGCGGGCGGGGGCCTTCTTGGCCGCCGTCTTGCGGGCGGGCGCCTTGGCCGTCGACTTGGCGGCCGTGGTCTTCTTCGCGGTCGTCTTGCGGGCCGGGGCCTTGGCCGCCGTCTTGGTGGCGGTCGCCGCCTTCTTGGCCGGGGCCTTGGCCGCCGGTGCCGGGGGCCACACGCCGCGCTCGAGCTTGGGCGCCAGGCTCGTCTTCACGACCGCGTCCTTGAAGCCCTTCAGCGGGGTGATGCGCGCCTTCTTCGACGCCTTGATGCGCACCGGCTGCTGGGTCTGCGGGTTGCGGCCCATACGGGCCGGGCGGTCGACCTTCACGAACTTGGCGAAGCCCGAGATCGACACCGCTTCGCCCTTGGACACGACGGCCGTGACGACATCGGTGAATCCCTTGATCACCGAGTCGACTTCCTTGCGGTCGACCCCCGATTGGGTCGCTACCGCCTGGACAAGATCACGACGATTCACTGGCTCCTCCTAGGTCATGGATGCGCACATTTTCCTCCTGCGGCATCGCTGACACGTGGATACTTGTCGGTATTGTTACGACTTTTCCTACGGAATGCATCACTTTGGGCGCGAAAAGTCTTGGAAATCCTGGCTTTTCGGGGGGCGGGCGACATCGGACGGTGACGTAGGCGCCCGGCGGCCGCTCAATCCGCTCAGCTATTGCTGGCTTTTCGACATCAGAGCGTCGCCAGCCAGCGCTCCGCCTGCTGCGCCCGGCGGCGGAGCTGATCGACCGTCGCCTCGTCGATCCGGCGCAGTCCCACGCTGCGATTGAGCTGTCCGTTGACCTGCGCGTGCCCCATCCCGGTCGCCCACACGAGGTCCTGGACGAGCTTGGCGTTGTGCTCACGCAGGCGCGAGCGCTCCTGGCGCGGGTTGGGCGGCGGGCCGCCGTTGCCCGCGTGCGGTCGCCCCGTTGCGGGGCCCGCCGGGCAGCGGCGGCAGCGACAGCTCGAGCGCGGCGTCGCCCCCACCGCCGGCCTCGATCCGGTCGAGCCGGTCGAGGTGGTCGAGCGCGGCCTCGTCGACGTCGAACACCGACGACTCGTCGGACCCCGTCACGACGGCCGACAGGGCGGCGAACATCGACAGCTGGTCGCCCCGGTCGTCGGGGTGGACGAGCGCGTCGAGCGCGGCCTCGTCCTCCGGGCGCTCGTCGCCGGTGCGCTCGGGCCGGCGGAGGCTGTGGCGGCGGGCGTCGGCGATCTGGGTCGCCCACGTCCGGAGGCGGAGGTCGTCGGGGATGAAGAGGTACGCCTTCTGGCGGGGCACGCCCCGGGTCCAGCGCACGAAGCGCCCGACCGCCTGGCGGAAGAACAGCTCGGTGGTCGTGGTGGTGGCGTACACCCCGACCCGCAGGCGGGGGATGTCGACGCCCTCGGACACCATGCGCACGGCCACGATCCACGGGTCCGACGACGCGGCGAACCGGGCGATGCGGGTCGACGACAGGGGGTCGTCGGACACCGCGACCGTGGCCCGCACGCCGCACCGGTAGCGCAGCAGGTCGGCGATGCCCTGGGCGTGCTCCTGGTCGGTGGCCACGACGAGGCCGCCCGCGTCGGGCTGCTGGCGGCGGAGGGCCGTCAGGCGCTCGTTGGCCTGCAGCAGCACGGTCGGCAGCCACTCGCCGTCGAGGCTGAGCGCGGTGCGCAGCCGCTGGGCCGCCCGGGCGCGGTCGAGCGGGTCGTCGAAGGCGGCGGCGTGGGCCTGGCCGTCGGGGGCGATCCACTCCATGAACCCGTTGATGCGGGGGAAGTAGACGGGCCGCACCACCCGCCCGTCGGCCAGCGCGTGGGAGTAGCCGTACTCGAAGTCGGGGACGGCCTCGTCGCCGACGTAGCGGACGAACGGGATCGACCGCGTGTCCGACCGGAACGGCGTGCCCGACAGCGACAGGCGCCGGGGGGCGGCCTCGAACGCCCGCCGCACCGCGTCGCCCCACGCCCGGTCGTCGCCCGCGTGGTGGATCTCGTCGAGGATCACCAGCGCCTCGGCGGCCAGCGGGCGCAGCGCGTCCGGGTTGGACGCCACCTGCTGGTAGGTGGTGACGATCCCGTGGACGTCCGCGGGGAGGCGCCCCCCGGACGGGGTCCACCGGGGCTCCAGGTGGAGGCCGAGCCCGGCCGCGGCGTCCGCCCACTGGACCTTGAGGTGCGACGTCGGCGCCACGACCACGAGGCGGCGCCCCGGCGAGGCCGCCAGGTCGTGGACCGCGGCGCAGAGGGCGAACGTCGTCTTGCCGGCGCCCGGGGTGGCCACGGCCAGGAAGTCGGGCGCGCCGGAGCCCGCGAGCCCGTCGAGGGCGCGCTTCTGCCAGGGGCGGAGACGAACGCTGCGAGCCATGGGGGACGCCGATCTTGGCACGTGTCGCCCGGGTGCCTGCGCCACGCCGGCATAGAACATGGTGGTGGTGTCGCACTCGATCGATCCGGACGGTCTGCCCTACGCGCCCGGGGCGCTGGAGCGGAAGCCCGACGTGGGGGCCGAGGGCTTCTTCGCCGTGGACATGCGGGCCGGGCGGGTCACCGCCGTGGAGCCGTTCCCCGAGGCCCGGAAGCCGGCGTGGAAGCTGACGGTCGACTTCGGGCCGGTGGTGGGGACGCTGCGCACGAGCGCCCAGATCACGAACTACACGGCCGACGAGCTCGTCGGGCGGCTGGTCGTGGGGGCGCTCAACCTGGGCCGCAAGCGCATCGCCGGGTTCACGAGCGAGTTCCTCGTCCTCGGCGCCCTCGACCCCGACGGCACGGTCCGGCTGCTGGAGCTACCCGGCGACGTGGGACCCGGCGCCCCCATCGCCTGAGAGGCTGCGCCGATAGGCGTAGCCGTGGCCCGAGCGGCCCGCTGCGAAGCAGCAAGAGCGGGAAGCACGGACCACGGTGGCCGCGATGCGTGCCCTGTCCGCGCACGCTCCGAGGCTGCGCCGATAGGCGTAGCCGTGGCCCGAGCGGCCCGCTGCGAAGCAGCAAGAGCGGGAAGCACGGACCACGGTGGCCGCGATGGCGTGCCCTGTCCGCGGCACGCTCTCAGGGCGGCGGCGGCGGGCGCCTCGGCCAGGAGGGCCTCCAGCCAGGCGGCGGCGCCGTCCTCGGCGTTGGAGCCGGTGGTCTCGCCGGCCGCGTCCCGGCCCGCGGTGGGCGTCGCCCATGGCCACGCTGCGCCCCGCCCACCGCAGGAGGGCGATGTCGTTGATGTGGTCGCCGAGCGCCGCCACCTCGGCCCGGTCGACGCCGAGCCGCTCGCACAGGCGGGCCACGCCGTAGGCCTTGTCGATGCCGGCGCCCGCGATCTCCACGAACCGCACGGACGACGCGGTCGCCACCAGCCCGTCGACGAGGCAGGGCTCGACCGCGGCCAGGAGGTCGTCCCGCACGAGCCGGGCATGGCCGACGAGCACCTTGGTCACCTGGGTCGGGTAGGGCGGCCCGAGGCGGTCGACCACGACGTCGGGGACGCCGTCGCGGGGCGGGCTCATGGTGAGGAAGCGGGCCTCGGCGCCGTAGCCGCCGGGCGCCTCCCACCCGAACCCGGCGTCCGGGACCCCGGCCCGCACCGCCTCGACCACGGCGGGGACCGCCCGGTCGTCCATGGGGTGGCGGGCGATGACCGCCGCCTCGTGGCGGTCGTAGAGGACGGCCCCGTTCTCGCACACGAGGTAGCGGACGGTGGGGGCGCCGGCCAGCCGTTCCGAGGCGGTCGTGGCCGGGCGGCCGGTGGCGGCGACGACGACGATGCCGGCGGCGTCGGCGGCGGCCAGGGCGGCCCGGGTCCGGTCGGTGAGCACCGCACCCGGCCCGAGCAGGGTCCCGTCGAGGTCGGAGGCCACGAGGCGCACGGTCGGCACCGCGTGATGCTCGGCGGCGGTTGCGGGCGGGTGCAAACTCGGTTCGAACCGGGGCTTGACCTTCCCGCCCGGTCGAACCCTTACGGTCCCGCCATGACGACGCTGCACGACACCCCGCCCACCGATCCCGCCCCGGGCGTCACCTGCACGCCCGGCCGCTGTGGCTGCGCCCCGGCGCCCCGTGACACGCCCACCGCCGAGCCCGCCCACCCGGCGGGGCCGGCCCGATCCCGCCGGGGGCTGCTGGCGGCCGTGGTCGGCGTCCTGTGCGTGGTCGGCTGCGCGGCGGGGCCGCTGGCCCTCGCCGGGCTGGCCGCCGCGCCGGGGCCGTGTCCGGGCTGTGGGCGGTGGCGGCGGCGGGCATGCTGGCGGGGTCGTGGTGGTCGCCCTCCGGCGACGGCGGAGGACCTGCTGACGATCATGGCCCCGCCGCGCCGACGCCTGGTCCCGCTGCTCGACGCTCTCGCCAAGCAGCACCCCGAGGTCACCGACCCCGAGGCGATGCTGGCGGCGCAGCGGGTGCGGGTCGACGGGACGATCGTGACCAACCCCCGGGCCCGGGTGCGGGCCGACGCGGGCATCACGATCCGGCCCGAGGACGTGCCCCGGGGCCGCGACAAGCTGGGCGGCGCGCTGCGGTTGCTGGGCGTGGACGTCGGTGGCCACGCCTGCCTCGACGTCGGCGCCAGCACCGGCGGGTTCACGCTGGCGCTGCTCGAGGGCGGGGCGGCGCGCGTCTACGCGGTCGACGTGGGGCACGGGCAGCTGCTGGGGCGGCTGCGGGCCGATCCCCGGGTCGTGAACCTGGAGCGGACCAACGTCGCGGACCTGACCCCGGCGGTGGTGCCCGAGCCGGTGTCGAGGGTCGTGGTCGACGTCAGCAGGCTGAGCCTCGGTGAGGCGGTCCGGCAGGCGACCGACCGCGTGGCGCTCGCGCCCGGCGCCGTGCTGGTGGGGCTGGTCAAGCCCATGTTCGAGCTGCGGCGGGGCGAGCTGCCGACCGAGCCCGCGGACCTGGCCGAGGCGTGCGACCGGGCCGCCGCCGCGGTGGCCGGCGCCGGCTGGACGGTGCTGGAGGTGATCGACTCGCCGCTGCGGGGCAACCGGGGCGCGGTGGAGTACTTCCTGCACGCCTGCCGGGACTGACGGGGCCCCGCTACAGTCCGCGGACGTCGGTTCGGCCGCTGGGGCGCCGACGACGGGCAGAGGGAGGCCAGCCGTGAGCGACCGCGATCCGGGGTCCGGCGACTGGCCCCCCGACGACTGGAGCGAGGAGCCCGGGTCCAGCGTGTTCGGTCCCCGGCGCCCGCGTCCGGCCCCCCGGCCCGGCTACGACCAGGGCCCCGGCCCCTACGCCGGCGGGCAGCGGGGCTACCGCGACCCCTGGCCCCACGACGGCGGCCAGCCGGGTACGGCGGCCGACGGCTACGACGACCCTGGCCCCACGACGGCGGCCAGCGGGGGTACGGCGACCCGCGGCCGACGGCGCCGTACGGCAGTCCCGGCGGCCGGCCTCCGGCTGCGCCCCCCGACCCGTGGGGTCGCCAGCAGGCCCCGCCCCCGCAGTACCCGGCCGGGCAGCGCGGCCGCGCGCCCGGGCCGCCGCGCCGGCCGCCGTCCCGGGAGCCGGACGCCCGCGACGACCGGGAGGGCCGCGGCTTCCCGTTCGGGTCTGGGCGCCCTGCTGGGGGTCGCCGGGCTGGCGTGCTTCCTGGCGGCGCTGCTCGTCCTGCCGTGGTTCGAGGTGGCCGGCCAGGGCGTGACCCTGGCGGACATCCGCTCGTCGTTCACCATCGCGGAGACCGACCCCGACGACCTCGGGCTCGACACGGGCACGCCGACGACGCTGCCCGAGGGCATCCCCACCCCGGAGGAGATCAGCGAGGCGGTCGAGGCCGAGGTGCGCGACCAGGCGGCCGAGGCGGCCGCCGATGCGATCGACACCGGCAGGGCCCGCTACCTGAAGCTGTACACGCGGACCCTGTGGCTGCCGGTCGCCATCGGGGTGACGCTGGCGGTCCTGTTCTCGACGATCCTGGCGCCGAAGTCGGCGGCGTTGTCGCTGCTGCTCGGGTTGCGGCGGCTGGCGGGCCTGGTCGTGATCCTGGCGGCCGCGGCCCACGGCGCCGCGCTGTGGGTGGTGTTCGCGGGCGACGGTGGCCCGAGCCCGTCGATGGGCGTGTGGCTCGGCATCGGCGGGCTGGCGGCGGTGTTCGCCGGCTGCGTCGTGGGGCCGAAGGACTAGCCCGGCCGGGCGGCCCGTAGCGCATTTGGTTTGACCCTCTCCGCCCCGGTCCCGAAGGGTGTCGCCGTGACGCGCCAGCCTCCGCACGCCGCCTGGGACGACGACGGGTTCGTCGTGCTGCCCGGCTTCCTCACCGCAGCCGATCTGGGTCCGGCGCTGGCCGAGCTCGGGTCGCTGTACCCGACCGCCGCGGAGTTCCACGGCGGGACCGACCCGGCCCGGTGCGCCCGGTTCGCCGACGAGTTCGGCGGCATCGACGACTTCCCGTTCGCGAGCGTCGAGCTCAGCCTGCTCGCCGTCCATCCGGGGCTCGTCGGGCTCGCCGCGTCCCTGCTCGGGACCGAGCGCCTCCGCGTGTACTCCATCGAGGCGTGGGCCAAGTACACCGGCGCGGCCGACTACGACCAGCACCTCCACCGCGACTACCTCAGCCACACCCTGGTCGCCCCGTCGGCGGACCGCCGCTACCAGCAGGTCGAGATGTTCCTCTACCTGAGCGACGTCCGCGCCGGCCTGGGACCGCCGGCGTACGTGTCGCGGCGCCACACCGGCACGCTGCCCGCCATCCCCAACTGGTACCCCCGGACCGACGGCGTCCTCGCCGACGACGGCGACCCGTCCTGGGTCGCCCCGCACGGGTCACCGGCGCTGTACGACGCCGAGGTCTCGGCGACGGGACCGGCGGGGACGGTGGTCGCGTACGCCAACGACACGTTCCATCGCGGCACGGACCTCACGGCCCCGGGCGGCGCCCGGTACACGATCCACGTGAACTTCCGGCCCGAGGGCGTCGACTGGATCGACCGGCACTCGTGGCAGGAGAAGTCCAACTCCCCGGAGTGGCATGCCTTCGTCGGCCGCGCCACGCCCGGACAGCTGGCCCTGTTCGGCTTTCCCCCGCCCGGCCACCCCTACTGGACGGCCGAGACGGTCGCCGCGGTGGCGCAGCGCTACCCGAACCTCGACCTCGGGCCCTGGCGGGCGGGGGACGTCGCCTGATCGATCAGGGCAGCAGGCAGTTGCCCCATGTCGGGATGCCGGCGAACCGGGCCTGCAGCCACGTCGAGCGCGAGCGGCGCGCCCTCGACCAGCCCGAGCGCGTGCTCGGCCGGCAGCGTCGTCCACGTCACGTTGGCGCCCCGGTTGCACCAGGTGCGGCGCAGGCTCGCCGCCTGGCCGAACGGCACGATCTCGTCGACGAGCGCGTGGTACTGGAACACCGGCGCCGACGGCTTCGCCGTCCCGAGCTTCACCCCGGCGAGACGGGCCTGCCACGCCGGCGAGTCCAGCGGGTTGGTGGTGACGTAGTCGTCGATCCCCGTGAAGGCGACGTCGATCAGCGTGCCGAACCCGTCGACGTCGACGAGGCACAGCTCCTGGCTCGACGCGACCAGCTCCTGGCCCCGGGGGTTCAGGTAGCCGTCGAGGTCGAGCTCCGGGTAGGCCGCGTCGAGGCCGAGCGCCGCCATCAGCGCGAACGCCACGAACAGCGAGCCGTCGAGGAACTCGGCGGTCGCGGTCAGGTCGCCGGGCACGCCGCCGACCGCCGAGCCCTTCACCTTCAGCTCCGGCGCGTAGGTTCCGGCCAGCTCGGCCGCCCAGCCGGCCCCGCCGCCGCCCTGCGAGTAGCCCATCAGGCCGACCGGCGTGGCCGGCGACAGGCCGGTCCCGGGGAGTCGCTGCGCGGCGCGGGCCATGTCGAGCACGGCGTGGCCCTGCGCGGGGCCGACCATGTAGGTGTGCAATCCGGGCGTGCCGAGGCCCTGGTAGTCGCTGATCGCCACCGCCCAGCCCTTGTCGAGCGCGGCCTTGATGAAGAAGCCCTCGTAGTCGGCGCCCTGCGTCAGCGTGTACGACGGCGCGCAGTCGTCGCCGAGACCCCGGGTCCCCACGGCGTAGGACACGAGCGGCCGGCCGCCCCCGCCGCCCCACGGCGTGGTGGGGACGAGCACGGTGCCGGTCACCGCCATGGGCTGGCCCAGGGCGTCGGTCGACCGGTACACGACCTGCTGCGCCGACACGTTGGGGACGGGGGCCTTGTTGATCGGGTCGAGCGTGAAGCGGCTCGACCGGGACGAGATGACGTCGCCCGGCTCGCCCGGCGGCAGCTGCGACGGCGGGCGGTAGAAGTCGTCGTCGCTCGGGAACGGCGGGTCGCACGCCGTCAGCAGGACGGTGGCGACGACCGCCACGCCGACGAGGGTGCGCGACCACGCGCGCGGAGAACGTGCACGACCACCAGACATGGATCCCCTCCCGAGACGACAGGCCGACCGCGTGTGCGGTGGGCAGTCGACGTGAACGATGACTCACTTATCGACGCTATGTCAAGGTTCTGGGCGATTAATCGACGCTGGGTCTCCGTTTGGGCCGATAGCTGACACTTCCGAAACGCGGCCGCACCATCCGGCGGCCCGTCGACTCCGAACATCTTCGTGACAGGTACAGGCTCCCTGGTCATCCCCCACGGGCGCGGGCCAGCGAGCGAACGAAAAGCTGAGCCCAAAGGAGCGCTCATGAGGAAGCGAATCGCAAGGATCGGTGCGATGGGAGCGACACTGGGGGCGGTCGTCGCCCTCTCCGTCGGCATGTCTCCCGGCACCGCCGGCGCCAACAGCATCTGTGACGACGGTTGGACGCTCTACCACGCCTACGCGGAAAACGGGTACAACTCGACCGCCTGGGCGATGTTGGAGACCCTGAGACTCAACGACTGCTATTGACGCCGCCTCGGCGTCCCGACGGTGTGCCCGCTCCGAACGCCCCACGCGACGGTCACGTTCGGAGCAGGCCACCGCTCCGCCGGAGTCGCGTTCGGCACTGTGCCGCTCTAGTGCTCGGTCGGGTTGCCCTCGTCGCACACGCAGAACTCGTTGCCTTCGGGATCGGTCATCAGCAGCCAGGTCGCCCCGTGCTCCGAGAGCGGGACGTCACTCCGTCGCACCGCGCCGAGGGCCACCAGCCTGTCGGCCTCGGCCTCGATGTCCGGGGCCTCGATGTCGAGGTGCATGCGGTTCTTCGCCACCTTCGGCTCCTCGACGCGCTGGAGCAGCAGCTTCGGTCCCGGCCGGCCGTCGGGGAGGAGGACGACGTACACACCGGCGGCGCCGACGTTGAGGTAGTCGAGGGCGCTCGCCCAGAACTCCGCGAGGCGTTCAGGGTCCGCGCAGTCGAGAACGAGTCCGAACTTGGCCGGCGTCGTCGTCATCGGAGCTCCTCGTCGGTGGTCGCCGCGTCCCGCGATCGAGCTGGAAGTGCCAGATGATGGCCGCGGGGTTGTCACGGTATGCGGCGTTCGTCGCCGCCGGGCAGAACGTGTGGAGGACCCAGATGTTCGGCGGGTCGCCGGCCACCAGGTCCTCGGTCGCGGGCACCGCGTCGGGGTCGAGGAGCGGGGTCGGACGGCGCGGCTCCACGCAACGACGGACCTGGAGTCCCAACGGCAGCGCGGCAGCGAGATAGTCGCTGGTGAGGCGGTTCCAGTGAGGCAGCACGCCGGGTTCACCGTCGTTCGTTCGGACGGGCACGGGCGCGCCGAGGTACCCGTAGAGGCCGCGGGAGTCGGAGATGACCAGGTGGCCACCGGGCCGCAGGACACGGACGAACTCCGTCAGGGCGGCGCCGAGGTCCGGCACATGGGTGAGCGCCAGGGCGCACACGACGAGATCGACGGTGTGGTCGGGGATCGGCAGCCGATGCAGGTCGGCCCGAGAGAAGCCGGCGTCGGGCACGTTGGCGGCGGCCCGGTCGAGCATCGCCGGGGCGCTGTCGACGCCGACGACACGGTGACCCAGCTCGGCGAGGTAGCGGGTGTGCCGTCCGGTGCCGCACGCGACATCGAGCGCGACGCCGACGGGCAGGTCCCGGACGATCTCGCGGACGACGGGCTGTTCGAGGTCGATGAGCTGATTCCCGGGCTGGTCATAGGTCTCCGCCCAGGTCCGGTACCCGTCGGGCGTGGGCACGGTCGAGAGCGTCACGCCGTCACCCCAGGCGGGCGCGGCGTCCAGCAACGCCCGCACCTCGGCGATCCTGGCGAGGGTGAAGTCGCGGTCGTGCTCACCGGCGAAGGCCCGCAACAGCGCCGCACCTTCGACCGCCAACAGGTAGGCGAGAGGGTGCTGGAAGACCACGGCGTCCGACGCTACGCGACCCCGGCGTCGGAACCTGCGCCTCAGCGCCTGGTCGCGCGCTCGTACACGCTGACGTGCCGCCAGCTGTCGGCGGTGAACGGCTCCTCGTTCCAACCCGCCCAGCGGTCGCGCAGGCGGAGGCCGGCGATGCGTGCCATCAGGTCGAGCTCCGGTGGGTTGGCCAGTCGCAGCCTGATCGGAGCCAACACGATGCCGTGCTCGCCGATGCGGACGTGGTTCTCGTCGAGGATTTGGGTGACCGGGTCATAGCGGCACACGTCGAGCACGACGTGGTCGAGCCCGACGTGCTCGGGGTCGACGAACCCGCGGGCGGGTCGGGTCGGGGCGGTCGGCACCCGGCACTCGAGGACGAACAGCCCGTCGTCGTCGAGGTGGCGGGCTGCGTTCTCGAAGCACCGAACCTGGTCGTCCTGCGTGAGGAGGTTGCCGATCGTGTTGAACACCAGGTACACGAGCCCGTAGGTGCGGCCGGTGCC
The DNA here is from genome assembly GCA_963759225.1 of uncultured Acidimicrobiales bacterium. GTDB lineage: Bacteria > Actinomycetota > Acidimicrobiia > Acidimicrobiales > VFJN01 > ZC4RG19. The sequence goes on along the minus strand of CAVWYL010000026.1, from coordinate 1,147 downwards.
GGCTCGGGACATGTCCCCGACCGTCACCCGTACCGCCGACCCGTCCGGCTTCTCCCGCATCCGGTCCGCCATGTCCTGCGACAGCTCGATGCCGTCCACCGACACGCTGGCTCGGGTCAGCGGCAACGCGACGCGACCGGTGCCCACGGCCAGCTCGAGCGCAGCCCGCCCGCCGGCAAGCCGTTCCAGGAACGAGACCGTCTCGTCCTCGTCGCCACGGACGCTCGTGGCGTCGTAGCGCATCGACACGTCGCGGCCGAAGCTGCTGGCGGGATCGAAGCCGTCCATGCCGTCAAGGACACCACAGGTCCGGCTCGCGATCCCTCCCAGATGCCTGGGGTGGTTGATCGGCCCGACTGGCCGTGACGGGTTCCAGCCCTTCGGCGCGAACCGCGTGGTGACGTGCGGGGAACAAGGTCGAACCGATCCCCCGCCGGACAGGAGCGCGCATGACGACCCACCCACAGGACCAGATCACCAAGTTCTGGAGCACGGTGGCTCCCGACTACGAGGACCACGGCAGCAACGTCGCCGACTACGGGACCGACGAGTACCGGCTGTGGCTCGACGCCGTCGGCGCCGTCCTGCCCGGCAAGCCCTCCGACGTGCTCGACCTGGCGACCGGCACCGGCTTCCTCGCCCTCATCGCCGCCGAGCTGGGCCACCACGTCACCGGCATCGACCTGTCGACGCAGATGCTGTCCTCCGCCGAGCGCACCGCCCGCGAGCGCGGCCTCGACGTGCGGTTCGCCCCCGGCGACGCCGTCGCCCCCGGCGTCGACGCCCAGAGCGTGGACGTCGTCACCAACCGCCACCTGCTCTGGACCCTGCGCGAGCCCGAGACGGCCATGGCCAACTGGCTGCGCGTCCTGCGCCCCGACGGCATGGTGCTCTCGGTCGACGGGTTCTGGTTCGCGAACGAGGGGTCGAAGGACCCCGAGAATCCGAACGTGTTCGACCAGCACTATTCGCCGCGAGACCCGCGCAGCGCTGCCGTTCATGCCCCTCGACGACACCGGTCCCATCGTCGAGACGTTCGAGCGCGTCGGCTACTCCGACGTGCGGGCTGAGTACGTGCCGGCGCTCACCAACGTCAAGGCCGGCGCCATCCCGTACTTCATCGTCGCCCGCCCGTAGCCCGCGACCG
>CAVWYL010000025.1:0-19463 GCA_963759225.1 uncultured Acidimicrobiales bacterium | reverse complement strand
CCAGGACGGCGCCCGACGAGAGGGTGAGCGTGACGAGCGCCGACTCCGTCCGGTCGCGACCGGGCGCGGGCTCCTGGGTCGGATCGTGGACGACGTCGACGGTCGCCATGCGCGCCGCGACCTGCGGGTCGTCGTGCATGCGCTCGATCGACTGCGCGGCGAGGAAGTCGAGGCGGCCGTCGATGAGGATGACCGCCGTGAGGTAGCGGAGGTTGAGCGCGGGCATCGCGGCGTCGCGGAAGGCGTCGGCACGCCCGGGCATGCGGATCACCACCCGAGCGACGTCCCCCTCGTCGACCTCGGACGCGAGCCCGAGCAGCGCCTCGACCGCCGGCTGCGCCGGGCCGCCGACCGGATGGCGCTTGAACGCCGCGCCGTGCAGCGCCCCGGGTGCGTCGAAGCCGTGGGTCAGCGCCCGCTCGTCGCGGTCGCCGTCACCGTTGCGGGAGATCGCCGCGTACCACCCCGCGGGGTGGTCGAGCGCGTCGCGCACGCCCCGGAACCCGGCCTCCACGAGCAGCGCCGCCTGGACCCCGTTGCGGGCCCCCACGCCCGCGAAGACGAGCGCCTTCTCGATGTGGTCCTCGTCGAGCAGCCACTGCCACGAGCCGGACGCCTGCTGCACGCAGCACGTGAGCACGTCGCCGATCCGCTCGCCGGGAATCGCCAGCAACGACGCCGCCGCCGCGGCCGACCCGAAGACCGGACCGACGCCGTGGCTGGCGAGATGGGCCCGTCGCAGGTTGGCGCCACCGAGCGCCCGCGGGACGCGGAAGGCCAGCTCGTAGCCGGCGATGACCGCTCGCACCACCGCGTCGCCGGACAGGTGCCGTTGCTCGGCGAGGCAGAGTGCGGTGCTCACGATCGCGGGGCCGGGCTGCACGAAGACGGCCGGCATGAAGTCGTTGACCTCCGCACCGTGGCCCGCCATGGCGCTGGCGAAGACCGCGTCGACCAGCGAGACCCGCTCCGTCGTGCCGAGGATCGTCACGCCCGACGCCGACGCGCTGTTGGCCCGCGCATAGCGGCGGGCCACCGACGCCGCCGGCAGGTCGCGGCACGCGACGATCGACGCGATCGTGTCGAGCACGTGCTGCCGCGCGAGGTCGCGGATCGACTCGTCGAAGGTCGCCGTCGCCGCGCCGCTGACGAACGCGCTCACGGCGTCGGTCACCGGCGCGTTCACATGCGCCCCAGGGACTCGGCCAGGCTCGTCGCGGTGGACAGCACGGACTCGACGATCTCGTCCCGCTTGTCGCCCGGGAGCCGGTCGGTCGGGGCACTCACCGACAGCGCTGCGACCGGGCTGTCGTCGCGGTCGCTCACCGCGGCGGCGATGCTGATCACCCCGGGCCGGGCGCTCGACGTGGCGTAGCCCCGGCGCTGCGCACGGGAGAGCTCGCGCAGCGCGCGCTCGACGTCGAACACCCCCGCGACGCCGGGCCGGGCGCCGAAGCGCCGCACGACGTCCGGGCCGTCCGCGGCCTGGGCCAGGAGCGCCAGGCCGCTCGCGGTCAGCGGCAGCGGCAGCCGGCTGCCGACCCGCGTCGTGAACCGGATCGGGCGGGGCGAGATGATCTTGTCGAGGTACAACACGTCGTCGCCGGATCGGACGGTGAGGCTGACCGTCTCGCCGGTCCGCCGGTGGAGCTGCTGGAGGGCGGTGGCCGCCACCTGCTTGATGGGCAGGTCGGCGACGACGGCGGTCCCGATCTCCCACGACCGCAGGGTCGGACGGTAGAGGCCGGTCGCGTCCTGCTCGACATAGCCCAGCGCGATCAGCTCGGCGAGGACGCGGTGCACGGTGCTCTTCTGCATGTCCAGCGCGCCGGCGAGGTCGGACAGCCGGGACGGGCCCTTGGCACGGGAGATCGCCTCCAGGAGCCTGAAGCTCTTTGCGACCGCGCTGTCCACCCGCCTATTCTGTTCTACAGAACAACGTTCTGTCTAACAGAACGGAGGGGACGTGCAGACCACGGACAACGGACGCCGCGACGCGCCTGCCGGGGGCGGCGCGTGGGCCACGGGCGACCCGGCCGAGGTCGGGCTCGACGGCTCGGCGCTCGACCGTGTCGCCGGCGTCCTGGGGGCACGGGGCGAGCGGCAGGGCATCGTCGTGGCCCGCCGGGGCGTCCTCGCGTTCGAGCGCTACTGGGCGAACGAGTACCACCGGGCCGAGCCCACGTGGCGGAACGTCTCGTTCTCGTCGGGCAAGTCCTGGGGCTCGACCATGGTCGGGCGGGCGATCACGCTCGGGCTCCTCGAGCTCGACGACCCGGTCGCCCGCTACCACGCCCCTGCCGTCAGCGGCCTCCACCCCGGCGTGACGATCCGGCACCTGCTCACGATGACCAGCGGCGGCACCCTGGTGACCAAGCCGAGCACCCGGCCCGCCGCGCCGGATCGGCGACCCCACGCCGCCGGGACCGGGTGACGAGTACGTCCGCCACGCGGTCGGCGAGCCGGGCTCACCCGCCGGCTACGGCGTGTCGATCGAGCCCGGCACGACCTTCTACTACGACGGCGCCCCCGCGGATCACCTCGCCGACGTCGTCGCCGCGGCGTCGGGCACGACCAGCCACGACTTCATGATGCGGGAGGTCGTCGGGCGCCTCGGCTGCGAGGCCTTCGCGTACCAGCCCGAGGGGATCGACGGCGCCGGCAACGTGCGGGTCGGCGGCTCGCTGCTGCTCTCGTGCCGGGACGCGGCGCGCCTGGGGCAGCTCTACCTCGACGGCGGCCGCCGGGCGGGGGTGCAGATCCTGACCCCGGAGTACGTGGCGGCCGCCACGTCGCCGTCACCGCTGAACCCCGACTACGGCTTGCTGTGGTGGCTCAACACGTCGGGCCGCATCGCCGGCGCGCCGCCGTCGATGTTCTACGCCGCCGGGGCGCGGGGCCAGTTCTGCTTCGTCCTCCCGGACCACGACATGGTGATCGCCACCATGGGTTTCGGCCGCCGTCCCCTCACCGCGCAGGATGCGTGGGCCGTCCTGAGAGAGGTGCTCCCGCCATGAGCGACCGAAGCGAGCGAATCAGCCGCGACGAGTCGACCGACAGCGAGATCGTGGCCACCACCGCCGGCGACGTCCAGGGGTGCGTGACCGGCGGCATCCGCATCTTCCGCGGCATCCCGTACGGGGCGCCCACCGGCGGCGCGCACCGGTTCCGACCGCCGCAACCGGTCGAGCCGTGGACCGGGGTCCGCCCGGCCCGCCTCTTCGGCGAGACGGCGCCGCAGGCGCGGACCTGGCTCGCGGCCGGCGGCTTCGAGGGCAACCGGCCCGAGATCGGCGAGGACTGCCTCGTGCTCAACGTGCACACCCCGGGCACCGACGACGCCCGGCGCCCCGTGCTGGTGTGGCTGCACGGCGGCGGCTTCGAGGCCGGCACGGGCTCCGTGATGCTCTACGACGGCGTCAACGTCTGCCGGCGGGGCGACGTCGTCGTCGTGACGCTCAACCACCGGCTGGGCCTGATGGGCCACCTGCACCTGGCCGACCTCGCCGGCGACGACTTCGCCGGGTCGGCGAACGCCGGCTTCCTCGACATCGTGGCCGCGCTCGGCTGGGTCCGCGACAACATCGGCGCGTTCGGCGGCGACCCCGCCAACGTCACGATCTACGGACAGTCGGGCGGCGGGCGGAAGGTGAGCCTCGCGACCGCCACGCCCATCGCCCACGGGCTCTTCCACCGCGGCGCCGTCCAGAGCGGCTCGCATCTCCGGCTCATCACGAGGGAGCGGGCCGGCGAGCTCGCGGTGCGGCTGCTCGACCACCTGGGGATCCCGCGCTCCCAGCCGCGCCGTCTCCAGGAGCTCCCGATGAAGGAGCTGCTGGCGGCGAACCGCGCCGTCGGCCGCCGCTACTCGCCGACCCTCGACGACGTCGTGTTCCACCGGCACCCGTGGGACCCCGACGCGCCGGCGACGGCGTTCGAGGTCCCGATGATCGTCGGGACGTGCCGGACCGAGCTCTCGAACCAGCTGGGGTCGATGGACCCGACGGCGTTCGCCATCACCGACGACGACCTCGTCCCCCGGCTCGAGCGCTTCGTCGACGCCGCCGACGTGCCCGAGCTGACGGCGATCGTCCGGCGCTCCCAGCCCGGGCGCGACCGCATCCGAGGTCCTGTTCACCATCGCCACGGCGCGGGGCTACTGGCGCGACAGCGTGCTGCAGACCGAGCGGAAGGCCGTGCAGGCCGCCGGCGGCGGCGCCCCGGTCTGGTCGTACCGCATCATGTGGCGGACCCCGGTGGAGGGCGGTCGGCGGATCTCCCCGCACAACCTCGACCTGCCCTTCGTCTTCGACAACGTCGCCCGGGCCACCCAGATCGTCGGGCCGCCGTCCGAGGAGACCGCCGTGATGGCCGAGGCGATGTGCGAGTCGTGGCTGGCGTTCGCCCGGACCGGCGATCCCAACACACGCCGCGATCCCGGCGTGGCGGCCCTACGACCTCGACCACCGGACCGTGATGCACTTCGACGCCCCACCGGTCGCCGTGGACGATCCGCACCGCGAGGAACGGCTGTTCATGGAGCGCTACGAGTCCCAGCAGGCCCGCGTCGGCGTGCTGCACCGGTAGCGCCGTGGAGCTCCGCACCGACGAGACCGAGCGCGGCGTGCGCGAACGGCGCTGGGGGCTGCACCGCGAGGGCGAGACCGTTCCCGCGGTGGTGTGGACGCCCGACGGCGCCGAGGGCCCGCGCCCGAAGGTCCTGTTCGGCCACGGCGGGCTCCAGGACAAGACCGCGCCCAACATCGTCGCCCTCGCCCGGGCGCTCGTCCGGCACCTCGGCTACGCGTGCGTGGCGATCGACGCTCCCGGCCACGGCGAGCGGGTCACCGTCGAGCAGCGGGACCGCGCCCGCCGCCGGGCGCTCGACGGGGACGGGACGGTGCCCCGCTACCGGGGCGAGACGACGGATCCGTACATGCCCTACTTCATGCGGGGCGTGCGGGACTGGACGGCGGTGCTCGACGCGGTCGAGCGCCTCCCCGAGGTCGGCACCGGGCCCACGGGCTGGTGGGGCGTCTCCATGGGCACGAGCATCGGGCTGCCGTTCGTCGCGACCGAGCCGCGCATCACCTGCGCGGTGCTCGGCCTGGCCAGCACCGTGCCCCGTCCCGGCTACGACGAGTACCTCGGGTGGGCCAGGAGCCTCACGATGCCCGCTGTTGTTCCTGTGCCAGCGCGACGACGGCGGGCACCCCGTCGAGCGGGCGATGGAGCTGTTCGACCTGTTCGGCTCGAGCGAGAAGACGATGCACGTCAACCCCGGACCGCACGTCGCCGTCCCGACGGTTCGAGCGCCTCGAGTCCGAGCGCTTCTTCGCTCGCCACCTCGGCCCGCGGCCGGCCGGCGCCACCGCGCCCGGGTGACCCGCCTGGTGCCGCTCAGGCGGACCGCGCCCGCCATCCGGCGAGGACGGCGGCCGCCGCGGCATCGGGTTCGAGCACCCCGGTGTCGACCTCGGCGTCGTAGGCCGGCCAGCGGTACGAGTCGTCGTACTGCGCCCGCGCGTGGCCGGGCATGCGGTCCGAGCGCGAGCGCTCACGGGCCTCCAGCACGTCGAGCGCGATCTGGACGCGGACCCAGTGGGCGTCGACGCCCTGCAGCTCGTCCTGCCAGCCGCGCCATTCCTCCTCGGTCAGCACCACGTCGTCGGCGATGACGTTGAGGCCGGCCCGGGCCGCGCTCCCGACGGCGCCCCGCCAGGCGACGAGGACCCGGCGCCCGATCGGCCCCATCCGCATCCGGAACTCGCCGTCGACGATCTCGAGCGTGACGCCGTCGTCGGCGTGCACCCCGACATGGCGACCGGCGGTGACCCAGTCGAACGGCACCTTGGCGAAGTAGTCGTCCATCGCGTAGACGAACCAGCACTCGCCGTCCGCCGCGAAGCGGCGCTGGAGTGCGGCGGCGAGCGTGGACTTGCCGGCGCTCGACGGCCCGTTCAACACGATGATCGAGCCCGTCGGAGGCGGCGGCCCTGGCATCAGCGCATGATACGGGCGGGCGACGAGGTGCAAGGCGGGACCCGGTCAGCGACGACGAGCTGGTCGAGCTCGTCGAGTCCCACGGCGGCCGTCCCGCACCCGGCTGGTGGGACCGGATCCGGCCGCACAGTCTCGGCTGGGTGACGGCACGCGGCCCGGACGGCCTGCTCGGCGCCTGACCGACCGGCCTGCCACGGAGCCCCCGCTGTCGGCGGGGAACGATCCGAGGGAGGATTTCACCTGACCGGCTAACCCGGTGCCTCCCTCCGGCGTCCTACCTCGCGAGGCCTCCATGGCAGGTGACCATGACTTCGCAGTGGCACTCGATCGACTGGTCGAGCACGACTACCCCCGGCTCGTACGCGCCGTCGCCCTGTTCACGGGGACGAGGGAAGGTGCGGAGGACGCCGTGCAGGAGGCCCTGGCGCGGGCCATGGAGCAGTCGCGCAAGGGCCGGCACATCGACAACCTGGAGGCGTGGGTGGTGACCACGGCGTTCAACGATCGTCGCAGCCACTTCCGGCGCGCCGCCCGGCGCCGGGAGCGCGCCGACGGGGTCGACCGCGGGTCCCCGCGCGGGCCGGATGCCGAGGCGCTGGGCGCACAGCTGCTCGACCTCCGGGCTGCGGTGCGGTCGCTGCCGCCGAGACAACGTCAGGTCGTGGTCATGCACTACTACCTCGACCAGCCCGTCAGCACGATCGGCGACGCGCTGGGCATCGGAGCGGGCGCCGTGAAGAACGCCCTCCACAAGGCACGCGGCACTCTCCTTGCCGCGCTCACCGTCGACAACACCCCGAGGAGTGCTCAATGAGCGACGCCGATTCCCTGCTCCGCGAACGCCTCGGTGCGGCCGCCGCCTTCGATGTCGAGACGGACCCGGGCCGCGTCCGCGAGGACGTCGCCCGCCGGCAGCGTCGCATCCGGCGTCGACGTCGCGGCGTCGCCGTCGCCGGCGTGCTCGCGGTCGCCGCTGTCGCCGCCGGCGTGGTCAGCCTCGCCGGCGAGGACTCCGGCGACGACCTCGCCGTACAGCAGCAGGAGGCACCATCCACCGCGTCCCCCGACGGTGCCGACGCGACCGGGACGTTCCCCCACTTCGATCCCGCACCCGGGTGGGAGGCCGTCCAGGTCGGCAGCGCGGCCACGGCCGCCGACATCGCGCTCGGCCCCGAGAGCGCGGCGGGCAACGTGCCGTGGGACACGGTCGAGCGCCTCCAGGACGGTGACGTCGTCCTCTTCGCCATGTCCATCCCGGCGCGCGAGGTCTCCGGCGGTGGCTTCCCGCCGAGCGAGCTCCCGCTGTCCCTCGACGCCGCGCAGCCGGGCGGCCTGGAGGGGCAGCCGGACGACGTCTATGCCGAGCGGCTCCTGGCCGAGGTCGACGGGTGGAACATCGACCTGGTCGCCTTCTACGGGGCCCTCGAGCCGGACGCCGGCACCCGGGCGGCCGCACAGGAGCAGCTCGACCGGCTCGTGGTGCCCGCCCGCGCCGCTCCTGCCGCGCCCGGGGCGAGCCGGGCCGCCGCCGGCACCTGCCAGCCGGCCGACCTCGACGCCCAGGTCGCCCTGGCCGACGCAGGCGGCGGGACCCTGGCCGGTCGCATCACCGTCCGCAACGTCGGCGCGTCGGCCTGCACGCTGGCCGGGCCGATCGGGCAGGTCGAACCGCGTGACACCAGCTCCACGGTGATCCCCTCGACGACGTCGGAGGCCGAGCCCGCCTGGAGCCAGGCCGGCGAACCGGCGCCCACCGGCTGGCCGGCCGTCGAGCTCGCCCCGGGGTCGGAGGCACAGGCCGTCCTGCGGATCCAGAACTGGTGTGGCGCGTTCCAGAACCGCCTCTACTTCGTCATCCGCCTGCCCGGTCAGGTCGATCGCATCTCGGGCGTCGCCCCGTCGGTCGAGGTCCCGCCGCAGTGCGCGGACCCGCAGGCTCCTCTGGAGCTGGCCGTCGGACCGTTCGAGCCCCCTCGCCCCACCGGCTGATCACAGGGCGGCAACCAGCAGCACGGCCACGACGCACCCGGCCGCGGCCACGTCGCTCGCCCGACCCGCCTTCGAGGCGAGCGGCTCGAAGCGTGCGATGACCGTCGTCAGGCGGCGCAGGTCGCGTGGGCTGCTGACCAGGCCGCCGGGCGCGGCGGCCAGGCCGCGGACGGCGGCGTAGACGAGTGCCGCGACGATCAGCGACGGGACCGGTGCACCGAGCAGCGCGCACAGGAACAGGAGGTAGAAGGCGAACGACGGGATGCGCGTCATGAGACCCGTGCCGAGCTGGAAGCCGAAGCCGGCCCCGACGACCCACCCGCGGTACTCGTCGAGCCATCGGTGGTCGACCTGCCGCTCGAGGGACGGCGGTGGCCGCCCCCGGACGGCCGCCGCGATCAGGAGGCCGCCGCCCGCCAACCCGGCGGCCAGCGCGACGGCCGGCGGCAGCAGGCTGCCGAGCCCGTGCACCGCGACGAGCGCCCCGGCCAGCACCACCCCCCCGGCGAGCGCGCCGAGGACGAACCACGCATATGTCACCACCCAGTGGCGGCCACGGCTTCGCTCCCCGAGCGACGTGATGCTTCCCAGCATCGACTGCCCTCACGGCGACCAGGCGGCGCGCACGGCGGCGAGGACCGCCAGGGCGAGCACGGCGGCCGCCAGGATCTGCCGGGCGTCGTCCACGTCACACGCCGTCGGGGAACGCCCGCCGGTGAGCCTCCAGCTCCGCAGGCGACATGGCGGGGGCGTGGAGCTCGAACATCTGGCGGCGCATGTCCCGTTGGATGCGGACGGCGTCAGCGGCGCCGAAGTACTGCTCGAGCCGATCGCCGCGCGCCCCCGCGAGACGTCGATCCGCACGGTGGCGAGGATGCCGTCGACCTCGCCCACGAGCGCGGGCGGGGGCGGATCGGCGCCGAAGAAGGCGACGAGATCGAACAGGCGCTCGCCGACGATGATCGCCTTGCGCAGGCTCGACCGGCCGGCGCCGACGCCCTCGAAGGTGGCGTCGTCCGCGCCGGCCAGCGACCAGCCGCGCGTCGGACCCACCCGCTCGCCGCCGAGGGCGAGGAGGTGGGGAAGCGACGGCATGTTCCACGCGCAGACGATGGCGTCGCCCGGACGCATGGTCTGGCGCGTCGGGCCCGCGTAGCCGTTCCGGTCGCCGAGGATCAGGGGCGAGTTGGCGAAGTGGACGAGCGGTCCCGTGTCCATGACGCCGTCCGTGTCCCGGAAGATCTGCCCGTACCAGCCGGCGGGCAACGTCAGCTCGATGCCGAAGTCCGACAAGGTCGCACTCATGCGTCACGCTCCCCCATCGGCGGCGCGGTGAGGCTGGGATGTCCGGGGTGGATCCCGGCGCGCCGGAGGTCCTCGTCCTCGCGCTCGATGATGCTGCGGTAGCCGTCCCGTCCGTTCGACGGCGCCTTGCGGGCGAAGGCGATCTCGAGCATGGCGTCGCTCGCCAGCGACCGGAGCTGCCCCCAACCCTGCGCCGACCCGGCGCCGACGACCCGCTGGTCGGCCGTGGCGATCAGGGCGAAGTACGGCGACCCCGGCACGGCCAGCTCGGACCAGGCGGTCCCCGAGAACACGACGGGCACAGGCGTCTCCGTGGCGAGCGCCGCGGCCTTGCCGAGGTTCTCGGCCTCCCGCCCCTTGAGGACGATCATGACCGAGGCGACGTCGTCGCCCGCCACGACGCGGCCGGCGTCGTCACCGCCGTCGATGATGTCCCGCCAGATGTCGAGACAGCTGAGGCAGGTGGTGCTGAGGAACGCCACGAGCAGGTAGGACGCCGGAACCTCGCCGACGGCCAGCCGGTACGGATCGAGCCCGGTGTCCACGCCCTCGATCGAGGCCACCGTGGACTGGGCGATCGAGTCGGGCCGGGGGACGACGCCGACGGGCGTCGACGGCGACGACGCGCCCGCCTCGAGCGCCGCGGTCCGCCGCATGAGCTCGCCCTGGGACCGCAGCAGACCCAGCACGAACAGCGTCAGCACAGCGACCACGACCGTGAGTGCCGCCACGACCCAGACCATCAGCAGCACTTGCTCCCGCCGAGGCAGTTGGACCCGTGGGAGCACGTGTTCTGGTCCCCCACCCCCGCGCCGCTGCACTCCGGCCACAGCAGGTCGGGTCGCGTGTCGCAGCGCACGATCCGGCAGCGCAGGTGCCCGCCCCGCCCGCAGTTCGTGTAGCCGGTGTTGCAGCAGATGCGGCGGGTGGGCGGGTCGTCCACGCAGTTGCAGTGGGTGCAGTCGTCGGGGCAGTCCCCCACGCAGTCGAGGTAGAAGCGGTAGCCGCTGGCACACGTCGCGGTGGACACGCAGGCGAACCACCACCCGCCGACGGCGGTTCCGGCGGGGCAGTCGTTCTTGCCCGTGAGCGAGCAACAGAAGGCGCTGTAGCCGCTCGCGCACCCCGGATTGGCGCAGTGGTTGGAGTGCGCGGGCGTCGGGCGCACGAGGGAGTGGAGGGGCCGGGCGGCGAACGCCGTCCCGAAGGCGGCCACCCGGACCAGGAAGTCGCGGCGATTGGTGCCGGGCCCGGCGAGCGCGTCGGCCGCGGCCTCCGTGGCCCGTTGGGGGAAGTCGAACGGCCTCACGGCCGACCCCCCGGCTCGACCGCCGCGACGACCCGGAAGGACGGGCGTTCCTGCGGGGCGGACATACCGGTCGACGCGCCGAGCACCACGACGAGGCCCAGGGCCAGCAGCATGAGCAGGAGCGCGGCTTCGGCGGGGGGAACGGCGCCGAGGACGGCGGTCAACGACTGGCGGCCGGTCAGCGCCACCACGGTGGTGGCGGCCAGGGCGACGAGCAGAGCCGCCGCGTGCGGCACCAGGGCCACGGCCGCCGAGCGGCCGAAGCACCCGCAGGAGACCGTCCGCTCGCCGGTCCGGAAGCGGTAGCGGGCCAGCGACGCCAGGAAGGCGAGATAGAGCACGCCGGCCGCCGCCAGCACCGCCGCGCCGCCGACCGTGAGCACCAGCAGGCCCACGGCGGTCTCGAGCACGGCGAGGGCCCGCACGGTCACGGGCGATGCCGGGAGGCCCACCCGCCGGATGAACAGGGCGGCCGGTACCGGGCGCCGCAGCTTGAGGGCACCGGCGGCGACGAGGACGGCAGCGCCGAGCCATGCCATCACGTCGAGGAGCGCTAGGACCATTCGCCGACGATCTCCTTCACGACCGGCGCAGCTTCCGGATCGCTCCCACGTGCTCGTTCCCTCCTCGGCTACCGTCGGTGGCAGGGAGGTTACACTGCGCGCCCGGGGAGGTGTCCGAGCACCTGGTGGGCTCCCCCGCCTTCAAAGCGGGTGGTCGCAGCGACCCTGCGACGGCGGGTTCGATTCCCGTCCACCTCCGCTCCACGCGAGCCGCGGCCCGGCGACCCTGACGTCACCGTGCCGGCGGGTGACGCCCCTCGCGTCGAGCTCGGCGAGCAGCGGCAACGCGTACCTCCGGCTCGTACCGAGGGCGGCGCGGACCTGCGCGACGGTGACGCCGTCGGGATGGTCCCCCAGCAGGCGTGCCACCGCCTGGCGAGCGAGCTCGATCGCACCGGCGGCGAAGTGCACGCCCTGGCGCTCGACGACCCATCCCTGCCGGACGAGCAGGCGCAGCTCGTCCGCCGCCACCCCCGCCGGTGGAGGAGGCTCGAACGGCGCGGCGTCGAGCGCGGCGAGGTAGGGGTGCCCGCCGGGCGGCGCCGCGGGGCCACCTCGGGCTCGGGCGCGACCCAGGTCGATGGTCAGGTCGTCCATCGTGGCGAGGACGGCGCGCTGCCGTTCGTCGAGCCGGGCGATCTCCAGGCCGGGGTGCCCGGCCGCCGTCACGGCGTCGCGGATCGACGTGGCCGTGGCCGCGAGCTCGCCCGCCGCGACCACCCATCGGCCGACCGTCGGCGGGCGCCGCTCGCCGGTGGTCGCTTCGAGGTCGTCGGCGTCGACCCAGCCCCGCTCGTCGACCATGCGGTCGACGTCGCCCGTCGGCCGGGCCCTGGACGCCGGCAGGACGGGTGCCACGTCGAGGATCGCTCCTCCCCCGACGGTCTCCCACCGGCCGTCCTCCCGCAGCACGTACCGGTCGCCGGTCACCAGCGGCAGGGGCACGGGCAGCCGGAGTCGGACGTAGCCCCGCTCGCCCGGCGCCAGCGACCGGGCACCGAGCAGGCGGAGGCCGACCCGGTGCTCGCCGCTGCCCACGTAGGCCGCGTAGGAGCCGCGCCTGCTCACCTCGTGGCCCAGCGATGCGAGCACGTCGAGCGAGGCGTCCACCGTCTGCGTCGGCCGCCACTGGCGCCCGCGGACCAGGGCGTGGCCCCGCCGCACGTGCGCGAGGGTCGCGCCGGTGATGTTCACCGCCAGCCGGCTCCCGGCGCCGACCTCGTCGCGCCGGCGCTTGAGCGACTCCAGGCCGCGCACCCGGACGGGCCGGTCGCCGGGGACGACGGTCAGCTGGTCGCCCGTGCGCAGCGACCCGCCGGTCAACGTGCCGGTGACGACGGCGCCGGCGCCGCGGGCGACGAAGGCGCGGTCGATCCACAGGCGCGGGCTGTCGGCGCCGGCCGCCGGCGACGGGGCCGGCGGCAGCCGGTCGAGGGCGGCGCGCAGCTCGTCGAGCCCGATGCCCGCCGGGGCGTCCACGTCGACGACGGGGGCATCGGCCAGGAAGGTCCCGGCGACGTGGTCCCGGACGTCGGCCCTGGCGAGCTCGCGCCACCCGCCGTCGACGAGGCCGACCTTGGTCAGCGCGATGACGCCCGTGCGGACCCCGACCAGCTCGAGGATCCGCAGGTGCTCCTCGGACTGCGGCTTCCAGCCCTCGGTGGCGTCGACGACGAAGAGGCAGGCATCGACCATCCCGACGCCGGCGAGCATGTTCTTGACGAAGCGGGTGTGACCCGGCACGTCGACGAACGCCAGGTCCTCGCCCGACGGCAGCGCCGTCCAGGCGAACCCGAGATCGACGGTCAGCCCCCGCGCCTTCTCCTCGGCGAGGCGATCGGGGTCCATGCCGGTGAGCGCCAGCACCAGGGTCGACTTGCCGTGGTCGACGTGCCCGGCGGTGGCGACGACGCGCACGGCGTCACCCCGCGAGGCCGGCGAGGGCGGCGGCGACGGCGGCGTCGTCCGCGGGCGCGACGGTCCGGAGGTCCAGCAGCGTCTCGCCGTGCCGGACACGGGCGATGATCGGGGCGGGCCGGCTGGCGCGGAGCGCCGCTCGATGATCGCCCGGGAGCGCCACACCCCACGACGGGATCTCCACGCCGGGCAGGGCACCGCCACCCGCCACCGACGAGCAGGTCCGGGCCTCCGCCGCCCTGACCGACGAGGCGATCGCCTCGGCCCGCGCCCGCAACCCCGCCGTGGCCGCCGTGGCCATCCGCCAGAACGGCAGCTCGTGGGCCCGGCGGTCGAGGTAGGCGAGGGCGACCTCCTGGAGCACGGCGAGCACCAGTCCGCCCGGTCGGGCCACCCGGTACAGCGGATGGGCGGCGCACGCGTCGACCAGGTCGGTCCGCCCCGCGATGATGCCCGCCTGGGGGCCGCCGAGGAGCTTGTCGCCCGAGAAGGTGACGAGCGCCGCGCCGGCCTCGAGCGTCTGACGAACAGCCGGCTCCGATGCCAGCCAGCGGGGCGGACCGTCGGCCAGCCAGGGACAGGCGGCGTCGAGCAGCCCCGAGCCGAGATCCACCGCCACCGGGGGGCCGAGCGGGACCAGGTCGGCGACGTCGATCGCCTCGTGAAGCCCTCGATGCGATAGTTCGAGGTGTGGACCTTCAGCACCAGCGCCGCCTCCGGCGCGGCGGTGCGGTAGTCGTCCAGGCCCGTCCGGTTCGTCGTCCCGACCTCGAGGAGCCGGCTGCCCGACAGCGCCATGATCTCGGGGAGCCGGAACCCGCCGCCGATCTCGATGAGCTCGCCGCGGGACACGGCGGTCGGACGTCCGGCCGCGAGCGCCGCCAGGACGACGAGGAGCGCGGCCGCCCCGTTGTTGACCACCAGCGCCGCATCGGCCCCGCAGGCCCGGGCGAGCAGCGACCCCACGTGGTCCCGGCGGGATCCCCGACAACCGTCGGTCAGGTCCAGCTCGAGGTTCGTGTAGGTCGCCGCCTGCGCCGCCTCCAGGGGCGAGCGCCCGAGGTTCGTGTGCAGCAGCACGCCGGTGGCGTTGACGACCGGTTGCAGCAGGTGCGCACGCGCCCGCTCGATCTCCTCGTGGGCGAGGCCCGGGGCGCCGCGCGCCAGGGCGGCGCGGGCGGCGTCGACCCGCAGCGGGTGCGGGAGACCAGACCCGGCGAGCGAGCGGGCCACGGCGTCGACGGACGGAGGCCGCGACGGGCGCTCGGGCTGCTCCGGTGGCTGGCCCGGCCGGCCCGTCAACGCAGCGAGACCATCGGTGGCCCGGCCGTCACGTGACCGATGGGGACGAAGCCGGCGGCGGCGAGCGGCGCGACCGCCGCCGGATCCACCGCGGCGAGCAGGCCACCCGACGTCTGGGGATCGAAGGCGAGCGCCGCCGCGGCGTCGTCCGCCGACAGCTCGACGTGCCCGGCCACGTAGTCGCGGTTCCGGGCGTCGCCCCCGGTACGGACGCCCGCCTCGGCGGCGGCCGGGACGCCCGCCAGCGCCGGCAGCCGCTCGGCCTCGAACACCAGCCGGCTCCCGGACCGTTCCGCCATCTCCCACCCGTGGCCCAGCAGCCCGAAGCCGGTCACGTCGGTGACGGCGTGCACGGCCGGTCCCAGAACACGGAGCGCACGGGCCGCGTCGCGGTTGAGCCGGCGCATGCTGGTCACCGCCGCCTCGACGGCCATCTCGTCGCCGGCGGCGAGGGCCAGGCCGGTCCCCAGTGCCTTCGACAGCACCAGCGCGTCGCCGGTCCGGGCGCCGCCCGTGGTGAGCTGCGCCCCCGGCGCGACCAGCCCCTGGACCGCCAGCCCGAAGATCGGCTCCGGCGACCGGATGGTGTGACCGCCGGCGACCACGCCGCCCGCCTCGGCCACCACCTCGGCGGCGCCCTCGAAGATCGCGCGGATGACCGCCGGCGGCAGCGACTCGGGGAACGCGGCGATGTTCAGCGCCACCAGGACCTCTCCGCCCATGGCGAACACGTCGCTGCACGCGTTCGCCGCCGCGATGGCGCCGTAGTCGCGGGGGTCGTCCACCAGCGGGGGGAAGAAGTCGGTGGTCGACACCAGCGCGACGCCCGGGGCCACCTCGACCACGGCGGCGTCGTCCGCCGGGGCCAGCCCGACCAGCAGCCCGTCACGGTCGGACGCGATGCCCGACACCAGGTCCCCCAGGAGCGACGCACCCCACTTGGCGGCACACCCGCCGCACGACGTTAGTCCGTGAGCCGGACCGACGGGCTCGCTTCGACAGCCACACGACCGACCCTAGACTCACGCGATCGCCACTTCTAGCGTGGGTCACAATGGAAAACACGGATGACCTGAGGGCAAACACGGATGGTTGAGCCCTCGCGGCGCACCGGTCGACGGCCCATCCCTCGAGGGCCGGCGGGTGTACCTCCGGCCCGTCACCGACGCCGACTACGGCTTCCTGTTCGCTCTGTCGACCGATGAGGCGACGGGATTCCGCTGGCGATTTCGGGGTGAGACACCGAGCCCCGAAGGCTTCACTCACATGATGTGGCACAGTGTCATAGCGCAGTTCATCGTGTGCTCGATTGCCTCTGACGAGCCCGTGGGGCACGTGCTCGCATTCAACGCCAACCTGCGTCACCGGCACGCCCACATCGCAATGGCGGTGCGGCCGGACCGGGTCGGCCGCAGCTGGGCGCTCGAAGGCGCTCAGCTCTTCATCGACTACCTCTTCGCCAACTGGGAGTTCCGGAAGCTGTATGCCGAGGTCGTCGACTTCAATCTGGCCCAGTTCAGCAGTGTGACCGATCTGCCTGCGTTCGCGGTCGAGGGGCGGCTCACCGACCACGAGTACTACCAGAACAGGTACTGGGACATGGTGATCATCGGCCTGCGCCGTGAGCGCTGGGAGGAGTTCATGGACGCCAGCCGATCCCGCCGGGCGGCGCGCCGTGAGCGGGCGATGAAACTCGTTGCGGGCACGTGAGGGGATAGGGATGGAGAGAGTAGGCCTCGAGCGGTTTCTCGCCTATGTCGCGGCGGAGATGTCGTGGGACATGCCCCTGTCACCGGCGACCACGTTGGATGACGACCTCTTCGTCGACTCGGTCGCCCGGTACGAGCTGTTGTGCGTCGTCGAGGACCTGGGCGTGATGCTGGACGAGGCGCAGCTGGGTGCCTGGCGGACGGTGGGCGATCTCTACGACGCCTACTCGGCTGCGCCGTCGTCGAGCCCCTGACCTCCCACGTCGAGCCTCGGTCAGCCGCGGCCCGCGGCGAGCGGGCCGAGCAGGTGACGCCGTACGGCGCCATCGGGCGTCAACGGGAGCCGGTCCACGAACAGCACGCGCTGGGGCGTCAGCTGGGGGCCCAGCTCGCGGTGCACGTGCTTCCGGAGGTCGGCGGCACCGGTCGGCGTCCTCGCGACGACGAGCGCCACGACATCCTGCTCGCCCGCCAGCCGGCTCGGAACGCCGGTCACGGCGGCCCGGTCGACGGCGTCGTGCGTCTCGAGGGCCGTCTCGATCAGCGCCGGGTCCACCCGTCGTGCGCCCCGGAGGATCATGTGGTCCGCACGCCCGCGGAGCCGCAGGTTGCCGGCGTCGTCCCGTGATCCCAGGTCGCCCGTGTCCAGCCACTCGGCTGCAGCCTCGACGTGCCCGCCCTCCACCAGCCCGACCATGGCGGCGGGCGTCCGGCAGAAGACTCGACCGGCCGCCGGATCACCGGCATGTGGTTCGAGGCGGAGATCGACCGACGCCAGCGGGCGGCCGACCGTCGTGGCCCGGATGTCCAGCGGTGCCAGGGGATCACCCATGGCGAGCGCACCCCCGGCCTCCGTCGACCCGTACCCGATCGTCACGAGGCAGCCCAGCCGCTCCTCTGCCTCGACGACGAGGTCGGCACCGGCCGGGGCCCCGCCGATCCCCACGTGCAGGAGGGTGTCGATCCGCGGTTGCCGGTGGCGGACCTGGCGCACGAGCGTGGGGCCATGAACGGCGCCAGCGCCAGGTTGTGGACGGTCGAGGTCGTCAGGAGCCCCATCAGCTCGTCCAGGTCGAACATCCCCGCGTGGGCGACCAGCGTGTCTCCCAGCAGCAGAGCGCGGTGCAGCACGGTGAGGCCCGAGATCGTGTCCCACGGCATCCCGGTGTAGAAGGCCATGGAGGCTTCCCCGGGAGCGACGCGGGCGCGCAGGTCGGCGTCGAGGGACTCCGGGCTCCCGGGGGGCGACGTCCGACGCCCGAGGACCTCGTCGGCGACGCTCGCGGTGTTCCACAGGCCCCACGCCAGCCCCGCATGGCCGTGGACGATCGCCTTCGGCCGTCCCGTCGTGCCCGCGGTGAGCAGGACCGTGGCCGGCCGGACGGACGCCTCGCCCACCCATCGTGGCGGCGGTCCCCGCCTCTCGACGCGTCCACCGTGGACGGAGACGTTGGCACCCGACGCGCCGGCTCCCCGGGTCCGGTCCGCACCGCCGGTTGCCGGGCCCACCGGGACGACCACGGCATCGCGGGAGAGAACCGCCCAGTAGGTCGGGATGAAGTCCAGCGTGTCGGCGGCGCCCACGGCCACGACGTCCCCCGGCAGGACGCTCGACCCGAGGGCGCGGCGACGGGCGTCCACGGCATCGAGCAGATCCGCGTACGTCCACTCGCCGCGCGCCCACCGGACGGCGATGCTGCCGCGGCGGTTCCCGGCGGCGTGGTGGAGCAGGCCGTGCAGCTCGGGCCCCGATCCGGCGCCGGGCCACCCGGGCTCCCCCATGGTCTCCGAGGGTACCGGCGACACGACGGTGCGACCAGGGTCCCCCCGCCGCCTATGGCGCCGCCACCGCCTCCGCGAGGACGGCGCCGATGTCGGGCGCGCTCGGCGCCCCGAGCAGGGCGCGCTGCTGCGTGGCCGCGGCCCGCCGCAGGCCCGGGTCGTCGAGCGCCGCGGCAACGGCGTCCGCCATCGAACTGGTCGTCGCCCGCAGGTCGAGCTCCCGGGCGAAGCCGAGCCGGCGGCAGCGGCGGGCGTTGTGGAACTGGTCGCCCAGCTGGGGCGCGACCAGCATGGGGCGGCCGAACGAGATCGCCTCCCGCACGCTGTTGATGCCGGCGTGGCTGATGAACAGCCGGCAGCCCGGCAGCACGCGGGCCTGGTCGACGACCCCGACGAGCCTGACGTTGCCGGGGACGGTCCTCGGCCGGTCGCAGAAGTGCCGCCGGAGCGGGCCGACCGCCATGACGGCCGGCAGGCCGAGCTCGCCGAGCGCGTGGGCGACCTTGACGATGACCTTCACCGGGTTCGAGACGGTGCCGAACGTCGCCAGCACGTCGGCCGGGGCGACGTCGCCCGGGGCGTCCGGTTCCGTCCGGATGCTCCCCCGGATCGAGGTCGACCCGTCGGTGCACGACCGCCGGCACGTCGTCCTCGTAGAAGGCGTCGGGCAGGAAGCTGATGTTGCGCACCGACGAGACGGTGTCCCCGGCCACCGGGAGCCCGGCCCGCCGCTGGACCGAGGTAACGCCGGCGCGCCGCCTGGGTCGTCGCCTCGGGGATGAGGAGCAGGGAGACCTCGGGCACACCCGCTCTGGCCGCCGCCACGGCGGCGAGGACGTGGGTGTTGTCCCGCAGCACGACGTCCGGCCGGAACCGCTCCAGCACCCGGACCAGGTCGCCCACCGTCGCCGGCGCCCGGCCGCCGACCAGGATCGACGCCACGGCCTCGACGTCCCCCCGAGCGACGTCGGGCGGCACCACCCCCGCGAGGCGGGCGGCGTCGAACCCGCCGTCGACGGCGAACGTCGGAAAGTCCCACGGGACGAGGGCGCGCACGGCCTCGTGACCCGTGCCGGTCACGATCGCCACCGTGCGACCCTGGCGGGAGAGGTACGTCGCCAGCTGGACCGGGATCCGCAGATGGCCGACGTAGGGATGTGCCGCGACGACGACGCGCATGGTGCGTTGCGACCTCCCGCGCTGTTGCCGGTTGCGCGGAAGGTACCGCCCTCGGCCGCGTGGCCCGCCGCGCACGACGAGATTGATACCTCTAAGGTTTGTCGCTACCCTGCGTCGATGATCGAGCGACACGAGCTCCTGGTCGGCGGTGTCTGGGAGCGTCCGGCGTCGGGGGCGACGATCGAGGTCCGGTCACCGCACGACCGGCACCCGGTCGGTGCCGTCCGCTCGCCGGCCCGGCCGACGTTGACCTCGCGCTGTCGAGGGCGGCCGCCGCGCTCGCCGGGCCGTGGGGCGCCACGACCCCCGAGGAGCGGGCCGAGCTCATCCGCCGGCTGTCGCTCGCCCTGCAGGCCAGGGCCGGAGAGCTCGCCGCCCTCATCACAGACGAGGTGGGCTCGCCGT
>CAVWYL010000024.1:0-5045 GCA_963759225.1 uncultured Acidimicrobiales bacterium | reverse complement strand
GTATACCCGCTGTACATACGTGAGCATCGACGCCCGGGGTACGTTGACCGGCATGGAGGGGCGCTTCGATTTCGTGGTCGTCGGGGGTGGATCGGCCGGGGCGGTTGTCGCGGCCCGGCTGTCGGAGGATCCGGGCTGCCGGGTCGCTCTGGTGGAGGCGGGTGACCGTCCGCCGCCGCAGGAGGCGATGCCGGCCGCGTGCCCGGTCCTGCAGCAGAACCCCGCGACGGACTGGATGTACACGGCCGACGCGGGCGGCTGCGGGCAGGGCCTGGAGGGCGGCCGGATGATGGTGCCCCGGGGCCGGATGCTCGGCGGCTCGTCCGGCATCAACTACATGGCCTACGTGCGGGGCCACCCCGGCGACTTCGACGCCTGGGCCGCCGCGGGGGCCAAGGGGTGGGGCTACGAGGACGTGCTGCCCTACTTCAAGAAGAGCGAGGGCCTCGCCCCGAGCGGCGACATCGTCGTCGACACCGACGCCCACAACACCACGGGTCCCCTCGGGGTGTCGGTGCGCGCGCCGGTCCTCGCCGGCGCGCAGGACTTCGTCGACGCCGCCGTGGCGGCCGGCATCCCCCAGGGCGACTACAACGGCCGCGACCGCGCCCACCCCGACGGGGTCGTGTCGCTGCTCCAGACCACGACCCGCGACGGCAAGCGGTCGAGCACGTACCACGCCTTCCTGGAGGGCGAGGTCGAGCAGCGCACCAACCTCGTGGTGATCTGCGGCGCGCAGGTCAGCCGGGTGATCCTCGACGGCAGCGGCGACGGGCCCCTGCGGGCGACCGGCGTCGAGTACCGCACGGCGTCCGGCGCCACCGCCGTCGTCGAGGCGGCCCGGGAGGTCGTCCTGTGCGGGGGAGCCGTGGGCTCGCCCCAGGTCCTGATGCTGTCCGGCATCGGCCCCGCGGGCCGAGCTGGAGGCCGTCGGGGTGCCGTGCCGCCTCGACGCCCCCGACGTCGGCAAGCACCTGAAGGACCACCTGCAGGTCGGGCTCGTGTACTCCGCCCCCGGCATCGGCGTGTCGATGGCCCAGATGGGCCTGTCCATGGGACCCGACGCGCTGCGGGCCCCGGCGGGGCCGCTACCCGCCGACCCGGCCGACGACGCCGGCCTGCCCGACGAGCTGGCGGCGCTCAAGGCCGAGGCCGAGCGGCGGATCGCCGAGTGGGCGACGACCGGGCACGGGCTCGTGTCGTCGTCGCTGTACGACGCGTCCGCCTGGTACTCGACCGGCCTCGGCGACGACCACACCCACGACGCCCAGATCGGGTTCTTCATCTGCGGCTACAACGACGACATCTGGCGCACCTGCCTGCGGGTCGACCCCGCCGAGTACTTCGACGACCCGGCGGAGGCGCTGGCGCCCGACGCCGAGAGCGTGATCGTGCTCGCCAACCCGGTGCAGCCCCACAGCGAGGGCGAGATCGTCCTGACCAGCGCCGATCCCGCCGACCACCCCGACATCCGCATGAACTACTACGGCGACCCGTACGACATGGAGGTCATGGTCGCCGTGATCCGCCGGGCCCTCGACGTGGCCGCCAACTGGCCCGCGTCGCACCCCCTCGGGCCGCTGCTGGTGCCCCGGGCCATCGCCGCCCGCCACGACTACGCACCGGGCGACACGCCGAGCGACGAGATGCTGGAGGACCTGGCCCGCCACTACTCGTTCACCGTCTACCACCTGACGTCCACGTGCCGGATGGGAAGCGTCGTCGACGAGCGGCTGCGGGTCACGGGCGTCGACGCCCTGCGCGTTGCCGACGCCAGCGTCATGCCCAACGTGGTCAGCGGGAACACCAACGCCGCGTCGATCATGATCGGCGAGAAGGCGGCCGAGATGCTCGCCGCCGACCACGGCGTCGCCCTGCGCGAGGTGGTGGGCCGCTAGCCGGGCGCGGGCCGCGGCGGCTCGGCCAGGAAGATGTCGAGGCCCAGCCGGCGGGACAGGAAACGGGCCACCAGCTGGCCCCGGACGCTGTTGCCCGCGTCGTCGAGCGGGGGCGAGTAGGTGCCCAGCCCGCCCTTGCCGGGGGCGACCGTGACGATGCCGCCGCCGATGCCGCTCTTGCCCGGCAGCCCGACGTCGTAGAGCCAGTCGCCGGACGTCTCGTACAGGCCCGCGGTCGTCATGGCGGCCAGGGCGCACAGGCTCGCCTCCATGCTCACGACCCGGTCCCCGGTGCGCGGGTTGACGCCCCCCTCGGCCAGGGTGGCACCCATGACCGCCAGGTCGGTGGCCGACACCCGCAGGCAGCTCTGACGCGTGTAGAGGTCGAGCGCCTCGCCCGCCTCGCACCCGAGCCGCCCGTAGCTGTCCACGAGCTGGACGATGGCCCGGTTCCGCAGGTTGGTGGCCGTCGCCGACGCCAGCACGTCCTCGTCGAGCACGAGGTCCCGGGCTGCGAAGGCGGAGAGGCCCGCGACGAGGGCCGCCCACCGGGCGGCGGGCCCGTCGCCGGGGACCAGGCTGGCGGTGGCGATGGCGCCCGGGTTCACCATGGGGTTGGTGCGGCCGTCGCCGCTCGCCTCGACCGCCGCCAGCGAGGCGAACGGGCGACCGGTGGCGTTGATGCCGACCCGCCGGCGGGCCTCGCCCGGGCCCAGCGCGTCGCACACGAGGGCGAAGACGAACGGCTTGGCGACGCTCATGATCGGGAACTCGGCCGCCGCGTCGCCAGCGACGAGCGTGGTCCCGGTCGCCGCCACGACGGCGATGCCGAACCCTTCGGCCGGCGCCCGGGCCAGCGCGGGGTAGACGGTCGACACCTCGCCCTCGGCCACCCGGGCGTAGCGGGCGTGGGCCTCGTCCACCAGCGCCTGCACCTCGGCGGGCGCCGGGAGCGACCCGGTCGAGACGTACGACGGGGGCTCCGGATCCCGGCCGGGCAGCACGTCCCGAGGGTCCACCGGCGGCGCCCGCCCGGCGTCACCCGGCCCGGGTGACGCCACGCCGGCGGGGGCCGGTGTCCCCTGGCCGCCAGGGGATCGCAGAGCACGGGGGCCGTGCCGGTGGCATCGGAGGTCACGACGCTGCACGACGTCATCGCGCCGGTGCCGGGGAGAGTTCGGCGGGCGCCACGGCTGTTCGCCACGCCGGCGGACGAGCCCCGGGCGCGGCGCGCCACCGATGCCATCGTCCTGGCCGGGGGCGTGGTCCTGCTGGCGATCCTGACGGCGATCGAGGAGCCGTCGCCCGCCCTCGCCGACGCCGTGGCCCGGGTGTTCGCGTTGCTGCCGGACCTCCTCCGGGCGCTGTGGGAGGTCGTCGCCGACCTGCTGGCCGCCGCCGCGGCCGTCGTCCTCGTCGCCTCTGCGGTCCGCCGCCGCGGGTCGCTGGTGCGCGACATCCTCGTGGCCGGGGTCGTCGCCCTGGCGGTGAGCTACGTGCTGGCCCGCATCACGGGCCGGACCTGGCCGGACGGGTACGACGCCCTGCTGTCGGCGGGGCCGCCGCCGTGGTACCCGTCGTTCCGCCTCGCCGTCCCCGGCGCCATGGTGATGACCGCGTCGCCCCACCTCACGCTGCCGGTGCGGCGCCTGGGCCGGTGGCTGGTGGGGCTGACCGTGCTGGGGGCCATCGCCCTCGGGGCCACCGCACCGTTGGGGGCCGCGGCAGGGCTCGTCGTCGCCGCCACCGTCGCCGCCGCCACCCATCTGGTGTTCGGGTCGTGCGGCGGCCGCCCCGGGCTGGTGGAGGTCCGCCAGGCGCTCGCCGAGCTGGGCGTGGCGACCACCGAGCTGGGAGCGGCCGAGCGGCAGGAGGCCGGCGTGTTCACGCTGCGGGCCGTCGACCGGGCCGGCGAGCCGCTGGTGGTCAAGGTCTACGGCCGCGACGCGCACGACAGCGCGCTGGTCACGAACCTGTGGCGGTCGGTGTGGTTGCGGGAGCCCGGTACGCCGGTGCTGCTCGGGCGGCTCCAGCAGGTCGAGCACGAGGCGTTCCTCACGCTGCTGGCGGCCCAGGCGAGCGTCCTCACCGACCGGGTGGTGACCGCGGGGTCGACCGCCGCCGACGACGCCCTGCTGGTGCTGCGGCGGACCGGGCGGCCGCTCGGCCCGGCCGACGTGGACGCCCTGCCCCGGCTGTGGGAGGCGCTGCGGCAGCTGCACGGCGTCGGCGTCGTCCACGGCCGCCTCGACGCCCACCACCTGGTCGTGGACGGCGACCGCGCCGGGTTCGTCGACTTCCGGGGCGGTTCGGTGCCCGCCACCGCCACCGGGCGGCGGACCGACGAGGTCCAGCTCCTCGTGGCCACCGTGCTGCTGGCCGGGCAGGACGCGGCGCTGGCGGCCGCCCACCGAGCCCTCGGCACCGACGAGCTCGCCGCCGTGCTGCCCTACATCCAGCGACCCGCGCTCGCCCCCGAGCAGCGGCCGGCGCTGAAGGCCGCGGGGATCGACCTCGACGACCTGCGGTCGGCGGCCGCCGACCTGGCCGGGACCGAGCCGCCCGAGCTCTACCAGCTCCAGCGGATCAGCCTGGCCTCCGTCGCCCGCGTGGCCCTGCCGCTCGTCGCCGTCGTGGCCCTGTTCACCGCCGCCACCGGGCTGGACACCGAGGCGCTCGTCGACGCGGTCACGTCCGCCTCCTGGCCCTACCTGGTGGCCGCCTTCGTCGTCGCCCAGGCGCCGCGGCTGACCCAGGCGGTGTCGACGCTCGGCGCCGCGCCCGTCCTCCTGCCGCTCGGCCCGGTGTACGCCCTCCAGCTCGCGCTCTCCTACATCAGCCTCGCCATCCCGACCGCCGCGGGGCGTGTCGCCATCAACATCCGCTTCTTCCAGCGGCACGGCGTCCCACCCGGCCCGGCCGTCGCGGCGGGGGCGCTGGACGGCGTCGCCGGGTTCGTGGTCCAGGCCCTGCTCCTCGGGGGCCTCCTGCTGCTCACCAGCGCCTCGCTCGACCTCGACATCGACCTGACCGTGTCGGGGACCGCCGGGCGCATCCTCGCGCTGGTCGTGGGGCTCGTGGCGCTGGTGCTCCTCGTGGTGGCCGCGGTCAGGCCCCTGCGGCGACTGGTGCTGGTCGGCGTCCGCC
>CAVWYL010000023.1:0-71281 GCA_963759225.1 uncultured Acidimicrobiales bacterium | reverse complement strand
GCCTTCGATGTCGAGACGGACCCCGGCCACGTCCACGAGGACGTCGCCCGCCGGCAGCGTCGCATCCGGCGTCGACGTCGCGGCGTCGCCGTCGCCGCGCTGCTGCACGAGGTCGCCGCTGTCGCCGCCGGCGTGGTCAGCCTCGCCGGCGAGGACTCCGGCGACGACCTCGCCGTACAGCAGCAGGAGGCACCATCCACCGCGTCCCCCGACGGTGCCGACACGACCGGGACGTTCCCCCACTTCGATCCCGCACCCCGGTGCCAGGCCGTCCCGTAAGCAGCGCGGCCACGGCCACGACATCACGCTGGGCCCCGAGAGCCGCGGCGGGCAACGTGCCGTGGGACACGGTCGAGCGCCTCCAGGACGGTGACGTCGTCCTCTTCGCCATGTCCATCCCCGCACACGAGGTCTCCGGCGGTGGCTTCCTGCCGAGCGAGCTCCCCCTGTCCCTCGACGCCGCGCAGCCGGGCGGCCTGGAGGGGCAGCCGGACGACGTCTATGCCGAGCGGCTCCTGGCCGAGGTCGACGGGTGGAACATCGACCTGGTCGCCTTCTACGGGGCCCTCGAGCCGGACGCCGGCACCCCGGGCGGCCGCACAGGAGCAGCTCGACCGGCTCGTGGTGCCCGCCCGCGCCGCTCCTGCCGCGCCCGGGGCGAGCCGGGCCGCCGCCGGCACCTGCCAGCCGGCCGACCTCGACGCCCAGGTCGCCCTGGCCGACGCAGGCGGCGGGACCCTGGCCGGTCGCATCACCGTCCGCAACGTCGGCACGTCGGCCTGCACGCTGGCCGGGCCGATCGGGCAGGTCGAACCGCGTGACACCAGCTCCACGGTGATCCCCTCGACGACGTCGGAGGCCGAGCCCGCCTGGAGCCAGGCCGGCGAACCGGCGCCCACCGGCTGGCCGGCCGTCGAGCTCGCCCCCAGGAGTCGGAGGCACAGGCCGTCCTGCGGATCCAGAACTGGTGTGGCGCGTTCCAGAACCGCCTCTACTTCGTCATCCGCCTGCCCGGTCAGGTCGATCGCATCTCGGGCGTCGCCCCGTCGGTCGAGGTCCCGCCACAGTGCGCGGACCCGCAGGCCCCTCTGGAGCTGGCCGTCGGACCGTTCGAGCCCCCTCGCCCCACCGGCTGATCACAGGGCGGCAACCAGCAGCACCGCCACGACGCACCCGGCCGCGGCCACGTCGCTCGCCCGACGACCCGCCTTCGAGGCGAGCGGCTCGAAGCGTGCGATGACCGTCGTCAGGCGGCGCAGGTCGCGTGGGCTGCTGACCAGGCCGCCGGGCGCGGCGGCCAGGCCGCGGACGGCGGCGTAGACCAGTGCCACGACGATCAGCGACGGGACCGGTGCACCGAGCAGCGCGCACAGGAACAGGAGGTAGAAGGCGAACGACGGGATGCGTGTCATGAGACCCGTGCCGAGCTGGAAGCCGAAGCCGGCCCCGACGACCCACCTGCGGTACTCGTCGAGCCATCGGTGGTGACTGCCGCAGGACGGCGGCGCCGCCCCCGGCGGCCGCCGCGGTCAGGAGGCCGCGCCTGCCAGCCCGGCGGCCGCGCGACGGCCGGCGCAGCTCGCCGCCTAGCCCTGCACCGCGACGTCGCCCCCGCCAGCGCCGCCCCCCCGGCGAGCGGCCGAGGACGAACCACGCATATGTCACCACCCAGTGGCGGCCACGGCTTCGCTCCCCGAGCGACGTGACGCTTCCCAGATCGACTGCCCTCACGGCGACCAGGCGGCGTGCACGGCGGCGAGGGCCGCCGAGGGCGAGCACGGCGGCCGCCAGGACTGCCGGGCGTCGTCGACGTCACACGCCGTCGGGGACGCCCGCCGGTGAGCCTCCAGCTCCGCAGGCGACATGGCGGGGGCGTGGAGCTCGAACATCTGGCGGCGCATGTCCCGTTGGATGCGGACGGTGTCAGCGGCGCCGAAGTACTGCTCCAGCCCACCGCCGTGCCGGCGAGACGTCGATCCGCACGGTGGCGAGGATGCCGTGACCTCGCCGACGACCGTGGCGGGGGCGGATCGGCGCCGAAGAAGGCGACGAGATCGAACAGGCGCTCGCCGACGATGATCGCCTTGCGCAGGCTCGACCGGCCGGCGCCGACGCCCTCGAAGGTGGCGTCGTCCTGCCGGCCAGCGACGACCGCGCGTCGGACCGACCGCTCGCCGCCGAGGGCGAGGAGGTGGGGAAGCGACGGCATGTTCCACGCGCAGACGATGGCGTCGCCCGGACGCATGGTCGGCGCATGGCCCGCGAGCCGTTCCGGTTGCCGAGGATCAGGGCGAGTTGGCGAAGTGGACGAGCGGTCCCGTGTCCATGACGCCGTCCGTGTCCGGAAGATCTGCCCGTACCAGCCGGCGGGCAACGTCACTCAGCCGAAGTCCGACAAGGTCGCACTCATGCGTCACGCTCCCCCATGGCGGCGCGGTGAGGCTGGGATGTCCGGGGTGGATCCCGGCACGCCGGAGGTCCTCGTCCTCGCGCTCGATGATGCTGCGGTAGCCGTCCCGTCCGTTCGACGGCGCCTGCGGGCGAAGGCGATCTCGAGCATGGCGTCGCTCGCCAGCGACCGGAGCTGCCCCCAACCCTGCGCCGACCCGGCGCCGACGACCCGCTGGTCGGCCGTGGCGATCAGGGCGAAGTACGGCGACCCGGCACGGCCAGCTCGGACCAGGCGGTCCCGAGAACACGACGGGCACAGGCGTCTCCGTGGCGAGCGCCGCGGCCTTGCCGAGGTTCTCGGCCTCCCGCCCCTTGAGGACGATCATGACCGAGGCGACGTCGTCGCCCGCCACGACCGGCCGCGTCGTCACGGCCGTCGATGATGTCCCGCCAGATGTCGAGACAGCTGAGGCAGGTGGTGCTGAGGAACGCCACGAGCAGGTAGGACGCCGGAACCTCGCCGACGGCCAGCCGGTACGGATCGAGCCCGGTGTCCACGCCCTCGATCGAGGCGACCGTGGACTGGGCGATCGAGTCGGGCCGGGGGACGCGCCGACGGGCGTCGACGGCGACGACGCGCCCGCCTCAAGCGCCGCGGTCCGCCGCATGAGCTCGCCCTGGGACCGCAGCAGACCCAGCACCAACAGCGTCAGCACAGCGACCACGACCGTGAGTGCCGCCACGACCCAGACCATCAGCAGCACTTGCTCCCGCCGAGGCAGTTGGACCCGTGGGAGCACGTGCTCGGTCCGAGACCCCCGCGCCGCTGCGCTCCGGCCACAGCAGGTCGGGTCCGTGTCGCAGCGCACGATCCGGCAGCGCAGGTGCCCGCCCCGCCCGCAGTTCGTGTAGCCGGTGTTGCAGCAGATGCGGCGGGTGGGCGGGTCGTCCACGCAGTTGCAGTGGGTGCAGTCGTCGGGGCAGTCGCCCACGCAGTCGAGGTAGAAGCGGTAGCCGCTGGCAGAGGTCGCGGTGGACACGCAGGCGAACCACCACCCGCCGACGGCGGTCCGGCGGGGCAGTCGTTCTTGCCCGTGAGCGAGCAACAGAAGGCGCTGTAGCCGCTCGCGCACCCCGGATTGGCGCAGTGGTGAGTGCGCGGGTGGGCGCACGAGGGAGTGGAGGGGCCGGGCGGCGAACGCCGTCCCGAAGGCGGCCACCCGGACCAGGAAGTCGCGGCGATCGGTGCCGGGCCCGGCGAGCGCGTCGGCCGCGGCCTCCGTGGCCCGTTGGGGGAAGTCGAACGGCCTCACGGCCGACCCCCCGGCTCGACCGCCGCGACGACCCGGAAGGACGGGCGTTCCTGCGGGGCGGACATACCGGTCGACGCGCCGAGGACCACGACGAGGCCCAGGGCCAGCAGCATGAGCAGGAGCGTGGCTTCGGCGGGGGAACGGCGCCGAGGACGGCGGTCAACGACTGGCGGCCGGTCAGCGCCACCACGGTGGTGGCGGCCAGGGCGACGAGCGGCCGCCGCTGCGGCACCAGGGCCACGGCCGCCGAGCGGCCGAAGCACCCGCAGGAGACCGTCCGCTCCCCGGTCCGGAAGCGGTAGCGGGCCAGCGACGCCAGGAAGGCGAGATAGAGCAGCCGGCCGCCGCCAGCACCGCCGCGCCGCCGACCGTGAGCACCAGCAGGCCCACGGCGGTCTCGAGCACGGCGAGGGCCCGCACGGTCACGGGCGAGGCCGGGAGGCCCACCCGCCGGATGAACAGGGCGGCCGGTACCGGGCGCCGCAGCTTGAGGGCACCGGCGGCGACGAGGACGGCAGCGCCGAGCCACGCCATCACGTCGAGGAGCGCTAGGACCATTCGCCGACGATCTCCTTCACGACCGGCGCAGCTTCCGGATCGCTCCCACGGCTCGTTCCCTCCTCAGCTACGGTCGGTGGCTGGGAGGTTACACTGCGCGCCCGGGGAGGTGTCTGAGCACCTGGTGGGCTCCCCCGCCTTCAAAGCGGGTGGTCGCAGCGATCCTGTGACGGCGGGTTCGATTCCCGTCCACCTCCGCTCTGCGCGAGCCGCGGCCCGGCCACCCGGACGTCACCGTGGCGGCGGGTGATCCCACGCGTCGAGCTGGGCCAGCAGAGGCACGGCGTAGCGACGGCTGGTGCCGAGGGCGGCCCGGGCCTGGGCGACGGTGACGCCGCCGGGGTGGGCCGCCAGCAGGCCGGCGACCACCTCGCCCGCACGGTCGATCGCCCGGGCGGCGAAGTGCACGCCCTGGCGCTCGACGACCCATCCCTGCCGGATCAGGTGCTCCAGGTCGTCCCGGCCCACTCCGGTCGGTGGGGGCGGCGCGAACGGTGCGGCGTCGAGCGCGGCGAGGTACGGGTGCTCGGCCGCCGCGCCGGCCGGGCCGCCCCGGGCGCGGGCGCGGCCCAGGTCGACGACCACGTCGTCCATGGTGGCGAGGACGGCGCGCTGCCGGTCGTCGAGCCCGGCGACCTCGAGGCCTGGCCGCCCGGCCGCCGTCACGGCGGCACGCAGGTCCCCGAGACCGTGGCCGCCAGGGCGTCGGCGGCGACGACCCAGCGCCCGACCGTCGGCGGGCGGCGCACGCCGGTGGTCGCGTCCAGGTCGTCGGCGTCGACCCAGCCCCGCTCGGCGACCATGCGGTCGACGTCCCCCGTCGGTCGGGCGGTGGCCGCGGGCAGGACGGGGGCCACGTCGAGGACCACCCCGCCGCCGACGGTCTCCCACCGCCCGTCCTCCCGCAGCACGTAGCGATCGCCGGTGACCAGCGGCAGCGGCACGGGCAGCCGGAGGCGCACCCACCCCCGCTCACCCGGCGCCAGCGCCGTGGCCCCCAGCACCCGCAGGCGGACGTGGTGCTCGCCGCTCCCCAGGTAGGCCGCGTAGGCGCCGCGCCGGCCGACCTCGTGGCCCAGCGAGGCGAGCACCTCGAGCGAGGCGTCCACCACCTGCGTCGGCCGCCACTGGCCCTCCCGGACCAGGGCGTGGCCCCGCCCGACGTCCCCGACGCCCGCGCCGGTGAGGTTGACGGCCACCCGGCTCCCGGGCCCGACCTCGTCGCGCCGCCGCTTGAGCGACTCCAGGCCCCGCACCCGGACCCGGCGGGCGCCCGGCACGACGGCCAGCTGGTCGCCCGCGGCAGCGACCCGCCGGTCAGCGTGCCGGTCACGACCGTCGCCGGCGCCGCGGCGACGAAGGCCCGGTCGACCCACAGGCGTGGGCGATCGCCACCGGTCGCCGGCGCCGGGGCCGGTGGCAGCGGCCGAGGGCGGCGCGCAACCCGTCGAGCCCGATGCCGGCCGGGGCGTCCACCTCGACGACGGGGGCGTCGGCCAGGAACGTCCCGGCGACGTGGGCGCGGACCTCGGCCCGGGCCAGGGCACGCCATTCGTCGTCGACGAGGCCGACCTTGGTCAGCGCGATCACGCCGTGGGCGACGCCGACCAGGTCGAGGATCCGCAGGTGCTCCTCGGACTGCGGCTTCCAGCCCTCGGTGGCGTCCACGACGAACAGGCAGGCGTCGACCATCCCGACGCCGGCGAGCATGTTCTTGACGAAGCGGGCGTGGCCGGGCACGTCGACGAACGCCAGGTCGTCGCCGGACGGGAGCGCCGTCCAGGCGAACCCGAGGTCGACGGTCAGGCCCCGCGCCTTCTCCTCGGCGAGGCGGTCGGGGTCCATGCCGGTGAGCGCCAGCACCAGCGTCGACTTGCCGTGGTCGACGTGCCCGGCGGTGGCCACGACCCGCACGGCGGCTACCCCGGGAGGGTGGCGAGCGCGGCGGCCACGGCGGGGTCGGCGGCGGGGGCCACGGTCCGCAGGTCGAGGAGCGTCTCCCCGTGGGTGACCCGGGCGACGATCGGCCGGGCCGGCTGGCCCGGAGTGCCGCCCGGTGGTCGCCCGGGACCGCCACGCCCCACGACGGGATCTCCACGCCGGGCAGGGCACCGCCGCCCGCCACCGACGAGCAGGCCACGGCCTCGGCCCCCCCCGACCGCCGCGGCGATCGTCTCCGCCCGCGCCCGCAACCCGGCCGCGGCCGCCGTGGCCATCCGCCAGAACGGCAGGTCGCGGGCCCGGCGGTCGAGGTAGGCGAGCGCGACCTCCTGGAGCGCGGCGAGCACCAGGCCCCCCGGTCGGGCCACCCGGTAGAGCGGGTGGGCGGCGCACGCCTCGATCAGGTCGGCGCGGCCGGCGATGACGCCGGCCTGGGGGCCGCCGAGGAGCTTGTCGCCCGAGAAGGTCACGAGCGCGGCCCCGGCCACGAGCGTCTGCCGGACCGCCGGCTCCGAGGCCAGCCAGGCGGGCGGGCCGCCGGTCAGCCACGGGCAGGCGGCGTCGAGCAGCCCGGAGCCGAGGTCCACCACCACCGGGGGGCCGAGCGGGGCCAGCTCGGCGACGCCGGTCGCGCTCGGTGAAGCCCTCGATGCGGTAGTTCGACGTGTGGACCTTGAGCACCAGCGCCGCCTCCGGCGCGGCGGCGCGGTAGTCGGCCAGGCGCGTCCGGTTGGTCGTCCCGACCTCGAGGAGCCGGCTGCCCGACAGCCCCATGATCTCGGGGAGGCGGAACCCGCCGCCGATCTCGATGAGCTCGCCGCGGGACACGGCGGTCGGCCGCCCGGCCGCGAGCGCCGCGAGGACGACGAGGAGCGCGGCCGCCCCGTTGTTGACCACCAGCGCCGCCTCGGCCCCGCAGGCCCGCGCGAGCAGCGACCCGACGTGGTCCCGGCGGGAGCCCCGCCGGCCGTCGGCCAGGTCCAGCTCGAGGTTCGTGTAGTTCGCCGCCTGCGCCGCCTCCAGGGGCGAGCGCCCGAGGTTCGTGTGCAGCAGCACGCCGGTCGCGTTGACGACCGGTTGCAGCAGGCCCGCCCGGGCCCGCGCGGCCTCCTCGTGGGCGAGCTCCGGGGCGCCGCGGGCGAGGGCCGCCCGGGCGGCGTCGACCCGGAGCGGGTGCGGGAGACCCGACCCGGCGAGCGACCGGGCCACGGCGTCGACCGACGGCGGCCGCGACCGGCGCCCGGGGCTCCGGTGGCTGGCCCGGCCGGCCGTCAACGCAGGGAGACCATCGGTGGCCCGGCCGTCACCTGGCCGACGGGGACGAACCCTGCGGCGGCGAGCGCCTCCACCGCGACCGGGTCGACCGCGGCGAGCAACCCACCCGACGTCTGGGGATCGAAGGCGAGCGCCGCGGCGGCCTCGTCCGCCGCCAGCTCGACGTGCCCGGCGACGTAGTCGCGGTTCCGGGCGTCGCCCCCGGTACGGACCCCCGCCTCGGCGGCGGCCGGGACGCCCGCCAGCGCCGGCAGCCGCTCGGCCTCGAACACCAGCCGGCTCCCGGACCGTTCCGCCATCTCCCACCCGTGGCCCAGCAGCCCGAAGCCGGTCACGTCGGTGACGGCGTGCACCGCCGGCCCCTGAACACGGAGCGCACGGGCCGCGTCGCGGTTGAGCCGGCGCATGCTGGCCACCGCCGCCGCGACGGCCATCTCGTCGCCGGCGGCGAGGGCCAGGCCGGTCCCCAGCGCCTTCGACAGCACCAGCGCGTCGCCGGCCCGGGCGCCGCCCTTGGTGAGCTGCGCCCCCGGCGCGACCAGCCCCTGGACCGCCAGCCCGAAGATCGGCTCCGGCGACCGGATCGTGTGACCGCCGGCGACCACGCCGCCCGCCTCGGCCACCACCTCGGCGGCGCCCTCGAAGATCGCGCGGATGACCGCCGGTGGCAGCGACTCGGGGAACGCGGCGATGTTCAGCGCCACCAGGACCTCTCCGCCCATGGCGAACACGTCGCTGCACACGTTCGCCGCCGCGATGGCGCCGTAGTCGCGGGGGTCGTCCACCAGCGGGGGGAAGAAGTCGGTGGTCGACACCAGCGCGACGCCCGGGGCCACCTCGACCACGGCGGCGTCGTCCGCCGGGGCCAGCCCGACCAGCAGCCCGTCACGGTCGGACGCGATGCCCGACACCAGGTCCCCCAGGAGCGACGCACCCCACTTGGCGGCACACCCGCCGCACGACGTCAGCTCCGTGAGCCGGACCGACGGGCTCGCTTCGACAGCCACACGACCGACCCTAGACTCACACGATCGCTACTTCTAGCGTGGGTCACAATGGAAAACACGGATGACTTGAGGGCAGACACGGATGAGTTGAGCCCCGCGGCGCACCGGTCGACGGCCCATCCCTCGAGGGCCGGCGGGTGTACCTCCGGCCCGTCACCGACGCCGACTACGGCTTCCTGTTCGCTCTGTCGACCGATGAGGCGACGGGATTCCGCTGGCGATTTCGGGGTGAGACACCGAGCCCCGAAGGCTTCACTCACATGATGTGGCACAGTGTCATAGCGCAGTTCATCGTGTGCTCGATTGCCTCTGACGAGCCCGTGGGGCACGTGCTCGCATTCAACGCCAACCTGCGTCACCGGCACGCCCACATCGCAATGGCGGTGCGGCCGGACCGGGTCGGCCGCAGCTGGGCGCTCGAAGGCGCTCAGCTCTTCATCGACTACCTCTTCGCCAACTGGGAGTTCCGGAAGCTGTATGCCGAGGTCGTCGACTTCAATCTGGCCCAGTTCAGCAGTGTGACCGATCTGCCTGCGTTCGCGGTCGAGGGGCGGCTCACCGACCACGAGTACTACCAGAACAGGTACTGGGACATGGTGATCATCGGCCTGCGCCGTGAGCGCTGGGAGGAGTTCATGGACGCCAGTCGATCCCGCCGGGCGGCGCGCCGTGAGCGGGCGATGAAACTCGTTGCGGGCACGTGAGGGGATGGGGATGGAGAGAGTAGGCCTCGAGCGGTTTCTCGCCTATGTCGCGGCGGAGATGTCGTGGGACATGCCCCTGTCACCGGCGACCACGTTGGATGACGACCTCTTCGTCGACTCGGTCGCCCGGTACGAGCTGTTGTGCGTCGTCGAGGACCTGGGCGTGATGCTGGACGAGGCGGAGCTGGGTGCGTGGCGGACGGTGGGCGATCTCTACGACGCCTACACGGCGGCGCCGTCGTCGGGCCGCTGACCTACCACGTCGAGCCTCGGTCAGCGGCGGCCCGCGGCGAGCGGGCCGAGCAGGTGACGCCGTACGGCGCCATCGGGCGTCAACGGCAGCCGGTCCACGAACAGCACACGCTGGGGCGTCAGCTGGGGGCCCAGCCGCGGGCACGTGCTTCCGGAGGTCGGCGGCACCGGTCGGCGTCCTCGCGACGACGAGCGCCACGACATCCTGCTCGCCCGCCAGCCGGCTCGGAACGCCGGTCACGGCGGCCCGGTCGACGGCGTCGTGCGTCTCGAGGGCCGTCTCGATCAGCGCCGGGTCCACCCGTCGTGCGCCCCGGAGGATCATGTGGTCCGCACGCCCGTGGAGCCGCAGGTTGCCGTCGTCGTCCCGTGATCCCAGGTCGCCCGTGTCCAGCCACTCGGCTGCCGCCTCGACGTGCCCGTCCTCCACCAGCCCGACCATGGCGGCGGGGGTCCGGCAGAACACTCGACCGGCCGCCGGATCACCGGCATGTGGTTCGAGGCGGAGATCGACCGACGCCAGCGGGCGGCCGACCGTCGTGGCCCGGACGTCGAGCGGCGCCAGGGGATCACCCATGGCGACCGCACCGCCGGCCTCCGTCGACCCGTACCCGATCGTCACGAGGCAGCCCAGCCGCTCCTCTGCCTCGACGACGAGGTCGGCACCGGCCGGGGCCCCGCCGATCCCCACGTGCAGGAGGGTGTCGATCCGCGGTTGCCGGTGGCGGACCTGGCGCACGAGCGCGCGGGCCATGAACGGCGCCAGCGCCAGGTTGTGGACGGTCGAGGTCGTCAGGAGCCCCATCAGCTCGTCCAGGTCGAACACCCCCGCGTGGGCGACCAGCGTGTCGCCCAGCAGCAGAGCGCGGTGCAACACGGTGAGGCCCGAGATCGTGTCCCACGGCATCCCGGTGTAGAAGGCGATGGAGGCTTCCCCGGGAGCGACGCGGGCGCGGAGGTCGGCGTCGAGGGACTCCGGGCTCCCGGGGGGCGACGTCCGACGCCCGAGGACCTCGTCGGCGACGCTCGCGGTGTTCCACAGGCCCCACGCCAGCCCCGCATGGCTGTGGACGATCGCCTTCGGCCGTCCCGTCGTGCCCGCGGTGAGCAGGACCGTGGCCGGCCGGACGGACGCCTCGCCCACCCATCGCGGCGGCGGTCCCCGCCTCTCGACGCGTCCACCGTGGACGGAGACGTTGGCACCCGCCGCGCCGGCTCCCCGGGTCCGGTCCGCACCGCCGGTTGCCGGGCCCACCGGGACGACCACGGCATCGCGGGAGAGAACCGCCCAGTAGGTCGGGATGAAGTCCAGCGTGTCGGAGGCGCCCACGGCCACGACGTCCCCCGGCAGGACGCTCGACCCGAGGGCGCGGCGACGGGCGTCCACGGCATCGAGCAGATCCGCGTACGTCCACTCGCCGCGCGCCCACCGGACGGCGATGCTGCCGCGGCGTTCCCGGCGGCGTGGTGGAGCAGGCCGTGCAGCTCGGGCCCCGATCCGGCGCCGGGCCACCCGGGCTCCCCCATGGTCTCCGAGGGTACCGGCGACACGACGGTGCGACCAGGGTCCCCCCGCCGCCTATGGCGCCGCCACCGCCTCCGCGAGGACGGCGCCGATGTCGCGCGCGCTCGGCGCCCCGAGCAGGGCGCGCTGCTGCGCGGCCGCGGCCCGCCGCAGGCCCGGGTCGTCGAGCGCCGCGGCGATGGACTCCGCCACGGAACTGGTCGTCGCCCGCAGGTCGAGCTCCCGGGCGAAGCCGAGCCGGCGGCAGCGGCGGGCGTTGTGGAACTGGTCGCCCAGCTGGGGCGCGACCAGCATGGGGCAGCCGCACGAGATCGCCTCCCGCACGCCGTTGATGCCCGCGTGGCTGATGAACAGCCGGCAGCCCGGCAGCACGCGGGCCTGGTCGACGACCCCGACGATCCTGACGTTGCCGGGGACGGTCCTCGGCCGGTCGCAGAAGTGCCGCCGGAGCGGGCCGACCGCCATGACGGCGGGCAGGCCGAGCTCGCCGAGCGCGCGGGCGACCTTGACGATGACCTTCACGGGGTACGAGACGGTGCCGAACGTCGCCAGCACGTCGGCCGGGGCCACGTCGCCCGGGGCGTCCGGTTCCGTCCGGATGCTCCCCGCATCCAGGTCGACCCGTCGGTGCACGACCTCCGGCACGTCGTCCTCGTAGAAGCCGTCGGGCAGGAAGCTGATGTTGCGCACCGACGAGACGGTGTCCCCGGCCACCGGCAGCCCGGCCCGCCGCTGGACCGACGTGAACGCCCGGCGCGCCGCCTGGGTCGTCGCCTCGGGGATGAGGAGGAGGGAGATCTCGGGCACACCCGCTCTGGCCGCCGCCACGGCGGCGAGGACGTGGGTGTTGTCCCGCAGCACGACGTCCGGCCGGAACTGCTCCAGCACCCGGACCAGGTCGCCCACCGTCGCCGGCGCCCGGCCGCCGACCAGGATCGACGCCACGGCCTCGACGTCCCCCCGAGCGACGTCGGGCGGCACCACCGCCGCGAGGCGGGCGGCGTCGAATCCGCCGTCGACGGCGAACGTCGGGAAGTCCCACGGGACGAGGGCGCGCACGGCCTCGTGACCCGTGCCGGTCACGATCGCCACCGTGTGACCCTGGCGGGAGAGGTACGTCGCCAGCTGGACCGGGATCCGCAGATGGCCGACGTAGGGATGTGCCGCGACGACGACGCGCATGGTGCGTTGCGACCTCCCGCGCTGCTGCCGGTTGCGGCGGAAGGTACCACCCTCGGCCGCGTGGCCCGCCACGCACGACGCCGATTGATACCTCTAGAGGTTTGTCGGTACCCTGCGTCGATGATCGAGCGACACGAGCTCCTGGTCGGCGGTGTCTGGGAGCGTCCTGCGTCGGGGGCGACGATCGAGGTCACCTCGCCGCACGACCGGCACCCGGTGGGTACGGTCCCGCTCGCGAGCCCGGCCGACGTCGACGTCGCGCTGTCGAGGGCGGCCGCCGCGCTCGCCGGGCCGTGGGGCGCCACGACCCCCGAGGAGCGCGCCGAGCTCATCCGCCGGCTGTCGCTCGCCCTGCAGGCGAGGGCCGGGGAGCTCGCCGCCCTCATCACCGACGAGGTGGGCTCGCCGTCCAAGTTCTCGCTCTTCGGGCAGGTGTTCGCCGCCACGATGGTGCTCGACGGCTACGCCGAGCTGGCGGAGCGGTTCCCGTTCGAGGAGCAGCGGGCCGGCGTCATCGGCCCCTGCCTCGTCCAGAAGGTTCCGGTGGGCGTGGCCGCGGGCGTCGTCCCGTGGAACGTGCCGCTGTTCATCACCTGCATGAAGCTCGGCGCCGCCCTGGTCGCCGGCGCGCCCATCGTCCTGAAGCCGTCGCCCGAGGCACCGGTGAGCTCGTTCCTCCTCGGGGACGCGCTGGTGGAGATCGGGCTCCCGCCGGGCGTCGTGAGCATCCTGCCCGGCGATGCCGACCTCGGCCGGACGCTCGTCGCGCACCCGCTCGTGGACAAGGTGTCCTTCACCGGCAGCACGGCGGCCGGCCGCACGGTCGGTTCGACCTGCGGTGAGCTGCTCAAGCGGTGCACGCTCGAGCTCGGCGGCAAGTCCGCAGGCATCATCCTCGACGACGCCGACCTCGCTGCCGTCGTCCCTCAGCTGCTCGATGCGGGGCTGCAGAACAACGGGCAGGTGTGCGCGGCCCAGACCCGGATCCTCGTGCCGCGCCGGCGCCAGGCGGAGGTCGTCGACACGATGGTCGACCACCTGCGGACCCTGGTCGTCGGCGATCCCCGGGACCCGGACACGGACATCGGCCCGCTCGTCTCCGGACCGCCAGCGCGACCGGGTCGAGGGCTACATCGGCGAGGGCCGGGCGAGCGGCGCCCGGCTGGTGTTCGGCGGCGGACGGCCGGCGGGCCTGGACGGCGGGTTCCACGTCGAGCCGACGCTGTTCGCCGGCGTGGACAACGACAGCCGCATCGCCCGCGAGGAGATCTTCGGCCCGGTCCTGGTGGTCGTGCCCTACGAGGACCTCGATCACGCCGTCGCCCTCGCCAACGACTCGGACTTCGGCCTCTCCGGGTCGGTGTGGACCGCCGACCCCGGGCGCGGCGTCGCCGTCGCCGGCCGGATCCGCACCGGCACGTGCGCGGTCAACTCGGGCGTCATCGTCGAGCCGAAGAACCCGTTCGGCGGCTTCCGGTCGTCGGGCATCGGCCGGGAGATGGGGCCCGAGGGCGTCGAGGCGTACCTCGAGACGCGCACCGTCGTGATGCCGCCGTCGACGCCCTAGAGGTTCTGAGGCGACCGAGGATGTCGGGATACCGCTTCGTGTGGGCGCCGCCGTCGATGAGCTGGAGGGAGCCGGTGATGAAGCCCGCCTCGTCGGAGGCGAGGAAGGCGACGAGGCTGGCGATCTCCTCGGGCGTCGCGTACCGGCCGAGCGTGGTGTTCTCGACGTACTCGTCGAGGATGGCGGGGAACATGGTCAGGCCCGCGGTCAGCCCCGTGCGCACGAGGCCGGGCGCGACGGCGTTGACCCGGATGCCGGCCGGCCCGAGCTCCATGGCGGCGACCTGCACGAGCATGGCCACGCCGGCCTTCGAGGCGCAGTACGCCCCCATGCCGATGCCGGGCTGCACCGCGTTCAGGCTCGCGGTGACGACGATCGAGCCGCCGGCGCCCATGCGGCGACCGGCGTGCTTGACCAGCAGGTACGGCCCCGTGAGGTTGACGTCCAGGACCCGCGACCACTCGGCGAGGTCGAGGTCGACGATGCGGGCCGCCGATCCGATGCCGGCGTTCGCGAAGGCGATGTCGAGGCGACCGAACTCCGCCATCGCCGTCTCGACGAGCCGCTCGACGTCGTCCTCGACGGCGACATCGCACTGCACGACGACCACGGCATCGCCGAGCTCGCCGGCCACCGTCGCGAGCGCCTCCGCCGCGAGGTCGGCGATCACGGCGCGCCCACCCTCCGCGACGAGGCGGCGGGCGGTGGCCAGCCCGATGCCGGAGGCGCCGCCGGTGACGACGGCGACCTTGTCGGCGAAGCGACGGGTGGTCGGGCTCTCGGGCATCGATGCTCCTCGTGGGTAGGTCGGGTCGCGGTCCGGCCGCGGGGTCTACGGCGCCACGCCGATGCGGGCGACCGGCTCGGCGGGCGCCTGCCGGCGGTGCAGGGCGCGCTCCAGCGAGTGCAGCAGGAGGTTGCGGAGCTCGCGGGGGTCGATGAGCTCGTCGAAGCCGAACATCCGTGCGGAACCGTAGGACGCCTCGATCTCCGCGTCCCGCAGCCGCGCCGCCTCGTCGGCATCGGAGCCGCGGGCGCGGCTCATCGCCGAGGCGCCCATCGCCCCCATCGTGGCCCCCGGCAGGGCGAACACGGCCGACTGGCCGTCGTAGGGGATCATCCCCATGACCATCGAGCCGAAGCCGTAGGCCTTGCGCAGCGTGACCTCGAACTTCGGCGTGGTCGCCAGCGTCTGCGCCGCGAACATCCGGGCGCCCTTGCGCAGGATGCCCTCCCGCTCCGACGCCCGCCCGGGCAGCACTCCCGGGTTGTCGGACAGGAACACGAGCGGCAGGTGGAACGAGTCCGCGACGGTGATGAACCGGGCCGCCTTCTCGGCGCCGTCGGCATCGATCGACCCGGCCAGCACGAGCGGCTGGTTGGCGACGACGGCGGCGGGGTGACCGCCGAGCCGGGCGAGCATGCACAGCGTCGACGGGCCGTAGTCGGGTTGGACCTCGAAGCACGAGCCTGCGTCGAACACGGCGTCGCAGACCAGGCGCATGTCGTAGGCCTGCCGGCCGCTCCGGGGGATGATGTCGAGCAGCTCGGGGAGGGCGCGGGGGCCGTCGTCGCCGCCGTCCTCGAACGGCGGGTAGGACCACGCCGACGACGGGAAGTAGGCCAGGTAGGCGCGCACGAGGTCGAGGGCGCCGGCGTCGTCGCCGGCCGCGTTGTGGACGAGGCCGCTGGCCAGCGCCACCGCCGGGCCGCCGAGGTCCTCCTTGGTGACGGTCTCCCCCAGCGACTCGTGGACCACCGGCGGGCCGGCCGTGAAGATCGAGCCCTGGCGGCTCATCACGACGAAGTCCGACATCGGGGCCACGAGCGCGCCGTGGCCGGCCGACGGACCGAGCACGGCGGTCACGAGCGGGATGCGGCCGGAGCACCGGGCCTGGGCCAGCAGGTCGGTCGGCGCCCGGCCGTGGGGCCGCCCGTCGGCGCGGAAGCCGGCCCCCTCCAGGATCATGACCAGCGGCACGCGGTCGGTCACGGCCAGCTCGGCGATGCGGTGGCGCTTCGAGTTCGACGGGCCGCTGATGGTCCCGGCCTTGACGGTGAAGTCCTCCGCGCCGACCAGCACCGGGCGGCCGTCGATGGTCCCCGAGCCGATCACGATCGCGTCGGCCGGCGCCTCCTCGCCTCCGACGAGCGTGCCGATCTCGACGAACGACGCCGGGTCGAGCAGGTGGTCGATCCGGGCCCGGGCGTCGAGCTTCCCGGCGGCCCGGTGCTTCTCGCAGGCGGTCGTCGCCGCCCATGGCGCGGGCCTGCCGGCGACGGTGGGCGAGGTCGTCGAGGACGGCGTGCCAGTCGTCGGGGCCTTCCTCGGGCATCACGAGACCTCCGGCGACAAAGACATCTAGAGAATTTAGCTCAGTCGAGGATTCGTTCCAGGGCCTGGCTGACGAGGTTGTCGTGGGCGAACCCGGGCGGCACCAGGCCCAGGTCGGCCAGGAGCTTGCCCATGCGCAGCATGATCACGGTGAAGCGCAGGCCGGCGAACTGCTCGAACCAGCCGAGGGCGTCGGCCGAACGGCCGGTGGCCGCAGACCAGCGGGCCGCCGTCTCCGCCGTCGTGGGGAAGCCGGGCAGCCGGGTGCAGCCGGAGCCCTCGGTGAGCGCGGCGTCGGCGAACACCCACCACCCGAGGTCGAGCAGCGGGTCGCCGATGCCCGACATCTCCCAGTCGAGGACCGCGGCCACCTCGAAGTCGCGGTAGATGACGTTGCTCAGGCGGGCGTCGCCCCAGAGCAGGCCCGGCCCTTCGAGGGGCTCGGGCGGCCGGGCCGCGCGCAGCACGTCGAGGGCCCGCCGGGCGAGGCGGTGCGGGGTGCCGTCCTCGGCCCAGGCGAGGAACCGGGCGACGTGGTCGAGGTGCCAGCCGAGGGTGTCCTCGGCGGCGGGATAGAGCCCGTCGGGCAGCCCGAGCGCGTGGACATCGACCCGGTGGACCGCCGCCATGGCGTCGATGCCGGCGTCCCAGGCCCGGCGCTGCTGCGCGGGCGTGGCGTCGTGGAGCCAGCCCTCCGCCGGCGTAGGGCGGGACGTCGCTCGGGATCTCACCCTCGACCCGGTCCATCAACCAGAACGGCCGGCCGAACCACGACCGGTCCGTCTCCAGCCAGCGCATCCGTGCCATCGGCACGTCGGACCGCTCGGCCAGTGCGCGCATCACGGCGTGCTGGCGGACGAACGTGTCGTCGGGGAACACCTGATGGCCGGACGGCGCGATCCGGGCGACGAGCGACCGGGCCCGCCGCTCGTCACCCCCGCCCCAGCAGGCGTCGAACAGGATCGTCTCGTTGGACCAGCCGGTCGCGCCGGGGATCGACACGGCCGTGACCACGGGCCGGGCGACACCGGCGACGTCGCCGAGCCACCGGCCCAGCGTGGCGGCCACCTCGTCCGGGTCACGTGCGAGGACGCCCATGTCAGCCCTGTTCACCGCCCCTCGAAGACCGGCGCCCGCTTCTCGCCGAACGCCTGCAGGGCCTCGGCCATGTCCTTGGTGCCGAGGTTCACGTTCTGGGCCATCGCCTCGGACTCGAGGGCCTGGGCGAGCGACGAGCCCGCGGCGTTGTCGAGCATCCGCTTGGTCATCGAGTTGGCGATCGGCGGTCCGCCGGCGATCCGCTGCGCGACCTCGGCCACCACGGTGTCGAGCTGGTCGGCGGGCACGACACCGTTGGCGAGGCCCAGCTCGCCGATGCGGTCGGCGCCGAGCATCTCGGCGGTGAGCGCGACCTCCTTCGCCCGGTGGATGCCGATGCGCCGGGCGAGGAGCCAGGAGCTGCCGTAGTCGAGGCTGAGGCCGAGCTTGGCGAACAGCGCCGACATCCGGGCCCGGTCCGAGCACCAGAGCATGTCGCCGGCGAGCGCCAGGCCGAACCC
Organism: uncultured Acidimicrobiales bacterium; assembly: GCA_963759225.1. Taxonomy (GTDB): domain Bacteria; phylum Actinomycetota; class Acidimicrobiia; order Acidimicrobiales; family VFJN01; genus ZC4RG19. The sequence continues at coordinate 53,672 of CAVWYL010000023.1, read as the reverse complement.
CGCACCGACGGCCACGCCGTCGACCTTGACGATGACGGGGACGGGACAGTCGTGCACGGCGAGAACCGACTCGGCGAGCCGCCGCATCGCGGTGAGCTTGTTGCCCTCCCAGCCCGGATCCGGGCCCTTGCTGACGACGTCGGCGCCGGAGCAGAAGTCGCCGTTCGCCCCGGTGAGCACGACGCAGCGGGCGTCGGTGGCCGGGATCTCGCGGAACGCGTCCCGGATCGCCAGCCACATGTTCATGGAGCAGGCGTTGCGCGTGCCCGGCCGGTCGAGGGTGACCGTGGTGACGTGGCCGTCGCGCTCGACCCGCACGTGGTCGTCGGTGATCATCCGCTTCGGTCCCCTCGTGTCGCTGGAAAGCCTGACTTGCAGGATCGTAGTACCGGGATGCACTTGGACGGTACGGCTGCTACCGGTCCGGCGGCCGCCAGGGTTAGGCTCCCTTCCATGTCAAACGCGCCGGCGGGCCCGCTCGACGCCGGCGTGGACTGGCACCGCCGGGTCGTCGGCCGCTCGTTGCGCACGGCCCGGAAGCGATCGATCGATCGGAGCTCGGCGCTGGTCCGGGCGGCGGCGGCGCTGCTCGAGCGCTCCCACGGCGAGGGCCTCACCGTCCAGGAGGTGGCCGACGAGGCCGGGACCTCGCTCCGCACGCTCTACCAGTACTTCGAGAGCAAGGACGACCTGCTCCTCGCCGTGTTCGAGGAGGCCATGGGCGCCTACGCCCGGTCGATCCGGGAGGCGATCGTGGACCTCGACGATCCGCTGGAGCGCCTGGCGGGTGCCCTGCTCACCGCGGCGAGGCTGCCCGGGCTCACCCGGAGCGGGGTCGACGTCGCGCTGGCCCGGCTGCGCGTGAACCTGTCCGAGGTGCAGCCCCACCTCGTCGGCCGCTCGCAGCTGCCGGTCACGGCGCTCGTCGCCGAGCTCGTCGACGACGCAGCCACGGCCGGCCGGATCCCTGCGGTGGACCGCGCGGCGGCGACGTTCCTGCTCCTCGCGCTCAACACCGCGGTCACCACCACCGACACCCTCGGCAACGACGTCGGCGTGCCGCGGCCCGACGCGGCCGGACTCGTCACGTTCTGCCTGCGCGGGCTCGGCGCACCGGTGGACGCCGCCGGCCTCGAGGCGATCGGCGCCCGCCTGCGGCTCCCCCACACCGAGCTGCGCCTCAGCTCCCCGTGAGGCCACGCACCTCGCTCGGCAGCATCCGCTTGGCCAGCTTGCCGCTGGGCAGGCGCGGCAGCTCCTCGACGAACACCACCGACGTGGGGCACTTGAAGTGGGCGATGCGCGCCCGGCAGAAGGCGATCAGCTCCTCGGCGAGGGCGGCTCCCGGGCGCGGCGCCGTCGAGCTGCACGACGGCGCGGACGGCCTCGCCCATGTCGGGGTGCGGGATGCCGATGGCGGCGGCGTCGGCGACCGCCGGGTGGAGCACCAGCACGTCCTCCACCTCGCGCGGGTAGATGTTGACCCCGCCGCTGATGATCATGTTCGAGACCCGGTCGGTGAGGTACAGGTACCCCTCCTCGTCGAGCCGGCCGACGTCACCGAGCGTGCTCCACCCCCGTTCGTCGTAGGCGCGGGCGGTCTTCTCGGGGTCGCCGTGGTACTCGAAGCGGTTGGGGGTCTCGAACCACACCTGGCCCTCGCTGCCGGGCGGCAGCTCCTCGCCCTCGGGCCCGACGATGTGGGCGGTGCCGAGCAGCGACCGGCCGACCGATCCGGGGTGGGCCAGCCACTCCTCCGCATCGATGGCGCAGAAGCCCACCCCCTCGCTGCCGGAGTAGTACTCGTACACCACCGGGCCGAGCCACTCGATGGCCGCCCGCTTCACCTCGGGCGGGCACGGCGCGGCGGCGTGCACGACCGCCCGCAGGCTCGACAGGTCGTAGCGCGCTCTCTCGGCGGCCGGGAGCTTGAGGAGGCGGACGAGGTGGGTGGGGACGAACTGCACGTGGGTGACCCGGTGCTGCTCGATCAGCTCCAGGACGTGGACCGGGTCGAACCGGTCCATGACGACGACCGTGCCGCCGAGGCGCTGGACGGCATTGGTCCACCCCGCCGGGGCGGCGTGGTACAGCGGTGCGGGGCTCAGGTACACCGTGTCGCCACCGGCCCCGTAGAGGCCCTGCACGAGCATGCCGAACGGCGTGGGCGCACCGAGCGGCGTGCCGACGACCGGCGGCTTGATGCCCTTGGGCCGGCCGGTGGTGCCCGACGAGTAGAACATCCAGTTCCCCTCGCTCTCGCCCTCCGGCCGGGAGGCCGGCTGGCCGGCGACGGCCTCCTCGTAGTCGTCGAACCCGGGCCGCCGGCCGCCGATCGCGACGCGCGCCTCGATCGCTCCGCCCGCCCCGAGGTCGCCCACCAGGGACGCGAGGTCGGCCGAGGCGAACAGCACCGACGCACCGCAGTCCTCGACGATGTACGCGGCCTCCCCGGGCGCCAGGTGCCAGTTGATCGGCGTGACGTACATCCCGGTCCGCAGGGCCGCCCAGGCGACCTCGAAGAACTCGAGCCGGTTCTCCAGGAGGACGGCGACATGGCTGCCCGTGTCGAGCCCCCGGCTGCGCAGCAGGTGCGCCACCCGGCACGAGCGCTCCTCCAGCTGCCCGTACGTGAGCGACCCGCCGCCCGCGAGGACGACCGCAGGCCGGTCGGGGGCCTCGGCGGCGAACCGGCTCAGGTGTTGCAGGTCCTGGGTCATGAAGGACGACGCTAGAGGATGGAACCTCTAGATGTTTCCCGCTACGGTGAGGCCCGCCGCGGGGCCCCGATGACGGAGGATCGTTGATGCAGAAGCCCATTGCCGACGTCTTCACCTGGCCCGCCGACGCCCCCCAGCTCATCGGGAGCCGCTGCGACGCGTGCGGGGCCGCCACGTTCCCGGTGCAGATCCGCTGCCCGCGCTGCGGCGGGGCCACCATGGCGGAGGTGCTGCTCCCCCGGCGCGGGACCCTGGTGGCCTGGACCACGCAGGGGTTCGTGCCCGTGCTGCCCTACGCCGGCGACGAGACGGGCGCGAGCTTCACCCCGTTCGGCGTCGGGCTCGTGCAGCTCGACGACGTGGTGCGGGTCGAGGCCCGCCTCACCGAGAACGACCCGGCCAAGCTCCGCTTCGGCATGGATGTCGAGCTCGCCGTCGTCCCCTTCTACGTCGACGACGACGGGGACGAGGTCATGACCTTCGCGTTCGCGCCCGTCGCCGACGCCGGCGCCCCGACGAGCTGAGGAGCCCAGGATGAACGACGTGGCCATCATCGGGGTGGGACTCCACCCCTTCGGCCGGTTCGGTGACAAGTCCCCGTTCGCCATGGGCGCCGAGGCGGTCGAGCTCGCCCTCGCGGACGCCGGGGTGACGTGGCCGGACGTGCAGTTCGCCTTCGGCGGGAGCTGGGAGGTGGCGCAGACCGACCCGCTGACCGGGCTGCTCGGCCTGACCGGGATCCCCTTCACCAACGTGTTCAACGCCTGCGCCACCGCGGCCAGCGCGATCCAGCAGACGGCCGGCGCCATCCGGGCCGGGGCCGGCGACATCGGCATCGCCGTCGGGATGGACAAGCACCCGCGCGGTGCGTTCAAGGCCGACCCCACCCTCGTCAACATGCCGGCCTGGTACGCCGACAACGGCCAGTACGTGACCACCAAGTTCTTCGGCATGAAGATCAACCGGTACATGCACGACCACGGCATCTCGCCGGCGACCCTCGCCAGGGTGGCGGCGAAGAACTACCGCAACGGCTCCCGCAACCCGAACGCCTTCCGCCGCCAGCCGATCTCCGAGGAGGACATCCTGGGCTCCCCGGTGCTCAACCACCCGCTCACCGCCTACATGTTCTGCGCTCCCGACGAGGGTGCCGCCGCGGTCGTCATGTGCCGGGCGGACATCGCCCACCGCTACACCGACACGCCGGTCTACGTGCGGGCGACCGCGATCCGCACGCGCAACTACGGCGCGTACGAGGTCAACACGAGCTGGGCCGCCGTCGAGGAGGACGTCTCCCCCACCGTCTACGCGTCCCGGGCCGCGTACGAGCAGGCGGGGATCGGGCCGGAGGACGTCGACGTGATCCAGTTGCAGGACACCGACGCCGGCGCCGAGGTCATCCACATGGCCGAGAACGGCTTCTGCGCCGACGGCGAGCAGGAGAAGCTCCTCGCCGACGGGGCGACGGAGATCGCCGGCCCGATGCCGATCAACACCGACGGCGGCCTGATCGCCAACGGCGAGCCGATCGGGGCCTCCGGCCTCCGGCAGGTGCACGAGCTCGTCCTCCAGCTGCGGGGGCGGGCCGGCGAGCGGCAGGTCCCCGGCACGCCTCGGGTCGGCTTCGCCCAGGTCTACGGCGCCCCCGGCACGGCGGCCGCCACCATCCTGTCGCTCTAGCCGACCCGAGCGCTACGAACGCCTGGCGGTGGACCGCCGGGGTGGCCGCCGCCGCGGGCGGCGCGGGCCGGTGGGCAGCTGCAGCTTCGACTCCACCCGCTCGTACCAGCCGTCGTCGAGCTCGGCGCCCAGTCCCTGGAGGCAGAACCCGGCGACCGCACGGATCTCCGGCCGGCCCACCGGGGCGTCGTTGCCGACGGTCTCGGTGGTGATGTAGGCGGCGTTGAGCGACAGCAACATGAACGTCGCCCCGTCCGGGTCGTCGACGTGGATCCGGCCGGCGGCCTGCGCCGACTCGACGAGCCCCCGGAGGAGCGTCGCCACCGCGGCCTGGGCCCGGCCCACCAGATCCGGCTGGACCTCCGACAGCTTCAGCCGCAGCCGCACGAGGCCACGGTCGAAGCCGGTGCCGCTCACCTCGGGCATGCGGATCGCGGCCACCATGGCGCCGGCCAGCCGGTCGAGCGGGTCGGTGAGCTCGCCGATGGCCCGTTCGATCAGCTGCGCGTAGGTGCGCATCGCCTCCTCGAAGAGCGCCAGGAGCAGGTCGTCCTTGCTCTCGAAGTACTGGTAGAGCGTCCGGAGCGACTGGCCCGCCTCGTCGGCGACCTCCTGGACGGTGATGTCCTCGCCGTTGGCCCGCTCGAGGACCGTCGCCGCCGCCGCGATCAGGGTGCGGCCGCGATCGACCGAGCGCTCCGCCGCCGTCCGGAGCGAGCGCCCGACGACGCGGCGCTGCCAGTCGGCGCCGGCCGCGGTGTCGAGGGTGTTGGCGTCGGAGTCGGTCACGAGGGCTCAGAAGTGGTCGAGGAGGTCGATGACGGTCTTGGCCTGCTGGCCGAGCATGACGCGACCGACGACACCCATGTGGGTGCGCCAGTGCTCCTCGGCGCCGTCGACGTCGCCGGCCTCGATCAGCGAGGCCAGGCGCTCCTGCGACCGCACGCCCCGGCGGCGGGTGGCGTCGGACCCGTTGGCGTCGACCTGGCTGACCTCGGTCACGGCCCGGGCCACGACCTCGTTCAGCATCTCGGCCACGATGTTGAGGGTCTGGTTGCCCGCCATGGCCACGAGCTCCTCGTGGAAGCGTGCGTTCGCCTGCCCGAAGGCCCCGGGGTCGTCGATGGCCTCCTCCTCCACTGCGATCAGGGCCCGGAGCCGCTTCGCGGCGGTGCGGCGGTTGCGGGCGCCGGCCACCAGCCGGACGGCGGCGGGCTCGATGATCGTGCGGGCCTCGAAGACGTCGGCGAGCGAGACGTTGCGGGCCTGCAGCACGAGCGCGGCGGTGCGCGCCGTGAGCCGCTGGTCGGGCCGGTGCACCCGCACGCCGCCCTGCACGCCGCGCACCACCGTGATGAGCCCCTCGGCCTCGAGGATGCGCAGCGCCTCCCGCAGCGACGGCCGGGAGACGCCGAACCGCTCGATCAGCTCGGGTTCGTGGCCGAGCGAGTCACCCTCGTCGAGCTCGCCGCTGATGATGAGCCGCCGCAGCTCGTCGGCGATCTGCTGGGGCTTCTCCCGGGGCTTGGCACGGGCGGACCGGTCGTCGCGCTGGGTGGGTTGCTTCGGCATCGCGTCTCTTCACCGCTCCGTTCTCGCTGCACGACAGTACCCGACGGTCCACGCCGGTAGCAGCGCTTGCGCGGCATGGACAGTCCGGTTCTCAGGGCGCGATGCGGACCGGGAGGTGGGCGATGCCGGCGATGAAGTTCGAGGCCATCCGCACCGGCTCGCCGACCTCCAGGTCCGGCGCCCGGTCGAGCAGGCCGCGCAGCATCTCGGCCGCCTCCAGCCGGGCCAGGTGGGCACCGAGGCAGAAGTGGGGGCCGACGCCGAACGCGACGTGCGGGTTCGGGTCGCGGCGCAGGTCCAGCCGGTGCGGCTCGGCGAAGACGTCCGGATCGCGGTTGGCGGCGCCGAACCAGATGACCACCTTGTCGCCGGCCCGGACCTCCTGGTCGCCGAGCACCGTGTCCCTCGTCGCCGTGCGGCGGAACTGCTGCACCGGGGACACGTACCGCAGCAGCTCCTCGACCGCGGGCACGAGCTGCTCGGGGTGCTCCGCCAGCCAGGTCCACAGCCCGTGCTCGTGCAGCGCCACCACCGAGCCCGACACGGCGTTGCGCGTCGTCTCGTTGCCCGCGACCACGAGCAGCAGCCAGAACATCTGGAACTCGGTGTCCGACAGCCGCTCGCCCTCCACCTCGGCGGTGACGATGCGGCTGACGATGTCGTCGTGCGGGTCGGCCCGGCGCTCGGCGGCCATGGCCAGGCCGTACTCCATCATCCCCGCCAGCGCCAGCATCGACTCCTCGGCGTGCCGGGCCTGGCTCGGGTTGTCGGCCCCGAGCAGCGCGTTGCTCCACTGGTAGATGAGGTGCCGGTCCTCGCGGGGCATCCCGAACAGGTCGGCGAGCACCCGCACCGGCAGCTCGGCCGCGACGGTCTCCACCAGGTCGAAGCGGCCCTCGACCCCGTCGAGGATCTCGGTCACGTTGTCCTGCACCGACGCCCGGAGCCGCTCGATCGACCGGGGCGTGAAGATCGGCTGCAGGATGCGCCGCAGCCGGCTGTGGCCCGGGTGGTCCATGTTCAGCATCATCTGGCGGAACATCGCGAGGCTGTCCTCGGCGAGCGACGGCAGGAAGGTGCTGCCCGCCTCCGACGAGAACCGCTCCTGGTCCCGGTCGACCTCGGCCACCAGTGCGTGCGAGGTGACGACCCAGAACCCGGGGCTGTCGACGAACCGGATCATCGGGTTGTCGCCGAGCAGTCCCGCGGTCGGCGGTTCGGCGTGCCACGCGATGCCGCCGCTGCGGCGCAGTGCGTCGAACGCCGCGTGGGGAGGGCCGCCGGCGAACGGCGCGTTGGTCGCCAGGTCGACGTCCACGACGTCGGCGGTCAGCCGAGCTCCCTCCGGCGGCGTCCCGGGGGTCGGAGGCCAGTGTCGGGTGGTGGTGCTCATCAGCACGTCAGCGTAGCGAAACCTCTAGATGTATGCTCGGCCGACGCGCGTGGTGCCAGGCCGCTGACATCGGGGTCACCCACGGGACGTCCCGGGAGGCCTACGCCGAGCGCCGCGACGCCATGGACGCCGCCCTCGACCGGATGGAGCGGGCGGACCGCCCCTAGCCGTTCCTCAGCACGTCGCCGTAGGGGCGGTCGCGGTCGGGCGCCGGATCCCGGGGCAGGCCCAGGGTCCGCTCGGCGACGATGTTGCGCTGGATCTCGTCGGTGCCGCCGTAGATCGACGACGCCGGGGAGAAGACCAGCGCCTTGGTGAAGGCCCCGCCGGCCGCGCCGTCGTCGCCGGCGAGGGTGCCGTGGGCACCGGTGATCGCCGCGCTGAGCCGGGCGGCGCGCTGCACGATGCGGGTCTGGGTCAGCTTGCCGATGCTCGCCACCGCCTGCCCCCCGCCGCGCTGGGCCTCGGCCCTGCTCCGCTGGGCGTTCCACACGCCCGTCCGCGTGTCGCTGTAGAGCCGGGCGATCTGCTGGCGGACCAGCGGGTCGCCGGCCCGCCCCGCGCTCCTCGCCAGGGCCAGGACGTCCTCGTACCCGAGCGTGAGCTTCGCGTTCGGGGCCTCCTCCCGGGCGGCGTCGCCGGCCCGGCGGCCGAGCATGCCGCCCCGGGGACCCGGCTCGGGAAAGCCGGCGTGGCCACCCCCCGCGCCGATGCCGGTGCGCTCGAAGTGCAGGGTCGTCTGGGTCACCCGCCAGCCGTTGCCCTCGCCGCCGATGAGATCGGCGTCGTCGACCACCGCGCCGTCGAGGAACACCTCGTTGAACACGGCGTCGCCCGTCATCTCCCGCAGCGGGCGGATGGTGACGCCCGGCTGGTCGAGCTTGAACGCGAACCACGAGATGCCCTTGTGCTTGGGCACGTCGAAGTCCGTGCGCGCCAGCAGCATCCCGTAGTCGCACTGCATGGCCTGCGACGACCACACCTTCTGCCCGGTGATGGTCCACCGGTCGCCGTCGCGCCGGGCCCGGGTGGTCAGCCCCGCGAGGTCGGAGCCGGCGCCGGGCTCGCTGAACAGCTGGCACCACCCGAGCCGGCCCTCGAGGATCGGGGTCACGTGCCGGGCGATCTGCTCGGGGGTCCCGTGGACGAGGATCGTCGGCGCCGCCATCAGCAGACCCAGGCCCCCGGGCGGCCGGAGGGCGCCGAAGTCGGCGAAGCACTTGCGGACCACGGCCTGGCTCCGCCTGCTCAGCCCGCGGCCGCCCTGCTCCGGCGCGAGGTGGGGCGCGGTCCAGCCGGCGGCCGCCACCGCCTTCCACCAGGCGTCGACGGTGAGGTCGGGGTCCCAGTTGTCCCGGAGCCAGGCCTCGACCTCGCCCCAGAGCGCGGCGTGGGACGTCGGCTCGTCGCTCACGGGGCCGAGCCGAGCAGCTCGACGGCGTTGTCGTGCATGATCCGCTGCACGGCCTGATCGTCGAAGCCGCCGAGCTCCTCGGCGAAGTCGAGCGGGTGGGCGGTCCCCTCGCCGTGCGGCCAGTCGGAGCCGAAGAGGATGCGGTCGGTGCCCACGAGGTCGGCCAGCGCCCCGAGGTCCTCCTCGAGGTACGGCGTGCACCAGACGTGCCGGCGGATCGTGTCGAGCGGGTCCTCGGCGAACGCCCAGGGCGTCTGGTTCGCCTGCTTGCGCAGGTGCTTCACCAGCACGTGCAGCCAGTCGGAGCCGTTCTCGATGCTGGCGACGCGCAGCGTCGGGTGGCGACGGAACACCCCGTGGACGACGAGGGAGGCCACCGTGTCGTGGATCGCCCGCCCCTCGCTGAGCACGTGGCCGAGCGGGTCGCTCTTGCCGAACCCGAAGTCGCCGCGCCCGCCCCACGCCGAGCCGAAGCGCGCCTCGTAGCCGCTGTCGCCGAGGTGGAAGGCGACCGGCACGCCGGCCTCGGCGATCCGGGCCCACACCGGGTCGTGGAGCTTGTCGCCGAGCGACCGGCTCGTGCCGTTGGGGCCGGGCACCGGGGCCGGGCGCACGTGGACGATCCGCACGCCGCGCTGGAGGAGGGACTCGACCTCGGCCACCGCGGCGTCCGGGTCGGCGAGGGACAGCATCGGGGCCGCCAGGATGCGCCCCCGGTAGTCGAAGCCCCAGTCCTCCTCGAGCCAGCGGTTGAACGCCGACAGGCTGGCCATCGTCGCCCCGACGTCGTGGCGGAGCGCCTCCTCCACGCCGCAACCGAGCGTGGGGAACAGCAGGGCCGCGCCGATGCCCTGGTCGTCCATGACCGCGATGCGGCGGTCGTGGTCGCGGTACTCCTCGCGCAGGGGCTCGACCTGCATGAGGCTGCGGGGGTCGACGCCCTCGGGGATCTGGCCCCGGAACAGCGCGTCGAGGCACCCGGGCACGATGATCGGGTCGAACGTGGGGTTGGGGATGAAGCCGTTCACCTTGCCCCCGATGAGGAGCTTCACCCGCTTGCCGTCCCGGACCGGCTTCACGCCCCGCTCGGCGAACTTCGGGTCGAGGTGCCGCGTGAACGCGTCGAGCGTCTCGTAGTAGTGGTTGTCGGCGTCGATCGGCCTGGCGTCCATGGTGTTCCCTCCGTGGTCGGCGCCCGCTCGACGTCCGGTAGCGGCGCTTTCCTAAATCGCACAGTAGTGATTTCCGGCGGTCCCCCGCTAGCCCTCCCGGCTCGCGGCGGGGAAGAAGAACGCCTCCGCGTTGCCGTACAGCCAGGCGTCCCGCACGTCGTCCGGCAGGTCGAGGGCGGCGGCCTCGCCCAGGCAGCGCTGCATCGACAGCACCGGGTGGTCGGACGCGAAGAGGATGCGGTCCTTGCCGCGGGTGCGCATGTAGTGCAGCAGCGAGTCGGGCAGGTACTTCGGCGACCACGCCGAGGTCATCAGCCGCAGGTTCCGGTACTTGATCATGAGCCGGATGGCGGTGTCCCACCACGGATCCGCGCCGTGGATCATGCAGAGCCGCAGCTCCGGGAACCGGATGCACACCCGGTCGAGGTGGATCGGGTTCTGGGCCTCGGCCGGGATCGGCGGTCCGGGGATCCCGGTGTTGACGCAGAGCGGCAGGTCGAGCTCGCAGCACTTCGTGTAGAGCGGGTAGTAGACGGCGTCGCTCGGCGGGTACATGCCGTCGCCCCAGAAGCTGGGCCCGACGACCGCGTAGGCCACGGGGTGGTCCCGCACGAACGACTCGATCGCCCGCAGCGCCTTCATCGGCCGCAGCAGGTTGAACCCGCCGACGGCCAGGGCGAACCGCTCGGGCGCGGCCTCGACGAAGCGGACGGCGCGGTCCTCGCCGGTCGCGCCCACCCTCGACATCAGGATCGCCTTCTCGACCCCGTTGGCGTCCATGTCCTCGAGCAGCTCGTGCAGCTCGGGGCTCTTGAAGAAGGACTCGCCGCCCTTGAAGTAGTCCTCCTTCACGCGGACCATCCAGTCGGGCTGCCGCTGGTCGCCGAAGTCGACGTTGACGAGTCCGTCGATCGCTCTGGTCACTGGTCGGATCCCTTCTCGCGTGGCCTGCTCAGACGATCCCGTGCGCTCGGAGGTCGGCGATCTGCCCCGCGGCGTACCCGAGCTCGTCGAGGATCTCGTCGGTGTGCTCACCGAGCAGCGGGGCCCGGCGGCGGATGGTCCCCGGCGTGGCCGACATGCGGAACGGCGTCTCGACGATCGGCACCGGCCGGGGCGCCCCCGGGAAGGGAACGCGCCGGAGGTAGCCCATCTCGGCCACGTGCGCGTCGTCGAGCACGTCCTGGGGCGAGTGCAGCGGCGCCGCGGGCACCCGGGCGGCGTCGAGCAGCGCCAGGGCGTCGGCCCTGGTCCTGCCGGTGCACCAGTCCTGCATCAGGTCGTTCAGGACGTCGCCGTGCTCCCAGCGCAGGTCGTCGTCGGCGAAGCGCGGGTCGTCGAACAGGTCCTCGCGCCCGACGAGGCGGCACCAGCGCTTGAACATCGGCTGGCCCGCGACCTGCACCAGCACCCAGCCGTCCTCGACCCGGAAGAGGTCGCAGGGCGCCACCGACGTGCCCCGGTTGCCCATGCGGGGCTTCTCGGTGCCGAGCAGGTCGCGCTCGATGAGGAAGGCGTTCGACATCATCAGCGCGGTGGGGAGCAGCGCACCCTCGACGTGCTGCCCCTCGCCGGTCCGCTCCCGGTGGAGGAGGGCCATCGTCACGCCGATCGCCAGCGTGAGCGCCGTGCCGAAGTCGGCGTAGGGGACGACCGTGCGGATCGGCTGGTCGGGAAGGCCCTGGCGGTACACGGCGCCGGACAGCACCTGGCCGGTGCCGTCGAAGCCGACGCGCCCGCTGTCGGGGCCGCCCTCGCCGTAGGCGGTCGCGCTGGCGAGGATGATGTCGGGCCTCACCGCCCGGAGCGAGTCGTAGTCGAGCCCGCTGGCCCGCATGCCGGCCGCGGGCATGTTGGCGACGACCACGTCCGCGCCGGCCACCAGCCGCCGCGTGACCTCGGCCCCCTCGGCCGTCGTCGAGTCGAGGGTGAGGGACCGCTTGTTGCGGTTGCACTGGAGGAAGGTGCCGCCCTCCCCGCCCTCGGTGACCGCCTGCACCCACCGGTCCTCGCCGCCCTCGCGCTTCTCGACGCGGATCACGTCCGCTCCCATGTCGGCGAGGATCGCGCTGCACCAGGGCGCGGCGATGAAGCGCCCGTAGTCGAGCACCCGCATGCCCGCGAGAACCAGCTCGGTCACCGCGGCATCCCGAGGATCCGCTCGGCGATCAGGTTCCGCTGGATCTGGGAGGTGCCCGCCGCGATCGTGTACTGGAACGACCAGAGGTAGTCGTGCACCACCCGGGCCTCGTCGGTCTCGGGACCACCGGCGGCGATGGCCCGCCGGCCGAGGAGCCGCATGCCCAGCGCGGCGATCTCCTGGCCGAGCTCGCTGTAGCCGAGCTTCACCGCCGATCCGAGCGGGGACGGGAGCCCCGACGCCTCCGCCTCGGTGACGCACCGCTGGGTCATCCGCCACAGGGCGTCGATGCGGGCGTCGAGCCGGCCGACGTGGCGCCGGAACCCGGGGTCGCCGGCGGCGTCGCCGGCCAGCCCGGCCAGTCGCCGGAGCTGGGACCGCAGCGTGATGATGTGCTGGGCGAACGCGGTGCCCCGCTCGAAGCGCAGGGTGACGTTGGTGACCCGCCAGCCGTCGTTCTCGTCCCCCACCCGGTCGGTCACCGGCACGCGTGCGCCGTCGAGGAACACCTCGCAGAAGTGGCTCTGGCCGTCGATGGTCTTCATGGGGCGGACCTCGACGCCGGGCTGGTGCATGTCGAGGATGAGCCAGGTGATGCCCCGGTGCCGGGGGGCGTCGGGGTCGGTGCGCACGAGCAGCTCGCACCAGTCGGCCACGTGCGCCCGGGTGCTCCAGATCTTCTGGCCGGTCACGACGTACTCGTCGCCCTCGCGCACGGCCCGGGTGCGGAGCGAGGCGAGGTCGGACCCGGCCTCCGGCTCGGAGAAGCCCTGGCACCAGACGGTCTCGCCCCGGAGGATGCGAGGGAGGTGGTACGCCCGCTGCTCCTCCGTGCCCTCCGCGATGAGGGTCGGCCCGGCGTGGGCGGTGCCGACGAAGTTGATGCCCACGTAGGGGGCGCCCGAGGCGGCGTACTCCTCGAGGAACACCAGCTGCTGGGTGGCCGGCAGCCCCCGCCCGCCGTACGCCACCGGCCAGTTGAGGCCGGCGTAGCCGGCGTCGTGCATCCGCCGCTGCCAGCCGGTGTCGTACGCCCGGCGGGCGTCCCAGTCCCCGGGCGGGGGCGGCGCGCCGTAGGCGGGCACGGCCTCGTCGAGCCAGGCCCGCACCTCCTTGCGGAACGCCTCGTCGGCGTCGGAGTAGCGCAGGTCCACGGTCAGCTCTCCTCGAACAGCGCGGCGACGGCGGCCAGGTCGGCCTTGCCCGAGTCCGTGCGGGGCAGCGGGGCCAGCAGCTTGATCTCGGTGGGCACCTCGTAGCGGGCGAGCACCGTGCCGGCGTAGGCGAGCAGGTCGCCGGCGGTGGCCGTGGCACCGTCCTTCAGCTCGACGGCGGCGACCGGGACCGCGCCGAGGCGGTGGTCGTCCCGGGCCACGACGGCGGCGGAGCGCACCGCGTCGTGCCGCTCCAGCGCCGCCTTGACGTCCTCGGGCAGCACCTTGAAGCCGCCCCGGATGATGGCCTGGTCGGCCCGGCCCAGGATGAACACGAAGCCGTCGGCGTCGATGCGGGCCAGGTCGGTCGTGCGGACCCAGCCACCGTCGCCCAACTGTTCGGCCTGCACCTCGAGCAGGCCGTCCGTGTCGGGCGGCTGCACTGCACCGGACACCGGGTCGACGACGCGGAGCTCGCAGCCGGGTTGGGCCCGGCCGACGCTGCCCCGCTTGGCGGCCCAGTGGGCCCGGTGGTCCCGGATGTTCCAGCCGGCGACGCCGCCGCCGAACTCGGTGGCGGCGTACGAGACGAGGACGGGGACGCCGTAGCGGGCCTCGAACTCGTCGGCGTCGTCCGGGTCGAGCGGCGCGGTGCCCGACACCACCGAGCGGAGGCTGTCGAGGTCGGCGGGGTCGGGATCGGCCTCGAGCACCATCCGCAGCGCCGCCGGCACGAGGCTGGCGGTGGCCGGCCGGTGCCGGCGAACGGCGTCGACCCAGCCCTCGACGGTGAACCGCTCGAGGAGCGCGAACGGCCGTCCGTCGGTGACGCAGGTCAGGACCCGGAACAGACCGCCCAGGTGGACGAGCGGTGAGTTCACCACGGCGACGCCCCGGCGGAGCCGGGCGCCGGTCTCGTGCGTGGACCCGTAGTGCTTCGCGCCGACGAGCACCCGCTCCAGGGTCTGGTACGTGAGGTCGATCCTCTTCGGCGGACCGGTGGTGCCGCTGGTGAGCATGCGCACGGCCACGCCGGGCCGGGTGGCGGCGCCGTCGTGGGCGCCCTTCTCCACGCGCCAGCGGCACGCCGAGGTCGGTGGCGGCGGCCGTGGTGGCCCGCGCCCCGTCGGGCACGAGGTCGGCGACGTCGTCGGGCAGGCCCGCCAGCACCGGGAGGTCGAGGCCGGCGATGTCCGCCCGCGTGCGCTCGCGGCCGCGCCCGGGGTTGATCGTGACGACGCAGCCGCCGGCCCGGAGCACGCCGAGCAGGAGGCCGACGCAGACCGGCCGGTTGCGCAGGAGGATGCCGACCTCGGTGCCGGGCTCCGCCACGAGCGCCGCCGCCTGCTCGACCGTGCCGGCGAGCCGGCCGTACGGGTACCAGGTCCCGTCGAAGCAGATCGCGCCCGCCGACGGGTCGATCGCGAGGACCTCGGCGATGCGCGCGGACAGCGTCACCGCAGCCTCGGCGGGCGCTTCACCGGCGGGTTCCGGGCGATCTCGGCCTGGCCCACGGGGTTGCCGAGCCGGGTGTAGATCAGGCCCTGCTCCATCGCCGCCCGGTAGGGCCGGTCGAGCGACTCCCAGATGGCCCGGACCGTGCCCTGGGTCGCGGAGCTCGGCTTGGCGGCGATCCCCGCGGCGATCTCGTGGGCCCGGGCCCAGAGCTCGACCCGCTCGACCACCTCGGTCACCAGCCCGATCTGCAGCGCCGTCCCGGCCGTCACCCGCTCGTCGTTGCCCATCAGCGCGATCCGCAGGGACTGCGCCAGACCGACCTTGCGCATCAGGCCCACCGGCTCGAGCGCGCACACCAGGCCGTAGGTGACGTGGGAGTCGAAGAAGGTCGCGTCCTCCGAGCAGATGACGACGTCGGCCTCGTTGACGAAGTAGAAGGCGCCCGCCGTGCAGATGCCCTGGACGGCGCACACGACCGGCTTCCACACCTTCTGCCACTTCGGGCTGAGGAGCTCGCCGGGGTCCTCGTGGTTCCAGACGTCCTCGGGCTGGCCGTAGCTCTTGCCGGTGTCGAGGCCGGCGCAGAAGGCCCGGTCGCCCTCGGCCCGCAGCACGACGGCGTTGACCCCGGGGTCGTCCTTCACGAGCTTCCAGGCCGCGCGCATCTCCTCGCACATCTGGCGGTCGAACGCGTTGAGCACCTCGGGCCGGTTCAGCGTGATGGTGGCGACCTTGTCCGGCGACGTCTCGTAGCGGATCGTCCCGAAGCCGCTCATGACGCGGTCCACTTCGGTGCCCGCTTCTCCATGAACGCCCGGGGGCCCTCCTTGGCGTCGTCGGTCCGGAGGACCCGCTCCCGGAACGTCTCGGCGAGGATCTCGGCCTCGTGCAGCGGGAGGTCGAGGCCCTTGCGGATGGCGAGCCGGGTCCCCCGCACGGCGAGCGGGGCGTTGCGGTTGACGATGGCGGCGAGCTCGTGCGCCCGCTCGAGCAGGCGGTCGTGCTCGACCACCTCCGACACCAGCCCGAGCTCGTAGGCCCGCGTGGCGCCCATCCGCTCGTGCCGGCCGGTGAGGGCGATGCGCATGGCGATGCCGGTCGGCAGGACCCGGGCCAGCCGCACCATCTCCCGGCCGGAGACGAGGCCGATGCTGACGTGGGGGTCGAAGAACTCGGCCCGGTCGGAGGCGATGGTGATGTCGCCGGTGGTCACCCAGTCGAGGCCGGCGCCGCAGCACAGGCCGTTGACGGCCGTGATGATGGGCTTGGTCATGGTGCGGAACGGCGGCGTGCCCTCCTGGGGCGCCTCCCACTGCGGGTAGGTCGACAGGTACGGCTCGTCGTAGACCACCCGCCCGTCCTCCGGTATCTCACCGACGTCGGCACCGGTGCAGAAGGCCCGGCCGTTGCCGGTGACGAGGATCGTCCACACGTCGTCGTCGGCCTCGGCGGCGGCGTAGGCCTGCCGCAGCTCGCGGATCATGTGCGGGCTCAGGGCGTTGAGCTGGTCCGGCCGGTCGAGCGTGATCGCCGCCGTGCGGTCGGCGACCTCGTACACGATGTCCTGGAACTCCATGCGACCCCCTATCGGCCTTCGAACCGGGCGTCCCGCCGCTCCGTGAAGGCGGCCAGGCCCTCGCGGAAGTCGCGTGTGCGCGACGAGAGCTCCAGCGCCATCGCCTCTCCCTCCATGGCCTCGACGATGCCGCCGTCGAGGGCACCGTGGATGCAGCGCTTCGTGAGACCGACGGCGACGGTGGCGGCGGCCGCCAGCTCGTCGAGCAGCTCCTCGACGGCCCGGTCGAGCTCGGTCCCGGGCACGGCCCGGTGGATCATCCCCCAGGCGGCGGCGTCGGCACCGCCGACCGGCCGGCCGAGGAGCAGCAGCTCCTTGGCCCGGGCGACGCCGACGAGCCGCGGCACCAGCCAGGTGGCGCCGCTGTCGGGGGTGAAGCCGCGCTTGGTGAACGGCAGCCAGAAGCGGCTGTCGTCCGCGGCGACGGTGAAGTCGGCGGCGAGGGCCAGCTGGCAGCCGAGGCCGGCGGCCCAGCCCCGCACGGCGCAGACGACCGGGAGCTGGATCTCCAGCAGGAGGGCGACGAGGCGGTGCGCCTGCAACGGCGTGCGGCGCTGGATGCTCCCGGGCCGGGGCTTCTCGCCCGTCGCGTTGCTCGCCACCCAGTCGGCGCCGGAGCAGAAGTCGTCCCCCGCGCTGGTGAGCAGGACGGCCCGCAGCGAGTCGTCGGTGGACGCGTCCTCCAGCGCCTCGACGATGCGCCGGACGGCGGGCGGGTCGAGCGAGCCCTTGCGGCTCGGGCGGTCGATCGTGACCCGCAGCACGCCGCCGGCGGCGTCGACGACGACGCCCCCGTCGGCGCGGCCCGCATCGGTCACCGCCGGGCCTCCACGAGGGCGGCGGCGCCGAGCGGCTCGGCGGCGTGAGTGGTCGGCGTCCCCGAAGGACTGCTCGAGGACCCACGCCCGCTTGAGGAGGTGGTTGGGGAGCATGTCCCACGTGAAGCCCATGCCGCCGAGGATCTGGATCGCCGTGCCGGCGCCCCCGATGGCGGCCTCGGCCGCGAGCAGCTTGGCGGCCGATGCGGCTCGGGCGGGGTCGTCGTTCCCGGGTTCCTGCACCATCGCTGCAGCAGCGTAGGTGGCGCTCTGCGCGAGGCCGTTGTGGAGGTACATGTCGGCCAGCAGGTGCTTGACCGCCTGGAACGAGCCGATGGGGACGCCGAACTGGTGGCGCTCCAGGGCGTAGGCGCGCGCCACCTCGAGGGCCCGCGCGGCGACGCCGGCGAGCATCGCCGCACTGAGCACGGTGCCGAGGACCCGCAGCTGCGCCGCGACCTCCGGCCCGCCGACCGCCTCGCCGTCGCCGAGGCCCGTCACCCGGCCGACCGGCGTGAGCGGGTCCAGCGGGTCGAGGGGCTCGGGCGGCGCCAGCGCGCCCGTCCGGTGCAGGACGACGCGGTCGGGGCCCACCACGAGCAGCGCGTCGAGGTCCCCGGCATGCTCGACGAGCGCCGAGCCGGCGACGACGTCGGCCGCCGCGACGCCTCCCACGAGTCGCTCGCCGGCGGCGGCGCCGTCGACGAGCGGCGCGGCGAGCAGAGTCCACAGCACCGGTCCCGGGACCAGGTGGGAGCCGAGCTGCTCGAAGACCAGCGCGCCCTCGACGGCGCCGAGTCCGGTGCCGCCCTCGCTCTCGGCGAGCAGCAGCCCGAAGACCCCGAGCGCCGCCATCTCCCGCCAGTGCCCGCGGTCGACCGGGCGGCCTTCCCGGGCCACCACCCCGTCGAGGTCGAAGCGGTCGGCGCAGAACCGGGCGACGGTCTGCTGCAGCGCCACCTGCCCCTCGTCCAACCGGAACTCCATCACCCCTCCCGACGGATGCTCACTGGAAACCTCTAGATGTTAAAGCGTACGGTGGTGGTGACCCCCACGCCAAGACGACGCCAGGGAGGCCACGCCGGTGAGCGACGGTCGAGTGCTGATGCAACGGGACGACGAGAGCGGGATCGCCCGCATCACCCTGGCCAACCCGGAGCGCAAGAACGCCTACGACCCGGAGATGCGCCGGCAGCTCGGCGCCTACCTCGACGAGCTCGCCTACGACGACGTGACCAAGGTGGTGCTGCTGCGGGGCGAGGGCGGGGTCTTCAGCACCGGCGCCGACATGAACAACGCCTACGCCTGGTACGGCGACGGCGCCGCGCCTGCGGCCGACGGCGCCCCGGCGGGTCGACGGCCGAGCCAGCGGCGCCGCCTGCTCGTCGACCGCCAGATCTTCGACTTCTACCACGCGTTCATGGGCTACCCGAAGGTCACGGTCGCCGAGGTGTCGGGCTTCGCCCTCGGCGGCGGGTTCGAGCTCGCGCTCATGGCGGACATCGCCGTCGTCGCCGGCGACACCGTGATCGGGATGCCGGCCACCCGGCTCCTCGGACCGGCCCTCGGCTCGCTGCACATGTTCTTCCACCGCCTCGGCCCGGTGCTGGCCCGGCGGCTGCTGCTCACCGGCGACACGATCCGGGCCGGCGACGTGGCGCACCTCGGGATCTTCACCGAGGTCGTCGATCCCGGCGCGGTCGCCTCCCGGGCGGAGTGGTGGGCCGAGAAGGCGGCCCGCATGCCCGCCGACGGCATCGTGATGGCCAAGGAGGCCTTCCGCCTGGTCGAGCAGCTGCAGGCCTACCCCGGCGAGGAGGTGCTCAGCTACCTCTTCCACTCCTACGGCACCAACCTCCAGTTCGGCGAGGGCGAGTTCAACTTCGTCAAGGCGCGGTCCGAGCACGGGACCCGGAAGGCCTTCGAGATGCGCGACGCCCACTTCGAGGTCCCCGAGCCGTAGTGGGGTGGCTCGTAGCGCTCGCCCGGTAACCGGCGAGTCAGCGGCGCCGCTGGCAAGGACGCAGGAGGAAGGCGCAGCCAAAGCTGCGGCGACGACGAGGACGCCGTCCAGCGGCGTCGCTGGCCGGCGGTTACCGGCGCCGTGCTGCGAGCCACCCCACTAGCGCGGTCAGAAGTCGGTGCCGCCGTCGACGTTGACGGTCGCGCCGGTCAGGTACCCGGCCCGCTCGGACAGGAGGAAGGCGATCACGTCACCGAGCTCCTCCGGCCGCCCGGCCCGGCCGAGAGCCACCTGCATCCCCCACTCCTCCACCATGACCCGCTCGAGCGCCTCGCCGACCGGCCAGCCCCGCTCGTCGGCGACCGCGACCCGCATGGCCGCGAGGATGTCGGTCTCGGTGGCGCCCGGGCACACGCAGTTGGCGCGGATGCCGGCCGGGCCGTAGGTCTTGGCGAGGTCCTTGGTGAGGACGGCCACGCCGGCCTTGAGGGAGGCATAGGGGAACTGGTGCCCCTTCGGCGCCCGGATCGAGTACGCCGACGTGGTGACGATCGCTCCCCCACCGCCCTCGATCAGCACGGGGACGGCGGCGCGGCAGGCGCGGACGGTGGCCAGCAGCACGTCGTCGAAGGTCCTCGTCCAGTCGGCGTCGGTACCCGACAGCAGGTCGCGCTGGCCGTGCATCCCGAGCCCGGTGGTGACGGCCACGCCGCGCAGGCCGCCGAGCGCCTCGACCGCCGCGGCCACCAGGTCCTCGGCCGCACCGGCCTCCGTGAGGTCGCCCGTCAGCGCCACCACCTCGGCGCCGGTGGCCGCCGACAGCTCGGCCGCCGTCGCCTCGGCCCGCTCCCGGCCCCGGCCGGCGACCGCGACGCGCGCCCCGTCGGCGGCCAGCGCCCGGGCCGCGGCCCGGCCCATCCCGGCGGTCCCGCCGAACAGCAGGTAGCCGCGATCGCGGACACCGAGGTCCATCAGCGCGTCGCCGTGGCGTCGACGGCCGTGAGCGCGACCTGCCTCGCCCAGGCGTAGTCCGCCTTGCCGTTGGCGTGGCGCCGCACCCGGTCGCAGACGGCGACGGCCCTCGGTGCCTTGAACCGGGCGATCTCGGTGGCGACGTACTCGCGGAGCTCCGCCGGATCGACCGAGGCGCCCGCCCTCGGCGCCACGACCGCGACGACCTCGCTGCCGTACCGCTCCGAGGGACGGCCGACGACGAGGGCGTCGGCGACGTCCGTGTGGGCGCGGAGGACGGACTCGACCTCCTCGACGAACACCTTCTCGCCGCCGGTGTTCACCACCGTGGCGTCCCGCCCGAGGAGCGAGATGGAGCCGTTGGCGAGGAGGCGGGCCCGATCGCCCGGGATCGCCACCCGCTCGCCGTCGACGATCGGGAAGGTCTGCTCCGTCGCCTCGCGGTCGTCGAGGTAGCCCAGCGGCACACGCCCGCGCCGGGCCGCCCAGCCGACCTCGTCGTCCCCGGGCTCGAGGAACCGGGTGCGGTCGGCGGACGCCACCGCGGCGCCGGGGCCCGGGACGAACGCCCCGGCCCGCCGGTCCTTGCTGCGCGGTCCGAACGCCATGCCGCCGGTCTCGGACGCGCCGTAGCCGTCCACGATCGTGAGGTGGGGCAGGAGCTCCAGCAGCGCGTCCTTGTGGTGCTCGCCCGTGGCGGCCCCGCCGGTCCCGATGACGGACAGCGACGACAGGTCGTAGGGCCGGCGGCGGAGCTCGTCGACGAGCGGGCCCGCGTAGGCGTCGCCGACGATCGACATCAGGAACGCGTGCTCCCGCTCGGCGAGCTCCAGGATGGCCCGGGCCTCGAACGCACCGGAGTCGTCGTGGAGCAGCACGGTGGCACCCCCGTGGAACCCGCTGAACGCGGTCCACTGGGCGGCCGCGTGCATGAGCGGCGGCACGGCGTACCACGGCCCGCCGGGCGTGCCGGCGGCGCCGGCGGCGATCGACGACGCGGTGGCGCCCTCGGCGCCGGCCATGGCGGACACGTAGATGTCGGCCTGCCGCCAGAGCACGGCCTTGGGGCGGCCGGTCGTGCCGCCGGTGCACACCATGTACAGGTCGTCCGGCGACGGCTCGGGCAGCGTCGCGGTCACCGGCGTCCCGATCGCGTCCTCGTACGGCACGCTGCCCGGCAGCGGCGCCACCCCCGAGCCGTCGTCGACGTCGACGAGGACGCACGCCCGCCGGGTCGCAGGCGGCGGCCACGAGGGGCGCGTAGGACCGGTGGTAGACGACGGCCCGGGTGCCGACGTCGGCCAGCAGGGCGGTGATCTCGTTCGCCCGGTAGTGCTGGTTGACGTTGAACGGCACGGCCCGGGCCCGGTACGCGCCGAGCATCGCCTCGAGGTACTCCACGCCGTTGTGGAGCACGAGCGCCACGGGGTCCTGCCCGAGCTCCCATCGCTCGAGCTCGCCGCGCTCGCGCCGCAGCCCGACGCCGCGGTCCGCCAGGAAGGCGGCGAGCGACCGGCTCCGGCGGGCCACCTCGGCGAACGTGCGCCGGACGTCGCCGCACACCACCATCTCCCGGTCGGGCACCGCCGCGGCCACGACATCGTGCACGGCCGCCAGCGACCACTCCCCCTCAGGCACGAGAAAAGTATAGAGCTTTTATGGCATCGCCGCGATCCGGGCCGCCCAGTCGTCCGGCGCCTGACCGGCGACCACCTGGTCCTGGAGCCCGGTCAGCGCGTCGGACGTTCCGTCGGTCCGCAGCCCCCAGCCGTAGGGGAACAGCGGGTCGTAGTCCTCGTCACCGACGTTGATCGGCACCTGGGCCTCGCTGCGCGGCCAGGTCACCGACAGCCGGCCGCTGAAGCCCTGCCGGCCGAACAGCACGTCGGCGACGCCGGCCCCCTCGCTGCCCGGCAGCCAGGAGGCGACCAGCGCGTCCATCCCGTCGATCTGGTCGGTGACCACCTGCGGGCGTCCCGACACGATCAGCACCACGCACTTGTCGATCGTGCCGCACACCCTGTCCACGACCGCGGCGTCGCCGGGCAGCAGCGAGAGCGACTTCTCCTCCAGCTGCTCCGGGGTGCAGAACCCGCACTCGGGCCCGCCGATGTCGCCGAAACCCTCGGAGTACGGGGTCTCCCCCACGACCACGATGCCGACGTCGGCACCGTCCATCGGCGCCGAGGCGTCCTCGCTGAAGGTCACGGTCGCGTCCGGCGCCACCTCACGGATGCCCTCGAGGATCGTCGTGCCGGGGATGGCGTCGCCCGACACGCCCTGCCACTGGATCGTCCAGCCACCGGCCTGGTTGCCGATGTCGTCCGCGTTGCGGCCGGCCACGTAGACGTTTCCGGACGGCGCGAGCGGCAGCAGGTCCTCGCTGTTCTTCAGCAGCACCTGCGACCTCGCCACCGCCTCGCGGGCCAGTGCCCGGTGCTCCGGGCTGCCGACCTGGTCGACGTCGTCGAGGGTCGCGAAGGGGTCCTCGAACAGCCCGAGCTCGAACTTCGCGCGCAGGATCCGGCTGACGGCGTCGTCGATGCGGCTCATCGACACCCGCCCGGCCTGGACCTCGGCCAGGAGCAGGTCCTCGAACTGCTCGGCGGCGTTGGGCTCCATGAACATGTCGGTGCCGGCGTTGACGCCGACCCGCACCTTGTAGGGCGTGAGACCGGTGTTGGTCGGGTCCGACGGGTCGGGGATCTGGTGGATGCCCTCCCAGTCGGAGATGACGAAGCCGTCGAACCGCATGGTCTGCTTCAGGAGGCCGGTGATCAGCTCCTGGTTGGCGTGCATCTTGATCGGGTTGCCGACGCCGTCCTCGACCCAGTCGATGCTGGAGAACGACGGCATGACGGCACCGACGTCGTGGCGGCGGAGGGCGGTCCGGTAGGGCGCGAGGTCGAGCCGCTCGAAGGTCGGGCGGTCCGTCACGGTGATGCCCTGATCGATCGTGAAGCGCTGGTCGAACCACGGCTTGCCTTCGTTGGCCGCCGCCGTCGCCGCGTCCCACACGGTGTTGCCGTCGCCGGCGAAGTGCTTGGGCGTGGCCAGGACGCTGCCGTCGGCGGCCAGGTCGTCACCCTGCAGGCCGTCGATGATGGCGCTCATCCGTATGACCAGCTGCGGGTCCTCGCTGAAGCTCTCGTAGCTGCGGCCCCAGCGCTCGTCGCGGGTCACGCAGACGCACGGCGAGAAGTTCCACGGGATGCCCGTCGCCTGCACCTCGGCGGCGGTGGCCCGGCCGATCGCCTCCGCCAGCGCGGGGTCGCGGGTCGACCCCAACCCGATGTTGTGCGGGAAGACGGTCGCCCCGAACACGTTGCCGTGGCCGTGCACGGCGTCGACGCCGTAGATCAGCGGGATCCCCAGCCGGGTCGTCAGCGCCTGGGCCTGGAAGGTGTTGACCATCGCCACCCAGGCCTCCGGCGTGTTCCCCGGCGGCGTCGATCCGCCGCCCGACAGCACCGATCCCACCTGCCACTCCGCGATGAGCGTCGGGTCGTCGAAGACGGCGGCCCGCTCGGTCTGGGTCATCTGGCCGATCTTCTCGTCCAGCGTCATGCGGCCGAGCAGATCCGCGACCCGCTTGCCGGTGGGCAGGTCAGGGTCCTGGTAGGGAAGGACGGCGCCCCCGGGCGCCTGGGCGGTTTCGGCCCCTGCTCCCGCCGTGCTGGTGGCCACCGGCGCCAGCACCAGTGCGACGAGCACGGCGACGAGACAATGCCTTGGACGAGACGGCCTGATCAACAGGATCACCCCCCGGTACCCGCGTCAGCGGTCTACGGCCGACGCTAGGTACGGGATCGTGAAGGAGGTGTGAAGATCGCCGTGTTTGCATGAACGAACCATGAAAGTGCTGGTCAGGCGGGCCGTCGTCGACAACCTGGGGCTCGTCGCCCGCGACGGACTCGGCTCCGGCGTTCGTTCGTGTCGGAAAGCGACACGAACGAACGCCGATTGCGGAGGCAACCAGCCTGCCGGGCGGCCAGCCCGCCGTGAGGCCGGGGTCAGGTCCGGGCGGCCGCCAGGACGTCGCGCGCGAAGCGTCGCACCTGCCCGGCGCCGCCGGCCAGCTGCACCAGCACGTAGTCGACACCGGCCCCGCGCAGCGCGGCGAGACCGTCCCCGATCTCGTCCGGGGTGCCGAACAGGGCGTGCTTCTCGGTGTCGGCGTAGGCCAGCACGTGCGAGCCGCCGTCGGCGCCGGGTGCGCGGGAGACGTCGACCGTGCGCCGGGTGAACGCGGCCTGGCGGGCCAGGGCCGCGTCGGCCTCGGCCCGGCTGTGGGCGACGTAGACCTGGCGGGCCACCGCGACCTCGCCGGGGCCGAACCAGCCGATGCGCTCGGCGATCTGCTCGACGGAGGCGTACTGGTCGAGGAGGAGTCCGTGGCCCTGGCCGGCCGCCCGCCGGACGGACGCCTCGCTGGCCGCCGCGACCCAGATCGGCGGGTGCGGCGACTGGAGCGGCGGGGGCTCGACGACGATGTCGTCGAAGTCCCAGTAGCGGCCGTGGTGCGAGAACCGGTCAGCGGGTGGTCCAGGCCCGGAGCAGCACGTCGAGTGCCTCGCCGAAACGGGCGTCGGCGTCCTCCCGGGGCACGTTGAAGCCGCGGAACTCGGAGTGGCGGTAGCCCTTTCCCACCCCCAGGTCGACCCGGCCGCCCGAGATCACGTCCAACGTCGCGGCCTGCTCGGCGATCAGGACCGGGTTGTGCCAGGGCAGCACCAGCACCCCCGTCCCCAGGCGCAGGGTCGACGTGCGGACGGCGACACACGTCTGCACCATCAGCGTGGCCGCCACCTGGTTCCAGCCGCTGAAGTGGTGCTCGACCAGGAACGACGACTCGAACCCCAGCGCCTCGGCCTCGACGTTGAGCTCCACGTGGTCGCGGATCGCCTGCGTGGTGTCGACGTCCGCGGTGCACAGCAGGCCGAAGCGCATGTGGCGGCCGAGTCTGCCGTCGCCCGCCTGCCCGGGCCAACGATTAGTCCGGATGCTGCCAGCGCCCGCCGCCGGTCCCGCGGAGGATGCGGCCATGGCAACCGACCGTGACATGCAGGCCTTCGTCGTCGCCTACCAGGGAGCCTGGGCCAGCCGCGCCCCGGGCGCCATGCGGGCCCTGTGGCATCCCGACGGCGTGCTCCACCACCCGGCGCTGGGGCGCCCCGTCTCCGGCGAGGTCGTCCCCCACAACAACGACTTCACCAAGAGCGCGATCCCCGACTTCTCGTGGCACCTGACCCGGTGGGCCCACGTGCGGGACGTGGCGTTCCTCGAATGGTGCTGCCGGGGTCGCGTCGGCGGCGACACACTGGAGTGGCGAGGTGTGGACGTGATGGTGGTGCGCTCCGGCCGGGTCGCCGAGGAGACGGTGTACATGGACACCTATCCGTTGCGGCGGCGGCTGGACCCGACGCTGCCCGACCGGCCCCTCGTCGACCCGGCGACGCTGGGGCCGTCGTAGGTGGTCTCCGGCCCGGTCAACGCCGTGGTGACCACCGGCATCTACTGCCGGGACGGCTGCCCGGCGTCGCCGTTGCCGGGCAACGTCCGCACGTACGCGGTCGACGTGGGGGCCGAGGCCGCCGGCTTCCGGCCCTGCCGGCGGTGCCACCCCGAGCGACGCCCGCCTCCGGACGCCTGGGATGCGCCCGAGGTCGTGGCGCACGCGCTCGACGAGGTCTGCGCGGGCGCTCTCGACCGGTCCGGCGAGGCGCAGCTGGCGCGCACCTGCGGCGTGTCGGCGCGGCACCTTCGCCGCCTGTTCGTGGCCCACGTCGGGGCGACGCCCACGCAGGTGGCCGTCTCGCGGCGGGCCCACTTCGCCCGGCGCCTGCTCGACGAGACGGACCTCCCCATCGCCCAGATCGCCTTCGCCGCCGGCTTCGGCAGCGTGCGGGCGATGAACGCGACGATGCGGCGGATCTTCCACAGCCCGCCGTCCGCCCTGCGGGCCCGCCGCTCCCGCCCGCGACGCGAGGCCGCCGACGGCGGGCTCCGGCTCACGCTCGGCCTGCCGGGCCCGCTCGGGCCGGGCTTCTACCGGCGCCTGGCCGAGGCGTGCATCGACGGCGTCGAGTCGGTCGCCGGCGCCACCTATACCCGGACGGTCACCGTCGCGGGCCACCCGGGCGTCGTGCGGGTCACACAGCTCGGGCCCGCCAGCCTCGGCGTCGAGGCCCATCTCCCCCGGTTCGATCGCCTGATCGAGCTGGCCGAGCACGTCCGGCTGGTCTTCACCCAGCCGGACGGCGGGCCGCCCGGCTGGACCCCCGCAGAAGCGGCGCTCAAGGCCCTCGGGGCGGACCGCACGACGCTGCACGCCGCGGCGCGGCGGTGGGGATCCGTCCTGCCCGTCCCCCTGCTCGGGCTCACCCTGCTCAACCCCGACTACCACGCGATCCCGCCCGACGACTGGCGCTCCCTCGGCGTCGCGGCGCCGACGCCGCTGCCCGACCGGTTCGACGCCGTGGCGGGGTGGGCCCGGGAGGCGGGCTGAGCCGGCGGGCTACTCCTCGCCCGAGAACCGCTCCCACGCCGACTGCCGGGTCATCCCCAGGGCCTCGCCGATGCGCGCCCACGAGACCTCGCGCTCGCGCAGGGCGTCCACGACGCGCTGGACGGTGCGATCGACGCCCTCGTGGGATCGGTCGATGCGCACCAGGAGGTCGATCAGCTCCCCGATGCCGAGGCCGTCGAGCTCGTCCGTGAGGTTGGGCACGTCGCCGCCGGGGCGGGCGATGCGGCTGCGCACCTCCTCGCCGGGCAGCTCCTCGGCGATGATCTGGCGGCACAGCTCCACGCACTGGTCACAGATGTAGACGCCGGGCCCGGCGATGAGCTTGTCGACCTGCTCCTGGTCCTGCCCGCAGAACGAGCAGTGCAGCCCGCTCGGGAGCTCCGTGGTCTTCATCCGCCGTCTCCTCGACACGTCCTCTTTCTAGTGCGTCAGGCTCACCCTGACACGATGTCAGGCTACCCCTGACGTCAACCCCTGTGCTGTGGTGCGGTCCGTGATCACCGTCGTGTTCGAGACGCATGCCTACAGCGAGGACAACGAGCGGGGCGCAGCCTCGGGCTGGGCGCACAGCCGCCTGTCGAACGAGGGGCGCCGGGGGGCTCGGGAGCTGGGCGAGCGTCGCCGCGACGACGGCATCGCCGCGGTCTTCTCCTCCGACCTGCGCCGGGCGGCGGAGACCGCGGAGGTGGCGTTCTCGGGATCCGATGTGCCGGTGCTCCTGGACTGGCGCCTGCGGGAGTGCGACTACGGCGACCACACCCGTGCGCCCGCCCCCGAGCACGTCCGGGACCGGGCGCTGTTCCTGGACACGCCGTACCCCGGCGGGGAGAGCTGGCAGCAGGCCGTCGACCGGGTCGGGCGCGTCCTCCACGACCTCCCGCTGCGCTGGCAGGACCGGCGAGTGCTGGTCATCGGCCACGTGGCCACCCGCTGGGCGCTCGACCACCACCTCGGGGGCGTCCCGCTGGAGACGCTCGCCACCAGCGACTTCGCCTGGCAGCCAGGCTGGGAGTACGCCCTCGACCTGCCCGCCCGCGGCTGACGTCACGATCGGTCGTCGGCGTGGTCGGCGAGCCAGGCTTCGTAGCGGTCGACCTGGCGCCGCGAACTCCGCAGCGTGCGGCGCGGGCGATCCGGTGTCGCCGCCGCGGTAGCCGATCCGCCGAAGTGTCAGACCCCCGGGGGCGGCTCGGGCGGGAGCGGCTGCGGGTTCAGGGCGACGAAGTCGATCGAGAAGCCGTCGTCGACCGGCGGGAGCGGCTGCGGGTTCAGCGCCACGAAGTCGATCGTGTCTCGGGGCGGCAGCGGCTGCGGGTTGAGGACCACGAGATTGATGCGCGCGTTCGGCGGCAGCGGCTGCGGGTTGAGCGCCACCAGGTTGATCGTCGCGTTCGGCGGCAGCGGCTGCGGGTTGAGCGCCACCAGGTTGATCGTCGCGTTCGGCGGCAGCGGCTGCGGGTTGAGCCCGACCACGTTGATCCGGGTCCTCGGCGGCAGCGGCTGCGGGTTGAGGGCCACGTAGTTGATGTCGAGCTCCGACGCCTGCGTCGGTGAAACCGGGGTCGTCACGGCAGGTTCCTCCTTCGAAGGAACGGGGAGTCGCCCCACGGTAGGCCCGTACCGCGACGCGGGTCCGGAAGGTGCAGGCTGTTCGCGTGGCCGAATTCGTGCGGGGACGGGGACGGCTGCCGACGGCTGGGTACGTCGTCGGCGCGCTTGCCGTCCTCGCGGGCGTCGCGCTGGGGGGCCTGCTGCTGGTCGACCGGCTCACGCTGAGCATCGAGGTCGACGACGCCGCCATGCGGACCACGACCGATCGCCTGGACGAGGTGGGGTCGACGCTCGACTCGCTCCCGACCTACGCCGGGACCGAGGCCGGGCCCGCGTCACGCCTGGGCTGCGCCGGCGACAGCGGCGACCTGTTCCAGCCGGCCGTGATCCGGACCTGGACCCTGCTGCCGGGCACCGAGCCGGAGCCCGTCGTCGCCGCCGTCGCCGAGGGGCTCACGGCCGCCGGATGGACGGTGCCCACCACGTCCAACCGTTTCGGCGACCGCGAGCCGGTGACGTTCGATGCCGGCGAGCGCTGGGGCGCCGGCGGGTCGCTGTTCACCACGTTCGACGGCGACGCCGTGATCGTGGAGGTGCGCATCCGCGGCGCCCGCCCCTGCCGCCTCGGGTAGCGGTGGGCAGCGTCAAACAGGTCGGTACGATTCTGGCCGTGGCCGACGACGGAACGCCCGACGTGAAGGAACCCCGGACGCGGCGGCTGCTGCTCGACACGGCCCGGGAGCTCTTCTACGCCGAGGGCATCCGCGCCGTCGGCGTCGACCGCGTCGCCGCCGTCAGCGGCGTCGCCAAGTCGACCCTCTACCAGCACTTCCGCACCAAGGAGGAGCTGGTCGCCGCCTACCTGCGCGAGTGGTCGGCGTGCTGGAGAGACACGGTCGCCGACCAGCTCGCCGCCCGCGGCCCCGACCCCGCCGACCGGGCGCTGGCGGTGTTCGACCTCCTCGACGATGCCGTGCGCGACCCCGAGTTCCGGGGGTGCCCGTTCATCAACGCCGGCGCCGAATATCCCGCCACCCCGGTCGTCGAGGCACCCGTCGAAGACCACCGCCGCTGGACCACCGCCCTCTTCACCGGCCTCATGGACGATGCCGGCGCACCCGACGCCGCCCTCGTCGGCGACGCCCTCGCCCAGCTCCACGACGGCGCCACCGTCTCGGCCTACCTCGACGGTCGCCTGGACGCCCCGGCCCGAGCCCGCCAGGCGGCCGAGCTGATCCTCGACGCCGCGTTGCCCGGCGGGCGCCACCCACCCGAAGGAACCAGCCGCTGAACGGCTGGTCCGCCGGTCAGGACACCTCGATGCCGACCTCGTCCCCCGCCTCCTGGTCCATGGCCGTGGGGGCGGGGGCGGGTGCGGTCGCGGGGCTGGTCGGGACCGTCGGGCGGCCGCACGCGATCTCGGGTTGGCGGTAGCGGGTTCCGTCCGCCGGTATCACGATGTCGCCGCGATCGTTCATGTCGACCGCGACGGTGTCGGTCCTCTCCCCCGGGGCCACGATCGTGGTGTACCTCCCGTCCTCCCAGAGGAAGCCGCGTCCGTTGACGCCGTTGGGGTCGAGGTAGCCGCCGACGACGCGGCCGCGGTTGTCGATGCCGCTCGGCAGGCTCGCCAGCGAGCCGGGGGGATCGATCGTCGTGAAGCGGCCGTCGCGCAGCGCGAAACCACGTGTGGTGTCGGTGTCGTAGTAGCCGACCATCTCGCCGCGGTCGTTGATGCCGGAGACCTTGGTGCCCACGCCCCCGGGGAAGTCGATCGGCGTGAACGTGCGGCCACGCATCACGAACCCACGCAGCCGCCCGGTCTCGTAGTGGGCGTAGGGGTCGGGACCGGGCACCGCCTCGAGGTAGGCGCCGACCACGTCGCCGCGGCTGTTGATGCCGAGGGGCTGGGTCAGCGACGCGCCGGGGACGTCGATGGTCGTGACCTCGCCCTTGTGCCGCACGAAGCCGTGGATGGTTCCGTACGGCAGCCTGCCCTCGGCGTCCGGAACCGAGCCGCCGTCGATGTACTGGCCCACGATCTCCGTCCGGTCGTTGAGGTCGTAGGCGAGGGTGATGAGCGCACCGGGGATGTCGATCCGGCTGTACCGGCCGCGCGCGTCACGCAGCACGGCGCGGTGTGCATCGATCGGAAAGAAGCCCTGGGCGTCGGGGGTGGCGCCGGCCTCGTAGGTGCCGCCCACGATCTGACCGCGGTCGTTGATGCCGCTCAACGACGTGGCCCGCGGATCGGGCGAGGCGTCGCCGGGCGGGGCCAACGGTGTGAACACACCCCGGCGCAGCAGCACGTTGCCGCAGCTGTCGGCGGGGGCGGGCTCGGGGCGCCGGCCACGACCGGACTCCGGTGCGGGCTGTGCGCCGGCCGGCGCCGGGGCGGACACGGCCAGAACGGACACCGCGACTGCTGCCGCGAGTGCCATCAGGGCGCGGGGGTGGGATCTCATCAGGCCTCCTGCGGGGGGACGAGGGTGATGACGGGCTCGGACACGGCGAGCACGGTGGCGGCGAGAGCGGCGAGCGCCGTGGGGGCGCGGCGCGGGCGTGATGCGGTCATCGCTGATCTGTTCGGCGCCGCCGCCGCGCCGGATGAGCGGGAGAACTCGGTAGACAAACGCTTACCGTTAGCAGTAGCTTACCGATGTGATGGACGGATGGGCTGCGCTCGCTGACCCGACACGACGGACGATCTTCGAGCTCGTCGTGGAGCGACCTCGTGCCGTCGGCCAGCTCGCCGAGGTGCTGCCGATCAGCCGTCCCGCCGTCTCGCAGCACCTGAAGCTGCTGAAGACGGCCGGCCTGGTCCGTGATCGCGCCGAGGGAACCCGGCGGATCTACCAGGCGAACCTCGACGGCCTGCGTGAGATGCGGGCACTGCTCGACCGGTTCTGGAACCAGACGCTCGCCAACTTCAAGCAGCTCGTGGAACATCCCGAGGAGGACGCATGACCACCCAGGCCGAGGACACGACCGTCCGGAGCGAGATCGTCGTCGACGCGCCCGCGGATCGGGCGTTCCGCCTGTTCACCGAGCGGTTCGACCGCATCAAGCCGCGGGAGCACAACCTGCTGGCCGTCGACATCGCCGAGTCGGTGTTCGAGCCGCGGGCCGGCGGCCGCGTGTACGACCGCGGCGTGGACGGCAGCGAGTGCCAGTGGGGCCGCGTGCTGGCCTTCGAGCCGCCGGACCGGCTCGTGTTCAGCTGGGACATCAACCCGATGTGGCAGGTCGAGAGCGACCTCGCCAAGACCAGCGAGGTCGAGGTCCGCTTCATCGCCGACGGCCCGACCCGGACGAAGGTCGAGCTCGAGCACCGCAACCTCGACCGCCACGGCGACGGGTGGGAGGGCATGCGCGCCGGCGTGGACGGCGACCAGGGCTGGCCGCTCTACCTCGGGCGGTTCGCGGCCGCGGTCACCGACGAGACCTGAGGCCGGCCCTCGAACGCCGAGTGGCGCGCCGCAGCGCCACTCCCTTTCCTCGCGTGTCGGGACTACTTGGTCCCACGGTGACGGGCCGCAGCGGGTGTCACTCGTTCCACTGCTCGGTGGCCCGGAGGCGCTCCCTCCACAGCGCGACGGCGTCAGGCGATCCCCCCGCCGTCGAGAGCCTCAGCAGCTCCTCGCACCTCGCGACCATCGCCCGATGGCGCTCCGACCACGTCAGGCCGAGGCCAGAGGCGTCGAGCAGCTCGGGGAGGGCGTCCGCCGCGCCCGGGTGGTGCATGCGCACGATCCACTCCGCCCATGCGAGGTCGTCGACGGGCTGTCCGACGTGGGCGAACTCCCAGTCCACGAGCGCGGTGATCCTGCCGCCCTCGATGAGCACGTTCTGGGGGCCGAAGTCGCCGTGGACGATCACGGGCCCCGTTCCGGCGAGGCCGGGCACCGCCCGGGTAGGAACCTGCTGGAGGCTGGCCAGAGTCGCACCCAGCAGACGCAGGACCTCCGCTGCCCGACCGGCGTCGATCACGTCCTGGCCGTGTGTTCCGGGTGCCTCGCGCACGATCAGCAGCGGTACCGCAGGGTCCCGTGCGATCGACCTCCGGCACGGGAAGACGATGCGCCAGGCCCACCAGGCACGCGTGCTCGCGAGCGGCTCGCTCGTGGCGACCCGACCCCTCGTATCGCTTCTCGACCCGCGCACCGGGAAGCCGGCGGGTGAGGTTCGTGTAGCCGTGACGAAGGCGACCCACCTCGCCATCCTCGCCGCCGGTAGGGCTACTCGGGCCAGTCGATCTGCGGATCCGGCACCCCGACCGACCGTGCGTGAGCCTCGACCTCCTCACGGGCATGGCGGTCGCCGCGGACGTACCGGAACACCCGACCGGTGAACACGACGATGACCTCCTCGTCGTCGCGGAGGTCGCAGTACCACGGGCCGGGCCGCAGCGCAGCGCTGAGCAGCTCCGCCAACCGCGTGGCGGACGCACGTGGCACCTCGAAGGCGATGAACGTCCATGTCAGGGGCTGTCCGGCCGAAGGATCCCCTGCGTCGGACCGCCAGATCCGCCGGACCTGGAGCGGTACGCCTTCCAGAACGGCCTCCATGCGGAGGCTCTCGGCCAGCAGGGTGCCCGTGAACGACATGGCGACTCCGCGACTCCGTGTTCCCGTCTCCCGGCTGTCGCCAGTGTGCACCGGGCCGATCACCGGCGCCGGGTGGCCGGTTCGGCGCTGCCGTCGTCGTGAGCGCCGTCGACGGCGAGGCCGAGCCGGCGGCGCTCGAGCTCGATGATCCGGCGCTCGGCCTGGGCCTGCGGCGCGGCGGCGAGGGCGGACACGTCGGTCGCGTGGGGGCTGGCCTCCTTCAGGTCGCTCAGCCGCACGTACTCGTCGAACAGCCGGCGCTTGGTGGCCAGGATCTCCAGCATCCGCTGGTCGACGCCGCCCTCGGCGAGGAGCCGGTGGACGTGGACCGGCCGCACCTGACCCAGGCGATGGAGGCGGGCGACGGCCTGGTCCTCGATCGACGGCTTCCACTGCGGCTCGGTGAGGACCACCACCGACGCCGCCTGGATGTTCAGGCCCACCCCGCCGGCCTGGATCTGGCTCACCAGGACGAGCGGCTCCGGCGACGCCGAGAACTCGTCGACCAGGCCCTGGCGCGACGACGGGTCGAGGCGGCCGGTGAGGAGGCCCGCGGACCGCCCGTCGAGCGCCTGCTCGACCGCACGGAGCACGTCCAGGAACGACGAGAACACGACGGTCTTCCAGCCGTTCTCCGCCGCTTCGCCGACGATCTCCACCAGCCGTTGCAGCTTGGCGCTCTGCCCGGCGGCCGCGGCCTCGAACGCGGCGCGGCGCATGGCCATGAAGTTCCCCGAGGCGACCGCGCGGGCGTAGGCCCGGCGGTCGGCCGGCGTCAGCTCGACCCACTCGTCGTTGTCGATCCGCGGGGGCAGCTCCTCCAGCACGTCGGACTGGTTGCGGCGCAGGTAGACGTCGGCGACGGCCGCTCGGAAGGCGTCGGTCCCCACCAGCCCGGATCCCGGCTCCATCCGCTCGGCCAGGTCGGGCCGGATGTGACCGACGAGGTTGCGGAACTCCTCGAGCCGGTTCTCCATGGGCGTGCCGGTGAGGAACAGCACGCGGTCGACGGCCGAGACGTGACGCAGCGTCGCCTGCGTGCGCTTGGCGGCCGGGTTCTTCACGTAGTGGGCCTCGTCGGCCACGAGGAGGGCAACCGGCAGCCCGTCGGGGACGGTCAGGGTCTTCAGCGAGTCGTAGGTCACGACGCCGACGCCGCCGTCGCGCACCCAGTCCCGCAGGTTGCGCCGCCGGTCGGGGCCGTGGAGGCGGAACGCCCGCAGGCGGCTGCGCCTCTCGACCTCGTGTGCCCAGTTGGCCAGCACGCTGGCCGGGCAGACGACCAGGGAGTGGGTGGCGCCGCCGGCGTGGAGGTGACCGATGGCGGCCAGGGCCTCGATCGTCTTGCCCAGGCCCATCTCGTCGCCGAGGATCGCCCGGCGCTGCGCGAGGGCGAACCGGGCGCCGAAGGCCTGGTAGCCCCGGAGCGACACGTCCAGCAACGACGTGTCGAGCTCGTGGGTGTCGATGCGCTCGGCGATGTCCGACGGGATGTGCCCGTGCACGGCCTCGGGGTCGCCGTCGAGGTTGGCGATGGCGACGAGCAGACCGTTGTAGGCGACCGCCCGCTTCCGGAAGTCGTCCCAGATCGATACGTCGAACTCCGCGACGCCGGGTCGCAGACCGAGTGCCCGCCGCCAGCGGGGGTCGGCCCGGTCGATCCCGGAGACGGCGAGGAGACCGTGGAGCTCGTCGAGCGCCGCCCGGGCCTGCCGGCGGCGTGTGCGCCCGGCGAGGAGCATCCGCAGGCGACGGCCCGCCAGCGACGCCGCCGGCAGCAGCGGCTCGACGCGTTCGGCGAGGTCGGCCAGCTCGTCCCGCACCGGATCGGTCGCCTGCACGGCCTCCTCGACGTGGCGCAGGCAGGCCAGCAGCCGGGTCTGGGCGTCGGGGCGACGGTCGACGTCGAACCGGACCCGGACGCTGCGCTCGAGCGCCCGGTGGAGCCGGTACGTGGCGCCGACGACCTGGGCGGCGGTGTCGGGCCCGACCCCGTCGATCACCTGGAGACGGCCGACCCTCTCGTTGACCAGGGACGCCACGGTGGTGAAGCCCACCGCCTCCAACGGGCCCAGCCGCAGCTGGTCCTTCGTCATCTCCCGCAGCTGGGACACCGGCAGCCGCGCCAGCTCGTCCCGCACGGCCTCCGCCCTCGCCGTCTCGTACGCCGTGCGGGCCTCCTGCCGTCGCCCATCCACGGTGCCGAGCACGGTCGCGGCGGCCGTGGCGTCGCCCTGGGCCTCGGTCGAGGACCCGCCGCGCGGCCGCGCCCGACCGCACCCTGCGGCGGCCGCGGGACCCTGACCCCGTCGTCGTCATCGTCCCGCGCACGGCGCCATGTCTGCCCGCTCCCCGCCGCGTTCAGCCCCGGTCATCGGCCGGCGTTCGAGTTCGCGTTGCGCGCGAACCCCGTCGAAGCGAAACACGTGGCGGAACGAGACGAACGCCTGCTGTACCTCGACGAGTTCCGTCCAGGTCTCGACCCGCCCCACGCCGGGAACATCGAGCACACGATGGGTGTGGTCCCTGGTCCAGCGCTCCCAGGCTCGACGTGCGGGATCCCGCGTCGAAGACCAGCCAACCTCCTCGCCTCACCGCACCGGCGATCACGTCGAGCACGCGGGACCACTCGGCGTCGGTGACGAAGACCTGCGCCACGTTGCCCGTCATGACCGCGAGATCGAACCCGAGCGCGGGGACGCTGGACGCGTCGCCGTGGATCCAGCGCACCAGCTGGGCGCCGTGCTTGCGCCGAGCCACGTCGAGCGACGCCGCCGCAGGATCGACCCCGACGACCTCGAGCCCGAGCTCCGCGAGCCTGCACGCGAGCGTGCCGGTGCCGCACCCGAGGTCGAGCACCGACGACGCTCTCAGCTCCTCGACGATCGCGGCGTAGACGTCGAGGTCGCGCCTGTCGTCGTCCACGATGTCGTACAGGGCGGCCAGCCGCGGGTCGGCGAAGATCGGATCCGGCACACCGACATCGTGGACGACGCCGGCGTCATGCGGTGCGCCTGCGCCGCACGACCTCGAGGACGGTGGTGACGACCAGGGCGAGCAGCCCGACAGCCAGGAGCACCTTGGAGGCGGTGTTGGCTGCCGAAGTGTCCTCGCTGCTCTTTCCGGCGCCGAGCACGAGCCCGGTGACGAAGAGCAGGCCGGCGGTGATGATGAAGGGGACATAGGAACGTCGGTTCATTGGAGTGGGCCTTTCGTGTTTGGGTGTCGGCTCGACGGTTCCCCGGTGTCGCTGCGCGGGTGTCCACGGCCGCTCGACAGTGGTGACCGTGATCTCGGCATCGTCCTGGTCCCGTCGCCGGGCGACGATGCGGCGGATCACGGTCCTGGCGGCGGCGACGCGCACGTCCCGGTTGACGACGGGGTGGTGGTCGGGCTCATGTCGGCAGTGTCCGCCGGCCGGGCCGCTCCCGCATCGGGGCAGGCCCGGGCCTGTTCCTCGGGGCTGTCCCGGATGCTCGGACGGCGAGGCCGTGGGACCATGGGGTGGTGCAGGAACGGTGGGGCGGGCGTGCCCTCGCTGGCGTCGCGGTGGCCGCTTGGTTGCTGGCCGCCGCCGGCTACGTCTACACGGGCGTGAGCCACGCACGCCTCGGCGACCGGTATGACGACCTCGCCACGGATCCGTCCGAGGCGGTCGTGTACGGGGCGGCCCTGTTCAGTGCGGCGACCGTGGGCGTCGTCGTGGCGGTCCGCCAGCGGCGGCACCCGGTCGGCTGGCTGTTCCTCGCCCTGGCCCTCGCGCTGTCGGTCGGCGCCGCCGGCGACGCCTACGCGTTGGAGCACGGCGTGGTGGGTGGGGATGCCGGCACCGCGGCCGGCCTGGCGCTGGTGGCGGGGCAGGCGAGCTTCATCGCCTGGTTCGCGCTCGTCGCGGCGGTGCTGCACCTGACACCCACGGGCCGACCGCTGTCGCGTCGCTGGGGCTACGCCCTGGCCGTCACGGCCGCCGCCGGGTCGCTCGCCCTGGCGGCCAAGGCGGTCCAGGACACGGCCTTCGACCCGCCGTACGCCGCCATGCGCAATCCGTGGGCGGTGCCGTCGATCGGCGGGCTGGTGGACCTCGTGGCCGCGGTGGGCATCGCGGTCACGATGCTCGGCCTCGTCGTGGCCGCGGCCTCGCTCGTCGTGCGGTTCCGGCGCTCGGAGGGGCGGGAGCGCCAGCAGCTGCGGTGGATGGCGCTGATCGCCGTGCCCCTGCCTGCGCTCGTCGTCGTCTCGCTCGCCGCGGCCGGGAGCGACCTGCCCGTGCTGCGGACGGTGGCGACCGGTGGGTTCGTCGCCCTCGTCCCGATCGCCGCCGGGCTGTCGGTGCAGCGGTACCGCCTCTACGACGTCGACCGCGTCCTGAGCCGGGCGACGACGTACGTGCTCTCCAGCCTGGTGCTGGCCGGCTGGTACGTCGGCGTCGTGGCCGTCGTCGGTCGCACGCTCGCCGGCCTCGTCGACGACTCGGTCGTGCCGGTCGCCGTCGCGACCGCCGCCACCGTCGTCGTCGCGGCGCCGGTGTATCGACGACTCCAGGACGCGATCGACAAGCGCTTCGACCGTCGTCGCTACGACGCCCACCAGCTCGTGCGCGAGCACGTCCGCGCGGCGGCGCCGACCCGCAGCCTGGAAGCGACCTTGTCCGAGGCGCTGCACGACCCCACGTTGAGCGTCGCCTACTGGATGCCGGCCCGGAACCAATGGGTGACCGATGCCGGCCGCCCGGCCACGATCGAGGTCGGTGACATCGAGATCGCGCGCAACGACGAGGCGGTTGCCCGGATCCGCGTCGATCGGGCCACCGTCGACACGCGGCTCGCCGCCGAGCTGGCCACCGAGGCGCTGCCGGAGCTCGACAACGTGCGGCTGCGCGCCGAGGTCGCCCTCCAGCTCGAGGAGGTCCGTGAGTCGCGGGCGCGGATCGTCGCGGCGGAGGCCTCCGAGCGGCACCGCATCGAACGCAACCTGCACGACGGTGCCCAGCAGCGGCTCCTCGCGCTGGCCATGCAGCTGCGCGCCAGCCAGCTGCGCGACGGGGACACCGCCGATGCCGCGCCGGACCGCGCGCTCGTCGATCACGCCGTCGA
This sequence comes from uncultured Acidimicrobiales bacterium, assembly GCA_963759225.1. Classification (GTDB taxonomy): domain Bacteria; phylum Actinomycetota; class Acidimicrobiia; order Acidimicrobiales; family VFJN01; genus ZC4RG19. Next base: position 15,860 of record CAVWYL010000023.1, on the reverse strand, counting down.
TGAGATCGGCACCGCCATCCGGGAGCTGCGGGAGCTCGCCAACGGGCTCCATCCGTCGGTGCTGGCCGATGGGGGGCTGGCGGCCGCCCTCGACGATCTGGCCGGGCGGGTGCCGCTCGTGGTGGAGCTCGACGTGGTTCCCGGCCGCTTCGACGCCGTCGTCGAGGAGGCGCTCTGGTTCGTCGCCTGCGAAGCCGTCGCCAACACGGTCAAGCACGCCCGGGCGCACAGCCTGCACCTGACGGTGTCGAGCGGGGGCGACACCGTCCGGCTCGTCTGCCGCGACGACGGGGTCGGCGGCGCCCAGGAGGGCGGCAGCGGCCTGCGCGGCATCGCCGATCGCGCCGAGGCGGTCGGAGGGTCCTTGGGGGTCCACAGCGTGCCGGGCCGCGGCACCACGATCGAGGCGGTGGTGCCGTGCGGATCGTGATCGCCGACGACTCGCTGCTCCTGCGCGAGGGCCTGGCCCACCTGCTCGCGGAGGCCGGCCACGACCCGGTCGCCGGCGTCGGGGACGGTGACGCGCTCCTCGCCGCACTCGAGCGGGACCGCCCCGACCTGGCCATCGTCGACATCCGCATGCCGCCCACCTACACGCACGAAGGGTCCGTCGCCGCCACCGAGGCCCGCAAGCGGTGGCCCGACCTCGCCATCCTCCTGCTGTCCCAGAGCATCGAGGGCCGTCACGCCCTCGAGCTCGCCCGCTCCCACCCGAAGCGGTTCGGTTACCTCCTCAAGGACCACATCCTCGACGTGGCCGTCCTGACCGACGCCATCGCCACGATCGTCGCGGGCGGCACCGTGCTCGACCCCGACGTCGTCGCCCAGTTCCTCGGCCGCCGCAGCACCCGCGACCGCATCGGCGCGCTCACCGCCCGCGAGTGCGACGTGCTCGCCGCCATGGCCGAGGGCCGCTCCAACCACGCCATCGCCGCCCGGCTCTCGCTCACCGACAAGACCGTCGAGACCCACATCGGCAGCATCCTCACCAAGCTCGACCTGCTGCCCGAACCGGACGACCATCGGCGCGTCCTGGCCGTCCGCGCCTGGCTCGACCAGTAGCTGACCAGTCTCGGGGCCGGGAGTGGACCATCCTGGGACGATGCAGACGGTGTACGAGGCCGCGGGTGGTGCCGACGGCCTGTCGAGCTTGGCGGGCGCATGGCATGCCAGGGTCATGGCCGACGAGGTGGTGAGCCACACGTTCAGCCACGGGTACCACCCCGAGCACACCGAGCGGCTGGCGGCGTACTGGGCAGAGGCTCTCGGCGGTCCGACGACGTATTCGGACACCTACGGCGACGAGACCTCGGTCGTGCGGCTGCACAGCGGCAACGGGCCGCACGAGGAGATGGACCGCCGGGCGATCAGCTGCTTCGACCAGGCGCTCGCGGACGCCGGCCTCGCCGGCGATGATCGGCTCCGGCAGGTTCTCCACGACTACTTCGCGTGGGCGACCACGACCACGATGTCCCGCTACCACCGCTCCGCCGATGACGTGCCGGAGGGTCTGCGCATCCCGCGCTGGTCATGGGACGGACTGGTCGGCGGAACCGGTTCCGGCCACACCTGAGCGCCCGGGGAGCGTCGAGGCCGTAGGGTGGTGCCGGCGACCAGGGCGGATCGGGATGATCTACACGTTCGACGGCTACGAGCTGGACCTCGACCAGTTCGAGCTGCGGCGGGACGGCGGGCGGGTGGCCGTGGAGCCGCAGGTCTTCGACGTGCTCGCCCACCTGGTCGAGCACCGCACCCGCGTCGTCTCGAAGGTCGAGCTGCTGGAGTCGATCTGGAAGACCACCTTCGTCACCGAGTCCGCGCTGACGAGCCGCATCAAGGGCGCCCGGCAGGCGGTGGGCGACGACGGACGGTCGCAGCGGATGATCCGCACCGTGCACGGGCGTGGCTACCGCTTCGTCTCCCCGGTCGATGTCTTCGTCACCCCGCCGTCTCTTCCGCCGGAGCCATCGCACGCCCGCGCCCCGGGTCGCCGTGAGCCAGGAGATCCGGTTCTGCCGGTCGGCGGACGGTGTGCAGGTGGCGTATGCCACCTCGGGCGACGGGCCACCGCTGGTGAAGGCAGCGCATTGGATGTCCCACCTCGACTACGACTGGGAGAGCCCCATCTGGCGTCACTGGCTGCAGGAGCTGTCGCGTGGGCACCGGTTCGTCCGCTATGACGAGCGGGGCTGCGGGCTGTCCGACTGGAACGTCGACCAGGTGTCCATCGAGACCAAGGTGGCCGACCTCGAAGCGGTGGTCGATTCGTGCGGCCTGGAACGCTTCGCGCTGCTGGGGATCTCCGGTGGAGGGCCGGCATCGGTGGCCTACGCCGCCCGCCACCCCGAGCGGGTGAGCAAGCTCGTGTTGTACGGCGCGTTCGCGCGGGGTCGCATGGCGCGGGCGCGGACCATGGAGGAGAAGCGGGAGGCGGAGCTCATGGTCGAGCTGGCCGAGCTCGGCTGGGGCCGCGACGACCCCGCCTTCCGCCATGTCTTCTCCCTGCAGTTCATGCCTGACGGCACACGCGAGCAATGGGCCGCGTTCGACGAGCTGCAGCGGCGCACCGCGACGCCGGCCAACGCGGCGCGGATCATGGAGGCCACCGCTGATCTCGACGTCGCCTCACTCGCACCACGCGTGCAGGCGCCGAGTCTCATCATCCACGCACGCGGCGACATGCGGGCACCACTCGACGAGGGACGGAGCCTGGCCACGCTGATCCCCGACAGTCGCCTGGTCGTTCTCGACAGCTCCAACCACATCCTGCTGCACGACGAGCCGGCCTGGGCACGGTTCCTCGTCGAGCTCGACAGCTTCCTCGACGATTGACGGGACTAGACAGGGGTCGACCAAGGGGGACCAACTGTGGGCGAGGGCTACGTCGAGACGAACGGGATCCGGCTCTGGTACGAGGACCTGGGCGATCCGGACGGCGACGCGATCGTCCTCGTCATGGGCGCGACGGCGTCCGTGGTCTCGTGGCCGGCGGAGCTGCTCGACGCGCTCACGAGCGCAGGCCTCCGGGTCGTGTGCTTCGACAACCGTGACATCGGGCTCTCCACGCACATCGACTACGGGACCGACCCGTACACGCTCGACGACATGGCCGCCGACACCGTGGGCCTGCTCGACGCCCTGGGCATCGATCGAGCGCATCTCGTCGGGGCGTCGATGGGCGGCATGATCTGCCAGCTGATCGCGCTCCGGCATCCGGACCGGGTCCGGTCCCTGGGCTTGCTCATCACCAGCCCGGGTCCGGACGAGCGCCTGTCGTCGCCGAGCGACGACGTCGTCGCCGTCGCCATGCGGCCGGTGACGACCGACGCGGAGCGGGAGCAACGCACCGTCGACATGTGGCGTGCACTCACCGGGAGCCGGTTCCCGTTCGACGAAGCCCATCAGCGCGCGCTCGCCAAGCTCGACACCGCCCGAGGGACGAATCCCAACAGCGCGCACGGGATCGCGCTGTTCACGGCGCCGTCCCGCCTCGACGCCCTGGCGGCGGTCGACGTACCGACCCTGATCGCGCACGGCACCGAGGACCCGATCTTCCCCTACGACCACGGCGAAGCCCTGGCCAGGGCGATCCCCGGGTCGACGTTCGTGACCTGGCAGGGCGTCGGCCACGAGATCCCGGCGCCCCTCAGCGCCGACCTCATCGAGCAGTTGCAAGCCAACATCGCCGCGGCCCGCTGACACCGATGTCGCACGGCGTCAACGAGCCGCTGGTCGTCCGGCACGAGTACGAGTCGGTGTCTCGGTTCCTCGCCCGCCGGCTGTCGACGTGGGCTGAGCTCGAGGGCCCGCTGGTGGAAGACAGGGCGCTGGACGCGGTGCTGGCGCAACAGCCCCGGCGCGTACTCGAAGTCGGCTGCGGCACGGGCGACTTCTCCGCGCGCGTCCGGGACGCTCTGCGGGGGTCTCATCGCGGTCGCCTACTCGGAGCGGCACCTCGAGGAACTGGCCGAGCTTCTCGACCGGCCGCTCATCGGCTCGACCTTCTCGGCCGAGAGTGGACCGCCCGCGATGGGGCGCCACTTCGGGCGTGTGCACAGCGAGGAGGTCGTCGGCGCGGCCGTCTTTCGGACCGCCGACTCGCTCCACGGCTTCGCCGCCCAGCAGTTCGGCCTTCCCGTCGCCTCCACCCCCGACCGCCTCGGCGACGTACCGCTGCCGTTCCGCGCCACCTACCGACACTGCGTCATCGTCGGGACGACCCCCGCCTGAAGCTGGTCACACGGGTGGCTGGAGGCGTTGGAGCTTGTCGGGGTTGCCGATCGCGTGGAGGGCGGTGATCCTGCCGTCGGCGACGGCGAAGGTGATGGCCGCGGCGACGTGGCCGCCGACGCGGACCAGCACGCCGGGCTCGGCGTTGATGTCGGCGAGCTCGAAACTCGCCCCGGAGCCGTCGAACGCGACGACGAGGATCGTCGCGACGGCGTCGGCCCCGCTCACCGCCTCGAGCGGTGCGCCGGGGACCAGTCCCCCGGAGTCGAACTCGCCCGTCACGTCGGGATCGAGCACCGCGACCAGGCCGGCCAGGTCGCCGCGCTCGCAGGCCGCGGCGAACCGGGCGGCCAGGGCCCGCGCCGCGGGCGGCGAGACCTCGAAGCGTGAGGTGGCGGGGCTCTCGGCGATGCGGCGCCGGGCCCGGGCCGCGAGCTGGCGGCAGGCGGCGGCGGAGCGGCCCACCGTGTCGGCGATGTCGTCGAAGGGCACCTGGAACACGTCGTGGAGCACGAACGCGGTGCGCTCGGCCGGTGAGAGCTGCTCGAGCACGACGAGCAGGGCCATGCGGACGCTGTCATCGAGGGTGACGCGGTCCTCGATGCCCGGGCCCGGGTCGACGACCGGCTCCGGCAGCCACGGCCCGATGTAGGCCGCGCGCCGGGCGTCGGCCCGGAGCCGGTCGAGGCACAGTCGCCCCACCACCGTGATCAGCCACCCGCGCACGTCCTCGATGCCGGTCCGATCGGCGCGGGCGAGGCGGAGGAAGGCTTCCTGGGTCACCTCCTCGGCGTCGGCGACCGATCCCAGCATGCGGTACCCGACGTCGAGGACCCGTCGCCGATGCTCGGCCCACGCCTGTTCCACCTCCTCCGCTGCCTCGTCCATCACGTCTCCTCGGCCGACCACACAGGTAACAGGACGTCGGCGGTCGTCGATCTGTGACACCGCCGTCGATGTCACATCGCACGCAGCGTCGGTCGTCCTGTTCGACGAATCATCGCTCAACCCCGGAGGATCCCCATGGCCACCGCGACGGGCCCCCTCGTCGAACGCCCGGCATGGCTCGACGAGGCCGTCTGGCCCTTCCCGACCCGCACCTGCCCGTCCGCCCACGGCAGCGTCGCGTACACCGACATCGGGTCCGGCCCGACGCTGCTGTTCGTCCACGTCGGCTTCTGGTCCTTCGTGTGGCGGGACGTGCTCGCCGTCCTCTCGACGTCGTTCCGATGCGTGACCCTCGACGCGCCCGGTACCGGGCTCAGCGCCGCCCGGACGCCCGGGATGCACGAGGCGGCCGACGCCATCGATGCGGTCGTCACGAGGCTCGATCTGCACGACATCACCCTCGTCGTGCACGACCTCGGTGGCCCCGCCGCCCTCGAGGCCGCCGCCCGTTGGCCCGAGCGCGTCCACGGGCTGGTCGCCGTGAACACCTTCGGTTGGAAGCCACGGGGCGTCGCCTTCACCGGCATGCTCCGCGTCATGGGCAGCGCGCCGATGCGAGCGTTCGACACCGCCACCGGGTTCCTGCCCCGCGCCGCGTCGACCCGGATGGGAGTCGGCCGACGCCTGGACCGGGACGCCCGCCGAACGTTCCGGCGAGGTGTCGACCGACGGGGGCGGGCCAGCTTCCACCGCTACATGCGCGCGGCGCGGATCCACGACTACCAGGCCATCGACACGGTGCTGACCGCGCTGTCGGACCGGCCCCTGCTCACGATCTTCGGTGCCCGCAACGACCCGCTCCGCTTCCAGCCCCGCTGGCGCGAGCGGTTCGACGACATCCACCAGGTGCGCGTTCCCCGCGGCAACCACTTCCCGATGAACGACGACCCGAGCCTCGTCGCCCGGGAGATCACCGCGTGGCACGCCCGAACTACCCAGGAATCTGGGATGTGAGCCGGGCGCGCCGGCCGCAGTCTCTAGGGGAAGAGTCGATTCCCGAGGAGACGAGCCATCATGTCCGCAGACACCCCCGTCCACGGTCCGGCCCGACCCCGCGAGGCCGGGCCGTTCGCACCGCCGTTCGTTCCCTCCGACGCGGGTGCAGTGGCGAGGTCGTCCGGCCCGGCGACGACGACTACGACCGGGCGCGCCGGGTCTGGAACGCCCTCGTGGACCGGCGCCCGGCGTTGATCGTCCGCGCCCGCAGCGCCGCCGATGTGATCGAGACCGTCGACTTCGCCCGCACCAACGATCTGCCCCTGGCGGTGCGCGGCGGCGGGCACAGCCCGGCCGGCTACGGCACCGTCGACGGCGGCGTGGTCGTCGATCTGTCGACCATGAAGCGGCTCGATGTCGACCCCGGGCGGCGGGTGGCGTGGGCGGAGCCCGGCCTGACCTGGGGCGAGTACAACGCCCGCACCCACGAGCACGGGTTGGCGACACCGGGTGGCGACGTGTCGGCCGTCGGCGTCGCCGGGTTGACGCTCGGCGGCGGGATGGGCTGGCTGATGCGCAAGCACGGGATGACGATCGACAACCTGCTCGCGGTCGATGTCGTCACGGCGGACGGACGGCTGCTGACGGCGAGCGCCACGGAACATCCCGACCTGTTCTGGGCGCTCCGGGGAGGCGGCGGCAACTTCGGGATCGCGACCGGCTTCCGGTATCTGCTCCACCCGGTCGACACGGTCCTCGGCGGCGCCATCGTCTACCCCGCGACGCGTGAGGGGCTGCGGGCCTACGCCGAGGCCGTCGCCGCCGCGCCCGACGAGCTGACGACGATCACCTTCGTCGGGAAGGCGCCGCCCCTCCCGTTCATCCCGGCGGCGGCGCACGGCACGCCCGTACACCTGATCGTGCCGTGCTACACGGGTGACCCCGACGCCGGGCAACGGGCGCTGGCCCCGCTGCGGACGCTCGCGGGCCGCACCCCGCTCGCCGACACGACCGGCCCGACCCCGTACCCGGCCCTCTACGAGCTGACGGCCATGGCGGCGGTCAGTCGGCCCCACGCCATCCGCAACGCCTACCTGCGCGAGCTCACGGACGAGACGATCGAGATCGTCCTCGACTTCGTCAGCCGCGCCACGTCTCCCTTCGGCGTCGTCGCGCTCCGCGAGCTGGGGGGCGCGATGGCGCGCGTCCCGGTCGACGCCACCGCCTTCGCCCACCGGGACAAGGCCTTCTACATCGCCGCCGACAACGCGTGGGAGGACGAGCTGCGGCCGGAGCGGCACATCGCCTGGACCGAGGCGTTCTGGCAGGCGGTGGCCCCCTACACCGACGGCGCCTACGCCGGCTTCCTGGAGGACGAGGGCGCCGACCGGGTCCGCGCCGCCTACACACCGGCGACCTACACGCGACTGGCCGAGATCAAGCGCCGCTACGACCCCGGCAACCTCTTCCGCTTGAACCCCAACATCCAGCCGGCGACCTGACCGCTGCGGCGCCGATGCCGCCGTTCAGGCCTGCGCGGATCGGAGCCGGTCGGTCAGGAACGCCTGCTCGGCGGCGTTCCCGGTCAGGGCCAGGGCCTCCCGGTACGCGTCCACGGCCTCGGCGTCGCGGCCGAGCCGGTGCAGGAGGTCGGCCTTGGTGGCCGGCAGGTACGGGTACCCGTCCAGGCGGCCGTCGCGCTCGAGCGCCTCGACCTCCGCGAGCGCGTGCTCAGGGCCGTGGACCATCGCCGCCGCCACCGCCCGGTTGAGGGCGACAACCGGCGTCGGCCAGACCCGCAGCAGCTCGTCATACAGCGTGAGGATCTGCGGCCAGTCGGTCGCCGCGTAGCTCGGAGCCTGGCGCGTGGAGCGAGGCGATCGCCGCCTGCAGCGTGAACCGCCCGGGCGGACCGCTCCGCAGCGCCGCCACCACCAGGCGGTCGGCCTCGGCGACCAGCGCTGTGTCCCAGGCCGAACGGTCCTGGTCCTCGAGGCGCAGCAGCCGGCCGTGCGCGTCGGTCCGCGTCGCCCGGCGGGCCTCGTGAACGAGGAGCAGCGCGTGCAGCCCGGTGACCTCGCGGTCGTCCGGCAGCAGCTGCCGCAGCAGCCGCGTCAGGTCCAGCGCCCGGTCGCACAGGTCGTCGCGCACCAGCTCGTCGCCGGAGGGCGCCGTGTGGCCGGTGGCGTACAGCAGGTGGACGACGGTCAGCACCGCATCCACGCGTGCCGGCAGCTCGGCCGCGGACGGCACCGCGTAGGGGATGCGGGCCACGGCGATCTTCTTCTTGGCCCGGGTGAGCCGGGCCGCCATCGTGGCGTCCGGCACCAGGAACGCCCGGGCGATGTCCGGCGTCGCCACGCCACAGATCAGCCGCAGCGTGAGGGCGACCTGCGCCTCGGGGGCCAGCGCCGGGTGGCAGCAGGTGAAGATCAGCCGCAGGCGGTCGTCGGGGATCGTGTCGGTTCCGGTGGGCTCGGGCATCTCCCGGTCCTCCGCCTCGACCAGCAGCGGCAGCTTGGACTCGAGCGTCTGGCGACGGCGCATCAGGTTGAGGGCGTTGCGCCGCGCCACGGTGGTGAGCCAGGCGCCGGGCCGGTCGGGCACGCCGTCGCGTCCCCAGGTGCGCAGGGCCTGGACGTAGGCGTCCTGCACGGCCTCCTCGGCACTGTCGAGGTCACGGGTGACGCGCACCGTGGCGGCGAGCACGTAGGCCCACTCGCCACGGTGGGCGTCGGCGACGGCCAGCTCGACGGCGCTGCTCAGCTCGGCTCCACGACCTGGAAGTCGAGCAGCGGCCGGACCTCGACGCCACCGTCCACGGTGGGCGTCATCCGGGCCAGGGCGATGGCGTGATCGAGGTCGCGGGCTTCGAGGATGTAGAGGCCCGCGAGCGCCTCCTTCGTCTCGATGAACGGGCCGTCGGTCACGACACCGCTGCGGATGGCGGTCGCGGTCGCGTTCGGGTGGAGCGCCAGCCCGGCGACCACGCGCCCGCCCTGCTCGGCGATGCGACCGTCGAGCTCCTCGTTCGCCCGCATGACCTCGGGCGGGATGTCGTTCGGCCAGTCCGCCGTCCCGCGCTCGTAGATGAGCACGACGTACTGGGTCGTGGTGTCGGTCGAGCTCGTCATCGGTCGGCTCCGTCCTTGCGCTCGTAGGTGGTGGCGATGACGCCGTTGGCGTAGCGGGTGAGCCCGGTCAGCTCGAAGTCCTGGCGAGCCCTTGCCGCCGACGAACAACCGCTTGCCCTCGCCCAGCAGAACCGGATGCACATAGAGGCGGTACTCGTCGATCAGGTCCGCCCGCGACAGCGCCTCGACGATGCTGGCGCTGCCCTGGATCACCATCGCGCCGCCCGGTTCCTGCTTCAGCCGTCGGATCTCGTCCTCCAGGCCCGCGGCCACGACCCGCGTGTTCTCCCATTTCGGCTGCTCGAGCGTAGTGGAGAACACGAGTTTCGGGGTCTCGTTCAGGGCCCGGATGATGCGGGGATCCTCCCGACCCTCCGCCGGCTTCAGCTCGTCGCCCTCGTCGTAGGGGAGGGCGTGAGGCCAGTAGTCGGCGAAGATGCCGTACGTCACGCGCCCGAACACGAAGAGGTCGAACGCGCCGCTGATGTCCTCGGCGATGTCGTCCTGCATCTGCGGGTCGAAGCCGACGGCCACCCAGCTCATGTCCTCGTCCGGCCCGACCATGAAGCCGTCGAGCGTGACGAACTCGGTGACGACGACGCGCCGGCCCCGGATCCCGGTCTGCTGATTCATCTCTCTACCTCCGTCGTTGATGCGTCTACCGGTACGACAAACGACGGATGCCGGAATCGACAGCACCGGGGGAGATCTTGCGGAGCTCGGTGCGACGTGCCTCGCTGTGGATGGCTGAAACGCCGACGCAGGCGTACACTCCGCCGATGGGCTCGTCGGGCATGAAGCGCAAGGGTCGACGACACCTTCCCAAGGTCGGCACGCGCCCGTCGATCGAGTACGACGTGCAGAGACACCGTGACCGGGCTCTCCACCCGTTCGCCGCGGATCCCTCCCGACGCGGCCGGTCTCGGGGCGCGACAGCCATCGCGCTCACCATCGCCGTCATGGTCGCGATCGGCGTGATCGCACTCATCGTCGTCACCACCTGAGCGGTGGTCGCCTCACCCGCATGCGGCAACCGCGCCCGATGGTCCAGGTCGGCCTGCTGTTGACGCGTCGGGCAGCCGGCCGAGTGTCCTACGCCGTCTCGTAGGGCCGGCGGCCGATGTCGACGACCGCCGCCGCAACGTCGAGCCGGGGTACGGGCTGGGGCTCGGCACACATGACGTAGGCGACCGCGCAGTAGTCGTCGACCCGCTCCGCGATCCCCATGCCGATCACGTCGCCGCGGGCTGGCCGGTGCCAGCCCTCGCCCGCCGGCTGCCGGGCCGCCATGCGGTCCTCGTCGCCCGTCCGGAAGACCTCGTAGCCGATCTGTTGGATGGTCACCCGGAGGTCGCGGGCGAACATGATCGGGTCCGGCACGTGCCAGCGGTAGAACCCGACGAAGTCGGGGTTGGCGCCGCCCTCGGGGTCGCGGACCTCCAGCGGGGCGCCCGCGTACAGCGTCTGGTGCACGCCCATGCCCCAGGCGCTGCCCACGTAGTCCTCCAGCCCGGTGCCGCAGATCGTCGGCCGGTCGGTGTCGCCGTCGAGATACACCTTGACCTCGCCCTCGCCGTACCACTGGCCGCCGTCGAGCACGCGGACGCCGACCACGCACCCGACGAACCGGCCCGGGCCGCGCAGCCCGTCGGCGATGACGAAGTCGCGGCGCAGCCGCGTCGGGTTCTCCCGCCGGAACGCCGCGTGCAGGTAGCCCGCCGCCCGCGGCAGGTCCGGCTCGAGCGTGTAGTCGATCTGGAAGTAGAGGTAGGCGGGGCGGTCGGCGGCGTTGACGAGCTCGACCCGCACCGACCGCCGGAACGGCATCGGCAGGTAGCTGTTGAAGCCCCGGCCCTCGTTGATGGCGGTCAGGGCCGTGGCCAGGTGGACCGGCCGGCCCCACGGCACCCCGAAGAAGTCGACCGCCGGCACGCTGACGCTCGGCTCCGGGGCGCCGTCGTAGAACACCTCGATCACCTTGGCCCGCATGACCTCGGGCTCGGCGGGCGGGAAGGTCATCCACACGTGCCGGATCGTCCCCGGCCCCTCGATCTCGGCCAGCACGACCCGCTCGCCCGCCGCGAGCACCCGGTACGGCGCCCCCTTCCGCCCCCCGGCCGCCGCGCCCCCCGCTCCCGGGGCCCCCGTCGGGTTCTCGAAGCTGATCGACCGGGTGGTGACCGTGGGCGTGACCAGGGACAGGCTGGCGGCAGGATCGAACATGGCCATGTGTGATGTATAACTCGACCGCTACCGCACCGACGCCGAGCCCGACCGACCAGGAGATCGCCCTGCGAGCCGCTGGTCTGCGGCATCCCCGTGCGTTCGCTCGGCGACGCCCGGGACCAGATCGCCGACGCCTGGGCCCGGCACCGGTTCTGGGCGCCGGCCCGGCCACCAGTTCCACCGGCCCATCAGCTTCATGGTGGCGGGGACCAGCAGCGAGCGGACCACGGTGGCGTCGATCGCCACGGCGACGGCCAGCCCGACGCCCAGCTGCTTGAGGGCGACGATCTCGCCGGCGGCGAAGCCCGCGAACACGATCACGACCAGCAGCGCCGCCGAGGTGATGATCCGGCCCGAGCGCTGGAGCCCCTCGGCCACGGCCCGGTCGTTGTCGCCGGTGCGCAGCCACACCTCGCGGATCCGGTCGAGCAGGAACACCTCGTAGTCCATCGACAACCCGAAGGCGAACACGAACACGATCACCGGGATCACCAGGTCGAGCGATCCCGGCGGGTCGAAGCCGAGCAGCCCGGACAGGTGGCCGTCCTGGAACACCCACACCAGGGCGCCGAAGGTCGCCCCCAGCGACAGGACGTTCATGACGAGCGCCTTGAGCGGCAGGACCAGCGAGCGGGTCATCGCGAACAGCAGCACGAAGGTGGCGGCCACCATCACGCCGACCGCCAGGGGGAGGCGGGCGGTGATGGCGTGGCGGAAGTCCACGATCTCCGCCGGGTCGCCGCCCACCGCGACCGGGAACGGGGCGTCCAGGGCCCGCAGGTCCTCGACGACCGCCTGCGCCTGGCGGCCGTTGGTCGGGCCGTCGGCGTGCACCTCGACCACGGTGAGCCCGGGCCGGGACAGCTCGCCGTCCACGGTGGCGGCGACGACGCCGGGCTGCGCCCGCACATCGTCCAGCCACGCGGCGACGGCCGGGGCGTCGGGGTCGGCGTCGGCCAGGGCCACGACCGGCTCGGCGGTGATCGCCGAGAACCTCGTGTCGATCGCCTCGGCGACCTGCCGGGTCTCGGACGACCGGGGCAGCGAGCGAACGCCGGTGTCGTCGAACCGGGCGCCGACGAACGGCGCGGCCAGGAGCACGAGCCCGGCGGACACGGCGAGGACGACCGGCACCGGCCGGCGCTGGATCGTGCGGGCCAGGCGGGCGAAGGCGCCGTGCGGGCCTGCGGGCCGGGCGGTGCCGAGCCGGCGGCCGAACCGGGCGAGCAGGGCCGGCAGCAGGGTGAGCGCAGCGGCCATGCAGGCGAGGACGACCCCCATGCCCGCCAGCGCCAGGCCCCGGATCGTGGGGTCGTCGAACACGAGCAGCCCCGACAGGGCGACGGCGACCGTGCACGCCGAGAACACGACGGTCCGGCCGGCGGTCGCCATGGTCCGGGCGACGGCCTCGGACTCGGAGCGGCCGGCGCCCCGCTCCTCCCGGAACCGGCTCACCATCAGCAGGCCGTAGTCGATCCCGAGGCCGATGCCCAGCATCGTGGCCACGTTCACCGCGTACACGGGCACGTCGGTCACGAGGTCGAGCCCGAGCAGGCCGAGCATCGTGGCGCCCACGCCGCCGAGCGCGATCGACACCGGCATGCCGGCGGCGAGCACGCCCCCGAGCACCAGCGCCATGACCACGAGGGCGGCGGGCAGCGACAGGGCCTCGGCCCGCTGGGCGTCGCGCTCGGCCAGGTCGCCGATCTCCTCGTCCAGCAGCATCTCGCCGCCGACCACGACCCGGGGCGCGTCGATGTCCCGCAGCGCCGCGGTCACGTCGCCGACCGTCCGGTCGAAGCGGTCGCCGTGCAGGTGCGGGTCGATCTCGACGGCGATCGCCGTCGCGTCGCCGGCGTCGCTCGGCAGGGACCGCACCCCGGCGACGCCGGGGATGGCGGCCAGGCCGTCGGTGACGCCGGCCGGCAGCGGGTCGACCTCGGCGACCGCGACCACCTCGTCGCCGCCGGGGTCGAGCCGGTCGAGCTCGCGGTTGACCCGCTCCGACTCGCGGCCGCGCGGGGCGTCGAGGTCGGCCTCGAGGTCGGAGAACAGCACGCCGGCGGCGGCGACGCCGAGGACGACCACCGCCAGCCAGGCGAGGACGATCCGGCGCGGCGACCGCACGGCCAGGGACGACAGTGTCTGGAGCATGCCCCGAGCGTGCGCCCCGGGGCCGGCCCGATCGTCAGGCGGCGGTCTGATCCGGGCGTCAGACCTGGGTCGGACCCGGGCCGACGAGGCCCGCCTCGTAGGCGTAGATCACGGCCTGCACGCGGTCGCGCAGGCCCAGCTTCATGAGCACCCGGCCCACGTGGGTCTTGACGGTGGCCTCCCCCACGATCAGCTCCGCGCCGATCTCCGCGTTGTTGCGGCCCCGGCCGATCAGCCCGAGCACCTCGCGCTCGCGGGGCGTCAGGCGGTCGAGGTCCGGCGGCGGCGCGGCCGCGGCCGGAGGGCGGCGGGCGTAGTCGGCGATCAGCCGCCGCGTCACCGACGGGGCCAGCAGCGCCTCGCCGGCGGCCACGACCCGCACGGCCTGGACGAGGTCGTCGCGGCGGACGTCCTTGAGCAGGAAGCCGCTCGCGCCCGCCCGCAGGGCGGCGAACACGTACTCGTCGAGGTCGAACGTGGTGAGGATCACGACCTTGACCGGATCGCGGCACGTCCGGGCCGGCCAGCAGGCGGGTGGCCTCGATGCCGTCGAGGCGGGGCATGCGGATGTCCATCAGCACGACGTCGGCCCGCTCGCGGCGGGCGACGTCGACGGCCTCCCGCCCGTCCCCGGCCTCCCCCACGACCGCCAGGTCGTCCTGGGCGTCGACGATCATGGCGAACCCGCTGCGCACCAGCTCCTGGTCGTCGGCGATGACGACCCGGACGGGCTCGGTCACGGGTGCGCCGGCGCCAGCGGCAGCCGGGCCCGCACCGCGAAGCCGCCCTCGGCCCGGGGACCGGCGTCGAGGCTGCCGCCGAGGATCGTCACCCGCTCGCGCATCCCGGCCAGGCCGTGACCCGCGGGCCGGTCGGGATCGGACGCGCCCGGGCCGCCGCGGCCGTCGTCGCTCACCGTGACGACCAGGGCGTCCGGGCCGTAGTCGAGCGCCACCTCGGCCCGGCCGGCGGCGGCGTGGCGCAGCACGTTGGTCAGCGCCTCCTGCACGACGCGGTAGGCGGCGACGCCGACGACGCCGCCGACCGCACGGGGCTCGCCCTCGGTGCGCACCGCCACGGTCAGCCCGGCCTGGCGGACCGAGGCGACCAGGTCGTCGACCGCGTCGAGGTCGGGCTGGGGCGCCCGCCCGCCGTCGCCCTCGCTGCGCAGGACGCCGAGCACCCGGCGCAGCTCGCCGAGCGCGCTGCGGGCGGTGTCGGCGACGGTGGCCATCGCCTCGCCGGCCCGGTCGGGCCGGGCGGCCAGCACCTCCTGGGCGGCCTCGGCCTGGACGACGATCACGCTCAGGTGGTGGGCGACCACGTCGTGGAGGTCGCGGGCGATGCGCACCCGCTCGTCGGCGACCGCCCGCCGGGCCTCCTCGTCGCGCTGGGCGTCCATCAGCGCCACACGCTCCCGCTGGCTTCGGACGGTGTCGCCGGCCACCCAGGCGGTGACGAACACGAAGTAGTTCACGGCCACGTCGGCGGCGTCGGCGTCCCGGGCGACGGCGAGCGCCAGCGCACCGACGACCACCCCGGCAATCCCCCAGGGCACGGTGACCGAGCGGGGGCAGTGGGCGGCCAGCGTGTAGACGGCGAGCGCGGGGGCGAACATGACGCGCCGGATCGGGCAGCTCGGCGATGCCGTAGGCCACGCCGGCCGCCACCACCACGAGCATCACGGCGAGGGGGGCCCGGCGGCGCCACACCAGCGGCACGCACTGGACGACCAGCAACGCAACCCCGGCAGCGGTGAGCGACACCCCGTGATCGTTGCGGTCCTCCACCAGCACCGACACGACGGTGACCAGGCCGACGACCACGGCGATGGCGGCGTCGACGGCCAGCGGCGGGAGCCGCCGCACGCGGTCGATCAGGGTGGTGGCCGGAGGCACACGCCGACGGTACCCAGGCGCCCGGGCCGAAGTCGTCCGACCACGGTCTGATCCCCGGACCTCGTTCCACGAGGCCTGACGCCTCCCGCATGCCCGTCCTCTGCGCGCGGGCCCCCAGGCAGGCTCGTAGCCCTCCGCCGGGGTGCCCGGCGGGTGGTAGACGCCCGGCCGGCCCCGGGGGTTGGCCACGCAGACCTCCGCCTCCAGGCCGTCGGGGTCGCGGAAGAACAGGCTGAGGACCGGGCCGAAGTCGGTCACGAAGCCGTCGAGTCTCGTGGAGGCTCGCCATCGACCCACCCGCTGCCTGGCGTCGCCCTCGTCGGGACGAATCGCT
>CAVWYL010000022.1:0-541316 GCA_963759225.1 uncultured Acidimicrobiales bacterium | reverse complement strand
CCACCCGCCCGGCCAGGTCGGGACGGGCCAGGCGGGCGGAGACCCGCCGGCCGTAGCGGCGGTCGATGTCGGTGCGGCCGACGAGATGGAGCGTGGCCAGGTCGCGCGGCAGGCGGGCGAACGCCTCCACCAGGTCCAGCGCCCCCTTGCGGGGCACCCAGTTGCCGACGCTCAGCAGCGCGGACCGCCGTCCCTGGCGCAGGTCGAGCGGTGGGCCCTCCGGCGGCGGGCCGGCGTTCCGCCCGGGCGCTACCACCGCGGTCGGGACCGGGGGCAGCCAGGGCCCAGCCAGAGCGTCGGCGGCCAGCAACAGCAGCGCGCACCGGCGGTACAGCGCCCGGTCCAGTGCCGCCTGGAGCGACCGCCGGAGCGGCCCGTGGTCGATGCCGCCCGGTGGCTGGTGCAGCACGGCCACGAGCGGCGGGCCAGGTCGCCAGGGCGCCAGGTAGGCGGCGGCGATGCTGTCGACCACCACCACGTCGCTGTCCGGACCCGGCGGAGCAGCTGCGGCGCGAACGCCGCCGGTAGGGGGAACCGCAGGTCGGGCAGTGACACCAGGTCCAGTCGTGCGCCGTGGGCGGGGGCCAGATCGGCCACACGGCGGTGATAGAGGTAGCCGCCGGTCAGCTGGTCCGGCGAGCCCAGCGTCAGGAGGGAGGCGACGAGCATGCGGGTGGTCCACGTGGCGCCGACGCCGTTCGGGGCCGGCGGGCTATTCGGGGGCGGCGAACGTTACCCGCTCGAGCTGGCCCGGGCCCTGGCCGGCTCCGAGGGCGTCGACTGCGAGCTGCTCAGCTTCGGCGGCTCCCCCGGGCTCCGGCGGGAGCGGTCGGGGTTGGTGGTGCGGGATCTGCGCCCGCTCGCCCGGATCCGGCGGCACCCGGCGCAGCCGCTGGTCCCTGGCCTGGCGGCCGCGGTGCGGGGAGCCGACGTCGTCCACACGCACCAGGTGCGCAGCGCCCCCAGCCGGCACGCGGCGTGGGCAATAGGCAAGTCCGGCGCCGTCGTGACGACCGACCACGGGCTCGGGGGCGACGCCTCCGGCCGGTGGAGGCGACGTTTCGCCCTGCTGCTGGCGGTGTCCGCCTACTCCGTGCGCACGCTCGGGTGGCCGGCGGACGCGGCCCGCGTCGTCTACGGCGGCGCGGACACCGACCGCTTCCAGCCCGTCGCCGCCGAGGCTCGGGCCGGCGTGCTCTTCGTCGGCCGGCTGACCCCCCACAAGGGCGTGGACCGCCTCCTGCGGGCGCTGCCGAGCGGTGCATGCCTCACGGTGGCCGGCACGACCGGGCACGACCGCGGGCGCCCCGAGCGCGACTACCCGCAGCTCCTGCGGTCCCTGGCCCGCGGCCGCGACGTCCGGCTCCTTGTCGCGGTGGCCGACGTCGACCTGGCGGCCCTTTACCGGCGGGCCGCCGTGTTTGTTCTCCCGTCGGTCGAGGTGACCTGCTACGGGCGCCGCGTGGCGATCTCGGAGCTCCTGGGCCTGAGCGTGCTGGAGGCGATGGCCAGCGGGACCCCGGTGGTGGCGAGCCGCACCGGAGGGGTCCCGGAGGTGGTCGTCGACGGGGAGACCGGGTTCCTGGTGGAGCCGGGCGACGTGGCGGCGCTGCACGACCGGGTGGCCACGCTGCTCGACGACCGCCGGCTGGCCCGCCGGATGGGCGACGCCGGCCGGGCCGCGGTCCTCGACCGCTTCACCTGGGCAGCCTGCGCCGACCGCTGCCTCGCCGCCTACCGCGAGGTGATCAGCTGACCGGGGCCCGGTAGGCGCCGAACGCAACCGGCGACTCCCAGACCCGGACTGCCAGGTCCTCACCGCCGCCCTCCTTCACCGGCCCGGCGAGCGTTCCGTGCAGCCAGCGGGCGAAGACCTCGACCGTGACGGCCTCGGCGTCCGGTGGACGGATCACCTCCAGGTCTGCGTCGCGAAGGCGTCCGGCCACCTCCGCCAGCGCGGCGTCGAGCACGTCGAGGTCGCACACCATGCCTCGCTCGCCCAGGTCGGCCCGGCCCACCACCACCTCGAGCCGGTAGTCGTGGGCGTGCAACTCGCCCTCCGGCCCGGCGACGCCCGGCATCACGTGCAGAGCCCGCACCTCGATCGACGTCCCGACCTCGTACATCGTCCTCACGTGTAGCACAGCGCGGCGTGGACCACCCCGGGAGCACCCTGATCGACCGCCGCAAAGGCACCGGCGGCGTCAGCCAGCGAGAAGGCATGCGTGGCGAGCGGGGCCAGAGGCAGCTCGGCCAACAGATCCCGGGCCACCGCGCGACGCCGGGCCCGCGGCCAGCGGCCGGCCAGCGCCGCGGGCACCGACGACACCTGCGTGCTGCGGACGCGCAGGCGGCGGCGGTGGAAGACGCCGCCGAGCGGAAGCCGGACGTCCTTGGTGCCGTACCACGAGACCACCAGGGCCTCGCCCTCGTGCGCCAGCCACGCGAGGCCGTCGGCGAGCACTTCCGGGCGCCCGCTGGCCTCCACCAGCAGGGGCACGCCGTCCGGCGCCGCGTTGGCCAGGATGCCGTCGATGGCGTCGGGCGGGACGGCGTTCACGCCGAGCCCCGTCGCCACCGCCCGCCGGTCCGCGTGCGGCTCGATCGCGACGACCCGGGCTCCCCGCGCGCCGCAGCAGCAGCGACGTGAGGAGCCCCACCGCCCCCAGCCCGGTGACGAGGACAACGTCCTCCAGGACCGGTCCGGCGTCCAGCGCCACCTGGAGGGCCGTCTCCACCAGCGGAAAGAGCGTGCCAACGCGGGCGTCGACGCCGTCGAGCGGCACGAGGTCCTCCTCGCGGGCGACGAAGCGATCCTGGTGCGGGTGGAACGCGAACACCAGCTGGCCGTCCTCCACGTGGGCCCCGGACCGCTCCACCCGCCCGACGCAGCTGTAGCCGTACAGGAACGGGAAGGCGAACGTGCCGGCGAGGGCGCCGATCGCCTCGTCGAGGGGCAGTTCGGGATCGATGTGGCCCCGGTACGCCAGCATCTCGGTCCCGCCGCTGATGCCCGACCACAGGGTGCGGACGGCCACCTCGCCCGGCCCGGGTGCGGGGAGGTCGACGCCGACGAGCTCGACCGCGCCGCGGCGCCGCGAACGAGACCGCCGTCGCCCTGCCCCCGTCGTGCCCGGCGCTCGCTGCCACCGCCCCCTATCCTGGCCGCGCATGCGAGGCCCCGGCACGCCAGACGGCCCGGTCGTGCTGAGCGAGTTCGCCAGGGTGACCCTGCCCACATCGCTCGGGGTCTTCGATGCCCGGGCGTTCGAGTGCGGCTCCGGTCTGGTCTATCTGGCACTGACCAAGGGGAACGTGGCGGGCCGCGAGAACGTGCTCGTCCGGGTGCACTCCGAATGCCTGACCGGGGACGCACTCGGGTCGCTGCGCTGCGACTGCGGCATCCAGCTCCAGCTGGCCCTGCGGGCGATCACCGCCACCGGCGAAGGCGTGCTCGTCTACGCCACCGGACACGAAGGCCGTGGCATCGGCCTGGTGGACAAGCTGCGGTCCTACGTCGAGCAGGACAGGGGCGCCGACACCGTCGACGCCAACCTCGCCGTCGGCGTGCCGGTCGATGCCCGCCACTACGGCCACAGCGCTGCGGTCCTCGACGCCCTCGGCGTCCGGTCCGTGCGCCTGCTGACCAACAACCCCGCGAAGGTGGAGGGCCTGCGCTCGGCGGGGACGCTGATCGGCGCCGTCGAGCCCCTCGCCACCGCGCCGCACGCCCGCAACCTCCGCTACCTGCGGACCAAGGAGCGCCGGCTGGGGCACACGCGCCCCGCGGGCGAGGCCTTCGGCGCGCCGGTGACGGACGGGCCGGCGGTGGACGTGGGCGCGCTCATGGGCACAGGCCACCCGCCGGACCGGCCCTACCTCGTGCTCAAGTTCGCCCAGACCCTGGACGGGCGCATCGCCACCGCCACGGGCGACGCCCGCTGGATCAGCGGTGAGGCCGAGCGCCGCGTCTCCCACGCGCTGCGAGCGGCGTGCGACGCCGTGCTGGTGGGCGTGGGCACAGTCGTCCAGGACGACCCGCAGCTGACGGTGCGGATGGTCCCCGGCGCCTCGCCTCTCCGCTTCGTGCTGGACTCGACACTGCGCCTCCCGCTCGCCGCCAAGATCCTGCGCCCGGACGCGCCGACGACGATCCTGACGACCGATCGGTCCGGAGCCGATCGCCGGCGGGCGCTGGCCGAACTCCAGGTCGGCGTGGAGATGCTGCCGGCCAGCCCCCGGGGCGTCGACCTGCCGGCGGCGCTCGCCGCGCTGCGGCGCGCCGGCGTGGAAACCCTGCTGGTCGAGGGCGGGGCCCGGGTCATCACGTCGCTCCTGGGCGCCGGCCTCGTCGACCGGCTCATCGTCGGCGTCGCCCCCACCATCATCGGCCAGGGCACCGACGCGGTCGGCCCGCTCGGCATCACCTCGGTGGCGGACGGCCTCCGGCTGGTCAACCGTTCCACGCACGTGGTCGGCGAGGACGTCCTCATCGCCGGCGACCTCCACCCGCCGCCCTAGCTGTAGAAGGGCGCCGAGGCCGGCGGCTTCGACCCGGAACGGGAAGCCCTGGTACACAGAGTCCCCTCCGCGAGATCGTCGGACATCAGCGTGATCCCCGCCCCGCTCATCCCGGACAGCGTGGCGCAGGTGGCCGCTGCCGGAGCGTGTTGCTGCTCAGGCCCGGGACGGGGGCGCAGGATCGTCCCGTGGTGTTCCGGCCGGTGTGTCCGCCCGGTCGCTGCGCCACAGCGCGAGCCCCGCGGTCGCCAGAATCGCACCGAACGCGAGAAAGCCCAGGTCCCACCACATCGGGTCGACCACGTCGTCGCGGACGTGGTGGATGCTGAGGATGTGGTGGTCGACGACCCCTTCGACGAGGTTGAAGATCCCCCAGCCGGCGAGCAGCAGCCCCAGGAGGCCGCGCCAGGAGTAGCGATGCCCCGCCGACGTGGCTTGCCACAGCAGGGCGAGGCCAACGACGAGGAAGACCCACGTGGCGGCATGGAAGAGCCCGTCCCACCGGGTGTTCTCGGAGAGCGAGTCGACGGTGGTGGCGGGGAAAGAGGCATGGCCGCCGTAGTCCGTGAGCATGTGGTGCCACTGCAGGATCTGATGCAGCACGATCCCGTCGACGAGCCCGCCGAGGCCAACGCCAAGCAGCAGGCCGGCAGCTGCAAAGCGCCGACGGACGGCATCGGGTTGATCTCGCCGGGTCACGGTCCCGGTGGTGGTCATGATCGCCTCCTTGTCGGCGCTCGCCTACCCCCGGGGCTGCGGACCATGCGGAGAGTCGTGCGCGCCAGCACATGAGCGCCGAGGCCGCCAGCGACCCTGTGGCCCCGCGGTACTCCGGGAAGGCCCCGGGGACTGCGAGGGATGTACCCGGCCCGCCCGACATGGCACGATCGACCGGAACCTGCACTGACCTGGTCGGGTTGGGACACCAGATCTCGGCGTCTGCGTCCCGAACGGGACCCGACAACAGGCATCATCGCCGCAGTCGGGCCTACCCTTGCGACTGAACCGCCGGCACCGTCGTGGATCTCCCGCTTAGGAGGGCGCGCATCGGTCGCGGTGTTTGCCCTGGCCAGCAACCGCGAGACGGCAGTGTCTCTCGACTCCGTCCCGCACTGGTCCCGTGCGGGACCTGGGCGGACCGGTCTCCGCCTCACCCATGTGGCACCGGTGAAGTAGCAGTTTGGATTCGACTCGACGTCTCATTGTCGTCGCCCGTGCGTCACGAATAGACGCACAGGATCCGGTGATCGACGCCCTCGGGGTCGCCCTCGTCGCGGGACGAACAGGTGCATCCAGAACGCCCGCGACCGACGAAGCACGGCGGATCAGCGCGTTCCGCCGCGCCCGCCCACAACGGAGGCCGACTCCCGCATGCGTGACCAGATCGCTGAGATCGCCGCCTACCCCGCTCCCGTTCCTGCCGCCCCACGCAGCCGCGCCCGCCGCGACCCCGCCGAAGAGCCCGTCGTCCTGCTCGACCCGCGCGGCCAACCGTCCGGGTCGCTGGCCAAGGGCCGCGTCCATCACGACCGCACCCCGCTCCACCTCGGCTTCTCCTGCCACGTGGTGGCGCCCGACGGGCGGGTGCTGCTGACCCGCCGCGCCGCGGGCAAGCGGACGTGGCCCGCCACGTGGTCGAACGCCTGCTGCGGGCACCCGCAGCCCGGCGAGACGCTGCGCCGGGCCGTCGAGCGGCGCCTGCGGGACGAGCTCGGCCTGGTCCCGCGGCGCATGGCCCTCGCCGTGCCCGACTTCGCCTACCGGGCGGTCATGGACGACGGCACCGTCGAGCACGAGCTGTGCCCGGTAGTGGTCGCCGAGGTCGACGGCGCGCCGTTCCCCGACCCCGACGAGGTGGACGGCGTCGACTGGGTCGGGTGGGACGCGCTCCGGGCGCGAGCCACGTGCGACCCGGCCAGCCTGAGCCCGTGGGCCGTCGAACAGGTCGATCGGCTGGCGGCGCTGGCGTCGACCCCGCTCGCCCTGCTCGACGCCGGCGTGCCGGGCCCGCGGGCGCGGGTCTCGACCGCCCGGCCGCACTTCAGGTGGTATCCGGCGCCACGGCGCTCGGCGGGCCCGACGACCCCGTGTCCGTCGTGCGCGGGCCGGTCGAGCGCACCATCGCCGCCTTCCTCTCCGACCGGCTGGCGGACGTGGCGGACCTCGATCCTTCCGCCCTCGTCGTGGCGGCCGAGGTGCAGCGCCTCCTTCGCGCCGGCGGAAAGCGGCTGCGGCCTGCCTTCGCGTACTGGGGGCATCGGGCCACCGGCGCCGCGCACGACGACGGCGTGATCGCGGCCGCGGCCGCCCTCGAGCTGCTGCACACCTTCGCACTGCTGCACGACGACGTCATGGACCGCTCACCGGACCGGCGCGGGCAGCCGACCGCCCACCGGAGCCTGGCCGAGGCGCACCGGCGCGAGGGGCTCGCCGGCGACGGCGGCTGGTTCGGCGTCAGCGGAGCGGTGCTGGCGGGCGACCTGGCGTTCCTGTGGTCGACGCAGCTGCTCCACGGGGCCTCGCTGCCTCCGGACGCCCTCGACCGGGGCCGGCGCGTGTTCGCCCGGCTGTGCACCGAGGTCATCGCCGGGCAGTACCTCGACCTGCGGCTCGCGGCGCACGACGGCGCCGGGCGCCCGGACGCACGTGACGCGCTGGCCCGCCGCGTCGCCCTGCTGAAGTCCGCCCGGTACACGGTGACGCGCCCGCTGCAGCTGGGCGCGGCGCTGGCGCCGCCGCCCGCCGGCGGGGCCGCGCTCGCAGCGGTGCTCGGGGCCTACGGTGACGCGGTCGGGCTCGCGTTCCAGCTGCGCGACGACGTGCTCGGCCTGTTCGGCGAGCCGGCGGTGACCGGCAAGAGCCGGCTCGACGACCTGCGTGAGGGCAAGCGCACGCTGCTCGTCGTGCGGGCGCTGCACCTCGCCCCCGACGACGACGCCCGGTTCCTGGCGGGCGCGCTCGGCGATCCACAGCTCGACGAGGCGACCGCCGAGCGGTGCCGCGCGATCGTGGCGTCCTCGGGCGCTCTCGCCTCGGTCGAGGCGCTGATCGCGGCCCGCCGCGACGAGGCGATCCGGGCGGCCCGGTCGGTGGGCGAGCCCGCCCGCACCGCGTTCGAGGCGCTGGCGGCCCGCACCGCCGACCGCGACCGATGACGTCGGCACACCGTCACGGGCGATCGGTGGTCGTCGTCGGCGCCGGCCTCGGCGGGCTCTCGGCCGCGTGCCACCTGGCCGGCGCGGGCTACGACGTGACCGTGGTCGAGACGGCGGGCGGTCCCGGCGGCCGGGCGGGCCTCGTCGAGCGGGACGGCTACCGCTTCGACACGGGGCCCACGGTGCTGACGATGCCGCACCTGGTCGAACGCTGCTTCCACGCCGCCGGTGTCGAGATGGGCGACCTGCTGCGGCTCGAGCCGGTCGACCCCATGTACCGGGCGGTGTTCCCCGACGGCAGCGAGCTGCGGGTGCGCCAGGGCCGCGCCGCCATGACCGAGGAGATCCGCCAGGTGTGTGGCGCCGCCGACGCCGCCGCCTTCGAGGAGTTCTGCGCATGGCTCGGCCGCCTGTACCGGACCGAGATGCCGCACTTCGTCGAGCGGAACTACGACAGCCCGCTCGACCTGATCCGCCCGATCCGGCCGGCCGTCGACCTGGTGCGGCTGGGGGCGTTCGGTCGGCTCGGCCGCGCCGTGGAGCGCCGGTTCCGGGACGATCGCCTCCGGCGGGTGCTCAGCTTCCAGACCCTGTACGCCGGGCTCGCCCCGTACGAGGCGCTGGCGCTGTACGCCGTCATCACGTACATGGACGTCGTCAACGGCGTGGTGGTACCGGTCGGGGGGATGCACGCGCTCCCACGGGCGCTGGCCACCGCCGCCGCCAAGGCCGGTACGTCCTTCCGCTACGACGCGCCGGTCGAGCGCATCCTGCTGGCGCACGGGTCGACGGGACCGGTGCGCGGCGTGCGGCTGGCGGGCGGCGAGGTGATCGCGGCGGACGCGGTCGTGTGCAACCCCGACCTGCCGGTGGCGTACCGCACACTGCTGCCCGGCCTGCCGGCGCCCCGCGCGGCCCGCCGCGGCCGCTACTCGCCCTCCGCCGTCGTCTGGCACGCCGGCGTGCGCGGCTCGCTGCCACCCGGGGCGGCACACCACAACGTCCACTTCGGCCGGCCGTGGGACGACGCGTTCCGCACGCTGATCCGCGACGGCCGCCGCATGCCCGAACCGTCGTGGCTGGTCAGCGTGCCGACGGTGAGCGACCCGGCCCTGGCGCCGCCCGGCCGCCACGTGCTCTACGCGCTCGAACCGGTGCCGAACCTCGACGGGCAGGTCGACTGGACGACCGAGCGGGCCCGCGCCCGCGACGACCTCGCCGCCGCGGTCACGGCGGCCGGCTACCCCGCGGACGTCGAGGTCGAGGAGCTGGTCGACCCCCTCACGTGGGAGGCGCGTGGCATGGAGCGGGGCACACCGTTCGCGCTGGCGCACACGTTCCGCCAGACCGGCCCGTTCCGCCCGGCCAACGTCCATCGACGGGCACCGGGGCTGGTGTTCGCCGGGTCGGGGACCGTGCCCGGGGTCGGCATCCCGATGGTGCTCGTGTCGGGCATGCTCGCCGCCCAGCGGGTCGGGGAGGCGCTGCCGTGACGCTCGCCGTCGGCACCGCTGCGCCGGCCACGACGCTCGACGCCTCGTACCGGGTGTGCCGAGCGGTCAACCGCCACGCCGGCACGACCTACTTCTGGGCGTCGCTGGTCCTACCCCGCCTGGTGCGCCACCACGTGTGGGCGCTCTACGCCTTCTGTCGGTGCGCGGACGACATCGTCGACGACCTAGGCGACACCCCGGTCGCCACGCGGGAGGCGGCCCTCGCCGACTACGGCGACCGGTTCTTCGCCGACCTCGCCGCGGGCCGGTCCGACCACCCGGTGCTGCGGGCGGTCGTCCACACCGTGCGGGCATACGGCCACGATCCCGACATGTTCCGCCGGTTCCTCGCCTCGATGGCGATGGACCTGTCCGTCGACAGGTACGCCACCTGGGACGACCTCCTCGTCTACATGGACGGGTCCGCTGCGGTCATCGGCGAGATGATGCTGCCGATCCTCGAACCGCCCGACCCGGCGGCGGCGCTCGGCCCGGCCCGGGCCCTCGGCCTTGCGTTCCAGCTCACGAACTTCCTGCGCGACGTCGCCGAGGACCTCGACCGGGGGCGGGTCTACCTGCCCCGACACGACCTGGTGCGCTTCGACGCCGACCCCGCCCGGCGACGCGTCGACCCCGAGTGGCGGGCGCTGATGCAGTTCGAGATCGACCGGTGCCGCGGCCTGTACCGGTCGGCGGAAGAGGGGGTCGCGCTCCTGCCGCCGGCCTCGGCCCGGTGCGTGCGCACCGCCCTCGTGCTGTACTCGGGCATCCTGCGCCGCATCGAGGACGCCGACTACGACGTGTTCTCCCGTCGGGCACGCGTGCCGACGCCGACCAAGGCGCTCCTGGCCGCCCGGGCGGCCGCCGGCCGGTGGCGCTGATCGTGCAGCACGCAGCCCTCGTCGTCCTCGGGCTCGTGGCCGGCGCCCTGCTGCTCGCCCGCGTCCCCACGCTGCGGCGGCCGGCCGCCGGTGGCGCGGCCGGCCCGCCGCCCGCCGTCTCGATCGTCGTCCCCGCCCGCAACGAGGAGCGGACGCTGCCCGTCCTGCTGGCGTCGCTGCGCAAGCTCGACCCGGCACCGCACGAGATGATCGTGGTGGACGACAGCTCGACCGACGCCACCGCGGCGGTGGCCGCGGCACACGGGGCGACGGTCCTCGCCGCGGCGTCCCCGCCCGCGGGTTGGGCGGGCAAGCCGTGGGCCTGCCACGTCGGCGCCGAGGCGGCCACGGGCACCCACCTCCTCTTCCTCGACGCCGACACCTGGCTCGCGCCCGACACCCTTCGCCCGCCTCCTCGACGAGCACGCGACCGCGGGGCGGCCTCCTGTCGGTCCAGCCCCACCACCGCACGGAGCGGGCGTACGAGCAGCTCTCGGCCGTCTTCAACGTCACGTCCATGATGGGCACGGGCGCGTTCGCGATCGGCGGTGCCGGGCCGGGCGGCGATGGCCTTCGGCCCGTGCCTGATCACCACCGTCCGCGACTACCGCGCGGTGGGCGGCCACGCCGCGGTTCGGAACGAGGTGGTCGAAGACGTGCGGCTCGCCCGCCTCTACCGGGCCCGAGGGCTGCCCGTCCGGTGCGTCGGCGGCGGCGATGCGGTCGGGTTCCGCATGTACCCGGGCGGGCCCGGCCAGCTCGTCGAGGGGTGGAGCAAGAACATCGCGGCCGGCGCCGGCCTCTCGCCCCCGTGGGCGCTCGCCGGCACGGTGGCCTGGATCTGCGCGTGCGTGGCGGTGACCCTGGCCGCGGCCGGCGGGGCGCGGTCGTGGGCGTTCGGCGACGGACCCGTGCCCTGGGTCGCGGTCGCGGCCTGGGCGGCCGTCGCCGTCGAGCTGGGCTGGATGCTCGGACGCATCGGGACATGGCGGGTGTGGACCGCGGTGCTGTTCCCGATACCGCTGGCGGCCTTCCTCGCCCTGTTCCTCCGGTCGCTGGCGCTCACGCTGGTGCGCGGCGAGGTCACGTGGCGGGCGCGGCGCGTGCCGCTCGGGGCCCGGTCGGGGCGGTGACGTGCGCGTCGTCCACCTCTCCGACCCTGTCACGCTCCTCCTCGACGTGGTGGCGTGGGGAGCGGTCCACGCGGGCGCGGGGTACGTCGCCCACCGGACGTCGGTTGCGTGGCTGTCCCGTGACCGCTGGCTCTTCCGCGAGCGCCGCGTCGAGTGCGGCGGGCGGATGTACGCACGGACGCTCCGCATCTCCCGGTGGAAGGACCGCCTGCCCGAGGCGGGGGCGCTGTTCGCCGGGGGGATCTCCAAGCGCCAGGTGACGGCGGCCGAGCAGGGCGGCCTCGAGCGCTTCGTGGTCGAGACCCGCCGGGCCGAGCTGGCGCACTGGCTGGCCGCCTGGCCCGGCGTGGTGTTCGGGCTGTGGAACCCGCCGGCGGTCGTCCCGATCATGGTGGCCTACGGCCTGGCGGTGAACCTGCCGTTCATCGCCGTGCAGCGCTACAACCGCATCCGGGCGGCGCGGGTGCTTCGGGCGCGGGACGCACGGCGGGCCCGGGCCAGCGGGTCGACCCCCGCCTCCGCCGAGGCCCGGGCGGCGCGGCGCCGGTTGGCCGACACGACGGGCAGCAGCATCCCGTAGGGCGCGCCGCCGTACCGGTGGTGGACCCGGTGGGCGTCACGCAGCCAGTCGAGGTAGGCGAGGGCGGGCACCCGCAGGGGGAGCCGGCGGTGGATGAAGAGCTCGTGCACGAACAGGTACGCCGCGCCGTACGCCGTCACCCCGAGCGCCACCCACAGCAGCGACGGGACCGGCCCCAAGGTCGCCACGGCGAACAGGGCCACGCCCACGGCCGAGAAGCACGCGGGGAACAGGTCGTTGCGCTCGAACCCGCCGGTTCCGGGCCGGTGGTGGCTGCGGTGCCACACCATGCCCGGCCCGTGCATGACCACGCGGTGGGTCACGGCGCTGACGCCCTCCATGGCCACCAAGGCGCCGACGACGAGCAGCACGGCGGTCACGACGGCACATCCCGCTCGACGGTGGGGACGCCGTGCCGGGCGTCCCGATCCGCACGCCGCTCGTCCTCCTCCTCGTGCCGGCCCGCCCGGTCCCACACCAGGATCACGAGGGTGAGGAGGGCGAAGGCGTAGAGGAACTCCTCGGCCAGGATGTCCCACACGGGGCGCAGACCGCTCGTGTCGGCGTCCCGGTAGACGACGATCGGCGCCGACAGCTTGGTCAGCCACCCGTCGACCGGGACCATGAACACGTAGACGATCGCCATCGCCACCCAGTAGGCGGGCTGCCGGAAGAGGCCGCTGCGGAACACGGCGCGCTCCAGGGCGACGACTCCGGCCGCCGCCGCGATCGCCAGCGCCGGGTAGACCGGCATCAGCGCCGCTTCCCCCGCGCCAGGCCCGGCAGCGCGACCCGCCCCGACAGGACGTTGCGCACCGATTCCAGCGTGAGCAGCGCACACACCGGGACGACGGTGAAGAACACGAGCTCCTCGACCGCGCGTGCCCCCGGGCAGTGTGACGCCCACCGTGTAGTCGGGGTCGAACCCCCACGTCCCCGACGCCGTGGCCCACAGGTCCCAGGCCACGAAGACGCCGAATGCCGGCGCGAGCGCGATCGCGAGCCGCCGGGGCCGGCGCCACACCCGGGCGTCGAAGACGAACTCGAGGGGCAGCGTGACGAGCACGCACCCCCCCATGAGCATCAGGTACTGGAGCCGGTCCACGGCACCTTCCTCCTCTGGCGGATCGGCGGCGGTCTCATGCGGGCCGGGCGAACGCGACGACGTTGTCCTCGTACGAACGTGCCTCGGCGTCGAATTCGCCGCCGCAGGTGATGAGGACGAGCTGCGGGTCGCCCTCGCGGGCCCACACGGCGGCCGGGAGCTCCGACTTCGGGTACTGGGCCACCTCCGTGACGACGAACGGCTGCATCGACCCGTCGCTCAGCGCCACGGTCACCCCGTCGCCGGCGCCGAGGTCGTCCAGGTGGCGGAACACCCCGTCCACCCCGTCGTAGGCCACGTGGGCGGCCAGCACGGTCGAGCCGGGGTCCCCGGGTCGGGCCCCGAACCGGTACCACCCCACCTCGTCGACGGGCGGGATCTCCATCGCGCCGCCGTCCGGCTCGACCCCCACCGGGCGCACCGGGGCGCCGGAGACGTCGAGGGCCTCGATCGTGAGCGCCGTGGGCTCGGGCCCACCGACCGGGACGACGGGGATGACGGGGGCCGGCGGAAGCGGGCGCACCGCCCCGGCCAGCGGCGACAGTGCCGTGGTCGTCGTGCTCGCCCCGCCGCCGTCGCCGACGGTGGCGTCCTCACGGGCGTCGCCTCCCGACCCGCACCCGGCAAGCAGCGCCGCCGCCAGCACGAGGCCGGCGGCGGCGCGGCGTCCCTGCGCCCGGGGGGGCCGGGCGCAGGGACGGGTCTCAGCGGCGGACCGCAAGGACCCGGCGACCGGCGACGGTCGCGGTAGCGGCAGCGGCGCCCATGAGGCCCGCAAGCACCCAGGTGGCACCCGACGTCGTCTCGCCGTCGGACACCGGGCTGTTGCCCGTGTCGACCCGGCCGGGCGCTGAGCCCGAGCCGCTGATGGTCTCGGTCACCGTCGCCAACGTGCCGGCGTCGAGCGAGCCGACGGCGTAGACGATCAGCGTGGAGCCCTCGGTGACGGGCAGGTCGGCGGGGCCGATGACCACCGGCTCGGTCGCCCCCGTCGGGACCACGCTGGCCGAGATCGTGCCCGCGGGCAGATCGGCCTGGCTCTCGTTCGGGTTCGACAGGTTGGCGAACGCGACCGCCCCGTTGGCGAGGACGTCCACGGCGGGCGCCGCGGCCGTGTGGCGGACGACGAGGCGACCCTGCCCGGCAGGGATGGCACTCGTGTCATTGGTGAACACGTTGAGCGCCGGGTTCCCGCCGGCGTCGAGGTTGGCGATGATCGACACGTTGCCCGAAGCGGGCAGCGTCACGTCGCCGGCGTCGATCGCCACCGTCTCGGTCCCGGCCAGGCGCACCTGCAGGCCGGCGAGCGTCTGCCCCGCGAGAGCCGAGAGATCCTGCGTGTCCTGGAAGTTGAAGTTGCCGAACACGACCTCGCCGCCGGCGACCACGTCGACCGGCGTGTCCGGAATGCCGTGGATGAGGTGGATCCGTGCGCCCGACTGCGCACCGGCCGGCGCCGAACCGCCTGTGGACAGCAGCGCGAGCGCGGCAGTCAAGGCCGCGAAGAGTGCGATCACTCGCTTCATCTGGGTTCTCTCCTCTGGTTGCATCGAGCCGGCGCCATCGCCGGGCCCGTGTTGGAGGGGTCTTCGCCCCGCGGATCCCGCACAGATGCGCGGGGCCCACATCCCTCGTCGACGCCTCGTTGTGTCCCGCCGGCTGCATCTCAGACCCGGCCCGGCGACGAAGAAGGGGTATGTCGGCCGGACGGACGAGGAGCGTTAGGGTCGCGATGTGCGCACAGAGCCGGACGCCACGCATGGCGACGGTGGCGACGACGATGACGAGCGCACGCGCGGCCGACGCCGAGCTCGAGCTGGCGTTCCGCGCCGGCACGGACGGCGCGCTCGAAGCCGCCTACCGGCGGCACAGCCGCACCGTGTTCACGTTCGCCCGCCGGGCCGCGGGCGACGACCTGGCGGAAGAGCTGACGCAGGACGTGTTCGTGGCGGCCTGGACCTCGGCCTCTCGCTACGACCCCGAGCGCGGCGCGCTCGGCGGCTGGCTCATCGGCATCTGCCGCCACAAGGTGGTCGACGCCCTCCGCCGCCGCGAGCGGGCGGCCGCCCGGGTCGAGCGCGCCGGCGCCCTCGCCGATCCCGCGCCGTCGACCACCGAGGTCGACCGCATGGCCGAGCGCCTCGCCGTGGCCGACTGCCTCGGCATCCTGCGCCCCGAAGCCCGGCACGTGGTCGAGCTGGCCTTCTACTCCGACATGACCCACGAGCAGATCGCTGACGCGACCGGCCGGCCGCTCGGCACCGTGAAGGCGCAGATCCGCCGGTCGCTCGCGTCCATGCGCCGCTACCTGGAGGGCATCGATGCCGCCTCCTGACCGCGACGACCAGGACGAGCGCGCGCTTCGGGCGATCCGCTCGCGCGAGCCCGAGGGCGCCTCCGGCGGCATCGATCCCGACGACGCCGAAGGGGCGCAGCTGGCCCGACTCGGCGGCATCGTGCGGTCGCTGTCCGACGAGGACCTCGCCCGGGACGAGCCACCGCCCAGGCTGTGGGATGCGATCGCGGCCCGCAGCAGCGGCGCCGCACCGCCGGGCGGCACCGCTACCGTCGCGGCCTCGACCGGCGCCCCGCCGTCCGAGCCCGTGCCCCTCCAGCGCAAGCCACGCCGCACGTCGGTGCGCGCCCGGGTCCTGGCGGTGGGTGCCGCGGCCGCCGCCGTCCTGGTCGTCGTAGGGGTGCTCGTCGCCCGCGGCGGTGACGACGACCCGGTCGTCGTCGCCAGCGCCCGGCTCGAACCGCTGCCCGACCAGCCGGCAGGCGACGCCCGCCCGGTGGACGCCCAAGTCGTCGAGTCCGGCGGCGGGCTGCAGCTCGACATGGCGCTCGGCGACGCGGGCCTGCCCGAGCCCGAGGGCTTCTACGAAGTATGGCTGATCGACCCGAACGTCGAGGGCATGGTGTCCCTCGGTCCGGCGCGGTCGGACGGCAACTATGCGGTGCCGCCCGACATCGACGTCGCCGCCTTCCCCATCGTGGACGTGTCCGTGGAGCCGCCCGACGGCGTCCCCACCCATTCGGGTGTCAGCGTCCTCCGCGGCACGCTGGCGTGAGGTCGATCAGGCCGTCGGCGGCGGCTCGACGCCTACGTCTTCAACAACAAGCTCCCAGTAGTGGGAGGACTACTCCGGTTGCCGGCAATGCCCCACAACCTCGCCCGCGGGCGCTCACCGGTCGAGGTAGCTGACGATGCGGTTGACGAGGACCGTCGTCTGTCGTAATGCGACCCGAGGGTCCATGGTCCGGGGCGTCGGGTCCGGCTCGGGGAGGTCGACGGCGGGAGCGTACGTGCTCCGAGGCGCAGAACGATTGCGCTGACCTGAGCGACCGTAGCGGGTTCAGCGGTCCAGGTGGCCTCGAACGAGCGACCGACAAAACCCCAGCGCGGGGAGCTCCCAGCCGACCAGCGCCGCGCCACCCGTCGCCGTCGCACGACGAACCACTCGCGCCGCAGCGTCGCATCTGGGGGCAGCGCAACCTCGTAGGGACCCGGCGGGCCGGAGGCGCTGCCGCGGCGCTGAAATCGGCGAACACCAGCGTCGCCGCGGACGTCGATGGTATCGCCGGTGGCCGTTGGGTAGGCGCTCGGGGCGGGGGAAGCCGTGACGGCTCTCCCAGGCCCGCAAATGCTCGACCGTCCTGCGAGGGCCATCCAAATCTCGGAGCGATACGAACGCGCGCTGCCAGCCGGCCCCACAACCTCGCCCGCGGGCGCTCACCGGTCGAAGTAGCTGACGATGCGGTTGACGAGGACCGTCGTCTGTCGTCATGCGGCCCGAGGGTCCATGGCCCGGGCCGTCGGCTCCGGCTCGGGGAGGCCGAGGGCGGGAGCGTAGGTGCGCGCGAGGCCACCTACGACCGGGGCGTCATCTACTTCTGCTCGACCCAGGGCGGCGGCCCGCCCGAGCCCGGCCCGTCCGACACGATCGGCGGCTTCGGCAACGGCACCGGTCAGATCTGGGGCTACAACATCGCCTCGGGCCGGCTCAAGCTGATCTTCCAGTCGCCGGGCGCCGCGGTGCTCGACTTCCCGGACAACGTCACGGTCAGCAACAGGGGCACCCTGGTCCTCTGCGAGGACAACATCAACGACAACTACCTCCGGGGCCTGTCGCCCGAAGGCGAGCTGTGGGACATCGCGCTGAACCGCCTGATCTCCAGCACCGGCGCCAACCGGTTCAACGACGAGTTCGCCGGGGCGACGTTCAGCCACACCGGCCACACACTGTTCGTCAACATCCAGGCGAGCCGGGGCATGACGTTCGCCATCTGGGGTCCCTGGGGCTCGATCGGCGTGTGAGCCCTGCATGAACGCCCTGCGTGGGGGTAGGGACCGGGCATGGCCGAGGCCGCGTACGAGTCCCGCTCCCCCGCAGGGGGCCGCGGCCGCGAGGCCGGGCGCCCCACCGAGGTGCCCGCCCGGGGCTGGAAGGACGTCGCCGTCCGGGTCAAGCAGCAGATGAAGGTCGACGACGTGCCACTGCTGGCAGCCGGCGTCGCCTTCTTCGCCATGCTGGCGCTCGTCCCTGCGCTGGTGGCGCTGGTGTCGGTGTACGGCCTCGTCGCGGACCCCGAGGGGATCGAGCGTGACGTCGAGGATCTACTGGCCGCCGCGCCGCAGGAGGTCCAGGACCTCGTGACGTCCCAGCTGTCGTCGATCGTCGAGAGCTCGCCCTCCGGGTTGCGGATCGGCGCCATCGTGGGTCTCGTGGTCGCTCTGTGGTCGGCGTCCAGCGGGGTGAAACACCTGATCGGCGCCGTGAACCTCGCCTACGACGAGGACGAGACCCGCGGCTTCCTCAAGCTCCGGGGCTTGGCGCTGGCCCTGACGGTGGCCGGCGTGGTGGCCCTGGCCGCGGTGGTGGCCGGGCTGATCGTGTTCCCCGAGCTGCTCAGCGACGAGGGCACGGAGGCCGTGTTCCGGGCCCTGATCCTGGTGGTGCGGTGGCCGCTGCTGGCGCTGCTCGGGCTGGTGGCCCTATCGGTGATCTACCGCTACGCCCCCGATCGGGACGCGCCCCGCTGGCGGTGGGTGTCCCCCGGCGCCATCTTCGCCGTGGTCGTGTGGGTGATCGCCTCGGTGCTGTTCTCGCTCTACACGTCCAACTTCGGCCAGTACAACGAGACCTACGGGGCGCTCGGCGCCGTCGTGGTCGTGATGCTGTGGCTGTACATCACCGCCTACGTCGTCATCGTCGGGGCCGAGATCAACGCCGAGATGGAGCGGCAGACCGCGGTCGATACCACCGTCGGACCGAGTAGGAAGTTGGGGCGCCGCGGGGCCTACGCGGCGGACACCTTGGGGGAGGCGCCGGCTCGCTGACCCCACCCCGCCGGGGCCGGGCGTGGAGGAGCCGGGTGTCATCGACGGAACCAGGGACGACGAGCCCCTCGGTGCTGATCTGGGCCGCCCTGACGTAGATCGGTGCGGGAGCGATCCACGCCACCGCGGTCGGCATCCACGGCGAGCACCGCGGTCCTGGCCGCGATCGCGGTGGACCCACGGGTCCACGGGTCGCCGTCGCGAATGGACGACGGCCGTGCATGTGCGTTGCTCGCGAGGGGGTGGCTCAGCCGGGGATGGCCAGGAGCATGAGCGTCGACCAGGTGACGTGGGTGAGGGTCGGGGCGAGGATGCCCCGTGTGGCCAGGCGCTCCAGCATGAACACCGTGCCCATCGCTGCCGCCGCCACGACGAGGGCGACGTTGAGGGTCGCCATCGTGACCAGCACGTAGACGGCGGTCGCGACCACAGCCCGATGGTCGCCGACGAGGGCGACCGGGAGTGCACCCCGGAAGAAGCGCTCCTCGGCCACGGCGTTGACGACGGCGATCGCCAGCACCAGCACGGTCGGCCCGGCGTCCGCCGTCGCGAGCACGGAGTCGACGGCACCGTTCAGGCCTGGCACATGGCGGGCCACGAGCGACGCTCCAAGGAAGGCCACGAAGGCCAAGCCCCCCAGCACGATCGCCGCCAGCAAACTGCGCCGGCTCTCCGTCCGCTCGGTGGACCGGCCGAGATGGAGCGGACCCGCCGCCGCGCTGCCGGCCACCCAGATGGCGGCGAGGAGGAAGCCGAGCAGGCTGAAGGCCAGCGAACCGCGCGGGGCTGCCAGCGTGGCGGCCAGCGCCACCGTCCCCGCCGCCAAGGTGGCGGCAACGACGCGCCGGCGGCGGCGCCGGGCCGGCGCCGGCTCGATGGGCTCGGGGAGGAGCTCGGGCGTCAGGAGATCACGAACTGCCTGCATCCGCCGAGCCGCGCAAGCGGCGCGCGCGGGCCGCGAGGGCTGCGGCCGCCGCCTCGGGGAAGTCCATCGGCCGGTGGTCCACAAGCTCCTCGATGCGGTGGTCGTGCACGACGACCTCGTTGGTCATCGAGTCGACCAACGCCGCCGCTGTGGTCAGGTCTACGTCGGTCACCAGCCGGAGCCAGTGCGACGAGAGCCGGGGCGTCAGCACCGGCACCGGCACGATGACCCGCCGCCGCCCGGTCATCTCGGCCACCGTTGCCAGCATGTCCCGGTAGCTCAGTGCTTGGGGGCCACCGATCTCGTAGGTCTCGCCGATCGCGGCGTCGATCCCGACCACGCCCACCAGGAATCGTACGGCGTCGGCAAGCGCGATCGGCTGGGTACGGGTCTGCACCCACCGCGGCGTGACCATGGCGGGGAGCCGCTCGACGAGCTGGCGCAGGATCTCCCAGCTGATGCTGCCGTCGCCGATGACGATGCCGGCCCGCAACGCCGTCGTCGGCACGGTGTCCGACAGGATCCGCTCGACCTCTCGCCGGCTGCGCAGGTGAGGCGACAAAGCGTCGTCGTCCTTGCCGAGGCCACCGAGGTACACGATCTGCGAAACGCCGGCCGCGGCCGCAGCGTCGCCGAAGGCGTGGGCGCCGACCCGGTCGCGCTGGGCGAAGTCCGCGTGGGCCAGCGAGTGGACCAGGTAGTAGGCGAGATCCTGGCCGTCGAGCGCCGACTGGAGGCTCCCAACGTCCCCGATGTCACCCCGCACCGCGGCCCCGCTACCGCGGTACTGGTCGGGACGGCGCGTCATGGCGGTGACATCGTGACCGGCCGCGTCGAGCGCGGCGGCGACATGCCGGCCGACGAATCCGCTAGCACCGGTCACGAGGATCTTCACGTGTGCTCCACAGCGATCGGGTGGTCGTCTTTCACGGAGCAACTACCCGCCAATGCCCCGTTGACGCAGACCCAGCCAGAGAGCACACAAGTTCGAGCGATCAGCTCAGCGTGCCCCGGAGGATGCTGTCGCCGGAGTGGAGCTCGAGCTGCGGCATCGTGAACGGGTCATCAACCTGGATTACCGACCCTCCGATGGCATCGCCGTGGCGACGAGATTGGGCGTGCTGATCGTCGCGGCCGACGAGCTGGAGCCCATCCTGACAGCGGCCTGAGCCGACGGCAGCCTCGTGCACAAGGGCACCAACACCGTCCCAGCGACATGCGAGATGTGTCGGACCGTCGCGTGCGCCCAAGTACATCTTCGACCCGTACAGCGCCTCGAGTCGCCACCGCCCGGGGGGACGGCGGGGGGAGGGCCTGGCTGACGAGGGCGACGTGCCCGCCGACCAGCTTCAACGTCCAGACCGTTCACTAGGCTCCGGAATCGTTTGCGAGTGCCTTGGTCTCCGAGGGGTCTCGGGCCACAGACGGGCCACATCGCCAGTCAGGCGCAGGTGACACTAGGCGTCTCCAGGCGGTTCCGCATCGACGTCAGCCGCCGTTCTGCCGAACGCACGTACCCATGGTGCACGGCTTCCAAGCTGGCGACGCGGGTTCGACTCCCGTCACCCGCTCTGAGTCGTTTCCCCCGACGCCTGATCGGCGTCGGGTATGGCCTCGGTCAGTTTCGGATCGTGGGTTCAGTCGAAGGTGACGGGCTGGAGGTGGGTGCTGAGCGAGATGTCCTGTTCGAGGCGGACGAGGCCGACGATGCAGGCGCCGGGGGCGACGGTGCAGTCGGTGGTGCCGCCGAGGATCTTGGTGATCGTGTCCTGGACGTCGAAGGCGGTGTCGAGCGGGGAGCCGTCGATGGTGACGGCCCGGGTCGGGGGTGCGATGGAGCAGTGGGTGAAGACGCCGAGCAGGTCGGGCTGGTCGACGACGGCGCGGTCGCATTGGGTGAGGGCCCACCCGCCGGTCGGGAACGGCCCTACCGGGGCCCCTGCGTAGGTGGGCATGAGCTCGCTTCCGGTCACCCGCACCTGCTGGCCGTCGCTCAACCCGGTGGCCGGGGTGACCGAGAGGTCGCCCTCGGCCATGGTGTAGGCGGCCCGATGGGCTCTTCCTACGGGCACGGGGCGGATGAGAACGAGGCTGCAGTTGGCACGGCAGTAGACGGGAGATCCGAGGTAGTCGGGGATGAACTGCTGCCGGGCGGGAACCGTGATCTCGAACCTGCCGTCCGGCCCGACGGTAGGTGCGTCCAACGACTCGCAGATCGGCCACTCCGTGCAGTACCCCAGGAAGTACCCTTCGTTGGGCGCCAGGTGCTCGGCGAGCACGGTCATGTCCTGACCGTCGAGCAGGCCCTCAGAGGGTTCGATGGTCAGCGAAGGTGGTGGTGCGAACGTGATCGGCACGGGTTCGACCAGCCGCACTCCCGAGGCGTCGAACAGGACGAGGGCGCAGTCCTCGACCCGGCAATCGACGGGCTCCCCCTCCAGGTACATCACCGAGAGGGGATAGATGGGGTAGTAGACGTCGCCCTGCTCGTCGAGCGGGAGCTGGAACCCAAAGTCGCAGCGACTGCCCTCCAGCGTGTCTCCGACGGGGAGGACGCACTGGCTCACCTCAGTGCCGAACGGTGCGCCGCCCACCGTCAAGAACACGCTGGCTTCCTCGGGGATGTCCATCGAGGGTTCGACCTCGAACGTGGGCGCGCCGAAGGAGATGCCGAATCCACGCACCACGAGATCGTCGTCCGAGGACAGGACCACCACGCAGCCGTCGAGGCCGCACGGCACGATGGCACCGTTCCTGGAGGTCAGGGGATCGTGGACGGTGAGCTCAGCGGCGAGGCTGCCGTCACCGCCAACGGTCACCGGCGTCGCCGGAGCGCACAAGGCCGTCACCTGCGCCGGTGTCGGGTCGTCCACCACGGCCTGGCCGCACTGGGCGATCGACCACGTGCCGGCGGGCACCTGGTCAGCCTCGACCGTCACCGTCGCCCCGTCGGCGAGCAGCCGGTAGGGGGACACGCGGAGCTCCGGCAGGAACGTGATCGGCACGTACGCCTCGGCGATGATCGACGTGAGGTCGCTGGGGTCGCTGACGGTGGCCACGCCGGCGACGCACCCGGAGGGTTCGGTGCGGCAGTCGACGACCCGCGTGCCGTCGTAGGTGGTGAACGTGCTCATCACGGTCCAGTCGACGTGGCTGGGCGGGAATCCGCCGGACACCAGCACCTGGCGGATCGTGCACACCGACGTCCGCGGCACACCCGGTTCGAAGACCGATCCCGCGCACTGGACCAGGCCCGAGTAGCCCGACGGGAAGCCCGAGATGTCCATCCCGACCAGCTGCCCATCGACCACCCTGTCAGGTGTCACCACCACGGTCGGCTGCTCGGCCGACGCCGCGGGCGGCGCCGAGGCAGCCACCAGTCCCGCCGACAAGACGATCAGCGCCACGAGCACACGCGCCCCAGAAGCGCTGACTCCGCCCATGAGCCCCACCTCCCCAAATACGCCTCGTAGCCGTCATAGCACGCCGGTCAAAGCCCAAGCGGGGCGGCGACCGGTAGGCGAAGAGAGCCGCGCGGGCGACCGCCTACGCCCCACCATTCAAATCTTCCGGGATGACCCGATAGTGCCATGCACGATCCCGACACCCGGGCGCCCTCAACCGCTCTGAGCGGTTCATCGCGACCACCCGTGATCTAGCCTCACGGCTGAAGCTGGGCCGGGGAGGGAAGGCAAGGCTCTCGATGACCACCCCTCACCAGGGCGGCCCCGGCCGCGGGCGCCCGCAGTCGCCGTCAGCCGCACCGTCCGGCGGCCCCGCCGGCCGCGGCCGAGCCACCGGCGAGCCCATCACCGTCAGGCATTGGCCGGCGCCGGAGGGCGACCGGCCCACGCGGCCCCGGCTCGACGGTTGGGCCGGCCCTCCGCCGCAGCCGGACGCCGATGACGGCGACGGTCCGCAGTCCCGCTACCCGCGCTGGCTGCTGC
Source organism: uncultured Acidimicrobiales bacterium (assembly GCA_963759225.1). Lineage (GTDB taxonomy): Bacteria > Actinomycetota > Acidimicrobiia > Acidimicrobiales > VFJN01 > ZC4RG19. The sequence continues at coordinate 518,235 of CAVWYL010000022.1, read as the reverse complement.
CGGCAGCGGCGCTGGCGGTGGTGGTGGCGGCGTTGGGCCTGGCGGCCGTGGAGCTCGTCACCGGCGGGGGCGGCGAGGCGACGAGTGAGGTGGGCACGGTGCACTCCGCCTCGGGCGCGCGGGTGCGCACGTCGGACGGGTCCGAGCCCCGGGCGCTCGAGGACGGCGAGGCCGTGCTCTACGGCTGGTCGGTGGAGGCCGGGGACAGCCCGGGGGTCACGATCGACCTGGCCGCGGGCGGCGTCCTCCGCTTCGACGGCGGGGCGACGCTGACCTTCACCGCTGCCGGCGAGTCCGGCGAGCCGGGGCCCAGCGTGGACATCGCCGGCGGCCGCACGTGGTTCAACCCCACCGTGAGCGAGTCCGCCGCCCTGGTGCTGCGCACCGACGTCATCACCCTCAGCTCCACCCGCAACCCGGTGGCGCTCGACTGCACCGTCGACTGCACGGTGGAGGCACCCGCGGGCGGCGTCAAGGCGTCCGCCCAGCCGGGCGTCAACGTGGCGCCCGCGACCGACGAAGCCCTGATGGTCACCAGCGACGGCGGCCTGGTGGTGCGCACCATTCCCCAGCCCTCCGCGTGGACCCAGGAGAACCTGGAGGCCGACGCGGTTGCCCTGCCAGCGCCCGAACCCGCGCAGCCCGACGGGGTCACGGCCGGCGCGGTCCCGGCCGCCGCCTATGCCTTCGACCTGGCCGTCACCAGCGACGGCGAGGGGGCCGCGCTCGACCCCAGCGTGATGTTCCGGCGCGGCCAGACCGCCCACTACGAAGCCACGATCGACACCGGGTCCTGCGCCCAGGTGCCCTGCGACGTAACCGTCGCGGCCACCTCCGAGCGCGTCGCCACCACCGTGAGGCTCTCCGGCTCGTTCCACATCGCAGACCGGTCGATGGCCCTGACGTTGAACCGGCCGGTCGACTGTCCCGGCTCTGCGTCGCGCTCGGCCGGGACCGTGACCATCACGGTCGACATGACCGTCAGCGAGGCCGCGTACGACGAGAGCTCACAGCGTTGGATCGCCACGGTGATGGGCGGCCCGGGCACGTCGGTGGCCGAGATCAGCGACGCGAGCTGTCTGGCCTCGGCCAACCCTGCCGGGACGCGCACGAACGAGCTGGAGATGACCGGCCACGCGGCCGGCTGAGCCGGACCGCGGGGTCAGATCTGCCTCCGGCCGGACAGGCCGAGAGGGCGGAACAAGTTGCAGCGTGTAACTGGAAAGCTCAACAGCCGTGAACTTCGTCGGCGGCTACATCCCCTACATCGGCGCGTTCCTCGGCGGCGGGCTCGCTCGCCGTCATCGTCGCCCTCGGCGACGGCGGCCTGCCCGAGGCCGCCGTCATGCTCCTGGTCGTGCTCGCCGCCAACCTCGCCCTCGAGACCTTCGTCGAGCCCAAGGTCATGGGCCGCACCCTCGACGTCCACCCCCTCGTCGTCGTCGTCACCGCGCTCGGCGGCCTCCTCGGCGGCGTCGTCGGCCTCATCCGAGCTGGCCCAAGGTCACGCCCGACGACGGCAGCACGCGCTCGGCATCGACCTCGACGACGAGCTTCGCGAGCTCGACCTCGGCGACCTTCGCGCCCGCCTTCGTGTTGGGCTGGCGGACCGTCCGATTCACCTGCTGACGCTTGCCCGTGATCGGGTCCGGCGGACCCTCGACGGTCAGGCGCCAAGCGCCCGCACGGAAGCGCTTGTGACCTGCCATGAGCGGGCACCGTTGGCAACAGATCCAACCGGCCACCGGAATCCGACTCTGACCAGGGTGGGCGCGGAGGGAGTCGAACCCCCGACATCTGCCTTGTAAGCCCTGGTCGGGCGGACGGTGGCGGACGTTTGTGGGCAGATCCGCCAGCATGACCGTGCCGGAGGACGACGGCGACCGGTGCCGGTCTGAAGCGACCGCGCGAATGGACGCGCGATAGAAGGTCCGATGCGATGGCGATGGCAGGATATGGCTTTGCCACCCACGCGGGGAGAGGCTGGCGCCGACGGACCGAACGAGGGCGGCTAATGACCAACTGGCGGGATCGGTGGAAGCGGTCGACGACTCCCGCGACTGGGGCGGCCGTCGACTGGGGCGCGATATCCACGGCGCTGCTTGAGATTGAGCGCGTGCTCTCCGACGGTCGGGACCGCGGCGGCGCTGCGACCATCGCTCGCTTACAAGCTGACGTGGCTGCGGGCCGGTATGCGAAGGTCCTCGCGAGGCTCACCAGCGGTGAGATGTGGAACCACATGGGCTCCTTCTTCGATCGTTCGCTGGGTGACAAGGTGCTGGACCGTCGATTCCGTGTCGCCCAGGTTCAGCTCGCAGATGCGCTGGAGGCGGGAGGAGTGGCCAGCACCGACGTGTCGCAGTGGGCCGCGCTCCTGCGGTCAACGGACTCGAGCTGATGGGATTCGAACACACGACCCCCTGCTTGCAAACCGTGCGGCTCGCCGTGGTCACCACTGGTGACCTGGCCCGGGTTCGCTGTGGAGTGGCCCTCGATGACCGGTTCCGGCCTGATGGTGTGGCCCGTACGTGGCCCGCACCTGCCCTCCGATCGTCGCAATTGCGTTAGGTCGACTGGCCGGGTCGCCCCCATCATGATCCGCGTGGCCGGTCGATCCTTGAGGGAGTGTTGGTGGTGGGTGGTCGACACCGCGGCGGGACTGGCCGGCGTTACTGCCCGCGGCCGGATGGATCGCAAGGCCGGGCCTCGGCCGTCATCGTTCGTGGACGAGGGCGACTGGTCGGGGCCTGACGAGTACGAGCGGCTGACGGGTATCTCCAAGGAGTCCTATGAGTGGCGCCTGCTCGTCGCCGCGCAGTCCGACATGATGGATGAGTGGACCATCACGCCTGACGGCGCTCCCGCGTACACGCGACAGGGCGTGCTCGACGGTGGATCGGTTGACGACGTCAGGTTGGAGGGCGACGGATTGGAAGCGGCGCTCGTGGTGCTGTTCCGGTCCGATGACCGCCCAGGGTGCGTGTTCGGGTGGCGCTGTCCGATCTGGCCGGCACCGAGCCCCGATCCCGAGGACGACGACAGCACGCCGGAAGGATGGGCACGGGACTTGGCCGTTACGCTCCGCGAGCTCCACGACATTCCGCCCCGCCTTCCGACCTGCGATCCCGACACCGAGGGAATCATCTGGGTCGGGAACTGACCAGCGGAACAGCTCTTCCGTCGATGACGAGCGGACGGATCGGAGGTGATGGGACTCGGTGTCTCTGCTGGTTCCTCGCGCCGCCGGGAGCAACCCCGGGAGCAGTCGGTCAACTCGACCGATCACTGGCTCAGAGCGCAGCGCCATGCGCCGAGGTAGGGACCCAGCAGCTCCGCGACGGGCTGCCTGTCGTCTGCGGCTTCGCGAAGCGGGGCGTAGGCTTGCTCGACGTCATCGAGGCGCTGGTGGACGGGACGGCCGGCTGCGACGAAGGCGACGAGTGCCTGTGCGGCACCGCGGATGAGCTCGGGGTCATCGTCGGTCGCGACGGCCAGGAGTTGGAGCCGCTGATTGACGTAGTGAACGTCCGCGTGGGCGCGGTCCCGGTCAACGGCGAGGGACTTGGCGTAGACGCGCTCGGCGGCGAGCGGATCGGTGTTGCTGACCATGCGACGGTAGACACCACCAGCGGCAACGAGTGCCCCGGCAAGGACGGCTGCATTTGCCAATGCGCCGCTGCGAGTGTCGCCGTAGCGGGTGAGTCGGTTCGGTCGTAGTTGGCCGGCCAGTACGTCACTGGCGAGCCGGTCAGCCAAGACCTGGAGTTGCACGTCGTCCACCACGGACCATGATTGTCGAACTTCTGATCCCTAGGCTCGTCCGGACCGTACGGGGTTCCCTTCGGGTGACTCAGACTGGGCGCATGAAGCGCGATCCAGACTGGCACTGGCAAGACCCGACATGGCCGACCCCGTCGGAGACGACCCACGGGCGTTGCTGAACGAGGCGCTACTTCGTGCTGTTGACCTCAGAGATGTACTGGCTGCGGGCAGCGGAGGAGGGTCCCAAACAGCGCGGGCGCTCATGCTGGTCGACGTGCTGAACCGCCTCGCCGCTGCCCTCAACTAGGCCCGAGACGCACTCGGCCCATGGCGGTAGAAGGTGCGCCGGCGGGCGAGGACGGCGCCGGAGGTGCCGCCCGCAGCCCGGAGGCGCCGCCGCAGGCGGCGCCTCCTTGACCGCCCGGCGGCTGGGCATCGGTCGGACGAAGCTGTACGAGCTGATGGCATCGGGCGAGTTGCGGTCGGTGAAGGTCGGCGGTGCTCGCCGTGTTTCGGCAACCGCCCTGGCCGACTTCGTGGCCGCGCTCGACTCCGTCGCCTGACAGGCGTTCGGCAGTGGCGAGCATCAAGAGACGGGAGACCTCCCGGGGTGTGCGGTACGACGTGCGCTACCGCGAGCCGGGGGGCAAGCCGCGGGTCAAGACCTGGCGCCGGCGGGCCGACGCCGAGCGGTTCGCGCGCCAGGTCGAGGTGGACAAGGACCGGGGGCTCTTCATCGATCCGGCTCGGGCCCGGACGACGGTGGCCGAACTGGCGGCCATGTGGCTGGCGTCGAACCCAGGCAAGCGGGGCGGCTCATGGCAGCGGGACGAGATCGTCGTGCGCCTGCACATCCTGCCGGATCTCGGGTCCCGACCTGTCGGATCGTTGACTCCCGGCGATGTCCAGGCGCTCGTCAACAAGTGGGCGGCCACGCACGCTGCCGGCACGGTGCGCCGGGAATACGGCGTGCTGCGGGCGATCCTGAGCTACGCGCTCGACCATGAGATGATCGGCCGGACCCCGTGCCGGCGGATACGGCTGCCCGAGGTCACGCCGGTGCGACGGCACATCATCGACGGCGAGGAACTCGGGCGCCTGGCGGCCGCCATGGGCGGGGTTGAGGGGTACGGCACGATGGCCTACCTCGGGACGGTCGACGGCCTCCGGTGGGGCGAGGTGGCGGGCCTGCGAGTCGGGCAGTTCGACTTCCACGCGGGAACGGTCCGGATCACGCAGACCGTCGTCCGTGGCAGGCGTGGCAAGACGGAGTTTGGTGAGCCGAAGTCGGCCGCCGGACGGCGGACCTTGGCCGTGCCCGTCGCCCTGGTCGAGATGGTGGGCAAGCGGATGGCGGCCCGCGGACTGACGGCAGACCGACGGTGACGCCCTGCTGTTCACGGCGCCCGATGGCGGGATGCTGCGCTACTCCAACTGGCTGCGACGGATCTGGTACCCGGCCACGGTGGCAGCCGGCCTCGGGAAGTTCGTCACCGACGAGGCGACCGGGCGCACGAGTTACGTCGGCCTCGGCTTCCACGACCTGCGGCGGGCCAACGCCACCGGTCTGGTGGCCGAGGGCGTGGACATCAAGACGGCCCAGGCGCTGCTGGGCCACTCCAACCCGCAGCTCACCATCGGTCTCTACGCCCAGGCGGTCGTCAGCCTCGGAGCGGCGGCGGCCGAGTCGATGGCTGCCCGGTTCCTGCTGCCCAGCTCTGGGCCGCGCGATGGAGACGCGCGATGGAACCGGGCAATGAAGGGTCCGAGGGCCAGACAGACGACGGAACAACGCTCTGACCAGGGTGGGCGCGGAGGGAGTCGAACCCCCGACATCTGCCTTGTAAGGGCAGCGCTCTAGCCAGCTGAGCTACGCGCCCGGGAAGCAGCGAGGCTATCGCTTCCCGGGGTCCGGGCCCCCGGCCACGTCCTCCTCCGACCAGACCGGGACGCCCGCCTCGCGGAGGGCGCGGGCGGTGACGCCCTCGCCCCGGACGCGGACGCGGGTGAAGGTGCCGTCGTAGACCTCGTGGCAGCCGCACGACGGCGAGCGGGCCTTCAGGATCGCTCCCGCGGCCCCCAGCGCGCGGGCCAGGGCCACGGTGTGGGCCGCGCCGCGGGCGTATGCCCAGGTCACGTCGTCGCCGGCCGCCGTGCGCACCGTGCCGTCCGGCTGGATCTCGGCCGCGGGGCGGGGCGTGGGCAGGCCGCCGACCGATTCCGGGCACACCGGGACCAGGCGCCGGTCCCGTCCCAGGGCCACGACGGCCGCCGACTCGCTCGCGCGCCCCTGGTGGTTGCAGCGCACGCCGAGAAGGCAAGCCGACACGACCAGCGGTTGCTGCGCCGCCGTCCGACCATCCCTCATACGACGCTGAGCGCGAACTACGTTCGCCCATACACCGACCATATCGCCGAGTCCCTTTCGCCTCTTCCCCACCCGCCTGCGGGCACGTCCCGCCCATCGAGAGCCTGCCGCCGCCGACAGTCTGGAGGGATCGCATGGTTGGGCGCCCCCGGCCCACGAGCGAGAGTGCCGTCGACCTCACCCGCCGCTACCTGGCGGAACTGGGGTCCTATCCCCTCCTCACCGCAGACGACGAGTCGACGCTGGCGCAGGCCATCGCCGAGGGCCGGGCCGCGGAGGCCCGCCTCACCTCCGGGGACCCCACCACGCGCCGCGAGCGGGCCAAGCTCCAGGCCACGGTCAAGGCGGCCGCCGAGGCCCGCCGCCGATTCATCCAGTCGAACCTGCGCCTCGTGGTGTCCATCGCCAAGCGCTACCAGACCCCCAGCATGTCCCTTCTCGACCTCATCCAGGAGGGCAACCTCGGGCTGATGCGGGCCGTCGAGAAGTTCGACCACCGCAAGGGCTTCAAGTTCTCGACCTACGCCACCTGGTGGATCCGCCAGGCCATCGGCCGGGGCATCGCCGACAAGGGCCGCACCATCCGGCTGCCGTCCCACCTGATGGACACGCTGGCCACGCTGTCGCGCAGCTCGTCGGCCCTGCTCAAGTCGCTCGGGCGCGAGCCGACCGCCGCCGAGCTGTCCGAGGACACCGGCATCGCCATCGACAAGGTCGAGGCCGCGCTGCGGGCCGCACCCGACCTGGTGTCGCTGTCGGCCGCGGTCGGCGACGAGGGCGACCACGAGCTGGGCGACCTGCTGGCCGACCCGGCCGGCGAGGCGCCGTTCGACGCGGCCGCCGCCGCCATCGAGCGCGACGACCTGCGGTCCCTGCTCGGCCAGCTCGACGAGCGCGAGCGCGAGATCCTGTCGCTCCGGTTCGGCCTGGCCGACGACCGGCCGCTCACGCTCGACGAGGTGGGCCGGCGCTTCAACCTGACCCGCGAGCGCATCCGCCAGATCGAGGCGAAGGCGCTCACGAAGCTGCGCCACCCGTGCTCGGCGCAGCACCGCCGCCTGGTCGACGCCCTGACCCGGTAGCTACGACCGGCGGGACCGGAACCAGGCCAGCGTCCGGGCCAGCCCGTCCTCCAGCGACACCGACGGCTCGAACCCGAGCCGGGCCCGGGCCTCGGCGATGTCGGCGTGCGAGTGGCGCACGTCGCCGGCCCGGGCCGGGGCGTGGACCGGCGTCACCTCGACGCCCAGCTCGGCGGTCAGCGCCGCCAGCAGGTCGAGCAGCGACGCGGGCCGGCCGCGGGCGATGTTGAACGCCCGCCCCGCGCACGCCTCGGCGGGCGCCTCGGCGGCCAGCAGGTTGGCGGCCACCGTGTCGGCCACGTAGGTGAAGTCCCGGCTCTGGCGCCCGTCGCCGTGCACGACGGGGGCCTCCCCGGCCAGGAGCGCCTCCACGAACAGGGGGATCACCGCCGCGTACTGGGTGTCGGGCCGCTGCCGGGGCCCGAACACGTTGAAGTACCGCAGGCACACCGTCTCGAGGCCGTGCAGCTCCCAGAAGACCCGGGCGTAGTGCTCGCCCGCCAGCTTCGTCACCGCGTACGGCGACCGCGGCCGCAGCGGGGCGGACTCGGGCGTCGGCACCTGCTCCGCGCCGCCGTACACCGACGACGACGAGGCCAGCACCACCCGCCGCACCCCGGCCCGCTGGGCGGCGTCGAGCACGGCCACGGTGCCGGCCACGTTGGCCCGGTCGCTGACCCGCGGCTGGGCCACGGACCGGGTCACGGACCCGAGCGCCGCCTCGTGGAACACGACCTCGCACCCGTCGATGGCCTCGCCGAGGGCCGCCTCGTCGCCGACGTCGGCCTCGATGAACCGGGCCGCGTCGGCCACGTTCTTCACCATCCCGGTCGCGAGGTCGTCGATCACCGCGACCTCGTCGCCCCGGGCCAGCAACCCCTCGACGAGGTGCGACCCGATGAACCCCGCCCCGCCGGTCACGAGGACACGCACGCGCCACCTTCTCCCTGCATACGAACGGGCCGGAGCATAGCGACGCCCGGGGCGATCACGACACGGCGGCCGACCGGCCCCCGGCCTCGTCGTCGCGGTCCCCGGCCTGCGTGCGGGCCGCCAGCGCGGCCCGCTGCAGCGTCGCCACCCCCGCCCCGGGACCGACGCTGGACGCCAGCGCCCCCAGGGCGGACACCGTCTCGTGCTGGAGCCCGGGCAGGTCGTCGGGCTCGAACCACCGCACCTCCCGGATCTCCGCCGACCGGGGGCCGCACCGTGTCGGGATCGACGCCGTCGGCCGGGCGGGCCCGGAACACCACGTCGATCCGCTGGGGACGGCTGTCCACCACCACCGCCGGTGCGCTCGTCAGCTCGACGGCCAGGCCGATCTCCTCGCGGACCTCGCGCCGGGCGCAGTCGGCCACGTCCTCGTTGCGCTTGATCAGGCCGCCGGGCAGGCCCCAGCCGTTCCGGTAGACGAGCCGGACCAGCAGGATGGCGCCGTCCTCCCGCTCGACGACGCAGGCCGCGCCCACCGTGAACGAGGGGGCCGCCAGCCGCACGATCCACCGGCGCACCAGGCGCGGCATGCGCCGCCAGACCTGCAGCAGGAGCCTCTGCACCCGGTGGACCACGAGGTCAACCTACTGGACCCTCCCCGTCGCCAAGGCGCCGCCTGGCCGCGAGCAGGGCGTCGAACAGCTCCGGGGTGGCCGCCGCCACCGGTGTCCGCCGCGCCCCGTGGTCGAGCGCCACCAGGTCGCGGCCGAACGCGTCACCGACGGTGGCGCCGGCCTCGAGGCAGACGAGCGCCCCGCCGAGGTAGTCCCAGGCGCCGTGCGCGGACGGGAGGCAGTCGACGAACCCGTCGAGCGTGCCCTCGGCCACCGCGCACAGGTCGAGCGCCGCCGCGCCCAGCGTGCGGAACTGCCGCCACCCCAGCGGCTCGGCGGGCAGGCCGGAGATGGCGACCAGCGCCTCGCCCGCGACGCGGCAGCCCGACGGCACCAGCGGCAGCCCGTCGACCGCCGCGCCGCCGCCCCGGAGCGCGGTGAAGGTGCGGCCGTGCGGCAGGTCGACGACCAGCGCCGCCCGGGGCCCGTCCCGGTCGACCGCGCACAGGCTGGTGGCGAACCACGGCACGCCCCGGGACGCGTTGGTGCTGCCGTCGAGGGGGTCGACGACCACCACCAGGTCCCGGTCGCCGCCGTCCAGGCCCGACTCCTCGGACAGGATCCCGACCCCCGCGGGCCCGAGGACGGCCAGCGCGGCGGCGTCCGCCACCAGGTCGCTCTGGTACTGCCCGGGCTTCGCGCCGGACGGCCCCCAGTCGTCGAGCTGGTCGAGCGCGACCTGCACCCCGATGGCCGTCTCGTGCAACAGCTCGATCAACCCGTCGTCCGACAGCGCCATGCGCGGAGGTCTACCAGGCGTGACGTGGCAGGCTGGGGCACGTGGCCGCCATCGACATCGCCGGGTTCGTGTCCGAGCTGAAGGACCATGCCATCGACCACGGCTTCCACGTCCACGACGAGCGCCACTTCGTGGAGACCTACTCGCTGCGCCAGACCTGGGAGGTCGACCTCCACCCCGAGGAGGCGTGCGGCGGCCCGCTCGACCTGCACCTGGCCCTCGAGGTCGACCCCCGGGCGCTGCTGTCGTTCGAGGACGTGATGAACGGGCTCCCCGAGGACGAGGACCCGCCCGACACGTTCCACTTCCCGCTGGTGTTCAACTGGGCGCTCCCGCCCCTGGCCAAGGGCCCCGACCTGCTGATCCTGGCGACCGAGCTGGCGGGCATCGGCGGCACCGACCTGCCGCTGGAGGTGTCCGCCATCGACTCGTTCCCGTCGGTGACCGACGCGCCCGAGCGCAGCCTCGCCATCGTGTCCCGCATCGAGGTCTCGCTCGCCCGGGTCTTCCTCGGCCAGGAGCAGATGTGCGACGTGCTCGACACCTGCCTGGCGGTCAGCCGCTACCTCCTGGAGAACGCGGAGGGGTGGCTGGGCGACAGCGCCGTCTGACCGGTGCCGCTCAGCCGGTCTGGCGGGGCCTCGGGTCCGACTGCTGGATGGCGGTGATCACCGACTCGGGGACCCCGAGCGGGGCGCACCCGTGGGTGTCCTCGCACACCATGTCGAACTGGGGCTCGGCGGCGCTGTGGCAGCCCGAGCAGCTGGTGCCGCTGAACCGGTTGATGACCTCGGCGCCGCCGCGGCTGACGATGGTGGTGCCGGCGGGCGTGGGCTCGAGGGTGAAGAACTCCCAGTCGTTGGTGTCGGGCGAGAACCCCTCGGCCCGCTTGACCATGGCCTCCTGCGGGATGAGCTGGATGACCGTGCCCACGGGGTAGACGCCGCCGTCGGGGTCCTCGGCCACGGCGACGGCCTCGTCGAGGTGGCCGAGCAGGTTGTTGACGAAGAACCCCCGGACCGGGGTCATGTCGGCCAGGGCCGTGAAGTCGGCCGCCTCGACCTCGACGTCCTCGACGGCGGTGGTGGTCGTGGTGCCGTCCGGCTCGGCCGCCTCGTCGCCGTCGCCGTCGCCGGACGAGCCGCAGCCGACCGCGATGGCGAGGACGACCGGGACGGCCACGAGGGCCACGTGTGTGCGGCGGCGCATGGCCTTACTGTAGGTAACTTCCGCGGCCTATGTCGGGGCGTCGCCGTTGAACTCGACCGAGGCGAGGATCTCGTCGGTCTCGTCCCGTTCCAGCGCCTCGATGATCAGCACCCGCGTCTGGGGCAGGTGCCAGGCCTCGGGGTCGAAGCTGTACCCGCTGAGGTCGCACACGGCCTCCCATCGGGCGAAGTTGGCCTCGCGGTCGCCGACCGGACGGAAGTCGGTCTCCACCGGGGCCCGGCCCCGGGGGCCGGGCACGACCTGATCGTCGGGGGTGTCGCCCACCGGGCAGGGGGCGACGTCGGTGCCGCTGCGCCACGCCCAGTCGAGGCCCTCCTCATACGTGGCGTCCTCGGCTGCCGGGCAGGAAGCCGTGGTACATCACGAGCCCGGCACAGTCCTCGAAGCGGGGCTCGGGGCGGTCCGCGGGCTCGATGCACATGGCTTCGCCCTGCACGTCCTCGCTGCCGATCGGGCTCCGGTCGTAGACGACCCACCCCTCCGGGAGGGTCACGGTGATCGGCCCGAACGGCATCGGGCCGCCGGGGCTGGTCGGGGTGGTGGTGGGCTGGTCGATCATGTCCGACGGCTGCTCGCTGTCGCCGCCGGACAGGGCCACCGCACCGGCGGCGGCGACGGCGACGAGCAGTACGGCGGCGACGCCGGCGCGGACCGCGGTCCGGCGGCGCCGGCGGCGGGTGATGGCCCGGCGCATGCCCCCGAGAGCCTCGTCCCCGGCCGGGACACGGGGGGCCAGGTCGGCCAGGGCGTCGCGGACCATGTCCTCGGCGGTCATCGGAGGTCCTCCAGGCGGGTCTCGAGCGCGGCCAGCCCCCGGTGGAGGTGGGACTTCACCGAGCCGGGGGCGACCCCGAGCGTCTCGGCGATCTCCCGTTCGGGCAGGTCGAGCCAGTAGCGCAGCACGACGCACTCGCGCTGGCGGCGGGGCAGCGTGGCCAGGGCGGCGGCCACGCTGTCCCGCCGGTGACGAGCGACGGCCGGGTCGGCGTCGGGCGCCGCCTCGGGCTCGGGCACGGGCCGGAGCCGTCGCTCGATCCCCCACCGCCGCAGGCGGCCGCGGGCGAGGTTGCACACGATGGAGCGCAGGTAGGAGACCTGGCGGTCCGGATCGGTGATGCGGTGCCGGGCCAGGTGGAACTTGGCGAAGGCGTCCTGCACCACCTCCTCGGCGGTGTGGCGGTCGTTCAGCAGCAGCCCGGCAAGTCCGACCATCTCGCTGTATCGCTCACGGAAGAGCGCCTCGATCTCCAGGTTTCCCTGTTTCCCCGCCATCACGTCCACACCTGCCTGACGCGTACGACCGCGCATCGGTTGTCACAGCGGCCAGAACAGGGGCTTCCCTGCAGCAGCAGCGTGTCCCCCGCCGCCAGCTCCACACTCACAGCTGGTCGTTCTTCTGCAGCCAGTTGAGGGCGAAGTAGCCCCAGACAGGCGGCAGGTAGAACGTGGCCACCCGGTAGAGGATCACGGCGGCGAACGCCGTCTCCTCGGGCATGCCCGCCTGGATGAGGCCGTAGGTCAGGCCGCCCTCGGTGACGCCGATGCCGCCCGGCACCGGGATGACCCCCGACAGCAGTCCCACGCTGATGTTGATGAGCAGCAGCTCACCGAGGCCCACCGGGTAGCCCATGGACCGGCAGAACAGACCCAGCGCGCAGGCGAAGAGGATCTCGCTGGCCAGGTTCCCGCCGAACAGCAGGGCGAGGCGCCGGGTCGAGCGCAGCCCCCGGACGGTGGTCAGCGCCTCGCTCACGACCCGGTCGGACGCCGACCAGCACCAGCCGGCGCGCCCGCGGCTCGTCCGCCGGCGTGGCGAACAGCCGTGGCGCCCGCCGAACTCTCCCCGGCTCCGGCGCGATGGCGTCGTGCAGCGTCGTGACCTCCGATGCCACCGGCACGGCCCCCGTGCCCTGCGATCCCCTGGCGGCCAGGGGACACCGGCCCCGCCGGCGTGGCGTCACCCGGGCAGGGTGACGACCGGCGGGCGGCCGGCGTCCGGCTAGCGGCCGACGACCTCGCGCAGGGCGACGCCGTGGTCGGCGGCGAGCATCTCGGCCGCCTTCTCGCCGATCATGATCGACGGCGGCGTTGGTGTTGCCGCTGACCACGTTGGGCATGACGCTGGCGTCGGCGACGCGCAGGCCGGCGACGCCCGTTCACCCGCAGCCGCTCGTCGACGACGCTTCCCATCCGGCACGTGGTCGTCAGGTGGTAGACGGTGAACGAGTAGTGGCGGGCCAGGTCCTCGAGCAGCTCGTCGCTCGGCGTGTCGCCCGGTGCGTAGCCGTGCTTGGCGGCGAGGGCCGGGGGCACCAGCAGCGGGCCGAGCGCGCGCGGCGCGGGCCAGTTGGCGACCACGTCGAGGGCCCGGCGGAGCACGGCGACCATGACCTCCATGTCGTGGGGGTCGCCGTAGTAGTTCATGCGGATGTCGGGGTGGTCGGCGGGATCGGCGCTGGTCAGGACGATCTCGCCCTCGCTGTGGGGCTGCACCGGGTTGGCGAGGACGATCACGCTCTCGGCGTCGGGCGCCAGCGCCGCGTCGGGGTCGTCGAAGTACTCGGCGGGGTCGACCCGCAGGCAGCGTGCGCCAGATGTCGTCGTTGTAGCCGCAGATGAAGAACCCGATCTGGGCGTCGTGGGTGTGGTCGTCGCCGAGGCCGGTCGAGAACCAGGCGCACGCCTCGTACAGCGACGACGACACGAGCCCGTGCCCGGTCGTCGCCCACTCGGTGAGCCGCCGCTCGGCCTCGGCCTTGAGCGCCTGCCAGCTCGTCGGGCAGGCCGGCGTCGTCGGCCGGGTCGGCGGGCAGCGGGCCCGCCGGGGCCCGCAGCGCGTCGGGTCCCATCGACAGGCCCATCTGCGCCATCGACACGCCGATGCCGGGCGCCGGGAACACGAGCCCGACCTGCAGGTGGTCCTTCAGGTGCTTGCCGACGTCGGGGGCGTCGAGGCGGCACGGCACGCCGACGGCCTCGAGCTCGGCCTGCGGGCCGATGCCGGACAGCATCAGGACCTGGGGCGAGCCCGACGGCTCCGCGCGCAGAGGACGACCTCCTTGGCGGCCTCGACGACGGCGGTCGCGCCGTCGGCGGTGCGGTACTCGACGCCGGTCGCCCGCAGCGGCCCGTCGCCGCTCGTCGAGGATCACCCGGGTGACCTGCGCGCCGCAGATCACCTCGAGGTTGGGTGCGCTGCTCGACCTCGCCTCCGAGGAAGGCGTGGTAGGTGCTCGACCGCTTGCCGTCGCGGGTCGTGGTCTGCAGCAGCGACACGACCCCGTCGGGGCCGCCGCGGTCGCGGCCGTTGTAGTCGCCCTGGGGGATGCCGGCCGCCACGGCGGCGTCGACGAAGTCCTGCGCGCCGGCGAGCACCGGCGCCCGCACCGACACGCCGAGGGGACCCGTGGTGTTGTGGGCGTCGGTGTCGACGACGATGTCGCCGCTCGGGGCCAGGCCCTCGCTCTTCTTGAAGTAGGGCAGCACGTCCTCGTAGCTCCACCCGGTGGCGCCGCCGGCGGCCCACGAGTCGAAGTCGCCGGGATGGCCCCGCACGTAGGCCATGTAGTTGATGCCGGACGAGCCGCCGAGCATCCTGCCGCGGGGCACCATCATCCGGCCGCCCGTCGAGCCCGGCCCGCACCCGCCGGCGTCGGCCGTGTACATCCAGTCCGTCGCGGGGTTCTGCTGCAGCGACCGGGCACGCGGCCGGCATCGCCTCCTGCGGTGGCGGACGGCCACCCGCCTCCACCAGAGCGACCCGGCAGCGTCGGGTCCTCCGACAGCCGGGCGGCGACCACCGCCCCGGCCGACCCACCCCCGACGACCACGAAATCGAAGCGCCCCTCCATGCCGGTCAACGTACCCCGGGCGTCGATGCCTGGCTCGGCGAACCGGAGGAGCCCCAACCGCACCTGCAGTCGGTGCTGTGCACCACAAGTGCTGCTCCACTGCCTCGCGGGCATCCTCACCTTCATCGGGCGAGACCTGTCGCTGGCCCGCCGGTCCGCGGGAAAGATGCCCCTCGACAAGGCCGTGCAGACGGCGTCCCGCCTGGTGACCCTCGCCCGAGCACTGCCCACCGACGCCCTCGGCACCTACGGGACGCCGCCGGACCAACCCGCCCTTCCGCGCCCCGTCACCCGGCGACGGCACCGACAGCAGGGCGAGCACGTAGAGGGAGCGGGTCACCCCCTGCTACCGGGCGTGAGGGTGCGCTGCTCGCGCCCCGAGCCGGCGCGCACCTCGGCCCAGGCCGAGACGGTGAGCCACACCGCCACGACCACGATGACGACGAGCGTGGCCACCTGCCCCGCCGTGGCGGACCCGTGCTCGCCCCAGTAGGGCTCGGTCGCCTCGGTGTTGACCGGCAGCGCGTGGAACAGGGCGAACCCCGCGAGGGTCCCCACGCCGACGACCAGGGCGAGGACCGGCGCCCAGGGGCGGCGGCGGAGCAGGCCGGCGAAGGCGGCGATGCCGCCGACCGTCAGCAGCGTCCCCATGATCGGGCCGGCGACGGCCTCGTGCTGGTTGTCGGCGGCGGGGGCGAGGGCGTGGACCACGTTGGCCACGGGCAGGGCGGCGGCGGCCCAGAGCAGACCTCGGTGCATGGCGTTCTCCTGTCATCGGTGGATCTATACCGATGACCACTATACCGTTCAACGGTATAGATGCGAGCGTGTCACAGCGACGCCGCCCGCCGGGCCGACCGCACCATCACCGCCACCGCCAGGCCGACGGCCCACGCCATCACGGCGAGGCGCACGAGCACCGGCTGCAGACCGCGGCCCTCGACCAGGGCCGTGCCCGCGGCGACCACGTCCGCGGGATCGAGCGCCAGGAACCGCCAGCCCCAGGCCACTGCCGCCGCGGCCGCGCAGCGGGCGTCGGCGCCGCCCAGCACGACCAGCACGATCGGCGCCAGCAGCGTCGCCGCCACCGCGGTCCCCGCGGCGACCGCCGCGCCGTCGCCGACCAGCGCGGCGACGACCAGCCCGCCGATCGCCAGCCACCACCAGCGCCCGCCCGGCACGACCGTCCCCCGCCGGGCCGGCCCGGCGGCCAGCGTCGCCACGAGGGCGACGGCGAGCGCGGCGACGACTGCGTCCCACCGGTCGCGACCGGCGTCCGCCTCGGCGACCACGAGGGCCAGCGCGGCCAGGCCGGCCGCGGTCCGCCACCGGCCGGCGACCGCGCTCGCCAGGGAGGCGACGACCGCCGCGGCGCACCCCGCCGCCGCCACGCCGGCCCCGGCGCGCAGGGCGACGGCCACCTGACCGGTGGCGGCCACCGCCAGGAGCAGCGCGGCGCCGAGCAGCGCGCCCTGCCGCCACGCCATCCCCCCGCTCCCGCCGGTGGCCCGGGCGGCCCGGAGCTGGAGCCCGAACGCGGCGGTGGCGGCCAGCTCCCGGCCGCGGCCGACGACGCCGCTGCCCTCGGCCGAGCGCCGGGCGACGTCGACGACCTCGTCCCGCCAGCGCGGGTCGGGGATGGCCCGGGCCGTCGCGCCGAGCAGGCAGTCGAACACGGCTCAGCCCGCTGCCGGCCCGAGCCGGGCCCGGACCAGCTCGACGTTCGCCGCCTGGCGGTCGGCCTCGGCGGCGAGCAGCCGGCGGCCGGCGGCGCTCAGCCGGTAGTAGCGCCGGACCGGGCCGCCCTCGCTCTCCTCGCGGTCGAGCTCGACGTAGCCGTCGCCCTCCAGCCGGGCCAGCGCGCCGTACAGCGTGCCGGCCCGCAGCCGGACCCGGCCGCCGGACATGTCCTCCACGCTGCGCAGGACGCCGTAGCCGTGGGCGGGACCCGAGGCGAGCGCGGTGAGGATCAGGAACGTCGGCTCCCGGAGCGGGAGGGCGGCGACGATGTCGTCCATACCGCTCAACGGTATACCGGTGACCGGCTGTTGGGAACCTGTCAGCCTCGCGCGGGCTGGAGGGCGGCCGCCTCCAGCAGGTCGAGCTGCTTCCGCAACATGTCGACGTCGAACGCCAGGCACAGCACGACGAGCCGGTCCACGCCCAGCTCGGCGTAGCGGCTGACCGACTCGGGCGTGACGGGGTGCATGTACGGCGACACGGTCAGCGTGATGTCGTCGCGCGTGCGGCCCTCGGCCGCCAGCGCCGCGTCGAGCCGTTCGAGGGCGGGCGGCAGGTCCTCGGGCAGGCGGCCGAAGGTGAACCAGCCCTGGCCCAGCCGGGCGACCCGGCGCAGGGCGGCGTCGCTCTCGCCGCCCACGTGGACGGGCGGGTGCGGGCGCTGCACCGGCTTGGGGTACATCCGGCACGGTCGCAGGTCGTACAGCTCGCCGTGGAACTCGGACACCTCGTCGCACCACAGGCTGCGCATGGCGGCCAGGTACTCGTCGGCGCGCTGCCCGCGCCGGTCGAACGGCATGCCCAGGGCCTCGAACTCCTCGCGCAGCCAGCCCACCCCGACGCCGAACTCGACCCGGCCCCCCGACAGCGCGTCGAGGTCGGTCACGGCCTTGGCCGTGTACACCGGGTTCCGCTGCGGCACCAGGCAGATCCCGGTCCCCAGCCGGATCCTCTCGGTCACGGCCGCCAGGTACGTCAGGGCCGTGAACGGCTCCAGCATCCCCGCGTCGCCGCCGGTGGGGAACCGGCCGCTCGGGTCGTACGGGTAGGCCGAGTCGTACTCGTCGAACAGCACCACGTGCTCGGCCACCCAGATCGACTCGAAGCCCCGCTCCTCGGCCTCCCGCCCGACCGCCCGCACCACCTCCGGCGTGGCGTTGGCGCTGCCGAGCGGTACGAACAGTCCGACGTCCATGGGCGGAGCACCCTAGCGGCGCCGTCCCCGCCGTGCGGCCCGCCGGCGGAATGCTCCGGCTGCAGAGCAGCGGCGTTGGGGGCGATGTGGCACTCGACTGGACATTGGTCGTGGGACCGATGATGGGCGCAGCGATCGGGCTCGCCGGCGACTGGACCGGGCGGAGGAGCGAGCGCCGCCAGGCCGAGCGCCTGCGGGCGGTCGCCGTCGAGGACGCGACGCGCGAGCGGGAGTGGCGGATCGAGGAACAGCGGATGCGCGACCGCGAGATGCGCCAGACCGACCTGCTGCAGCGCCTGCTGGTCAACGCGTCGGCGCTGTCGACCGGTCCGGGAACCGACGTCGACTCGGACGCCTACCTGGCCAGCCTGGCCGATCTGATCAACGTCCTGTCCATCGAGGGCCTCCAGGTCGTCGACCCGGAGCTGCGCCGCCGGATCGGGGTGGCGTGGCGGGCGCTCGACGCCGTCGTCGGGCCGGAGATCTCGGCCAGCTTCGTCGACTACACCCGCTGGGAGGTGGTGTTCACCGTGCGCGTCGGGCTCGTCAACTCCATCGGCGCGGCGCTGCGGGGCGACGAGGAGCTCCCGCCGCTCAGCCCGGACTGGGACCGCGTGACCACCGCGGCGCTGGCCGCGGCCGAGGCGTGGCGGGCGAGCATGCGCCGCGAGGGGTTCGACGCACGGCCCTGAGGCCCGCGGCCACTTGTCGGGGCACGACGGGTACGGTGGCCGCACCGGCCGGGGTCCGTTCAGCGGAGGTCCGGTGACATGAGGCGGATAGCGGCAACGGTCGCGTTGGTGAGTTGCGCCCTGGCGGCGTGCGGCGGTGGTGGTTCCGGTGGTTCGGGCGAAGCGTCCGGGCAGGACGCCTCCGGGAGCGGAGGCGAGGCGGTCGTCGACGCGAGCGTGTGCCCCCCGGAAGACGAGGTGGAGCAACACGCGGGCGAGACCCTGGGCCTCACCTACGGGGCCGAGGTCGAGGCCGAGGGGAGGCTCGACTGCACCTACGAGTCCGACGACAGCGACCTCCGGGTCATGATCGGCTGTGAGAACTACGACTCCGTCGAGGATGCCGTGGAGGATCTGCAGCTCCGGCTGGACATCATCGAGGGCACCGCGCCCTACGACGGCATCGCCGGCGAGCAGGGCGTGATCCAGAACATGGAGCTGTCCGATCCCGGGCTGCAGACGCTCGGCTACCGGGCGATCGTCCGCCAGGGCCCCCGCATCTGCCAGGCGCTGTGGTCGACCGACGAGATCCGCGACCCCGACCAGCAGGCCGCGCTCGGCGAGCTGCTCGACTACATCATGGTGACCATCGTCGTCTGACGTGATCGACCGGTCACGAGGGGGGCTCGCCGTGGGTACGACGCCGTGCGTGATCGTCATCTCGGGGTTGCCCGGGGCCGGCAAGTCCACGACCGCCCGCGTAGTCGCGACGCGCCTGGACCGGGCTGCCCACGTCGAGGCGGACGTGCTCCAGGCGATGATCGTGGCCGGCGGCGAGTGGCCGGGCCCGACGCAGCCGTTCAGCCCCGAGGCGGAGGCCCAGCTCGCCCTCCGGCTCCGCCACGCGTGCCTGCTCGCCCGATCCTTCGTCGAGCACGGCTTCACCGCGGTCGTCGACGACGTCGTGCTCGGCGACCGCCTGCCCCAGGCGCTGGCCGAGCTGGCGGGCGTCCCGACGCGCTTCGTGATGCTGGCACCCGACTTCGAGCACGTCCGCCGGCGCTGGGTCGAGCAGCGGAGCCCGTTCGTCGACGCCTGGGGCTGGCTCGACGCCGAGATGCGCGTGCGCACGGAGCGGGTCGGCCTCTGGCTGGACACGACCCACCTCGGCGCCGGTCAGGCGGCGGACGCGATCCTCGCCCGGCTCGACGAGGCGGCGGTCGCCACGCCGGGCCCATGACGCCGGCTCACTCGGGTGGCCCGTCCGTGGCGAGCGCCGCGTTGGACCAACGGGGGTCGCCGGTCAACTCCTCGCCGAACCACGCCGGCTCGGTGAACGCCTCCGCGTCCTGCCGGCTGGCGAACTCGACCTCGGCGACGACCAACCCGTCCAGCACCCCGGCGTAGACGTCGACCTCGGCGGTGTGATCGCCGACCGGCACCCGGTGACGGGTCTTGTCGATGCGACGGCTCGAGGCCAGACCCCAGAGCGTGTCGAAGTCGGCGACGTCGATCTCCACCTCGACCTCGGTGCGCTCGAGGCCGCTCCCACCCTTGACGGTGAGCACGTGTGTGACGCCGCCGTGGCTGCGCACCCGGACCTCGACGTCGCCGTCCACGGCGAGGTACGCCTGCCGCAGGCGCGTGCCGTCCCCGAGGGCTGCGGGGACGTCGCGGATGCGGAACTTGCGTTCGATCTCGGTCATGACGTCATCGAGAGGCTTTCGTCGTGGGCCCGGTGGGGATCGAACCCACGACCTAGCGATTATGAGTCGCCTGCTCTGACCACTGAGCTACAGGCCCAGGTCGGAAGACGCTCCGGGGGTGGGGCTCGAACCCACGACCCACGGATTAACAATCCGTTGCTCTGCCAACTGAGCTACCCCGGAAGGAACTGTCGGAGGATAGCAGCACCCCCGGAACCTCAGACCAACGCGATCAGGCGCCCTCGAGGTACTCGCGCAGCTTCTGCGAGCGGTGCGGATGGCGGAGCTTCGCCAGCGTCTTCGACTCGATCTGGCGTATGCGCTCGCGGGTGACGCCGAACTGCTTGCCGACCTCTTCGAGGGTGCGGGGCTGCTCGTCGTCGAGGCCGAATCGCATGATCACGACCTCCTTCTCCCGGTCGTTCAGCTCGTCGAGGACCTTGCGGACCTCGTTCTGGAGCATCTGCCGGGTGGCGGCGTCGTCGGGCTCCTCGGCGCCGTCGTCCTTGATGAAGTCGGCCAGGTAGGAGTCGTCCTCCTCGCCCACCGGCGAGTCGAGCGACAGCGGGTCGAGCGAGATGCGCTGGATCTCCCGCACCCGCTCGGGCGTCATGCCGACCTCCTCGGCCAGCTCGTCGACCGTGGGCTCGCGCTCGAGCTGCTGCACCATCTGGCGCTGCACCCGGTGGACCCGGTTGATCGACTCGACCATGTGGACCGGGATGCGGATCGTGCGGGCCTGGTCGGCGATGGACCGGGTGATGGCCTGGCGGATCCACCACGTGGCGTAGGTCGAGAACTTGAAGCCCTTCGTGTAGTCGAACTTCTCGACCGCACGCATCAGGCCCATGTTGCCTTCCTGGATCAGGTCCAGGAACTGCATGCCCCGCCCCACGTAGCGCTTGGCGATCGACACGACCAGGCGCAGGTTGGCCTGGATCAGCGCGCTCTTGGCGTCGTCGCCGTCGTCGGCCAGCGACTGCAGGTGCCGCGACTCGTCGACCGGCAGCGTGCCGAGCGTGCCCGCGGCGTCGAGGTCGGCCAGGCGCTCGGACGCCTCGGCCCCGGCCTCGATGCGCTTGGCCAGATCGACCTCCTCGGACGCCACGAGCAGCGGGACCCGGCCGATCTCGCGCAGGTACATGCGCACGGGGTCGGACGTGCCACCGCCCCGCTCGGCGGCGCGGTCGGCGCTGAGCCGGGTGCGCCGCCGCATGGTGGCGGACAGGCGCCGCAGGTGGGCCCGCTCGGGCCCCCGGGCCACGGCGTTCTCGGCCGTGAACACGACGACCGTGGGCGTGCCGTCGTCCTCGACCACGAGGTCGGCCCCGGGCAGCAGGGCGGCGTCGCCGTCGTCCTCGTGCTGCCGTCGGCCTTCGCCTCCGGCGGGTGGGTCAGGTCGAGGTCCTCGGTCTCCTCGACGACGATGCCCGCGGCCCGGCAGCGCCGGTAGATCTCGGCCAGCACCTCGGGCGTCATCTCGACGTGGGCGAGGGCGCGCACCAGGTCGTGCTGGGTCAGGCGGCCGGTCGCACGGGCGCGCTCGACCAAGCGGGTGAGCTCGTCTTCCGCCGATCCGCTCCAAGCGTCGAGCGCCGATGGCAAGTGCGTCATCCCCCCTCTCGGACCCGATCCTTGAGCCAGGCTAGCAATGTGTCGGCCGAGCCGGATGCCGTTTGCCCGCTGCGCAGCCCATCGATGATGCGGTTGAGCGTCGTCGCGTCGGTGAGCACCTGCGTTCCGTCGGTGGCCGTCGCGCGCCGCGAGGCGCACGGTCGCGAGCTCCCGCCGGGCCACTTCGATGTGCAGCAGGCGCACCGAATCGAAGGGCTCGGACGACGGCTCGTCGACCACCAGCCGGGCCAGCAGGTCGGCCACCGCCGGCGGCGCGGACGCCAGGGCCTCGCCGGGCGACGCGGCCGCCGTCAGGGCCTCGTAGGCGCCGCGGAGCAGCGGGTCGTCGAACAGCGCGGGGGCCAGGTAGGCGCGCACCGCTTCGGGGTCGTGGACGAGCTGGCGCAGGACCTCCAGCGCCGGTCCCTCCCGGGGCGGGGTGTAGCGCCCGTCGGCCGCCCCGTCCGGCGCCGCCCCGCCCTCGGGCCGGTTGTCGACGGCGCGGCCGCCGTCGGGCAGCCACGGCGGCGGCGCCTCGTCGCCCCGCCCGGCGGGCGCCGTCGTCGCCGCGGCGGGGCGCCGCGGCGGCCGGGGCCGGGACCGCAGGCGGTCGAGCTGGTCGCGCAGCCGCTC
Organism: uncultured Acidimicrobiales bacterium; assembly: GCA_963759225.1. Classification (GTDB taxonomy): domain Bacteria; phylum Actinomycetota; class Acidimicrobiia; order Acidimicrobiales; family VFJN01; genus ZC4RG19. The sequence goes on along the minus strand of CAVWYL010000022.1, from coordinate 496,037 downwards.
GGGCTCGATGCGGCAGCGCGAGGCGACGTCCATCACGTACTGGTCGCGCACCAGGTCGGCCGGGTGCTCGGCCACGATCTCCAGCGCCCGCTCGGCGGCCCGGGCCCGGCCCTCGTTGCTCGTGAGGTCGGCGGCCGCGAACGCCCGGTTCAGCCGGAACCGCAGGAACGGCACGGCCCCGTCCACCGCGGCGGCCAGCCGCGGCGGGGTCGGACGTCGCGACGTCGGCCGGGTCCTGACCCGGCGGCAGGTCGGCCACCGCCACCTCGACGTCGTGGTCGCGCTCCCACCGGTAGAACCGCTCGGCCGCGGCCTGGCCCGCGCTGTCGGCGTCGAAGGCGAGCACCAGGCGCCGCGCCGCGAACCGGCTCAGCAGCCGCACGTGGTCGTCGGTGAGCGCCGTGCCGCACGTGGCCACGGCCAGGGGGACGCCGGCCCGGTGGAAGCCGATGACGTCGGTGTAGCCCTCGCAGATCACGGCCGTGCCGGCGGTGACGATCGACGCCTTGGACCGCTCCAGCCCGTAGAGCACCTTGGACTTGTTGTAGAGCGGGGTCTCGGTCGTGTTCTTGTACTTGCCCTGGTTCCCCGGCCCCTCGCCCCCGGGCAGGATCCGCCCGCCGAAGCTCACGGGGTCGCCCCGGTCGTCGTAGATCGGGAACAGGATCCGGGCCCGGAAGTGGTCCTGCAGCCGGTTGCGGGCGTTGCGCCGGGCGAGCCCGGTGCCGGCGGCCAGGTCGTCGTCGATCCGCAGCGCCCGGGTCAGCTCGTCCCAGGAGTCGGGCGCCCAGCCGATGCGGAAGTCCCGCACCACGTCGCCGTCGAGGCCCCGGGCCCGCAGGTAGCTGCGGGCGGCCCCGGCGTCCGGCCCGGACAGCAGCCGCTGGTGGTACCACTCGACGGCCCGGCCCATGACCTCGATCAGCTTGGTCCGGCGCTTGCGGCCCTCGCCCTCGTTGCGCTCGGTGTAGCGCAGCGTCATGTTGGCCTTGCCGGCGAGCCACTCGACGGCGCCGACGAAGTCGAGCTGCTCCTTCTCCTGGACGAAGGTGATCACGTCGCCCTTGGCCTGGCAGCCGAAGCAGTAGTAGAGGTTCTCCGCGGCGTTGACGGAGAACGACGCCGTCTTCTCGCCGTGGAACGGGCACAGGCCCTGCCAGCGCTGGCCGACCTTCCGCAGCGGCGTGTACTGGCTGACGATGTTCACGATGTCGGACGCTGCCCGCACCGCGGCGACGTCCTCATCGTGAATGCCCATCGGGGCGAGACTACCGGCGGTCGCCCCGTCCCTTGAGGTGGGCGACCATCTCGTCCCGCGCGCTCTTGAGCTCGCCCTTCACGTCGGCCTTCGCCGCCTTGAGGTCGCCCTTGACGTCGGCCTTGGCCGCCTTGAGGTCGTCGACCGGGGCCCGCACCTGCGTCTTGATCTCGTCGCGCATGCGGCTCAGCTCCTCCCGCAGGTAGCGCAGCTCCTCGCGGTGGACCTCGAGGTGCTCGCGCCAGCTGCCGCCGCTGCCCGGTGGGCGGCCGTGGCCGCGGGACCGGAACTCGCGGGTGCGCTGGGCGGTGGCCCGGCGGACGCTGTCCCGCACGCCGGGGCGGTCGACCAGCTCGGCGTCGTAGGCCGCCTGGGCCTCGGCCATCTTGGCGAGCAGCCGGGCCAGCGTGACCTGCTCGCGGACCGATGAGGCTGTCGAACCCCGCCCGCGGGCCGTAGACGGCGTCGAGCGCCCCGGCGCGGGCGTCGACGCCGTCGGGCGTGAGCTCGACGGCCTTGATGCGCCGGTCGTGGGGGGCGACGCGGCGCTCGACGAAGCCCCGGCCCTCGAGCCCGTCGACCACGACCGTGACGAAGGAGGCGTCGCAGCCCCACTTGTCGGCCAGGTGCCGCATGGGCAGGGCCTCGCCGGGCTCGATCTCCAGCAGGCCCTTGAGCATCGGCGGCGTGAGCCCCAGCTCGGCCGCGGTGTCGACGAAGGTCGCCTGGTTCTCCGCCGAGAAGAACAGCGCGTGCACCGCCTGGGTGATCTGGCGCGCTGCCTCGTCGGGTGTCACGGCGGGGATGTTACCCGCGCAAGCACTTATTTGTCCCGGATCAATCATTAATCCGAAAAGATAGTTGACTCAGATCAAGCATCTACGCGAGGGTGGCCGCCATGTCATCCCCCGCCCCCTTCATCACCGGCGCCGCCGCCGGCGACGCGGCCATCCGCGTCGAGGGCCTCGCCAAGTCCTTCGGCGACGTCGAAGCGCTGGCCGGCATCGACCTGTCCGTCCCCGCCGGCACCGTGCTCGGGCTCCTCGGGCCCAACGGCGCCGGCAAGACCACCGCCGTCCGCATCCTGACCACCATCCTCCGCGCCGACGCGCGGCCACGCCGAGGTGCTCGGCATCGACGTCGCCCGCGACCCCCAGGCGGTGCGCGAGCGCATCGGCCTGGCCGGCCAGTACGCGGCCGTCGACGAGAACCTCACCGGCCGCGAGAACCTGCGGCTCGTCGGCCGGCTCACCCACCTGCCCAAGCGGGTGGTGCGGGCCCGGGCCGACGAGCTGCTCGACCGCTTCGGCCTCAGCGACGCCGCCGACCGCACGGCCAAGACCTACTCGGGCGGCATGCGCCGCCGGCTCGACCTGGCCGCCGCCCTCGTCCACCGGCCCGCGGTCCTGTTCCTCGACGAGCCCACCACCGGGCTCGACCCGGCCAGCCGCAGCGACCTGTGGCAGGTCATCGAGGAGCTGGTGACCGACGGGGCCACCGTCCTGCTCACCACCCAGTACCTCGAGGAGGCCGACCGCCTGGCCGACGACATCGCCGTCATCGACCACGGCCGGGTCATCGCGCAGGGCACCCCCACGGCGCTCAAGGCCGGGCTCGGGGCCACGATGGTCGACGTGTCGCTGCCCGACCCGGCCGCGGCCGCCCGCGCCGCCGCGGTGCTCGACGCCCAGCTCGGCCTGCGGGCCTCGATCGAGGGCCGGGCGCTGGAGCTCGCGGTCGAGGACGGCCCCCGCGCCGTCGTCGACGTCCTGCGGGCGCTCGACGCCGCCGGCCTCGAGCCCTCCGGGCTGGGCGTGCGCGAGCCCAGCCTCGACGACGTGTTCCTGTCGCTCACCGGCCACGCGCCCGAGCGCGACGACAACGGATCCGCGACCGCCGAGCGAGGTGCCGCATGACGGCCACGACCTTCCCCACCGCCCTGCCCTCTCCCCCGGCGGGCGTCACCGGGTCCGGACCCGCCCCGGCCCGGTGGCGCCACGCCGTCAGCGACGCCGTCGCCGTCACCGGGCGCAACCTGCTCGCCTACGTGCGGCTGCCGGAGCTGGCGGTGTTCAGCTCGATCCAGCCGATCATGTTCGTGCTGCTGTTCCGGTACGTGTTCGGCAACTCGATCACGCTGTCGGACCCGTCGATCGCCTACGTCGACTACCTGACCCCCGGGATCATGGTGCAGACCGCCGTGTTCGGGGCCGCCGCCACCGGCATCGGGCTGGCCGAGGACCTGCAGAAGGGCCTCATCGAGCGCTTCCGCTCCCTGCCCATGGCCCGCTCGGCCGTGCTGGCCGGGCGCACCCTGGCCGACACCGTGCGCAACGTGTTCGTGATGGTGCTCATCACGGTCGTCGCCGTGGCGGTCGGGTTCCGCATCCACGGCGGCGTCCTCGCCTTCGGCGCCGCCCTCGGGCTCATCCTGCTGTTCGCCTTCTCCATGTCGTGGCTGATGGCGACGGTGGGCCTGCGGTCCCCCAACGGCGAGGCGGCCCAGGCGGCCACGTTCCCGCTGCTGTTCCCGCTCACGTTCGCCTCCTCGGCCTTCGTGGACACCTCGTACATGCCCGGCTGGCTGCAGGCGTTCGCCAACCACCAGCCCGTGACCGCCACGGTGGACGCCGCCCGCGACCTCGTGCTCGGTCAGCCCGTCGGCTGGGGCGCCATCGCCTCGATCGCCTGGTCCGTGGGGATCGTGGCGGTGTTCGCCCCGCTGGCGGTGCGCCACTACCGCCGGGCGGCGTGATGTAGCGCAGGGACGGCCCCGGTGACGCGGCGGTCGCCGCGGCCGTCCCTCGCTGCCAAGCTGACCAGCATGGCCGCGGACCTCTCCCCCACCCCCCGGCCGGTGGCGGCGTCGATCGAGGAGCTGATCGGCGGCGCCACCGGCCGCCGGCCGTTCCGCAACGAGGACGGCAAGTCGGGCTCCCGCTTCGAGCGCCTGGAGATCGACGGCGAGCCCCACGTGCTCAAGCGCATGCACGTCGCCGACGACTGGCTGGCCCGCAGCATCGGCGACATCGGCTGCCACCAGGTCACCGTGTGGGCGTCCGGGCTCCTCGACCTGTTCCCGCCCTCGATCGACCACGCGGTCGTCGGGGCGGCCCGGGGGTTCGGGCCCAACGGCTGGGGCGCCGCCCTCCTGCTCCGGGACGTGGGTGGGCACCTGGTCCCCGAGGGCGACGAGGTGGTGCCCGCCGGGCAGCACGCGGCGTTCCTCGACCACATGGCCGAGCTGTCGGCCCGGCTGTGGGGCTGGACCGACACCGTGGGGCTCACCCCGCCCGCCGTGCGCTGGAGCATGTTCGGCGACGCCATGCTCGCCTGCGAGCGGGACCGGGGCTGGCCCGACGCCGTGCCCCCGATCGCCGAGCGGGGCTGGCGGGCCTGGGCCGAGCGGTCCCCCGCCGACGTCCGCGACGTGGTGGCCGGCCTGCGGGCCGCCCCCTGGGTGCTGGCCGACGCCGTGGCCACCACGCCGACGACGTTCCTGCACGGCGACTGGAAGATGGGCAACCTCGGCAGCCACCCCGACGGCCGCACCATCCTCCTCGACTGCGCCTACCCCGGCGAGGGGCCGGCCTGCACCGACCTCGGCTGGTACCTCGCCCTCAACCGGGCGCGGCTGCCCGAGACCAAGGACGCGGCCGTCGACCGCTTCCGCGGCCGCGCTGGAGCGCCACGGGGTCGACACCGCCGGCTGGTGGGACCGCCAGCTCGACCTGTGCCTGCTCGGCACGGTCGTCCAGCTCGGCTGGGAGAAGGCGCTCGGCGACGACGACGAGCTCGGATGGTGGGTCGACCGCGCCCGGGCCGGCGCGGCCCACCTCTGACGGCTTTGTCGTCTCTCACCGCGGGTATCCGCGGTGAGAGACGACAGACGGCTATTCCTCGGGCTCGGCGTCCGGGGTGGGCGCCAGCTCGGCCTTCGGGTCGCCGTTGACGGCGGACCTCACGCCGTTGCCCGACGGCACTTCCCCGTCGCCGGCGGCGACCCGGGCCGCGTCCTCACGGGCGTCCTTGCGGATCGACAGCACGATGGCGACCGTCAGCACCAGCGCGATCACGCCCAGGCTGAACAGCGTGGGGATGTGGTACCACTCCGAGATGATCATCTTGATGCCGACGAAGGCCAGGATGACCGCCAGGCCCTGCTGCAGCAGCGAGAACTTGTCCCGCAGGTCGGCCAGCAGGAAGTAGAGCGCCCGCAGGCCGAGGATGGCGAAGGCGTTCGAGCTGAACACGATGAACTGCTCGCGGCTGACCGCGAGGATCGCCGGGATCGAGTCGACCGCGAACACGACGTCGCTGGTCTCGATGACGATCAGCACCGCGAACAGCGGCGTGGCCAGCAGCTTGCCGGAGTGCCGCACGAACAGGTTCTGGCCGTTGTACTCCTTGGTCGACGGGATGACCCTGCGGACCAACCGGAGCACGGGATTGTGCTCGGGATGGACCTCCTCGTCGTCGTGGCGCAACATCCGCACGGCCGTGATCAGCAGGAACGCCCCGAACACGAACAGCATCCACTCGAACCGCTCGAGCAGCGCCACCCCGGCGAAGATGAACACGAACCGCAGCACCAGCGCGCCGAAGATGCCCCAGAACAGCACCCGGAACTGGTACTCCCGGGGCACCGCGAAGTAGCTCATGATCAGCGCCCACACGAACACGTTGTCGACGCTGAGGCTCTTCTCGATGAGGTAGCCGGAGATGTACTCGGTGGCGGCCTGCCCGCCGTGCCAGCCGAACATCACGAAGGTGAACGACAGGCCGATGCCGATCCACACCGCCGACTCGATGGCGGCCTCCTTCGTGGTCGGCGCATGCGGCTTGCGGTGCACGATCAGCAGGTCCGCGACCAGCAGCACCGTCACGAAGACCAGGAACGCGATCCAGACCCAGACGGGGACGTCGAAGCTCGCGAAGTTGCCCTCGTCGGACGACGAGGCCTCGGACGCCAGGACGGCGAGGGACGAGAACACCAGTTACCTCCGGCTAGGTGGCCACGGGAACGCCCGCGGGGACTACCAGCCGAAGGTCTCGCCCGCCACCGGGGCCGTGATCACCGGGCCGTGCGACGGTTGCCCGCCCCTGGGCCGTACTGACGATGATCACATCGAGGGCTACTCCCCTTCGGTCCCTGGAGTGTACCTGCCCGTGCCCAGGTCCCTGAACCGTGCGGGGCCTCGGAGCGTGCGCGGATCGGGCACGCCATCGCGGCCACCGTGGTCCGTGCTTCCCGCTCTTGCTGCTTCGCAGCGGGCCGCTCGGGCCACGGCTACGCCTGTCGGCGCAGCCTCTCAGCGCGTGTCGGAGCCGGCGGTGCCCACGATGGCCTGGGCCGCCGCCAGCCGGGCCACGGGGACCCGGAACGGCGAGCACGACACGTAGTCGAGCCCGACACGCTGGAAGAACGCCACCGAGGCCGGGTCGCCGCCGTGCTCGCCGCACACGCCCAGCTTGAGCTTGCGGTTCGCCGCCCGCCCCCGCTCGACCGCGATCTCGACCAGGGCGCCGACGCCGCCGACGTCGATGGTCTCGAACGGGTTGCGGCGCAGCAGGCCGGCCGCCAGGTACGCCGGCATGAGCCGGGACTCGACGTCGTCGCGGCTGAACCCGAAGGTCATCTGGGTGAGGTCGTTGGTGCCGAAGCTGAAGAAGTCGGCCACCTCGGCGATCTCGTCGGCCCGCAGCGCGGCCCGGGGCGTCTCGATCATGGTGCCGATCGTGACGTCGAGGCGGCGGCGCGACCCCTTCATCGTCTGGGCGATGGCCTCGGTGACCCAGCCCCGGGCCTCGACCATCTCCTCGCGGGTCACGGTGAGGGGGATCATGATCTCGATCACCGGCCGGCCGCCCGCCTTGGCCCGGACGAGCGCCGCCTCCATGAGCGCCCGCACCTGCATGGCGTAGAGGCCGGGCTTGATGACCCCGAGGCGCACGCCCCGGGTGCCGAGCATCGGGTTCTGCTCGCTCCACGACCGGGCCGCGGCCAGCAGCCGCCGCTCCTCCTTCGACAGCTTGCCGGTCGCCTCCCGCACGGTCAGCTCCTCCACGCTGGGGAGGAACTCGTGCAGCGGCGGGTCGAGCAGCCGCACGGTCACCGGGCAGGCCGTCCATCGCCTCGAGGATGTCGACGAAGTCGTCCTTCTGGGCCGCCCGCAGCTTCTCCAGGGCCGCGGCCTCGCCGTCCTCGGTGTCGGCCAGGATCATCTCCCGCACGATCGGCAGGCGGTCCTCGCCGAGGAACATGTGCTCGGTGCGGCACAGCCCGATGCCCTCGGCGCCCAGCTCGCGGGCCTTGGCCGCGTCGGCGCCGGTGTCGGCGTTGGCCCGCACGCCGAGGCGGGACCGGCGGGGGTTGCGGCCGCCGCGGATGGCGTCGGCCCAGGCCAGCAGCGTGTCCAGCTCGGGCGGCGCATCGCTGGCGGCCAGCTCGACCTCGCCCAGCACGACCTGGCCGGTGGTGCCGTCGAGCGAGATGACGTCGCCCTCCTTCACCGTCACGCCGCCGGCCGTGAACGCCTTGCCGGAGATCGCCACGCCCTCGGCCCCCACCACGGCGGGGATGCCCCACCCCCGCGCCACCACGGCGGCGTGGGACACCAGCCCGCCCCGGGACGTGAGGATGCCCTCGGACGCCTGCATGCCGTGCACGTCCTCCGGCGACGTCTCGTTGCGCACGAGGATGACCTTGGCTCCCGCCGCCGCGGCCTCGGCCGCGTCGTCGGCGGTGAAGTAGGCCTGGCCCACCGCCGCGCCCGGCGACGCGGCCAGCCCGGTGGCGATGACCTGGACGTCGCCGGAGGCGAACTGGGGGTGCAGGACCTGCTCGACGTGCTCCTCGGTGACCCGCAGCAGGGCCTCGGCCCGGGTGATCTTCCAGCCCCGCCGGCGCTGGTTGGTCATGTCGACCGCCATGCGCAGCGCGGCCCGGCCGGTGCGCTTGCCCACCCGGGTCTGCAGCATCCACAGCTTGCCCTGGTCGATGGTGAACTCGGTGTCGCACATGTCCCGGTAGTGGGCCTCGAGCCGGGAGAAGATGCCGAGCAGCTCGTCCTTCACGCCGGGGAAGTGCTTGCCGAGGTCGTCGAGGTTCTCGGTGTTGCGGATGCCGGCCACCACGTCCTCGCCCTGGGCGTTGACGAGGAAGTCGCCGTAGGGCCGGTCCTCGCCCGTCGCGGCGTTGCGGGTGAAGCCGACCCCGGTGCCGGACTCGTCGTCGCGGTTGCCGAACACCATGGTCTGCACGTTGACGGCGGTGCCGAGATCGTGGGGGATCTTCTCCCGGTCCCGGTAGGCCCGGGCCCGGGGGCTGTCCCACGAGCTGAACACGGCCTCGATCGCCCCCCGGAGCTGGCGCTGGGGGTCCTGGGGGAAGGCGCGGCCCGTGCGCGCCTTGACCAGCTTCTTGTAGATGACGCACAGGTCGCGCAGGGCCTCGGCGGGCAGACCGGCGTCGGTGTCGACCTTGGCGTTGCCCTTGGCCCGCTCCAGCTCGGCGTCGAACTGGTCGCCGTCGAGGTCGAGGACGATCCGGGCGTACATGGCGATGAAGCGCCGGTACGAGTCGTAGGCGAAGCGCTCGTCGGAGGTCACGAGCGCGAGGCCCTTCACGCTGCGGTCGTTGAGGCCGAGGTTGAGGACGGTGTCCATCATCCCGGGCATCGAGAACTTGGCGCCGGACCGCACGCTGACGAGCAGCGGGTCCGACGGGTCGCCGAGGCGGCGCTTCATCGTCTTCTCGAGGCGGCCGGTGTGCCGGGCCACCTCGTCGGTCAGGCCCTTGGGCCAACCCGAGCGCATGTGGTCGCGGCAGGCGTCGGTGGTGATGGTGAACCCGGGCGGCACGGGCAGCCCGAGCACCGAGGTCATCTCGGCCAGGTTGGCGCCCTTGCCGCCGAGCAGGTCCTTCATGTCCATCGGCGGCCGCGGGTGACGATGGTCGAACGCGTAGACGTACGGCACGGCGTGCCCCCTCATTCGCTCAGTTCGCGGCAGGTCGAGGCGAGCCTACGCCTGTGACCCAGGTGACACGTTCAGCCCGTGGCACCGAATCGCTCGACCCGGATCCGCTCCACCGGGACGCCGAGCCCGACGAGCAGCTCGCCGGCCGCGTCGGCGAACGCCGGCGAGCCGCACACGTACGCCGTGGCCCCGGGCGCGGCGTCCACCAGCGGCGCCAGGTCGGCGGCAGCCAGCCGGGCCGCGGGCCGGCCCGCCTCCGGCGGTGCCTCCCGGGTGTAGACGACGCCGACCTCCGGCCCCGGCAGCTCGTCCCGGTAGTAGAGGTCGCCCGGAGCCCGGACGGACACCACGAGCCGCACCAGGTCCGCCCGGCCGGTGGCGCGGGCCAGGCGCAGCATCGACATGAGCGGCACGATGCCCGAGCCGCCCCCCACCAGCAGGGCCGGCTCGTCGCCGGGCCACACGAACCAGCCGCCGATCGGACCGCGCACCTCCAGGCGGTCGCCCGGCTCGACCACGTCGTGCAGGTAGCCGGACACCTCGCCGTCCGGGAGCAGCTCGACGGTCAGGTCGATGCGGTCCGAGCCGTCGGGGGCCGATGCCACCGAGTACGAGCGCTGGGCGGTGTAGCCGTCGGGCGCGGTGAGGCGCACGATGAAGTGCTGGCCGGCCAGGAACGGCGCCGGCCGCTCCAGCGCCAGCCGGAACGTCTTGGCCCGCGCCGTCTCCGGCCACACGTCGACCACCGTGGCGGTCTGCCACGGGTTCGGCCGCCCCGGCGCCGCGCCCGCGGGGCCGTCAGTCACCCTGGTAGCGCTGCTCGAGCCAGGGGTCGCCCCGGTCGTGGTAGCCGTTGCGCTCCCAGAAGCCCGGGGTGTCGTGGTCGAGCAGCTGCAGCCCCGACACCCACTTGGCGCTCTTCCAGAAGTACAGGTGGGGCACGAGCAGCCGGGCGGGGCCGCCGTGGTCGCGGGCCAGCGGCTCGCCGTCGAAGTCCCACACCACCCAGGCCTTGCCCCCGGTGACGTCGGCGAGGGGCAGGTTGGTGGTGTAGCCCGTATGCGACCGGGCCAGCACGAACGCCGCCCCGGGCAGCGGACCGGCCGCCTCGAGCAGCGTGTCGACGGAGACGCCGTCGAACCGGACGCCGAGCTTGGACCACGTGGTCACGCAGTGGATGTCGCCGGAGAACGACGACGGCGGCAGCGCGTGGATCTCGTCCCAGGTCCAGGTGGTGGGCCGCTCGACCAGCCCGTCGACCGTGAAGGTCCAGGTGGCGGTGTCGAGCCGGGGCGTGACCTCGGCGTTCAGCACGGGCCAGCTGCGGCCCGTGTCGTACTGGCCCGGGGGCAGCCGGCCGTCCGGGGGCTGGCGCCGCCGGCCGAAGAACCCGCGCGTCGGTCCGCTCATCCGCGCAGGCTATCGGCGGGCCCGGAGGCTGTACATGAGCGGCAGCGAGGGCATCTCGGGCGGCAGCCGGTAGATGTCGCGGTCCTTGATCAGGAAGGGCCACCGGGGGAACAGCGTGTAGTCGTGCTCGTGGAACATCTCGAGCGCGAACCCGGCGTCGAGCAGCGCGGTCAGGACCTCGCCGAAGCCGTGGTGCCACTCGTAGCTCCGGTTGGCGGTCGTGGTCGCCTCGGGGTCGGCGTAGGACCCGGGCTCGTCGAAGACGAGCGGCTCGTCGTGGAACCACGGGTAGGTGACGGTCAGGTCCTCGTCGCCGAGGATCGAGTGCACCGGATGGAACTCGGCCAGGTACAGGACGCCGCCCGGGGCGGTGAGCGCGGCCATGACCTGCGCCCACCGGACCATGTCGGGCAGCCAGGCGAGGGCGCCGAGCCCGGTGTAGACGATGTCGAACGTGCGACCGCCGACGGCCTCGACCGCGTCGTACACGTTCGCCGCCACGAACGTGGCGGCCAGCCCCGCCCGGGCGGCGGCGTCCGCGGCCGCCGCCACCGCGGCCGGCGAGATGTCGAGGCCGGTGACCTCGGCACCCCGCCGGGCCCAGGACAGCGTGTCCATCCCGAAGTGGCACTGGGGGTGGACCAGCGTGCGGCCGGCCACGTCGCCGACCTCGGCGATCTCGAAGGGCCGCAGCGTCGTGGCCTCCGGGTCGGCCAGGAACTCGTCCAGGCCGTAGAACTCGCTGGCCGCGTGCAGCGGCGCCCGCTCGTCCCACCAGTCACGGTTGGCGGCGTACCAGTCGTCGGTGCTCACCCGCCCGAGCGTGCCACACCCTCACGGCAGCGTCGGGAAGGTGAACGGTCCGCCGGGCACGCTCGGCTCGGACATCCACCCGAAGTGGACCATCCCCTCCTTGCCGACGGCCGGGATGACGAACACCCAGGTCGCCGCAGCGGTGGTGCCGTTGGCGAAGCTGTCGGGCATGTCGATGGACGGGTAGGCCGAGTCCGCCTGGATGCCGTCGACCGAGACCGCCACGTCGCTCTGCGCCGGGTGGAACGAGCCGCCGTCGTGGCCCTGCATCTCGCCGTGGACCGTGAAGAAGCGCGTGCCCTCCTCGGCCCGCTGGCCCGCGTAGTCGAGGGACACCGTCCCGGTCATGTTGCGGATCGTGGCGGGCCCGCCGTTCATCTCGCCGTCCACCGCGGCCGGCATGGTCACGGTGACCGGGTAGCCCGAGACGGGGACCTCGCCCGACAGCGGGATCGGGGCGGGCTCGTAGCCCTCGTCCCCCACCTGGAACGTGTAGTCGGGCAGGTCCTCGTCGGTCGCGTCCTCGTCGAGCACGAAGGCGACCTCGAAGTCGGACTCGCCGCCGACCACCACGATCTCCTGCTCCATGGTCTCGAACGGCGCCGCGAGCCGGTTGCCGTCGGCGTCGAGCAGGGACAGCCGCGACTGGTCGACCGTCAGGTCGGTGGCACCCTCGCCGTCGTTGGCCACGGTGAACCCCACGATCGCCAGGGGGTCGGTCTCGGACCCGAACTCGTCGACGCCCGCGCCCTGGAACGCCACGTCGGTGACCGCCCACGTGGCGGCGGCGTAGGTCGTCTCCCGGGGCACGTCGACGTCGACCGCCACGGGCTCGACCTCCCGGGGCTCGGGCTCCGTCGTCGTCGTCTCCGCGTCCTCGGGCGCCGCGGCGGCGTCGTCGAGCGCCGCCTCCAGCTCGTCCTCCATCGACCGCTCGTCGCCCCCGCCGCCGCAGGCGCCGAGCGCCAGTGCCGCGGCGGCCAGCGCCGCCACCCCGATCCCGCCGAACCGATGTGCTGCCATTGCCGCCTCCTTGGATCCATCCGCCTGGACCCTTCGATCGTGCGACCGCGTATCGTGGCCGGGAACGGGCATCCGCCCGGTTGTGTCCCGGGCACGGGCGGTGGCGAACCGCCCGCGCCCCGGGTCTGTCCCCGGGTCAGCCCCGGGGGATCGACGCTGATCCAGATGGCCTCGGATGCAGCGACAAGCCGTCCGTCGGGGCCGTAGATCCCGGCCCGGCCGTACGACTTGCGGCCCTCGGTGCCCGCCGAGGTGGCCACCACCAGGTACTCCTCGCCGGGGACCAGCGGCGCCCGCATCTCGGCCCGCAGCCGGCCCAGCAGCGCCGCCCCGCCGGGGCGCATGTTGACCCACGCCGTCGGGCAGTCGAGCGCCGCCCACACCGCGGCCGGGGCCAGCCGGCCGTGCGGGCCGGCGAGGGCGTCACTCGGCGTGAGGACGCAGGCGATGTCCCCGGACCCGCCGGCGACAGGCCCGGGGAACAGCCGCAGGCCGTCGCCCGCCGCCCGCTCCGTGCCGCACACGAAGCACCCGGGGAACGGGTGGTCGTGGTGGCCGGCGAAGCGGGATGCGGCGACGCGGGCCTCGGCCCACGGGACCGGGGCGGGCGCCCGCACCACCCCCGGCGACCGGCGGGCGGTCACGAGGACGGTGTCGCCCAGGCTGAGCCGGGCCTCGCCCTCGCCCACCCGCAGGTCGACGGGGGTGTCGAGCGGGGTCGGCGCCCGCAGCGTCACCTCGACCGGGCCGCCGCCCACCCCGGCCAGGTGCCCGGCCACGGTGCCGGACACCCAGCCGCCGTTGGCCATCCCCGGCGGACCGCAGCGGTCCGCCGGGAAGGTCAGCGAGGTGGCGAGCCAGGGCTCGTCGAGGGTGGTAGAGCGTCATCGTGCTCACGACCTCACCCCCACCGCGGCTGGGCGTCGGGGTCGAGGCCCAGGCTGCCCTTGCCGACGATCTCGTAGACCGCCAGGCGGTTGGCCGGGTGGATGCGCCCGAGGCGCACGTCCCGGAACAGCTGCTCGATGCGGCTGCGCTTGAACAGCCCGGACCCGCCGGACAGGTCCAGCGCGGTGTCCACGATCTCGAACGCCCGGGTCACGGCGAAGTGCTTGGCGGCCACGATCTTGAGCGGCCACTCGATGCCGTGGTCGACGCCCTCGCTCCACTCGTCGCACACCCGGCCGAGGTAGCCGTCGGTGGCCTCGAGCGCCATGCGCATCTCGGCGACGCCCCGCTGCACCTCGGGGTTGTGCGCCATCGTCCGGGTCAGCCCGATCGCGCCCCGCTTGCCCGACGACTCGACCACCAGGTCGTAGGCCCGGCGGGCCGCCCCGATGTAGACGTTGGCGAAGCCGAGCAGGCCCCACGCCATGAGCGCCACGTGGAAGATGTCGGCCCCGGCGGCACCGGCGGCGCACACCACCGGCACCAGCTCGTCGGGCACGAACGTGCCGTCGAACACGGTGTCGTTGCTGGACGTCGCCCGCATGCCGAGGGCGTCCCAGGTCTGCTCGATCCGGTAGCCGGCGGCGTCGCGGGGCAGGAAGCCGTGGATGACCAGCGGCGCGGTGGGGTCGGACGTGTCCATGGCGTGGAAGCCCAGGTAGCTCCACACCGGCGACAGGCTGCCGAACACCTTGCGCCCCGTGATCTCCCAGCCGCCCGGCACCTTGGTCGCCTGGGTGGTGGACCCGAACAGGCCGACGTCGTTGCCGGCCTCGCCGTGGCCGGCGGCGAACACGTGCCCGTCGGCGGCCTGGTCGAGGATGAGCTCGCCGCGGGTGTCGCCGAAGCGGGCCATGTCGGCGGCCATGCCGGTCCAGTACAGGTGCATGTTCACGGCGACCGCGGTGGCGGGGGCCACGTAGGCCAGCTGCTGCTGGAGCCGCATGACCTGGTTGAGGCGCAGGCCGGAGCCTCCGCGCTCGACGGGGACGGCCGCCAGGAGGTAGCCGGACGCCCGCAGCTCCTCGAAGTCCTCGGTGAAGAAGCGGTTCTCTCGGTCGTAGACAGGCGCCCGCTCGTCGAATCGATGCAACATCTCATCCGTGAGCAGGGCACTCTCGCGGGTCATGATCGTTGTCATGGGCCGATGGTGGGCGGGACCGGTTGCACGGCGGTTGCAGGGCGCTCGCACCGGGGCGGGCGGCGGCGCCGGTGCCTGACGGAACCGCGGTCGCGGTCCGGATCGACCTGCTCGGCCCCCTCCGGCTGACGGTCGACGGCCGGGCGGTCGACGTGCGCGGCCCCCGGCGCCGGGCCGTGCTCGCGCTGCTGGCCATGGCGTCGCCGCGGGCGGTGTCGACGGGCGAGCTGGTCGACGCCCTGTGGCCGTCCGAGCCGCCCGAGTCGGGCGCCCGCGCCCTGCACAGCCACATCTCGCGGCTGCGGGGGCACCTCGGGCCGGCGGGCGACCGCCTGGTCCGGGACGGGAGCGCCTACCGGCTCGCCCTCGGGCCCGGCGAGCTCGACGTGGCGGACCTCCGCGCCGGGGCCGACCCGGCGGGCCCGGGCGGCAGCGACCGCATGGCCGGGCTCGGCCCCGAACGCGTCGCCGCGCTCGGCCGGACCCTGGCCCTGTGGCGGGGCGCCGCCCTCGACGAGTTCGCCGACGTCGAGCCGCTGGCGGCCGACGCCGTGGCGCTGGCCGAGCTGCGCCGCGACCTCACCGACGAGTGGCTCGCCCTGCGGGTCGACCGCGCCGGTGCCGGGGGCGGCGCGCCCGCCGACCTGGTGGCCGACGCCACCCGGGCCGCGACCGCCGAGCCGGGCCGGGAGCGCACCCACGCCCTGCTGGTGCGCGCCCTCACGCTCGCCGGGCGCCAGGCCGACGCGCTGCGGGCGGCCCACGAGTTCCGCCGCCGCCTGGCGGAGGACACCGGCCTCGACCCCGGTCCCGACCTGATCGGCCGCCGAGCAGGACGCCGCCCGCGGCGCCCCGGCGCCCGCCCCGACGCCGGCGCCCGCGGCCCGGCCCCGCCCCCGGCCGGCGTCCCCGCTCGTCGGCCGCGAGCACGACCTCGCCGCGCTGCGGCTGCGGGTCGCCGGCGAGCGCCTGGTCACCGTGGTCGGACCGGGCGGGGTGGGCAAGACCCGCCTCGCGCTGGAGGTGGCGGCCGACGCCGCGGAGGAGGGCCGGCCGGTCCACGTGGTCGAGCTGGCCGAGGTCGAGGACGAGGACCGGGTCACGGTCGCCGTGGGCACCGCGCTGGGCCTGCGGGTCGGGAGCCACGACGCCGTCCTCGACGCCGCCCGCGACGCGCTGACCGGCGGGCGCCCCCTCCTGCTGCTCGACAACTGCGAGCACGTCGTGGACGCCGCCCGCACGCTGACCGGGCGGCTGGTCGACGCCAGCCCCGACCTGACCGTCCTGGCGACCTCCCGCCGGCCCCTGGGGCTGGCCGCCGAGCACGTCGTGCGGCTCGGCCCGCTGCCGGTCCCCGAGGAGGGGCGGACCGACGTGGCCGACGTCCCCGCGGTGCGGGCGTTCCTGGCGCACGCCCGGCGCCGGCAGCCGGGGTGGGAGCCGGGGCCGGCGGAGGCGGCGGTCGTGGGCGACGTCGTGCGCCGGCTCGACGGGCTGCCCCTCGCCCTGGAGCTGGCGGCCGGTCGGGTGGGCACGCTGTCCCTCGGCGACCTGGCCGCCCGCCTCGACCGCGCCCTCGACCTGCTGGAGGCCGGCCGCCCGGCCGCCGACGCCCGCCACCGCACCCTGCGCGACACGATCGACTGGTCCTACCGGGCGCTGGCCCCCGGCGAGCAGCGCCTGCTCGGCGCCCTGGCCGTGTTCCCCGGCGGCGTCGACCTGGCCACGGCCGAGCGCCTGGCGGACCGCCGGGGCCTCACCGGCGACCCGGCCGCCACCGTGGCCCACCTGGTCGACATGTCGATGCTGACCGCGGCGGGCGAGGGCGGCACGACCCGCTACCGGGCGCTGGAGACCGTCCGGGCCTACATGCTCGACCAGCTCGCCGCCGCCGGGGAGCGGGACGTCGCCGACGCCGACCTGGTGGCGTGGGCCGAGGACCTCGCCTCCGAGGCGGCCCGCCTCGTCGTCGGGCCCGACGAGGCCGTCGCCGACCGCCTCGTCCGGGCGGAGGCCGCCAACCTCCAGGCGGCGTGGGCGGCGGCCGGCCGGCGCGGCGACCTCGACGTCCGGGTGGCGATCGTGGTCCACCTCGACGGCTTCACCACGTGGCGGGACGTGCCGTTCGTGTCCGCCTGGGCGCTGGAGCTCGCGGACGACCCCGGGCTCGACGGCCACCCCCGGCGGCCCGAGGTGTGGGGCGCGGCCTCCCACTCGGCCTGGCGGCGCGGCGACCTCGACCGGGCCGACCGGCTCGCCCGGGCCGCCATCGCCGAGTCCGCCCACCCCCGAGCAGGCCGTCTACGCCGAGCACGCGCTCGCGGCGGTCGAGCTGTTCCGGGGGAACACGTCCGGGGCCACCGACCCTGTGGCTGCACGCGGCCGCGGCGAGCCCGGACGGCCAGGTCCCCGGCCTGCTGGCCTCCGCGGCGCTCGGGCCGATCTACGAGGGCGACGGCGCCCGGGCCCGGGAGCTGATCGACCGGTCCTTCGCGGCCGCCGGGACCCACGGCGCGCCGTCCGACCTCGGGTTCGCCCACTACGCCGCGGCCGAGCTGGCCGCCGCCACCGACCCGGACGCCGCCGCCGAGCAGTACCGGCAGGCGATCGGGCTGGCCCAGGCCGGCCGGGGGCACGTTCGTCGAGGGCGTGGCCGCCGTCGGCCTCGTGCGCCTGCTCGGCGCCAGCGGGCGCACCGCGGAGGCGCTGGCCGGGTACCGCCGGCTGATCGACGGCTGGCGCCGGGCCGGCCACTGGACCCAGATGTGGACGACCCTGCGCAACCTGGCCGCGCATCCTGGCCGAGGTCGGGCAGGCGGAGACCGCCGCCCTCGTGCTGGGCGCGGCCGACGCCGCGCCGGAGGCGCCGACGGTGACCGTCGACGCCGTGGTGGCCGACCTGGCCGCGCTCGGGGACCGGCTGGCGGGCGAGCTGGGCGTCGCCGCCTACGCGGCCGCCCGGGCCCGGGGCGCCGCGCTGCCCCGGGGCCGGGTGGTCGACGCCGCGCTCGGCGGCGATCGAGCGAGGTCAGCCCAGAGGGCCGTTCCCCCACGGGCCGGTGATGGCGAAGGTGATCCCCGGCGTCTGGATGTTCACGAACAGCCACTCGCCGAGGAACGTCGCCCCCGCGAACTCGTCGAACGACGCCGGCGTCGTCGAGTTGGGGATCGTCCCGGGCCGGATGTTGGCGGCCAGGTCGTAGAGCTGGCCGCTGGCGTTGACGCCCCGCAGGAACGACTGGCGGGCCCGGTCGGGGTCCTCGCACAGCAGGATCCCGCCCGTGGGGCTGACCGTCAGGTTGTCCGGCTTGAGCAGCACGGCGGTCGACGGCGACTCGTAGACCAGCTCGACGTACTCCTTGCCCCGCTGCTTGTACCAGGCCCACACCTGCCCCGCCGCGGCGGCGCCGCCGTCGGTCGAGTTGAAGTAGATCGCCTTGTCCGTGCGCGACCAGACGGCGCCCTCGAGGCGGCGGAAGCCGGCGCCGCCCAGCGCCGCGCCCTGGGCGAACACCGTGGGTGCCCCGCCGGCGAGGTCGGGGTCGGGGTCGGCGATGTCGACCCACTCGACCTCGAAGCGGGTGCCGGCGGTGAAGCTGGCGCCGAGGTTGGCGTTGGCGGTGCCGACGACCTTGAGCATCTGGAGCTTGCCGTCGTCGAAGGGCCGGCGGGCGTTGCGGGGGACGTGGCGGTAGAAGCCGGACGTGGCCCCCGCGTCCTCCGTCAGGTAGATCACGTTGGTCTCCGGGTCGACGGCGACGGCCTCGTGCACGAAGCGGCCGAGCCCGGTCAGCGGGACGGCAGGCTGGAACCCGCCGGCCTTGGCCGAGGTCTCGAACACGTAGCCGTGGGGCTTGCCGTTGACCTCGACCGTCTCCTCGCAGGTCAGCCACGACTTCCACGGCGTGGCCCCGCCGGCGCAGTTGGTGTTGGTGCCCGACAGGGCGCCCCAGGACCGCACCACGCCCGGGTTGCGCGGATCGAACTCGACGATGGTGTTGCCGCCGCCCGCGCTGGTGTCGTAGGAGACGTCGGCGGGCCCGAAGGCGGCCGCGGTGCCCCGGACCTCGTGGTTGCGGACCAGGCGGACCTTCTGGTGCCAGGGGAAGGCGGCCATGCCGTCGTGGGCCGCCGGGGTGGGCAGGCCGTCGGACATCGTGGTGCCGACCTCGCCGAAGGACCAGTACTCGAAGCCCTCGGGCAGGGCGAGCAGCTCGAGGCCGGTGGTGTGGTCCACCGCCGGGGCGATGGGGCCGTAGGAGTCGGCCCCCGATCCCTGGACCGGGGCGGCCCCGGCGGGCTGGGCCGCGAACGCCTGGAGCGGGCCGGACAGAGCCAGACCCCCCGCACCGGCGGCCGCGGACTTGAGGAACGTACGACGATCGACGTTGGACATCGGCCCTCCCGCAGGACGTGGTTGCGGCCGCAACGTAACGACGGCGGGAAACACGCGAGGTGTGAACGGCGCGAACGCGGGGTGAACGCCAGGCGGACGTTTGGTGCGCCGAAACGGATGCGTCCGGTGTCACAGCCCGTCGGTAGGTTCGGGGTGATGCCCGACCCCGAACCCGACCGCTCCGACGGCACCATGCTCGTGCGGGCCAAGGCGCTGACCAAGCGCTTCGGCGACTTCGTCGCGGTCGACGGGGTCGACTTCGGGGTCCGCCGCGGCGAGGTGTTCGGCTTCCTCGGGCCCAACGGCGCGGGCAAGACCACGGTCATGCGGATGATCGCCTGCGTGTCGCCGATCACCGACGGCGACCTGTCCGTGCTGGGCATGGACCCCCGCCACCAGGGGTCCGCCATCCGGGCCCGGCTCGGCGTGGTCCCCCAGGAGGACAACCTCGACACCGAGCTGACCGTGTGGGACAACCTGATCATCTACGGGCGGTACTTCGGCCTGCCGCTGCGGATCATCCGCGAGCGGGCGGCCGAGCTGCTGGCCTTCGCCCGGCTCGACGACCGCCGCGACTCCCGGGTCGACCCGCTGTCGGGCGGCATGAAGCGCCGCCTCACCATCGCCCGGTCGCTCATCAACTCGCCCGAGCTGGTCCTGCTCGACGAGCCGACCACCGGCCTCGACCCCCAGGCCCGCCACCTGCTGTGGGAGCGGCTGTACCGGCTCAAGCGCGAGGGCGTGACGCTCGTGCTCACGACGCACTACATGGACGAGGCCGAGCAGCTCTGCGACCGGCTCGTGATCATGGACGAGGGCCGCATCGTGGCCGAGGGCTCGCCCCGCGAGCTCATCGACCGCCACTCGACGCGCGAGGTGGTCGAGCTGCGCTTCGCCACCCCCGAGCAGCAGGAGGCCGCGCTGCCGCGCCTGCACGGCCTGGGCGAGCGGGTCGAGCCGCTGGCCGACCGCGTGCTCATCTACGCGGCCCACGGCGACGAGACCGTGGCACGGGTCGGGGCCGACGGCGTCGACGCCGACTCGGTGCTCGTGCGGCGCAGCTCGCTGGAGGACGTGTTCCTCCACCTCACGGGGCGGACGCTCGATGAGTGACACCCTGACCACGCTGGCCGAGCGGGTGCCGATGCTGCGGGTGACCGAGCGCGAGGCGCGCACGTGGCGGCGGTTCTGGCGCACGTCCGCCCTGTCGGGCGTGCTGGTGCCGCTGCTGTTCCTGGGTGCGCTGGGCCTGGGGCTCGGCGGCCTCGTCGACGAGAACCGCGGCGCGGTCGCGGGGGTCGAGTACCTGGTGTTCGTGGCCCCGGGCATCCTGGCGGCCACGGCCCTGCAGTCGGCGTCCGGCGACACGCTGTGGCCGGTCATGGTCAACATGAAGTGGATGCGGGGCTTCCACGCCGCGGCGGCCACCGCGCTGTCCCCGGCCGAGGTCTACGGGGGCTACATGGTGTGGGTGGCGCTCCGCGTCGCCATGAACGCCGCCCTGTTCGTGGTCGGTGGCCGCCGTGCTCGGCGCGGTGCCGTCGCCGTGGGGCGTGCTGGCGGTGCCGTTCGCCACGCTGGGCGGCCTGGCCTTCGCCGCCCCGCTCGCCGCCTACGCCGCCGCCCAGGACAGCGACGCGTCGTTCCCCATCGTGTTCCGGCTGGTGGTGGTGCCGATGTTCCTGTTCTCCGGCACCTTCTTCCCCATCGACCAGCTGCCCGACGCCCTCCAGCCGATCGCCCGGCTCACGCCGCTGTGGCACTCGGTCGAGCTGTGCCGCGGCGCCACCACCGGCACGCTCGGCCTGACGGACGCCCTCGTCCACGTGACCGTGCTGTGCGGGTTCGTGGCCGTCGGCTCCTGGTACGGCATCCGCACGTTCCGGTCGAGGTTGGCGGCATGAGCGAGCGCAGCGAGCGAACCGTCGACACAGTGCGTTGCCCGGCACGAAGTGCCGATCGCTCACTGCGTGCATCCCGAAGGGTGCACCAGTGAGCGCCCTTGCACTGGTGGGGACGCGGCGGGCGACCCGGGTCGTCGAGCGCAACGCCCGCGTGGGCATCCGGCTGTGGCCGGCGTTCGTGAGCGGGTTCTTCGAGCCGGCCTTCTACCTGTTCTCGATCGGCATCGGCGTCGGCGCCCTGGTCGGGCAGGTCGAGGGGCCCGGCGGCCGGATGGTCGACTACGAGCAGTACGTGGCCCCGGCGATGATGGCGGTGGCCGCCATGAACGGCTGCATCTTCGACACGACGTTCAACTTCTTCGGCAAGATCAAGTACGCCCACACCTACGACGGCATGCTGGCCACGCCGCTCGGCGTGACCGACGTCGTGCGGGGCGAGCTGACGTGGGCGCTGCTGCGGGGGCTGCTGCAGGCCGTCGTCTTCTTCGTGACCATGTGGGCCATGGGGCTGACCCCGTCGGGGTGGGGCGTGCTGTCGATCCCGGCGGCGGCGCTGATCGGGTTCGCGTTCGCGGGCGCGGGCCTGGGCCTGACGACGTTCATGCGGTCGTTCTTCGACTTCGACTACGTCGAGCTGGCCATCGTCCCGCTGTTCCTGTTCTCGGCCACGTTCTTCCCCCTGTCCGAGTACCCGCCCGGGGTGGCGTGGGTGGTGCGCTTCAGCCCGCTCTACCAGGGCGTCGCCATCGAGCGGGCGCTGGTGCTGGGCGAGCCGTCGCCGGTCCTGCTGCTGCACGCCGCCTACCTGGCGGTGATGGGCTACGTCGGGCTGCGGGTGGCCGGGAAGCGCTTGGGGGCGATGCTCCAGCCCTGACACGCTGGGGCGGTGCCCTCCGACGGCGGCGACCGCGCCCTCACGACCCGCCGCGGGCTGACCCTGCCCGCGGCCGCGATCGACGAGACGTTCGCCGCGGGTCCGGCCCGGGCGGCCAGCACCGCAACGTGACCGCGTCGGCGGTCGAGCTGGTGGCCGACCTCAACGCCCTCGACGGGCCGGGCGCGCAGCGGGCGCGGGCCAAGCTGGGCGAGCTGGTGCGGGTCCGGGCCGACGACAGCCGGTCGCAGTGGCGCAACCGCACGATCGCCCGCGAGCGTCTGGCCGCGCTGATCGACGAGGCGTCGGTGCCGGCCACGCCCCGCCGGCCGACCCGCCCGTCCCGGGGGGCGCGGCAGTCCCGGCTCGACGACAAGCGGCACACCGCCGCCCGCAAGCGGGACCGCTCGTGGCGCCCGGGCGACGACGGGTGAACGGCCGAGTGGGGGCCGGTCGCCCGGGATCTGTGATGCTGGGGCCGTGCGGATCGTGATGCTAGGGGCGCCGGGGTCGGGCAAGGGCACCCAGGGCGACCGCGTCGCCGCCGAGCTCGGGGTCCCCCACCTGTCGAGCGGCGCGATCCTCCGGGCCGAGGCCAGGTCCGGCAGCGAGCTGGGCCGGCGGCTGGTCCCGCTCCTGGAGGGCGGGGACCTGGTCCCCGACGACCTCACCGACGCCGTCGTCGGACCGGTCATCGCCGCCGCCGAGGCCGAGGGCGGCTACGTGCTCGACGGCTACCCGCGGACGCTGACCCAGGCCGGCCACCTGCGGGAGCGTGGACCTGGTCATCCACCTGGCCCTCCCCGACGACGTGGCCCGCGCCCGGCTCGCCGCCCGGGACGAGGGCCGGGCCGACGACGCCGACCCCGACGTGATCGCCCGCCGCCTCGACGTCTACCACGAGGAGACGGCCCCCCTGCTCGACCTGTACGAGCAGCAGGGCCGCCTCGTGACCGTGGACGCCGACCAGCCGCCCGACCGCGTGACCGCGGCCGTGGAGGCCGCGGTCAACCGAGCTCGGCGCGCCGGGCCTAGACCGGCTCGGTCTCGCGCTCGTCGGGGGCGGGCGCCGGCTCGTCCTCCGCCGGCTCGACGTGGACGACCGGCAGCACCCGGTCCAGCCACCGGGGCAGCCACCAGTTGCGGTCGCCGAGCAGCTCCATCGTCGCCGGCACCAGGATGAGCCGGACCACGGTGGCGTCGAGCAGCACGGCCACCGCCAGGCCGAGGCCGAACATCTTGAGCGACCGGTCCGAGCCGAGCACGAACCCGGCGAACACGAAGAACATGATGGCGGCCGCCGCCGTGATGACCCGGGCCGTGGCGGCCAGGCCGTTGGCCACCGCGGTGGCGTTGTCGCCGGTGCGGTCGTAGTACTCCCGGATGCGGGACAGGAGGAAGACCTCGTAGTCCATCGACAGCCCGAAGATGACGGCGAACAGCATCATCGGCACCCAGGCCTCGATCGGCCCGTCCTTGCCGATGCCGAACAGGTCCTTGCCCCAGCCCCACTGGAACACCGCGACCAGGATCCCGTAGGCGGCACCGACCGACAGCAGGTTCATGATCACGGCCTTCAGCGGGACCAGCAGCGACCGGAACACCACCATCAGCAGCAGGAACGACAGCACCAGCACGATGCCGATGAACCACGGCAGTCGGTCGGCCGTGAACTCGGCGAAGTCGACGACGGCCGCGGTGGCCCCGCCCACCTTCACCTCCGTGTCCGAGCCGTCGAGCGCGGCGGGCACGACGTCGTCGCGCAGCCGGTGGACCAGCGCCTCGGTCGCCTCGTCCTGGGGCGACGACTCGGGCTGCACGATCAGCAGCGCGGCGTCGCCGCTCTCGTTGGGGATGGGGGGCGACACGCCGGCCACGCCCGGGGCGTCGGTGATGGCCTCGGCCAGCCCGCCGAGGGCGTCGGTGTCGACGTCCCCGCCGCCCGGCGAGTCGGCCACCAGCACGAGCGGGCCGTTGGCGCCGGGGCCGAAGCCCTCCGCCACCAGGTCGTAGGCGCGGCGGGCCGAGTCGTCGGCCGGCCGGTTGCCGGCGTCGCCGAACCCGAGCCGGATGCCGAACACCGGCAGCGCCAGCACGAGGAGGAGGGCGGTCGCCGCGATGGCCGCGGGCCACGGGCGGGCCTGGATGATGCGGCTCCAGCGGTACCAGAACGCGGCGCGGTCGGCGCCCTCGGCCCGGCGCCGGTGGGGCAGGCCGAGCCGGTCGATGTTGCGGCCCGACGAACCCGAGGATGGCCGGGAGCAGCGTGATCGAGGCCAGCATCGTCGTGAGCACGCCGATCGACACGCCGATGGCGAGGCCGCGGATCACGGCCAGCCCGATCACGAACAGGCCGAGCACGGCGATGATGACGGTGCACCCGGCGAACAGCACCGAGCGGCCGGCGGTGTCGAGCGCCTTGGCGGTGGCCCGCTCCGGGTCCAGGCCGTCGTGGAGGCCCTCCCGGTAGCGGGTGACGATCAGCAGGGCGTAGTCGATGCCCACGCCGATGCCGATCATGGCCACGGCCTGGTTCGAGAACGTCGGCATGTCGACGACGTTGACGACGAGGCCGACGAGCGAGATGCCGGTGACGATGCCGAAGATGGCCGTGATCAGGGGCAGGCCCATGGCCAGCACCGACCCGAAGGCGATCAGCAGGATGATCATGGCCGCCAGGAACCCGAACGCCTCGCTGGAGAACTCGCTCTCGGTGAGGAACGCGTCGCCGCCCAGCTCGATGGTGGTGCCGGGCACGTCGGCGTCGTCGACGAGGGCGATCACCCGGTCGCGGGCCGCGGCGTAGTCGTCGCTGTCCCGGTCGCCGAGGTTCACCTCGGCGTAGGCGATGGTGCCGTCGCCGTTGATGTTGCGGGCGCCCTCGGGGCCGTAGGGGCTGACGACCTCGCCGGGGGCGACGGCCTCCTCGATCTCGTCGAACAGGTCCTCCATGCCCTGCTGGACGTCGGGGGCGCGGACGTCGTCGGCCTCGTACACGACCTGGCCGGAGAACCCGGTGCGGGCCTCGAAGCCGTGCGACTCGAGCAGGTCGACCGCCTCCTGGCTCTCCGAGCCGGGCAGCGCGAAGTCGTCGAGGAACTTGCCCCCGACCGACGAGTTGAGGGCGAACAGGCCGACGAGCAGGACGATCCACCCGGCGAGAACGGCCCACCGGCGCCGGTAGCAGGCGTGGGCGAGTCGCTTGAGCATGAGAGCACCACCTCCGATGGCGTGAACACGCGCTATCAAGTGCCCCGTGTGAGCGGCGGAGGGCGGTAATTACCTTAGTGACTGAGTATCTTAGCCACAAGCTCAATTTGGCGAGGCGCCGATGACCGAGGGTACGCCCCTGACCCCGCCCACCCGCAACGACGTCACCGAGGGCATGCTGCGGGCCGGCCGCGGGCTCGGCAACGCCTCGGCGATGCTGAACCACGCCTGCGCCGAGCGGCTCGGCCTCCACGCCACGGACTGGGAGTGCGTCGGGCTGCTCGACGAGGCCGCGGCCCGAGGCGCTGACCGCCGGCCGCCTGGCCGAGCTCACCGGGCTCACCACCGGGGCCATCACCGGCGTCATCGACCGGCTGGAGGCCAAGGGCTTCGTCCGCCGGGTCCGCGACCCCGCCGACCGCCGCCGGGTCAACGTCGAGCTGCAGGAGGGCAGCCTCGACGCCGCCCAGCCGATCCTCTCCGGGATGATCGGCGACATGATCGCCCTCCAGGCCGAGTTCCCCACCGAGGACGTCGCCCGCTTCGTCGAGCTGCTCGACCGGGCCGCGTCGATCCTGCGCAGCCACGCCCTCGCGCTGCGGCGGGAACGGGCCCCTGACCGCGGGGGTCAGGCGTCGGCGAGCTCGTAGAAGTCGTAGTCCAGGCCCGAGAAGTCGGGCCGGAACACCCCGCGGCCCACCGCCACGACGTGGTTGAGCCACAGGTAGCGCTCGTCGCCCGTCTCGAACAGCCCGCTCACGAAGAACGGCGGGCCCGACGGGATGGTGGAGAAGTCGAGCCGGCCCTGGTAGCGCATGTAGATCAGCGCGCCGTCGTGGGTCCGGACCGCCTCCCGCACGTCGACGGTGCCGCTCACGCCGTCGGCCCCGACGAGCAGCCAGTCGGCCGCCGCCTTGCCGGCCATCTCGCCCGCCAGCCGCTCACCCGTCACGGCGAGCGTCGCCGTCTCGCCGATGATGCGGCGGCCGTGGGGGCCGGCGCCGGTGTCGATCATCTCCCCGAACCCGACCTCGACGCGGCACAGCGGGACCAGCTCGACGTTGCCCATGGCCGGCGACCCTACGTCAGAGCCCGAGCCGGTCGCGCAGGACGCCGAGCAGGTCGTCGATCGGGACCCGCTCCTGGGCCATCGTGTCGCGGTCGCGCACGGTCACCGCCCGGTCCTGGAGGGTGTCGAAGTCGACGGTCACGCAGAACGGCGTGCCCAGCTCGTCCTGGCGGCGGTAGCGCCGGCCGATGGCCTGGGTCTCGTCGTAGTCGCACATGAAGTGGGGCTGCAGCAGCGCCAGGATCTCGTTGGCCGGGGCGGACAGCTCGGCCTTCTTCGACAGCGGCAGCACCG
Organism: uncultured Acidimicrobiales bacterium; assembly: GCA_963759225.1. Lineage (GTDB taxonomy): Bacteria > Actinomycetota > Acidimicrobiia > Acidimicrobiales > VFJN01 > ZC4RG19. The sequence continues at coordinate 469,717 of CAVWYL010000022.1, read as the reverse complement.
CCACCTTGTAGGGCGCGATGCGGGGGTGGAGCCGCAGCACGGTGCGGACCTCGCCCTGCCCCTGGCCCTCGCGGGCCACCTCCTCCTCGGCGTACGCCGCCATGAGGAAGGCCATGGCGGTGCGGGTGGCGCCCGCCGCCGGCTCGATCACGTGGGGGATGTAGCGCTCGCCCGCGGCCTGGTCGAAGTACTCGAGCCTCTCGCCCGAGTGGGCGGCGTGCTGGCGCAGGTCGTAGTCCGTGCGGTTGGCGATGCCCTCCAGCTCGTCCCAGCCCCACGGGAACAGGAACTCCACGTCGCTGGTCCCGGCCGAGTAGTGGGACAGCTCGTCCTCGTCGTGGGCCCGCAGCCGCAGCTGGTCCTCGGGGATGCCCAGGTCGTGGTACCAGGCCATGCGGGTCTCGCACCAGTACTCGTACCAGCGGGGGCTCTCCGCGGGCGGCACGAAGTACTCGAGCTCCATCTGCTCGAACTCGCGGGTGCGGAACACGAAGTTGCCGGGCGTGATCTCGTTGCGGAACGACTTGCCGATCTGGGCGATGCCGAACGGGGGCCGCTTGCGCGACGTCTCCAGCACGTTCTTGAAGTTGAGGAACATGCCCTGGGCCGTCTCCGGCCGCAGGTACACCTCGGCGCCCGCGCCCTCGACCGGCCCGGCGTAGGTCTTGAACATCAGGTTGAACTGCCGGGCCTCGGTGAAGCTGTGCTTGGCGTGGCAGTTGGGGCAGACCTCGGGGTCGTCGAGCTTGTCCAGCCGGAACCGCTCGCGGCAGCTGCGGCAGTCGACCAGCGGGTCGGTGAAGTTCTTGAGGTGGCCCGACGCCTCCCAGATGGCGGGCGGCGACAGGATGGCGGCGTCGAGCCCGACGATGTCGTGGCGGAGCTGGACCATCGACCGCCACCACGCGTCCTTGACGTTCCGCAGCAGCAGCACGCCGACGGGCCCGTAGTCGTAGGTGGAGCGGAAGCCGCCGTAGATCTCGGCCGAGGGGAACACGAAGCCGCGGCGCTTGCACAGGTTGACGACCTTGTCGAACAGCTCGGGGGACGCAGCGGCGGGGGCCTCGGACATGACCGTCCAGTGTACGGACCACCGTGCGCGGTCCCGAACGGATTGGTGCAGGGCAGGCGGCACGATGGGGCACGGTGGCGGTGATAGAACGAGCGCCGTGAGCGCCTACCCGTACCCGGCGGCCAGCCCCTACCCCGCGAGCCCGGCGACGCCGACCGGCGACCCGACCGCGGTCATGGGGCGCCGCATCGGCGCCTGGATCCTCGACCTGCTCCTGTACCTGTTGCTGGCGTCGTTCTTCGGGCCCGACGCCGCTCAGCCCGTTCGCGCTGTACGAGGAGGTGCCGTCCCGCGTCGACGACGCCTGCGCCATCATCGAGCGCGACGACGACGTGTACTCGTGCCTGCAGATCGGCGACCGCGTCTATTACAACGAGGGTGCCGACGCCGCGCTCGGGTTCGTGGCCGGGCTGGTGTGGTTCGTCGGCATCTACGGCCTGCTGCAGGGCCTCAAGGGGTTCACGCCCGGCAAGTTCGTGTTCGGCGTCCGGGTGGTCGACGAACAGGGCGGCGGGCCCGGCATCGGCCGGTCCCTGCTCCGCTCCGTGCTGTGGATCGTCGACTACGCGCCCTGGTGCTTCCCGCTCGTCGGGCTCATCACGGCCCTGAGCACGAAGGGCCACCGCCGCGTCGGCGACATGATCGCCAAGACGTTCGTGGTCGGCAAGGCCGACGTCGGCCGCCCGGTGGTGATCCCCGGGCTGACGACCGCCTACGCCGCGGGCTACGGATACCCGGGCGCCTACGGCGCTCCCGGCACCCCCCAGCAGTGGGGCGCCCCCGCCGGCACCCCCGGCGGCCCGCAGCAGTGGGGTGCGCCCGCCCCCGCGCCGCCGTGGGGCCAACCCGCCGGCGCCCCGCCGACCGCAGCCCCCGCAGGCTCCCCGTACGACCAGCGCCCCGCCCCGCCCACATCCCCGGCCGCGTCCCCCGCCGGCGGCTGGCCCGCCCCCGGCGCCCCGGACACCACCCCGACCCCCTCGGGCGAGCAACCCCCCGCAGGCGGCCCCGGCACCACGTGGCCCACCCCGACGGCGACACCCTCGGGCGAGCACCCCCCTGCCGGCGCGCAGCCGCCGCCGCCGCCGCTGCTGCCGCCGGCGGCTGGCCCGGCCCCGCGGCCGACACCCCCACCGGCGACCAACCCCCGACCGCCGCACCAGCCGCCGCCGGCTGGCCCGGCCCGCCACCGACGCACCGTCGGGAGACCAACCTCCCACCACGGCACCCGCCGCCGGCTGGCCCGGCCCCGCAGCCGACACCCCCACCGGACGACCAAACGCCTGCCCCCGCCGGCTGGCCCACCCCCACCACCGACGAGCCCGCCGCCGCGGCGCCCGTCCGCCGGGCGACCCAGCTCCGCGGCCGACACCCCCGCCGGCGACCAAACGCCTGCCGCCGCCGGCTGGCCCAGCTCCGCCACCGACGAGCCCGCCGGCGACGCGCCCCCCGACCGGAGCATCCTCGGGAGACCAACCTCCCGCGGACGACGACGCCGGTCTCGCCCCCACCCCCTCCGGTGCCTGGGCCGGCCCCGCGGCCGACACCGCCACCGACGACGCCGCGCCCGCAGCCGATCAACCGGCCACCGCCGCGCCGGGCCCCACGGCCGAGCCGTCGACCAGCGGCCCCGCCGCCGGCTCGCCGTACGCGACCCCCGCGGGCGAGCCCGCGCCCACGCCGCTCGGTCCCAGCCCCGTCGGACCATCGCCCGAGCCCGAGCCGGCCGCCGCACCCGAGCCCGCGCCCGCCGAGGCGGCCCAGCCCGCCAGCAGCGGCTACGAGCCGCAGTGGGACGCGGCCCGCAACACCTACATCGTCTGGGAGCCGAACCGCGGCCAGTGGCTGGGCTGGGACGACTCGGCCAAGCAGTGGAGGCCGCTCTAGCCGGCCTCAGCCCCGGTGCAGGGCGTTGACCGAGCGCAGCCGCCGCTCCAGGTGGTGCTCGACCGCCCGCACCACCAGGTGATCCACCTCGGACACCACCGGGCCCCGGGTCTCGTTGAGCGCGGTCCCCAGGCGCCCGCCCAGCATGTCCTGGAGCACGGCCACCGCCTCGGGGCTCACCGCCGGGCCCTGCCGGTGGGCCGCACAGCGCAGTCCCCCCTCCTCGAGCGCCCACGAGACCAGCGGGCCCTCGCTCCCGCACGCCACGCACACCTCGACCTGCGGCCGGAACCCCTCCAGCGCCAGAGCCTTGAGGAAGAACCCGGGCACGACCATCGGGGCGTCCTGGTCGGCCAGCGTCCGCAGCGCCCCCACGAGCATCTCGTACAGCCGCCGGTGGGGCTGCCGCTCCAGCGCCAGCTGGTCCGCGGCCTCCAGCATGGACACGGCCCGCCCCAGCCGGTCGAGGTCGTCACGGAGCGGGCGGAAGTGGTCCAGCGTCTCCGCCTGGGACACGATGTCGAGCTCGCCCCGCCCCTCGTAGAGCAGCAGCGCCACGTGGCTGGTGGGTTCGAGCCGCCCGCCGAACCGGCTCTTGGTCTTGCGCACGCCCTTGGCCACCGCCCGGACCTTGCCCCGGTCGCGGGTGAGGAACGACACGATCCGGTCGGCCTCGCCCAGCTTGTAGGTCCGGAGGACCACGCCTCGCTCGTGGTAGAGCGGCACGGCGGCCGGCCTCAGCTACCCCGGGCGGAGGTCATCGGGTGGCCACGCCCCCGAACCGCCGGTCGCGGCTCTGGAACTCGCGCACCGCGTCGAAGAGGTGCTCGCGCCGGAAGTCCGGCCACAGCACGTCGGTGAAGATCAGCTCGCTGTAGGCCAGCTCCCACAGCAGGAAGTTCGAGATCCGGTACTCGCCCGAGGTCCGCACCATGAAGTCGGGATCGGGCATGTCGGGGGCGTACAGGTGCTCGCGGATGCGCTTCTCGGTGATCTTGTCGGCCGGGGTGCCCGCGGCCACCAGCGACCGCACCGCGTCGACGATCTCGGCCCGGCCGCCGTAGTTGAAGGCCAGGTTGAGGGTCATGCGCCGGTTGCCGCGGGTCATCTCGACGGCCTCGTCGATGTTGCGCTGCACCCGCTTCGGCACCCGCCAGTCCCGCCGGCCGATGTAGCGGACCCGGACGCCCTTGGCGTGCAGCTCGTCGCGCCGGCGCAGCAGCAGCGTCTCGTTGAACCCCATGAGGAAGCGGACCTCGTCGGCCGGGCGCCGCCAGTTCTCCGTCGAGAAGGCGTAGACGGTCAGCCACTCGACGCCCAGCTCGAGCGCCCCCTCGACCGTGTCGAACAGCGCCTCCTCGCCCTTGGTGTGGCCCTCGGTGCGCGGCAGGCCCCGGCTCGCGGCCCAGCGGCCGTTGCCGTCCATCACACAGGCGATGTGGGCGGGGATGCGCGCCGGATCGATGCCGTCGGGGATCACCTGCGCAAACTACCCGCTCCGTGGGTACACCAAGGGGGTGCCCGACGCGGCGTCCGGCCCCGCGGTGCAGCGAGGAGCGACCATGTTCGACGCCCTGTGCAGACGGTTCCCGTGGCTCCGCACGCCGCTCGCCGTGCACATGCGGGTGAGCGACGTCGGGGGCGGCCCGCTGTCGTCGTCGATCGCCCTGGCCGGCTTCCTGTCCCTGTTTCCCCTGCTCCTGCTGGGGATCTCCGTGGTCGGCTTCGTGGCCGCGGGCAGGACCGACTTCCCGCAGGAGGTCATCGAGGAGCTGGGTCTCACCGGCGAGGCGGCCGACCGCATGCTCGACACGATCAGGGAGGCGGAGGAGAGCCGGCAGGCCGCGTCGGTGATCGGGTTCGTCGGCCTGCTGTGGGCGGGGCTCGGGGTCGTCGGCACGCTGGAGCAGGCGCTCGACGCCACCTGGCAGGTCAAGGGCCGGGGCTGGAAGTCCCGGCCGGTGGGTCTGGCGTGGCTGGTCGGTGCCGGCGTGCTGTTCCTGGGCTCGCTCTCCCTCGGCTCGCTGGTGACGGCGCTACCGGGCCCGGCGGCCGTCCCCACCGTGATCGTCGGGCTGGCGCTCGACGCCGTCCTGTTCCTGTGGATGTTCCGCACGCTCACCAACGTGGCCGTGGGCTGGCGGGACCTGGTGCCGGGCGCCATCGCGGGCGGCGTCGGGCTGGAGACCCTCAAGCTGGTGGGGACCATCTACGTCCCCCGGGCGGTGACCTCGGCCTCGGCGCTGTACGGCTCGGTGGGGGTCGTGTTCGCCATCCTCGCCTGGCTGGCGCTGTCGGCCCGCCTCGTGCTCTACGCCTCGGCGTACAACGTGGTCCGCTACGAGCGGAGGCACGGCACGGTGACCGTCGGGATCGAGGTGCCCCGCATCGAGGGCGAGGTGCCGCTGGAGGCCGACGCGGGGCGGCGTCGTCAGCGACGTCAGCCGGGGGTGAAGGCGCAGAACTCGTTGCCCTGCGGGTCGGCGAGGACCGTCCAGGCGATCTCGCCGTCCCGGGGTCGCAGCACCGTGGCCCCCGCCGCCACCAGGCGGTCGACGTCCTCGGTGGTGACGTCCCAGTGGCAGCGGTTCTTGGCCACCCGGGGGTCCGGGACACGGACGCACTTCATGACGACGTCGTCGAGCCCGGCGGCGCCGTGGATCCACCGGGGCGTCCCGTCGGGACCCGGGCCGACCGTGCCCTCGAAGACGCCGGCCCACCACGCCGCCAGTGCCTCGGGCTCGGCACTGTCGACGCACAGGGCGAAGGGACGCGCCGGCACACCGCCGGGACCGTCGGGGTCGGGGTCGGGGAACACGCAGAGCTCGTTGCCCTCGGGGTCGCCCAGCACCACCCATGCGCCGTGGTCGGCGAGCACCGTCGCCCCCAGCGCCACCAGTGCGCCGGGGTCGCGGCCGTACACGTCGAGGTGGACCCGGTTCTTGCCCGCCTTCGGCTCCGGCACCTGGTTGACCCACAGGATGTGCAGCGGGCCGCCGCGGACGACGGTGTCGCCGCCGGCCTGCCGCTCCAGCCGCAGCCCGAGGGCGTCAGCCCAGAACCGGCCGACCACCCCGGCGTCGGAGGCGTCGAGGCAGAGGTCCTTGAACGCGGCGATCGCCATGGACCGACGGTAATCGGGCCCCGGCTCCATCGTCTTCGCTGTCACACCCCGGGCGTACCCTTGCTCGAGTGCCCCTCGAGGTCCTCCCCACCCCGTACGGCCGCCCGGCGCTGGCCTGTCTGCGCACCGCCGTGGCCGCCGCCAAGGACGGTGTCCCGCTCGCGCCCGTGACCGTGGTCGTGCCCACCAACCACGTGGGCGTGACCGCCCGCCGGGCCCTGGCCGCGGCCGGCCTGGGCGACGGTGGGCCGGGCACGGGGGTGGCCGCGGTGTCCTTCCTCACCGCCTACCGGCTGGCCGAGCTGCTGGGCGCGGCCCGGCTGGCCGCGGCCGGCCGGCGGCCGGTGTCGACGCCGGTGATCGCCGCCGCCCTGCGGCGCGAGCTGCGGGCCGACCCCGGCATCTTCGCCCCGGTGGCCGAGCACCCGGCCACCGAGACGGCGCTGGTGGCCACGTTCGCCGAGCTGTCCGACGCCAGCGAGGGCGGCCTGGCCAAGCTCGCAGGTGCGGGGCGGCGCGCGCACGACGTCGTGCGCCTCTGCCGCCAGGCCCGCGCCCGGCTGCACGGCGGCTGGTACGACGAGTCCGACCTCACCGACGCGGCGGTGGCCGCCCTGGCCACGGACGCGGGCCGGGGCCTGGCCGCCGAGCTGGGCCACGTCGTGGTGTATCTCCCGCAGGACCTGCTGCGCCGCCAGGCCGCGCTGCTGGCCGCCGTCGCGGCCGAACGGCCGACCACGGTCGTGGTGGGCGTGACGGGCCGCGACGACGCCGACGCCGGCGTCCACCGCACGCTGGCACGCCTCGGCGCCGCACTCCCCGCCCCCGATGAACCGGTGCCGGTGCCGCTGCCGGTCGCCGCCGGGCGCACGCAGGTCCTCAGCGCCTCCGACGCCGACGACGAGGTCCGGGCCGCCGTCCGCCACGTGGTGGGGGCCGCGCTCGACGGCACCCCGCTCGAGCGCATCGCCATCCTGTACGGGGCCGACCAGCCCTACGGGCGCCTCGTGCACGAGCACCTGGCGGCCGCCGGCGTGCCCCGCAACGGCGCGGCCGTCCGGCCGCTCGCCGCCAGCGTGGTGGGGCGCACGCTGGTCGACCTGCTGGCCCTGCCCGACCACGGCTTCCGCCGGGCCGACGTGCTCGGGGTGCTGGCCCGGGCCCCGGGCAGCGCCGGCTCCCCGGTGGCCACGTGGGAGCGCGCGTCCCGCCAGGCCGGCGTGGTCGCGGGCCGTGCCGACTGGGACCGGCTGCTCGACCGCCTGGCCCGAGAGCAGGACCTCCGAGCCGACGAGGCCGAGGACGAATGGACCGCCGCGCTGGCCGCCCGCGCCAACGACGACCCCGGCACACCCGGCGACGACCCCGGCGCACCCGCCGACCCCCGTGCCCCCGGCGACGACCTCGACTCCCCCGACGACACCGAGGCGGCCGCCCCCGCCGAGCTGCCCAGCGGTGTGCGCATGGCCCGCCGGCAGGCCGAGCGCACCCGCGACCTGCGCCGGCTCGTGCTGGCGATCGTCGACTCGCTCACCGACGCCGAGACGCGTCCCGCACCGTGGTCCGAGCGGGTGGCGTGGCTGCGCACGCTCGCCGACCGGATCATCGGCGGCGGCCGGGCCGCCGGCCGGGAGGACTGGCCGGCCGACGAGGTCCGGGCGGCCGACGCCATCGACGCCGGGCTCGACCGCCTGGCCGCGCTCGACGCCGTCGACGAGCCCCCCTCGCTCGACGTCTTCCGGCGCACGCTCGAGCTCGAGCTCGACGCCGACCTCGGCCGGGTCGGCCGGCTGGGCGAGGGCGTCCTCGTCGGGCCGCTGTCCTACGCCGTCGGCCTCGACCTCGACCTGGTCATCGTGCTCGGCATGGCCGAGGGCACGCTGCCGGCCACGGTCCGCGACGACTCCCTCCTGCCCGACGGCGAGCGGATCCGGGCGGGCGACGAGCTCCCGCTCCGCCGCGAGCGGGTCGGGCGCGACCATCGCCGCCTCCTGGCCGCGCTGGCCGCCGCCGACCGCCACCTGCTGTGCCTGCCCCGGGGCGACCTGCGGGCCAGCAGCGAGCGGGTGCCGTCGCGGTGGCTGACCGACGCGGTGGCGGTCCTGGCCGGGCGCCCCCCGCCCGCGGGCGAGCTGACGGCCGGCCCCGCGCCGTGGTTGGAGGTCGTGCCGTCGTTCGCCCACGCCGTGACGCACACGGCCGTCCCCGCCACCGACCAGGAGTACCGGCTGCGGGTGCGGGCGGCCGCCGACGGCGACCCGGTCGTCGGGCACGGGGCCGAGGTCCTGGCCGCCCGGCGCGGCCCCGCGTTCACCCGCTTCGACGGCAACCTCGCCGGCGTCGGTGTCCCGTCACCGGTCGACGAGGTCGTGTCCTCCACCCGCCTGGAGTCGTGGGCGGCGTGCCCGTTCGCCTACTTCGTCCGGCGCATGCTCCGGGTCGACCCCGTCGAGGACCCCGAGGCCCAGCTGCAGATGTCGGCCCTCGACCGCGGCTCGCTCGTCCACCAGGTACTCGAACGGTTCGTGGCCGACGTGCTCGCCCGACCACCCGAGCTGCGGCCCGGGCCCGACGACCCGTGGACCGACGACGACCGGGCCCTGATCCAGCGCCTGGCCGAGGAGGCGTGCGCGAGCTACGAGGCCCGTGGCGCGACCGGGCGACCCGTGTTCTGGCGGCGCGACCGGCCCCAGATCTTCGCCCAGGTCCAACGGTTCCTCGACGACGACGCCCGGCGGCGGCGAGCCGACCGGACACGGCCGATCGCCGCCGAGCACGGCTTTCGGCCTGGCCGACGACGACCCGGTGGCGATCGCCCTGCACGACGGGCGGGCGCTGCGGTTCCGGGGCTCGGCCGACCGCATCGACGAGGGCCCGGACGGCCGCCTCGCTGGTCCTCGACTACAAGACCGGCAAGGCCGACAACTACAGGGGACTCAGCGCCGACAACCCCGACGAGGGCGGCACCCGGCTGCAGCTCGCGGTGTACGCCCAGGCCGCCCGGGCCGCGGCCGGGCGGCCCGGACGCCCCCGTGAGCGCCGAGTACTGGTTCGTGTCGGAGCGGGGCAACTTCGCCCGCGTCGGCTACGAGGTCGACGACGGCCGTGCTCGACCGGGTGCGGACGACGCTCGCCACCATCGTCGACGGCATCGAGCAGGGCTCGTTCCCCGCCCACCCGGACGACCAGTTCCGCCCGTTCGTCGTCTGCCCGTGGTGCGACCCCGACGGCCTCGGCGTCGCCGAGCTGCGCCGGGGCTGGGAGCGCAAGCGCACCGACCCCGCGATCGCGCCCTACGCCGCCCTGGCGGAGGGGGTGGCGCCGTGACCCCTGCCGTCGCCTCCATCACCCGGCCGCCCGACCAGCCGGCCCGCGACGACATCGTCGCCCGGCTCGACAGCACCCTGTTCGTGGAGGCCGGAGCCGGCTCGGGCAAGACCCGGGCCCTGGTCGACCGCATCGTGCGCCTCGTCACCACCGGCACCGCGGCGCTGGGCGACCTCGCCGCCATCACCTTCACCGAGAAGGCGGCGGCCGAGCTGCGTGACCGGGTGCGCCACCGTCTCGGCGACGAGCGCGAGCGGGCGCTCGCCGCCGGCGACGCCGAGGCCGCGGCCCGGTGCCGGGCGGCGCTCGACGACCTCGACGGCGCCGCCATCGGCACGCTGCACAGCTTCGCCCGCCGCATCCTGACCGAGCACCCCATCGAGGCGGGCGTGCCGCCACGGCTGGAGGTGCTCGACGAGGTCGGTTCGGCCGTCGCGTTCGACGACCGGTGGTCCTCGTTCGTCGAGCGGCTCCTGGCCGACCCGGCCGTGGAGCGGTCGCTGCTGCTGGCCGACGCCGCCAGGGTCCGCCTCGACCACCTCCGCCTGATCGCCCTCGCCTTCAACGACAACTGGGACCTGGCCGAGACGTACGCGCCGTCCCGGCCCGTCGACGTGCGGCCGTGGGCCGCCGAGCTCGACGGCGCTGCTCGACGACATCGCCGCGGCCTGCGCCGAGCGCGACCGGTGCTGCGACGACGGCGACCTGCTCCTCCCGCACCTCGACGCCCTCGCCGCCTGGGCCGGGCGCTGTCCGGGCGGCGAGCGACGAGTACACCCAGCTCGCCCTGCTCGAGAACCCGCCCGGCGGGCGGCGTCGCCGGCCGCAAGGACAACTGGCCCGCCTACGACCTCACGGCCCTCAAGGACCGCGTCCAGGCGCTGCGCGTCCGGCGCAAGGAGCTGCGCGACCGGGTGGCGAGCGAGGCCGTCGACCGGCTGGCCGTCGAGCTGCGCCGGTTCACGCTCGACGTCCGCGGCCGAGCGGCGCCGCTCGGGCGAGCTCGAGTTCCACGACCTGCTCGTCCTGGCCCGCAACACGCTGCGCGACCCGGACAACGGCCCCACCGTGCGCGACGCGCTGCACCGCCGCTACCGGCACCTGCTCATCGACGAGTTCCAGGACACCGACCCCATCCAGGTCGACCTGGCCGTGCTCATCGCCGGGTCCGGCGACGCCGGCCCCGACGACGAGTGGCACGCCATCGACACCCGCGAGGGCCACCTGTTCTTCGTGGGCGACCCCAAGCAGTCCATCTACCGCTTCCGGCGGGCCGACATCTCCCTGTTCCTGCGGGCGGCCGACCGCTTCGGGTCCGCGGGCCGGCGGCTGTCCCTGACCACCAACTTCCGCACGGGCCGCTCCGTCGTCGAGTGCGTCAACGCGGTGTTCGGCGACCTCATCCACGCCCGGGAGCACGACGGCATCCCGTCGCAGCCCGGCTACGAGCCGCTGGTGGCCGTGCGCCCCGACGCCCCGGTCGGGCCGGCCGTGGCCGTGCTCGCGCCCGCGGCCCACGAGGACGAGCCGCGGGCGGCCGAGATCCGGCGGCGCGAGGCCGCCGACGTGGCCGCCACGGTCACGACGGCGCTGGCCGAGGGCTGGTCCGTCGACCGCGACCCCCACGGCTCGGCCCCCGACTGGCGACCGGCGCGGGCCGGCGACATCACGATCCTCATCCCCACCCGCACGTCGCTGCCCGCGTTGGAGGACGCCCTCAGCGCCGCCGGCATCTCGTACCGGGCCGAGTCGGCGTCGCTCGTGTACGCCAGCCGCCTGGTCCGCGACCTGCTGCTGACGCTGCGGGCGATCGACGACCCGAGCGACCTCCTGACGATCGTGTCGGCGCTCCGCTCGCCGCTGTTCGCCTGCGGCGACGACGACCTGTACCGCTACCGGCGCCAGCGGGGCGGCCGGTTCGACTACAGCGTCCCGCCCCCCGACGACATGCCCGCCGACGACGTCGTGGCCGCGGGCCTCGCCTACCTCCGCACGCTGCACGAGGCCCGCCGGTGGACGTCGCCGAGCGAGCTGGCCGACCGGGTGGTGCGCGACCGCCGGGTCCTCGAGCTCGGCGGGGCCGAGGGCCGGGCCCGTGACCTGTGGCGCCGCATCCGGTTCGTGCTCGACCAGGCCCGGGCCTGGACCGACACCACCAACGGCACGCTCCGCCAGTACCTGGCGTGGATCCGCCAGCAGACGGCCGAGGGCAGCCGGGTGGCCGAGGCGGTCCTGCCGGAGACCGACGACGACGCCGTGCGGATCATGACCGTGCACGCGGCCAAGGGCCTCGAGTTCCCGGTGACGATCGTGGCCGGGCTCACGACCCGGCCCATGTACCGGCGCGCCGGTGCGGAGGTCGTCTGGCCGCCGGGGCAGCAGTGCATGATCAGGATCGGGCAGACGGTCATGTCCGCCGCGTTCGAGGCCCACCTGCCCGTCGACGAGCAGATGTCCCACGACGAGCGGGTCCGGCTGCTGTACGTGGCCTGCACCCGGGCCCAGGACCACCTGGTCGTGTCGCTCCACCGGCCGGACGCGCAAGAAGCCGGCCGACAACGCCGGCCAGCTCACCGAGCGCGGAGCTGCTGGCCCTGGGTCTCGACGACCTGCTGCCCGGACTACCGGTCCTCGCCGCCGACCCCGACGGCGGCGGGCCCCGCCGCCGGGCGCGAGCCCGTGCCGGCCCGGGCGGACAGCTCGGCACCGGTCGATCTGGCGCCGCTCGACGAGTGGCGCCGGCGGCGGGAGTCGGCGCTGGCCGCCGGGGGCCGTCCCCGCACGGTGGCCGCCACCACGCTGACGGCCGACGGCCGGCCCGACACGTCCGCCGACCCCGGGCTGCACAAGCGCCCCCGCGACCTGGACCTGCCGCCCTGGCAGAAGGGCCGGTACGGCACCGCCATCGGCCGGGCGGTGCACGGCGTCATGCAGACGATCGACCTGGCCACCGGAGCCGGCCGGGCCGAGGCGGTCGCGGCCCAGGCGGCCGCCGAGGGCGTGGTCGGGCACGAGGCCCACATCGACGCGCTCGTCCGCGCCGCGCTGGCGTCGCCGAGCGTGGTGGCGGCCGCGGCGCGGCCCCACTGGCGCGAGCTCTACGTCGGCGTCCCCCTCGGCGGGGGCCGCACGCTGGAGGGCTACGTCGATCTCCTCTACCGCCGCGACGACGGCCTCGTCGTGGTCGACTACAAGACCGGCCCGGCGGCGCCCGACGTCGACCTCGCGCCGCTGGTGGCCGGCTACCGCGCCCAGGGCGCGTCCTACGCCCTGGCGGTGGCGGGCGCCACGGGCGAGCCGGTGGTCGACATGGTGTTCGTCTTCCTCACCCCGACGGGTGCCGTGGAGCGGTCCCTCCCCGATCTCCCGGCCGCCGTCGCGGAGGTGCGCAGCCTGGCCGAGGGGGCGGCACCATGACCGCTCGCCGAGGAGGCACCCGGGCTACCGTCGCCTGCCGTGCCCGCCGCCCCGTCCCCCGTCGCCACGGCGCTGGCCGGCGTGGTGCGCGAGCTGCCGGGCGGCGGCGAGGCGCGGCCCGGTCAGGTCGTCATGGCCGAGGCCGTCGGCGACGCCATCGCCTCGGGCGCGCACCTGGTCGTGCGGGCCGGCACCGGCACCGGCAAGACGCTCGGCTACCTCGTGCCCGCCATCCGCTCCGGCAAGCGGGTCGTCGTGGCCACCGCCACCCGGGCCCTGCAGGACCAGCTGGCGGCCAAGGACCTGCCGTTCCTGGATGAGCACCTCGACCGCCCGTTCTCGTGGGCCGTGCTCAAGGGTCGCTCGAACTACGCCTGCGTGCAGCGGCTGGCCGAGGTGGCCCGGCCCGCCGACGGCGACGGCACCGGTCCGGGCGACCAGATGGCGCTCGACGGGCTGGCCGAGCGGGCCGACCCCGACGAGCTGACCGCCCTGGCCGCGTGGGCGGCCACGTCCCCGACCGGCGACCGGGCCGAGCTGCCGGTCGAGCCGAGCGAGGCGGCCTGGGGCGCCATCAGCACCGGGTCCCGCGACTGCCCGGGCGCGGCCCGCTGCCCCCGGGGCGACCGCTGCTTCGCGGAGGCGGCCCGGGCCCGGGCGGCCGAGGCGGACGTCGTCGTGGTGAACCTCTACCTCTACGGGCTCGACCTGGGCGCCGACGGCGCCATCCTCCCCGACCACGACGTCGCCGTCGTCGACGAGGCCCACCTGCTCGACGACGTCATCTCGGCCACCGCCGGGGTCGAGCTCGGCCCCGGGCGCTTCACCCAGCTGGGCCGGGTGCTGCGGGGCATCCTCGCCGGGGCCGAGACCACGATCGCCGGAGTGATGGACGGCGCCGGCCTGCTCAGCGGCGCGCTGGCGGGCCACCGCGACAAGCGCCTCACGGCCCCGCTGCCCGCCGACCTGGCGGGCGCGCTGGCGGCGGCCCGGTCCCGGGTCGAGGCCGCGCAGGCGGCCCTGCGCAACATCCCCGTCCACCGCGGGCGACGACGTCACGAACCGGGCCGTCCGGGCCCGCCAGGCGGCCACCGCCCTGCTCGACGACCTCGACGCGGTGGCGGCCCCCGACGACGCCCACGTCCTGTTCGTGACCGGCCCCGAGCACGCCCTGTCGCTGCGCCTCGCGCCGCTCGACGTGGCCGCGCTGCTGGCCGAGCGGCTGTGGTCGCGCCGCACCGCGGTGCTGACGAGCGCGACGCTCGCGTCCGGGCTTCGGTCCCCACGTCGGGCTGCCGCAGTCGGCCGGTGACCTGCTGGATGTCGGCAGCCCGTTCGACTACCCGGCCAACGGCCTCATCTACTGCGCGGTCGGTCTGCCGCGGCCGACCGACCCCCGGTGGGCCGACGCCGCCATCGACGAGCTGGCCGTGCTCGTCGACGCCGCGGGCGGGCGCACCCTCGCCCTGTTCACCAGCTACAAGGCCATGAACCGGGCCGCCGACGCGCTGCGTCCCCGCCTGCCGTACCCGATCCTCACCCAGGGCGACCTGCCCAAGGCCGCCCTCATCGAGCGCTTCGCCCGCGAGCCCGAGACGTGCCTGTTCGCCACCATGAGCTTCTGGCAGGGCATCGACGTCCCCGGCCCGTCGCTGTCGCTCGTGACCATCGACCGGCTGCCGTTCCCCCGGCCGGACGACCCGCTGCTCCAGGCCCGCCGCGAGCGGGCCGGCGCCGGGGCGTTCACCGCCATCGACGTCCCCCGGGCGGCCACGCTGCTGGCCCAGGGTGCGGGCCGGCTCATCCGCACCGCCGCCGACCGCGGCGCGGTCGCCGTCCTCGATCCCCGCCTCGCCACCGCCGGCTACGGGCCGAAGATCGTGGCCTCGCTCCCCCGCATGCGCCGCACCCGCGACCGGGCCGACATCGTCGCGTTCCTGCGCGACCTGCGGTCGTCCGCCTGACGGGCCGGTCAGAACCCGAGGCGGTCGAGCGAGCCGGGCCGGCGCTGCCAGTCCTTGTCCACCGACACGTGCAGCTCCAGGTAGGCGCCCTCGGGCAGCTGGCGGCGCACGGCCGTCCCCACCTGCTTGAGCACCGCGCCCCGGTGGCCGATGACGATGCCCTTCTGCGACTCGCGCTCGACGAGGATCTCGACGCGGATCCGGGGCCACTCCCATTCGGTGACGCGGGTCGCGATCGAGTGCGGGAGCTCGTCGCGGGCCACCGCCAGCAGCTGCTCGCGCACCAGCTCCGCCACCCGGAACGCCTCGGGCACGTCGGTGATCATGCCCTCGGGGTAGTAGCGCGGCCCCTCCGGCAGGCGGGACACGAGGTGGTCGACGAGGGCGTCCACGCCGTCGCCGGTGCGGGCCGAGACCGGGAAGTACTCGGACCGGTCGAGCTCGGCCGCGGCGTGCAGCTGACCGAGCACGGTCTCGGGCCGGGCGGCGTCGACCTTGTTGACGACGACGACCGCGTCGCGGGGGACCCGGTCGGCCACCCACCGGTCGCCGCGCCCCAGCGGTTGGGTGGCATCGATCACGAGCACCACCACGTCGACGTCGCCGATCGTCGACTCGGCGGCCACGTTGAGCCGCTCGCCGAGCGGCGTGCGGGGCTTGTGGATGCCGGGCGTGTCGACGAACACGACCTGGGCGTCGGGGCGGTTGAGCACGCCCTGGATGCGGTGCCGGGTGGTCTGCGGCTTGTCCGAGACGATCGCGACCTTGTGGCCGAGGATGCGGTTGAGCAGCGTCGACTTCCCGACGTTCGGCCGCCCGACCAGGCTGACGAACCCCGACCGGAAGCCGGGGGTGTCCGGCACGTCGCCCACACCGTCGCGGTTGGGCGTCGTCGCTCGGCTCCACCCCCGGCACGCTACCGGCCGGGGCGACGGGGTGGCTCAGCGGCCGACGTCGGTGGTGGCCAGGTTGACCACCGGGTTCTCGCCGCTGAACAGGCCCCACGGCGACTCCCACCCCGGGACCTGCCACAGGTGGGCCATCCACAGGTCGGCACCGAAGCTGCGGCCCTTCTGGGCGCCGATCGAGTCGCACATGTCCTCGGGCGTGTGGTCGGGGCCCACGACGAGCCCGCCGAGGATGCACAGCGACGGGTGGACGTGCCACGTGTCGTTGGGGCCGGTGAAGCCCTCGGGCGGGTCGTCGCCGACGACCGCGTAGCTGAGCCCCACGAGCACCGACGTCGGCGCGTTGCCGTTGTAGAGCAGCATCTCCGGCTCGGCGGGGTCGAAGCCGTCGTCCATCAC
Organism: uncultured Acidimicrobiales bacterium; assembly: GCA_963759225.1. Taxonomy (GTDB): domain Bacteria; phylum Actinomycetota; class Acidimicrobiia; order Acidimicrobiales; family VFJN01; genus ZC4RG19. The sequence continues at coordinate 453,619 of CAVWYL010000022.1, read as the reverse complement.
GTAGCGGATGTTGATGTAGTGGGCGCCGATGCCGGGCACGTAGGGCGTGACCTGGAAGTAGCCCGCCGCCATCGCGTCGGCGGCCGTGGCGTAGGGCGCGATGAGCGTGCCGGCGACCTGCAGCTCGGACTGGAGCTTCGTCACCGCGGCCGGATCGTCGAGGTCCTGCCACACCGCGATCCCGTGGGAGTGCATGGTCGGCGCCGCGCCGGCCTCACCGGTGCTCTCGCCGTTCTCGGCCCGCAGGGCGTTCTCGACGGTCCAGGTGGCGAACGCGTCGATGATCTGCTCGCGCTCCGCCTCGCTCAGGCCGGCGAGCTGCCGCGACCGGTTGCGGATCTGCTGGGCGACGTAGTCGTGGTTGACCTGGCTGAGCCGGTCGACCTCGGCCTGGGGCAGGTACCCGGTGAGCGCGGCGATGCGCTGCTCGGCGAAGGCGTCGCCCTGGCCGGCGGCCGCGTCGTGGTCGCCGTGCCCGCCGGCGGCGGCTTCGCCCTCGGCGGTCGCATGGCTGTCGCCGTGCCCGTGCTCGTCGCCCTCGGCGTGGGCGTGTCCGCCGCCGAGCGAGGGGACGACCGACGCGGTGACCAGGCCCACGAGCGCGACCGCGGGCACGGCGGTGAAGGCCAGGCCCGGCCGCCAGGCGGCGGTCCGCCCCGTGGCCGCACGGGTCGCCCAGCCGAAGGCGAGCGCGAGCGCCGCCCCCGCGGCCAGGACCTCGAGCCCGGTGGCGAGGGTGTCGGGGAAGGCGACCGGCTCGGGCTCGTCGCCCGGGAGGCCGACGGTGCGGGACAGCAGCCACAGGCCGGCCACGCCAACGTTGAAGGCGGCGCTGCCGAGCAGCCAGGCGCGCTGGGGACGCCAACGGAACGCCAGCGCCGCGGCCCCGAGCAGCTGGGCCCACCCGGCGACGAGGAAGAACATGCCGTGCGAGGTCTGCTCGGCCAGGTGGTCGGGAGCGAAGGCGAAGTGGATCACGGCGGCGCCGAGCATCGCCAGCACCGCCAGCGTGCGGAGGACGTCGTCCGCCCCCGTGCCGCCGGCGTCGCCGGCGGGCAGCTCGTACATGGTCGTTGCGGCGTCGTCGCCCGATGTCGACATCGGCGAGGCTCCTCCCCCTGATTGCGGCGGATCCGGGATCGCGGCACCCCCGTCGAGGCGTCCCGTCCCAGCCAAAATTACTCGCGGTAAGGGAGCATAGCGGCGCGATCAGCGGGCGCGCTCGATCCGGACCCGGACGGACGCGGCGATCTCGTCGAAGCCGAGCAGCTGGGCGCCCGGCGTGAACCGCGGCGGCTCGACGACGGCCCGGCCCACGACGACGTCGTCGGCGCCGTCGCCGTCCTCGTCGACGGTCGCCAGCTCCACGACCGTGGACGGCTGGCGGCCGATGGCGCCGAGGTTGGCCTCGGCCTCCGCCGCCAGCGACGCGAGCTCGTGCGGCCCGGCCCCGCCCCCGCCGGCGGCACGGGAGGCGGCGTCGTTGAGCGTGGCCCGCACCACCGACGTGGCGTACAGGCCGAACACGACCTGCATGGCGAGGAACAGGCAGGTGAGGAAGACCAGGAAGCCGATGGCGGTCGAGAACACCCCCGCCCCCCGGTCGTCCCGGCGCCCGAGCGGGATCACCCGCCGCCGATCCGGTCCACCTGCTCCTCGGTGCGGGTCGACACGTCGTTCCACAGGCCGTCGAACGTCACCCACATCGCCGCGCCGATGAGCGCCATGATCAGCACGACGATGGCGGCCGAGATCACGCCCTCGCCCCTGTCGTCGCTGCGCCGAGCAGCGCCGGTCGCGTCCTGCTGGTTCGTCGGGAGGCATGGAGGTCCTTTCACGTGTTGGCGAAGAGGCGCAGCGCCTCGATGAACGGGACGGCCAGGAAGATCACCCCGGGGACCAGGGCCGCGACGGTCACCGGGATCCACACCTGCTGGCCCCGGCGCTCGATCGCCTCCACCAGCTCGCGGTGGACGTCCCGGCGGATGGACCGGGCCTCCTCCCCCACGAGCCGCCCGAGGTCGCCCGCCTGGCGGTTGAGCGCGAGCACGCTGACGAGCCGGTGGAGCGCGTCGACGTCGACCACCGTCGCCCACTCCCGCAGCGCCTCCACCTCGGTCAGGCCCTGGCGGATGCGCCCGGTCACCCGCACGAGGTCGCGCCCGCAGGCGCCCTTGCCCCGGGCCGCGAGCCGGGACAGCGCGGCGCCCAGCGAGTAGCCGGCGCCGAGCAGCATGCCGAGCTGCTCGGACACCACCGGCAGCTCGAGGAAGATGCGACGCTGCCACCGGGCCGACTCGGCCGCCAGGCGCTGCTCGACGACGAGGAAGGCGAGCGCCGCCCCGCCCACCACGAACAGCAGGGCCAGGAGCCCACCGACGCCCAGCGCCAGCGCCGCCGAGCGCGCCACCCACGAGCGCCGGCCACGCTCCAGCCCAGCTGGCGCACCCGGAACGCGGTCACGTCGAGCGGCGAGTGGACCCGCTCCAGCCGGACGGCCAGCGCCTCGGTCACACCGAAGGCGCGGGCCACCCGTTCGCCCACGGCCCGGGCCAGCGGTGCCACGACCTGCCCGAACGACGAGGCCGACATGATGGCGCCGCGCCGGCGGGCGGCCACCGCCCCCGGGCACGTAGGGGGCGAGGCGGTCGACGAGCGGCCGCCGCCGGAACCAGCGCAGCTCGCTCAGCAGCAGCGTCGACCCGGCGAACAGGCACAGCCCCACGAGGGCGAGCATCTGCGTGCTCATTCGTAGAACACCCGCTCCTCCTCGGGGAGGCGCAGCAGCCTCCCGGCCCACAACCAGCAGGCGACGATGCCGAGGATGCCGATCGCCACCATCGTCTGCCCCCACGGCGTGGCGTACGCCGCCCGACCGTTGCCGATGCTCATGCCGACGAAGGCCATGCCCGCCGGCACGATCAGCACGAAACGGCGAGCGAACCGCACGCCGGCCTGCTTGGCGCGGGCGTCCTTGCGGCCCTGGACGTCGATCACCCGGTCCTCGATCAGGGCGTCCAGCCGCCGGTCGAGGTCGGCGCCCCCGATCTCGTGGGCGACCAGCAGCGTCTCGCACGCGGCGTCGGCGGTCGGGTCGGCGAGTCCCGGCCTTCAGCACCGACACCGTCCGCTCGAAGTCGGTCGACAGGAGCCACTCCCGATGGGCCGCGTCGAACGCCGGGCGCAGGCTGTCCGGCGCCCGCCGGCCCGCCTCGAACAGCGCCTGGGGCACCGACCGGCCGAGCCCCGACGTGAGGATGCGGATCTCCTCGATGATCCGGGGCCACGACTCCTGGGCCGCGGCGCGCCGCTGCCGCCGCCGGACCCGGTAGGAGGCCAGCGGCGTGGCCGCCAGGCACGCGGCGAGCACCACCGCGGGCAACAGCCCGCCGAACGCCGCCCAGCCCGACGACGAACCCGCCGGCCGCCAGGGCCGCGGTCACCATGCCGAACTCGCGGGGCTCGACCTCCGCCAGCCCCGCCTGCACCAGCCAGTCGGTCAGCCGGCGGCGGGGGCGCACGGCGGCCGCCGGCCCGCCGGGGCCCGAACCGCAGGCCCGCCCAGCCCAGCACGACCGCCGTGTAGAGGTAGAACACGCCGCCGGCCGCGGCCAGCGCCAGCACGAGCCCCGTCATCGCACGACCAGCCGCGTGTCGAGCAGGCGGCGGATGTCGTGGCCCGCGTCGGCCAGCCGGCGCACCGCCCGCACCGGGACGTCGCCCGTCCAGGACAGGGGCCCGCCGGCGCCGGCCCGCCGGAACACCTCGGTCACGGTGAAGTGGGTCGCCTCCGCGCCGCCGGCCAGGTCCTCGACGAGCGCGACCTCGGTCACCCGCGGCCCCGCCGGCGTGCGGGCGCAGTGGACCACCACGTCGATGCTCTCGCTCACGAGCGTGTTCAGCGCCGCCAGCGGCAGCCCGCCGCCGGCCAGGTCGGTGAGCTGGCACACGAACCGCAGGCGGGTGAGCGCCTGGCGGGCCGAGCCGGCGTGGATCGTCGTGTACCCGGTCACCCCCGACGACAGCGTCAGCAGCAGCGGCAGGGCCTCCCGGTCGCGGACCTCGCCGACGATCGCGACGTCCGGCGCCATGCGCAGGAACCCGGCCACGAGGCGCCGCAGGTCGATGGCGGGCCGGTCGGCCCGTGCCGGCCGGGTCTGCATCTGGGCCACGTTCGGGACCGGGACGTCCGACTCGAACACCTCCTCCGCCACCACCACCCGCAGGGCCGGGTCGAGCTCGGCGGTCGTGCACGACAGGAGCGTCGTCTTGCCGGACCCCGGCGGCCCCGCGAACACGATCGACAGCTGGGCCTGCACGCACGCCCGCAGGAACGCCGCCACCTGGGCGCTCAGCATGTCCCGTTCGACCAGCTCGCCGAGGCTCTTGAACGGGATGCCGGTGAACTTGCGGATGTTGACGAGCACGTGCCCGCCCCGGGCGATGTCGCCGTGCACGATGTGGACCCGGGCGCCGTCGTCGAGCTGGGCGTCCTGGAGGCCCTCGGCCGGGTCGAGCTTGCGGTGGGCCGTCGACGCGTCGTCGAGCAGCTTGGTCAGCGTCCGCACGACGTGGTCGTCGTCGTGGAACACCTCGTCGTGGTAGCCCGACGGGCCGCGATGACGACGAACGAAGATCGTGTCCGGGGCGTTGAGCATGATCTCCCACACGTCGTCGTCGGCCAGCAGCGGCGTGAGCGGCCCGTGGCGGGCAAGGTTGCGGAACGCCCGCTCGGCCACGAGCGCCGGGTCCGGCAGCGCGAAGGCCCGCCGGCCCCGCCGGTGGTCGTCGTTCCAGCGGGCCACCTCCTCGGCGATGAGGGCGCGCAGCTTGGCTTCACCCCCCGGTGCCGACATCTCGAGCGAGATGTCCTTGGCCCGCTCCTGCACGGCCCGCTCGATCTCGACCAGCGGCGACACGGACCCGGACCCGCCGTTCACGACGCCGCCTCGTCGTCGGACCAGCTGCCGAGCGACCCGGGCACGACCGGCGACGGGCTCGGGTACGCCGGTCGCCCCGACGGTCGCGGGCGGCCCGTCGCCGCCGCGGCCGGCCCGGTCGAGCAGTCCGCGCACGGCGCCGGTCAGCGGCTTGACCAGCGGCGCGGGCGGGGCGGCGTTGTCGCGCACCAGCTCGGCGACGCGGCGCCGCTCGGGCAGGTGGACCGGGCTCGACGCCAGCACGGCGCCCGGGTTCGTCGCTCCCAGCAGGCGGGCGAACGCGGTGCCGGCCTCGGCCCGCAGCCGCGGGTTGCGCGGCGCCCGGTTGACGACGGGCACGATCCGCTCCGGCACGACACCCAGCTCGAGCAGGTCGCGTGTGACCCGCAGGTGGGCGTGGACCCCGGCGACGCCCGCCTGGCCCACCACGAGGACGAGGTCCGCCTGTGCGAGCGTGTGGCGGGCGAGCACGTTGCGGTCCTCGACGTCGATCGAGCCGCACTCGTCCTCGCCCTCGACGTCGGCGTCGACGTCGGCGACCACCAGCCGGTACGCACCCCGCAACCCGTCGAGAGCGGCGTCGAGCGCCCGGGGGCGGATCGCCGTCCAGTCGCGGTGCCGCCGCAGGCCGAGCAGCACGTCGTAGCCCCGGTCGGGCACCGTGAAGCAGAAGCTCCGCACCTGCTCGGGCGGCAGCCCCGAGGCCCGGTGGGCCTCGACCAGCTCGAGCAGGGCGGGCACGACGTCGCCCGCGTCGTGCAGCAGCGCCTGGTGACCGTCGAGGGCGAGGTCCGCGAGCACGACGAGCCGCCGGTCGCGGGGGTCGGCCGCCAGGCCGGTGGCCAGCGCCATCGCCAGGGTCGACCGGCCGACCCCGCCCGCCCCGGTGACGGCGACGAGCCGGCCCCGCCACGAGCGTGCCGGCGGGTTCGCCCGACGGCTGGGTCGGCGCTGCCAGCTCGTCGCCGCGGGCCAGGGGCCGGGCCACCGCCCGCAGGGCGTCGAGCAGCTGGTCGCGCTCGAACGCGGCCGGCAGGACGGCCTGCACGCCGAGGTCGCGCCACGAGCGGGCGGACCGGCCGTCGTCGACCGCGATGACCACGCACCCGAACTGCCAGGCGAGCTCGACCAGGTCGCGGTCCAGCGCGGCGAGTCCGCCGTCGACCAGCACCGCCGAGAACGGGCGGCCCGAGCGCAGCCGGGCCCGTGCCTCCTCGGCCGACACCACCTTCACGAAGTCGAGCGGGAGCGCCGCGGAGGTCGCCCAGCGGGCCACGTCCCCGAACCACGGGGCGCGCACCCGGGCGAGGCCGAGCACCACGTAGCGGTCGGCCGTCATCATCCGCCCTCTGCGGGTGCGGCGACGGGGACCGTGGTCGTCGGCGACGGTGGCTCGGCCCCGCTCGACGACGTCGTGCGCCGGCTCAGGTGGGTGGTCCGCACGAGCGTGACCTGCCCGGCGCTGGCCGCGTCGATGACGGCGCGGCGGGCGTCGTCGTCGTTCACGGCCAGGGTGACGGTGAGCTGCTCGCCGTCGGCGAAGGCGCCGCCCGGCGCCGTCACGTCGATGACCCGCTGACCGGCGGCGACCAGAGTCGTGCCCTCGTCGCCGCTGGCGTACACGTCGACCAGGTCGCCGGCACGCAGCCGCCCGTCGACCGCCCGCTCGCGGGCGAGCGCCAGCGACACCTCGGCCGCGGGGGTCCCGGCGCCCTGGTCGCTGAGCGAGCCGGCCTGGATCAGCTCGCCCTCGCCGACCGGCGCGACCGTGACCCGCCCCTCCAGCCCGGCGCCGTCGCGGAACGCGCCGCCGGCCACGCCGTCGGGCAGGTCCATCGCCACGAACCGCACGGCGTCGGCCGTCAGCGGGTCGCCCGGGCGCATGTCGCGGGCGGCCACCGCGTACGTCTCGCCCGGCGACGCCGAGGCCTCCGACCACGCCATGAACGTGCCCACGCCCGCCAGGGCCACGAGCACCCCGCCCAGCACCGCCCGGCCGCCCGGGACGCCGGCGGGGCGCGCGACCTGGCGCCGCGGCGCGGCCGTGGGGCCGACCTCCGTCGCGGTGCCGTCGCTCGTCGAGCGCGTCATGACCATCGATCCCTCACCTCTCCCAGCGTTCGCGGGCGCGCTAGTGACCGGCGCCAGGCCGGTCGTCTCGTACTGCGGGAGGCGCCACCTGACGCCCCCGTACTGCCACGCTCCGCCGTGTTCGCAAGCGTGGTGGCGTCCACACCATACGTGTTGCGAGACCGATCGCCAGAATTTTACCGAAAGATGCCCAAACACCATGCGAAGGAGTAAGGTGTCCGGCGTGAACACCGACGAGACCGAATGGCTCTCGACCCAAGAGGCAGCACGACGGCTCGGGATCACCCCCCGAACGCTCTACCGGTTCATCGACCACGGAGAATTGCCGGCGTACCGCTTCGGACGGGTCATCCGACTCCGCGGCCACGAGGTCGACGACTTCATCCGAAGGTCGCGCATCCAGCCGGGTGAGCTCGAGCACCTCTATCCCGAGCCCGCGGTCAGGGGCGACGACGACGGCTGACACACCGACGGCGGTGACGGGCCGGGCACACAGCGGCCCGGCCCGCGCCCCCTCGGTTGTCCACAGTGCACAGGGTTGACGACAGGAAAGTCACAGGGTTCCCCCTCTCGTTGCGCACAGGGCGGGCGCCGTACGTTCCCCGACATGCCGACGTTCGAGGTGATCCTGCGAGACCGGACCGTCGAGACCGTCGACGGCGCCGACGCCTACCAGCAAGAGGGCCCCATGACCACGTTCTTCCGCCGCGGCGACGGCCGCGACGTGATCGACTCGTGGAGCACCCGCATGGCCAGCTTCCGCACGGCCGACCTCCTGGTGGTGCGGCGGCACGATGCCGCCACCGTCGCCAGTGGCGGCATCCGCGCCCTCGCGGTGTGACGCGGTCAGCGGTTGTCTGCGCTGAAGTGCATGTAGTCCACCGGACGGGTCCAGTCGCCGCCCCACTCCCAGCCGATGCCTCCGAGCGCGTTCGACGACCACGTCGCCGGGCGCGATCATCCCGGGCCGCACGTTGCCCCGGTCGAGGTAGGACGTCGCCAGCTCGGGTAGCACCCGCTCACCGTTCTGGTACGGGTTCTGGAACGGGTTGACGTCCACCGCCCGCCCGTAGGCGTGGGACGACCACGACGTCGATCCCCTCGTCGGCCGGCAGGCGAAGGCCGACGTGTTGTTGCCGTCGCCGGTGGGCGGGGCGTCCAGGTCGGCGGCGGACGTCACCCGCATCTCCTCGATGGGGAAGCGGCTGTCGAACAGGGCCTGGAAGACGTCGACGAAGCCGTCCGCCGCGTCGCGGTGCACGACCAGCTCGCCCGTGTGCGGCCGGTCGTCGAAGCCCCAGAACGACACGGTCACGTAGCGGAGGTCGTCCAGCGTCACCGGGCAGGCGGGCTGCCACGACGACCGGGCGGCCACGTCCGCCGGCACCGGCCCGACCGTGGCGTGGAACCCGCCGTCGGCCGGGGGCGGCAGGACGTCCACGGTGGCCAGGCGGCGGGGATCCAGCTCCGGGGGTGTCGGCTGCGGCGCCACCGTGCCGTCGGGCCCCGCCGGCAGGACCCGGGTGCCGAGCCAGGCCGGCCGGGCGAACGGGTCGGCGACGGTGCCGGCCGTGCTGGCGGGGGGCGCCGTCGTCGCCACGGTCGTGTCACTCGCGGGCGCCGAGGTCCCCGCCCGCGGCCCGTCCCCGGAGCGGCCGCCCCCGCCACAGGCGGCGATCGCCGGCAGGGCGACGGCGACGACCGCGGCGGCGAGCCACCGGCCACGCATGCGGGCGACCGTACCGGCGGCCACCCGACCACCGTCGAACACGGGCTCCCCCGTGCGGGCCGCTCTCGGCAGTCGAGGGCGCTGCCGGCAGCACCAGCGCCGAGCGGACCGCCAGCCCGCCAGCCGCGACCCGGCACTGCGCTCAAACGTCCACGACGACCTCACTGACCGCACCGAGCGGCACGTAGCACGCCACCGGCGGGTCGCCGCCGCCCCGCACCAGCGCCACGTCCCGCCCGACCGACCGCAGCTCGCCGGCCAGCGACTCGCCGTCGGCCGTCACCACCAGCACCCGCTCGCCGTCCGCCGCCAGGCCCGCCACCACGTCCGCCAGCAGCAGCGTCCCGACCCCCGCCCGGTCCCCCACCACCCCGGGCGCACCCGGCCGGGTCCGCATGGACGCCACCGCCGCCAGCGCGATCAGCACCGCGCCGCCCGGGCCGGCCAGCGCCACGAAGTCGGCACCCATCGCCCGCACCGGTCCCGTGTGGCGCCGCCCCGCCCGTGTGTGGACGGTCACCCCGGTGCCCGCCTCCAGCAGGTCGGCCAGGACGCCGGCCACCGTGCTCTCCTCCTCCGCCTGGCGTCGCAGCCACCGCTCGCGGGACCGGCCCCGCGCCGCCTCGTCGACCCGGGCCTCGGCCGCCCACCGCTCGAGCCGGGCGGTCAGGCTGTCGCCGGCCGGACCGCCCAACGCGCTCGCGTCGAAGCCCTCGAACCGATCCCGATCCACCCGCCGCCCCTATCCGGTGACCGGGCGCCGGCCCAGGGCGTCCCGCACCTCGGCGGCCGTGACCGTGAACGGGTCGAACCGGACCAGCCACCACGTCGCCCCCGCCTCCACCCACGGCTCCGGCGACTCGTCGATCGTGCCCTGCACGGCGACGTCGAAGCCCTCCAGCCCCCCGGGGCGGTGTGCGACGACCACGGCCAGCATGTCGGTCAGGTCCGCCGGCGACGACAGGCCGATCGGGAACACGCCGTCGAAGCGGGCCGCCCGGCGCAGCGGCGCCGTGAACGACTGCCGGGCCCCCAGCCACACCGGGATCGGCCGCGGGGGCGACGCCGCCGGTGGCCGGAACGTCACCCGGTCCGCCACGTACGACTCGCCGCGGTGGTCGACCTCCTGCCCGGACCACAGGCGCACGAGCAGCCCCAGTCCCTCGTCGAGCATGCGGCCGCGGGCGACGGGGTCGGTCTCCTCCCCCAGCGCGCTCAGCTCGCGCCCGGGGTCGCCGCCGAGCCCGGCCCCGAACACCAGCCGACCGCCGGACAGCCGGTCCAGGCTCAGCGTCTCCCGGGCCAGCTTGTGCGGTCGCCGCCGGGGCACGGGGGTCACCATCGGCCCCACGACGAGGCGCGTCGTGGCCCGGGCGACGGCGGCGAGGGTCACCCACGGGTCGGCGATGTCGGCCACCGGCGCCCGGTAGAGCATGTGATCCCACACGAACATCCCGTCCCAGCCCGCGGCCTCGGCCTCCTCCGCCAGGTCGGCGACGACGCCCGGATCGGCGAGCTCGCCGAAGATCGGGAGGAAGACAGCGGTGCGGGGGCGGGTGGTCACGGACGGAAGCGTAGGGGCCTAGGCTGGCCCCCTCGTGGCCACCACCCAGGTCAAGATCTCCGTCCCCGGCAACCACCTCATGGCCGACCTCCTCGGCCAGCGTGACGAGTTGTTGCGCGTCGTCGAGTCCTCCTTCGACGGCGTCGAGATCCACGTGCGGGGCAACGAGATCGCCATCACCGGCGACGAGGCCGACAAGGTGGGGCACCTGTTCGAGGAGCTGGTGCTGCTGCTGGAGCGCGGCCAGCGGCTCGAGCCCGCCAGCGTCGTGCGCACGATCGACATGGTCCGCGCCGACGAGCGTCCGTCCGAGGTGCTCACGGCCGAGGTCCTGCGCTCGGCCCGGGGCCGCACCGTCCGCCCCAAGAGCGGCGGCCAGAAGCGCTACGTCGACGCCATCCGCGACAACGTCATCACCTTCGGCATCGGCCCCGCCGGCACCGGCAAGTCGTGGCTGGCGGTGGCGATGGCGGTCCAGGCGCTGCAGGCCAAGCAGGTCGACCGCATCATCCTCACCCGCCCGGCGGTCGAGGCGGGCGAGCGGCTGGGCTTCCTCCCGGGCGACCTGGCCGCCAAGATCGACCCCTACCTGCGGCCCCTGTACGACGCGCTCTACGACATGGTCGAGCCCGAGGGCGCCCAGCGCCTGCTGGAGCGGGGCACGGTCGAGGTGGCGCCGCTCGCGTTCATGCGCGGGCGCACGCTGAACCAGAGCTTCATCATCCTCGACGAGGCGCAGAACGCCACGCCCGAGCAGATGAAGATGTTCCTGACCCGCATCGGGTTCGGGTCCAAGGCCGTGGTCACCGCCGACATGACCCAGGTCGACCTGCCCACCGGGCGCAGCGGGATGACCAACCTCGAGCGCGTCCTCGGCGACATCGACGGCCTCGCGTTCGTGCGCCTCACGTCCAAGGACGTCGTCCGCCACCGCATCGTGCAGGACATCGTCGACGCCTACGAGCGGGCCGACGTGGCCCGCGCCAAGCCGGACCGGTGACGCCGCCCGAGGCTCCCCCACCGGGGGCGTCGCGGCCCGGCGACGACGCCGACGTCCACCGTCCGCCGCCCGCGCCGGAGCGGCGCGGTCCGGAGGGCGAGGTCCAGGTGTTCGGCGCCGACGAGCAGGCGGCCGCTCCCGTCGACGTCGACCGCTGGGTCGCCCTGGCCCACGACGTGCTCGTGGCCGAGGGCGTCCAGGGCGACGCCGAGCTGTCCCTCCTGTTCGTCGACGAGGCGACCATCGCGGAGCTCAACCAGCGCTTCATGGACGCATCGGGCCCGACCGACGTGCTCGCCTTCCCGATCGACGACCCGGTGGTCGCCGGTCGCTGGCCCGACGCCGGCACCAGCGGCCCCGACCGCGACGACCCCGAGCCCGGCGACCTGCCCCTGCTGCTGGGCGACGTCGTCGTGTGCCCGGCGGTGGCCGAGCGCCAGGCGCCGGCGCACGCCGGCAGCTACGACGACGAGCTGGCGCTGCTCGTCGTGCACGGCATCCTCCACGTCCTCGGCCACGACCACGCCGAGCCGGAAGAGACCGCGGTCATGCAGACCCGCGAGCGCGAGCTGCTCGACCAGTTCCACCACAAGCGGTGAGCGGTGGCCGCAACCGACGTGTGGCTGCTGCTGGCGATCGGGGTGCTCCTGGTGGCGTCCCTGCTGCTGGCGGTGGCCGAGACGGCGCTCGTCCGGGTCCCCCGCTCCCGGGCTGAGGACCTCGCCGAGGAGGGCCGGCGGGGCGCGGCGTCCCTGGCCGAGCTGCTGGGGCGCCCCGAGCGCTTCGTGACCACCGTCGTGTTCCTGCTGCTGGCGTGCCAGCTCGTGCAGGCGACGCTCGTGGGCATCGTCGCCGACCGGCTGTTCGGCATCGTGGGGCTCGTGCTGGCGACGGCCGTGAACGTCGTCGTCATGTTCGTGGCGGCCGAGACCGCGCCCAAGACGTGGGCGATCCTCAACCCCGAGCGGGCGGCGCTGGCTGCCGCCGGACCGGTGCGGGCCCTCGCCGTGTTCCCCCCGCTGCGCCTCGCGACCCGGGGGCTGCTGGGCCTGGCCAACCTGGTCCTGCCCGGTCGGGGTCTCCCGCAGGGACCGTTCGTGTCCTCGGAGGAGGAGCTGCTGGCGGTGGCGGAGGTCGGCGTCGAGGAGGGCGTGATCGAGGAGGACGAGCGGGCGCTCATCGAGTCGATCATCGAGTTCGGCGACACGATCGTGCGCGAAGTCATGGTGCCCCGCCCGGATATGGTCACGGTCTCGCACAAGTTCCGGGTGGCCGACGTCATGGAGGTCGTGCTGCTCAACGGGTACAGCCGCCTGCCGGTGTGCGGCGACGGGCTCGACGACGTGGTGGGGCTGGCCTACGCCAAGGACCTCATGGCCGCCGAGCGCGACGGCAGCGAGGACGCGCTGGTGGCGGGGTTCGTGCGACCGGCCCGGTTCGTGCCGGAGACGAAGCGGGTGCCGGACATGCTGCGCGAGATGCAGCGGGAGAAGTTCCACATGGCGATCGTCGTGGACGAGTACGGGGGAACGGCCGGGTTGGTCACGCTGGAGGACATCATCGAGGAGCTGGTCGGCGAGATCGTCGACGAGTTCGACGTCGACGACCCGCTGATCGAGCCGCTGGCGGGCGGGGGGCTGCGGGTGCACGGCCGGACCTCGCTGGACGAGGTCAACGACCTGCTCGGCGCGCGCCTGCCCGAGGGCGACTGGGACACCATCGGCGGGCTCGTCTACGACCGCATCGGTCACGTGCCGGTGGAGGGCGAGTCGGTGCTGGTCGGCGGCTGGCGCCTGACGGCACAGCGCATCCAGGGCCGGCGGATCGGCCGCGTGAGCATCACGCCCGAGGCGGCGGAACCACCCGCGCCCCCGCGCCCGGCGCGGGGTCCGGCCGGCGGCGACGGCGGCCAGGTGGGTGGGATCGAGGCCCTGCCGTTCGGCCTGCTGATCTTCGTGGTCGGGGCGCTGCTCATCGCCAACGCCTGGGCGGTCGTCGACGCCAAGCTGGCGGTGGACGCCGCCGCCCGGCAGGCGAGCCGTCACTACGTCGAGGCCGACGTCGGGCGGGGTGTGAGCGAGGACGAGGCGGCCGACGCCGCGATCCGGGCGGGGCTGGAGGCGCTCGCCGCCCACGGACGCGACCCGGAGGCGGCGAGCCTGCGGCTCAGCGGCCTGGCGCCGATCGCCGGGCAGGAGGGCTTCACCCGCTGCGCGCGGGCGACGTTCACGGCCAGCTACGAGGTGCCCGCGCTCACGATCCCGTGGATCGGCGGGTTCGGGGACGGGTTCGACGTGACGAGCAGCCACAGCGAGCTGGTCGACCCCTACCGCGACGGGGTGCCCGGGAGCGCGGAGGGCTGCGCATGAGGGCACCACGTGGCCACGGCGGGCGATCGACCGGCGATCGGGGCAGCACGCTGCTGCTGGTGCCCGCCGGGTTCCTGGTCGTCCTGATCATGGCGTCGATCGCCGTCGACATGTCGCTGGTCCACCTCCGCCAGCGCCAGGCGGTCGACGTGGCGTCGGGCGCCGCCAACGACGCGGTCACCGCGGCCGCCGAGGAGGGCGCCCTGCGGGGAGGCGACGGGGTCGCGGTGTCCCAGTCCGACGCCGAGGCGGTCGTCGAGCGGATCGTGGCCGCCAGCGACCTGGCGCCCGAGGTGGTCGGCGCGCCGGTGGTGCGGGTGACCGCCGCGTCGGTCGAGGTCGAGCTGACGGTGCGTGCCGACTACGTCTTCGCCGGGGCGGTCCCGGGAGCCCCGGACGGAACGACGGTCACCGCCAGAGCGTCGGCACGAGCGGACGCATCGTAGCGGACCTGGGTCTTTTCATATCCCTTGACAGCTTTCGGGGTGCTTCGTCTATCTTCACGGCATGGACATGTACGTCCGGCTGTCGGAGGACGACGACGGGCCGGTGGTCGTGAAGGCGGCATCGCCCGCCGCGGAGCAGCGCCTCCGGCTGGAGGCCGACCGGCTGGCGCGCGCCGTGCACCCCGGCGTCGTGACCGTGGTGCCGGGCCTCGGCGACGACGGCGACCCGCCCAGAGCCGAGCTGCGCACCCGCTACGTCGGTGAGCCGGTCAGCTCGTGGGCGGGCACGGTGGCCAGCATCGCCGGGTTGGGGGCGGCGGTGGCGACGACGCTGGCCGACCTGCACGGGGTGGGCATCGTGCACGGGCGCATCGACGCCAGCCACGTGCTGGTGGGCGACGACGGGCGGCCGCGGCTGTGCGGCTTCTCCCACCCGGGCGGCGCCGAGCCGGCCGACGACGTCGCGGGGCTGGCGCTGGTGCTGAGCCAACTGCTCGACAGGGCCCGGCCGGCGAGCGGCGGATCGCTCTGGCGACGGTCCCGGGGGCGGTCGGGCGAGCGCGCCCTGCGCCAGGCGCTGGATCGGGCGGCGGACCCGGTGCCGGGCCGCCGACCCACCGCCCGTGCCCTGGCCGACGCCATCCTGCTCGCGGTGCCGTCGGCCGACCTGCCGGCCCCGCCCGACGCCCAGCGGCCGACACCCCAGCCCGACACCCTCGACCGCATCTGGAGCGCGGCCGAGCAGGGCACCGAGGAGGAGCGCTGGGCCAAGGCCCTGGGCGACGGCCCGCCGGACCTGCAGCGCCGCCCGGAGTCGCCGACGCTCCCCCTCGCCGACGTGAACACCCCGACGTGGCCGACCAACGCTCCGGACGACGAGCCCCAGTCCCGTCCAGCAACCCCGGCCCACCCCAACCACAACGCAGTCCCCCACGACACCGACGACACCCCGTCGTGGCCCCCGCTCGACCCCGTCGACGAGCCGCCGTCCCGGCCAGCACGCCGAAACCGTCCCGGCCAGCACGCCCCGGGCCACAACCACACGTCGCCGGCACCCGGCGGCGGCGAGTCGAGACCGTCCCGGCACCGGCCCGACGACCGCCAGCCCGGCATGGCGGATGAAGCGCACCCGGCTCGCCCGAGTCACGACGACACGACGCAACAACCCGGAGATGCGGGCGAGCCCGAGCCGGTGCGACTCAGTCCCCGCACAGCGGCCGAAGCCCGGAGGCGTCTCGATCGCACCGCCACCTTCGGGTCGCCCGGCGACGACGCGACCGCACCGCCTCCCGCGGCCAGCGACCACGACGGGGGACTCACCGTCGAACGACCCCAGCTCACCGGGCGGGGTGGTCTGGGCAGCCGCTCCCGGCCGCCGGAGTCGCCGACGGATGCAGAACCCGGCCGCGGGCGAGCGCGCCTCCTGCTCCTCGCCGGCGCCGTCGTCGTGACCGCAGGTGGGGCCGCCGGCCTGACGATGCTGGCGCTCGCATCGTCCGACCAGCCGCCCCCGGGCGAGCCCATCCCCCGTTCGGGGTGCCCTGCGGTCGCCTCCCCCGCGGCGGACGTCGACGGCGACGGGTGCCCCGAGTCCCTGATCGTCGACGGGGCGACGATCACCGCCGGCCAGGCGCAATGGACCCTCGGCGAGCCCGGCGACGTCGCCGCCGTCGGCGACTGGGACTGCGACGGTGCCGCGTCCGCCGCGTTGCTGCGCCCCTCGACAGGCGACGTGTTCGTGTTCCCGGCCTGGGCCGAGGCCGGCGATCCCGTGAGCGTGCGCCCGATCACCCGCATCGCGGGAGCGACCGGCATCCGCGCCACCCCCGCTCGCGACGGGTGCGACGGCCTGGTGGTGGACCTGCAGGCCGGCGGGTCCCGCACTGTGGAGGTGGAGGCGTGACGGCAGCCCTGCGTTCCGACACTGCGCCTCGCGGCCTGGGTGGCCGGCCTGCTCGTCGTGGGTCGGGTGGCGTACGCGCTGGGCTCCGACGAGCTCCACGTGCCGCTCACGTCCGCCGACGACCTCTCGGCCTGGGTGCGCGATGCGGCGCCCGGCACCATGGCGATGGCGGTGCTGCGCCTCGGGGTGCTCGCCGGCGTCGGCTACCTGCTGGCGGCCACGGCGCTCGCCACCATCGCCGAGATCGTGCACATCCGGCCCCTGTCGGCGGTGGCCGACCGGGTCACGCCCGGGCTGGTGCAGCGCATCGCCCAGGGCGGCGGTGGCCTGGGGCTGGCGCTCGGGGCCGCCGTCGGATCGGTGCCGGCGCCCGACCTCGGACCCCCGGCGCCCCCTACGGCGATCGTGGCGCCCGACGACGCCCACGTCGCCACGATGACCCGGGCGCCCGACGCCGGCGACACCGGCGACACCGGCGGGACGGTGGCGATCCATGACCTCGGTCGCCGACGTTCCCTCGGTGACGGCCACGATGACCCGGACCGACGCCCCGGCGCCGGGTCCCTCGCCGCCCGCCCCGGCGCCGCCACCCGAACCGGCGCCCGCGCCGGCGGGCGGGGCGACGTGGGTGGTCGAGCCCGGCGACTCCCTCTGGTCGATCGCTGCCGACGCCGTCGGCGCCGGCGACGAGCGGGCCGTCGGGCGCTACTGGCGCCGGCTGATCGACGTGAACCGACCACGGCTCGTCGATCCCGCCAACCCGGACCTGCTCGTGCCCGGGCAGGAGCTCGAGGTCCCGCCTCCCTAGGCCGAGCCAGCGGGCGGTGTGCGGCGGCGTCGAAGCGGGTCTCGCGGTCCCCGGGGGTCGCGGTCGCCAGCGCCCGGGTGACGGCCTCGTCGATGGCGGCCTGGCCTTCGGGGATCACCTCGTCGGCCAGGCCCGAGGTCGAGGAGGTCCGTGGAGCTGAGCTTGAGCCGGTCGGCGACATCGGGCGAACGTGTGACGTCGCGTTCCAGGATGGCGGCCGCGCCCTCGGGGGCGATGACCGAGAAGATGGCGTGCTCCGAGACCAGCAGGCGATCGGCGTAGCTGAGCGCCAGCGCGCCCCCGCTGCCCCCCTCGCCCACGCACACCGACACCGTCGGCGTCGGGCACGCGGCCATGGCGGCGAACGTGCGGGCGATCTCGCCGGCGATGCCGTCGGCCTCCGACTCCGGCGACGGGTCCGCACCCGGCGTGTCGACCATCGTGACCACGGGCAGGCCCAGGCGGCCGGCCAAGTGCCACGGCCCGCTGGGCCAGGCGGAACCCGGCGGGTGTCGGGCGCCCGCTGGCGTGGTACCGATCGGTCGCCACGACCACGCACCGGGTCCCCGCCACCGTGGCCAGTCCCGGCCCGGATCACCGGGTCGGTCCCCCGCAGCTCCAGCCACGACGAGGCGAGCCTCGCCGCCCGGTCGATGCCCGGTCGGCCGGCCCACCGCCCGGGCCCGGAGCACCTCGCCCCAGGCGCCGCCCACGCCGGGGTCCTCCCAGGCCGGGAGCGGGCGGGTCGGCAGCGGGCGCGCCACCAGGCCGAGGCCGACCTCGACCCACTCGCCCGCGCCTCCCGGGACGAGCAGCTCGTCGACCAGGCCGTGGTCGTAGGCCGACTCCGCCGTGTGGGACCGCGCCGGCAGCGACACGCCCAGCGTGCCCTCCGCCACCCGAGGGCCCGCGAACCCGATCACCGCGTGCTCGTACGCCGCCCGCACGTCCACCAGCGACCCGTAGGAGGCGAACACCCCGCCCGTCGTCGGCGATCCGTACACCCCGAGCGACAGCAGGCCGGCGTCGGCGTGGCGGCCCGCGGCCGCCGCCGTGCGGGCCAGCTGGACCAGCGCCACCATCCCCTCCTGCAGCCGTGCCCCGCCGGTGCGGGTCGCCACCACCATGGGGAGGCGCAGGTCCCGGGCCCGGTCGTAGGCCCGCACCACCCGCTCCCCGGCGGCGGCACCCATCGTCCCGCCCAGGACCTCGAACCGACCGTCGATGAACGCGTAGTGGTCGGTCCGCCCCGTGCGCACCGACTCGCCCGTCGCCGGCAGGTCGCGGCGGCGTTCGTCGTAGCCGGGGAAGCCGAGCGGATCACCGGCGAACACGTCGGTGTCCCACTCGGCGACGGTGGGATGGAAGGGCACGGGGCGGAAGTTTCCCGCTAGCGCAACCGCACCGCCACCTCGTTGGCGAGCAGCCGCCCCCGCACGGTCAGGACGGCCCGGTCGTCGGTGCCGACGGACACGAGGTCACCCACCTGGTCGAGCGGCACCGCGGCCACCGGCACCCCGCCCCGGGTCCGGACCGCCAGCTGCAGCGCCTCGAGGCGGCGCTCCTCGGCGTCCAGCGTCTCGCCGCCGGCCTCGGGCGACTCGGCGGCCGCCACCGCCGCGATGTAGCGCTCCGGCGTGCGCACGTTCCAGAACCGGCGGCCGGCCCGATGCGAGTGGCCGGCGCACCCGAACGCCTGGTACTCGCCCATCGACCAGTAGAGCTGGTTGTGCCGGCACTCGTGCCCCGGCCGGGCCCAGTTGGAGATCTCGTACCACCCCAGCCCCGCCTCCTCGAGCAGCACGGCGGCCAGCCGGTACTTGTCGGCCTGGTCGTCGTCGTCCGGGTGGCGGGCCTCGTCGGCGGCCAGGGCCGTGCCCGGCTCGACCGTCAGCGCGTAGGCGCTGACATGGGCCGGAGCCAGCTCCAGCGCCGACCCGACCGTCCGCCGCCAGTCGTCCATCGACTCGACCCTCGACCCGTAGATGAGGTCGAGGTTGAGGGTTGGGATGCCCGCCTCCCGGAACCAGGTCACCGCCCGGCGCACGTTGGCGGGGTCGTGGGTCCGCCCCAGCGCCGCCAGCACGTGGTCGACCATCGACTGCACGCCCAGGCTGATCCGGTTGACGCCGCCGGCGACATACGTCTCGGCCAGGGCCGGGGTCACCGTGTCGGGGTTGCACTCGACCGTGACCTCGCACCCCGGCGCCTTGGGCACCGCGTCGAGCACGGCCACCAGCCGGGCCGGGTCCACGAGGGAGGGCGTGCCTCCGCCCACGAACACGCTCGTGGCCGCCGGCAAGCCGGCGGCCACGGATCGCTCGACGTCTGTCAGGCAGGCGTCGAGGTAGGCGTGCTGGAGGTGGTGCCGGTCGGTCCAGGTGGCGAAGGCGCAGTAGTCGCAGCGGGCCGCGCAGAACGGCACGTGGACGTACACGCCGAACGGCGCCGCTGCGGAACCCTCGGGACGCTGGTCCGCGACCGGCCTCCTCTCAGCGGACGAGGCAGAGACCCAAGCTGTCGAGCCGGGCCGGCACCTGGTCGGGATGGCAGTCGAGGATGCAGGCCACGGCCCGCAGGTCCTCGCGCCGGATGGTGAGCATGCGACCGTTGTAGTCGCCCCGCTGCACCTGGATCATCCGCAGGTAGCGGGCCAGCATCTCGCCCTCCTGCCCGCCGAGCTGCTCGACGGCACCCAGGTCGATGGTGACCGGCCGGTCGTCGCGGCGCGGCCCGCGCATGCGCTCGGTGAGGTCGACGATCTGCTCGTCGCCCGACGGCGAGCGAATACCCAGCTCGTCGTCGCTCGGCAGCATCTGGTCGACGGGGACGCGGTAGAAGCGGGCCAGGCGCTGCAGGCGCGGGACCGAGATGGCCCGCTCGCCCCGCTCGTAGGCCCCGAGCACGGACGCCTTGAACTCGTGCTCGGATGCCGCCTCGACGTCCTGCAGGGACAGGTGCTTCTGGCGACGGATCGAACGAAGCCGGGCTCCGACTTTCGCGGCATAGCCGCTGTCGCGCTCGACTTCGACGTCAGTGTCCATAATGGATGTTCCTCCCTCGGCCGTTCCCCAGAAGCCCGGCCAGACCCACGCAGCCCCCCGGGATCGGCCCGGGACGGGCGTTTGCCTACTCTACGCACCAATCAGGTGTGTGGACAATCACTGCGCGTGTGCCAAAGTGCGTGTCTTTGATTCTAGATGACACGAAACAGCGAGGACCACCACCGTAGGCGTTGGACTACTCCTTTTCGCAGCAGTATTCCGTTACGTAATGACGTCAATAGACCACAGGCGGCAATCGACGCCGTCTCCGCCCGCAACACATGCGCTGCGATCCGAACGCTCGGGAGTCCTGCCGCCCGCTCTGTGGGCGCCCACCCACCCTCGGGACCGACGAGCACCACCGGCCGGGACAGGGACGGCGGCGACCCGTCGCGGTCGGCCAGCGCGGCGCCGGGCAGGGCCGCCACGTCGGCGAAGTCGACGAGCGGTCCGACCTCGGGCAGCCAGGTCCGCCGGCACTGCATGGCGGCTTCGCGAGCGATGGCGGACAACCGTCGCCCCTGCCGCTCGGCCTTGTGGGCGTCCCAGCGGACGACGGACCGCTCGGCCACGAACGGGACGATGCGGTCGGCGCCCAGCTCGGTCAGCTTCTGCACCGTCAACTCGGGCCGCTCCCCCTTGACCAGGGCGAATGCGACGGTGATGGGTGGCTCGGGCCGCGGGTCGACCACGACGTCGCCGAGCGGTTCGACCGCCGGGCCCCCGGTCAGCCGGCCGGGCCGCCACCGCCCGGCGCCGTCGCCGACGGTCACCTCGCTGCCCGGCGGCAGGCGCAGGACGCGGACCAGGTGGTGGTGATCGCCGGCGTCGAGGCGGGGATCGTCGAGGTCGGGCACGAACGCGTGCGCTCGGGCCGTCACCGGGCTGAGCGCCACGGGCGTCACTTGAACGCCGAGCGCAACTTCGAGATCAGCCCGCTCACGGACGGGGCCACCGGTTCGCCCCGCAGCTCGGCCAGGCGGCGGATGACCTCTTCCTCCTCCTCGCTGAGCTCGGTCGGCACCTCGACCACCACGTCGATGAGCAGATCGCCGCGGTTGCGCCGCTCCAGGTGGGGGACGCCCCGGCTGCGGAGGCGGAAGGTGGTGCCCGACTCGGTGCCCCGGGGGATGTCGATCTCCTCGGTGCCCTCGAGCGTCTCGAACTGGATGGTGGCGCCGAGCGTGGCCTGCGTGTACGGCAGGCGCAGCGTGCTGTGCAGGTCGTAGCCGTCGCGCTCGAACCGCTCGTGGGGCTCGACCCGCAGGTGGACGTAGAGATCGCCGGCCGTCCCGCCCCGGGGGCCGACGGCCCCCCGGCCCGAGAGCCGCAGCGTGGATCCGGAGTCGACCCCGGCGGGGATCTCGACGGTGTAGGTGCGCTCCTCGACCGTGCGCCCCTCGCCCCGGCACTCGGCGCAGGGGTTGGCGATGATCTGACCGGAACCGGCGCAACGGGCGCACGGCGACGAGGTCACCATCTGGCCGATCAGCGACTGGCGCACGCGCTGGACCTGGCCGGTGCCCTGGCACTCGTAGCAGGTGACCGGCTGGGTGCCGTCGGCGGCCCCCGTGGACCCGCAGGCCGGGCACTCGACCGCGGTGCGGACCGGCACGGCGTGCTCGCAGCCGAACACCGCCTCGGTGAACTCCAGGTCGACCACGACCTCGAGGTCGGACCCGCGGGGCGGCCCGGACTGCCCCCGGCCCCGCCCGCCGAACGGGCTGCCGCCGAAGAAGGCCTCGAACATGTCGCCGATGCCGCCGAACCCGCCGAACGGGTCGGCCGTGTTGGACGCGCCGTTGACCCCGTCCGGGCCGAACGTGTCGTAGCGCCGCCGCTTCTCGGGGTCGGAGAGCACCTCGTAGGCGTGGGCCACCTGCTTGAACCGGGCCTCGGACTCGGGGTCGCCGTGACCCGTGTCCGGGTGGAGCTGGCGGGCGAGCTGGCGGAAGGCGCGCTTGATCTCGTCCGGGGTGGCGGTGCGGGACACGCCCAGCAGCTCGTAGTAGTCGGTGGCCACGATCAACCCTCGGTGAGCCGGTCGGACAGGCGGTGACTGACCACGGCCACGGCCGCGAGCGCCTGGGGATAGTTCATCCGGGTGGGTCCGAGCACGCCAATCGTGCCGGCGCGCTCGCCCTCGATGTCGTAGGGGGCGACCACGATCGCGCACTCGGCGAGGGGCGCCACCCCGGTCTCGGTGCCGATGGCGACATGCAGGCCCCGGTCGATGACGTCGCGCAGCAGGGACACGACCACGAACTGCTGCTCGAGGATGCCGAGGACCTCGCGCACGGTCTCGATGGCGTCGAACGCCTGGGCCATGCGGGCGGTGCCGCCCACGTAGACGTGCTCGGGGTCGTCGCCCGGCCGCAGGGCGAGGGCGTCGACGGCGGCCGCCGCCAGCGCGTCGGTGGCGGCGTCGCCGGTGGCCGGAACGCTGCCGGGGACGTGCCGCCGGCTGCCGGCGAGGTGGGCGGTCAGGTGGGCGGATGCGGCGGCGACCCGCTCGTCACCGGCGCCGTCGGGCAGCTCGATCGTGTGCTTGTCGACCGTGCCGTCGCTGTAGACGGCCACGGCCAGGGCGGCCGTGCTGGTGAGCCCCACGAGCTGGACGGATCGCAGCGTGGCCTCGGCGGTCACGGGCGCCACGACGACGCTGGTCAGGTTGGTGAGGTTGACCAGCAGCCGGCTGGTCTCCGACAGCATCTGCTCGACCTCGCCGTGGGCCCGGGCGAAGAAGTCGCGCACCTCCTCGGCAGACCGGCCCTGCAGCCGGGCCGGCTGGCGGAGGTGGTCGACGAAGAACCGGTAGCCCTTCTCCGTCGGGACCCGGCCGGCGGAGGTGTGCGGCTGCCGCAGGTAGCCGTCGGCCTCCAGGGTCGCCATCTCGTTGCGGACGGTGGCGGAGGACACGTCGACGCCGGGCGCGTGGGCGACGTGCCCGGAGCCGACCGGCTGGGCCGTGTCTATGTACTCCTCCACGACGGCCCGGAGGATGGCCGCCTTGCGTTCGTCGAGCATGGTCCTTTGGCCGGTGGCCGGCAGCCCTGCGCCGCCCGTCAACCCCGGGTAGCAGTCGATTGTACCGAGTGCTAACGGGCGAGCCGGATTTCGTCGTGGCGCCGTAACGCGGCCGCGGCGCTCGGCACGTGGTCGACGATCGGCGGCCCGAGCGCGGATGCGGGTCTGGTTGACTGGCTCGGTGCCCGACTCCGCCAACGGGGCGTCCTCGTTCCACCTCCACTGGGGCGGCCTGCCGGCGGGCGAGGCCCTGGTCGAGGTGGCCGCCACGCTCGAGGTCGTCGAGCCGCCCGCGGTGCCCGAGCTGTACTTCTGGGCGCTGCAGGCGAGCTTCGCCACCGGTCGCCGGCGGCACGGGGGCGCCCACCTGGGGCTGCAGTGGTACCCGCCCCACCCCGGGTCCACGGCCGTGAACTGGGGCGGCTACGCCGACCGGGGCGGCATCCTCGACGGCACCCGGTCACCGCTGCCCAGCGCCACCGACAACCCCAACACCCGCGACTTCGCCTGGGAGGCCCACCGGCCCTACCGCCTCGTGATCGGACGCGGCAGCCGACCCGGCTGGTGGCGCGGCGCCGTCGACGGCGTGGCCGTGCGGGAGCTCCACGGCGGCGGGGACTCCCTCACCGCCCCGATCGTGTGGTCGGAGGTGTTCGCGGCGTGCGACGACCCGCCGGCCGCGGTGCGCTGGTCCGAGCTCCGGGCGGTCACCGCCTCGGGCGCCGTCGTCGAGCCCGACCACGTCACCGTCACCTACCAGGCCGGCCGCGACGGCGGCTGCCCCAACACCACGATCGAACGCGACGGTGCGGGCTTCGTCCAGCGCACCGGTTCGGCGAGGGCCGTCCCCCACCACGCGCACCTGGCGCTGTGACCGGCATCGGGCCGCCCGCTGCGGCGCGGCCTCAGTCGTCCTCG
This sequence comes from uncultured Acidimicrobiales bacterium, assembly GCA_963759225.1. Lineage (GTDB taxonomy): Bacteria > Actinomycetota > Acidimicrobiia > Acidimicrobiales > VFJN01 > ZC4RG19. The sequence goes on along the minus strand of CAVWYL010000022.1, from coordinate 429,780 downwards.
AGGCGCAGGGCGGAGATGAACGCCTCCTGGGGGACCTCGACGCGGCCGATGTTCTTCATCCGCTTCTTGCCCTCCTTCTGGCGCTCCAGCAGCTTGCGCTTGCGGGTGATGTCGCCGCCGTAGCACTTGGCCAGCACGTCCTTGCGCTTGGCCTTGACGGTCTCGCGGCTGATGATGCGGCCGCCGATGGCCGCCTGGATGGGGACGTCGAACATCTGCCGGGGGATGAGCTCCCGCAGCTTCTCGGCCATGCGCCGGCCGTAGTCGTAGGCCCGGTCCCGGTGGATGATCGAGCTGAACGCGTCGGCCGCCACGCCGTTGAGCAGGACGTCCACCTTCACCAGGTCGGACGCCGCGTAGCCCGCCGGCTCGTAGTCGAGGCTGGCGTAGCCCTGGGTGCGGGACTTCATCTGGTCGAAGAAGTCGCGCACCACCTCGGCCAGCGGCAGCCGGTACACGAGCTCGATGCGCTCCGGGGACAGGTACTCGAGCTTGGTCATCTCGCCCCGGCGGGTCTGGCACAGCTCCATGAGCGTGCCCGTGTACGTCGTGGGCGTGAGGATGGTGCAGGTGAGGAACGGCTCCTCGATGCGGTCGATCGCGGCCGCGGGCGGCATCGCCGACGGGTTGTCGATCTCCGTCATCTCCCCCGTCACCGTGTACACGTTGTAGGCGACCGACGGGGCGGTGGCGATGAGGCTGAGGTCGAACTCCCGCTCCAGCCGCTCGCGGACGATCTCCATGTGCAGCAGGCCGAGGAACCCGCAGCGGAAGCCGAAGCCGAGGGCGCCGGACGTCTCGGGCTCGTAGGTGAAGCTGGCGTCGTTGAGGCGCAGCTTCTCCAGCGACTCGCGCAGGTCGCTGAACTGGTCGCCGTCGATCGGGTACAGCCCGCAGAACACCATCGGCTTGGGGTCCTGGTAGCCGGCCAGCGGCGCGGCGGCGGGGCGGGATGCCTCGGTGACGGTCTCGCCCGAGCGGGCCTCGGCCACGTCCTTGATGCCGGCGATGAGGTAGCCCGTCTCGCCCGGGCCGAGGGCGCCCACGGGGACGTTGTCCGGGGTGCGGATGCCGATCTCGTCGGCGTCGTGGACGGCGCCGGCCTGCATGAACCGCAGGCGGCTGCCGGACTTGAGCGTGCCGTTGACCACCCGCACCGACGACACCACCCCCCGGTAGGGGTCGTAGTGCGAGTCGAAGATCAGGGCCTGCAACGGGTCGTCCGCGCTGCCCGACGGTGGCGGGACCCGCTCGATCACGGCGTCCAGCAGCTCGCCCACCCCTTCGCCGGTCTTGGCGCTGATGCGGAGGATGTCGCCCGCGGGGATGCCGAGCACGTTCTCGATCTCGGCCGCGTACCGGTCGGGGTCGGCGGCCGGGAGGTCGATCTTGTTGAGCGCGGCCACGATCTCGAGGTCGTGCTCCATCGCCAGATAGCAGTTGGCCAGGGTCTGGGCCTCGATGCCCTGCGCGGCGTCGACCAGCAGGATGACGCCCTCGCAGGCGGCCAGGCTGCGGGACACCTCGTAGCCGAAGTCGACGTGGCCGGGGGTGTCGATGAGGTCGAGGACGTGGTCGCGGTAGTCGAGTCGCACCGACTGCAACTTGATGGTGATGCCCCGCTCGCGCTCGAGGTCCATCGAGTCGAGGTACTGGTCGCGCATGTCCCGGGGATCGACGGCGCCGCACAGCTCCAACATGCGGTCGGCCAGCGTCGACTTGCCGTGGTCGATGTGGGCGATGATCGAGACGTTGCGGATGCGATCGAGATCCATAGGGGGTCACGCGAGCGTAGCGGCGGGCTTTCAAGGTCCAGCAGCAGAGGCGCAGCCGTGGCCCGAGCGGCCCGCCGCGAAGCGGCAATGAGCGGGAAACATCGCCGAAGGTGACATCGCCCGGGATCCGCCGCTAGCCTGGCTCGGCTATTCGTCCTGAAGGAGTAGGCCCCGTTGGCGAACATCAAGAGCCAGATCAAGCGCAACAAGCAGAACCTCGTGCGCCAGGAGCGCAACAAGGCCGTGCGCTCCGAGCTCAAGACCCGTACCCGCTCGGCCGTCACCGCCGCCGAGGCGGGGGCCGACGACGCCGACGCCAAGCTGCGCGCCGCCATCCAGCGCATCGACACCGCGGCCGCCAAGGGCGTCATCCACCGCAACGCCGCCGCCCGGCGCAAGTCGCGGCTCATGGCGAAGGTGGCGCAGACCTCGTCCGAGGCCTGATCGCCTGATCGTCAGCGGGCCAGGCGGGCGAGCCTGGCCACCAGCACCTCGAGCACGAGGCCGTCCGGCCACGCCTTGCCGCCGCGCAGGTCGATGTCGGCGCCCGCCAGCAGCTCGATCGCCTCGACGACCCGCTCGTGCCCGAGCCGGCGCGCCTGGGACAGGGCCTTGCGGGCCGGGAACGTCGAGCCCTTCATGCCGAGCAGCGCGGCGGCGTCCTTCTCGCCCGTGACCGGCGCGCCGTCGAGGGCCAGCATCCGGCCGTAGTGGCTCTGGAGCGTCGCCATGATCTGCAGGGCGTGCCGCCCGCCCCCGCCCGTCATGCGGTGGAGCTTGGCGAGCGCGGTGGCGATGTCGCCCCGGTCGAGCGCGTCGGTCAGCTCCCACGGCGGGACCCCGCCCGGCTCACCCAGGAACGGGTCGAGGTCCTCCGCGCCCAGGCGGGCGCCCCTGCCGAAGCTGCCCACCAGCGTGCCGAGCAGGCCGACCAGGCGCTGCGGGTCGTCGCCCACCCACTCCACCAGCCGGTCGGTCGCCGCCCGGTCGAGCTTGAGGCCGGTTCCCGCCACCTGCTCGTCGACCCAGGCCGCCACCTTGCGGCCGGGACTGGTGTCGACCTGCTGGCCGCCGCACGCCTTGACGGCGTCGGTGAGCGACTTGGGGATGCGGCCGGTGCCCCACACCAGCACGAGCGACGTGGACGGCAGCGGGTCGGCCAGATAGCCGACGAGCGGCGCGACCTGGTCGGCCCGGGTGAAGACGTCGAGGTCACGACCCACGACGATGCGCCGGTCGGTGAGGAACGGCGGTGTCTGCGCCGCGTCGACCAGAGGGTCGAGGCTCGGGTCGCCGCCGTCGGCGGGCCGGTGCCGCTCGGCGCCCACCTCCTCGACGGCGAGGCCCTGGTCGAGGTCGCCGACCAGCGCGTGGACCAGGTCGCGGGCCGCGTCCCGCAGGATCACCTCGTCGTCGCCCCGCACCAGGTGGACGGGCGCGTCGAGCCGGACGTCGGTCACGCTGCCGCGCCCCGGGCCGCCAGGATGGCGCCCATCACCTCGGCCACCCGCCGGCTGCGGCGGACGTCGGTCGTGCGGATGAGGCGGCAGCCGAGCGCCACCGCGGCGGCCTCCCGGCCCACGGCCTCGGGCCCCGACCAGCGGGAGGCGTCGACCGCCACCGGCAGGCCGAGCCGGCCGGCCATGGCGCAGGCGGCCGCCACGGCCCCGAGGTCGTCGACCACGACGGCGAGGGCCGCCGCGGCGCTCCCCTCCCCCGCCAGCCGGTCCGCGAGGTCGGGCGCCACGAGCACGAGGTGCGCCCCGGCCGCCCGCGCCGCCCGGACCTCGGCGTCGGTCTCCGCCCGCATGGCCACCGGAACGCCGGCCGCCTGCGCCGCCGGGCCCGCCAGGCGCGGGGGCAGCGTGAGGTCCACGAGGTCGGCCCCGGCGGCCTCGACCGCGGCGGCGAGCGCCAGCACCTCGCCCTCACGCCCGAAGCGCGGCGCGGGCACGACCCCCGCCACCAGCACCCGGGCGGTGAGGTCGACGGCCCGGCCCGCGAGCACCAGGTCGGTGCCGGCCACGGGCGCCGGCGGAGGGGTCGGGGCGGCCACGGACCGGAGGATAGGCCGCCCCCACGGCGGCCCTGTCCCCCGTCAGAAGGGCGAGATGTAGATGGGCGTCCAGGCGGACCAGCCGATGGCGCCCTGGCTGTCGGTGGCCGACGCCCGGACCCGCCCCGACACGTTGTCGGGGAAGCCGGAGCTGCACGACACCGGGTAGGTGGCGTTGATCTCGCCGCCCCCCGCCGACCGGTAGGCGCCCGAGTGCCCGTCCGAGTAGATCGGCACGCCCCCGACCTCGTGCACGCAGTCGTAGCTGATGTCGAGGTAGAGGGTCATCTGGGTCACCCACGTCTCGGGGTCGGACGCGCTGGCCGACATGCTCAGCGTCGGGTACATGAGCTCGGCCAGTGACACGTCGACGTTGGGCGCCCGGTTCGGCGGGGGCGGTGGCGGCGGCGGTGGTGGAGGAGGAGGCGGCGGCGGAGGCGGGGGCGGAGGAGGCGGCGGCGGGGGCTGGGTCGTCGTCGTCGTGGACTGCGGCGGCGACGTCGTGGTCGTCGTCGACTGCGGCGGTGGACGTGGTGGTCGTGGCTGCGGGCGGGTCCGTGGTCGTCGTGGTCTCGTCCGGCGGCGGTGGCGGCGTGCCCTGTTCGTCGGGGCGGGCCGGCCGGGTGTCGGGCGGCCCGGCCGGGACGGTGGGGGGCGGCGCGGCCGGCTCCGCCGGAGGCGGCACCGCGGCGTCGGGGCCCGGGGCGGCCGGATCGGGCGCGGCCACCTCGTCCGGCTCGTCGGCCGGCGGCAGGTTGTCGACGCCCTCGCTGGGGTCGGCGGGGTTGTACTTGGCGACCGCCGTGAACGAGCCGTCGAGGTGGATGACCCCGGCCTTCTCGCTGTCCGGGTCGTTGTAGAAGACGATGCCGTCCTCGGCGAACAGCTCGAAGGCGCCCTCCGCCACCGGCTCGGGCGTCACGGCCACCCGGCCGCTGTCGACGTCCACGACCGCCACGGTGCCCGCCGTGAAGTTGGGCACGAACACCCGACCCTGGGACTCGACCGGGGCGCCCAACTCGTCGCCGCCCGCGAACACGGGGACGGCCACGTCGGTGCACGACCCCGAGCCGAGGTCGCTGGCCCGCAGCACGCCCTGGTCGCCGGACACGGCGTAGACCCGGCGGCGCTCGACCGACCCGCCGAAGCGGACGGAGTCGTCACCGGCCCGCACGTCCAGGCAGGCGTCGCCGGAGAACCCGCCGTCCGCGGTCAGGCCGCGCACGGTGCGGGCGGCGCGGTCCACGAGCACCGGGACGCCGTCGGCCACCACCAGCTCGGACGCCGCCGGCCGCTCGACCACCGCCTCGCGCTGGTGGCGGTCGGCGCCGTCGAACCACAGGAGGTCGCCCGACGCACCGCCGAGCAGCCACAGCCGGCCGTCGCGGTCGACCACGCTCGAGCCGACCTCCTCGGCCAGCGACTCGCCCGACCCGTCGTCCACCGACAGGTCGCGCGGCGCCGCCACCGCCACCCGCCCCTGCTCGGGGTCGAGGACGTAGAGGCCGCGGGCCGTGGCGTGCACCGACACCGAGCCGGACGGCGAGGCCAGCACCTCGGTCGCCCGGCCCGTCTCGAACGTCCGGGGATCGATCCGCACGGCGGTGCCCTTCGCCCCGTCGACGGCGTAGCCGACCGGGCCGTGCTGGGCGGCGACGAGCGCGCCCGACGCCTCGCCGACGTCGACCCGGGCCACGACCTCGCCGGAGTCGCCGTCGATCAGCGTCAGCAGCCCCACGGACGACCCGACCCACGCGCCGCCGGCACGCAGGTCGACCCGCGCCGGTGGCGTGCCGTCGCCGGTGGCGACCACGCCGACCGCCGCCAGGCACACACCCACCGACGCGGCCCACAGGGCCGGACGCCGCAACCGTGCACTCATCGCTTCCGCCACCTCCGTACGAGCGGCCGCGGGTCGACCCGCGCCGCCAACCAGCCGCGGGTCCCGCCCACCGCATCGAGCTCGCGGCGGGCGGTCCGCTCCCATTCCCAGGCCTGCCGCGCCGCGTCGTCGCTCGGCTCGACCGGCGCGTACACGGCCACGGCCACCAGCGACGCCAGCGGTCCGACCGCGGTGACCGAGCCGTTGAACCGCGCCGTGGCCCGGGCCGCCACCTCGGTCGAGGTGGCGGACGGGCCGACGTCCACGCCGTGCTCGCTCAGACGGTCGACGGTCTCGCGCCACGCGCCCACCACCCGGTCGGCGGGACGCCCCGCCCGGCGCCGCCGCCGGCGACGCTGGGCCTTCCCCACCACGGCGGCCACCGGGACCAGCGCCAGCGCGCCGAGCAGCACCAGGCCGCCGACCGCGGCGCCGTCACGCAGCCGGTCGCCGCCTCCGGTCGACCGGGCGGCGTCGTCGACCACGACCCGTGGCTCGCTCGCATCGACGGGCTCGCCCTCGCGCCCGGGCGACTCGGTGGGCGGCTCGGTGGCGTCGTCGCCGGGGTCGGCGGGTGCGCCGATGCGCGACAGGTCGGTGGGCTCGACCACCACCCAGCCGTGGCCCACGAGGTACACCTCGGGCCACGCGTGGGCCTGGGCCTCGGTGATCAGGTAGCGCCCGTCGGACTCCGGCTCGGGCAACAGGTAGCCGACGACCACGCGGGTCGCGAACCCGCGCTCGCGGGCCAGCAGCGCGTACGCCGACGCGAACTGCTCGGCGTAGCCCTCCCGCTCGGACGGTTCGCCCGTGAGCATCCTCAGCAGGGCCCCGTAGGAGTGGCCGGGCGGGGCGTCGCTCGAGTCGTCGTAGCGGACCTGCAGGAGCTGGTCGCGCAGCGCCAGCAGCTCGCCGGCGTGGGTGTCCGACAGGTTCGCCCACAGCAGCGCCAGGTCGGCGAGCGCCGGCGGCACCTCCGCCGGCGGGGTGCGGTAGGGGTCGAGTCGGCGGCCCGGCCGCCGCCCGCAGGCCGTCGAGGTCCTCCGCGTCGTCCACGACGGGCAGCGCACCGACCTCGCCGACCACCTCGTAGCGGAGCGTCCGGGTCGTGGACCCGGTGCGCACGAGCGTGCCCGACCCGGCGTCGTAGGCCAGCCCGGCCCCGCCGGCGACCTCGCTCGGCCGGCCGATGACGGGGAGGAACGGGCCGTCGAGCCCGGTCACCGTGATCCGCTGGCGCACCGCCGCGACCGGCTGCGGCCCGCCCTCCCACAGCGGGTCGGCCGGCAACTCCGCGCCCGCCAGCCGGTACTCGGCCGTGGTCGTCCAGTGGGCGCCGTCATAGGCGTCGAGCGCCGCCACCCGGACGCGGTCGACCCCGGCGGGGAGCCCGTCCACGTCGAGCGTGAACAGCTCGCCCGGTCGCTCGGCCCCGAGCTGGGACTTGATCTCGACCAGCGGGCTCAGCGACTCGTCGATGTCGAGGCGCACGTCGCGCAGCTCGCGCGGGTCGAAGCGGTCGCCCGAGGCCAGGGGGACGACCCCCGCGATGAGGGGCCCGGTGACGGCCAGCGCCACGACGACCGGTCCGCCGAATGCGAGCGGACCGACGCGTCCCAGACGGCGCCGGCCGTCACCGGGTGGAGGCGCGGCGGATGCAGCCGCGCGCTCCTCGACGGCGACCGGGGCGTCGCCGCCGACGCCGGGATCGCCACCGGACTCTCCTGCCAGCCGCGCGCTCTCGACGCCCGACGCGGCCAGTCGGCCGGCCCGCAGGAGGACGAGCAGCAGGCCGGCGGCGAGGACGGCCGCCGTGACCGCCAGGTGCGGGCGGCCCGCCGCGGCCACCAGCACCAGCGCGGCCACGAACGCCACCGCCACCGGGGCGAGCGGCGCCAGCGGCGACGCGGTCCGCACCGCCAGCACCGCGGACGCCGCGCTCGCGGCCCCGGTCAGGACCACCGGGGTGATCAGCAGGTCGCCCTCGGCGTCCGCCGGCAACCCCACCGACAGCATCTCCGCCCAGCCGTCGACCAGGCCGCGCCCCAGCGCGGCCCACGCTCCGGGCCCCGGCAGGCCGCCGCTGGTGGCGCCCCAGTACACCGCCAGCACGGAGTACAGCGCGAGGACCGCAGCGGCGAGCACCGCCGCCCGCCCGGGCGACCACCCGAGCCGCAGCGAACCCAGGACGACCAGCGGCCCCACGGCGGCCGCCCCCACCACGGCCGGCACCGAGGACCAGCCGGCGAAGAACCCGGTGTACACCAGCCCGGTCAGGCCGGCGGCGAGCCCGCACAGCGCGACCTCCACGGCCACGCCCCGCGCCGGACGGCTCACTGGTGCACCCTTCGGGGTGCACGCAGTGACCGATCGGCACTTCGTGCCGAGGAACGCACTGTGTTGATGGTTCGCTCGCTTCGCTCGCTCACCGCCGCACCCCCGCGTTCCAGGCCCGGGCGAAGTCCTCGCTCGTGCGGCAGTTGACGACGTAGGCCCCCGACACCGCGGGCGCGGGCCTGTCGAACTCCTCGCCCACCATGACGAGGCTCACCATGTCGAACCGGGAGCGGACCGCGGAGATGCTGCCCACCTGGTCGCTCGGGGCCTGGCCCGTGACGACGCCGAGCGAGACGCCGGCCTCCTCGGGGACCATGCCGGTCAGGGCCACGAGCCCGGGATCGTCGTCGGAGCGCTCGATGCCGGCCAGCAGGTCCAGGATCGCGGCCCGACCCTCGCCGGTGCGGTCGGCGGCCGTCGCCGCCCCGCTGGTGGTGCGGAACGCCAGCGGGTAGCCGCCGTCGCAGGCCGCCACGCACAGGGAGGCGGCCACCCGCACGGCGTCCTCGAACGAGGCGTCGCCGTAGGGCGCCGCGCTCGTGTCGAGCACCACCATCAGCCGCGGCTCGTTCGGGACCACGTTGTGGCGCACCATGAGCGAGCCCCGGCGGGCGGTGGAGCGCCAGTGGATGAGGCGCAGGTCGTCCCCGGGCACGTACTCGCGCAGGCTGTGGAACGCGATGCCACCCTGGGGCGACGTGGACGTCGTGGGACCGTCCATGTCGCGGGCGCGGCCCGTCGGCACCGGGTCGACGGTGTGGACGCGGGGATGCACGGCCAGCGTCGACAGCGAGACGTGCTCCTGGGCCACCGACACGAGCCGCAGCGGGTCGGACCGGGCCATCGTGAGTGGCCCGACGCGGTAGACGCCCCGGCGGTCGGTGGGCAGGTCGTAGCGGGCCGTGGTGGCCGCCCCCGGGGCCAGGCTCGGCAGCGGGACCGCCACCCGCCGATCGCCGATCGCCTCGACCGCCAGCATCGGCGGGCTGCGCCGCGCCCCCTCGTTCGTCAGGGTGAGCACCGCCCGGGCGGCCTCCCCCTCGGTGACCCGGGGCGGCGTCACCGTCCGGCTGGCCACCAGCTCGGGCCGCAACAGGATCCACCACAGCGCCGTGACCAGGGCCAGCAGGCAGGCGACGCCCACGGCCAGCAGCTCGCGGTAGTTGAGCGCCGTCCCCGCGGCCAGGAACGCGGCCGCGGCGACGGCGACGATCTTGCCCGAGGGGGTGAGCATCCGCGGATCGTGCATGAACCGCCCCGGGCGCGTCCCCAGGGGAATTCCCAGGTTCTGCGCCCGCCCCGCGCGATCGCGCCGCCCGCGGCCGCCTAACATCAGCACCGGGTAGGGCCCAACAGTCCGGGAGCAGGCATGCCCGACAACGGCGGAAGTTCGGTCCCCGTTCCCCTGGGGCGGGACCCAGAGTTGGGCGCGCTCGCGCGCCTGCTCGACGGCGCGGTCGCCGGCCAGGCGTCGGTGCTGGTCGTGCGGGGCGAGGCCGGACAGGGCAAGACCGCGCTGATGGAGTGGATGGCGACCGCGGCGGCCGACCGCCACCTGACCGTCCTGCGGGCCACGGGTGTCGAGTTCGAGAGCGAGCTCGCCTTCTCGGGCCTCACGGCGGTGCTGCGGCCGCTGCTCGACCACGTCGACGACCTGACCGACGCCCAGGCCCGGGCGTTGCGGGGGGCGCTGGGCCTGGAGCCGGCCGACGGGTCGGCCCTCACCGTCTACGGCGCGGCGCTGTCGCTGCTTTCGCAGGTGTCCGTGACCAGGCCGCTCGCCATCCTCGTCGACGACGCCCACTGGATGGACCGGGCCAGCCTGGAGGCCCTCGTGTTCGCCGCCCACCGCTGCGCGGCCGACCGGGTCGGCATCGTGTTCGCGCAGCGATCGGGCGTGCCCTGCCTGCTGGACCAGACACGGTTCCCCGCCGTCGAGCTGCACGGGCTCGACGCCGACGCCGCCATCGAGCTGCTGGCCCGGATCGGCGTGGATCCCGGCGTCGCCCAGCGCTGCTGGGAGCTGACGCACGGCAATCCCCTCGCGCTGATCGAGGGCGTGCGGGGCCTCACCCCCGCGCAGCGCGCCGGCGAGGCGCCGCTGCCGTCGGTGCTGCCCGTCGACGACCATCTGCTGGCGGGCTTCCGCGCCCGGCTCGACCGGGCTGGCCGCACCCACCCTGAACGCCCTGGGCGTGGCGGCGCTCGTGCCCGACGGCGACCTGGACCTGGTCGAGGCCGCGCTGGCCGACCTCGGCGGCGCCACCGCCGACCTCGAGCCCGCCGAGGCTGCCGGCGTCGTGACCCTGGAGCCCGGCCGGGTGGCGTGGCGTCACCCGCTGCTGCGGTGCGCCGCCCACCAGGTGCTCGACCCCGGGCAGCGGCGGGACCTGCACGGAGCGCTGGCCCGGGCCACCGACGCCGCCGGCCTCGACGAGCGGGCGATCTGGCACCTGTCCCAGAGCGTGGTCGGCGCCGAGCCCGGAGTCGCCGACCGCCTGGCCGACGCGGCCGCGCTCGCCTACCGCCGCGGCGCCGTGGTGGCCGCGGCCGAGGCCTACGAGCAGGCGGCCCGTCTGGCCCCGGCCGGCGACCAGCGGGCACGCCTCGTTCTCGGCGCCGCCGACGTGCGCTGGGCGGCCGGCGACTTCGAGCGGGCCGCGGCGCTGCTGCGGCCCGCCATCGACCGGACCGACGATCCGGTGACGCGGGGCGAGATGGCCATCATCCTCGGACAGGCCGAGACCTGGCTGTCGGGCGCAGGCCGGGCGGTCGAGATCTTCGAGCACCACGCCTGGGCGACGGCCGAGGCCGAGCCCGGGCTCTCGGCGGTGCTGCTGCTGCACGCGACCATGGCCCGGCTCATGCGCCTCGACGTCGACGGCGCCATCGAGGCGGCCGGCGCCGCGGCGGCGGCCGCCGAGCAGGCGGGCGAGCCCGGCGTGCTGTTCGGCGCCTACGCCGTGCGGGCGCTGGCGGCGTTCTTCGCGGGCGGCGGCCCGGCCTCCGAGGTCGCGATCGAGCCCATCGGGCAGCTGGCCGTGGCGAACCTCGACGACAAGGACGACCAGGGCGTCGCCACCATCATCCAGCTCTGCGCGTACGCCTACCTGACCCGGGGCGACAACGAGCGGGCCGTCGAGCTGCTGTCGATGGTCATCGAGCACAGCGAGGCCGCGGGCATGCTGGGCCGGTCGGTCGGCGCCCGCATGGTGCGGGCCGAGGCGCTGTGGCGGCGCGGCCGGTGGGCCGAGAGCCTGGCCCAGCTCAGCCACCTGCGGTCGCTGCAGCGGGCCAGCAGCAACCCGGTGTCGCGCTCGTTCACGTCGGTCGTGCTCACCCGGCTGGAGGCGGGCCTCGGCCACGAGGCCGCGTGCCGCGACTACGCCGAGGAGACGCTGGCGACGTCGGTGCCGCTCGGCATCGACCACCTGACCGCCTGGGCGCACAGCGGCCTCGGGCTGCTGGAGCTGGGGGCGGGCCGGTTCGAGAAGGCCGCCGACCACTTCGACGAGGTGGCCGCGCTCGCCGGGCACATCGGGGAGCCGGGGTTCCTGTGGTGGCACGGCGACGCCATCGAGGCGTACCACGCCTGCGGCCGGCACGCCGATGCCTGCGACCTGCTGGCCCGGCTGGAGGAGCTGGCCAGGGTCACGGAGCGGCCCTGGGCGCTCGCCACCGCCCACCGGTGCGGGGCGCTGCTCGGGGTGGGGGCGCCGGCCGACGACGACGGCGACCCGGTGGTCGAGCTGGACCCGGATGCCCGGCTCGACCGGGCGCTGGCCGGCTTCGCGGCCGTGGACGCCCCGTTCGAGGAGGCCCGCACCCTGCTGGCGCGGGGCGAGCGCCGGGTGGCCGCCGGCGACCGGCGGGGCGGTGCCACCGACATCGCCCGCGCCCGCACGATCTTCGACCGGATCGGCGCCCGGGCGTGGAGCGAGCGGGCATCGCGGCTGCGGGGCGAGGCGAACCGCGCCTGGGCATCGCTCGACTCGCGGCTGACCCCGGCGGAGCTGAGGGTGGCGATGGTGGTCGGCCACGGCGTGTCCAACCGGGACGCCGCCGAGAAGCTGTTCATCAGCGTCAAGACGGTCGACTACCACCTGCAGGGCATCTACCGGAAGCTGGGCCTGCGCAGCCGGGCCCAGCTGGTGGCGATCGTGGCGGGCGAGCAGGCCAACCAGCTCGCCTCGCAGAACTGACCGCCGGCGCGACGACCGGCGGGCCCGGGCGCCCGGCCGGCGCCGCAGGCCGGTCAGCGGCGCGCCGGCCCGCGCCGTGCCCGGCGGACACGGCTCCGGGCAGAACCAGGTGACGTCGACCTCCAGGTGGTCGCGCCCACGGGCGACGACGCGCACGCGCAGGCTCGCCGGCGACGACCACCGTGCCGGTGGGCGGGCCGTCGGGGCCGGGCGCCAGCACGACGAGGCGGGGCCAGCGGGACCGCAGCGTCGCGGCGACGTCCGCCGCCCGCGCCGCGCCGGTGCGCAGCACGGCCATGTCGACGCGGGCGACGCCGCGGTCCCGCGCCCCGGCCAGGACGGCGCCGGCGCGGGCCCGGCCGTCGAGCTCGACGACGCCGCGTCCGCCCGCGTGCCAGAGCACCGCCCCGGCGCCCAGCTCGTGCCGGGACGCGCCGGCCGTGCCGCCGCGGGCGGGCAGGGCGACCGTGGCGACCATGACCGCGGCCATCGGTCCGGCCCCGAGCGCCACCTGCCAGCGCCGGCGGCGACGCCCGGGCAGCCCGACAGGGGCGGGACGGGACCGGGCGACCCACACCGCCGCCACCACCACCGTCAGCACCGCGAGGTGGACCGGACCGAGGTCGCCGAGCGGCCAGCCCGCGGCGGCACGGGCCACCCCGTCGAGCCAGGACAGCAGCAGCCGGGTCGGCAGGTGCAGCACCGCGGCCACCGACCCGCCGAGGACGCCGGCGACGAGGCCCGCCGTCAGGCCCCAGACCATGATCGGACCGGCCACGGGGACCGCGAGCAGGTTCGCCGGCACCGAGGCCAGCGGCACCGAGCCGAACGCCGCCACCAGCAACGGCGACACGGCCACCTGTGCGGACAGGGTCACCGACAGCGGGGCGGCCAGCCAGCGGGGGCCGGGCAGCGCGTCGGCGAGGCGGGCGGCGCCGATCACGATGCCGGCGGCGCCCGCCACGGACAGGCGGAACCCGAGCGACGTCACCAGCAGCGGGTCGACGAGCACCATGCCGGCCACGCCCAGCGCCAGCGCCCGCAACGTCGAGGCCGGGCGCCCGACCGCAGCACCGAGCGCCGCGACCGAGGCCATCGCCGTGGCCCGCAGGACCGACGGCTCGCAGCGGGTGAGCAGCGCGAAGCCGGCGAGCACCCCCAGCGTGACCACCAGCCGGGGTCCGAAGCGCAGCCGCGACAGCAGGGGCGCCGCGATGACCAGGGCGAAGGCGACGTTCTGCCCGCTCACGGCGAGCAGGTGGGTGAGCCCGGCGCCGCGGAAGGCGTCGGTCATGTCGGCCGGCTGGTGGCGGTCGTCGCCGAGGGTGACGCCGGCCAGCAGGCTGCGGTGCCGCTCCGGCAGCGACGACGCGCCGGCGGCCAGCGTGCGGCGGATGCCGTTGGCCGCCCGGGTGACCGGGTCGCCCGCCCGCCAGCCCGTGACCGTCGTGATCTCGAGGCGGCCGGCCAGATGCCGGTGGCGGGCCCAGGCCTCGGCGGCGCCCGGCGGTCGCACGGTGCCGATGACGGTGACCCGCTCGCCCATGAGCCGGTCGTCGAGCGTGGCGGCCGCGGCGTTGCGGGCGTGGGCCGCGAGCCGGCGCCCGCCGAGGCGGACGTCGGCGCTCGCCCCGCCCGACGAGTCGGGCACGGGATCGCCGACGAGGGTGACCTCGGCCCGGACGGGACCGGTGGCCAGCGGTGCCCCGAGCCCGTCGAGCGAGCGCTGGGCCAGGGACACGGCGAGCAGCCCGGCGGCGAGCACGAGCACCTCGGGCCGGAACCGGCGGAGGCGGCCGAGCACCCAGGCCCCGGCCAGCACGACCAGCCCCGCCGCGAGCGGAACCCGGCCCACGTGGCCGTCGACCGCAGCGAGGGCCGCGGCGAACGTGACCATGGCGAGGACGACGGCCCAGCGATCAGACACGGCCCGACACCCCCACCTGCCCACCGCCGATGACCGCACCCGCGGACGTTGCCGGGTCGGGCCGCCGGCACATCGCCCGCCACCGTGACCCGCGGCACTGACCCCGGCCGAGGCGACCGGGCACAGGATCGCCGCAGACTGACCACGACCCGGACGGCGAGGACGGGACCCAGCGATCGGACATCGCCCCTACACCGCCACCCGGTCGCGCAGCTGGGCCAGCTTGGCGTCGCCGATGCCGCGGACGTCGAGGAGGCCGTCGACCGAGCTGAACGGTCCGTGCTGCTCGCGGTGGTCGATGATGGCCTCGGCCGTGGCCGGGCCCACGCCCGGCAGCTGCTCGAGGTCGGCGGCGGTCGCCGTGTTGAGGTCGACGATCGCCTCGGGTGCGTCCGGGCCGGCGGGAGACGGCGCCGCGGCGGCGACCTCGCCCACCCGGACCACGTACACCTGCTGGCCGTCGGCCAGCTCGGCGGCCAGGTTGAGCCGAGCCATGTCGGCGTCGGGCGCGGTGCCACCGGCGGCGTCGACCGCGTCGACCACCCGGGCGCCGGCGGGCAGGCGCTGGATGCCGGGCGTCACCACCGCGCCGGCCACGTGCACGACCACCTGCTCGCCCTCGCCCCCGCCCTCGCCGCCGGACCCCGGCGGGGCGGACCCGGACGGCGCGGAGGCCGTCGGACACCGCGGCGGCCGGCGCCGCCGGCGCCTCGGCGTACGGCAGCTGCATCTCGGCCGCCGGCGCCGGCGGCGCCAGCAGCCGGAACGCCACGACGACGGCGATGCCGAGCGCGGCCGCCCCCGCCAGGAGGCGACCGGGCGAGAGGTCGAGGCCACCGACGACGGTGGCCAGGTTGTCGCGCCAGGTCGAGGCGCGGGACGGGTCGGGACACGTCAGGGGGCAGGGTCACGGGATCGGACATCGCCGTCCTCCGGGAGAGCGCGCGGAAGCAGGGGGAGGCCGCCCAGGCGGCGATAGGAGGCACGCGAGGCCCGGAGGGCCAGCGGTGCGGCTGCGCTCACCCGATGGACCGGGAGCGCCGGCGAGACCCGGCCCGAAGGCCCGGTGAGCGCACCCTAGCCCCTTCCGACCCCCTTCGGCGCGCGCCCCGGCATCATGGTGTCGTGCGCCTCACCGCGGCCCTCGCCATCGCCAACGCCCACGCCTGGTTCGAGCTCCACAGCGGCTGGGCGCCGCCGGACGCCGACACGCTGGCCGAGTGGGTCGACGACGGGGTCTGCCGCTGCCCCGACGAGTGCCTCGTCGCCCCCGACGCCTGGTGCGAGCACGGGCTGGCGTCGTGGTGGCTGATCCTCGACGCGCTCGACCCGTAGCCGCTGGCGCCTGGCCCGGCCCGAGCCCGTGCCCTCAGCCCGTCCTCCGGGCGATCCACTCGGCCTCGATCTCGGCCGGGATCCGCCGGTAGGCGGCCCAGTGCGGGTAGCCGCGCGCCCGCCACCGCACGTACGCGCCGAGATAGCGCCGCAGGAAGCCGCCGGCCCCCTGCTCACGCCATTGGCGGACGTGTTCCAGCTCGTGGCGCAGCAGCCGGGCGTTCCCGACCCCGGACGCCCGCATGAGGATCAGCGGCCCCAGCGTCGTGGCCGTGGCCCCGGGCGCGGCCACGCCGATCAGCAGCCAGTAGCCGTCGTGGCGCTCCAGCCGCACGGCGGCGACGGCGTGGTCAGAACAGCCGGCTGGTGAGGCGCTTGCGGTAGTCGGCGGTGCGGGGGTCGTCGCTGCCCAGCACCTCCAGCAGGTCGACGTACTCCTGCCGGGCGTCGTCGTCGGCCTTGACCTGGTCGAGCAGCGCGTCGAGCTTGGCCGTGATCTCGTCGCCGGACGACTCGCCGTCGCTCGCACCGGTGCGGACCAGCGCCGCCACCCGCCGGGTCTCGGCCGACTCGGGGATGCGCCCGAGCAGGGCCAGCGCCTCGTCCTCGTCGCCGTTGGCCCGCCGGCCGGCCAGCAGCTCGGCCAGGCCGACGATGGCGTCGTGGTGGTCGGGCTTGAGCTCCAGCGCCTGGCGCAGGGACTGCTCGTCGCCCGCCGCCACCAGCGCCGACACCTGCTCCTCGGCCTCGCTGGGCAGCAGCCGCTCGACGAACTCGGACACGGCGGCCTCGGGCTGGGCGCCGACGAACCCGTCGACCACCTTGCCGCCCGCCACGGCGTAGACCGCGGGGATGCCCTGGACCCGGAAGGCCGCGGAGACCTGCGGGTTCTCGTCCACGTTGACCTTGACCAGCTCGACCTTGCCCTCGGTGGCGTCGACCACCTTCTCGAGGATGGGGCCGAGGGTGCGGCACGGACCGCACCAGGGCGCCCACAGGTCGACGACGACCGGGACGGTCGTGGACCGGTCGAGCACGTCGGTCTGGAAGCTGTCGTCGGTCACGTCGATGGTCATTGCCGTCCAGGCTACCGGTGCCCTCGGCGCGGCCGACGCCCGCGCCCTCTACGGTGAACCTCCGATGACGAACGCGCCAACCACCGACCCCGCCGGCAGCCCGACGGACGGGCCCAGAGGCGTCGACGTCCCCCGGGTGACCGGGTGGTTCGAGGCCCACGCGCCGGACGTCGCCCCGCCGCTGACCTTCGAGCTGATCGCCGGCGGGCGGTCCAACCTGACCTACCGCGTGACCGACACCGCGGGCCACGCCTGGGTGCTGCGGCGGCCCCCGCTGGGGCAGGTGCTGGCCACCGCGCACGACATGGGCCGCGAGCACCGCATCATCTCCGCGCTGGCGGCGACCGACGTGCCGGTGGCGCCCACGATCGGCCTGTGCACCGACGAGTCGGTCAACGGCGCGCCGTTCTACGTCATGGGCTTCGTGGACGGGCTGGTGGCCCGCAACGCCGACGCGTCGAGGTCGCTGAGCGTCGAGGCGCGCACCCACGCGGGCCACCAGATCGCCGACGTGCTGGCCCGCATCCACGCCGTGGACCCCGCCGCCGTCGGGCTCGGCGACCTGGGCCGCACCGAGGGCTACATCGAGCGCCAGCTCCGGCGCTGGTACAAGCAGTGGGAGAACTCCAAGACCCGCGAGCTGCCGGTCGTCGACGAGGTCCACGACGCGCTGGCGGCCCGGGTCCCCGAGCAGGGCCCGGCCGCGATCGTGCACGGCGACTACCGCCTCGACAACTGCCTGCTGGAGCCGGACGGCACCATCGCCGCCGTCCTCGACTGGGAGCTGTGCACGCTCGGCGACCCGCTGGCCGACGTCGGCCTCCTGCTCGTGTACTGGAGCGATCGCGGCGACTCGACCTCGGCGTTGATGGAGACATCCACCACCCTCGACGGCTTCCCGTCCCGGGCCGAGCTGATCGGGCGGTACGCCGCGGCGTCCGGCCGCGACGTGTCCGAGGTCGGCTACTACCGGGCGTTCGGCTACTGGAAGCTCGCCTGCATCCTCGAGGGCGTCTACGCCCGCTACCGGGGCGGGGTCATGGGCGAGACGGGGGGATTCGAGGGATTCGCCGCCCAGGTCGAGATGCTGGCCTCCCAGGCGCGGGCGACGCTCGAGTCGCTGCCCTAGACGGACGACGAGAGACGCACATGGCCCTGTACGAGCTCATCGAACAACCCGACCTCGAGGACCCGCTGCTGGTGCTCGCGCTCGACGGCTGGATCGACGCGCGCCTGGCGGCGGCCGGCGCGGCCGAGGTGCTGTGCGACCAGCTCGACACGGTGACCGTGGCCCGCTTCTCGACCGACGAGCTGCTCGACTACCGGGCCCGGCGCCCGATCGCCCACCTGGTGGACGGCGTGATGCGGGGCCTGACCTGGCCCTCGCTGGAGCTGCGGGCCGCCACCGACGAGAGCGGCAACGAGCTGTTGCTGCTGGTCGGGGCCGAGCCGGACCGGCTGTGGCACCAGTTCACCGACGAGGTCGTGACGCTGGCGCTCGACTTCGGCGTGCGCATGTGCGTCGGCCTCGGCGCCTACCCCTTCGCCGCGCCGCACACCAAGGCGCCCCGCATCGCCTGCACGGCCTCCACCGCAGGGCTGGCCGACCTGGGGTTCCTGCGGGCCTCGCTCGACTTCCCGGCCGGGGTGCAGGCCGGGGTCGAGCAGGGCTGCGACGAGCGGGGCGTCCCGTCGCTCGGCCTGTGGGCGCAGATCCCCCACTACGTGCCGGCGACGATGCCGTTCCCCGCGGGCAGCCTGGCCCTGGTCGAGGCGCTGGCCCGGGTGGGCGAGCTGTCCCTGCCCGTCGGCGACCTGCCGTCGGCGGCCGTGGCGACCCGGCAGCGGCTCGACGAGCTGATCGCCCAGAACCCCGAGCACCTGGCCATGCTGCGCCAGCTCGAGGAGGCGTGGGACCAGGCCGAGCCGACCACCGACACGCCGTTCGCCGCCAGCGACCTGCCGAGCGGCGACGAGCTGATGGCCGAGCTGGAGGAGTTCCTCCGGGACCAGCGCCCGGACTCCTGAGGCGGCGCCGGGGCCCGAGCGGCCCGCCGCAGAGCCGCAGAAGCGGGCAGCACCGACCGCCTTCACCGCCCACTTGACCGGGCGGTCAAGACGGAGTACGGTCGGGCCCATGAAGATCGACGGTGGCATCCGGGGCGGCTTCGACCACGCGGCACGCGACGCCGCCCGCCAGGAGGAGCGCGGCTACGACGGCGTGTGGGTCGCCGAGACCAGCCACGACCCCTTCCTGCCCCTCATCCTCGCCGCCCAGGGCACCGAGCGGGTCGACCTCGGCACGTCCATCGCCGTCGCCTTCGCCCGCAACCCCATGACGCTGGCCCAGACGTCGTGGGACCTGCAGGCGGGGTCCGGCGGCCGGTTCGTCCTCGGCCTGGGCAGCCAGATCAGGGCCCACATCACCCGGCGGTTCTCGATGCCGTGGTCGCACCCCGCGCCCCGGATGCGGGAGATGATCCTCGCCATCCGGGCCATCTGGGACTGCTGGAACACCGGGTCCAAGCTCGACTTCCGGGGCGACTTCTACCAGCACACGCTGATGACCCCGTTCTTCAACCCCGGGCCCAACCCCCACGGCGACGCCCGCATCTTCCTGGCCGGCGTCGGCGGGCTGATGACCGAGGTGGCGGGCGAGGTGGCCGACGGGTTCATCTGCCACGGCTTCACCACCCGCCAGTACATGACCGAGGTGACCGTCCCCGCGCTGGAGAAGGGGCGGGCCAAGGCGGGCAAGACCCTCGACGGGTTCGAGATCTCGGGGCCGATGTTCGTCGTGACCGGCCGGGACGAGGCCGAGATGGCGAACGCCGCCGCGGGCGTGCGCGGGCAGATCGCCTTCTACGGATCGACGCCCGCCTACCGCAAGGTGCTGGAGCTCCACGGCTGGGGCGACCTGCAGGACGATCTCAACCGCATGTCCAAGGAGGGCCGCTGGGGCGAGATGGGCCAGCTCATCGACGACGAGATGCTCGAGACGTTCGCCGTGGTCGCCCCCCTCGACGAGGTCGCGCCGCAAGCTGGTCGAGCGGTGGGGCGACGTGGTCACCCGCATGAGCTTCTACACGCCGTACGAGACCGACCGCACCCAGTGGGACGACATCGTCGCCACCCTGCGGGCGGCCTGAGCGCCTACACCGCGGCGAGCGTGAGCGCGCCGTCGTGGTAGCGGCGGCGGCAGAGCGACCGCTGCAGCTTGCCCGAGCTGGTCTTGGGCAGGGTTCCCGGCGTGACGAGCACGATGTCCTTGGGCGGGACCCCGACGACGTCGCGCACGCGGTCGTGGACGCCCCGGCGCACCAGCGCCAGGTCCTCGCCCTTGGACTCGGCCACGACCACGAGTGACTCGCGGCCCCGGTCGCCCGACACGCCGAAGGCGATGACGTTGCCCGCCCGCACCCCCTCGACCGAGCCCACGGCCCGCTCGACGTCCTCGGGGAACACGTTGCGGCCGCCGACGATGATCACGTCCTTGATGCGCCCGCACATCACGAGCTGGCCGTCCAGCGTGTAGGCGAGGTCGCCGGTGCGCAGCCAGCCGTCGTGGAACAGGGCGGCGTTGGCGGACGGGCGGCGGTAGTAGCCCGGGGTCACGGACGTGCCGCGGATCTCCAGCTCGCCGACCTCGCGGTCCCGCAGCGGGGCGCCGCTGTCGCGGTCGACGATGCGGATCTCCAGCCCCGGCACCGGGCGTCCCAGCAGCGCCAGCCGGCGGCTGCCGTCGGTGCCCGGCGCGACCGGCGCCGCGTAGCGCTCGGTCTCCAGCACCCGGCGGTCGACGCAGTCGGTGACCAGGCCGGCGCCGGGCTCCGGGAACGTGCCGGCGAGGGCGACCTCGGCCATCCCGAAGGCGGGGAACACGGCCCCGGGCCGCAGGCCGTGGACGGCGCCGGCCTCGACGAACGCCTCCACCTGGTCGGGGTCGATGGGCTCGGCGCCGTTGAGGGCGATGCGCAGGCGGGACAGGTCGTAGCGGTCGCCGCGGTTGAGGGCCCGGGTGGCGAGCACGTAGCTGAAGTTGGGACCGGCCGTGGCGGTGCCGCCGTAGGTCGAGAGCCACTCCATCCACCGGGCCGGCCGCGAGGTGAAGTCCTGGGGAGCGCCGAGGACGAGCGCGGTGCCGGTCGACATCGGCAGCGTGAGCAGCCCGACCAGGCCCATGTCGTGGTACAGCGGCAGCCACGACACGAGGACGTCGTCGTCGGCGTCGAGGCGGGCCGCGGCGGCGATGGCGTCGAGGTTCGCCCGCAGCACCTTGTCGGGCAGCATCACGCCCTTGGGGTCGGACGTGGACCCGCTGGTGAACTGGAGGATCACCAGGCGGTCGGGGTCGTCGGCGGGGCGCTTCCAGGCATCGGGATCGCCGGTCGCCAGGTCGGCGAAGCCGACCATCGGCGGGTCTCCCGGCTCGGGCGCCACGAACTCGGCCAGCTCGGGGTCGATCACGCACAGCTTGGCGTCGGCGTGACGCATGCGCTGGCGGGTCTGGGCCACGAACTCCTCGATGGAGGACAGGCGCATCGGCAGCGGCAGGACGACGATGGCGGCCCCGGCCAGCCACGTCGCCTGGATGGCGGTGACCAGCTGGCGCGTGGTCGGCGACAGCAGGGCCACGTGGTCGCCCGGGCGGACGCCGCGGGCCTGCAGGGCGGCGGCGTAGGCCCGGGCGTCGGCGTGCAGCCGGCGCCACGGGACGACGTCCTCGCCACCACCGACGACGAACGTGAGGGCGGTGTCGCGCTCGGCGGCGCGCTCCAGGCGGCGGAGGAGCGAAGGCATCGTCGCTTGGACTTTCCGGTGAACGCCTCGGTTACACAAAGTGGCCCGTCCACCTCCCGTCAATCGGCTGGCAGGGAGGTGTCGCCGGGCCGGTACCCTTCGCAGTCATGGCCGAGGCAGCGCCGCCCACCGAGCACCGCAATGCGGACACCCCGCCCCACCGCTACACGGCCGCGCTCGCGGGGCGGATCGAGAACGCGTGGCAGGACCGCTGGGAGCGGGAGGGCACGTTCCTGACGCCGAACCCGGTGGGCGACCTGAGCGTGGGCTTCGACAAGGTGGCCGACGCCCCCAAGCTGTACGTGCTGGACATGTTCCCCTACCCCAGCGGCGCGGGCCTGCACGTCGGCCACCCGCTGGGCTACATCGGCACCGACGTCTACGCCCGCTACATGCGGATGACCGGCCACAACGTCATCCACACCATCGGCTACGACGCCTTCGGCCTGCCCGCCGAGCAGTACGCCGTGCAGACGGGCCAGCACCCGCGCACGACCACCGAGGCCAACATCGCCACGATGCGGCGCCAGCTGCGACGCCTGGGGCTGGCGCACGACCCGCGGCGGTCGATCTCCACGATCGACGAGGGCTACTACCGCTGGACCCAGTGGATCTTCCTGCAGATCTTCAACGCCTGGTACGACGCCGCGAGCCGACCGGGCCCGGCCCATCGACGAGCTGGTGACCGAGCTGGACGCCGGCACGCGCGAGCCCGGCGAGGGCACCAACCCGTCCGGCCGCCCGTGGTCCGAGCTGTCCCCGACCGAGCGCCGCGAGGTGGTCGACCGCCACCGGCTGGCCTACGTCGACGAGGCCCCCGTCAACTGGTGCCCCGGCCTGGGCACGGTGCTGGCCAACGAGGAGGTCACCGCCGAGGGGCGCAGCGACCGCGGCAACTTCCCGGTGTTCCGCCGGCCGCTGAAGCAGTGGAAGATGCGGATCACCGCCTACGCCGACCGGCTGCTGGCCGACCTGGACCGGCTGGACTGGCCCGAGCCCATCAAGCTGATGCAGCGCAACTGGATCGGCCGGTCCGAGGGCGCCCGCATCACGTTCCCCGTGGCCGGCGGCCCGGGCATCGAGGTGTTCACCACCCGCCCCGACACCACCTTCGGCGCCACCTACATGGTGCTGGCGCCCGAGCACCCGCTGGTCGACGAGCTGACCGCCGCCGCCTGGCCCGACGGGGTGCCGGCGTCGTGGACCGGCGGGCACGCCAGCCCGGCCGAGGCGGTGGCCGCCTACCGGCGCCAGGCCGCCGGGCGGTCCGAGGTCGAGCGCCAGGCCGAGTCCCGGGAGAAGACCGGCGTGTTCGTCGGCCGCTTCGCCACCAACCCCGCCACCGGGGGCGACATCCCCGTCTTCATCGCCGACTACGTCCTGATGGGCTACGGCACCGGCGCCATCATGGCGGTGCCCGGCCAGGACGAGCGGGACTGGGAGTTCGCCGAGAACTTCGACCTGCCCATCGTCCGCACGGTGCAGCCCCCGGACGACTGGGCCGGCAAGGCGTACGTGGGCGAGGGCCCGGCCATCAACAGCGCCAACGACGAGATCAGCCTGGACGGGCTGGGCGTCGACGAGGCCAAGCACGCCATCATCGGCTGGCTGGAGGCCAGGGGCCTGGGCGCCGGGACCGTCACGACCAAGCTGCGGGACTGGCTGTTCAGCCGCCAGCGGTTCTGGGGCGAGCCGTTCCCCATCGTGTACGACCCCGACGACGGACTGCCGCGGGCGGTGCCCGAGTCACACCTGCCGGTCGTCCTGCCCCACGTCGAGGACTACGCGCCCGCCACCTTCGCCGACGACGACGAGACGTCGGAGCCGGTGCCGCCGCTGGCCCGGGCGACCGACTGGGTGACCGTCGAGCTGGACCTGGGCGAGGGCGAGGGCACCAAGACCTACCGGCGTGAGACGAACACGATGCCCCAGTGGGCGGGGTCGTGCTGGTACGAGCTGCGCTACGTCGACCCCGACAACGACAAGGCGTTCGTCGACCCCGAGAACGAGCGCTACTGGATGGGCCCGCGCTCGGCCGGCGACACCGGCGGCGTCGACCTGTACGTCGGCGGCGCCGAGCACGCGGTGCTGCACCTGCTGTACGCCCGCTTCTGGCACAAGGTGCTGTTCGACCTGGGCCACGTGTCCTCGGCCGAGCCGTACCGGCGGCTGTTCAACCAGGGCATGATCCAGGCGGTGGCCTACAAGGACGCCCGCGGGCAGTACGTCGAGGTCGCCGACGTCGTCGAGCGGGACGGCGGCTTCTGGCTGGGCGACCAGGAGGTCACCCGGCAGTACGGCAAGATGGGCAAGAGCCTGCGCAACTCGGTGACGCCCGACGAGATGTACGAGAGCTACGGGGCCGACACCCTGCGGCTGTACGAGATGTTCACCGGCCCGCTGGACCAGAGCCGCCCGTGGGAGACCAAGGCCGTCGTGGGCGTCTACCGCCTGCTGCAGCGCATCTGGCGCAACGTGATCGACGAGGACACCGGCGAGGTCACGGTGTCGGCCGACGCCGCCCGACGACGAGACGCTGCGGGCGCTGCACCGCACCACCGACGCCGTGCGGTCGGGCATGGAGAACATGCGGTTCAACGTGTCGATCGCCAAGATCACCGAGCTGAACAACCACCTGACCACCCGCTACCCGGCCGGTGGCGTGCCACGGACGGTGGCCGAGCCGCTGGTGCTGCTGCTGGCTCCGCTGGCCCCCCACATGGCCGAGGAGCTGTGGTCGCGGCTGGGCCATCCGGACTCGCTGGCCATGGAGCCGTTCCCCGAGGCCGACCCCGCCTACCTGGTCGACGACATGGTCGAGGTGCCGGTCCAGATCAACGGCAAGATGCGCGGAAAGGTGGTCGTCCCGGCCGGCGCCGACGCCGCCACGATGGAGGCCGCGGCCCGGGCCGACGACCGCGTGGCCGGGCTGCTGTCGGGACGGACCGTGCGCAAGGTCGTGGCCGTGCCCGGGCGGCTGATCAACTTCGTGGTGGACTGATCAGGGCCTGTTTCGATGATTTGAGGCGGTCGGGCGGTCTGGTAAGGTTGCTCTTCCTCTCGGGGCTATAGCTCAGTTGGTAGAGCGCGTCCATGGCATGGACGAGGCCGTGGGTTCGATTCCCACTAGCTCCACTCCTGCGGGCGTCAGCTGGTGGCCGCCCGCTCCGCCCATTCGAGGCGGGGAACGTCGCTCCACAGGCGTTCGAGCTCGTAGTAGTCGCGCGTCTCGTCCAGGAAGACGTGCACGACGACGTCGCCGTAGTCCATCAGCACCCAGTGGCGGTCGTCGAGGCCCTCCACCCGCAGCGGCTTGGCGAAGCCCGCCCCGGCCACGAGGCGCTCGACGTCGTCGACGATCGCCTTGACCAGCCGGTCGTTGGGCGCCGACGCGATCACGAACTCGTCGGCGACGACCAGCACCTCTCCCACCTCGAGGATCACGACGTCGCGTGCCCCCTTGGCGTCGGCCGCCCGGGCGGCCACGATGGCCAGCTCACGGGCTGCCGCTCTGTCGTTCCGTCCAGTCAGTTGTCCGTCACCTCCTGATCAGGTCCCTGGCATCGTTACCCAGGATCACGGTCACGTCGACCTCTTCGTCCCCGGCGGGGACCTCCTCGGCGCCCGGCAACCCCAACACGGCCGCCACCCAGCTCGCAAACGCTTCCCGTTCGGGGCCCGGGTACGAGACGGTCGTGGCCGGGACGTCGAAGGTGGCGGCGTTGCCGACCAGCACCACCTCGGCTCCGCCCTGCACGAGCAGGCGGGCGGCGTCGGTGGTGAGCGCCTGGTCCTGGGTGCCGTTGAGCAGCCGGACCCGGATGCGGACGCCGGCGTCCGGCGACTGGGGGAACGGCACGGCCTGGGCGATGATCTCGGGCAGGCGGCTGTCGTTGGGGCGCAGGTAGAGGCCGGTCTCCCGGTCGTCACGCTGGATGGGCAGCTCCAGGCTCCGGGCGGGCCCGGCGGCGATGCCCCGGACGAAACGGCCGAGGCCGGTCGCCTCCTCGCCGGGCACGGCGTCGCGGCCGCCCTGCCCGACCTGGTTCAGCCACGACGCCCAGAACTGCTGCTGGCGCTCGACGCGGTCGATGTCGGTCTCGTCGGGGCCCCGGGCCGCCAGGAACCGGCCCACCTGGTCGGGACCCAGCTGCACCGGCCCCGCGGGCCACTCGCCCACCGGCTCGACCAGCTCGACCTCGACGGGAGCCACGGGCTCGACCAGCCGGGACCAGTGGGCGTCGTCGATCTCGATGTGCTCGCCGACGGCCACCCCCAGGACGACGCCGAGGGTGGACGCGGCCGCCTCGGCACCGTCGTCGCGGTACACGTCGGCGATCGTCCGGGTAGCCCCCGGGGCGCGGTCGGTGAGCACGGAGGGCGGGACGACGACGACCGAACCGCCGCCGATCTCGCCCGGCCAGAGGGCGAGGAGCGCGAGACCGGCCAGCGACCCGTCGGCGCCGCGGTGGACGATCGCCATGGTCGGGGTGGGGACGACGTACGCCTCGTAGCCGGGGTCGGCCGGGCCGAGGGCCTCCTCGTAGCGGCCCAGCGTGCTGTTGCGCACCTCCGAGAGCCCGGTGACCGCCAGCACCGCCCCGGCCACGGTGACGGTCCCGATCCCGGCCAGCAGCAGGCGACGAGCCCGCCGCACCTGCTCCGGCGACCGGCGCCGCCACCCGCCCCGTGCGCGGGGCGGCGGCAGGTCGTCGCCAGCCGGCGGCGACGGCGGTTCGGCGCCCACGGCCGGCGCCTCCGGCGACAGTGCCGCGGCGGCGGGCACGGCCGGGGCGGAGCCGGACGACTCGGTGCCCGGGGCCAGCGGGCCGGCGCCCAACGGTCGCGGTGCGTCCGGCGACAACGGCGGTGGCGGGAACTCACTGGGATGCGGCGCCGGCGGGTCGGGCGCCGGCCGGTGGCAGGTCGCCGCCGGCGGGGGGCGCCTCCGGGAACGCGACCGGACCGGACACCGCGGGGGCCGGGCTGGCGGCGCCGGGCCCGGCGGTGGCAAGTCGTCGCCGGCGATCGGGGCGTCCGGTGACCGTGCCGTGGCGGGCTCAGCCCGGGCGGGGCCGACCGTCGGGGCGTCCGGCGACACGGCGTGACGGGCACGCGGCGGGCCGACGCCGGTGCGGCGGCGACGGGGCGGCGCCCATCGCCGGGGTCGTCGGCACGGCGGGGGCGGGGCGGTCCGACCCGGTGCCTGGCGGTGGCGGGTCGGCGCCCACGGCCGGTGCGTCCGGCGACAGGGCGGGCGCGGGGTCAGCGCCGGTGGGCGGCGGCGACGGGCCCGAGCCGGGGACCGCCGACTCGGCGTCGGTGGTCCGGCGGGCGTCGGATCGGGCCCGGCGGCTGTTGGGTCGCGGGTCAGCCGCTCCCAGCCGGCGGCGGGTCGGCCGGGTCGAGGCTGCCGGTGTCGGGGGCGGCGGTGGTGCTCGCCGTGTTGCTCACGTGCGGCGCCCTGCCGGACGTCGGCGGCAGGGACCACGAGCGCCGCCGGGGCGCGGGCGCCGCGGCGGGGGGCTCGGGCTCCGGCCAGCCGCCCACCGGGGGAAGGGCGATCGCCTCGCCGGTGGGGTCGGGGCCCTCGTCCTCGCGCTCACCCGAGACCGCGTCCGTGGTCACCGTGCCACCTTCTCGGCGTACAGCTCGCGGGCCTCGATCGTGGCGATGACCTCGGGCGTCAGCAGGTAGTCCAGCGGCCGCCCCTCGGCCACCCGGGCCCGGAGGTCGGTGCTCGACACCTCGAGGCGGGGCACCTCCACGACCTCCCACGACCAGCCGGGCGGCGGCTCGGCCTCCCGGGTGCCGGGCCGCTCGACGACCACGATCGTGGCCATCGCCCGGACCTCGTCGGCCCGCTCCCAGCTCGGCAGCCCGACGGCGGCGTCGCTGCCGAGCACCACGAACAGCTCGCGGGCCGGGTCCTCGGCACGCAGCGCCTCCAGCGTGTCGGCCGTGTACGACATCCCCGGCCGGTCGATCTCCAGGCGGCTGGCCTCGAGCCCCTCGACCGACCGCCACCGCCGCCTCCACCATGGCCAGCCGGTCGGCCGCGGGGCTGATGTCCCGGGTGCCGAGCTTCTGCCACGGGCGGCCGGCCACGACCAGCAGGACCCGGTCGAGGCCGAGGTCGTGGCGGACGTTGACCGCCGTGACCAGGTGCCCGAGGTGCGGGGGGTCGAACGTCCCCCCGAAGATGCCGAGGCGCTCCGCGCTCACGGGCGGCCGTCCCCGTCGAGGCCGGCCCGCACGGTGGCGCCGAGGGCGGCGAGGCCGGGCGACAGCTCGACCGGCCACACCGGGCCGCCGCGGGCGGCGCGGGGTCGAGCGACCGCAGGGCCGCGGGCAGCGCGGCGAGGGCGCCCGTGCACCGCTCCCGGGACGCGGCCAGGGGCTCCGACCAGGTGCGCTCGCCGCCGGCCATGACCGGGGCGAGCAGCGGCCGCCCCCCGGGGACCGGCTCGTCGTGCAGCGCCACCACGTCGCGGTCGTCGCACCGCCACACCTGCTTGCGCCCCGGCTGGGTGACCTTCCCGGCCGCCAGCTTCATCTTGGGCTGCCCGCCCTCCTCCACCAGCTTGTAGACGACGCCGAGCGCGGGGGCGTCGGCGCTGGTGCCGAGCTGGGTGCCGACCCCGAACGCGTCGACGGGGGCGCCCGCGGCCACGAGGGCCGCGATCCGGTGCTCGTCCAGGTCGCCGGACGCCAGGATGGTCACGTCCCCGAGCCCGGCCTCGTCGAGCACGGCCCGCACCTCGACCGCCAGCGCCCCGAGGTCGCCCGAGTCGAGCCGCACGCCGGCGATGGCGATGCCCTCGCCCGCCAGCTCGTGCGCCACCTCGGCCGCGTGCCGGGCGCCGGCGACGGTGTCGTAGGTGTCGATCAGCAGCACGACCCCCTGGGGGAAGGTCCGGGCGTAGGCACGGAAAGCATCGCGCTCGTCGTCGAACGACATCACATAGGAGTGGGCCATCGTGCCCGACAGCGGGATCCCCCACCGCTTGCCGGCCGCCACCAGCGACGTCCCGGACGCCCCGG
Organism: uncultured Acidimicrobiales bacterium; assembly: GCA_963759225.1. Lineage (GTDB taxonomy): Bacteria > Actinomycetota > Acidimicrobiia > Acidimicrobiales > VFJN01 > ZC4RG19. Next base: position 401,346 of record CAVWYL010000022.1, on the reverse strand, counting down.
CCATCCACGCGGCACGGGCCGCGGCCAGCGCGGCGTCGACCCCGTGGTCGCGCCGGGCCGAGAAGTCGACGAAGCCCCGTGACCCGCAGGCCAGCGCCACCCGGGCGGCCTTCGACGCCAGCAGGGTCTGGCTGCCGATGCGGTTGAGCAGCCACGTCTCCACCATCTGGGCCTCGATCAGCGGTCCGGTGACCCGGACCAGCGGCTCGCCCGCGTGGACGATCTCGCCCTCCGGCACCGCCCACACGTCGCCGCGGAACCGCAGGTCGGCCAGGCTGTCCACGAACGCCGGCGGGAACAGGCCCAGCCCGCCCAGGTAGTCGACGTCCGTCGGGTCGAACCGCCACGCCTCGAGGCCGGCCAGGGCGTCGTCGAGGCCGGCGGCCACCAGGAACCGGCGCTCCGGCGGCAGGCTGCGCACGAACAGCTCGAAGGTGGCCTCGCCGTCCATCCCGCCCACCTGGTAGGCGGCGGCCATGGTCAGCTCGTAGAGATCGGTGACCAGCGCCGGCGGCGGCGTCACCCGAGCGCCACGCCCGCCGATGCCATGGCGTCGACCGCCTTGCGCCCGTCGCCGGGCTCCACGTCGACCGGGCGGATGCCGTCGGTCAGCACCATGGTGGCGAAACCGAGGCGGATGGCGTCGAGCGCCGTCTCCTTCACGCAGTAGTCGGTGGCCAGGCCGACGACCACCACCCGCTCGACGTCGTGGCCCCGCAGCAGGTCGTGCAACCCGGTCGGCGAGGACTCGCCCGAGGTGGGGTGGACCATGGTGAAACCCGAATAGCCGTCCTCGCCGCCGGTGCCCTTGCGCACGCTCTGACCGGCGATGACGAGGCGCGGGTGCAGCTCGGCGCCCCAGGTCCCGGCGACGCAATGGACGGGCCAGATGCCGCCGTCCTTGGCGAAGTGCGGCGTGTCGGCCGGATGCCAGTCCTGCGTGTAGGCCACGAGCGCCCCCGCGGCCCGCGCCAGCTCGATCTCGTGGTTGGCGACGTCGATCACCGAGTCCGCATCGCGGACATAGAGGCTGCCGTCGGGGTCCGCGAAGTCGTTCTGCACGTCCACGACCACCAGTGCGGTGCGGGTGTCGTAGTGTCCGGCCACGCCCGAAAACTAGGCGCGCGGACCGGTGCCGGGCGGTATGGGGTACCAATCGGTTGGGAATCACTTGACCGGACGTCGTAGTCTTTCGGTCAGGCGGACTTGTTCGCTCTCCCCTTTCCTCCCCCGTCCGCCACAGATTTCGAACTTTTCGCGCCCGCCGGCGTCATAGGCATCCGCCAACGCCGTCTGGAACGAAAAGAGGGTGATTCTCGTCACCTGGACGACAGATACGGAACGCAAGCCGCCTTCTCCCGGCTCTGTACCCCCCAGAACCGGGAAAACCCCCGAATGCGGGGAATCCCACCGCGGTAGTGGTGGTTGAGGAGTACGTCATGAGTGATTCGGTTGGTCAGTACCTCAACGAAATCGGCCTCGTGCCCCTGCTCACCGCAGATGAGGAGCGCGAGCTGTCGCAGACGATCGAGCGTGGGCGCGAGGCCCGCGAGCGCCTCGACGCGGGTGAGCGTGGCCGCGAGCTGCGCAAGTCCGTCGCCGCCGCCGCGGCCGCCAAGGACCGCTTCATCCGGGCGAACCTCCGCCTCGTGGTGAGCATCGCCCGCCGCTACCCCCTCCCCCCCTCCATGGAGCTGCTCGACCTCATCCAGGAAGGCAACCTGGGCCTCGAGCACGCCGTCGACAAGTTCGACTGGCGCAAGGGCTTCAAGTTCTCCACCTACGCCACCTTCTGGATCCGCCAGGCCATCGGCCGGGCCCTCGACCAGAAGGCCAGCCTCGTCCGCCTCCCCGGCGACCGTTCCGCCTCCCTGCGGGCCGCGCTGCGCCAGGCCTCGGGCGACGGCGAGGAGCTCGACGACGAGAACGCCCGCCTCTACCGCCTCACCACGCCCACCTCGCTCGACCGCCCCGTCGGCGACGACGACGGCAGCGAGCTGGTCGACCTGCTGGCGGCCGACGTGCCCACCCCCGAGGCGGTGCTCGTCGACCGTGAGGAGGAGCAGGCCCTGCACGACCTGCTCGGCGTCCTCGACACCCGTGCCCGCTACGCCGTGGAGCAGCGGTTCGGCCTCACCGACGGCCGCAAGCGCAGCTACCGCGAGGTCGGCGAGGAGCTCGGCGTCACCGCCGAGGCCGCCCGCCGCCTGGTCAAGCGGGCCGTGGACGCGGTCCGTGAAGAGGCCGTGGCCCGGGCCAGCGCCGCCTGACGCTGCGCGAACTGCTTTGCGATCGGGCCGTGACCCCGGCCAGCATGGTGCACGATGACCAGTCCCTGGTCCCCTGATTCCTGGCGCAGCCGGCCCGCGGCCCAGCAGCCCCGGTGGCCCGACGAGGCCGCGCTCGACCGGGCCCACAAGCACCTCGGCTCCCTCCCCCCGCTCGTGTTCGCGGGCGAGGCCCGGGCACTGACGGCCCGGCTGGCCGAGGTGGCCGAGGGCAAGGCCTTCCTGCTGCAGGCCGGCGACTGCGCCGAGTCGTTCGAGGCGTTCTCGGCCGACGCGATCCGGGACAAGCTCAAGGTCATCCTGCAGATGGCCGTGGTGCTCACCTACTCGACGGGCGTGCCGGTCCTGAAGGTCGGCCGCATCGCCGGGCAGTTCGCCAAGCCCCGCTCCGCGGACGTCGAGCTCGTCGACGGGGTCGAGCTGCCGTCGTTCCGGGGCCACATGGTCAACGACGTGGCCCCCACGGCCGCGGCCCGCCAGCCCGACCCCGAGCGGCTGGTGCAGGCCTACCACCAGTCGGCGGCCACGCTGAACCTGCTGCGCGCCTTCACCAAGGGCGGGTTCGCCGACCTGTCCCGGGTCCACCAGTGGAACCAGCAGTTCGTGGCGTCCAGCCCCGAGGGACGCCGCTACGACCGCGTGGCCGACGAGATCGACCGGGCCCTGCGGTTCATGGCCGCCTGCGGCATCAACACCGAGAGCGAGCCCAACCTGCACGAGGTCGACTTCTTCACGAGCCACGAGGCGCTGATCCTCGGCTACGAGGAGGCGCTGACCCGGCAGGACTCGCTGACCGGCCAGTGGTACGACTGCTCGGCGCACATGCTCTGGATCGGTGAGCGGTCCCGCCAGATCGACGGCGCCCACGTCGAGTTCCTGCGGGGCGTCGGCAACCCCGTCGGCTGCAAGATCGGGCCCGACGCCACGCCCGACGAGGTCGTGGCGCTGTGCGAGGCGCTCAACCCCGACCGGGTGGCCGGCCGGCTGACGCTGATCTCCCGCATGGGCGCCGGCCGGGTGGCCGACCGCCTGACCCCGCTGCTGGCCGCCGTGCGCGACGCCGGGCACCCGGTGGTGTGGGCGTGCGATCCGATGCACGGCAACACGTTCACGTCGGACACCGGGCGCAAGACCCGCGACTTCGACGCCGTGCTGGCCGAGATCGCCGGGTTCTTCGCCGCCCACTGGGCCGAGGGCACCTGGCCCGGTGGCGTGCACATCGAGCTGACCGGCGAGGACGTCACCGAGTGCCTCGGCGGCGGCGACGCGCTGGGCCACGCGGACCTCGACGACCGCTACGAGACCATGTGCGACCCGCGGCTCAACGGGCGCCAGTCGATCGACCTGGCGTTCCAGGTCGCGGAGCTGCTCGACCGGCGCTGAGCCGGCTCGCTCTGCGTCGCCTGCATCGCACGGAGTGATCGGGCGGGACCTGCCTTATCCTGATGCGTCGACCCTGCGGCTCGTGCTGGGCAATTTGCGAGGTCCGTGGGAATGTTGACAGGGCGACTCGGGTTTCGATCTACTAGACGTTCGGAACCCTGACCTCTCTCATCGGATTACTCATACTTTGCCGGGGCAGCGGACCGGGGTTCGCCGAGAAGCCGAGATCGGAGCACACATGGCTCAGCGCGAGATCGACGCCGCACAGCTCGCCGACGCCGACAAGTTCGAGGCCATCCTCGCCCAGTACCTGGCAGGGGACATCGAGGAGGACGCGTTCCGCATCTTCCGGCTCAACAACGGGATCTACGGCCAGCGGCAGGGTGGCCACAACCAGATGGTCCGGGTCAAGATCCCCTGGGGCGGCATGCTGCCCGACCAGCTCGAGCTGATGGCCGACCTGGCCGACACCTACTCGCGGGGCTGGGGGCACATCACCACCCGCCAGAACATCCAGTTCCACTACGTGCAGCTGGAGAAGATCCCCGAGGTCATGCGGCTGCTCGGCACCGTCGGCATGACCAGCCGCGAGGCCTGCGGCGACACCGTGCGCAACGTCCAGGCGTGCCACCTGGCCGGCGCCTGCCCCCACGAGCAGCTCGACGTGACGCAGTGGGCCGAGGCGGCCTACCAGCACTTCGTGCGCAACCCGCTGGGCCAGCGCCTGCCCCGGAAGTTCAAGATCAACTTCTCCGGCTGCGCCACCGACTGCGGCCAGGCCATGTTCAACGACGTCGGCGTCATCGCCGCCACCCGCACGCTGGAGGACGGCTCGGTCGAGCGCGGCTTCCGGGTGTTCGTGGCCGGCGGGCTCGGCGCCAACCCCCATCCGGCGCTCGCCCTCGAGGAGTTCACCTCCCGCGAGGAGCTGATGCCCACGCTCGAGGCGTGCCTGCGGGTGTTCAACAACCACGGCAACCGTGACAACAAGCTCCGGGCCCGCATGAAGTGGCTGGTCGACACCCTCGGCTGGGAGGACGTCCAGGCCCGCGTCATCAAGGAGCGGCGCCTGCTGCTCGGGTCGTCCTCGTGGCCCGGCGGCATCCCCGCCGAGGTCGAGAAGTCCGGCGACGCCCCCGCCGGCGTGGCCGTCGACGTCACCCCCACCGCCATGGGCCACGGCGTCCCGGTCGCCATCACCCGGCGCGACCCCTTCGAGCGCTGGGACGACGCCAACGTCGTGCGCGGCGCCGCCAAGGGCACCGTGTCGGCCATCGCCTACGCCCGGCTCGGCGACGTGACCAGCGACCAGTTCCGGGCCCTCGCCGCCATCCAGCGGGAGATGGGCCTCGAGGTCCGGCTCACCAACCGGCAGAACGTGGCCTTCCGCGGCCTCACCGAGGAGCAGCTCCCCGCCCTCTACCAGCGCCTCGACGCCATCGGCATGGCCGAGCCCGGGGCCGAGCTGGTCCGCGACGTCGTCACCTGCCCCGGCGCCGACACGTGCAACCTGGCCGTCACCCAGAGCCGCGGCCTCGGCGCCGCCATCGGCGACAAGCTCGAGGAGGAGGGCCTCGCCGAGGTCGGCGGGCTGCGCATCAACATCTCGGGCTGCACCAACAGCTGCGGGCAGCACCACACGTCCGACATCGGCTTCTTCGGCGCCGAGCGCCGGGCCCACGGCCGCTCCGCCCCCGGCTACCAGATGCTGCTCGGCGGCTACGTCGGCGACGAGCGGATCCACTTCGGCGACAAGGCGCTGCGCCTCCCGGCGAAGAACGCCCCCGACGCTGCGGTCCGCGTCGTCCGGCGCTTCTCCGACGAGCGCACGGCCGGCGAGTCCTTCCGCGACTGGATGGACCGGGCCGGCGGCGCCAAGGCGATCGCGGCCGAGCTCAAGGAGCTCGACGTGTTCCCCACGCCCGAGGACGGCCCCGAGTTCTACGTCGACTACGACGAGACCGGCCCGTACGAGGCCGAAGTCGGTGCCGGCGAGTGCGCAGGCGTGTGACACAGGAGAACGTGTGAGCGAGCGCAGCGAGCGAACCATGAGTACAGCGCGTTGCTCGGCCCGCAGGGCCGATGGCTCATTCCGCGCACCCCGTGGGGTGCGCCGATGAGCTTCCTCGTTGAGCCTCCTCCCCTGCCGGTCCGCGCCTTCCACGACGAAGAGCTGGCCGAGCTGAACGCAGAGTTCGAGCACTGGTCGGCGCCCAAGATCCTGCAGTGGGCGGTCGACAACTTCGCTCCCCACCTGTGCCTGGCCGCGTCCATGCAGGACGCCGTCCTCATCGACCTGGCCACCAAGGTCGAGCCCGGCATCGAGGTCGTCTTCATCGACACCGGCTACCACTTCCCCGAGACCCTGGAGACGGTCGAGGAGGTGCGCCGCCGCTACGGGCTCAACCTGCGGATGATGACCGTGGCCACCCACGACGAGGAGCTGTGGAAGGTCGACCCCGAGAACTGCTGCTCGGCGGTCAAGGTCGGCCAGCTCGACCGGGCCCTCGCCGGCAAGGCGGCGTGGATGAGCGGCCTGCGTCGCGACGAGGCCGCCACCCGGGCCACGGCCCCCATCGTGGCCCGCGACCTGCGGGGCCTGGTCAAGGTCAACCCGCTGGCCACCTGGACCGATCAGGACGTGCAGGGCTACATCGCCGACCACGACGTGCCGGTCAACCCGCTGCTGCACCAGGGCTACACGTCCATCGGGTGCCAGCCGTGCACCACCCTCCCGAACGGCGAGGATCCCCGCTCGGGGCGCTGGGCCGGCAGCGGCAAGACGGAGTGCGGCCTGCACATCTGAGCCGGCGGGGCTACTCCTCGTCGTCGCGGAGGAAGCCCATCAGCCGGTTGACCGCGTCGATCTCGTCGTCGGCGGCCTCCGGGACGCGGTCGGCATCCGGTGCGCGACCGTGGCCGTTGCCGTTGCGGCTGCCGCTGCTCCTGCGCCGGGGCGTGCGCCCGGGCAGTCGGGTTCCCTCGACGTCGTCCGTGCCTGCCATGTCCCCTCCTCCGCACCGCGGGCGCGCCCCGCACACACGATGCCCCGGCGGGGCCGCCCTTACGCCTGAGGTCGCGTGCCGATCGCGTTGCAGCACAGCGCACCGCGGGCACGGTGCGTCAGCACCGGACCGCGCCCCGCGATCAGGACCCCGCGCGGCGTCGCAGCTCGTCGATGTCGATGACCCGCACACGGCCCCGGCCCAGTGCCAGGATGCCGCCGTCCTCGGCGCGGCGCAGGACCCGGTTGGTGGTCGAGCGGGTGGTGCCCGCCAGGGTCGACAGCTCGGTCTGGTTGAGGCGGATCCACCCGCCGCTGTCCTCGGCGGCCGCCACCATCTCGTGGTAGGCGAGCAGCCGGCGGTAGACGCGCTGGTCCGCGGGGGTGAACAGCAGCTCGACCACCTGGGCGGTGAGCGCCCGGTTGCGCTCGGCCAGCACGGTGAGCAGGGCGCGGTCGACCGACGGGTCGCGGGCCCGCAGGTCCTCGAAGGCGGCGCGCCCCACCATCAGCGTGGCGCCCCGCTCGACCGACACGATCGTGGCCGACCGCCGGGTGCTCTCGGTCAGCAGCGCCAGCTCGCCGAACACGTCGCCGGGGCCGTGCACGTTGACGGCGATCACCTCGCCCCGCGGTCGACGAGCTCCGGGCCACGAACACGCCGTGGGTGACGAAGTGGAGCGCGTCGCCCGGGTCGCCCTCGTGGAACACGACCTCGCCGGGCGCGAAGCGCCGGCGGACGCCCGCGCGCAGCAGCGCGCTGCGCTCCGGCGCCGCCACTGCGTCGAGCACGGGCACCACCTCTCCTCCCGCCACGTCCACTCACGGCGCGTGTCCACGCCCGTTACGTGAGGGTACCGCGGGGAGGTGAGTCAGGATGCGACGAGCCAGGACCGGGCGAGCGCCGGCTGCCGGCGCAGCCGCTCGAGTGCCCGCTGCCGCGTCGGGCCGATGCTGCCGACCGGGCGGTCGACCATCCGGCTGATCGTGCGGTAGTCGGGCCGGTCGTCGGCCGACAGCAGCAGCACGAGCCGCTGGTCGGCCGGGCGCAGCTCGTCGAGGGCGTCCCGCAGGTGCCCGGAGGCCTCCTGCTGGGCCGCCGCCGCCAGCCCGCGCTCCTCGGTGTCGTCGGGAGCCGTGAGCCGCGCGCCGAGGTCGTCGGTCGGTGCGGCCCGGTCCAGCTTGCGGCGCGCCCGCCACGCGGCCCGCGTCGTGACCTGCACGAGCCAGCCCCGGGTGGCCGCCGGCACCTGGATCCGGTCCATGTGCTCGACGAAGGCCAGCCACACGTCCTGGACCACGTCGTCCGCGTCGGCCTCGCCGACGTAGCGCCGCGCCACCGACCGGACCATCGGCCCGCACCGCTCCACGATCGCCGCCATCGCCCGTCCGTCGCCGCGCCGGGCCCGCTCCACCAGGGCGCCGACGATGCCGCCATCGCCGCCGTCCTCGCACCACTGTGTTTCCGCCATACCCGCAGCGGACCACGGGTCCGGTCCCGTGTCGTTGCCCCAGGGCACGCTCGGTATGTGCCCGCTCACACACAAGCGCACGCCCCGTGACGCTTGACACCCCGTGAGCCGGTCGCACCACCATGCGGTCGTGGCCGGAACGACCGTTGGGGATTCGACCGGGGCGGCAGCCGACCGTCCGGCCGACGGCGAGCTCCCCACCCGCATCCTGGTGCTGGGCGCGGCCCGGGGCGACGGCGTGATCGTGGCCGCCGAGGCGTTCGCGGTGGCCGAGACCTGCGGCCGCTCGTCCGAGCAGGTGCGGTCGTGCCTGCGCCGCCTCGTCAACGAGGGCCTGTTCGCCCGCGACGGCGTCGGGCAGCGGGCGCTCTACCGCCCCACGGAGGCCGGGCTCGTCGTGCTGTCGTCGTTCGCGGCCCGCAAGCGCCTGGCCTTCCGCCAGGACGCGGCCCGGCGGCCGTGGGACGGGACCTGGCACGTCGCCGCGTTCGCGATCCCCGAGGCGCAGCGCACCGCCCGCGACACCCTGCGCGATCACCTCGGCCACCTGGGCGGAGCGCCGATCCACAACGGCCTCTACGTGAGCCCGCACCGGTGGGAGCGGCGGGTCCTGGCGGCGGCCGAGCGCCTCGGGGTCGCCGGTCACGTGACCACCGCCGCCACCGCCGACCTGGCCGTGGGCGGCGTGTCCGACCCCGCCGGCATCGCCGCCCGGCTGTGGCCGATCGAGCGGGTGGCCGAGCGCTACCGGCACTTCGTCGCCCGGTGGTCGGCGGTGCCCGGGGCCCTGGCCGACATGCGCCGCCACGACCAGCGACTGACCGACCGGGCCTACCTCCCGGGCTCGCTGGCCATGGCGCTGGCCTTCGCGGCCTGCTTCGACGCCGACCCCCTGCTCCCGCCCGAGGTGCTCCCCCAGCCGTGGCCCGGCCGGGAGGCCCGCGACCTGCTGGCCCGCAGCTACGAGCTGGCGATGTCGGTGCGGGCCGAGCACGACCGTCCCGCCCTGTTCCGTGCGTTCGACGAGATCCTGGAGACCCGGCCGCGCCGCGGCGCCCCCGAGGAGGCCGACCCGTGAGGTTCGGTGTGTTCTACGAGCACCGGCTGCCACCACTTCCTCGAGGAGCACTCGCACTCGTCGGCCCCCCGACGGCCTCCTGGCCGCCTGCTCCCGGTGCCCAGCTTCTGACCCCGGTCTCCGTCCGGGCGGCGGCCCCGCCGCACGTCCCCCTCGGCGTCGCAGCAGGCCACCGCCCGGACGGACCCCACTGTGGCGACCCCTGATCCGCCGACGATGCCCCTTCGGGCAGCCGGGGCGGCCTCATGGGCTTCCTCGCCGTCCCTGGCGATGCGCCGCGTCGCGCCACAGCCTGGGATCAGCTGCCCGGCCGCGCCCGCGACCGCGTGCCTGCACGGCGAAAGGACCGACATGGACGCACCCGCCGCACCGGCGCACTCCCCCGGGTCCGGGATCGACGACGAGCTCGAACGCCAGCTCCGCCACGCCAGCTACTTCGTGCAGGCGTCCCTCGAGCAGCACGGCCGGCTCACCGGCAAGCTCGACGTCTACCTGACCAGCCTCATCGAGCTGCTCATGGACAAGGGCGTGATCGAGGCCGAGGACCTGGCCACGGTCGTCGACACCAACCGCGAGGAGAAGGAGGCCGAGACCCGGTCCCGCTTCGAGACCGACGGGATGCTGCCCTCGTGGCCCACGATCATGGTGCGCCAGGACGACCCCGACGAGCCGGTCATGCCGGAGATCGAGGTCGACTGCGAGGCCCGCATGCACATCTGCAAGGCGGTCTGCTGCTCGCTGCCGTTCCCGCTGTCGGCGGCCGAGGTCGAGGCGGGCGACGTGCGCTGGGACCTCGGCCACCCCTACGTGATCCGCCAGACCGCCGAGGGCTGGTGCACCCACAACGACCGCGGCACCGGCGGGTGCGACGTGTACGACAAGCGGCCCGGCGTGTGCCGCGGCTACAGCTGCGCCGAGGACGACCGCATCTGGGCCGACTTCGACAACATGGTCCTCAACCACGAGTTCCTCGACAACCGGCGCAAGCCCGACTTCAAGTTCCGGCCCTCGACGGGCGACGCCGTCGCCGTCACCATCCGGCCGCCCCGCCGCCGGGACACGGCCGCCACCGCGTCATGATCCACGACGTCGACGAGTCGATCCGGGCGCTGATCCGCCGGGAGGTCGACGACCACGACGAGGTCGAGGTCGTGTTCGACGCCCCCACCAAGGAGTGGGCGGCCCGGCGCAACACGCCGACCATCGACGTCTACCTCTACGACGTGCGCGAGGACATGCGCCGGCGCCAGCTCGGCATCGTCGACCTGCCCGACGAGCACGGCCACACCGTGTCCCGCCGCCAGCCGCCGCGGTTCTTCAAGCTGTCGTACCTGCTCACGGCCTGGACGCAGCGGCCCGAGGACGAGCACCGGCTGCTGTCGAGCCTGCTGTCGTGCTTCCTGCGCAACGACGCGCTGCCGGTGGACGTGCAGGTCGGCGCCCTGGCCGAGAACGACCTGCCGCTCCCGCTCACGTTCGCCATCCCGCCGCCCGAGGACCGGGCCCTGTCCGACGTGTGGTCGGCGCTCGGCGGCGAGCTGAAGCCGTCGCTCGACCTCGTCGTCGTCGTGCCCTGGGACCTCGACCGCGCCGAGCCCACCGCGGCCCCGGTCACCGAGCCGACCCGCATCGACATGGCCGAGCCCATGGCCGGCATGGTGCGCCGGCGGCAGACGACCCTGCCCGGCGAGATCCAGGTCGGCTGACGCCCCGTGGTCGCCGTGGCCCCGCACGACGCGACGGACCCCGGCGGTCCGCCCGCGCCGCCCGCCGGCCGGTCGCTGGCCCACCTGCTCGGGCGGCTCGCCGCGCTCGAGGCCGCGGTCCAGGCCGCGGTCGAGAGCCCGCCGGGCGGTCGACCCCGGCATCGACGACCCGTTCCGCGGCCTGTACCTCGGCGAGGAGGACGTCGACCGGGTGCTCGGCGGCGTCCCCCGGCCGGGCCCGAGCCCGGCGGCGAGGGATCGGCGGGACCGCGCCGAGCAGGCCGCCGACGCCGACGAGGCCGCCGGCGCCGACCTGCGCCTGCGCCGGCTGGCCCGGGACGTCGGGCTCGACGCCACCGACGTCGACCTGCTGGTCGTGGCGCTGGCGCCCGATGTCGACCACCGGTTCGAGCGCCTCTACGGCTACCTCCACGACGACGTGACCCGCCGCCGGGCCAGCGTGGGCCTGGCGCTGGAGCTGGCCGGCCTCCACCCGGCCGACGTGGCCGCCCGCGACCGGCTCGGGGTCCGGGGCCCGCTCGTCGAGTCCGGGATCGTCACCGTCGACGACGGCGACCGCCCGTTCCTGACCCGGTCGCTGCGGGTGCCCGACCGTGTCGCCGCCCACCTGCTCGGCGGCGACACGCCCGACCCGTCGGTCGCCGACCTGCTGGTCGACACCGTGCCGGTCGTGCTGCCGGACGACGGCGGGCTCGGCCGGCTGGTGGCCGACGGCGCCGACGAGCCGCTGCTGGCCTACGTCGTCGAGGAGGCCGGGGCCAGCGGGCGCAGCTTCGCCGCCGCGGCCCTGGCGGCTGCGGGCCGGTCCTCGCTGGTCGCCGACCTCGAGCGCCTCGAGCGCGAGCCGCCCGTCGCCGGCTTCGCCGCCACGGCCCGCATGCTCGCCCGCGAGGCCCGGCTCGGCAGCGCCGTGCTGGTGGCCGGCCCCGTCGACCACCTGGCCGAGCGCGGGCCCGAGCTGGTGCGGGCCCTGGCCGAGACGGGCGTGCCGCTCGTGCTCACGGGCCGCCGCCACTGGGAGCCGGCGTGGTCCCGGGAGGTCCCGGCGATCGTGACGGCGCCCGCCCCGGCGGCCGCGGAACGGGCCCGGGTGTGGCGCGCCCACCTCGACGGGCGGGTGACGCCCGGCCTCGACCCCGCCGACGCGACCACCCAGTTCCGCCTGACGCCCGAGCAGGTGGCGGACGCCGCGGCCGCGGCCGTGAACCAGGCCCGGCTCACCGGGCGCCCCGTCGACGCCGCCGGGCTGCGCCGGGGGGCACGCTCCCGCAACGGCGCCGGCCTCGAGCGCAAGGCGCGGCGCATCGAGCCCGGTGTCGGCTGGGACGACCTGGTGCTGCCCCCGCCGTCGCTGGAGGGCCTCACCGACCTGGCCCTGCGCGTCCGCCACCGCGACCGGGTGCTCAGCGACTGGGCGATGCGCCCGGGCGGGGGCCGGGGCCGCGGCGTCACCGCGCTGTTCGCCGGCGACTCCGGGACCGGCAAGACGATGTCGGCCGAGGTCATCGCCGGGCACCTCGGACTCGACCTCTACGTCATCGACCTGGCCACGGTCGTCGACAAGTACGTCGGCGAGACCGAGAAGAACCTCGAGCGGGTCTTCGGGGAGGCGGACGGGGTCAACGGCGTGCTGCTGTTCGACGAGGCCGACGCCATCTTCGGCAAGCGCTCCGAGGTCCGCGACGCCCACGACCGCTACGCCAACATCGAGGTGGCCTACCTGCTGCAGCGGATGGAGACCTTCGACGGCCTCGCCATCCTCACCACCAACCTGCGGGCCAACCTCGACGACGCGTTCACCCGCCGGCTCGACGCCATCGTCGACTTCCCGCTCCCCGACGAGGAGCACCGCCGGGTCCTGTGGGAGCGGTGCCTCGGCCCGGCGCTCCCCCGCACCGACGACGTCGACCTCGACTTCTGCGCCCGCCAGTTCGAGCTGGCCGGCGGCCACATCCGCAGCATCGCCCTCACCGCCGCCTACCTGGCCGCCGGGCGCGGGTCGCCGGTGTGCATGGCCGACCTGATGGCCGCCACCCAGCGGGAGTACCGCAAGCTGGGACGCCTCGTGGTGCGCGCCGAGTTCGACACCTGGCTCGACCTCGCCGGGCCGTAGCGGCCCGAGTCGCCGGCGCCGGTGTGCCCGATCGGGCACCCGGACGGGCAGCCCGGTGAGCACCTCTCGCGGTGCGGTCGGCGCTGGTCGGGCCGGCGGCGGCGGGCGGAGGATGGTCCCATGCACGATCACGACCTCGACGTCGAGGCGGCCGGGCCGGACGCGGCGCGCCGCCGCGACGACGACCTCGGGCCCGCCACCGACGCGGAGATCGGCCGGGGCGTGGAGGCAGGCCGCCCCGACGCACTGGGACCGGGCGGGCTGCTCCACCTCCAACGCCTGGCCGGCAACAGCGGAGTCGCCGGCCTCGTCGCCCAGCGGCGCGCCGCCGGCGACGAGGAGCAGGCGGCCGAGCCCGCCTCGCCGGTCCACGACGTCGTCGGCTCGGCCGGGTCCCCGCTCGAGCCCGGCCTGCGCAAGGAGATGGAGTCGGCGGTGGGCGCCGACTTCGGCGACGTCCACGTCCACACCGACGGGAAGGCCGCGGCGTCGGCCCGTCCGTGCAGGCCCACGCCTACACCGTCGGCAACCACGTCGTGTTCGGCGAGGGCACCTACCGGCCCGAGACCCCCGAGGGCCGCCACACCCTCGCCCACGAGCTGACCCACGTGGTCCAGCAGCGCCAGGGCCCGGTCGACGGCACCCCCGCGGCCGGCGGCATCAAGGTCAGCGACCCCAGCGACCGCTTCGAGCGCGAGGCCGAGGCCAACGCCGCCAAGGTCACCGCGGGCGGCGGCGCCGGCGGCGAGCCCGCCCCTGCGGCCGCGGCGCCCGCGGTCCAGCGCGAGGAGGACGCCGAGGCACGCCGCGGTCCCGGTCCAGCGCCAGGCCGCCGACGAGGAGGAGACCGAGGAGGTGCCCCCGCCCGAGATCGAGGCGGAGGGCGCGGCCCCCGAGGTCGCCAGCGAAGCCCCCGACGAAGCCGAGGAGGAGCTTCCCGCCTGATCCCTGCGTGACGCGCCCGGGTCTGCCCCTTCGTGCAGGGGACGGTTCCCCGACGTGAGGCCGCCCGTCCCTGGCGGACGGCGCCGGCCTGCGAAACCCTCACATCCGTCGATCCGTGCCTCTTGGAGGGGCGATGCCTCAGTATCTGTCACCCGGTGTCTACGTCGAGGAGGTCGACTCCGGGAGTCGACCCATCGAAGGAGTCGGAACCGCGGTCGCCGCCTTCGTCGGCATCGCGGCCTCCGGCCCGCTGCACGAGCCCACGCTCGTGACCAACTGGACCCAGTTCACCAACATCTTCGGCGAGTTCGTCGAGGGGTCGTACCTGGCGCACAGCGTCTACGGCTACTTCATGAACGGCGGCGGCAACGCCTACATCGTCCGCATCGGCTCCGAGGGCCGCAAGGGCGCGTCGCCGGGCACGATGGCCCAGGCCGCCCTCGGCCCGGCCGACCACGACAAGCAGCCGCCCTACACGGTCAGCGCGCTCGAGGCCGGCCCCGCCGGCAACGACATCACCGTCGAGGTCACGCACCCCGAGCGGCAGGAGGGCCAGGACGAGCCCCCGGGCGACCAGTTCAACCTGATCGTGCGGCGGGGCGGCAACCTGGAGGAGACCTTCGAGGGCGTCACCACCCGCCGGGGCAAGACCAACGCGGTCACCGTCGTGCGCGAGCAGTCCAAGCTCATCCGCCTGGAGGCCACGTCCGGCTCGATCGAGCGGCCGTCGGCCGGGTCGGTCGGCCTGTCGGGCGGCAACGTGCCCGCGCTGCCGGACCGCATCTCGCCGGACGAGTACGTCGGCGACGTCGCCGACCGCACCGGCCTCGGGTCCCTGGAGACCATCGACGAGGTCACGATGGTGTCGGTCCCCGACCTGTCTGCCGCGTACGACCGCGGCGCCATCGACGCCGAGCAGTTCAAGGCCGTGCAGCTGGCCATGATCGCCCACTGCGAGCTGATGGGCGACCGCATGGCGATCCTCGATCCCCCGCCCAACCTCGGCCCCCAGCAGATCAAGGAGTGGCGGGTCGAGAGCGCGGGCTACGACTCGAAGTTCGCCACCCTCTACTGGCCGCGGATCAAGGTCCTCGACCCGGGCAGCGGGCAGAGCGTGTTCATCCCGCCGTCCGGTCACATGGCCGGGATCTGGGCCCGCAACGACGACGAGCGCGGCGTGCACAAGGCCCCGGCCAACGAGGTCGTGCGGGGCGCGCTGGCGCTCGAGTCGACGATCACCCGCAACGAGCACGACCTGCTCAACCCGGAGGGCATCAACTGCCTGCGGGCGTTCCCCGGCCGCGGCGTGCGGGTGTGGGGCGCGCGCACGCTGTCCAGCGACCCGGCGTGGCGCTACGTCAACGTCCGGCGGCTCTTCAACTACCTGGAGAAGTCGATCCTGAACAACACCGACTGGGTGGTGTTCGAGCCCAACGACCGCAACCTGTGGGCCAAGGTCCGGCGGACGATCGCCTCGTTCCTGGTGATGGAGTGGCGCAAGGGCGCCCTGTTCGGCACCACCCCGTCCGAGGCGTTCTTCGTCAAGTGCGACGACGAGACCAACCCGGCCGAGGCGATCGACCTCGGGCAGATCACGTGCCAGATCGGCGTCGCCCCGGTGAAGCCGGCCGAGTTCGTCATCTTCCAGCTCGCCCAGCTCCAGGGCGGCGTGAGCCTGGTCAGCGAGTGAGTTCCATGCCCCCTTTCCGACACGGAGGTAGAGGCCCGTGGGCCTGATCGACAAGTTCGACGCCATCATCGGCGCGTCGTTCGGCTTCGAGTTCGACAAGCACCAGGCCAAGGGGATCATGGAGATCTCCGGCCTGAAGCAGGAGTTCGACATGATCGAGGTCAAGACGCAGACCGCCGACGGCAAGTTCGTCCTCAACAAGATCGTCGGCCGGGCCAAGGCCGGCACGGTCACCATCACCCGGGCGCTGACGGAGGACACGCAGTTCGCCGACTGGATGAAGGAGGCCAACGAGGGCAAGCTGCCCCGCACCAACGGCTCGGTCATCGTCTACGACACGATGATGAGCCCGATCATGCGGTACTCCCTCCTCGACTGCCAGCCGGCGTCGCTGGAGATCGGCACCCTCAAGGCCGCCGACACCGCGGTCACGACCGAGAAGCTCACCCTGCACCACGTCGGCATGCAGGTCGAGAAGGGCTGACGATGGGCTGGCGCGCGGTCGGGGGCTCGGCACTGGCCGCGCCGCTCGAGATGAACAACGGGGGCGTCGCCGTGGCGGCGCCCCCGGCGGCCGCCCCGGCCCCGGCGCCCCCGCCGGCGGCCGAGCCGCCGCTGCGCACGGAGTTCGACTTCGTGCTGCCCCGCGGCTACGTGGACGGCGACGGCAACGTGCACCGCACGGGCACGATGCGGCTGGCCACGGCCCGCGACGAGCTGCTCCCCCTCTACGACGGGCGGGTCAAGGAACGCCCCGAGTACCTGTCGGTGGTGCTGCTGGCCCGGGTCATCACCCGGCTCGGCGACGTGGAGCCGACCGACTGGGTGATCGAGCACCTGTTCGCGTCGGACCTGGCGTTCCTCCAGGACCTGTACCGGCGCATCAACTCCGAGGGCCACACCCGGGCGGCGGTGCAGTGCCCGGAGTGCCAGCACGACTTCGCCGTCGACCTGTCCGGCGGCGCGGCGGGCGGCGGCCTGGGGGGATCGTGACGTACGCGAGCACCCGGCTCCACGAGGAGATCGCGTACGTCGCCTACCACTTCCACTGGGGGCTCGACGAGATCATCGACCTCGAGCACCCCACCCGCCGGCGCTTCGTGGAGGAGATCGCCAAGATCAACCGGCGCCTGGCGGAGAACGACGAGGATGGGTGATCGGGGATGGGCCTGTTCCGGCGCTCGCGGGCGGCGGCCGAGGCGGGTGACGTGTCGGCGCCGTCGACCGGCGGCGGTGCCGTCGCGATCGCGCCCGAGCCCGAGCCCGATCCCGGCCCCCCGGCCTGGGCGACGCTCCCTCCGCTGACCCCGACGACGGCCCCGCCGGCGTCGACGTTCAAGATCGGGGCCGCGGTCAAGGAGGACCTCGCGGCCCTCGACTCGCCGCGCCTGAGCCACGGGATGGGCCACCTGGTGTCGTCCGACGGGCCGCCCGGCGTGATCTCGGGCCTGGCCACCGTGCCGGTCCAGCGGCGCGCCGCGGACGCGGCGGGCGGGCTCCCTCCCCTCGACCTGCCGCTCCCCCCGCTGGCGCCGCGGGTCGTGCCCGACGACGAGGGCCCAGCCCCCGCCAGTCCCGTGGTCGCGCCGCCGGTGGACGAGCCCGCCCGGCCGCTGCCCCTGGCGGGCCTGCCCGTCGTGGCGACCGGCACGGAGGCGACACCCGTCCAGCGGGCGGCCGCGAGACGGCCGCGGCCCGAGCCTGGACCTGGCCCCTCCCGCGGTCCAGCGCCAGGTCGATCCGCCGGTGCCCGCGGCCCCCGAGCGGGTCGCGGCCGCCGCCCTCGGAGCACGCCGGCCCGGAGCCGCTGCCGCTGCCGCTGGCGATCCAGCGCACCCCCGACTCGGAACCCCCCGCCCCGCCCGAGACGCTGCCGATCCAGCGCACCCCGACTCGGAGCCCGCCGCCCCGGCCGAGCCGTCGCCGATCCAGCGCACCCCGACTCGGAACCCCTCGCCCAGCCGAGCCGCTGCCGATCCAGCGCACCCCGGACTCGGAACCCCTCGGCCCGCCCGAGCCCGATCCGCCGGCCGCGGTCACCGCGCCGACGGTGGGCCGTCCCCGGCCGGGGTCGCTGGGCGCACCGCTCGACTCGCTGCCGGCGCGGCCGCCGACGGTGCAGCGCGCTCCGGCCGAGACGGCGGCCCCGTCGCCCGCCATGCCGCTCCCCGGAGCGCCGGAGCCGGGGCGCGCGCCCGCGGCGCCCGAGGCCGTGATGCGGCCGGGCACGCCGGTCGTCCAGCGGTCGTCGACGGAGAGCCCAGCCGCGCCGGCGCCGGCGACGATGCCCCTGGGCCCGTCCCGCCCCTCCCCCGCCGTCTCGCCGCCGGGCCCGGGCCCCGGCCTGCCGCACGGGCGCCCCGGACCGAGCCCGCCACCCCGATCACCCCGCCGGCCGCCCGGGCGCGGCAGACCGAACCCGCGCCGGTGCAACGATCGCCGTCGGACCCAGCCGCACCGACACCCGCACGGCCCGCCGCCCGCGCCGTCGACCCCCGCCGTGCAGCCACCGGCCCTCGGCGCCGACCCCGCGCCGGTGCAACGATCGACCGTCGAGGCCGAGCCCGCCCCGGTCGCCGAGCCACCGGGCGCCCCTCCCGTGCCCGACGCGACCGCCCCGGTGGTCCAGCGGTCGACGCTCGGGGCATCCCCGGTGCCGGAGCCCGAGCCGGCCGTGGAGCCGGACGGGCCGCGGTCCAGCCCCGAGCCGGACCTGGTGCTGGCGCCCGGGCGCAGCGGTCCGCGTTCCGAGTCGCCGGTCGACGGCGCGCCGGCCGGGGCCGCTGCCCACCGTTCCCCTCTCGACCCAGCGGACGCTGACCCCGTCGCACACCGTCCTCGGCCCGGGTGCGGCGCCGACGCCGTCCGGCCCCGTCACCGCGGCGGCGCCGGTGCCCACGTGGTCGCCGCCCGCCGTCCAGCGCCGAACGGCGACAGCCCGCCCGGCGGGAGACCTCGGCTCGACGCCCAGCGCCGCGCCGGCGTGCCCGACGCCCCGCGCAGCCCGACCGGCGGTGCGGGCGCCCCGCCCAGCACCGCCGGCGGTCCGTCCCCGACGCCCGCGGCGACCGAGCGGCCCCGGCTCCCTGTTGCCCGCGGCCGGACCGGTCGGTCGGTCCCGGTGTGCTCGACCTGGCGCCGCGTGGGTCGACCGCGGTCGGGTCCCCGCGTTCCGCGGGTCCCGTCGTCCAGCGGCGGTGGGGTGAACCTCGTGCCCGACCTGCCGCGGGCACCCGCGCTCCCCGAGATGCCGTCCGCTCCCGAGATGCCGCTGGCGCCCTCGCTGCCGGCCCTCGGCGGGTTGCCGAGCGCGCCGCGGCTGCCGGGCGTCCCGGCCCTGCCGTCGGCGCGTCCCGAGCTCCCGGGCTCCCCTCGCCGCCGGATCTGCCCGGGCTGCCGGGTCCGGCATCGCTGCCGGGAGCGCCGGCGATCCCGGCAGGTGCCCGGGCTTCCGGCCGTGCCCGGCCTGCCCGAGCGTCGCCCGGGCTTCCCGCCGTGCCCGACCTGCCGGGGATCCCGTCGGTGAGCGAGATCACCTTCCCCGCGCCCCCCGGCGAACCGTCCGGGGAACCCGGCGGCAGCGGCGGCTCCGCCGCCCCGGCGCCGTCCCCGGCCGCGAGTGGGGGCGCGGCCGGGGGCGACCTCGACGAGCTCGCCCACAAGCTCTACGACCGCATCCGCTGGCGCCTCCGCTCGGAGCTGCGCCTCGACATGGAGCGCTCCGGCCTCGGCGCCGGGGTGCGCCGCTGACGCACGAGAGGAGGACCCGTGTCCGAGACCACCCGCGATCCGGCCGTCGCCTACATGTTCAAGGTCAAGATCGACGGCCAGGAGCTGGGGTTGTGGAACAGCTTCGAGGGCCTGGCGATGGAGACCACCATCGAGACCCGCGAGGAGGGGGGCAACAACCAGTTCGTGCACCAGCTCCCCGGCCGGCTCAAGTACAGCAACGTCAAGATCAGCCGGCCCATCGGCCCCGACAGCTCGCGGGTCGCCGAGTGGCTCTCCGGCATGGCCGGCGGCGTGCGCCGGACCACCGCCGTGATCACCGCCCTCGGGCCCGACAACAAGGAGCTCGTGTCCTGGAGCCTCGACGGCGTCGTGCCCGTCAAGTGGACCGGGCCGTCGTTCAACGTCGAGACGCTCAAGGTCGCCGTCGAGACGCTCGAGATGGCCTACCACGGCTTCCTCGAGGCGGCCGTCCCGGCCGCCGGGGTCTGAGCCGTGCCGCCGTCCACCCGCGAGAGCGTCCTCAAGGCCTCGATCTCCATCCTGGAGCCCAAGGCCGGCGGATCGATGAACGAGCTCGACCACATCGAGTTCCCGTTCAACCCCAAGGAATGGTCGATCACCCACGGCGCCGAGTGGAAGACCGAGACCACCAAGAAGGGCACGCCCCCGCCCGAGTTCAAGGGGCCCAAGCCCGCCACCGCCTCGGTCGAGATCTTCCTCGACGAGTCGGACCGGGACGGCGGCGACATCTCCAGCACGGTGAACCGCCTGCGCACCCTGGTGGCGCCCGACCCGGCCAGCGTCACCGGCAACAAGCCGTCCGCCCCCCACGTGCTGTTCGAGTGGGGCGAGGCCATCCGGTTCAAGGGCTACGTCGAGTCGGTGGCCGTGAAGTACACGATGTTCCGGGGCCAGGGCACCCCCATCCGCGGCACGGTCACCGTCGCCATGAAGGAGTTCCCCGAGGCCACCGCCCGCCAGAACCCGACCTCCGGCAGCGTCCCCGGCCACCGCACCCACCGCGTCGTCGCGGGCGACAGCCTCGCCTCCATCGCCTACCGCGAGTACGGCGACCCCAACGGCTGGCGCCGCCTCGCCGAGGCCAACGGCATCGACGACCCCCTGCGGGTGCGGGACGGCGCCGTCCTGCACGTGCCCCCGGCGTGAGGAGCTGACATGGCCGAGGAGATCCGCCAGCACACCTCGTCGACGTTCTCCGTCACGGTGGACGGGAGCCCGCTCCCCTCCGACGTCGAGGGGATCATGAGCTACGCCGTGGTCGAGGACAACCTCTACCTGCCCGACATGTTCTACCTGTCGTTCCTCGACCCCCAGCGCATCGCCATCGAGAAGGGCCGGTTCAAGATGGCGTCCGAGGTGAAGATCGCGGTCCGCTCGGAGGCGAACACCGCCGGCGAGCCGCTGTTCACCGGCGAGGTCACCGCCATGGAGTGCGAGTTCGAGGGCGGCCGCACCCGCACGGTCGTCCGCGGCTTCGACAAGGCCAACCGCCTCTACCGCGGCCGCCGGACCCGGGCGTTCAAGGACGTCAAGTACTCCGACATCGTCAAGCAGGTGGCCCGGGAGGCCGGGCTCGACACCGGCCGGATCGAGACGCCCCAGGGGCGGCCGTCGCCGCACGTGGCCCAGGCCAACATGACCGACGCCGAGCTGCTCACCTCGCTCGCCGGCGAGGTCGGGTTCGTGCTGCTGGTCGAGGACGGCAAGGTCAACTTCCACGCGCCGACCGAGTCGTCGGACGCCCCGACCGAGGGCGACCTCGGGGCCCGCGACCCGCTCCAGCTCGTGCAGGGCGACAACCTGCTGCGGTTCAACGCCACCGTCACCGCCGACGCCCAGGTCAAGGACGTGACCGTGCGGGGCTGGGACGTCGTGCAGAAGAAGGCGGTCGTCGCCACCGTGCCGGCCACCTCGACGAGCGCCGAGGTCGGGCTGACGCCGGCCGAGCTGGCCGGGAAGTTCGGCAACCACACCTTCGTCGCCACCGACGTCCCCTACGGCGAGGCCGAGCAGGTCGAGGCGGCCGGCAAGGCGCTGGCCGACCAGATCGCGTCGACCCACGCCCAGATCGAGGGCGTGGCCCGGGGCAACCCCCGGCTCAAGGCGGGCCAGGCCGTGAGCCTCGGCGTGGCCGGCAGCCCGTTCGAGGGCAAGTACACGCTCACCGTCAGCCGCCACGTGTTCGACAACGGCGAGTACCTCACCCACTTCTACTCCAGCGGGCGCCAGGAGCGGTCGCTGCTCGGCATGACCTCGTCGGGCGGGTCGAACCGGGCCGTCAGCCCGGCCGTCGTCACCATGCCGATCCCGTCGGTCGTGAGCGCGATCGTCACCAACGTCCAGGACGACGAGGACATGGGCCGGGTCAAGGTGAAGATCCCCCGCCTCGACGAGACCTTCGAGAGCGGCTGGCTGCGGGTGGCCCAGGCCGGGGCCGGCGACCAGCGGGGCACGGTCGTGCTCCCCGAGGTCGAGGACGAGGTGCTCGTCGCGTTCGAGCACGGCGACATCCGCCGCGGCTACGTGCTCGGCGGCCTCTACAACGGCGTCGACAAGCCCGCCACGCCCGCGTTCGACGGCGCCGTCGGGTCGGACGGCAAGGTGGCCAAGCGCAGCTTCACCTCCCGCAAGGGGCACTTCACGCTGTTCTCCGACGCCGACGGCGACGAGTACGTCGAGACCGCCACCAAGGACCAGGAGTTCGCCATCCGCCTCGCCAAGGACGCCGAGGGCGGCGCCATCCTCATGACCAGCAAGAACCTGGTCAAGATCGACGCCGACGGCGACATCACGATCACGTCCAAGGGCAAGATCAACGTCGAGGCCACCGGCGAGCTCGCCCTCAAGGGCCAGTCGGTCAAGGTCGACGCCACCACGTCGCTCGAGCTCAACGGCCAGACCGTGAAGCTGGCGGGCGTGGCCCAGACCGAGGTCACCGGCGCCCAGACCAAGGTGGCCGCCACCGCCATGCTCGACCTCGACGGCGGCCCCACCGCCAACCTGCACGCCGGCGTCGTGAGGATCAACTGATGGCCGCGGAGTTCATCGGCGCCGGGCTCGGGTTCCCCGTGCGCATCGACCCCACCGGGTCGATGACGCTGGTGTCGGACCACGCGGAGATCCGCGAGTCGATCCGCCTCATCCTCGGCACCGCCTACGGCGAGCGCCCGATGCGCCCCGAGTTCGGGTGCGGCATCCACGACCTCGTGTTCGCGCCGGCCAACGCCCGCACCGCCGGCCGGGCCGCCTACGAGGTGCAGGCGTCGCTGGCCCGCTGGGAGCCCCGCATCACCGTCCAGGACATCGACGTGACCTTCGAGGAGGGTGGCGTCGGGATCATGTACCTGTCGATCACGTACGCGATCCGCGGCACCAACGACCCCCGCAACCTGGTCTTCCCCTTCTACACGCTGCCCGCCGAGGAGTGATCGCCGCCATGCCGCTTCCCGCCCCCCACCTCGACGACCGGACGTTCCAGTCGCTGGTCGACGACGCCAAGCGGCTCGTGCAGCAGCGCTGCCCCGAGTGGACCGACCACAACGTCCACGACCCCGGCGTCACGCTCATCGAGACGTTCGCCTACATGGTCGACCAGGTGCTCTGGCGGCTCAACCGGGTGCCCGAGCGCACCTACGTCAAGTTCCTCGACCTGCTGGGCGTGCGGCTGCGGCCGCCGACCGCGGCCCGGGCGCCCATCACGTTCTGGCTGTCCGCGCCCCAGCCCACCACGCTGCAGGTCCCGGCCGGGACCCAGGCGGCCACGCCCCGCACCGAGGCCGAGCCCGTCATCTTCACCACGCTCGAGGACCTGGCCATCGTGTCGTGCGAGCTGGCCGTGGTGGCCACCGCGGTCGACGGCGCCCAGACCGACCAGACCGACACGATCAACCACGGGGACGGCTTCTGGTGCTTCGGGGCGCCGCCCCGGACGCCCGAGGCCGACGACTGCTTCTACGTCGGGCTGTCCAACGCGGTGCCGTCGTGCGCGGTGACGCTGCGGTTCGAGTGCCCGACCGCCGGCGTCGGCATCGACCCCCGCTACCCGCCGCTGCGGTGGGAGGCGTGGGACGGCGAGCGCTGGGTCGGCTGCGAGGTCGACCGGGACGGCACCGGCGGCTTCAACTGGTCGGGCGACATCGTGCTGCACGTCCCGCCCGGGCACCGCCAGCACGCCGCCATCGTGTCCCAGGCCGCCGGCTGGCTGCGGTGCCGGGTGGTGGCGGCCGAGTCGTGGCAGCCCGCCTACGACAGCTCGCCCCGCATCACCAAGGTCACGGCGTTCACCAGCGGCGGCACGACCGACGCCGTCAACGCCGAGATCGTGACCGACGAGATCGTCGGCGAGGCCGAGGGCGTCCCCGCCCAGCGGTTCCCGCTGCGCAACCGGCCGGTGGTGCCGGGCGAGCACCCGCTCGACCACGTCATCGACACGTCCAGCCCCGACGGCTGGGTGTCGTGGACCGAGGTCGAGGACTTCGCCGGCTCCACCCCCGACGACCGCCACGTCGTGCTCGACGCCACCAGCGGCGAGATCGTGTTCGGGCCCGCGGTGCGGGAGCCCGACGGCACCATGCGCCGCTACGGCGCCGTGCCGCCCAAGAGCGCGGCGGTGCGGATCCGCCGCTACCGCACCGGCGGCGGCCAGCGGGGCAACGTGGCCCGGGGCGGCATCAGCGTGCTCAAGTCGTCGGTCCCGTTCGTCGCCACCGTCACCAACCGGCGGCCGGCCCTCGGCGGCACCGACGGCGAGGACGTCGAGAACGCCAAGCTCCGCGGCCCGCTGCTGCTGCGCACCCGCCAGCGGGCGGTGACGGCGGAGGACTACGAGAACCTGGCCCGGGCGGCGGCGCCCGACATCTCGCGGGTCCACTGCGTGCCCGTCGAGGACCCGGCGGGCGTGGGCGGCGTGCGGGTGCTCGTGGTGCCGGCCGTCGACGACGGCGAGCACCACAGCCTCGAGTTCCACCAGCTGATGCTCAACGACGACGTCTACGAGCGGGTGGTCGACTACCTCGACGAGCGCCGCACCATCGGCGCCCGGGTGCTGGTCCAGCCGCCCGACTACGTCGGCGTCACCGTCGTGACCCGCCTCCGGGCCCGGGCCAAGGCCGACCCCCGGGCGCTGGAGCGCGACGCGCTGGCGGCCCTGTACGCCTACTTCCACCCGGTGCGGGGCGGCCCCGACGGCACCGGCTGGCCGTTCGGGCGGGCCGTCGTCGGCGGCGAGGTGTACGCCGTGCTCCAGCGGCTGCCGGGCGTCGACTTCGTCGAGGAGGTGCGGTTGTTCCCGGCCGACCCGGTCGAGCGCAGCCGCGAGGCCCAGGTCGACCGCCTCGACCTCGGGTCCCACGACCTCGTGTTCTCGTTCGGCCACCACGTGATGGTGCAGACGTCGTGAGGGGGACCGTCGCGGAGCTGGCCACGCCCCACCCGCTGGGGCACCTGCTGCCGGCCCTGTACCACGACAACGACTTCGTCCAGCGCTTCACCGGCGCGCTCGACGTCGTGCTGGCCCCGGTGCTGGCCACGCTCGACTCCAGCCACGCCTACGTGGACCCCCGGCTGGCCCCGCTCGACTTCGTCGACTGGCTGGCCGAGTGGGTGGGCGTCGAGCTGGACGCCTCGTGGCCCGAGCACCGCCAGCGGGCGCTGGTGGCCCGGGCGGCGGACCTGTTCGCGTGGCGGGGTACCGTGCGGGGCGTGGCGGAGGCGGTGGCCATCTACACCGGCGTGGTCCCCGAGGTCTCGGAGAGCGGGGCCACGGCGTGGACCGGCACGCCGCCGCCGGCCGGCGAGCTGCCCGGCTCGGCGGCGGGCGAGCTGGTCGTGCGGGTGCGGGTCCCGGCCGGCGAGGGCGACACGGTCGACCCGGCGCGGCTCGACCGGCTGGTGGCGGCGGCCAAGCCCGCCCACATCGCCCACCGGATCGAGATCTACGAGGAGTCCGCCCCGCCGCCGCGGCGGCGGTCCACGCGCCGCCCGGCGTCCGCCGCGCCCGCCCGAGGCCGAGGCCCCGCCCGCCGCCGAGCTCGACGGCGACTGGCCGGCCGAGGGCGAGGGCTGAGCCGTGCCGCCCGGTCCCGCGCTGCGCGCCGGCGACATGTGCGTGTGCCCGCTCATGGACGGGCCCAAGCCCCACGCGGGCGGCCCCATCACCCCGGCGGCCACGGTGCCGACCGTGCTCATCGGCAGCATGCCGGCGGCGGTGGCCAACAGCATCCCCGGTGGCATCGTGTGCGTGTCCCCGGCCCCCAACGGCATCGCCATGGGCAGCGCCACCGTGCTCATCGGGGGTTTCCCGGCCGCGCGGCTGGCCGACCTCAGCATGCACGGCACGCCCATCGCCCCGGGTCCGGGCTGCCCGACCGTCATCATCGGCGGCTGACCTCGCCGTTCGGGTCTCCGCGCTCGGAGATCTCCGACAGGCTTGTTATTTACTGGCACGTCAGTTTATGGTTCCTCCGGGGGGCGACTGCTGGGTCAACACCACAGCAGCATGTCGACGAGGGGGAACCGTGTTGCTTTCATCCGTCAGGGGCGCCCGGCGCCGCCTGGCCTGCGTGGCGCTCGCCGCCGGGCTGGCCGGCAGCGTCGTCGTGGCGTCCGGCTCCGCCGGCGCCCAGTCCAGCCCGTACCAGAGGGGTCCGGACCCGACCGAGTCCACCTTCACGGCCAGCCGGGGCCCGTTCGCCGTCTCGCAGACCAACGCCACCGGCGCCAGCGGCTTCGGCGGGGGCACGATCTACTACCCCACCGACACCAGCCAGGGCACGTTCGGGGCGGTCGTCATCGCCCCCGGCTTCACCGCCGGCCAGTCGACCTACGCCTGGCAGGGCCCGCGCTTCGCGTCGCACGGCTTCGTGGTCATGACCATCGACACGAACTCGCGGTTCGACCAGCCGGACAGCCGGGGCCAGCAGCTGCAGGCCGCGCTGCGGTACCTGACGAGCTCGAGCCCGAGCGCGGTGCGCAGCCGCATCGACCCGACCCGCCTGGCCGTCAGCGGCCACTCGATGGGCGGCGGCGGCACGCTCGCCGCGGCCAACGCCGACTCGTCGATCCAGGCCGCCGTCCCGCAGCAGCCGTGGCACTCGCAGAAGTCGTGGCCGGGGGTCCGGGTCCCCACGCTCATCATCGGCGCCCAGAACGACACCATCGCGTCGACCGGCTCGCACTCGATCCCCTTCTACAACAGCCTGAGCAACGCTCCGGAGAAGGCGTACGTCGAGGCCTCCGGCGCCAGCCACATGCTCGCCGCCTCGGCCAACCAGCCGACGGTCCGGTACATGCTGTCGTGGCTGAAGCGGTTCGTCGACGACGACACCCGCTACAACCAGTTCCTGTGCCCGGGCAGCCGGTCCGGCCTGTCGGACTACCGCAACACCTGCCCCATCGACGGCGGTGGCGGTCCCGACCCCACCACCCCGCCCACCACGACTCCGCCGCCGGAGGAGTGCGAGTGGTGGGAGTGGTGGTGCGACTGACCGTCCGCTGACATCGCTGCTGGTGGGACCGCCTACGCCCGAGGCGGTCCCACCAGCGCGACGACGCACGATGTAAGCGTCGTGTACGGCATATGCCCGATGTGCGGGGACACCGGGCGGCGGAGGCTCGGTCCATGATCGACATCCGCGTGGCCACGGGCCATGACCTCCCCCGCATCGCCGAGATCACCCGCCGGGCCTACCAGGAGTTCGCCCCCACCCTCGGCGCCGTCTACCCGCACTACCTGGCCGACCTGCTCGACGTGACGAGCCGGCTGGGGGCCGGGGCGGTCCTGGTGGCCGTGGCCGACGGCGAGGTCGTCGGCACCGCCACCCTGTTCCCCGAAGCCGCGGCGTCGGGCTTCGGCTGGCCCCGCGGCGGGGCCGCCGTCCGGGCCGTGGCCGTCGACCCCGACGCCCGGGGCCTCGGCGCCGGCAGCGCTCTGCTGCGGGCCTGCATCGAGCGGGCGATGCGGGCCGGCCGCGACGAGCTGTGCCTGCACACGGCCGAGTTCATGACGGCCGCCGTCGCGCTCTACGAGGCCCACGGGTTCCGGCGGGACCCCGCCCACGACTTCGACGGCGCCGAGCACAGCGGGATCGACGGCGTGGATCCGGTGCCGGTGCTGGCCTACCGGCTGCGCCTCGCCGCCGGCCGCCCTGCCGGTGTGCGGCGGGTGCCCGCCCAGGCCCCGTGGCCGATCCGGCGCATCGGCGCCCGGATCACGATGCCGGCCTGGGTGCCCGCCTGATCAGTGCGAGTGGATCCGGCCGCGGTTGCGGTCGAGGATCCACTGCGAGACCTCGCGCCTGTGCGGCTTCCAGCCATGTTTTCATCGGGGCGCGCCACCAGGTCGACTCGAACGGGTGGTTGATGATGCGGTCGACCTCGGCGTAGAGCTTGTCGGGCGTCGTCCGGGCGGCGGCCACCGCGTCGTCGGCGCTCGTGGCCGTCCGCGCCCCGCGGTCGAGCTCCATGCCCAGTTCCCCCCGCTGTGCGGCCAGCCCGGTCACCTGCCGGTTGTAGTGCGCCTCCGAGCGCTGTGCGGGGTCGTGGTCCTCGTGCTCGTCGGGCCTCCTCCTCCCTTGCCGTCCCGCGCGGCCCGCCAGCTGACGATCGCGTGGGCGGCCTCGTCGACGAGCCGGGCCACGGCGTCGGCGGTCGTGCGCAGGCCGGCCGAGACGTCGGCGTCGAGCTCGTGCTCGATCCACTCGTGCAGGTCGTGGCACCGTCGCCTCCAGCAGCCGGGCCGACGGCCCGCCCTGCAGCGTGGCGATCAGCTCGCGGATCTTGCGGGCCAGCGTGCGGGCCACCGGGTAGCGGGCGGCGTCGGCCTCGGCGGCCGTGACCAGCGGGACCAGCTTGTCGATCAGGCCCGTGAGCAGCGCGCCCGGCAGCTCGTCGGCGTGGCCCGTCTTGCGCACCCGCTCGGCGATGTCGCGGGTCTCGTGGAACTTGCGGCCCCGGTCCCGGTCCATCGCCCCGGTGTCGACCAGCGGGTCGAGGTGCTCGCCCTCCTCCTCCTTCTCGTTGGGGAGCGAGCCTTCGAGGCCGGGCGCCTTGTCGGGCCCGCCCATCTCCCGCCACGCGTCCTTGAGCAGCGTCATCAGCGTCAGGTCGGCGTTGTTGGCCATGACGAAGGCGGCGCCGAAGAACGGCGAGTCGGCGTGGTCCTTGGCCAGCTGGGAGTGGGAGCCGCCCTCCTTGGCCCAGGACGGCAGCTTGTCGAACTGGGCGATGCGCTCGCCGGCCTCGCCGATCGGCTCGAGGGCCGCCATCACGGCCGGCCGGTCGGTCTCGGCCAGGGCGGCCAGGAAGTTGCGCAGGTCGGGCGAGCTGGCCAGCGCCACCAGCTCCGGGGCCGACGGCGGCCTGGATGCGCCCGATCATCGCCGCGCCCGCCGGACCGGGCGCCACCTCGCCGATCGCCTCGACCAGCGCCTTGCGCAGCTCGCCGTCCGGGCCCAGCTGGACCTGCAGGTCCTCGATCTTGCGGGCCATGGGGCTCTCGGCCACGTCGGTGCGGCTGATCGCGCCCTCCAGCGCGTCCATCAGCGTCTCGACGCCGCGCTTGTACGCGGTGTTGAGGAGCTTGCGCAGCTGCTCCTTGAACTCCTTCTCGGCCTTGGTCAGGGCCGGCAGCAGCTTCTCCCGGATCTCGGAGGGCAGCTTGGTGACCGCCTCCTTGACGACGCCCCACGCCTGCTCGATCTCCTCGCCGCCGTGCTTGAGGTAGTACGCGACCTTGACCAGGTCCATCGCGGGCGCCCAGCAGGTCGGCGCCCTCGGCCATGGCGTCGAGGACGTGGGTGTCCCACGCCTCGCCGGCGGCGTCCACGGTGGCGGTGGTGGCGCCGTGCAGCAGGCCGGCCGCGCCCGCCGCCAGGTCGCCGAGCATGCCCTCGCCGAACGTCCGGCGGGCGCCGCGCTCCAGGCCGCCGGTGAAGCCCTTGATCGCCTGGCCGAGCCCCATGTTGTTGACGACCTGCTTGACGTGGTCGGCGAAGATGACGCCGAGGTTGCCCTCCGCCGCCGCGGCCTCCACGTTCGTCAGCAGCTCGAGACCGAAGTCCCACCACTTCTCGGTGCTGCCGTCGGGGGCGAACGGCTCGACGCCGGCCAGCACGTTCTGGGCCTCGGCCTTCAGGGAGATCATCGTGTCGTGGCCCTTGGCCCCGGGGGCGAACGACCCGGTCATCAGCACGGGCCGCGCCTTGCCGGCCTTGGTGGCGACGCTGCCGGCGTACGTCTCGATGGGCGGCTGGCCGAGACCCTGAGCCCAGGCTCTTGCCGACCTCGGACTCCTTGTCGATCGGGAAGTCGCCCTGCGTGATCAGGTCCCCGACCGCCATCTCGATCCAGTTCGAGTGGGCGAACAGGTCCTCCACGACGTGGGAGAAGTTGCCCACCCGGAACAGGCCCTCGGCGCTGCGGCCCTCGGCGAGCGCCGCCGCGATCTGCTCGCGCACGTACATGCGGGACTGGTCGATGTAGGCCGGCACGCCCGCGGCGTTGGTCTTCATGAGGTCGCCGATGGCGGCCGGGCTCACGTCGCGCTGCGGGGTGTGGAACGCGCCCCGGCCCGCCACCGCGATGTCGGTGGGCTTGCCCGGCCTGCAGCTTCCCGCTCGGGGTCCAGGCCCCCGAGCCGGTTCTGGAGCAGGTCCCCGTTCACGAGGCCGGTGGGGTTGTCCATGTGCTCGACCGGGTCGTACATGCCGAGCTGGTCGGGCGTCACCGGCTGGCCGAACTTCATCTGCGCCACCGAGGACACCAGCGTCATCGTGGCCTGCGCGCCGATGGTCGTGGTTGAGCATGGGGACCATGGCCTGGGACATGTCCCGGCACCAGTTGCCGAGGTACGCGTGCTGCTGCTCGGCGTCGCTGAACCCGACCTGCTGCATGGCGTTGGTGATGCTGGCCTGGTGCTTGGGGGCCTCGAAGTACTGGACGCCGCGGGCCGGGCCGAGGCGGGGCACCGGCCGCCCGGCCACGGCCGCCACCGCCGCCACGTCGGCCTGGTCCTCGGCGGGGCCGGCGCCCTCGTGCCCGCCCGGGACGGCCTGCTGGACGACATGGGCCGACTCGTGGGCCAGCAGCAGCGAGCCCGCCGGCGTGTCGGGCGCGGGCGCGCCGGGCGCGAGCGCGATGTCGGTGCCCTCGGTGGCGGCGAGCGCCCCGGCCGGGACCTCGGGCCCGCCCTCCCCCGCGTCGTGGACCCGCACGTCGTCGGCCAGGTCGCCGAGCACGGCGCGCGCCGGACCGGCCGAGTCGGGCACCTTCCGCCCCCGACCGATGGCCGACGACACCGCGGCGTTGCCCGCCCGGCGTTGCAGGTCGAGCAGGGGGGCGTAGGGCCCGTCCGGACGCTCGTCCCCAGGTTTGCGGGTCGGCTCGGGCCGGGCGGACGCAGGGCGGCGGTCACGCTTGCGCTCCACCGGCCCAGGATGCGAGGGCGCGGTCGGGCGCGGCAAGGGCCGGACGGGCGCCGCGAGGGCACGGAAGGTTGCCCGTTCGTGCGCGCTGTGGCGGCCGCGGGCGGTGTACGTTGATCGCCGGCAATTCACCTTCCGTGTCGCCGGGGGCCACGGTGGTGCGGCCGCCCCAGGGTCACGTCTGAGGAGGTGGGCATGGACCCAGTGGTGACCGTCGACACGGACAGCGTCAACGTCGAGCCCGGTGGGCAGGCGAGCCTGACCGTGCGCGTGCGCAACCGGTCGTCGATCGTCGAGGGATTCCGACTCGACGTGCTGGGCGAGGCCGCGGGCTGGGCCCGTGTCCTGCCCGACCACCTGGAGGTGCTCCCCCAGGGCGAGGCCATCGCCACCGTGCTGTTCTCGCCGCCCACGGGCGTGACCACCCGCGCCGGCCAGGTGCCCTTCGGCGTGCGGGCCGTGTCGCAGATCGACGTGGGGTCGTCCGGGGTCGCCGAGGGCGACCTCCAGGTCGGCGGCGTCACCCAGTCGCAGGCCAAGATCACCCCGGTCACCTCCAAGGGGCGGTTCTCCGGCAAGCACCGCCTCGAGTTCTCCAACTGGGGCAACCAGCCGGTGCGGCTGCGCCTGGAGGCGTCCGATCCCGACGACGCGCTGGGCTTCCTCGTGACCCCCGAGGTCCTCGACCTGCCCCTCGGGTCGTCGGGCACGGCCAAGCTCAAGGTCCGCGCCCGCAAGCCGATGATGCGGGGCATGCCCGCGCGGCGCACGTTCCGGGTGGTCGGCCGGCCCCTCGGCCCGGGCCAGCTGATGCCGGCGCCCGGCCCCGCGCCGGCGCCCTACGGCTACGACCCGACCCAGCCGTCGGTCGACGGGGCGTTCGAGCAGCGCTCGATGCTCAGCCGCGGCGTCATCCCCCTCGCCATCCTGGCCCTCGGCGCCGCCGCCGCCATCGGCTACTTCAGCTCCCGGGGCAACGACGACCCCGCGGCGGAGAACGTCGCCCCACCGGTGCCCGAGGGCTTCGTGGCGGCGGCGGTCAGCCACGACACCGTGAAGCTCAGCTGGCAGACGGGCGCCCGCGTCGACAGCTACACGGCCTTCCAGGTCGATCCGGCCAGCCTGGAGGAGCCGCAGCCGCGGGTCCTGGAGACCTATCCCGACATCCCCGGCGACCTGTCCGAGCAGGACGTGCCCGGCCTGCAGCCGGGCACCCAGTACTGCTTCCGGCTGGCGGCCACGCGGGGCGACGCCCGCTCGGGCCTCACCCCGGCCCAGTGCGTGTCCACCGCCACGCCCGCGGCGGCCGGGGCGCTGCCGCCCCCCACCGACGTGGAGGTCTCCCTGACCGACGACGGCCAGGCCCGCATCACGTGGACCGACAACTCGGGCGGCACCGCGTCCCACCTCATCCGGCGGGGCGAGACGACCGTGGACGAGATCGCCCCGGCGATCACCGAGGCGACGGCCGACATGCCCGAGGGCGAGCGCTGCTTCGCGGTGCAGGCCAAGGTGGGCACCCAGGTCTCGGAGGTCTCCGACTCGGCGTGCGCCCCGCCCCCGGAGGAGGGGCCGGCCGGCGCCGGCGACGTCGACCTCGACGACCTGGGCATCGTGGCCTGGCCGTCCGACTTCGGCCCCCCGTCGGTCGACGACAACTCCGGGCTGGCGGTCGCGCAGAACTTCCAGTCGCAGCTCCGGGCCCTCGGCGTCGCCAACCCTGTGCTCATCGTCAGCAGCGACTACTCGGGCATGCAGCCGTCGCTGGCGAACGCCAGCTATCTCGTCGTGATCCCCGGGTTCAACAGCACGCCCGAGGCGGTCAGCGCGTGCGCTGCGATCGGCAAGACGTGTCTCACGTACGAGCCGGGCACTCGCAACGCGGGCGCCCCACCGCCGGTCACGCTCCCCTGACCCCGGTCAGCGAGCCTCGTAGAGGCGCAGCTCCCCGATGCCGATCCGGTTCTCGGACAGCGCCGCGTCGGTGGGCGGCGCGGCGTCGAGCAGGATGACCCGCACGGTCGTCGTCTCGGGCCCGTCGAGGCGGTGGCTCTGGATGCCGGCCTCCTCCTCGAGGTCGAACTGGTCGCACGTGCCGTCGTCGTACTGGAGCTCGACCCGGGTCGGGTGGAGCTGCCCGGCCCGGCCCGCGTCACCCTCGGGCAGCCCCGGCTGCACCTCGATCTTGGTGATCTCGGCCGCGGCGGGCAGCGTGACCACGAGCGCCGAGCTCGCCCCGCCGATGTTCTCGCCCCCGAGGCAGTCCTCGACGGCCGCCTCGTCCGGCCGGGTCCAGACCGAGGCCCACTCGGTCTCCGGGTCGCCGTCGACCGCGAAGCGGGCCGCGTAGCTCGACGCCTCCTCCTCGGCCGGCGACACCGCCGCCTGCAGCTCGTCGATGCGCTCGTAGCGGGGGAAGAACCGGTCCCACAGGTTGCGGGCTCCGGTGAGCGGGTTGTAGCCGGTGAGGCCGACCGACCCCAGGAGCAGGCCGACGCCGCCGAGGACGGCCAGCACCCGGTAGAAGCGGTAGCGGACGTCGAGCGCCTGGCGGTAGGCGGCCCGGGCCGTCCGGGTGGGCGCGGGATCCTCGGGGCTGGTGCCGGTGCGGCCCCGGCCGGTCATCCGCTGCCACAGGCTGGGCTTGGGGGCGGCGGCGAGGGGCTTGTCGACGTGGGCGCGGCGGGCACCGGGCAGGTCGCCGCCGCACCGGCGGCAGAACCGGCGACCCGGCGGGTTGGCCGTGCCGCACTGGCCGCACAGGTCGCCGCCCGGTTCGACCTCGGCCGGCGCGGCCGCCGGGCGCACGGCCGGTGGGCGGGCGACGGGCTCGGCCGGCTTCACGCCCTTGCTGTCGGGGACGGCCGGGGCGCGGGGGCTGAGCTTCGGCGGGTCGGGCACGGCGGGCGCGGGGCGCGGCCGAGGCCGCCGGCCTGCGGGGGCTGCACGAACGAGGGCGCGTCGGGGATGCCGTCGCGGGCGGGCGGCCGGGCGAGGGCCACGAGGTCGAGCGCGGAGCCGCACCGCTGGCAGAAGCGCCGGTCGCCGGCGTTCGACGCACCGCACTCCAGGCAGGTGACGGCGACGTCGCCCCCGGTGCGGCGGCCGCCGGCCGGGGTGAGCGGCGGTGCCGGGGCGCCCCACGGCGTGGGTCCGGGGCGGGGGCCCGGGGCGGGTCCCGGCGGCGGCACCGGCTCCGGCGCCGGGCGGGGCGCGGGCGGTGCGGGCGCGGCCGGGCTGTCGCCGGCGCCCGGCCCGGGCCGGGGCGCGGGGTCGACCTTCTCGCCCTCCCACTCGAGGAAGGCGCCGCACGACTCGCAGAAGTCCACGCCCTCCCGGGCGGTCTGCCCGCACTGGCGGCACACGATCACGATGACTGCCTCACGTCTCCTCCGGGGGCGGGCGCTGGCCGGCAGTCAACCACGCCAGGATGCCCTCGCAGGTACGCACCGCACCCCGCGCCGCCGCCTTGACCGTCATCGACGACATCGGGTGCTCCGCCGTCTGGGACCACCGGTGGCGGGCGTCCAGCGCCGCCGCGCTCAGCTCGTTGAAGCCGGCGTCCGGCGGCAGGGCGAGGCGCTCGGTCGGCGTGATGCCCCGCCCGCCGAGCAGCCGCTCCAGCTCGTCGACCTGGGCCTCGTCCCGCAGCGTCAGCTCGCCCAGCCACAGCTCGGTGAGCAGGCGCACCTCGGCGATCTCGTGGGCGCTCGACGCGATCATCTCGGCCCGGGTCGACAGGCGGTCGCTCTGCGGCCACGACCGCGACGCCAGCAGCGCCGTGAGCGCGGTGAGGGCGGAGCGGGCCTTGAGCGGCTGGCTCCGCCCGATCAGCTGGACGTGCAGCGCCCGCTGGAGGTCGGCGACCCCGCTGGCCTGCACCAGCTGTGTCGCCAGCTCCGGGCCGGAGGTGACCCTGTGGCGGGCGATGAGGTCGAGCGCCAGGCGCACGCCGTAGAGGCCGAGCCGGCGCAGCAGGCGCAGGCGCTCCTCGGCCGGGACGTCGACGGCGGCGTCCGGCGACGCGAAGCGGTCGGCGGTGAGCGCCAGGTCGGCCGGGTCCGGCAGGTCGCGCCCGACGAGGGACGCCAGCGTGCGGAACTCGTCCTCGCGCAGCGTGGCCCCGGCCTGGGCCACGAGGCCCGCCACCGGGATCACGGACCGGCACAGCTGGCGGATGCGCGGGTCGTGCCCGTAGCGGGCCGCCACCCGCCGGGCGGAGTCCATGGCGTCCAGGCGGCACGCGCCGATCTCGTCGGCCCGGGACAGCACGCCGACGGCGTTGACCGGGGTGCTGTGGGCCAGGTCGTCGTCGTGGAACGCCTCCAGGAACCGCACGTCGGTGTTGTGCAGGTGGCGGACGAGGTAGAGCACGGCGTCGGCCGCCGCCGGCTCCTCGTCGTCGGTGGTGAGGAACGTGTACGTGCGGGCCGACAGGTCGGTCGAGATGGACCCGATGCCGGGCGTGTCGATCAGCGTGACCTCGGCGAGGCTGGCCGACGGCCACCACACCACCAGCCGGTCCAGGTCCTCGACGGGCGTGGAGCCGAGGTCGATCTCCAGCTCGTCGTCCTTGCGCCGGAACGGGCACTGGCGGGCGGAGCCGTCCTTGCCGAAGGCCTCGACCCGGTACGTGTGGGCGTCGCGGTACCAGGTGACGACCCGGGTGCACTCGCGGGCGTCGGTCGGGGCCAGGTGGTCGCCGACGAGCGCGTTGAGCAGCGTCGACTTGCCGGCCTTGACCTTGCCGGCGATCGCCACCCGCAGCGGCTCGGACAGGCGGCCGGCGATCTCGTCCACCGCGGCCTCGGCGTCGGCGTCGGGCGCCGAGGCCCGCGCCTGGGCCAGCAGCGACATCAGCTCGTTGATCAACCCGCCCGAGGGCGCCTCCGTGGCTGTCACCGCGTCCCGTCCGGAGCCGCCGGGGGCTGGCTGCCGAGGCGGCCCAGCTCGCCGATCTCGCGGGCGGCCTCGCGCTGGTGCGAGGCCCGCTCGCCGGGGTCGAGGGCCCGGGCGGCCTGGGCGCTGGCCAGCGCGGTGGTCGTGGTCTCGTGCAGCAGCTGGGCCCGGGCGGTGAACTGGTCGCGCAGCAGGCGCTGGGTGTGGCGCAGGGCGTCCTTGCACTCCTTGCTCACGACCAGGCTGACCTCCTGGGCGTAGCGGTGCAGGGCGGCGCGGGCCTCGGCCTGGTGCTGCTGGTGGCGCCGGGTCTTCTCCTCCCGGAGCGCCCGGCGTCCCAGCCCGAGGCTGAGGACGAGCAGGACCGGCGCCGCCACGGGGATGCTGAGCAGGCTGCCGGCCATGCCGAACATGAGCATGCCGCCGTAGGACCCCCGGGCCGCGGACAGCACCGCCGACGTGCGTGCCCCCTTCCGGGCGAACTCGCCGCCGAGGTGGATGCTCTCCAGCGCGGCGACGGGGGCGCTGATCGAGAAGGCGATGGGGCTGTCGGCGTCGCGCTGGAACTGCTGGCCGACCCGGTCGGTCAGCTCGGCGGCCCGATCGGCCAGGTAGTCGTAGGTGGCGACGGCCGCGGTCACGACCTGGCGGCGCAGCCACGTCTCGAACTCGGACCACGACTCGGCCGGGTCGCTGCGGGAGATGATGTCCTCGCCCGAGCGGACCACGCCCTGGAGCCGGATGCGCAGGTCGTGGTCGACGTCGGCCACCAGGTCCTGGATGCCGTCGGACAGGACCTGCTGCCAGGGTGCGCCCCCGCTCTGCAGGGCCCGGGTCACGCGGGCCTCGTCGGCGAGGCGGGCCACGACGGCCTCGGCCTGCTCCGGCCGGGCGACGACCTCGGCGCTGGCCTGCACGACCTTGGCCAGCTCGCCGGCGACGAACGCGACCTCCTCGTCCACGCGGGCGGCCTGCGCGGCGCCGCCCTCGGCCACGACCCGGGTGCGGAGCCACTGGACGAGCGCCGGGTAGCCGGACTCGTCGTTCATGGCCTCGTCCACCCGGGCGGCCGCGCGCATCCGGAGGAAGGAGGACACGGGCACCAGCGGGATGTCGAGCCCGGCCGTCGCCAGGTGGCCGCGGTCGAGGTCCGCGATGCGGCGCCACTCGGCATGGAGGTCGGTCTTGGTGAGGACGCAGACGATCTTCGGGCAGCGCGCCTCGGCCGCCTGCAGGAAGCTGATCTCGGCCCGGGTCAGCTCCTGGGAGGCGTCGGTCACGAAGATCATGGCCTCGGCCAGGTTGAGCACGCCGAGCACGACGCTGCCCTCGGCCGACTCCAGCCCCCCGACCCCGGGGCTGTCGACGAAGCAGAGGCCCGTGCGGCGCAGCATCTGCCGGTCGAGACGCACCTCGACGGCCCGGACCGTCCCGGGAGGGACGGCCCCGTTGACCGGATCGCCGCGGACGTAGCGGCGGAGGTCCTCGAACGAGATGGGCGCGCCCTCGGCCGTCAGCCCGAGCCCGCCCCCGTTGCCTCCGGCACGCTCGGGCGGGCCGCCGTCCTCGGGCGTGACGTGCACCAGCGCCTCGGCCCGGGGCCCGTAGTGGACGATGGTGGGCACGGAGGTCACGACGTCGTCGTCGACGGGGCAGACCTCGGTCTGGACGACGGCGTTGACGAGGGTCGACTTGCCCTGCTTGTACTCGCCGGCGACGACGACGGTGAGCTCCTGCTCCCCGAGGCTGCGGCGGAGCTCCTCGAGCCGCTCGACGAGGTCGTCACGCCCCTGCTCACGGGCCTTGGCCAGGACCCGTTCGAGCGCGGGAGGCGATGGCGTCCGCGCCCGCGGCGCCTCGGGCGCCGCGGCGGGCGCCGTGCGGGCTCGGCGGGAGCCGACCGGCCGGTCCCCGGCCGCACCCGCGGCGAGGGCGAGTGCGGCGCGGCCGGCCGAGCCGACCGCGGGCTGGCGGCCGGCGCGTGGCGAACCGGCTCGGGCACCCGCGGGCCAGCCCACGCGGCGGCGCCGGCCCCGGCCGCCGGCGAGGCCGGCGCACGGACCGGCCCAGGCGGAACAGGCGCCCGGGCTCGGGGCGGGCCGGATCGGGTGGCGCGGGCGCCGGCGGGGCGGGCGCGGCCGGGCGGGCCGACGGTGGGGCGGGCAGGCGACGCAGGCCGCGGGCCGCGTCAGGTGGCGCGGGCGATGCGGGCCGCGGTCGGGTGGCGCAGCGCGCGGGCCTGCGGGCCGCCTGCGCGGGCGCTGCGGGCTCGGGCTGGCGCAGGCGGCGGGCCGCTGCCGGGCCGTGGCGCGGGTGGCTGCGGCGATCGGCGCGGGCGGGCTGGCCTGCCGGGCCGGGCCGGGTGGCGCAGGCGGTGCGGCTGCGGGCCGGTCGGGTGGCGCACGGGCGCCGGCGCGGGCCTGGCGCGGGCGCAGGCGGTGCGAGGCGGGCCCCGGCGGGCCGGGTCGGGCGCATGGGCGCTGGCGGTGCGGGTCCCTCGCGGACGGGGGCGGTGGGGTGCGGGCGGGCTCGCTGGGGGTCGGGGCCGGGCGCCGGTCGGTGTGGGGGGTCGGAGGTGGGGCCGCGGGGTCGGTCCGGCCGGGGGTGGCGGGCTCCGGGTCGGGTGCGGAACCGCTTGGCTCGGGGTCCTGGCGCGACCCGCGGGCGGACCCTCGACGCCGTGCCACTCGAGGAACGCATCGCACTCCTCGCAGAATTGCCGGCCCGTCTCGTTCTCGTGACCGCACTTGCCGCAGACGATCATGCGGCTGCTTCCTCTTGACCCTGGTTGTCGCAGCACACGTCTGTGCCGACCGCCTCCTTCCCCCTCGCACCACCCTACAGTGACGCGCCGTCCCCCCTACCGGCACGGGGAGTACCTTGGAGCCCCGACAAAGGGGGCGGCCCCGTGCCCACGTTGACAGCGAACGAGATCTACAACGTCTGCCTCGCCGCCGGCTTCACGCCGGACCAGGCGGTCACCTGGACCGCCATCGCGATGGCCGAATCCGGGGGCAACACGGACGCCCACAACCCCAGTGGCGAGGACTCCTGGGGACTGTGGCAGATCAACATCGCGCCCGACGTGCGGGGCAACCCGTGGGGCGACCTGACCGATCCCGCCAACGCCGCCCGGGCCGCCTACGAGGTCTCCCGCCAGGGCACCGACATGCGCCCGTGGACCGTCACCCACGCCGGGAACGCCGGCACCAGCCACGACTACCGCCAGTACATGGACGAGGCCCGGGCCGCCGCGGGTGGGCAGTACCAGGGCGACTTCTCGGGCGTGTCCGGCTACCGCGACCCGAACCCCATGGGGGGCGACGAGCCGGGCTCGGCATCGCCCCCGCCCGCCGGCGCGGCGCCGCCGGCCGAGCCCGACGCCGACCGGGACGGCGCCAGCGACGCGTTCGAGATGTCGAAGGGCACGAACCCCCAGCTCGCCGACTCCGATCTCGACGGGCTGACCGACGGCTTCGAGCTCGACCACGGCAGCAACGCGCTCGCCCTCGACACCGACGCCGACGGGCTGTCCGACGCCTACGAGCACACGCTCGGCAGCTCCGCCACCAGCGCCGACACCGACGCCGACGGCATGCGCGACGCCGCGGAGGTCGCCGCGGGCCGGGACCCCGCCGCCGGGGTCCCGCTCGGGCCCGACGGCCGGCCCGTCGCGGTCGACGCCACCGACACCGACAGCGACGGGCTGAGCGACTCGTTCGAGGCCGCGCTCGGCACCGACGCCACGCTGGCCGACAGCGACGGCGACGGCCTGCGCGACGCGCTGGAGCAGAGCTCCGGCATCGACCCCACCACGGTCGACACCGACAGCGACGGCGTGGTCGACGACGTCGACATCGACCCCGACGCCGCGCTCGGTGCTCGGGCCGCCGAACCCGCTCAGCACGCTGGTCACCCCGCCCGGCATCGCCGGCATCGCCGGCGTGACGACGGTGGCCCCGGCGGTGGCGCCCGCCGGCGACGGCGCCGACCCGGTGGCGGCCCCGCGCCCGGGGGCGAGGACGCCGGGCTGACCCGCACGTTCCTCGACCACGCCCTGGCCCAGACGGGCGACAGCTACGTGTTCGGGTCGGAGGCGGCACCCGACGACGCCGACCCCGGGGTGTTCGACTGCTCCGAGCTGGTCCAGTGGTCCGCGGCCCAGGTCGGCGTCGAGATGCCCGACGGCTCGTGGCTGCAGTACCTCGAGCTCAAGGAGCAGGGCGCGGTCATCCCGGTCGAGCAGGCGGCCCAGACGCCGGGCGCCCTGCTGTTCAGCTTCGACCGGGAGCCGACCGCGAGCGGCGGGCGCCCGGGGTCGGCGCACGTCGCCATCAGCCTGGGCGACGGCACCACCATCGAGGCCCGCGGCACCCGCTACGGGGTCGGCACGTGGGAGACCGGCGAGCGCTTCCAGTACGCGGCGGTCATCCCCGGGCTCGGCACCCCGACGCTCGGCGACGTGGGCGCGCCCGACCCGGCGCTGGTGCCCGCGGTGTCGCCGACCGCCGGGCCGGACTCCGACACCGACGGCGTGTCCGACCCCTACGAGATGGAGCGGGGCACCAACCCGCTGCTGGCCGACACCGACACCGACGGG
This sequence comes from uncultured Acidimicrobiales bacterium, assembly GCA_963759225.1. Classification (GTDB taxonomy): domain Bacteria; phylum Actinomycetota; class Acidimicrobiia; order Acidimicrobiales; family VFJN01; genus ZC4RG19. The sequence continues at coordinate 360,974 of CAVWYL010000022.1, read as the reverse complement.
CTCACCGACGGGCTGGAGCTGGCCCGCCAGACCGACGCCCTCAGCGTCGACAGCGACACCGACGGGCTGTCCGACGCCTTCGAGGTGCAGGCCGGCGTCAACGCCTCCAGCGCCGACTCCGACGGCGACGGCCTGACCGACGCCTACGAGCTGGCGGCCCTCGGCGACGCCACGGCCGCCCCCACCGGCATCGTCATGCCGACGATGGCGGGGCAGGCGGCGACCGCCGTGCTCGACTCCGACGGCGACGGCCTGTCCGACGCCTGGGAGGCGAGCCTCGGCACCAACCCGCTGCACGAGGACAGCGACGCCGACGGCTTCGGCGATGCGCTCGAGGTGGCCCGGGGCGCCGATCCCCTGCTCGCCCACGACGACGAGGACGACCGGCTCGAGGAGCCCTGACCGGCCGTCCGAGCGACTAGGGTGAGAGCGCTCTCATGGCCTCGCATCCCCGCACGACGACCAGCTTCAGCGCCGGCGCCGCCACCGGCGACGACCCCCGCCGCTTCCCCGCCGGATTCGTGTGGGGGGCCGGCACGTCCGCCTACCAGATCGAGGGCGGCGTCGACCTCGACGGGCGGGGCCCGTCCATCTGGGACACCTTCGCCGCCGCGGGCCGCACCCGGGGCGACTCGGGCGCGGTGGCCGCCGACCACCGCCGCCTGCATGGCCGCCGACGTGGCCCTCATGGCCGACCTCGGCCTCGCCGCGTACCGGTTCTCGGTGGCCTGGCCCCGGGTGATGCCCGACGGGGCCGGGGCCGTCAGCCGGTCCGGGCTCGACTTCTACCGGGCGCTCGTCGACGAGCTGCTCGACGCCGGCATCGAGCCCGTCGCCACCCTCTACCACTGGGACCTCCCCCAGGCGCTGGAGGACGCCGGCGGCTGGCCCGCCCGCGCCACCGCCGAGCGGTTCGCCGACTACGCCGCCGTCGTGGCCGGCGCCCTCGGCGACCGGGTCCGCCAGTGGACCACCGTGAACGAGCCCTGGTGCGCGGCCATGCTCGGCTACGCCGCGGGCGTCCACGCCCCCGGCCGCACCGACCCCGGCGCCGCGGCCGCCGCCGCCCACCACCTGCTGCTGGCCCACGGCCTCGGCGTCGACGTCCTCCGGGCCACCGTGACCGCTCCCGACCCCGACATCGGCATCACGGTCAACCCGTACCCGGTGCTGCCCGCCGACCCCGACCCGTCCGCCGCCGACCTCGACGCGGTGCGGCGCATCGACGGCATCGCCAACCGGCTCTGGTACGACCCGGTGCTGCTCGGGACGCTACCCCGAGGACGTGCTCGACGACCTCGCCCGGGTGAGCGACCTGGCCCACATCCGCGACGGGGACCTCGACCAGATCGCCCGGCCGATCGACAACCTCGGCCTCAACTACTACCGCTGCTACCACGTCCGCCACGCCCCCGGCGCCTCGGCGTCGCCGTCCGCCTGGCCGGGGTCGCCCGACGTGGCCTTCGTCGAGCCCGCCGCCTCCCCCACCTCCAACGGCTGGGCGGTCGAGCCCGAGGGCCTCTACGACTGCCTCGTCCGGCTGGCGACCGACTACGACCCCCCGCCGCTGCTGGTGCACGAGAACGGCGGTGCCTTCCCCGACGACGTCGGCGCCGACGGGCGGGTCCACGACGCCGACCGGCGGGCCTACCTCGACGCCCACCTGCGCTCCGCCCACGACGCCATCGCCGCCCACGTCGACCTGCGGGGATACTTCGTGTGGTCGCTGCTGGACAACTTCGAGTGGGCCGAGGGCTACAGCCAGCGCTTCGGCATCGTGCACGTCGACTTCGCCACCCAGCGGCGGACCCCCAAGGCCAGCGCCCTCTGGTACCGCGACGTCATCGCCGCCCACGGGCTCGACGGCCGCCCATGACCGAGCGGAGCGAGGTCCAGGACAGTGACCGCCTACACGCTGGAGGACGTCGCCGCCCGGGCCGGCGTGTCCCGGGCCACCGTCTCCCGGGTGGTCAACGGCAGCCCCCGGGTGTCGGACGCCGCCCGCCGGGCCGTCGAGGCCGCGGTGGCGGAGATGGGCTACGCCCCCAACCGGGCGGCCCGGTCGCTCGCCGGCCGCCGCAGCGAGACCATCGCCCTCGTCGTGTCCGAGCCCAGCGTGCGGCTGTTCGCCGACCCGTTCTTCGCCGGGACCACGCTCGGCGTCACCGGTGAGCTGGCCGCCACGCCCTACCAGCTCGTGCTGATGATGATCCAGGACGACGCCGACCGGGCCCGGGTCGGGGACCACCTCCTGCGGGGCGGGACCGACGGCGTGCTGCTGCTGTCGTCGCGGGCCGGCGACCCGCTGGCCCGGCGGCTGGCGGACGCCGGCATCCCCACCGTGGTGGCCGGGCACCAGCCGGCCGGGCGCCGCGGTCGGCTTCGTGGACGCCGACAACGAGGGCGGCGCCCGGGCCGCCGTCGAGCACCTGCTGGCCGGCGGCCGGTGGGTGGTCGGCACGGTGGCGGGACCGCCGGACATGGCCCCCGGCGTCGACCGCCGCTCGGGGTGGCGGCAGGCGCTGGAGGACGCGGGCCGCCCGGCCGGGGACGACCTGGTGGCGGAGGCGGACTTCACCCGGGAGGGCGGCGCCCGCGCCACCCGGGCTGCTGCTGGCCCGGCGACCCGACCTCGACGGGCTGTTCGTGGCGTCCGACCTCATGGCCCTCGGCGCCCTCGACGCGCTGCGGGACGCCGGTCGCCTGGTCCCCGGGCACGTGGCCGTGGTGGGCTTCGACGACAGCGAGCTGGCCCGGTCGGCGGACCCGCCGCTCACCACCGTCCGCCAGCCGATCGAGCGGCTGGGCCGCGAGATGGCCGCGGGGCTGCTCGCCCAGCTCGACGGGGCGGACCCCGTGGGCGTGGTGCTGCGGACCGAGCTGGTCGTCCGGCGCTCGGCCTGACGCGGCCGGCGCCGCTTCTGACGTCGGCCGCTGGCGGCCAGGCGCTCGCCGGTCTCCGGGGTCCCGGAGCGCGTCCGAGCTCAGCTCGGCGAGCGCTCCCTCTCTCGATTGCGCTCGGACAGATGATCGGCGATGCCGATCGCGGTGAACGGGAAGATCGGCGCCGGTAGCAGGACGAGCCCACCGGCCACCCTCACGAGCACGAACGTGTACACGGCGGCGAAAAGGACGGCGAGGACGCGTGCCCGCACCGTCTCGTCGGAGTCCCTGCGAAGCGCGACCACCCCCCCGGCCCCGACACCGGCGACGATGCCCGTCACCGCGTCGCCGGCGAGCGCGGATACCGGTATGCCGACCAGGAGCGCGAGCCCCATGGCCCGCACCACCGCCCCCGCCGCCGCGGGGTGCTCGGACATGAACGCGAGGACGATGAACACGAACGGGATCAGTGCCAACCCGAACGCCAGCGCGGCGGCCGGGTTGGGTGCGTCGGGGTCGTCGGACGCGGCGGCGACCAGCCCCGCGAGCATCGACCAGAACGCCGGCACGAGCACGAGCGTCGCCACCAGGATCGCCCGCCACTTGCGCTGCGGCGACAGGGGCGAGAGTCCCGCCGGGGGCGCTGCCCGGCGGCGTCGGGCGCCCGTACGCTCGTCACCCCTTGACCGCCCCGGCGGTGAGGCCCCGGACGAAGTACCGCTGGAGAGCGAAGAACACGGCGAGCGGCAGGATCATGGAGATGAAGGCAGCGGCCGTGAGCAGGTGCCAGTTCTCGCCGCGGGCGCCGACGAGCGTCTGGAGCGCGAGGTGAGCACCCGGTTGTCCTCGGTGCCGCCGAGGAAGACGCAGGCGACCAGCAGGTCGTTCCACACCCACAGGAACTGGAAGATGGCGAACGCCGCCAGTGCGGGCACCGACAGCGGCACCACCAGCCGCCAGAAGATCGTGAAGTGGTCGGCGCCGTCGATCTTGGCCGACTCGATGATCGACGACGGCAGCGAGCCGATGAAGTTGCGCAAGAGGTAGACCGCCAGCGGCAGGCCGAACGCGGTGTGGGCCAGCCACACCGCCGACGAAGGTGCCGCCGAGGTCGAGGTCGGGGAAGACCGGGACCCCGGCGATCTCGGCACCGCCGGTGTAGAGCCGCAGGATCGGGATCAGCGCCATCTGGAGCGGGACCACCATCAGGCCCACGACCGCCACGAACATCACGTAGCGGCCCCGGAAGTCCATCCACGAGAAGGCGTAGGCGGCGAACGCGGCGATGGTGATCGGCATCACCGTCGACGGGATGGTCACGGCCAGGCTGTTGAGGAACGCGTTCCCGAACCCCCGGTCGAGGGCGTCGCGGTAGTTCTCGAACGTCCACTGGCCCGAGTCGAAGGGTGGGCGAACACGGTCCACCAGCCCGTCGTGTCGACCTCCTGCCTCCGGGCGGAACGAGCTGACGAGCACGCCCGACGGTCGGCACGCGCCAGACCAGCGACGATGACGATGATGGTGATGCGGGCGAACCAGCCGCCCTTGCGCACGTCGCCGGACGCATCGGCGCGGCCGGCGGTGCCTCCGTCTCGACGTCACTGGGCAGGGGTGCCGTGAGGGTCATCGGATCGCCTCCTGCTCGCGGAACCGGCGGACGTTCCAGACCATCACCGGGATCACGGCCAGGAACAGCACCACGGCGATGGCCGCACCCCGCCCGTCGTGGTTGAGGATGAAGAACCACCTCACCATGCGCTCGGCGATGACCTCGGTCCCGTTGGTCTCGGCGTTGCCCATCACGAAGACGATGTCGAACACCTTCAGGGCGTTGATGACCATGTAGGTGGTCACCACGACGATCGTCGGGAGCGATGCTCGGGACGATGATGCGCCAGAACACCTGGAACTCGGAGGCCCCGTCGATGCGGGCCGCCTCGATGATCTCGTCGGGGATCGACTTGATGGCCGCCGACAGCACCACCATGGCGAACCCGGTCTGGATCCAGACCATGATCACGATGAGCAGGAGGTTGTTCCACGGCTGCTCCTGCAGCCACGGCACCGGGTTCTGGCCGAGCCCCCTTGATCCCGTTGAGCAGGCCGATGTTGGTGCCGAACCCCTCGGGCCGGAAGCTGTAGATGAACCGCCAGACGACGGCGGCGCCGACGAGCGAGATCGCCATCGGCAGGAAGATCATCGACTTCGCCACCGGCTCGCCGCGGCGCAGGCGATCGGCGAGCGTGGCGAAGACCAGCCCGACGCTCACGGCCGACCAGGGGAACCAGCACGATCCAGCCCAGCGTGTTGCGGATCGAGCGCAGCATGCTCTCGTCGGTGAACAGGAACCGGTAGTTGTCGAGGCCGACGAAGCCCTCGGACCGGGCGTCCCGGAAGCTGATGATGATCGTGTTGATCACCGGGTAGACGAGGAAGACGGCGACGATCACCAGCGCCGGCCCGACGAACACGTACGGCCGCACGCCGCTCGCGGACGACCGCAGGCAGGCAGTCGACGACACGGTCCATCGCGAAGAACAGGAAGAAGACGCCGCCGACGCCCATGGCGATGGCGACGGCGACCACGGCGAAGCGGTTGGTGTCCGCGTCACGCAGGAAGTCGAACGTGCCAGAGCAGCACGAACAGGACGATGACGGCGCGAGCGACCACCGCGGTCGCCAGCCGACGGGCCCGGCGGCCGACGCGGCGGGGCGGTGGCCGGGGCTCGGGGCGACTGCCGGCTCTTCGACCGTCGTTGTCACGCGGCCTCCTCCTCCTGCTCGGCACGAGTCGGTCGACGGCCGCAGCGCCCGCTCCACCCGGCTTCAGTCGCAGTGACTCCGGCTAGACGGCCAGCTCTCCTCGATGGCGGCCAGGCGTCGGCTCGAGCGAGTCAGGCCCGCTCTGCAGGTACTCCACCATCCCGGTCCAGAAGCTCCCGGCCCCGACCGCCGACGGCATCAGGTCCGAGGCGTCGAAGCGCCCCGTGCCCTCCGCCAACGCGTCGGTCAGGACCCGGAGGCATCGGCCAGGACCGTGTCGACGTAGCAGTCCGGGCCCGACGTTGACGTTGGGCGAGATCCGCGACGATGCCGCTCGCCACCCTGGGCGCACTGGACCTCCTCGCCCGCGAAGCGCTCGAGGAAGTCGCTCGACCTCCGGCGCGTTGCGGAACGACGGCCGTGAACTCGCCGCCGAAGAGGGTGCCCTGCTCGTCGATCGGCGGGAACGGGAACCAGTCGTAGTCGACGCCCGCCTCGGCGTCCTCCGGGAAGAAGGCGTTGATGAAGTTGGCCTGCCGGTGCAGCCAGCACCCCGGCGGGTCCTCGAACATCGGGCCGGGGGCGTCGCCGAAGGCGATGGCCGGGCGTCTGGTCGGCCCCACCGAGCACGTAGCCGTCGGTGAACATGACCTCGCCGAAGGCTCGCCGGCGTCCACGACGGCGGGGTCGTTGAACGGGATCTCGTGGCTCGACCCACTGGTCGTAGACCTCGGTGCCCGCGGTGGCGAGCATGATGTCCTCCATCCAGTCGGTCGCCGGCCAGCCCGTCGCACCCCCGCTCTCGAAGCCGACGCACCACGGCGTGCCGCCGTCCTCGACGATCTGGTCGCTGAGGGCGATCAGGTCGTCGAAGGTCTCGGGGACCTCGTAGCCGGCTGCCTCGAAGTCGTCCACCGGGTACCAGATCATGCTCTTGAGGTTGATGTTCGTGGGCAGGCCGTAGTGCTCACCCTCGTACCTCGCCAGGGAGAGGAAGTACTCCCCGAACGTCTCCTCGAGCTCGGCGATGTCGAACCCGAGGTCCTCCAGGGACACGGCGTTCCCGGCCTCGGCCTGCTCGAGCACCGCCCCCGGCTGGGGGTACAGCACACGTCGAGCGTGCCGCCCTCGATGCGGATCGTGGACTGCTCCTCGAAGTCTGCTGAGGCCTCGATCTCGACGGTGTAGTCGGCCTCGGAGTTGATCAGCTCGTCGATGATGCCCTGGATGACGCTCGGCCTCCGCCGGCTCCATCGCGCTCAGCACATCGACCGTGCCGGTGTCCTCACCGCCACCGCGCCTCCCGTCGTCGCCTCCGCCGCTCTCCGTCGCCGCCGTCGTCGCCGCACGCGGCGACGAACATGCACGACGACGAACGGCACCGCCATCATCCCGCAATCGCATCGTCTTCTCCTTTGTTGCTCTCGTGATCTGCTGGATTGCAGCCCCCTCAGTCCGCGTCGGTCGGGCCGTCGGTCGAGCCGTAGATCCCGGCACCGTCGTCGGCGTCGAAGAAGTGCAGGCGGTTCGTGTCCACGACGAGCTCGATGCGCTCGCCGGGCTGGGCCGGCGTGCGGGGGTTGAGCCGGGCGACGACGTTGAGCGCCCGCTCGTGGCCTCCGCTCGACGCGACTCGACGGCCTCGACCCGACGTCGGTGGCCAGCTCCTTGACGTGCTCCGTGATCGGCGGCGGCGCGTCGATCGTGAAGTGCACGACCACCTCCGAGCCGAGCGCCTCGCGCAGCTCGACGGTCGACGTGACGCGCCGCTCGACCGGTGCGTCGGACACCAGCGCGGCGTCCTCCATGTCCTCCGGACGGATGCCGAGGACGACCGTGCGCCCTCGTAGCCGCGCAGCTCCGGGCCGGCGGCCAGCGACGTCGTCGGGGACCGGCAGCCGGGAGCTGCCGAGCTCGACGACGATCCCGCCGTCGGACGCTCGCAGGTCGCGCCTCGAGCAGGTTCATCGCCGGCGAGCCGATGAAGCCGGCGACGAACAGGTTGACCGGGTGGTCGTAGAGCGTCTGCGGGTCGTCGACCTGCTGGAGCACGCCCTTGCGCATCACCGCCACCCGGTCGCCCATGGTCATGGCCTCGACCTGGTCGTGGGTCACGTAGATCGTGGTGACGCCGAGCTCGCGCTGGATGCGGGAGATCTCCGCGCGCATCTGCACGCGCAGCTTGGCGTCGAGGTTCGACAGCGGCTCGTCCATCAGGAACGCCTGCGGATGGCGCACGATGGCGCGCCCCATGGCCACCCGCTGGCGCTGGCCGCCCGACAGCGCCGCGGGCTTGCGCTCGAGCAGATCGCCGAGGCCCAGGATGTTGGCGGCCTCGCGCACCCGCTCGTCGATCTCGTCCCGGGGCACCTTCTGCAGCTTCAAGCCGAACGCCATGTTGTCGAACACGCTCATGTGCGGGTAGAGCGCGTAGTTCTGGAACACCATCGCGATGTCGCGGTCCTTGGGCGGAAGGTCGTTGACGATCCGGTCGCCGATGCGACCGTGCCCCTCGAGATCACCTCCAGGCCGGCCACCATGCGCAGCGCCGTCGTCTTCCCGCAGCCCGACGGCCCGACGAGCACCACGAACTCGCCGTCCGACGATGTCGAGGTCGAGCGCCGCGGACCGCCTCGGTCCCGTCCGGGAACACCTTCCAGACGTCGTCGAGAAGGATCTCAGCCATGTGCGTACCGTTCCTCTCATGACCGTGGCGGGGCGGTCGTCGACCGCTCGACGAGTTCGAGAGTGAGCCTGTGCTCGCGTCGGCTCGGGCAGATGCCCGTCGTTCCGAGGGCGGCGAGCAGCACCCGGGCCCCGAGCCGGCCGCTCTCGAACAGGGGCTGGCGGACCGTCGTCAGCCCCGCGTAGCCCGACACCTCGATGTCGTCGAAGCCGACGACCGACAGGTCGCTCGGGCACGTCGAGGCCCGCGGCGCGCGGCCGCTTCGAGCACGCCGAGGGCCTGGGTGTCGGAGGAGGCGAACACCGCGGTCGGGCGGTCGCGCCGGGCGAGGAGCTCTTCGGCCAGCCGGCGGGCCACGCTGCGCACGTGGGGGCCGTGCCGGACGAAGCCGGGTCGGGCGTCGACGCCCGCGCCTCGGCCATCGTCCTCGTGGTAGCCCTGCTCGCGGTTGCGGCTGGCGGTGAAGCCGAAGCGGGTTGTCGGGATCGTCGCCGATGAAGGCGATGCGCTCGTGCCCGAGCTCGACGAGGTGGCTCGGTGGCGATGCGTCCGCCGTCGACGTCGTCGGTGACGACCGCGGGGACGCCCGTGCCCGCGAGCGTCGAGCAGCACGACCGGGACGCCGGCGTCGGCGAGGCGGCGCGAGGCTGCCGGGCGGTGGCGGCAGCGACATGACGAGCAGCCCGTCGGCCCGGTCCCGCCGGGTGAGCGTGGCGAAGTGCTCGTCGCGGTGGACCGGCGACTCGACGTTGAACAGGACGAGGTCGTAGCGGCTGCCCTCGAGCGCGGCGACGACGCCGCGCAGGCGCTCGACCGCCGAGGCGTGGGTGAAGAACGGAACGACGCACCCCGAGGGTCTGGCACCGCCCCCGCGACAGGCCCCGGGCCAGCGGGTTCGGCCGGTAGTCGAGCACCTCGATGGCGGCCAGCACCCGGGCCCGGGTGCGCTCGCTGACCCGGGGGCTGTCGTTGAGCACCCGCGAGACGGTGCCGGCGCCCACGCCCGCCTGCGCCGCGACGTCCGCGATCGTGACCACCTTCCCCCCTCGTGGCCGTGCATGGCCGATGTCGCAGTCGTGGAACCGCTTCCACGCCGCTTGCGGCAACGATATGTGTCCGACGTCACTCTGTCAATGGAACCGCTTCCACGGCGTTCATCGGTCCACGGGTCAGACGAGGATGCGGTCGTCCGGGGCGCGCACCCCGACGACCGCCAGGATCCGGCCCAGGCCCGAGGAACGTGCCGCAGCACATCGTCAGGTCGGCGATCTCGTCGTCGGCGTAGGCCGCCCGCAGGCGGGACCAGAACCCGTCGTCCATCCCCTGGTGGTCGAGCGCGAAGCGCTCGGCGAACTCGGCCGCCAGGCGCTCGCGGTCCGACAGGCCCTCGTCCGTGCGCCACGACGCCACCTGGCCGTAGAACCCCTCGTCGACCCCGGCCGCCTCGCCGCCGCGGGCCCGGGTGTCCTGGCACACGACGCAGTCGTTGACCAGCGCGATGGTCCAGCGGGCGGCCTCCCGCTCCCGCAGGGAGAGCTGGGTGTTGCCGTACACGGCCTCGGACAGCGCGCCCATCCCCGCCGCCATCGCCGGGCGCAGCAGCGCCCAGTCGACGTGCTCGCCGAACCCGCGTTCAGGAAATTGGATGCGTGCCACGCCGCCAGCGTAGGTGCGCTCAGGCGACGCTGCAGAGAGGCGCGCCGGCCGGCGCCGACGGCAGCACGACGGTCAGCCCGTCCGCCACGACCTGGCGCAGCCGGACGGGGCCGCGGTGGTCGCGCACGGCGTGGTGACCGGCCTCGGCCAGGCACGGGCCCTCGCCGACCGGCACGGACTCGGCCACGGCGTCGGACACCACCACCTGCCCGGCGCCGGCCAGCGCCATGATGCGGGCGCCCTCGTGCACCGCCAGGCCCACCGGCTCGCCGTCGGCCAGGTCGTAGACGTCGCCGGCGTGCACGCCCATCCGCACCCGGGGGGCGAGCCCCGCCGGCCACGGCTCGCCCGCCAGGGCCCGCTGCGCCTCGACCGCGGCCCGCAGCGCGGCCACCGGTTCGTCGAAGATCGCCATGGTGCCGTCGCCGGCGTGCGACAGGAACCGCCCGCCCAGCCGGGCCACGGCCGCCGCGATCAGGCGGCGGTGCCGGGACAGCACCTGGGGGTAGCGGGATCCGGCCTGGGCCACGAGGTCCGTCGAGCCGACGATGTCGCTGTGCACGATCGTGACGCGGCGGGGCGCGCCCGTCCCGGCCGTCCTGCACCCGGGTCGCCGCCCGGCGTGAGTGTCCGCCGCGTTCCTCATGGCACCACCATCGCTCCACGCCCTCCAAGGACGCTTGCAATCCCCTTGCGGGGCGTGAGGTCAGAGGCCGGCGCCGCTGCGGTGATACGCGGTCAGCGGGCGACGCCCGCCAGCGAGCCGGTGGTCTGGCCGGCGGGGTCGACGACCGAGCACACGGCCTCGCGGTCGTCGAGCGTGGTCCACGAGTCCTCCGTGGGGTGGAAGTAGAAGACCTCGAGCGTCGACTGCTCGTAGGGCACGCCGACGAACTCTCCGAACCGCTCGACACAGCCGGTCTCGGCGGCCGCGATCACCGCCGGGTCGCCCGGCCAGTCGTCGCTGCCCAGGTCGATGTCGAACGTCGCGAACACCTCGCTCTCGTGGGGCTCGCTGCACGGCACCGCGGTGATCGACTCGACCTCCTGCTGGGCCGGGATGTCGTTCCAGCAGTCGCCGACCGAGACGTCGAAGGCCGACACGTCGCCCTCCTCGACGATCTCGCCGGAGTCGTCACGCGCCGCCTCGTCCTCGGCCGCCGCCGCGATGAGCACGACCAGGCCGACGACCCACAGCGCGGACAGCACCAGGGCGGCGATGGCCAGGCCCTTGCCCTTGCGGCCGCTCTTGCCGATGCGGACGAGGGCGACGATGGCGAAGATGACCGCCAGCAGGATGCCGCCGATGATGCCGAACACGAGCGCCGCGATGGCGAAGCCGTCGGTGCCCTGCGCCGCGGGCGGCGGGCCGCCGTAGGGGTACCCGGGGCCGGGCGGGTAGCCCGGGCCCGGCGGTTGGCCGGTGTCCTGCGGGTACCCGCCGGACGGGTAGCCGGGGCCGGGCGGGTAGCCGGAACCGGGCGGGGGCGGGTACTGCCCCGGGGGCGGGCCGCCGGGCGCGCCGGGACCGGGGGGCGGGGGATCGGGGAAGGACATCGGCTGCACCAGGTGATCGACGAAACTTTCGAGCCGCCGGAGGTTACGACACCTGATCGCCTCCCGCGGTGCAGGGCCCCGCCGCCGATCGTGCTCGCCCGCCGGGCAGCAGCTCACGCCGAGAGCGGTTGCGCTAATTCATCCTGCGTGGTAGTTCTGACCTCTCATAGTGAAGTCCACTGGCTGGGGGTCCGCCATCGCGGGCGCCTTGTCGCGTCTGAGCGGGCGCTGGAGGAATCACGATGCGCCGATTCGCCCTCGCCCTCGCGCCCGCGCTTGCCGGGCTCGCACTCACCGGGGCCGCCTGCGCGCCGGCCCCGTCCACCGAGCCGACCCCGTTCACGGGCTACCCGACGCCGGCCAAGGTGGGCCTGCCCGACGGCTGGCGGCCCACCAGCACGCACAACGGCAACCTCAACGTCACCACCCCGGGCGCGGTGCTCGACGGCATCGAGGTCACCGGCTCTGTCAACGTCTGCGCCGAGGGCGTGACGATCCGCAACTCGCGGGTGCACGGCCGGATCTGGAACCAGTTCGACCTCGGCACCTGCTCGGGCGGCGACGGTCATCAGTACGCCATGACGATCAGGGACTCGACCGTCGGTGAGCCGAACGGCTCCGCCGCCGGCGTCACCCAGCACGGGACGATCGGCCCGGGCCGGTACACGGCGCTGCGCAACGAGGTCTACGGCTCCGACGGCTTCCGGGTGTCGGCGCCCCAGCAGGGCGGACCGAACGACGTGCTGATCCAGGACAACTACTTCAAGGCCACGCCCTCGGGCGACCTGCACCTCGACGGCGTCCAGGGCTTCTTCGGCGGCCAGAACGTGACCGTGCGCCACAACACGATCGACGCCGAGGGACCGTCCAACAACGCGGCCGTGTTCTTCGCCGACTGCTCCGTGTCCGCCGTCGTGGAGAACAACCTCCTCAAGGGCGGGGCGTACACGCTCCGCATCCACGACGACAGCGGCAACGCGGCCACGTCCAGCTTCAACTGCGGGGGCTCGGCGGACGTGGGCCCGTGGCGGATCACCGGGAACCGCATCGTGAGCGGTTCCGCGGACTTCGGTCCGGCCTACACGGTCAACACCCAGTGCGGGGCCGCCTCGATGACGTGGGCCGACAACCGCACCGTCAGCATCGACGCCGGCTACAACGTCACCTCCACCGGCGCGGAGGTCCGCTGCTGACCTGAGCGTGCGCGGACAAGGCACGCCATCGCGGCCACCGTGGTCCGTGCTTCCCGCTCTTGCTGCTTCGCAGCGGGCCGCTCGGGCCACGGCTACGCCTTCGGCGCAGCCGCGGCAACTGTGCTTCCCGCTCTTGCTGCTTCGCAGCGGGCCGCTCGGGCCACGGCTACGCCTATCGGCGCAGCCTCCTACACCAGGTGGTCGACGAACCGTTCGAGCTGACGGAGGTTGCGGCACTCGAACACCCCGTCGCAGTGCGTCGCGTACTCGCCGATGATCGAGTCGCCCGTGTCCCAGTAGCTGCGCGGCTCCGGGTTCAGCCAGTACACGTGGCGGGCCCGGTGCTGCATCTCCTTGACGACCCACGACTGGGTGGCGTGGTAGTTGTTGCGCGCGTCGCCGAGCAGCAGGACGGTGGTCTTCGGTCCCACGTCCTTGCCGTAGCGCTGCCAGAAGATCTCGAAGGCGTGCCCGTAGTCGCTGTGGCCGTCGACCCAGATGACGTCGGCCTCGGTGTTGACCCGGTGGACCGCCTCGCCGATGTCCTCGGTGCCCTCGAACAGCCGGGTCACCTCGTCGATGCCGTCGATGAACACGAACGCCCGCACCTTCGAGAACTGGTTCGAGATGGCGTACACCAGGTGCAGCGTGAAGCGGGCGAAGGCGGCCACCGAGCCCGAGATGTCGGCCACGACGAAGATCTCGGGCTTGGACGGGCGGGGGTAGCGGAACCGGGGCTCGATCGGCACGCCGCCGGTCGACAGCGAGTGGCGGACCGTGGCCCGGAAGTCGAGCGGGCCCTTGCGGCCGTGGCGCCGCTTGCGGGCCAGCCGCACCGCGAGCTTGCGGGTCAGCGGGTAGATGGCCTTGCGCAGCGACGCCATCTCCTCGCGGCTGGCGTGCATGAAGTCGACGTCCTCGGGCAGCGGCTTGCGCAGCGTCCTGGCCATGGCCTCGACGCCCCGGTCGGCCACGAGCCGGCGGCGGATCTCGGCCTCGATCTCCTTGCGGAGCTGGTCGATCCGGGCCTCGTACTCGTCGCGCTCGAGGCGCTCCTCCAGCGGCGTCAGGTCGTCGGGCGCCTGCTGGCGGGCCTCCTGCATGAGGCGGTCCAGCACGCCGTCGAGGTCGAGGTTCCGCAGCGTGCGGTACAGGTAGTAGGTGCCGCCCACGGGACGGCCCGGCTCCATGCCCGCGTAGCGGCGCACGGCCTGGCGGGCCAGGGCCTTGAGCATGGCCTCGTTGCCCTGGGCCAGCGCCTTGAACAGCATCTCGGCCAGCTCTTCGGGCGTCATCTGGTCGGCGGCGCCGCCGGCGCCGCGCTGGTCGCCCTCCTGGCCCTCCTGCTCGCCCATGATCTCGTCGAGGTCGGCCAGCGCCGCGGCCTGCTCGTCGGTGAGGGCGTACTCGCGGCCCCGCAGCGAGAAGTAGACCTCGAACACGGTCTCGAACACCCGCCAGTGCGCGGCGTTCTTCACCAGCGTGGCGGCCAGCGCGTACTTGAAGGCGTCCCGGTCCTCCAGCGGGATGTGCTGGATGGCGGCCATGGCGTCGAGGTTCTCGGTGAGGCTCACGGGCAGCCCCGCCGTGCGGAGCTCGGCGATGAACCCGCTGAGCAGCTCGGTCAGCGCGATGCCCGAGCCGATCTCGGCGAGGCGGCGGTCGGCCTCGTCGAGCGTGCGGGGCGCGTGCCGGGCCGGCTCGCCGTCCCCTGCCCGGCGGCCCTCGATGCCGGCGGCGGCCCCGTCGCCGGCGCGGGCGCCGTGGCGGCCCGCGGTGATGCCGGCGGCGGCGCTGCCGTTGCCGTTGGTCGACGCGGGCGTCGCGTCCTCGCCGGGATCAGCCATTGCGCTGCCAGGGCTTGGCCCCGGCCGCCGCTGCCGCCTCGCCGCCGAGGGTCGCGTCCTGCTCCAGCTCCTTGGTCGCCTTGGCGATGTCGCTCTGGTACTTGAGCAGGATGTTGGCCGTGCCGGTGGCGGTGGCCGCATCGACCTGCTCGACGCCCAGCAGCAGCAGGGTCCGGGCCCAGTCGAGGGTCTCGGACACCGACGGCGGCTTCTTCAGCTCGAGCTGGCGGATCGACCGGACGATGCGGGCCACCTGGTCGGCCAGGTTGGTGGTGATGCCCGGCACCTTGGCCAGCACGATCTCGCGCTCGCGGTCGAGGTCGGGGTAGTCGACGTGGAGGAACAGGCAGCGGCGCTTCAGGGCCTCGGACAGCTCGCGGGTGTTGTTGGAGGTGAGGAACACCAGCGGGACCTGGTTGGCGGTGACCGTGCCCAGCTCCGGGATCGAGACCTGGTAGTCGGACAGGATCTCCAGCAGCAGCGCCTCGGTCTCGACCTCGACCCGGTCGACCTCGTCGATGAGCAGCACGACCGGGTCCTCGGCCCGGATGGCCTCGAGCAGGGGCCGGGTGAGGAGGAACTCGTCGGAGAAGATGTCGTCCTCGACCTCGGACCAGGTGGCGCCGTCGTTGCGCTCGGCCTGGATGCGCAGGAGCTGCTTCTTGTAGTTCCACTCGTACAGCGCCTTGGACTCGTCGAGGCCCTCGTAGCACTGGAGGCGGATGAGCCGGGCGCCGCTGATCTCGGCCACGGACTTGGCGAGCTGCGTCTTGCCCGTGCCGGCCGGGCCCTCGATCAGCACGGGCTTGCCCAGGCGGTCGGCGAGGTAGACGACACCGGCGATCCCGTCGTCGGCCAGGTAGTCGACCTTGGCGAGCGAGTCGCGCACGGCCGGGACGGACTCGAAGCGGTGTGCCGGATCGGTCATGGCGCCCAGGTTACCGGCTGACTTGACCGCGGGGTCAATCCAGAATCGCCCGGATCGGGGCCCGGACGCGGTCCTCCCCCCGGTCCGGCGGCGGGGGATCAGCGGGGAGGAAGCCGTCCCGGCCGCCGACCGGCGCGCTCCAAGTGACCGACGGGAGACGGAGGCGGCGGCGGGCGGGCGTGATCCGCCTCCGTCCCCCGCGGCACCTTGGGGCTCCGGGGGGAGTTTGGCGACGCCACCATGGAACGCCGCCGCCGGGATGATGCACCCCGCTAGGTTGGACGAAGGTTGGTGGAAACCCGCCAGCGGGGTCGCGTGCGCGCGGAACGCGTTCAAGTGGCGTATGCTCGACGGGCGACGACGGCCGCAAAGAGGGGCATGGTGCGACGAGACGTCGTTCTCAGACTCGAGGCGATCGAGCGGGCCAAGGCCCACTTGTGGACCTCGCCGTCACCGAAACTCGTCGACCCCGTCGTCCGGGCGTCGTGGCAGCGGTGTGCCCCGGTCCTCGACACCGCCCGTGACCACGCTCCCGTCGACCCGACCGACGACATCGACGAGCGCTGGGACGCCTCGCTGATCCGGCGGGCCGTCCCCGGGCTCGTCGACCAGCTCGAGCAGGCGGCGCGGTCCTCCGACCTCATCGCCTGCATCACCGACGCCGACGGCCGCGTGCTGTGGCAGTACACGCCCCGCTGGCTGCAGCCCGGGGCCGACCGCATCGGGCTCCTCCCCGGCGGCGTGTGGCAGGAGGCGACCTCCGGCACCAACGGCATCGGCCTCGCGCTGGCCGCCGACCGGCCCGTGACCGTGTTCGCCACCGAGCACTGGCTCGGTCCCATCTCCGACTGGGTGTGCTACGGCGCCCCGGTGCACGGCCCGGACGGCAGCCAGGTCGGCGTGATCGACCTGTCGACCACGTGGAAGCAGGCCAACCCTCTCGGCCAGACCACCGTGGCGTCGATGGCCCGGCTGGTCGAGCACGAGCTGCGGACCCTGGACCGCTCCCCCGCCGACGCCCTCGCCCCCCAGCTCGACCTGCGGGTGCTCGGCGACCCGATCGCCCTCCTCGACGGCCGCCGGCTGCGGCTCACGCCGCGCCAGTACGAGATCCTGACGCTGCTGGGGCTCAGCGGCACGGCGACGCTGGAGATGCTCCACGCCCGCCTCTACGGCGACCGGCGCGTCAGCGCCGCCACCCTCAAGGCCGAGATCTCCCATCTCCGGCGGGCGCTCGGCGGCCGGCTGGAGTCGCGGCCCTACCGGCTCACGCTGCCCGTGCGGCTCGACGCCGCCGAGCTGCACGAGCGGCTGGCGGTCGGCGACGTGGACGGCGCGGCCCGGCTGTACACGGGCCAGCTCCTCCCCGCCAGCGAGGCGCCCGCGCTCGTGGACGAGCGCCACCGCCTCGACGTGGCCCTGCGCACCGCCCTGGTGCGCCACCCCAACGTCTCCGCCGCCCTGCGCTTCGCCGCCGTCCACCCCTACGACGTCGAGGTCCTCGAGCAGGCCGTCCGCCACGCGACCGCCGACGACCCGCTGGTCCCGGCGCTCATGGCCCGCCTCGCCCTGGCGGGCGGCGACTAGCCCGCGTCGCGCCGCAGCAACCGCCGCCAGCGGTCCCGGTCGTAGCGCGCGGGCCGGGTGGAGGCGACGAACTCGCGCACCAGGGCCACGAACCGGTCGGGGTCGGCGTGGTGGGGGAAGTGCCCGGCGCCCTCGAAGATCTCCAGGCGGCTGCCGGACATCGCGTCCTGCGCGCTGCGGGCGTGGTCGACGGGGATCACGCCGTCGCGGTCGCCCCACACCAGCAGGGCCGGCACGCCCTCGGCCAGGTAGCAGCGGTCGAGCAGCGTGACCACCTGGCCCCGCCAGTCGACCACCGACCGCAGCGTGCGGGTGAAGGCCACCTGGGCGTCGCCGTCCGGGAGCCCGCCGAGGATGCGGGCCACGTGCTCGCGGTCGCGGGCCAGGTCGTTGCCCACCAGGCCGAGCACGCCGAGGGCGCCCCGCACCACCGGCAGGGTCACCGACCAGTGCAGGGGGGCCAGGAACACCTCGGCGAAGGGCGCCGAGGCCAGCCGCAGCAGCGGGGTCACGTCGCGGCCGGCGCCCCCGCTCGCCACGAGCACCAGCCGGGAGCAGCGCTCGGGGAACTGGTAGGCGATCTGGGCCGCCACGCCGCCGCCCAGCGAGTGGCCGACGACCGTGACCTGCTCGACGCCGAGGACGTCCAGCAGGTCGCGCATGCCGTTGGCGTAGGCCGCCACCGCGTAGTCGGCCCGGGGCTTGTCCGACGCCCCGTGCCCCAGCAGGTCGGGGGCGATGACCGTGTGGTCGCGGGCCAGCGCGTCGAACACCGGCAGCCAGCTCTCCGAGCTGTCACCGATGCCGTGCAGCAGGAGCAGGGCCGGACCGGTGCCCGCCATCCGGTAGGCGCGCCGGTACCCGTGGATCTCGACGTAGCGCAGGCGCGAGTCGACGAGGTCGATGACATCGGTCCCGCCCCCGCGCCTGGCCCGCCACCGCGCCCGCCGGACCTGCGTTCCGCCCTCCTGCCCCTTCGCCATGGATGTCCCTCCTGCCGGCGGGCCCGTCCACCCCCGGCGAGGCGGACATCATGTCAACCCGGCATCGTGGCCGCGGCATCGGCCCCGGCGCCCGGCCCCGCGGCCGGGGGTCCCGCATCGCTGCGGACCACGGCCAGGAACCGCTCCACGGCGTGCACGGTGTGGTGGGCCCGGATCGACGGGAGCACGTCGAACGCGTGCTGGGCCCGGGGCAGCTCGGCGTAGACCACCGGTGCGGACGCCACCGGCCGCAGCCGGCCGACGAAGTCGCGGGCCGCCTCCACGGGCACGACCGTGTCGTTGGTGCCGTGCAGGACGAAGAACGGCGGTGCCTCCGGCCCGACGTGGCTGACGGGCGAGGCCAGCTCCCAGCGGGCGCGGTCGTCGTCGAGCGACGTCTTGAACACGCTGCGGGCCAGCAGCCGCTCCAGGCCCGGGTTGGCCGAGGCCGGGCGCCCGGCGAAGTCGTACACGCCGTAGAACGGCACGGCCGCCTGGACGGTGGTGTCGGCGTCCTCGAACCCGGGCTGGTAGTCGGGCAGGTTGGGGGTCAGCGCGGCCAGGGCCGTCAGGTGCCCGCCGGCCGACCCGCCGGTGACGGCGAGGAACCCCGGGTCGCCGCCGTGGGCCGCGATGGTGGCCCGGACCCAGGCGATGGCCCGCTTCACGTCGACGATCTGGTCGGGCCAGGTGGCGCGGGGGCTGAGCCGGTAGTTGATCGTCGCGCACACCCAGCCGCGCTCGGCCAGGTGGGCCATGAGCGGGTGGGCCTGCCCCTGCTTCTGTCCCATCACCCAGGCACCACCGTGGATCTGCAGCAGCACCGGGGCGCCGGCGTCGGCCGGCAGGTCGGCCCGCCGCCAGACGTCGAGGCGGTTGCGGCGGCCGGCCTCGCCGTAGGACAGGTCCCGCCCGGTCCTGGACACGTAGCGCCGCCGGGCCCGGACGTCCGGGACCACGAGCGAGCGCCGGGTGAGGGGCACGTCGGGGGCGAGGGCGTAGGGCGCGGTGATGCGGTCGCGGTAGCCGGCGCCCAGGCCCTCGACCAGCGCCTCCTCCAGCACCTGCGCCGACGCCTGGGCGTCGCGGTACAGCCGCCACAGCCCCGCGCCCGACGCCACCGACAGCCCCAGGCCGGCCAGGCCCGGCAGCCCGCGGAGCCCCCCGCCCCGGGCCAGCAGCAGCCCGACCGCCGCCTGCGCGGCCCCGGCGTGCAGCGGCAGCTCCGACACCGGGACACCCTGGGCGAACGACGGCGCGGCCCCGGGCCCGAACCGGTCGAACGGGCGGAGGGCGTTGGCCGTGGCCAGGGCCGACGCCGCGCCGGCCAGCAACAAGCGCGTGGGGGGTCTCGGTCTCACTCGGGACCAGCCTACGGAGCCGGCCCCGAGGGCCGGTGACGTGCGGGGCGCGGGACGCACGACCACGCTGTCGTGCATCCCGCCCGCCTCACGTCCGGGCCGCCGCCCGTGTCGTGGTTCCGCACTCCGTCACCCCTAGAGAGTCGCCGGGCGCGCGAGGTGATACAGGCGCCTAGAAGACCTCGGCGAACGGGAAGTCCCGCTCCCGCGCCGCGTCGAAGTCGAAGGGCATGTGCAGCAGCTCGGCCAGCGGGACCGGCAGGGCCGGCGGCGCCGGCGCCGCACCCGCCGCGGGCGCGTCGGGGCCGTCGGTGGGGGCCGGGGCCGCCTCGGGCTCGGGCGCCGGCGGCGGCGGGGTGCAGCCCATCTCGGGCCGGGCGGTGTCGCACAGGTCGGTGGCGTTCAGCGACCACGCCACGCCGGACCCGGGCTGCCCGTCGCGGGGCCGTGCGTTCATGCCCAGCAGGCGGCTGCCGGCCAGGTTCACCCCGTAGCCCGTGTCGACGGCCATGAAGTGGCGTTCCTCGTACCCGTTCCGCTTCACCACGTAGAACGGCGCGGGCAGCGGGGCCTCGCCGGATGCCACGGCGCCGCCGGTCGGGTCGTCGAGCGCCCACCAGTTGGCGCCCTGGGCCCGGGCGGGGTCGACGTACCAGCAGGGCTGCGCCTGCCCGCCGAGGATGCAGGTGCGGGCCTGCATCCCGCCGCCGACCTCGATGCCGTCGACCAGGCCGATGCGCGAGAACGGCGGGGTGCCGATGCCGACCATCTCCTGGAACAGGGCCTCGCTCTTGGCGATGCCGCCGAGCGCCTGCCACGGCTGCCAGGCCGCCGCCCGCTGGGCGTACCCGTCGCCTCCGGCGGCGCAGTAGCGGTTGGCCATGCCGGCGGCCACGTCGCCCGCCACGTACTGGACGTCCATGAGCTCGGCGGCCGTGAACGGGGCGCCCACGCCGGCCGGGTCGTACTGGAAGATCCCGATGCCCGGCGTCCAGTAGGCCCGGGGGTAGGCGGTGTGGGGGTCGGCGAAGGGATAGAGGCCGTAGTTGGCGTTCAGGTTGTTGGAGCCGGACAGCACGCCGGTCCACTCGTCCCACCGCGACAGCGTCATGGGCGAGGGGGCGGTCTCCGGCGTCTCCGCCATCGACACCTCCTTGAACACCGGCGCCATGACGAGCGCGGTGAGCTCGTCGTCCGACAGCGGGCACGCCCGCGGCGTGGCGGCCACCGCGGCCCGGATGCCGTCGTAGGCGCCGCGGCCGAAGTAGCGGGTGACCCCGGGCGAGCCGGCGGGGACCGGCTGGGCGTCGGCGGGGTCGCCGCCGAAGGGCCCGGGGACTACGCCGGCGCCGCCGGCGAGGGTGACGGTCGCCGCCAGCGCGGCCGTCGAGAGCCGCCGGAACAGGCGCCGGCGGGGGTACGGGACAGGGTCCGACATGATGTGTAGGGCGGCTCCCACCGGCCCGCGGTGGGGCGGGGAGGAGCCTCGGGGTTGGGTGCAGAGACACCCGGTGCGGTGGCGCACGTGGCGGATCGCTCGGTTGTCACGTGGCGCTCACCTCCCGGGTCGCCGGCCACAGCGACATCGGGGCGCGCGCGGAGGAGCGACCACCGGTCGCTGCTCGTAGCCCGCTCACGAGACCCCCAGCACGAGGCCCCAGGGCGTCAGGTGACGCCGTCCCTAGCTGTGAGTGGCTTCCGCCCGACAGCCGTCCGGCGGTCAGGTCCGGTACAGGCTAGCGATCACTCTGCGCGTTCCCAAACGTGAAGAACGTCACTCTCAGTGTTCTCTCAGCGAACGCTCGGAATCACCTGCTCCGCCACGAGCGTCAGCGTGTCGGTCGACGGGTAGTCGCGGCACCACGGCAGGAACGCCGTGACGCCCATCTCGCGGTAGCGGCCGATCTTGTCGATCACCTGCTCGGGCGTCCCCACGAGGTTGCCCGCCTGCCAGCTCTCGAACGGCTCGCCGAACGTGGACGTGCGGAGGGTCAGCTCCGCCTCGGTCTCCCGCACGTAGATCTCGGGCGACCACGTCTTCTCGATCTCGTCGTAGTCCCGGCCGACCGCGTCGCAGTGGCGGCGCAGCACGTCGCACTTGTGGGCGAACTCCTCCGGGTTGCCGCCGAAGTTCGACCGGTCGGCCAGCCGGGCCACCACCCGCAGCGTCAGCTGCTCGCCGCCGCCGCCGACGAGGATCGGCGGGTGCGGCGACTGCAGCGGCTTGGGGTCGCCCTGCGCGTCCCGCACCGTGAAGTGCCGGCCGGCGAAGGTCGTGTCGGGCTCGGTCCACAGCGACCGCACGATCTCGACCGTCTCGGCGAGCATGGCGATGCGGTCGCGGGCCGGGGGGAACGGGTAGCCGTAGGCCTCGTACTCCTGCTGGTACCAGCCGGCCCCGACGCCCCAGTCGAGACGCCCGCCGCTGATCACGTCGATGTTGGCCGCGATCTTGGCCAGCAGCGCCGGGTTCCGGTACGAGGCGCACCCGACCATCTGGCCCAGCCGCACCCGGGTCGTGCGCTGGCTGAGCGCGGCGAGCGTGGTCCAGCACTCGAACACGGCCTCGTGCGCCGGGACAGGCACGTTGTGCACGTGGTCGTAGACCCAGATCGAGTCGTACCCGAGCGCCTCGGCCTGCACTGCGACCTCGACCGCCTTCGCCCACTTGGCGTCGGCGCCCTCGATGCCGGCCAGCTCCATCTTCCAGCCCTGGGGCACGAACGCCCCGAACGTGATCGCCCGTGTGGTCATCGGGCCTTTCTACCGGTCTGCCGCGTGACGTCACCGCACCAGGCGGAAGAAGCTGCGGAGCTCGTCCACGAACAGCGCCGGCTGCTCCAGGGCCGCGAAGTGCCCGCCCCGGTCGAGCTCGTTCCACCACCGCAGGTCGGTGAAGCGCGCCTCGACCCAGGCGCGGGGCGTCCGCATGATCTCCCGGGGGAAGACCGAGACCCCGGCGGGCACGGTCACCGCCTCGAGCGACGGGGACCGGAAGCTCTCCCAGTAGAGGCGGGCGGACGACGCGCCGGCGCCCGGCAGCCAGTACAGCATCACGTTGTCGAGCAGCGTGTCCCGGGCGACCGCGTTCTCGGGATGCCCGTCGCAGTCGGTCCAGGCCCAGAACTTCTCGACGATCCACGCGCACTGCCCGGCGGGCGAGTCGACGAGGCCGTAGCCGAGGGTCTGGGGCCGGGTCGACTGCTGCTTCGAGTAGCCGGTGCCCCAGCGCCGGTGCTCCTCGTAGTCGGCCAGGGCCCGGACCGCCTCCTCGTCGAGGCCGCCCTCCCCCGCCACCGGCGTGGCCACCGGCATGTTCACGTGGACGCCGGCCACGCGGTCCGGGTCGGCGTGCGCCGAGCGCGGTGGTCACCATGGCGCCCCAGTCGCCGCCCTGGGCGCCGTAGCGGTCGTAGCCGAGCCGGGCCATGATCTCGGCCCAGGCCCGGGCGGTGCGCTCGACGTTCCACCCGGGCGCCGACGGCTTGTCGCTGAAGCCGTAGCCCGGCAGGGCGGGGCACACCACGTGGAAGGCGTCGGACGCCTCGCCGCCGTGGGCCACCGGGTCGGTGAGCGGACCGATCACCCCGAGGAACTCGACCACCGACCCCGGCCACCCGTGGGTCAGCACGAGCGGCAGGGCCCCCGGCTCCGGCGAGCGCACGTGCAGGCCGTGGATGCCGAGGCCGTCGACCTCGGTGCGGAACGGGCCGAGCGCGTTGAGCCGCGCCTCGGTGGCCCGCCAGTCGTACGCCTCCGCCCAGTGGGCGCACAGCTCCCGCACGTAGGCGAGCGGGATGCCCTGCGACCAGTCGTCGACGGTCTCGGCCTCGGGCCAGCGGGTGCGGCGGAGGCGGTCCCGCAGGTCGTCGAGGTCGGCGGCGGGCACGGCGAGCGGAGACGGCTCCATCGCCCCGTTCTACGCCCCCGGGCGGCCAGGATGCGTGGGATAGCGGTAACAATCGTTACATCTTGTGCAGTTACCCAGGTGACATGTGCCCGTGGCGGGGCATGAGGGCGCGAAATCGGCTATCACTTGAACCCCAATGGGGACGGTGACACAGAGCGGCCCGCAAGAGGCCGCGCTCGGGGTCCGGGAGAGAGAGCGACGGCGGGCGAAGCACACCGCCGGGGGAGCGGCCGCGTCGGCACCGGCCGCGGCCCCCGCCGTCGACGAAGCCCGGTCGCCCGGGGCCATCTCCCGGGCGGTCCGAGCGGTCATCGACTACCTCCCGAAGGGCAACACGCTCGACGAGAGGACGTTCCGGCACCGGCACCACCTCCTGTGCTGGATCCTGGCGGCGCACGTCCCCGCCCTGTTCATCCTCGGCGTGGTGCGCGGCTACGACCCCGGCCACGTGGCCGTCGAGGTCGCCGTGCCCGCGGCCGCCGTGCTGTTCGCGTGGGTCGCCACCCCGCGCCACCGCCTCGCGTCGTTCTTCACCACGTTCGGCCTCGTCTACTGCTCGGTGGTCCTCGTCCACCTGTCGGGCGGCATGATCGAGGCCCACTTCCACTTCTTCATCCTCATCGGCCTCATCGCCCTCTACCAGGACTGGGTGCCGTTCCTGTGGAACGTGATCTTCACGGTGGTGTCCCACTGGGGCGGCAGCTCGATCGCCGCCGACCTCATCTTCAACCACACCGCCGGCCAGAACCGCCCCTGGACCTGGGCGCTCGTGCACGGCGTGGCGGTGCTGGCCGCCTGCGCCGGTGTCGTCGTGTTCTGGAAGAACACCGAGGACGTGCAGCGGCACAACATCGGGCTGGCCGCCGACCTCGCCGCGTCCGAGCGCGAGCGGCAGGAGGCCATGTCCGGCCTGCTGGTCAACCTCGCCCGGCGCAACCAGTCGCTCCTCAACCGCCAGCTCGAGGTCATCACCGACCTCGAGCTGCGGGAGCAGACGCCGGACGTGCTCGAGGACCTGTTCCGGCTCGACCACCTCGCCACCCGCATCCGCCGCAACGCGGAGTCGCTGCTCGTGCTGTCCGGCGACGACCCGCCGCGGCGCTGGGGCAACCCGGTCCCGCTGGCCGACGTCGTGCGGGCCGCGGCCGCCGAGGTCGAGGACTACCGCCGGGTCGAGGTCCTGGTCAACGACCACATCGACGTGGCCGGCCGGGCCGTGGCCGACCTCGCCCACCTGCTGGCCGAGCTCATCGAGAACGCCACCACCTTCTCGCCGCCGACCTCCGAGGTGCGCATCCGCAGCCACCTCTCCCCCGGCGAGGCCACCCGGTTCGTCGTCACCATCGAGGACATCGGCATCGGCATGTCCGACGACGACATCCAGGCGGCCAACAGGGTGCTGGCCGAGGCGCCGGAGGTCGACCTGCGGCGGGCCACGATGCTCGGCTTCCACGTCGTGGCGCGGCTCGCCCACCGCTACGACGTGGTCGTCCGGCTCGCCCCGACCCCCGGCGGCGGCCTCACCGCCCTCGTCAGCCTGCCCCGCGAGCTCATCAGCGATCGGCCGGCCGACGCCCCGCCGCCCGCGCCCACCATCGGTGCCGCCGACCGCTACCACCGGGCCGCCCTCGCCTGGAGCGGCACGAGCGGGCCGACGCCCCGAGCTCGCCAACGCGGCCTCCGCGCTGTCGGCGAGGCCCTGGTTCGAGGCCGAGATCGAGCCGAACGCCCTGCCGGAGCGCGCCCACACGGCGCAGGCGCCTGCGTGGCTCGAGGCCATGCCCGTGCCCGAATGGCTCACCGCGACGCCGCCGGCCCCCACGACGCCGTCCCCGGCAGGCGCCGCCGCCCGCCGCCACCGACCCCGGCCGGCCCGCCCTCCCGGGGCGGCTCGCGCCCCCCGCGACCCCGGGCGGCCCCGCACCGACCGCCGACCCGAGCTGGCTCACGCTCGCCGCCGATGCCGGCCGGGCCGGTGCGACCCCGAGGCCGGCCTGTCCCGTCCCCGGATGGGACCCGTGGCCGATCCGGTGCTGCCCGGCACGCGGCTCGGGCCGGTCGCCGACTGGGTCGACGTCCCCGCGACGCCCCGCCGCGGGCCCGCCACCCCCGACCAGGCGCCCACCGCCACCCCGGCCGAGCCGGCCACGACGACCACGTGGTGGGCCGCCCTCGTCGTCACCGACCAGACGACCACCCCCGAGCGTCGCTCCGTGTGGCCGTCGCCCGGGGCCCGGTCCGCGCCCGTCGACGTGACCGCGACGCCGGCCGCACCGCCGGTCATCCCGCCCGCACCCGGCGACGGCCTCGCCCGCCGGGTGCCGGGCTCCCACCTGGCGCCGGCCCTCCGCCGTGACGCCGAGCATGCCAGCCCGGCCGCGGACAGCGGTGGCCGTGACGTTGACCGCGTCCGGGCGATGCTGTCACGCTTCCAGGCCAGCCAGCACGCCGGGCGGGTCGCCGCTGATCCCCCGGTCCGGCACCCGCCCGAGGAGACCAGGTGACTTCCGCTCGCCGACAACAGCCCCGACCTCGACTGGTTGATCACCAGTTTCGCCGAGCGGATCCCGGGGGTGGAGAGCGTGGTCGTCCTGTCGACCGACGGGCTCGTCCTGGCGCTGTCCAACCGGCTCGCACGCGACACGGCCGACACGATGGCCGCCGTCACGTCCGGGCTGACGAGCCTGACGGCCGGAGCCGCCCGCCACATGGGCGCCGGCAACGTCAACCAGGTGATCGTGGAGATGGACGGGGGCTACCTGTTCGTCACCACGGTGAGCGAGGGATCGGCACTGGCGGTCATGTGCGGTGCGGAGTGTGACATCGGCCTGATCGGCTACGAGATGAGCATGCTCGTCGCCCGCATCGGCCAGGTCCTGACCCCGGCGCTGCGGGCGGAGCTGTCGATGCGACCCGGTCCATGATCCCCGGGGACGGGAACGACCCCCGCGTCGTCCCCGTCTACGCCATCACCGGCGGCCGCGCCCGGTCACATGGGCAGGACCTCGGGCTCGAGACCCTCGTGACCACGACCGACCAGGGTGTCGCCTCCCGGTCCCGCCTGCGCTTCGAGCAGGCCCGCCTCGTCGACCTGTGCCTGGAACCGATCTCCGTGGTCGAGGTGGCCGCACGGCTCAGGGTGCCGCTCGGCGTGGCCCGTGTGCTGGTGTCGGACATGCACGCGGACGGCATGTTGACCATCCACCGGCCGGCCGTGACGAGCGACGGCCGCCTCCGGACCGAGGTGCTGGAGCGCCTCCTGAGCGGTTTGAGGACACGGTGACACGGTGATTATGGAAGGTCCGATCTCGGTCAAGATCGTCATCGCCGGCGGCTTCGGCGTGGGCAAGACGACCTTCGTCGGGGCGGTGTCCGAGATCACGCCCCTCACCACCGAGGCGGCGATGACCCAGCTCTCGGTGGGCGTCGACGACCTGTCGGGCGTGGGCGCCAAGCGCACCACCACCGTGGCGATGGACTTCGCCCGCCGCACCATCGACCGCGAGCTCGTCCTCTACCTGTTCGGGACGCCGGGCCAGGACCGGTTCTGGTTCATGTGGGACGACGTGACCCGGGGCGCGGTGGGGGCGGTCGTGCTCATCGACACCCGCCGGCTGACCGACGCCTTCGGTGCCATCGACTTCTTCGAGGACCGCGGCGTCCCGTTCGTGGTGGCCGTGAACCTGTTCGACGGAGCCGCCCGCCACTCCGAGGCGTCGCTGCGCTCGGCGCTGGCCCTCGCCCCCGACGTGCCCCTCGTGACCTGCGATGCCCGGCAGGAGGACACGGTCATCGCGGTGCTGATCTCGCTGGTCGAGCACGCGCTGGACCGGGCCCACGCCGGCGCCTGAGTTCCCGGGAACCGGAACGGCTCCCCCCGCCGTCGAACCACCGATGACAGCGCACAGGCACACGAGGGGTACCACCATGCGGATGCGGCTCCTGGCGGCGGGCGCGGCACTGGCCGTGCTCGGCACCGCCTGCTCGTCCGGCGGCGACGACGGCGCGGCCCGACCCGGCGGCGATGGCGCGGACGACGTCCGGCCGAACCTGCAGCTCGCCAGCAGCCTCCGGCAGCTCGACTCGTGCGAGGACCTGCAGACCTGGATGCGGGACGAGCTGGCGCCCCGGGTGGGCGCCTACGGCTACCCGGGCGGCGGGGGCGTGGTCCCGCTCGCCGGGCGGGGCGGCGAGATCCTGATGGAGGACTCGGCCACCGCCGAGTCGGCGGGTGCCGAGCGGAGCGTCGCCGGCGACGCGGCGGTCCCCGCCCCCCAGGACGGCGGGTTCTCCACCACCAACGTCCAGGTCGAGGGCGTCGACGAGCCCGACATCGTCAAGACCGACGGCCGGCGCATCGTCGCCATCGCCGAGAGCCGGCTGCACCTCGCCTCGGTCGAGGGCGGCGCCGTGACCTCCTCGGTCGACCTGCCCGACGAGATGTACGACGCACAGATGCTGCTCTCGGGCGACCGGGTGCTGGTGTTCGGGTCGAGCGACGGGGTCGTCCCCCTCCCCGAGTCCCCGGACGCCAGCTCGCGGATGGTCTTCTCCCCGCTCGGTCACCCGCGTGGTCGAGGTCGCCATCGAGGGCGACACGCTGGTCGCGGGCGACACCTACGAGCTCGACGGCTCCTACGTGTCGGCCCGCATGACCGGCGACGTCGCCCGCATCGTGCTCCACGGCGACCCCGTGGCCGAGCTGCCGATGGTCACGCCCGCCACGCCGGGGCCCGACGCCGAGGCGCAGGCCACGGCCGTCAACCGCCAGGTGGTCGCCGACGCCGACCCCGAGGAGCTGCTCCCCGACTGGCGCCAGTTGGGGGCCGGCGGCGAGACCACGGCCGAGGGCCGGCTGCTGTCCTGCGAGGACACGCACGCCCCCAACACCTTCTCCGGGTCCGGCATCGTGTCGGTGGTCACGATCGACGTGTCCGAGGGCGTGGGCGCCGGCCTGGCGGCCTCCGCCGGGGCCGGGGTCCTCGCGAGCGGCCAGACCGTGTACGCCTCCCCCGAGCACCTCTACGTCGCCGCCCCCGAGTGGATCGACTGGGCGGCGCTCCAGGAGGAGGGCGGCGACACGCCGGCCCAGGTCGAGCAGGGCACGGACATCCACCGCTTCGACATCACCGAGCCGGGCCGGGCCACCTACGAGCTGTCCGGCCACGTCGACGGCACGCTGCTCAACCAGTTCGCGATGGACGAGCACGACGGCTACCTGCGGGTGGCCACCACGACCGGCCAGATGTGGTCCGCGGACGACGTCACCGAGAGCCACGTCGTGGTGCTGGGGCCGGGCGACGGGGCGCTCACCCAGGTCGGCTCGGTGTCGGGCCTGGGCCGGGGCGAGACCATCCACTCGGTCCGCTTCCTCGGCGACGTCGGCTACGTCGTGACCTTCCGCCAGACCGACCCGCTGTACACGGTCGACCTGTCCGATCCGGCCGCCCCGGCCGTGACCGGCGAGCTCAAGATCCTCGGCTACTCGGCGTACCTGCACCCGATCGGCGACGGGCGCCTGATCGGCGTCGGCCAGGACGCCACCGAGGACGGGACGCGGCTGGGCACCCAGGTGGCCCTGTACGACGTGCGGGACCCGGCGTCGCCCCAGCGGGTGGCGCAGGCGGTGCTGCCGTCGGCCAGCTCCGACGCCGAGTGGGACCACCACGCCTTCCTGTGGTGGCCCGAGACGTCCCTGGCGGCGGTGCCCGTGAGCGCCTACGACGGCGAGAGCTTCTCGGGCGTCGTCGGGTTCGGCATCGATGCCGGCGCCGGCGCCATCGCCGAGGTGGGGCGGGTGTCGCACCCGGCGATCACCGAGCCCGGCATCGGGCCGATGCCGGTCGAGCCGGGCGGGGACGTCGTCATCGAGCCCCGGGAGCCCGCCGACCACCGGCCCTTCACGTTCACGCCGCCGATCATGCGGTCGCTCGTCGTGGGCGACACGCTCTGGACCCTGTCCAGCGAGGGCCTGGCCGCGAGCGACCTGGCCACCCTGGGCGGGACCACGTTCCTGCCGTTCGGCTGAGCGCGTGGTCAGGGCAGGCGGAAGACGTTGACCGCGGGTTGGCGCCCTCGCTGACCGTGATGTAGCCGCGGCCGTCGGCGGCCAGTGCCAGGGCCTCGCCCTGGGGCTCGGCCGCCGACGGCGCGGTGCACGACGGGCCGGCGAGGGCTTCGGCCACGGTCTGGCCCGGGGCACGGTCCCACAGCAGCACCGCGGTGTAGGTGCGGAGGCCGACGACCGATCCGTCCGGCGAGATGTCGCCGCCGGTGACGAGCGCGCCCGCGCTGCCCGCCACGTCCCCCTCCCGGGCCATGGCCAGCGGGGCGCCCGGGTCGGCGCCGGCCGGGACCCGGTAGGCGCCCGCGGGACCGCCCGCCCACTCCTTGCTGACGACCCACAGGTCACCGGTGACCGGGTCGGCCAGCAGGGCCTCTGCGTCCCGGGGACCGTCGGCGTAGGTCAGGGTGAGCGCCTCGGCGCCGGCCATCTCGCCCCCGACCGCCCCCGGCGGCACCTCGGGCTCGGCGGCGCGGTACACGACGACCTCCGGGCGTTGGGCGGCGTTGTCGCCGATGTCGCCCAGGTACAGGACGTCGGGGTCGCCGTCGGCGGCCCCGGGCCCGCGGGCCATGTCCTCCCAGTCGCGGGCGGCGGCCCCGGCGACCGTCCAGCGGCCGCGGTCGCTGCCGTCCTCGCCGAGGGCGAAGACCTCGGCCCCGCCGCCGGAGTCGTTGTGGGCCCACAGCAGGCCGGGCTGGGTGCGGCTGGTGGCGAGCCCCGACACCTCGACCAGGGCGGGCTGGGCGACTCTCGCCGCTGCTACGGGGCCGCACGCGGGCCGGGCCCCGGCGCACAGCTCCGCGGCCGCCGGGGCCGGCGGCTCGGTGGTCGTCGTCGAGGCGGGTGGCTCGCTCGCCGGGTCCTCGCCGTCCCCACCGGAGCAGGCGGCGGCGAGCACTGCGGCGGCGACGGCGACCGCGAGGGGACGGAGCACAGGGCGTGAACCTAGTGGCGGACCCGGGGCGCGGGGCGCGTCGGCGTGGCGTAGCGGTGGTACTACTGTACGTGCCCGTGACAGACGTGCTGGGAGTCCCGACCGACGAGCCCGCGCCCGCCGCCCACCCGCGGCCACCCCGTGTCGGGCTGGCCGCCTTCGCGGCCACGCTGGCCGTCACCGCCGCAGCGGCGGGCGTCGCCGGCTACCGCTGGGCGGCGCCGCGACGGCGAGCGGACCGGACCGTGCGAGGCCCACCGTGTCGACGAGGTCGAGGCGGTGGCGGTGTCCCGCTCGGTGCAGGCCGCGAGCCCGCAGGTGGCTGGCATCGTGAGCGCCGCCGCCCGGTTCCACGACGCCCATCCCGACGACGCGGGCCCGCAGGCGCCGGCGGGCACCTACGTGGCCGTGATCGTGGACCTCGCCGCCCGGCCCGACCTCGCCACCCCCGGTCTGCTGACCGCCCTGGAGGAGGCCGCCGGCTCGGGTGGCGTGGCCGGCGTCCACGGGCTGGTCGCCAACCCCGACCTCCACCTGCCGGGCCCCGACGGCGAGGCCCTCGACAGCCTGCGGTCCACGGTCGCCCGCCAGCAGGCCGCGGCCGGCGGCGACAGCGGGGCGCCCTGCCCCACGTGACGGCCGGCGGTCCCCGGTTCAGGCGCAGGACTGGCCGGGCAACCGGGGGACGACCGACACGGCGTACGCGACACCGCCGTCGACGAACCGGGTCAGCTCGTCGGCGTCGGCCAACGCCCCGGCGACCGCTGCGCCGGCACCTCGGCGCACTCGCCGGCGTCGGCCAGCCGCACGGGCGCGTCCGCGGGCCACTCGGCGGTGGACGGCTCGATGCCGTCCGGCGTGGGGGTGCCGTCGTCGGGGACGGCCCGGACGAGGTAGGCGTCGGCGGCGAACGGCGCCTCCGTGCCGAGCGCCGGATCCTGCGACGACGCGAACGTGCTGGCGGCCTCGACGAAGGCCTGGAGGTCGGCGCGGGCGGGGTCGGTCTCGCGTCCGTCGTCACCCGGGCCGATCCCGAGGGCGTAGGCCCGGTGCTCGTACGTCTGCCCCCCGGCGGTGACCGTCACCACCGTGTCCGGCGCATCCATCACGTTGTCGGGCGAGTCGTAGGTCCGCTCGGCCAGCAGGCCGTGCTCGGCGGCCAGGGCCAGCAGCTGCTCGATGCCGTCCTCGCTGATCGAGCGCTCCTGCAGCGGCCGGCACCAGGGCGCCCGGGTACTGCATCGTCGTCACGCCGGGCTGCACCAGCCGCCCGTCGCCGAGTCACGAGCAGGCTCGGCGGCGGCGGCATGGCCGACGGGCCGGCGAACCCGCCCTCGGACGCGATCTCGATCACGACGTCGTCGGCGCCGGTGGGGTACTCGACGCCGCCGGACCCCGACGGCTCCTCCTCGTCCGGGTCACCGGTGGACACGTCGTCGCCGTCGTCGCCGCAGGCCGAGGCCGCCAGCACCGACGAACAGCGCGAGGGGGACCAGCCACCGGAGGCCGCGCATCACCCGCGACCTTACGGCCGCTTGATCCCGAGGGTGTAGGCACCCGAGCCCGACACCGCCGTGACCACCCAGCGGTAGATCCCGTAGCGGCCGTTGAACGTGACGGTCTCGTCGCCGCTCGAGCCGGAGGTGGCGGCCACGTCGACCCAGCGCATGCCGGCGAAGCGCTGGAGCTTCACGTCGAAGTTGGTGCCGTCGGGAGCGTCGAGGCAGGCGGCGTGGAACCCGGAGCGGGCGAAGTAGTAGCGGCCGCCGGGCTGGACCTGGCTGGCGCCCTCCTCGAGCGTCCCGGTCACCAGCCGGGCGTAGCCGTCGCACGGCGCCGGCGGTGGCGGTGGCTCGGTGGTCGTGGTCGTCGGGGCGACCGTGGTCGGCACCTGGGTCGGGGGCACCGTCGGCGGCGCGGTGGACGAGGTCGTCGTCGGTTCCGTGGTCGACGTCGGTTCGGTCGTCGACGTCGTGGTCGTCGACGGCGGGACCGTCGTCGGCGGCACGGTGGTCGTCGGCTGCGTCGTCGTGGTCGTGGTGGTCGACGTGCTGGTGGTGGTCGGCGGCGGCGGTGGCGCCGTCGTCGTGGTCGGCGCCGTGGTGGGCGGCGGCGGGTCGCTCCCCTCCACCAGGAACAGGCTGTCGGCGACGTTCCAGTTGCGCCCGAGGTAGCTGCTGGGGTCGGGGTTGGTGTGGTAGTAGTCGTCGTGCCCGCAGTCGAGCCGGGCGTCGTGCGAGCGGTCCGCGCACACCGTGCGCATCTGCGGGTAGTTGGGGGCGTCGGAGTAGCACATGACGTCCCACTCGTCGGTGCAGTGCCCGCCCCCGCTGGTGTTGGGGGCGTTGTTGTTCACGGCGCCGAGCGTGTGGCCCAGCTCGTGGGCGGCGGTCGACGAGTTCCAGCAGCTCGAGTCGACCCGGGCGAACGACGGGCCGGAGTTCGACCGGTTGGCGTCGGTCTTGCGGGTGTCACCGGCGAACTCGCCGATGCCGCAGTACACCCGGGCGTCGCCGAAGATGATGTACTTCCGGTCCGCGGCGGTTGTAGCCCTGCGCCTCGAGCTCGGACACCATGCGCGAGAAGCTGCTGAGGCCGGCCGAGCTGATCTCGACGTTCCTGACCACGGGGGCGCAGCTCGCGTCGTGGACGAAGCGCACGTGGCGGGTGCCGCCGGTCTCGATGGCGGACTCGTTGTAGATCGTGTCGATGCCGGCGACCCACTGGACGAGCGACGCCTGGTACTGCGCGTACCGGTCGTTGCCCGGGGCGTGGACGTAGAGCGCCTCGACCCGGTTCCCGCTGGTGCCGTCGCCCGTGCAGACGGCGGCCAGCGCCGCGGGGCCGGCCGCCCCGTCGGGCGCGAGCGGGGCGACGTCGGCCGCCATCGTGTAGCCGGCCGGCGGGGCGTCGGGCCCGTGGGTGCAGCGGTCGGCGCCCTCCATCGTGAGCAGGCCCTCGCACCGGGCGGCGTCGGCCACCTCGAGGTCGTTGTAGACGAGCCCTTGACCCGGACGGTTGCCGGGCAGGTCGCGGTCCTGCTGCGGCGCGTGGGCGTGACCCGACGGGCCCGCCTGGTGGGCCGAGACCGGTTGGACCGCCACCGCGGTCACGATCAGGACGAGCAGCAGGGCACCGGCCATGAAGGCACGGCGCGGCTCGGTGACGAAGCGCATGAGGTTCCCCAACTCTCATTTCCGCGCCGCCATGACCGAACGTAGGTGGTCTAGCACGTTGGGGACGGTGGCGGTCAACCCCGCACAGGAAGGTGCCGAGGGCGGCCACTCGACAGAGGGCGTATTCTTGTTGCACAAGGCGTGCATCGGAATTTTGGAGGGGAATCGATGACGACGACCGACGGCACGATCGGCCGCTATCTGCGGTGGCTGCTCGTCGCCCTGTCCCTGGCCGCCGGCGCCATCCACTTCGCCGAAAGCGGCACCCACTTCGACGTGTCGTGGATGCACGGCACCTTCTTCGCCGTCGTCGCCTGGCTCCAGATCAGCTGGGGGGTCGCCTTCCTGGTTGCGCCCACCCGCAAGCTGCTGGCCGCCGCGGCGATCGGCAACACGATCGTGATCGGCACCTGGCTGATGTCCCGCCTGTGGGGCGTGCCCGGTCGGGCCCGACCCCTGGACGACCGAGCCCGTCGCCCTCGTCGACGCCCTCGCCACCGGGTTCGAGGCCGCCATCGTCCTGGTGTCGCTGGCCGTGCTGTTCCGCCCGGCCGTGGCCCAGCGCACGGTCCCGACGTCCGTCGGGCTCGCCGGCATCGGGGTCACCGGCGTGGCGATCGCCGTCGTGTCCACGATGGCGTTGTCGCCGGCCTTCGCCTCGGAGCACGGCCACGGCAGCGAGGAGAGCGGGTCCGACGGCCACGCCCACTCGGCCACGGCAGACCGACGAGGCCGCCACGACCGACGACCACGCCGCCGAGCACGCCGCCGGGACCGAGGCGGTCGAGGGCCACACGAACGCGATGATCATGGCCGACGGCACGTCGGCGTGTGAGCAGGCGGGTGTGTCCAACGAGGGCAACAGCGGCCACGGCCACCGGGGCCCCGTCCCGTTCGAGCCGGTCGACGCCGCCACCCGTGACACCCTGGCCGCGCAGGTGGCGCAGTCCAATGCCGTCGTCGTCGCCATCCCGAACGTGGCGGCCGCCGAGGCCGCCGGCTACAGGCGCATCACCCCGTACGTGCCCTGCATCGCCGCCCACTACATCAAGAGCTCGTGCTCGACGGCACGTTCGACCCCGCCAACCCCGAGATCCTGCTGTTCGAGGGCACCGCCCCGGACAGTGGCATCGTCGGCCTGAGCTACCTCCAGTTCACCGGCCCGGATATCGAGCCCGAGGGCTTCGCCGGCGGCAACGACCCGTGGCACGTCCACCGCCAGCTGTGCCTCGGCGGGGGTGGCGTGCTCGGCGACGAGAACGCCACCGACGAGGAGTGCACCTCCCGCGGCGGCCGGGTCGTCCCGCTGGAGGGCCTGTGGATGAGCCACATGTGGAACGTCCCCGGCTGGGAGAGCCGCTGGGGGCTGTTCAGCTCCGAGCATCCCGACCTGGGCGGCAGCATCGGCGACATCAACGCGGTAGCCGCCGGCTGAGCCGGTCCGGAGCCGTGAGGACCCGGGCGAGCGCGAGACGCTCGCCCGGGTCCTCGCCCACCTCGTAGGACCACACGGCCCACGCCGCGTCGGCGCCGAACCCCTCCGCAACGACGTCGACGGCGGCGTCAACCCGCCCGCGGTCGAGGCGAGCAGGCGCGCCGCGCCGTAGCCGTACACCACACGCGGGCAGCGATTGCCCAGCGTCAGTGCCCAGCGCTGGGCCGAGGCCCACACCAGCACAGGCAGGTCGGCGAGCCAGCGTCGCCCCGCGGACCCGTTCCCCTGCGACACCGTGCCGGCGAAGCCGTCCGGGCAGCGCCGGCGCCACGGGTCAGCCGTCCGCGTGGCAGCAGACCTCGAGCTCCATGCCGTCGGGATCGCGGAAGAACAGCGACCACTCGCCCCCGAGCCGCTGGATCTCGCCGATGTCGGCCCCCGCCTTGACCAGCCGGTCACGCACGCCCTCGAGCGTGGCCAGGGAGTCGACGGCCAGCCCGAAGTGGTCGATGGCGCCGCGCCCACCGATCCCCCGCCGCTCGCCGAGGATGCCGGCCCCGTCGGTCTCGAACACGTTGAGGGCCGAGCCGCCGCCCAGATCGATGATGACCAGGCGCGGATGGTCGCCCTCCGCCTTGATCTCGTCCGTGACCTCGGCCCCGAACACCTCGCCGTAGAAGGCGACGATCCGGTCGGCGTCGGTTGTCTGGGTGGCCACGTGGTTGAAGCCGGTCGTGAGGGGCACGTGCCGATCATCGCAGGTCCCGGGCCCTGGTCGCCGTGGTGTTTCGTCATGTGCATCACCGTAGCATGAAAAATACCTAAAGTGTTCTCACTGACATGACGACCATCATGAGGGGCACAACGTGTGCGGCCCCTTCCCTCTCCACTCGACCCGAGGCGACTGCCATGCCAACCACCACGTCCACGCCCCACCGACGGCATCCCCGGACGGCCGAGCGCCGGCCGGCGTGCTTTCCGTGACCGGCTCCCGCGCCGGGGGTGGGTTCCCGTCCTACCGCTGGCTGTCGGCCGCCAGGGCCGCCGGGCAGCTCGGCCTCACCCTCCGCGAGCTGTACCGGCTCATCGACACGGGCCGGCTCCCCGCCTACCGCATCGCGGGCGAGCTCAAGCTCATGGCCGACGACGTGGACCGGTGGCGCACCCGCGACCACGACTCCCGGTCGGGCGGGGACGGGCGGCCCGACCACCCCGATCCCCCGGGCCCAACGCCGGGGGGCCGTCGCTAGCCTCGGGCCCATGTGCCGCAACATCACGACCCTGCGCGGCCTCGATCCGCAGGCGACAACCGAAGAGATCGAGGCCGCGGCCCGCCAGTACGTGCGCAAGGTCAGCGGGGTGCAGAAGACCTCGCCGGCCACGGAGGCGCCCTTCGAGCTCGCCGTCCGCCGCATCGCCGAGGCGACCACCGAGCTGCTCGCCGTCCTGCCCGAACGCCGCCAGCCCCCGCCCACGCTCCCGCCCCTGCGCCGCATCGCCGCGCGCACCTGAGAGGACCAGTCACCATGCGCAACCGCTCGCTGGGCACCACCGGCGTCAAGGTCAGCCCGCTGTGCCTGGGCGCCATGATGTTCGGCCGCATCGGCAACCGTGACCAGGACGAATCCGTCCGCATCATCCACCGGGCGCTCGACGCCGGCATCAACTTCGTCGACACCGCCGACGTCTACTCGGCGGGCGAGTCCGAGCAGATCGTCGGCAAGGCGCTGGCCGGCCGCCGCGACGACGTCGTGCTCGCCACCAAGTTCCACGGCCCGATGGGCGAGGACCCCAACGCCCAGGGCAACTCGCGCCGGTGGATCGTGCGGGCGGTCGAGGACAGCCTGCGCCGGCTCGGCACCGACCACATCGACCTCTACCAGGTGCACCGACCCGACGCGAACACCGACCTCGACGACACGCTGTCCGCACTCAGCGACCTGGTCCACCAGGGCAAGGTCCGGTACCTCGGCTCCTCGACCTTCCCGGCCGAGACCATCGTCGAGGCCCAGTGGACGGCCGAGCGCCGGGGCCACGAGCGGTTCCGGGTCGAGCAGCCGCCCTACTCGCTGTTCGTGCGGGGCATCGAAGCCTCGGTGCTGCCGACCTGTGAGCGCTACGGAATGGGCGTCATCCCCTGGAGCCCTCTGAACGGAGGATTTCTGACCGGTCGCTACCGGCCGGGCGAGGCCCCACCGGCGACGGGGCGTGCGGCGCGGATGCCCCAGCGCTTCGACCCCGAGCGGCCGGGGGTGGCGCGCAAGCTCGACCTGATCCCCCGGCTGGAGGAGGTGGCGAGCGACGCCGGCATGCCGCTCGCCCACATGGCGCTCGCCTTCACGCTCGCCCACCCGGCGGTGAGCGCGGCCATCATCGGCCCGCGCACGATGGAGCAGCTCGAGGGCCTGCTGGGGGCGGGCGACGTGTCGCTCGACGACGAGACGCTCGACCGCATCGACAAGCTGGTGCCTCCGGGCACCAACGTCAACGCCGACGATGCCGGATGGGTGTCGCCCGCAGTGGCGCAGTCCTGGCGGCGCCGCCGCCCCGTCGGCGCTCGCTGAACGCTGGACCGGCGATCGTCCCAGAGCCTCCCGCCCGGCACCAGGACGATCACCGGTCGCACAAGTCAAGACACGCTGAGCGACGCACGCACTCCCCAAATTGGGTTACGCCTCGTGGCGTTCAGACGCGGTCGAGGCGCACCAGTCCTTGCCGCAGGGCCTCGAGCACCGCCGCCATGGCGGTCGGGCGGCCCAACTTCTCGCGGATGGCCTTGATGTGGTCCCGGGCGGTGTGGGTCGTGATCGACAGGTTGCGGGCCACCTCCGTCGGGTTCAGGCCGGCGGCGAGCAGGCCGAGGACCTCGTGCTCGCGCTCGGTCAGCGAGGGCCGGGGGTCCGGCCACCCGCACCACGGCCCGGCGGGCGCGCGCAGCCTGTCGACGATCGGCGGCGAGCGGCGTGGCCCGGGACACGACCACGAGACCGGGCCGGGGGGTGGACGGGGCCACGGGCCCGTGGTCGGTGATGACGACCACGGGCGACGGTCCGTCGTCCCATGTGCCGTCGGCCAGCACCCGGTGCCAGCCGGTGTCCAGCAGGCTGCCGGCCACGACGGCGGCGTCGACCCGGGCCAGCAGGGTGGCATCGGCGATGGAGCCGTCCACGGCCGACAGACCGGGCGCGGCGTCGATGGCGGCCACGAGGGCGTCGCGCACGAGGCGCTGGGGCTCGTCGACGAGGACGAGCCGGGTGATTCTCGGGGACTCCGCAGGGTAGGCGGAGGCCCCGACGGCAGGGATGTGCCGCTGCATGGTGCTTCCTTCCCATGTTCAAGGGTGAACGGGCTGATCGACGGGTGACGTCGGATCAGCCGGGAAGGCACACGGGCGCGTGGAGGAGGCCGGCGAGCCGGTCCACGCGCTCACGCACGACCCCGCCGCGGGCGAGGTGCAGTGCGAGCACCCCGGCGGCGAGGACGGCGAAGATCCCCGAGGCGGCGGAGGCGCCCGGGGAGGAAGCAGGGCCCGCGGCGCCGACGGGACCCACCGGCGAGGGCACCTGCGGACCGGCCGGAGCCGGCCCTGCCGCCAACGGCGGCGAGAACGAACAGCCCGACCCGCACCCCGCCCCACGCCCGGCGAGCCCGGGACCGGGCGGCCGGACACCATCCACGACCACGCCAGTGGTCGCCATCGCGGCGTCGCCCGCCACGTCCACGGCAACGGTCACCAGGACAGACGAACGCACGGCCCCGGACGAGCGCTGCCCCAGCCCGGGGACGACGACACGATCCGTCACCGGACCGAGCACCCCGCCGAGCACGGGGGCGACCTCGGTGACGAGCGGCTCGACCAGCGGGACCACGACACCGTCGACGAGGGGCCCGACCAGATCGGTGACGAGCGGAGCCACCACGTCAGACGACGACCGGCGCCACGAGGTCGGACACGACCGGCCCCACGACGTCGGCGACGACAGGCGCCACCACGTCCCCGACGACCGGCCCCACCAGGTCACCGACCAGGGAAACCACTGGCTCGACGACCGGAGCCACCACGCCATCGACGAGGGGCACCACCACATCCGACACCACCGGCGCCACCACGCCATCCACCAGCGGAGCCCACGACGCCATCGGCCAGCGGAGCCACCACATCCATCAACCAGCGGGGCCCACGCACGCCATCCGCCAGCGGAGCCACCACATCGATCGACCAGCGCCACCACATCCGACACGACCGGAGCCACGACGTCATCGACCAGCGGAGCCGCCGCATCGGACACGAGCGGCGCCACCACGTCGTCGACGAGTGGGGCCGACGGATCGGGCACGAGCGGGGCCATGGCATCGCCGGGAGCGGGGGCGACCACGTCCGCAACCACCGGGGCCACGGTCCCCGCGATCGGGTCCAGCAGACCAGCTGCTGTCGGGGCCGCCACATCGTCGGCGACGGGCTCGACCAGGGTCGGGGTGGCGGTCGGCGGGGGCGCGACCAGGGTCGACACCTGGTCGAGCACCGGGCTCACCGCCTGGGTCAGCGGGTCGAGGGGTGACTCGGCCGCCGCCGGGCGGTCACGGAGCAGCAGGAGCACCGCCAGCGCCAGCCCTCCGGCCAGCACGGCGGCCGGGATCCACCAAGGGGCGCGCGCCCGGTGGGTAGATCCGGCCACCAGCATTCCCGGTGGTCTACCCCGATCTTGGGGTCCCTACACCCCCCAATCTTGGGCCGCCGTAGGTGGCGGGCCGAGGGACGGTACGACGCGGACCAGGCTCCCTACCGTCCCCCGGCCTGTGCTGGGTGGGTATCAACCACCTACCCCGGGCAGGCTGGGCCGCACCTCCCCAAATGTGTTGGGCCTGCTCAGCTGCGGATCTGGCCCTCGCCGCGGACGACGTACTTCTCGGTGGTCAGCTCCCGCAGGCCCATCGGCCCCCGGGCGTGGAGCTTCTGGGTCGAGATGCCGATCTCGGCCCCGAACCCGAACTCCTCGCCGTCCACGAACCGGGTCGAGGCGTTGACCAGCACCGCGGCCGCGTCGACCTCGCGGGTGAACCGGTCGGCCGCCGCCAGGTCGCGGGTCACGATCGCCTCGCTGTGCCCCGAGCCGTAGCGGGCGATGTGCTCGACCGCCGCCCCCAGCGACGGCACCACGCGGACCGCCAGCTTCAGCGCCAGGAACTCGTTCGCCCAGTCGTCCTCGCCCGCCACGCCCACCCGGTCGGCGCCCAGCACGGCCCGGGCCGCATCGTCGCCCACCAGCTCGACCCCCTCCAGCCGGGCCGCGACGGCCGGCAGGAACGTCCCCCGCCACCGCCTCGTGCACCAGCACGGTCTCGGCCGCGTTGCACACCGACGGCCGTTGCGTCTTGGCGTTGACGACGATGCCGGCCGCCATGTCCAGGTCGGCGGACGCGTCCACGTACACGTGG
This sequence comes from uncultured Acidimicrobiales bacterium, assembly GCA_963759225.1. Classification (GTDB taxonomy): domain Bacteria; phylum Actinomycetota; class Acidimicrobiia; order Acidimicrobiales; family VFJN01; genus ZC4RG19. The sequence continues at coordinate 320,571 of CAVWYL010000022.1, read as the reverse complement.
CAGTTCCCGTCGCCGTCGATGACGTACGGCACGGTGGCGTTGTCGAGGATCGATCGGATCAGCGACGGACCGCCCCGCGGGATCAGGCAGTCGACGAAGTCACGCTGACGCATGAACTCGACCGCGGCCTCCCGCGAGGTGTCCTCCACCAGGACCAACGCGTCCTGGGGCAGCCCCGCCTTGGCCAGCGCCTCCCGCAGCACGCCGGCGATCGCCATGTTCGACCGGATGGCCCCCGACGACCCCCGCAGGAACGCGGCGTTGCCGGACTTGAGGCACAGCCCGAAGGCATCGCTCGTCACGTTGGGCCGGTTCTCGTAGATGATCGCCACCACCCCGAGCGGGACCCGCACCTTGGTGATGCGCAGGCCGTTCGGCCGGGTCCACCCCTCGGTGACCTCCCCCACCGGGTCGGCCAGCCCCGCCACCTGGCGCAACCCGCCGGCCATGCCCTCGACGCGGGCGGGCGACAGCCGGAGCCGGTCGACGACGGTGGTGGACGCCCCGGCCGCCTGCTCGCGGGCCACGTCCTCGCCGTTGGCCGCCAGCAGGTCGTCGGTGCGCTCCACCAGCAGGTCGGCGGCCGCCAGCAGCGCGGCGTCCTTGGCCTCGGTGGACACGGTGGCCAGCACCCGCCCGGCGGCGCGGGCCCGGCGACCGAGGTCGGCGACAGCAGACATGGCGCCATGCTACGAGCGCGTCGCCCGAGGCCGACAAGCCGGGCCGACACGCCAGCCGGGCCGACCACAGGCCAGGGCAGACACGCCAGACCGGCGCGGCTGCGTCAGCCCGACCGAGGCCGCGGTCGACCGTGACCAGGGCCGACCCAGGACCGGGGCCGACCGAGACCTGGCCGAGCGCCGATACGCCGTACCGAGCGCACGGTCCGCGCCGACCCGCGGTGGCGGACGACATGCCGTGGCCGGCGGGGGCGTGGCAGGCTCCGGGGATGACCGACGCTAGGCCCGCACGGGCCGGGGACGTGCGGTGCCGTGGCCGGGACGCTGGCCCGGGCGTTCCACGACGATCCCGTCATGACCTGGCTGTTCGGCGAGCGTGACCGGCCCCGGCTGACGCGGCTGACCCGGTTCTTCGCGGCGGAGACGCGGCGCCACCTGCGTGGGCCGGGACACCGTCCTCACGGCCGACGGCCACGCCGGGGCGGCGTTCTGGGCCCGGCCCGGACATTGGCGCACAGCGTGGATCGACTCGCTGCGCTTCGCGCCGATCATGGTGCCCGCCGTCGGGGTCCGCATTCCCCGGGCGGTGCAGGGGTTCGGGCTCATCGAGCGGTCCCACCCCCGCGAGCCGCACTGGTACCTGGCCTTCGTCGGGACCGACCCCTCGCACCGGGGCACCGGGGCCGGCCGGGCGATGATCGATCCCGTGCTCGACCGGTGCGACGCCGAGGGCCTCGGCGCCTACCTCGAGTCGTCGAAGCCCGAGAACCTGCCCTACTACGAGCGCTTCGGCTTCGGCGTCACCGGCCGGATCGACCTGCCCGCCGGTCCCCCACTGTGGCCCATGTGGCGGGACCCCCGATGATCGCCGCCACCCTCGACGAGGCCGTCCGTGCCTTCGTCGACGACCTCGCCCCCGAGGTCGAGGCCCTGGGCGCCGGCGTCGACGGCATCGACCGGGCGCGGCTGCGGGCCGACGTCGAGGTCGAGGCGTACAACCTGACCTGCGCCTTCATCGACGCCGACGGGCTCCACACCGACGACGAGCTGTGGGCGCTCATCGGCGCCTTCGGCCACCGTCTGCCGTCGGACCTGGGCCGGGCCACGCCCGCCCAGGTGCGCGACGCCGGGCTGCTGGTGGGCCGCCGGGCCCACCTCGGCCATCCGTCGGCGCTGCTCGACGTGCTGGCCGGCGCCGACGCCCGGGACGGCGGCGGCCGCATCGAGCGCTTCGGCCGGCTCGGGGCCGGGATCGGCCACACGGTGGCCGCGCTCGACCTGCTCCCCTCCCGGACGGAGCTGGCCGCCATCGAGGAGTTCCGCACCACCGTGGCCCGCGCCGGGCAGAAGGCGACGTCCGCGGCCGGGACAGGCGGCGACGGGCGACGGCGACGGGAGCACCGCCACCGCCCGCGAGCCGGAGCGAGGGCGAGGCGCCGCCCGCCGCACTGCCGCCGGCGCGACCGCTGGAGGAGCTGCTGGCCGAGCTCGACGCGCTCGTCGGGCTGGCCGGGGTCAAGCAGGAGGTGCGGCTGGTCACGAACCTGCTGCGGGTCCAGCAGATCCGCCGCGAGCGGGGGCTCCCCGTGCTCGACCAGAGCCGCCACCTCATCTTCACCGGCAACCCGGGCACCGGGAAGACCACCGTGGCCCGGCTGCTGGCCGAGATCTACCGCACGCTCGGCGTCGTGGCCCGCGGTCACCTCACCGAGACCGACCGGGCCGGCCTCGTCGCCGGGTTCGTGGGCCAGACCGCCGGGCGGGTCGTGGCCGCGTTCGACCGGGCCGAGGGCGGCGTCCTGCTGATCGACGAGGCCTACAGCCTGGCCCGGGGCGGCGCCAACGACTTCGGTCGTGAGGCCATCGACACCGTCGTCAAGCTGGTCGAGGACCGCCGGGACCGTCTCGTGGTCATCCTGGCCGGCTACCCCGACGAGATGGCCGACCTCGTGGAGGCGAACCCGGGGATGAAGTCCCGGTTCCCGCGGACGATCCACTTTCCCGACTACGACGACGACGAGCTCGTCGCCATCGTCGAGGCGCTCGGCGCCAAGGGCCGCTACGGCCTCGACGACGGGGCGCGGGCCGCCGTGCGGGCATGGCTGGCGGCCCAGCCCCGGGACCGCGGCTTCGGCAACGGCCGGCTGGCCCGCAACCTGTTCGAGGCGGCCGTGGCCAACCAGGCGACCCGGCTGGTGGCGCTCGCCGACCCGACGGACGAGCAGCTCACGACCCTGACGGCCGAGGACGTCCCGGCGCCCGGGGCCGAGCCCGCCGCCTAGCGGATGGTGCGGCCCGCGTGCAGCGCCACGCTGAACATGATCTCGGACACGCCGAAGATGACCATGCGCACGCCGAGCAGGATGCCGAGCGCCAGGATCGTCGCCTCCGGCCACACCAGCGCCATGAGGCCGACGACGACGCTGACGATGCCGCCCGTGAGCAGCCAGCCCCAGCCCTCGATCCGCAGCGCCAGCGCGCCCATGATGCGGGCCACCCCCGACACGACGAGGCCGATGCCCGCGACCACGGCCAGGATCCACAGCGTGATGCCGGGCCACACCGCGGCCGCGACCCCGCCCACGATCAGGACCACGCCGGCCACGATCCCCAGCACGCTGCGGTACCGGCCGGTGGCCGTCAGCTCGCTGACGCCCGTCAGGACGAGGCCCAGCGCGGCCAGCAGCGCCACCGTCCGCACCGCCGCGAACAGGTCGAGCAGCAGCAGGATGCCCACCGCCACCGACGCCGCCCCGAGCAGCAGGTACAACCACCACCGAGCGGTGGCGCGCTCGAGGCCCGCCCGCTCCTCCGGCCACTCGAAGTCCGTCATCCGGCGGACAGCGTACGATCTGTGGTCGACGACCGCTGCGGGTCACGGGTCACACCGGCGCGACGCGTGGCAGATGGGCGGATGTTCTAAGTTCGCGACGCCCGGCGCACGACGGCGTGGCCGAGGGGTGGGAGGTCGCACGTGGCCAGCCTGACGTTCGAGAACGTCACCAAGCGGTTCGACGACGTCGTCGCGGTCGACGACCTGAACCTCGAGATCGCCGACGGCGAGTTCATGGTCCTGCTCGGGCCCTCGGGCTGCGGCAAGACCACGGCGCTGCGCATGATCGCCGGCCTGGAGGACATCACCGACGGCAAGCTGCTCATCGGCGACACCGTCGTGAACGACGTGGACCCGGCCCGCCGGGACGTGTCGATGGTGTTCCAGAGCTACGCCCTGTACCCGCACATGACCGTGCTGCGGAACATCGAGTCGCCCCTGCTGGTGCGGAAGTACCGGGCCGACGGCCCCGACCAGCCGGCCCGCAAGCTGACCAAGGCCGAGCGCAACGAGCGGGTGACCGAGGCGGCCCGGGTCCTGGGGCTCGACGGGCTGCTGCGGCGCAAGCCCGCCGCCCTGTCCGGCGGCCAGCGCCAGCGGGTGGCCCTGGCCCGGGCGTTCGTGGGGCGGCCCCAGGCGTTCCTCATGGACGAGCCGCTGTCCAACCTCGACGCCAAGCTCCGGGCCCAGACCCGCCTCGAGCTGGTCGACCTGCACCGCCGGGTCGAGACCACCGTCGTCTACGTCACCCACGACCAGGTCGAGGCCATGACCATGGCCGACCGGATCGCGGTCATGTCCACGGGGCGCCTCCAGCAGGTGGGCACGCCCCAGGAGGTGTACGCGGCGCCGGCCAACCTGTTCGTGGCCCAGTTCATCGGCACGCCGCCCATGAACACGCTGGACGGCACCCTGGGCGACGGTGGCGTCGACATCGGCGCAGGCGTCGTCCCGGTGCCGCCGCACCTGACCGGCCGGCTGGAGGGCGGGCGCAAGCTGGTGGTCGGCGTCCGGCCCGAGCACCTCACGCTCACGCCCGGCGGCCCGGTCACCTTCGCCGTGCGGGCCGTCGAGTGGCTGGGCCACGAGTGCCTGGTCTTCGGCACCATCGGCGGCGCGGACGCGGTCGTCCGCCAGACGGGCATGCCCGACGTCCGCCCGGGCGACACGGCCCGGGTCGCGGCGGACCCCGGCGACATCCAGGTGTTCGACGTCGAGACGACGGAGCGGCTGACGTGAGCACGGCCGCCCGGCGGCGGCCCCGCTACACGCTGAGGGAGTCGGCGCTGGGGCTGGCCCTGCTCGCCCCGTCGATCGTCGTGTTCGTCGCGTTCTTCTACCGGCCGTTCCTCAACCTCGTGCACTGGGGTCGGTTCGAGAGCCGCCGCAACGGCGCCTACTTCGAGAACGTCGGGCTGGCCCAGTACCGCGAGCAGCTCATCGGCGACGACTTCCTCGAGGGCCTGTGGCACAGCGTGCAGTTCGTGCTGTACACGGTGCCGCCCGGCATCGCGCTCGGCGTGCTGCTGGCGGTGGCCGCCCACCGCCGGCTGAAGGGCATCAAGGTCTTCCAGGCCGTCTTCAGCTCGACGCTCGCCAGCTCGGTGGCCGTCACGTCGGTGCTGTTCTTCTACCTGTTCAACGACACGGTGGGGCTGTTCAAGGTCAACTGGCTGGAGAACCCGGACACGGCGATGATGGCCGTGGCCCTGTCGTCGATCTGGCAGAACCTCGGCCTGTCGTTCGTCATCGTGCTGGCCGGCCTGCAGACCGTGCCCGACGAGGTGATGGAGGCCGCCACCCTCGACGGCTACGGCGCCACCCGGCGGCTGCTGCGCGTCACGCTGCCCCTGATCTCGCCCGTGCTGCTGTTCCTGCTGGTGGTGCTCGTGATCCACGGCCTCCAGGCCTTCGCCCAGGTCGACCTGCTGACCAAGGGCGGGCCGGTGTCGGCCACCGAGACGCTCGTCTACAAGATCAACCGGCTCAACCGCCCCGACAACATCGGCATCGGCGCCGTCTACTCGGTCGGCCTGTTCTTCGTCACCCTGGTGGTGACGACCACGCAGTTCGCGCTGCTGGACCGGAGGGTCCACTATGCCCGCTGACACCCTCGTGGCCGAGCCGGCGGACGACGTCCTGGCGGTGCCCGACCGCGACCTGGCGGCGACGACCATCGGCCGGTCGCGCGCACGACGCATCGCCGGGCTGACCGGGCAGTACGCCCTGCTCGTCGCGATCGCGTTCGTGGTGCTGGCGCCGGTCGCGTTCTCGGTGGTGATGGCGCTGTCGCCCCCGTTCGACTACATCGCCGCGGGCCGCCCCCTCCACCCGGTCAACATCGACTGGAAGGGCCGCAGCTGGCTCGACGGCGGCGCGCTGTCGGTGGTCCTGCGCACCGCGATCGTGGTGCTGGCGCTGGCGTGGGTCCAGCTCAAGGTGGCGGGCGGCACCCTCCGCAGCCTGGGCCTGCTCCTCGCTCCCCGGCGGATCGTGGCCGTCGTGGCCGGGACCGTGGTGGTCGCGGTGCTGGCCGGGCGGGTGTGGGTCGCCTCCCTCGACGGCTCCACCTCCACCCCGCTGTGGTGGCTGGCGGCCGTCGGGGCGGTGGCGGCGACGCAGCTCATCGGCTTCGGCGAGCACCGGCCCCTGTGGCGCCCCGTGGTGCTGGCGCTCGTGACCGGCCTCGTGGCGGTGGTGGTGACGGTGATCGCCTTCGGCGCCGCCATCTGGAACTCCGCCTGGAACGCCGGCAACATCGGCGACGCCATGACCCGCAGCGTGGTGATCACCGTGCTGATCACCAGCGCCCAGGTCGTGACCGCGATCCTGGCCGCCTACGCCTTCGCCTTCCTGCGCTTCCCGCTGAAGACGCTGTTCTTCGCGTTCTTCATGGGCACGCTGCTGCTCCCGCTGGAGGTCACCCTCCTCGCCAACGTGCAGACCATCCGCGAGCTGGGGTGGGTCAACTCCAACGCCGGCCTCGTGCTGCCGTTCGCGGCCACCGCGTTCGGGACGTTCCTCATCCGCCAGGGGTTCAAGGGCGTGCCCCCGGAGATCCAGGACGCCACCCGGCTCGACGGCTACGGCCACATGGCGTTCCTGTGGAAGTTCGCGGTGCCGCTGACCCGCCCGGTGATCGCGTCGTTCACCGTCATCGCGGCGCTGGGGGCGTGGAACCAGTACCTGTGGCCCCAGGCCGTCATCGACGACAGCCGCCAGCAGACCGCCCAGATCGCCCTGCGCACGATCATCGGGACCAACGTCCAGGAGTTCAACCGCGGCGTCGCCGCCGCGCTGATCGTGGCGCTGCCGGTGGTGGCGTTGCTCGTCGCGTTCCAGCGCCAGATCATCCGGGGCCTGACCGCCGGCGCGGTCAAGGGCTGAGAGGACCGACATGTCGCACCGCACCCTGCCCACCCTCGCAGCGCTGGGGCTGCTGGCCGTGACCGTGGCCTGCAGCGACCCGCCCACCTCCGGCGGGGGCGGCGAGCAGGTCGTCACCGAGGACGGCGAGGTCAACCTGCCCGAGTGCCCGCTCGACGCCCTGGCGCAGGCGGAGGGCCCCACCGAGATCACGCTGTGGTACGGCGGCATCGGCGGCCCGGTCAAGGACACGATGGAGCAGATGGTGGCCGGCTTCAACGCCAGCCAGGACGACGTCGTGCTCACCGCCAGCGACCAGGGCCAGTCCTACGCCGAGGTGTACCGCAAGTTCGAGAGCGCGGCGGCCGCCGACCAGAGCCAGCTGCCCGACATCGTGTACCTGGAGAACACCCAGCTCCAGGTGCTGGCGGACAGCGGCCTCGTCCTCCCCGCGCAGTCGTGCATGGAGGCCGACGGGTACGAGATGACCGACATCGAGGCCGCGGTCCGCTCGACGTTCTCGGTCGACGACGTGCTCTACCCCGGCTACATGAACGTGTCGTCCCAGGTCCTCTTCTACAACCAGGCCCACTGGCTGCGGGCCGGGCTCGACCCCAACGACCCGCCCGGCACCATGCAGGAGGTCTACGAGGCCGCCAAGGCGCTCAAGGCCGCCGGCATCCCCAAGCCGCTGTCGTTCAAGGTCAGCCACAGCACGTTCGAGAACTGGCTGAGCGGCGAGGGCGTCGACGTCGTCGACCAGAACAACGGCCGGGACGGCCTGGCCACCGAGGCCACCTTCGACACCCCCGAGGCGGTCGACGCCCTGGAGCTGCTGAAGCAGATGAACGACGAGGGCCTGCTCAACCCGTTCGCCAACACCGAGGGCGGCGTCGACCAGTTCCTGGCCCTCGTCACCCAGGACTCGTCGATGCTGATCGAGACGTCCACGGCGTCGAGCGCCATCGCCGCCGCGCTCGGCGGGCAGCTGACGCCCGAGGACGTCGGCTCGAACTTCGACGAGTCGGTCGTCGACCGCACGCAGCTCGTGCCCGGGTCGGGTCCGTTCCCGGGGCTGGGGGCGGCGGGCCAGGTCCACCCGGGCGGCGGCGCCTTCTACATCGTGAACGCCTCGGAGCCCGCCCAGCAGGCCGGGTCGTGGAACTTCCTCCGCTACATGCTGGAGCCGGCCAACGCCAAGGCCTGGCACATCCAGGGCACCTACCTGCCCATCGTGAAGTCGGTGAGCGAGGAGCCCGAGGTCCAGGCGTTCTGGGAGGACTCGCTGGCCGGGGTGCTGGTGAAGGTGGCCGTCGAGCAGCAGGCGGCGGCCGACCCCGACGAGCCGGGCCCGCTGATCGGGCCGTACATCGACTTCAGCGACGACGTGGAGGCGGCGATGGAGGCGGTGCTGTTCGACGGCGCCGCCATCGACGGTGCGCTCGCCGAGGCGCGGGACGGGGTGACGGAGTCGCTCGAACGCTACGGCGCCGAGTGACGGGCCGGGCGGGGCCCGGCGATGCGCCGCACGGTCCACCGCCCCGCGTAACGTGATCACCACCTATGGCCACGCCCTCGCTCCGCGACCGCCTGCTCTCGGCCGGCGGGGCGCGGGCGGTCACGTCGCCGGTGGGCATCGCCCTCGCCGTGGTGGTGGCGGTGGTGGCGGTCGTGGTGGGCGTCCCGCTGGCCGGGGCGCTCGTGCTCGGCCTGGTGGCGTGGCTGGCCAACGTGATCCGGCTGATCCCCCGCGCGCCGCGGCGCCCCCGCATCGACCCGTTCACGCTCCACGACCCGTGGCGGCGCTTCGTCCAGGACGCCCTCCAGGCCCGCACCCGCTTCACCGAGGCCGCCGGCCGGGCGCCGTCCGGCCCCCTGCAGGACCGCCTGCGGGAGATCGCCGGGCGCGTCGAGGTCGGCGTGGAGGAGTGCTGGCAGGTGGCCCAGCGGGGCGAGGCGCTGGTGGAGGCCCGCCGCGGCATCGACATCGCGGAGGTCGACCGGCGGCTGGCCGACCTCGGCGCCGTGACGCCCGGCGAGTCGTCGGCCCGGCTCGTCGAGTCGTTCGAGGTGCAGAAGGCGACGGCCGAGCGCCTCGACGGGGTCATCGCCGCCACCCGTGACCAGCTGCGCCTGCTCGACGCCCGGCTCGACGAGGCCGTGGCCCGCGCGCTGGAGCTGTCGGCCTCGGCCCACGCGGGGGCGGGCATCGAGGGCCTGCGCGCCGACGTCGACGACGTCGTGACCGAGATGGAGGCGCTGCGCCTGGCGTTGGAGGAGACCAACGCGGCAGCGGGCGGCGAGCTCCCCGGCGGCGACGCCCGATCGTGATGGGCCGGCGACCGCCCGACGATCCCGAGCCCGAGCCGCCGGGCCGGCGACCGCGGCGGCGCGTGCCCCGCGACGAGGAGCTGCACTACGGCGAGGCCAACCGGGCGCGGGCCAGCGAGTTCGCCCGCAGCCAGGCGGCCGGCGGTCCCGGCAACGGCCGGCGGGCCCGGCGGCCGCTGCCGGACCTGACCGACGTCGACTACCAGCCGGACGCCGCCACCGAGATCCTGATGCCCCTCGACGTGTTCGGCGCGGCCGCCGAGTCGCCCGGCGTCGTGAACCAGCCCCTCGCCCCCTGGATGACCGGCGAGCACCAGGCGATCGACCTGGACGAGCCGCCGCCCGTCGCGCCCGCCGCGCCCGCGCCGCCCCCACCGCCCGCGCCGCCGCGGCCCCCCGCCGCGCCCGTGCCGCCGGCCCCCGACATCCGGGCGATCCCGCCGCCGCCGCCGGCCGAGCCCCCGCCGTCGAGCGCCCGGGGGTCGATGCTGGTGGCGGCCGGCATCCTGCTGTCCCGGTGCGCGGGCCTGATCCGCGAGATCGTGATCGGCGCCTTCCTCGGCGTGAGCCCGGCGGCCGACGCGTTCAAGGCGGCGCTGCGGATCCCCAACCTGATGCAGAACCTGCTGGGCGAGGGTGTGCTGTCGGCCTCGTTCATCCCGGTGTACGCCCGGCTGCGGGCCGAGGGCCGCCACGAGGAGGCGGGCCGCCTGGCCGGGGCGGTCGCCGGGCTGCTGGTGGCGGTGACCGGGGTGATCAGCCTCGTCGGCGTCGTGTTCGCCGAGCCGCTGACGAAGCTGCTGGTGCCCGGCTACACCGACGCCACGTTCGACCTCACGGTCCAGCTGACCCGCATCATGTTCCCCGGCATCGGCTTCCTGGTGCTGTCGGCCTGGTGCCTGGGGGTGCTGAACAGCCACCGCCAGTTCTTCCTGTCCTACGTGGCCCCGGTGCTGTGGAACGTGGCCCAGATCGTGGCGCTGGTGGCCACCGCCCTGGTCATCGGCGGCTACGCCACCGCGGAGGACAAGGAGACGCTGGCCGTGGCGCTGGCGTGGGGGGTGCTCATCGGCGGCATCCTGCAGTTCGGCGTCCAGATCGGGCCCGTCCGGCGCCTGCTGGGCGAGATCCGTCTCAGCCTCGACGCCCGCAGCGAGCCGGTCCGCAACGTCCTCAACCGGTTCGTGCCCGTGCTGCTGGGCCGCGGGGCGATCCAGATCATGGGCTGGGTCGACCTGTGGCTGGCCAGCTACCTGGCGGCCGGGGCGGTGTCGTCGCTGACCTACACGATGGTGCTGTACCTGCTGCCGGTCAGCCTGTTCGGGGTGAGCGTGGCGGCGGCCGAGCTGCCGGACCTGTCCCAGGTCGAGGTGCACGACCCCGAGACCCGGCGGCGGTTCCGGCTGCGGCTGGAGGACAGCATGGCCCGCATCGCCTGGTACGTGGCCCCCACCGCCGCGCTGTTCATCGTGGTGGGCGACGTGATCGTCGCCGCCATCTTCGAGCGGGGCAGCTTCACCTCGGCCGACACGGTGGCGGTCTGGCTCACGCTGGCGTTCCTGTCGATGGGCCTGCCCGCGGTGACGGCGTCGCGGCTGCTGCAGAACGGGCTCTACGCCCTCGACGACGCCCGCACCCCGGCCCGGCTGGGCGTGCTCGGGGTGGTGCTGGCCGCGGGCATCGGCGTGGTGTTGATGTTCCCGCTGGACCGGCTGATCGTGGGGCCCGACGGCATCGAGGGCTGGAGCGACATCGTCGCCTTCGGGCCGCTGCCGCCGGCGGAGCGCGCCAACCCGGCCGGCATCCCCCACCTGGGGATCGTGGGCCTGGCCATCGGCGCCACCATCTCCGACTGGATCGAGTACCGGCTGCTCAGCCGGGCGCTGGCCTGGCGGGTGGGGCGCACCCACATCGCCGGGCGCTGGCTGGGCCCGATCGCGATCGGCTGCGCGGCGACCGCGGCGGCGGCCTGGGTGTGCGAGCTGGTGTTCGGGTGGCTCCCCTCGCTGCTCGCCGCCGCGGCGATCGTGGGCCCGGCCGGTGCCGCCTACGTGGCGGTCACCTACCGGCAGGGGGTCCCCGAGGCGCTGGCCACCGTCGCCCGGGTCCGGGGGCTGGTCGACCGCGCCCGCCGTTGAGCCCCTGCCGTCGTCAGCGGCCTGCGGTGGGAATAGGGTGCAGGGCATGTTCAAGCTGTTCCGACGGTGGTGGGCCTACCTCACGGCGAAGGCGACGTCCGACTTCAACGAGCGGGCCGACCCCAAGATCCAACTCGAGCAGGCGATCACCGAGGCGCAGGACCAGCAGCGCCGGCTCAAGGAGCAGGCCGCCAACGTCATCGCGCACCAGAAGCAGACCGAGCTGCGGCTCAACCGGGCCATGGGCGAGCTGGAGAAGGTCGGCGGCAACGCCCGCCAGGCCGTGCTCATGGCCGACGAGGCCGCCAAGGGCGGCGACGCGACCAAGGCGACGCAGTACACGGTCACGGCCGAGAGCTTCGCCAACCGGCTGATCGCGCTCGAGCGCGAGGTCGAGGACCTGAAGGCCCTGCACCTGCAGTCGACCGACGCCGCCAACCAGGCCAAGGCGGCGGTCCAGCAGAACTCGTCCGCCCTGCAGGCCAAGCTGGCCGAGCGCCAGAAGCTGCTCTCCCAGCTCGACCAGGCCAAGATGCAGGAGCAGATGAACAAGGCGATGTCCTCGCTGTCGGAGACGGTGGGCCAGGACGTGCCGACGCTCAACGAGGTGCGGGACAAGATCGAGGCCCGCTACTCCAGGGCCAAGGGCATGGCGGAGCTCACCGAGAGCTCGGTCGAGAGCCGCATGCTGGAGGTCGAGCAGGCCTCGATCAACAGCGAGGCCCAGGCCCGGCTGGCCCAGATCCGCACCCAGCTCGGGCTGGGGGCGCCGGCCGAGACGCCCCAGGTCGACGCGGCGCCGAGCGACGCCGCCCCGGCCGACGGCACCGCGGCCCCGGGGACCTGACGACCGGCAACCACCCCGAGCGCGGTCCCGACGACGACCCCGACCGCCACGATCCCGACCGCCACGACCCCGACGGCGGGGACGGGCGCGAGGTCGGGGTCGGGCCCCATCCCGGGCCCTGGCCCGACGACGACCGGCTCGACCCCGACCTGCTGGCCCGGGGCGACCGGCGCAACGTCGTCGACCGCTACCGGTACTGGCGGGTGGACGCGATCGTCGCCGACCTCGACCGGCGCCGGCACCCGTTCCACGTCGCGGTCGAGAACTGGCGCCACGACCTGAACATCGGCACCGTCGTCCGCAACGCCAACGCCTTCGGGGCGGCGGCCGTGCACATCGTGGGGCGGCGCCGCTGGAACCGGCGCGGCGCGATGGTGACCGAGCGCTACCAGCACGTCGAGCACCACGCCACCATCGACGACCTGGTGGGCTGGGCCGCGATCGGGGGCCTGCCGCTCGTCGGGGTCGACAACCTCCCGGGATCGGTGCCGCTCGAGACGACCGCGCTCCCCCGGGCCTGCGTGCTCGTGTTCGGCCAGGAGGGCCCGGGCCTGTCGGCCGCGCGCCCGGGACGCCTGCACGCTCGTGTGCTCGATCGCCATGTTCGGCTCGACCCGCTCGATCAACGCCGGGGTCGCCTCCGGCATCGCCATGCACGCCTGGGTCCGGCAACACGCGGTGCCGGACCCGCCTAGTGTCCCGCCATGATCCTGGAGAAGTTCCTGGTCACGGACCGTGCGGCCGTCGTCACCGGAGCCGGGCGGGGCATCGGCGCCGCCACCGCCGTGGCGCTGGCCGAGGCCGGGGCCGACGTCGTCGTGTCGTCCCGCACCGGCTCCCAGCTGGCCGAGGTGGTGGCGCAGGTCGAGGCGACCGGCCGGCGCGCGGTGGCCGTGGAGGCCGACCTGTCCGACCTCGACGCCGCCGCCGGGCTGGCGGACGCGGCCCGCGACGCCTTCGGCCGCCTCGACATCGTCGTGAACAACGTGGGCGGGGCCATGCCCCGGGCCTTCACCCACACGTCGCCCCGGTACATGGAGGAGGCGTTCCACTTCAACGTCTCCACCGCCCACGCCCTCACCCGGGCGGCGGCGCCCCTGCTGCTGGCCAGCGGCAACGGCGCGGTGGTCAACATCTCGTCGGTCATGGGCCGGGTCAGCGGGCGGGGCTATGTGGCCTACGGCACCGCCAAGGCCGCGCTGTCCCACTACACCCGCCTCGCCGCCCGCGACCTCGCCCCCCGGGTGCGGGTCAACGCCATCGGGGTCGGCTCGGTGGCGACCTCCGCGCTGGAGCTGGTGCTCGACGACGAGGCCACCCGCACGACCATGGAGCAGAGCACCCCGCTGCAGCGGATCGGCGACGTCACCGACATCGCCGCCACCGTGCTGTTCCTGGCGTCGGACGCCGGCGCCTACATCACCGGCAAGGTGGTGGAGGCCGACGGCGGGCTCGACCAGCCCAACCTGGAGCTGGGCTTCCCCGACCTGTAGGCGCTACTCGGTGTCGACCGCGCCGGTGGTGAGGTGGTCGGCGAACCAGCCGAGCGCCCGGTGCCAGGCGTCGGTGGCCGACGCCTCGCGGTGGGCGGGGCTGCCGTCGCGGTTGAAGGCGTGCCCGGCGTCCGGGTACACGATGACCTCGGTCGGCGCCTCGGACTTGGCCGCGGCGTCGGCCAGCTGGTCGACCTGCTCGACCGGGATGCCCTGGTCCTGGCCGCCGTACAGACCGAGCCACGGGACCGTGAGGCCCGGGGCCATCTCGATCATCGGGCGGAAGCCGAACCGGCCCTCCAGGATGCCGCCGCCGTAGTAGGTGACGGCCGCCCCGATCGGCCGCTCGGCGGCCACGGCCATGGCCACGGTGCCGCCCATGCAGAACCCGACGATGCCGGCCACCTCGGGCGGGAAGCCGGCGCCGTCGATGTAGGACAGGGCGGCGTCGACGTCGGCGAGGATCGTCTCGGCCGTCAGGGCCCCGGCGTGCGGCCGGACCTGGCTGAAGTCGTCGTAGGGCAGCTGCGGGTCGCCGGTCCGCCAGAACAGGTGGGGCGCGACCGCCAGCCATCCCGCGTCGGCCAGCCGCTGGCACACGTCCTCGATGTGGTCGGTGACGCCGAACACCTCCTGGATCACGACCACACCCCCCACGGCCACGGCCTCGGGGTGGTGGATCGACAGCGGGGTCTCGTCAGCCATGGCCCGAACCTACCCCGGGATCGCCGGCCGCCTGCACGGCGTCGCCGGCCTCGGGCTCCGGCGGGGGCGCCGGCGCCTCGGCGGGCAGCAGCCCGATCGCCATGAGCAGCACGCCCAGGTGGAGCTGCAGCGCCGGGATCACGAGATGGCGGGCCGTCTCCATGCCGTCGCTGTGCCAGGCCACGAGGCCGTGGGGCAGGGCCAGCGCCGCGGTCACGGCCCCGGCCACGAACGCCGGCGTGAACCGCCGCCGGCCGAGGGCGTAGCCGGCGACCGCCGCGCCCACCAGCACGACGACCCACGACCGCTGGTCCAGCAGCCCGACGAGCGGGACCTTGCGCCGCTCGGGGAACGCGTAGAACTGCCGGTCGCCGCCCGCGTTGTTGAAGGTGCGCTCGGGCGGCCTCGAACGGCTCGGTCAGCAGGTAGGTCGGGTGCGTCAGCACCCAGCGGGCCACCGTCGCCCGCCCGTCCTCCTCCAGCCACGCGAACCACTCGGCCAGCTCGCCGTCGCGGGCCTCGTCCGGCACGTAGGTGATCGGCGCGCGGCCGTCCTCCAGGAACGGCTCGCGGGCGTCCGGGCCGGCGAACTCGTCGGCCTGGGGCATCCCGTGGTCCGCGAACCACGCCACCCGGTCGGGGTACGGCAGCACCCGCACCTGCAGCAGGTTGCGGATGGGGAACACGTGGCGCTGCCCGTGGTCGGCGGCGGCCATCACGCCGACCCCGAGCACCAGCGCGGCCGCGGCCAGCGCGGTGAGCGGGGTCGCGCAGGGCCGGCCCCGGCACGGTCCCGGTGGCGCGCCCACAGGGCGCGGGCCCCGAGCACCGCGCCCAGCGCCAGGCCGCCCGCCAGCGCGGCGACGGCCGGGCTGTCGCGCAGCCCGAGCAGGACGGCCAGCGCCACGACCAGGTCGCCCACGGCCGCCCGGGTCGGCCGGGACGCGACCTGCACGCCCGCCGCCACCACCACGGCCAGCACGGACACCGCCAGCGACTCCGACAGCACCGACTGGTCCCACATCGTCACCGGGTCGGTCAGCGAGAACGCCACGACGGCGGCGGCGCCCGCCACCCGGGCCCAGCGTGGGCCGAGGACCGTCCACACCGACGCCGCGAGCGCGGCCCAGCAGGCCGCGGCCACCACCGCCTGGAACCACATGTAGGACCCGGTGTCGCCGTCGAGCAGCTTGAGCAGCACCGGCGCCGCCGGCGACCGCCTGCCCAACCACAGCTCGGTGCTCAGCCACGGCTCCCGGGAGCTGGTCAGGAAGTCGGCGGTGTCGTTCCACACGAGCGGGGTGCGTCCCCGGAGCTGCCAGAACCGCACGCCGACGCCCACGGCCACCGCGACCCCGAAGGTGGCGAGCGCCGCCACCACCTCCCGCCGCCCCCGGGGGGACCGCGCCGTCTCAGGGGAGGACGACGAGATCATCCCGGTGTACGACCTCGTGCGTGATGCCCTCGGGCAGCTCGGAGGTGCGCAGCCCCGCGACCTCCCGCAGTCCGGCGGCGTCCAGCCGGCACAGGCCCTTGGCGAACACCGCGCCGTCGGGGCCCGCGATCTCGACCGCGTCGTCGGCCTCGAAGCTGCCCTTCACCCCCGTCACCCCGGCCGGGAGCAGCGACACGCCCCGCTCCAGCAGCGCCCGCTTGGCCCCCGCGTCCACGATCACGATCCCGGCCGACCCCACGGCGAACGCGATCCACAGCTTGCGGGCCGGCAGCCGGCGGGTGCGGGGCACGACGACCGTGCCGACGCCGGTGCGGCCGGCCACCGCCTCGGTGAGCACGTCGTCCCGGTCGGCCTGGGCGATCACGGCCCGCACGCCCGACCAGGCGGCGATCTTGGCCGCCGCCAGCTTGGAGGCCATGCCCCCGCTGCCCCGGTCGCTGCCCACGCCGCCGGCCATGCGCTCGAGCGTGTGGTCGACCTCGACGATCTCCTCGATGAGCGACGCCTCGGCGTCGGACCGTGGGTCGCCGGTCAGCAGGCCGGGCTGGTCGGTGAGCAGCACCAGCAGGTCGGCGCTGATGAGGTGGGCGACGAGCGCGGCCATGCGGTCGTTGTCGCCGAAGCGGATCTCGTCGTCGGCGATGGCGTCGTTCTCGTTGACGACCGGCACGACGCCCAGCTCCATGAGCCGGGTCAACGTCGACCGGGCGTGCAGGTACTGCTGGCGGACCATGAAGTCGAGGGGGGCCAGCAGCACCTGGCCGCCGATGAGCCCGCCGCGGGCCAGCGCCTCGTCGTACACCCGCATCAGGCGGCTCTGGCCCACGGCCGACGCGGCCTGCAGGGTCACCGCGTCGCGGGGGCGGACGGCCGAGAGCCCGAGCGCCGGCAGGCCGGCGGCGATGGCGCCGCTCGTCACCATCACGACCCGGTGCCCGGCGCGCCGCAGCGCCACCACCTCGGCGCAGAACTTGCCGATGGCGTCCTCGTCGATCTCGCCGCCCTCGGTGGTGATCGAGGACGAGCCGACCTTGGCGACCACGATCACGGCCCGGTGTCCCCGTCGTCCTCGTAGTCGAACACCAGGCCCCCGATGCGCACGCTGTCCCCCGGCTGGGCGCCGGCGCGGGCCAGCGCCCTGTCCACCCCCAGCCGCCGCAGCCGGCGGTGGGCCTCGGCCAGGGCGTCGCCCCGGGTGAGGTCGGACAGGTTGACGGCCCGGGCCGCCTCCCGCCCCTCCACTACCCAGCCGCCACCCTCCCTTACCACCCGGTAGCCCTCGCGCACGGGGCGGTGCACGACGAACTGCTCGGGCGGCGGCTGGGCGTCCCGGGCCTGCTGCACCAGCCCGGCGAGCCGGCCCCGCAGCTCGCGGATCCCGGCGCCGGTCACGGCCGAGATGCGCAGGTCGAGATCGACGCCCACGCCGGCGTCGGGCCCGGCCAGGTCGGCCCGGCTGCCCACGACGAGCCGGTCGCGGCGGGCCAGCTCGGGCTCGTAGGACTCCAGCTCGTCGACCAGTACCGCGAGCTGCTCGTCGGGCGGCCGCTCGGCCACCGGCGCCAGGTCGAGCAGCACGCACAGGACCCGGGCCCGCTCGATGTGGCGGAGGAAGCGGTGGCCGAGGCCCTTCCCCTCGCTCGCCCCCTCGATGAGGCCGGGCACGTCGGCCACGACGTACTCGGCGCCGTCGTCCATGCGCACGACCCCGAGGTGGGGCTCCAGCGTCGTGAACGGGTAGTCGGCCACCTTGGGCCGGGCCGCCGACATGCGGCCGATGAGCGTCGACTTGCCCACGTTCGGGAACCCGACGAGCGCCACGTCGGCCAGCAGCTTCAGCTCGAGGCGCAGCCAGCGCTCCTCGCCGACCTCGCCCTGCTCGGCGAACGCCGGGGCCCGGCGCCGGTTGGACAGGAACTTGGCGTTGCCCCGCCCGCCCCGCCCGCCCTGGGCGGCGAGGTAGCGGTCGCCCGCCCGCACCAGGTCGGCCAGCACGGTGCCGTCGTCGTGGTCGCGGATGACGGTGCCCTCGGGCACGGGGACCACGACGTCGTCGCCGGAGGTGCCGTGGCGGCGCTTGCCCGCCCCGTGGGTGCCGTCGCCGCCCCGGCGGAACGGCTGGTCCTTGAACGACAGCAGCGACGCCACGTTGTGGTCGGCCACCAGCCACACGTCGCCGCCCGTGCCGCCGTCGCCGCCGTCGGGACCGCCCTTGGCCACGTGGGCCTCGCGGCGGAACGCCACCGACCCGGCCCCGCCGTCGCCGGCCTTGGCGTGGAGATTGCACTCGTCGACGAACTGGGCCACCAACCAGCGAGTATGGCAGCCGCCGGTTCCCGCGGTTCAGCCGGCCAGGTCGGCGAAGTCGGCGTCGCGGGTGACGGCCGGGGCCTCCACCGTGAGCGGGGCCCCGATGTCGGTGAACCGCACCGAGTAGCTGCTCACCTGCGGGGGCAGCGGGATGGACGTGCCGGCGACGGGGTCGATCTCCAGGCCCTGCTCGACGCTGACCGTGAGGTCGATGCGGCGTGTCACGCCGTCGCCGTCGACCCACACCTCGAGGGCGGTGGGCGTGCCCGCCGCCGTGGCCTGGCCGAGCTGCAGGGCGGCGGCATCGACCGCCTCCGGGGTCGTCGCCCGCAGCCGGGTGACGTCGACGCCGTCGACCGTGTCGTCGCCCACGACCTCGAAGTCGGCGTCCGGCTCCAGCACCGCCAGCAGACCCCGGGGGTCGAACACGAACGGGCCGATCTCCACCGAGCCGACGGTGACGTCGTGCAGCCACTCCGTCGGCGCGCCGGCCGGCGTCCAGTGGAAGTACCGCTCGCCGTCGACGACCCGCCGGGCGGCGGCGTAGGGGACGCCGCCGACCTCGATGCCGTCGAAGGTGGCGCTCATGTCGTCGCCGGCGAACGTGTAGGTCACGGCGTCGCCGAGCTCGAGGTCGCCGTCCGGCGACGTGACGACCGCCCGGCCGGACGTGAGCGCCCGGGCCGACGCGGCGGCGGCCTCGCGGACGATCGCCGCCGCCGGGCGGGGCTCGGAGGACCCCCAGGGGCCCACCACCACGGCCGCCACCACGACGGCCGCGGCCGCCGCCATGGCCGCCACGCGGCGGGCCACGGCCGGCCGCCGCGTGCGGGCGCGGCGGCCGGTGATCCGGTCGGCGAGGTCCCGGGCCGCGGGCGCGGCCGGGTCGAGGAGGGCGGTCGCGGGCGCGGGGCGGGCGGCCCGCAGGCGCTCGAGCACCGGGTCGTCGGTGGGGAGGTCAGCCGGGAGGTTCATGGGAGCGCTCCTGTCGCGGGGGTCTCAGCCTCGAACTGTCCGGCCGGCGGCGTGCGTCGCGGCGGTGCCTCCAGGAGGGCGGCCAGCCGCCGGCGGGCGCGGTGCAGCCGGGAGCGGGCGGTGCCCTCCACGCAGCCGAGGACCACGGCGGCCTCCCGGGGGGACAGGCCGTCCCAGGCCACGAGCCACAGGATCTCGCGGTCGTCGGCGCCGAGCGCCGCCAGCGCGTCGGCGAGCGGGGCGTCGGCGGGCTCGGGCGGCGGGGGCGCCGGCTGGGGGGCGGGCAGGCGCCGGAGCGCCGCCCGGTAGCGCCGCACCGACCGGGCCTGGTTGCGGCGCACGTTGGCCGCCACCGCCAGCAGCCAGGGCCGGGCGCCGTCGGCCGGGACGTCGGCGAGGCGCCGCCACGCCACCGTGAACACGTCGGCGACGAGGTCGTCGGCGTCGGGCCCGACGACGCCCCGGTGATGGGCGTAGCGCCGGACCCCGGCGTAGTGCTCGGTGAACAGCGCCCGGAAGCGCGCCTCAGGGTCCATGCTGGGTCTCTGTCCGCGGTCTGCCTAGCGTTGCACGGCCGTCCACTAGCTTGCGCGGCATGCGGATCGACACGGACGGCGGGATCGCCGTCGTGACCCTCGGCGACGGGCTCAACGCCTTCACCCCCGGCTTCGTGGCCGAGCTCGAGGAGACGCTCGACGAGGTCGAGGCCGACGCCGAGGTGCGGGCGGTGGTCACGACCGGCACCGCCAAGCACTACTCCAACGGCTTCGACCTCGAGGTCCTCGGGTCGCTGCAGGGCGAGGACCTCGCGGCCTTCGGCGACGACTGGCGCCGGCTGCTGGCGCGGGTGCTGACGTTCCCGCTCCCGATCGGGGCCGCGCTCAACGGGCATGCCTTCGGCATCGGCGCCATGCTGGCGCTGTGCCACGACCGGCGGGTCATGCGGTCCGACCGGGGCTGGTTCTGCCTGCCCGAGATCGACCTCGGCATGCGCTTCCACCCGTCGATGACGGCGCTGATCACGGCCCGCCTAGCGGCGGCCACCGTCCACGAGGCGATGCTGTCGGGCCGGCGCTACGGCGCGGCCGACGCGGTGGCGGCCGGCATCGCCCACGCCGAGGCCGGAGAGGGCGACGTCGTCGCGGCGACCGCGGACCTGCTGGCGCCGTTCACCGGCAAGAACCGGGACCTCACCCGCGCCCTCAAGCGCGACCTCTACGCCGCGACCGTGGCCCTGCTGGAGGGCTGACGCCCCCGGTCAGTCGCCGGGGAGGATGTCGACGAGCTTGCGGCCCTTGCGCTGGCCGAACTTGACCGTGCCCGCGGTGAGGGCGAACAGCGTGTCGTCGTTGCCCCGGCCGACGTTCTCGCCCGGGTGGAAGCGGGTGCCCCGCTGGCGCACGATGATGGCGCCGGCGTTGACGGCCGTGCCGTCGTACACCTTGACGCCGAGGCGCTGTGCGTGGGAATCGCGGCCGTTCTTGGTGGAGCCGGCGCCCTTGGTCTTGGACATGTCGTCGGCCTCCCTCAGCCCTTGCTGATGCCGGTGATCTCGATGGTCGAGTACCGCTGGCGGTGGCCCCACCGGCGGCGGTTGTTGCTCTTGTTCTTGTAGGTGAAGCCGGTGACCTTGGGGCCCTTGGCCTCGCCCACCACCTTGGCGGTGACCTTGGCCTTGGACAGGGCCTTCGGCCCGGCCAGCACCGTGTCGCCGTCGACCAGCAGGACGGGCGTCAGCTCGACCTTCTCGTCGTCGTCGTCGACGCCCAGGAGCTCGACCTCGAGCTGCTGGCCGTTCTCGACCCGATACTGCTTGCCACCGCTCTTGATGACTGCGTACATGCGATCTGCCTCGTCCGGGGCGCCAGAGGACGCCGCCAACCTCGAAGGGGACGGGTCAGCCTACCCACGGGCCGCGGTGCATGCCACCCGCGGCCCGGGGCCGGCGACCCGGATCCCGCGTCAGTCGGGGAGGAGCTCCTTGTCGATGACGACGCCCCGGCCCTCGCAGTCGGGGCAGCGGCCGGCGAACGACTCGAGCAGGCCCTCGCCGATGCGCTTGCGGGTCATCTCGCACAGCCCGAGCTCGGAGATGTCGAACACCTGCGTGCGGGTCTTGTCGCGCGACAGGGCGTCGCGGAACACCCGGACGACCTCCTCGCGGTTGTCCTTGCGCTCCATGTCGATGAAGTCGACGACGATGATGCCGCCGACGTCGCGCAGGCGGAGCTGGCGGGCGATCTCGACCGCGGCCTCCAGGTTGTTCCTGAAGACCGTCTCCTCCAGGCTCGACTTGCCGACGTTCTTGCCGGTGTTCACGTCGATGACGGTGAGCGCCTCGGTGTGCTCGATGATGAGCGAGCCGCCCGACGGCAGCCACACCTTGCGGTCGAGCGCCCGGTGGAGCTGCTCGTGCACGTGGTGGCGCTCGTACAGCGGCAGCGGCTCGACGTCGGTGTCGTAGAACTCGACCCGGTCGGCCAGCTCGGGGCTGATCGACGCCACGTAGTCGCGCACCGCGGTGTAGAGCTCGCGGTCGTCGATGAGGACGCTGCGGTAGTCCTGGCTGAACTCCTCGCGGATGACCCGCACGGCCATGTCCGGCTCGCGGTACAGCAGGGTCGGGGCCTTGGACCGCTTGGCCAGCGCCTCGATCTGGGACCACTGGTCGAGCAGGCGGCGGACGTCGTCCTCGATCTCCTCGGTGGTCACGTTCTCGGCCGCGGTGCGGACGATGACGCCGTGCTGGGCCGGCTTGACCCGGTCGAGGATGGCGCGGAGCCGCTTGCGCTCGTCGTCGGGCAGCCGCTTGGAGATGCCGTAGGTCGACGAGTTGGGGATGAGCACGACGAACCGCCCGGGCAGCGACACCTCCTGGGTGAGGCGGGCGCCCTTGGCCCCGATCGGGTTCTTCGTGACCTGGCACAGGATGGTCTGGCCGGCCCGCAGCACGTCCTCGATGCGGGGGCGGCCGGACGACGAGCGCTCGACGTCCTCGGGGTCGTAGTGGACGTCGCCCCGGTAGAGCACGGCGTTCTTGGGCGTGCCGATGTCGACGAACGCCGCCTCCATGCCGGGCAGCACGTTCTGGACCCGGCCCAGGTACACGTTGCCGTGGATCTGCGAGACGTCGTCGGACGGGTGCGAGACGTAGTGCTCGATGAGGGACCGGCCCTCGAGCACGGCGATCTGCGTGGCCCGCGGCGACACGTGGACGCACATCGAGTAGCGGCCGACGGCCCGGCCCTTGCGCTCGCGGCCCCGCCGGCGCTCGAGGGTCTCCTCGTCGAGCTCGGTGGGATCGTGCGCGATCAGCGCCTCGACCGGCTTGGGGGCCTGCCGGGTGCTGCCGCCGCCCCCGCCGTTCTGCCCGCCCTTGGTGCCGGACCGGCCCCGGCCGCCCCGCCGGCGGCGGCGCTTGCGGCCGTCGCCCTCGGCGGCGTCGTCGGAGCGGTCCGTGATCTGGGCCAGGGCCTCGGCCGGGATGGTGTCGCCGATCTTGGGCTTGGGGGGCGGGGACTTGGGGACGAGCGCGGCGGTGGCCGCCTCGACCGAGCGGGGCCGCCCCTCGCGGGGCAGGTCGGGCAGCTCGGGGTTGCGGTCGTCGCCGCCCGCTCCGTCGCCGCGGGCGCCGGTCGTCGCCGGGCGGGTCCGGCCCCGGCCGCGACCGCGTCCGCCCTGGCCGGGCGCCCGTGGCCTGGCGGTCGCCGCCGCCGTCGCTGCGGGTCCGCGCCGGCGCGGCGGCGTCGTCGCCGTCGTCGGCTGCGGCGCCGTCGCCGTCGGCTGTGGCCTCCGCGCCCTCGGCGCGGGGCTTGCTGCGCTTGCGGCCGCCGCGCGAGCCGCGCCGTCGTCGCTTGCGGGCCGCGTCGGCCGACGCGGCGTCCGCCGTGTCGGCGGGCGCGCCGTCGTCGCCCGGGCCGTTGCTCGTGGTGTGCGCTGCCGGCGGGGGAGTCGCCGCAGCAGAGCGCTCCGGTACCTCAGGGACCGGGTTCGGCGCCTCCGGGCTGCCGGAAACGTCTGTCTCGGACATGGGTGGGTTCCCTTCTCATGACGCACGCGCCTCGGCGTGCGGAGGCGGCGTCGCTGCCGGCTCGAGGTCGAGGACCTCGCGCCGGGCGCCGCCGGCCTGCGTCCATTGGTGACTTCGTGTGACCCGGACCACGACCCACGACGGGTCGACGGCCTGGATCAGCTCGGTGGGGCGGAGGCCACGCGGCTGCGTTGCCAGGTCGGCTTCGACAGCCGTGGCGAGGCCGGTCGCCCGGGGGGCGAGGGGGGCGACGACCTCGGTCACCGGGCCCAGCACCCGCACCGCGAGGATGGCGGGCCGCACGTCGTCGGTGACGGTCTGGCCCTTGCGGGTGCGGGTCAGCGGCAGCTCGGCGGCCGCCAATGCCCGGGTGACGCCTGCGGAGACCTCCGCGGGCGTCACGTCGCCGATCTCGATGTACCAGGTGCAGCTGGTCACGGCCTGCTGGAGCGACTCGGACCCCGGGGGGAGGACCGTGGCCGCCTGCACCTCGATGCCCGCGGGGAGGGCCGGGGCGAGCAGCGCGGGCAGCCGCTCGACGGCGTCGGGGCCCCGGCGCGCTGCGCAGGGCCACGTCCAGGTACTCGGCCTCGGACTCGTGGCCCGTCGACAGGGCCAGGCCGAAGCTGAGCTTGGGGCGGGGCGAGAACCCCTCGGTGTAGGCGACCTCGACACCGGCCCGGCGCAGCGCCCGCTCCCAGATGCGGGCGACGTCGCGGTGGCTGGTGAAGCGGACCTTGCCGTGCTTGGCGAAGCGGACGCGCACCCGGGGCGCGGGGCCGGTCACGACCGGGCTCCGGCCAGCGGGCGGGACCGCAGCGTGACGGGCACGGCGCCGGGCAGGTGCCCGGTGGACGAGGTCCTGGCCGGTGCCCTGGCTGCCGCCCGCGGGCGGGGTGGCCGAGGCGACGACGTGCTCGATGCCGTAGCCGGTGCAGGCGCCGCAGTCGTAGCACGGGGTCCAGCGGCAGTCGGGCAGGCCGACCTCGGCCAGCGCGTCCTGCCAGTCCTGCCACAGGAAGTCCTTGTGGAGGCCGGCCGAGATGTGGTCCCACGGCAGGATCTCGTCCTCCGTGCGGTGCCGGTACACGTACCACTCGAGGTCGAGGCCGTGCTCGGCCAGGGCGTCGAGCCACAGGTCGAGCCGGAAGTGCTCGCTCCACTCCTGGAACGTGCCGCCCCGGCGCCACACGGACTCGATGACCGGGCCCAGGCGGCGGTCGCCCCGGGACGCCAGGCCCTCGATGACGCTGGCCTTGGGGTCGTGCCAGGTGAGCTGCACGCCCTTGGCCGCCTTGGCGCGGTCGCGCAGCAGCGAGATCTTGCGGCCCAGCTCCTCGGTGGTGTTCTGGCCGAACCACTGGAACGGGGTGAACGGCTTGGGCACGAACCCGCCGACCGACGCCTTGACCGTCACGCCCTTGGTGTGGCGGCGGCCGATGTCCACGCAGTTGCGGGCCAGGTCGAGGATGCCGAGCGTGTCCTCGTCGGTCTCGGACGGCAGGCCGGTGAGGAAGTAGAGCTTGACCCGGCGCCATCCGGAGCTGAAGGCGCTCTCGACCGCGCCGTAGAGGTCCTCCTCGCGGATGAGCTTGTTGATGATCTGGCGCATGCGCCAGGTGCCGGCCTCGGGGGCGAAGGTGAGGCCGGTGCGGCGCGCCTTCTGGATCTGGGCGGCGATGCCGACCGTGAACGCGTCGACCCGCAGGCTGGGCAGGCTGACCGAGGTCTGCCCGCACGACGACGGGTCGTCGACGATGCCGCGGACCACGCCCTCGATGCCGGAGAAGTCGGCGGTGGACAGGCTGGTCAGCGCCACCTCGTCGTAGCCGGTGCGGCGCAGGCCGTCGCTCACCATCGTGCGCACCTGCTCGGCGGGGCGCTCGCGCACCGGGCGGGTGATCATGCCCGCCTGGCAGAACCGGCAGCCCCGGGTGCAGCCCCGGAACACCTCGACGTTGAGCCGGTCGTGCACGACCTCGGTGAGGGGGACGAGCTGGTTCCGGGGGTAGGGCCAGTCGGCCAGGTCGGCGATCGTGCGCTTCTCGACCCGCTCGGGGACGTCGGGGTACCGGGGGGTGATCGCCCGGATGTGGCGTCCCTCGTAGGCGACCTCGTACATCGACGGGACGTACACGCCCTCGACGTGGGACAGCTCCCGCAGGACGGCCTCGCGGCTGCCCTCGGTGCGGCCCGACGCCTTCCACCCGCTCAGCACCGCGGTGATGTCGGACACGACCTCCTCGCCGTCGCCGAGGACGACGAAGTCGAGGAAGTCGGCCAGCGGCTCGGGGTTGTAGGTGCAGTGCCCGCCCGCGGCCACCAGCGGGTGCTCGGGGCGGCGCTCGGCCGCCCGCACCGGGACCCCGGCGAGGTCGACGCAGTTGAGCAGGTTGGTGTACGTCAGCTCGGCCGACAGGTTGAACGCGAGGACGTCGAACTCGTGCGCCGGCCGGTGGGTGTCGACCGAGAACAGGGGGATGTGCTCGCGGCGCAGCACCTCCTCCAGGTCGCCCCACGGGGCGTAGGACCGCTCGGCGACGGCGTCGGGGCGCTCGTTGAGGATCTCGTAGAGGATCTGCAGGCCCTGGTTGGGCAGCCCGATCTCGTAGGTGTCGGGGTACGTGAGCAGCCACGACACGGCCCCGGGCCCGCCCTCGGGACGCTGCGCGCCGAGCTCCAGCCCGATGTAGCGGGCCGGCTTCTCCACCCCGGCGAGGTGGGGCTCGAGTCGCGTCCAGACGGATGACATGTCCTCGCAAGGGTAGCGGCACGCCGCTGCGTGCCCCGATTCAGGGTTTCCGCGCCTGCCCGGCGCGGCCTCAGCCGAATCGCCGCATGTGGACGTTGAGCACCAGGCCGATGGCCAGCCACGAGGCGATGGCCGACGACCCGCCGTAGCTCATGAACGGCAGGGTGATGCCGGTGAT
This sequence comes from uncultured Acidimicrobiales bacterium, assembly GCA_963759225.1. Taxonomy (GTDB): domain Bacteria; phylum Actinomycetota; class Acidimicrobiia; order Acidimicrobiales; family VFJN01; genus ZC4RG19. Next base: position 294,477 of record CAVWYL010000022.1, on the reverse strand, counting down.
CGGCATGATGCCCATGGTCATGCCCACGTTCTGGAAGATCTGGAACACGAGCATCGACAGCACGCCGACGCAGATGAGCATGCCGAGGCGGTCCTGCGCGATCTGGGCCGTCCGCCAGATGCGGGCGCAGATGATGGCGAACAGGGCCAGCGCGGTGACGCAGCCGACGAACCCCAGCTCCTCCCCCAGCGCCGTGAAGATGAAGTCGGTGTGCTGCTCGGGCACGAACCCCAGGCGGGTCTGCGTGCCGTCGAAGAGGCCCTTGCCGTTGACCGAGCCGGAGGCGATGGCGGCCAGCGACTGGTCGGAGTTGTAGTCCGACGACTGGGCGTCGGACAGGCCGCCGGGGTTGCCGGTCGCCGAGATCGGGCCGCCGTCGTCGGGCGAGCTGGGCTGGAGGAAGTTGGCCAGCCGGTCGCGCTGGTAGTCCTCCAGCAGGTCCGAGTTCAGCACCCCGACGACGCCGACGACGCCCACCGCCACCAGGACCACGATGTGGCGGGCCCGGGCCCCGGCCATCAGCGTCATGCCGAGGGCGATGGCCACGAACACGAGCGCGGTGCCGAGGTCGGGCTGCAGCATGATGAGCGCGACCGGCACGCCGATGAGCACGAGCGCGCACGCGAGCCAGCGGGCCTTGAGCGGGACCTCCCGCGGGGCCAGCGCGGCGGCCACCGCCAGGATCACCGCCACCTTGGCGAACTCGGCCGGCTGGAGCTGGAACGCGCCGATCTGGAACCACGCCTGCGCGCCCCGCACCTCCTCCCCCACGGCCACGACCAGCACGAGCGACACGACCGCGGCGAGGTAGGGCAGCCAGGCGAAGTCCCGCAGCCGGCGGTAGTCGATCAGCGTGACCGCCACCATGCCCACGACGCCCACCGCGATGAACAGCGCCTGCTTGCGCAGGAACGACGTGTCGTAGGCGTCGGGGTCGGTGCCCCGCGTCGAGGACAGGATCATCAGCGCCCCGAGCACCGACACGGCCGCCACGCACGCCACGAGCACCACGTCGACGTGCTTCCAGGCGGCCGGAGCCCGGTCCCGGAACCACGACTCGTCGCGGCGCCGGCCCCGGCCGCCCGACGGCCGCACCACCCGCTCCCGGGCCGGGACCCGGCCGAGGTCGAGGGTCGAGCGCGACATCAGCCGGGCCATCAGTCGTAGGCCCCGCCGGTGTCGGCCGTCAGGGCGTCGGCCCCGCCCTGGGGCAGGCCGTCGGGCCCCGCGGGCTGCAGCGGTCGCACGCCGGCCAGCACGTCGAACAGGGCCCGGGCCACGGGCGCGGCGGCGGTGCCGCCGAAGCCGGACTCCTCCAGGAACACCGACACCTGGTAGCGGGGGGCGGGCGCCGGGCCGAAGGCGGTGAACACCGCGGTGTCGGCCTTGTTGTCGACCTGCGCGGTGCCGGTCTTGCCGGCGATCGGGAAGTCGTTGAGCGGGAACCCGGCGAAGGCCCGGGTGGCGGTGCCCGACCGGGGCACGCCGACGAGGCCCTCCAGCAGCGGCTCGCGCACCTCGGGCGGCAGGTCGACCTGCTGGGCGACCTGGGGGGTGAACTCGTGGGTGACCTGGCCCGTCTGGTAGCCCTCGGCCCGCACGGCCATCTGCGGGACGTAGCGGGTGCCGCCGTTGGCGAAGGTGGCGTAGCCGGTGGCCAGCTGCATCGGGGTCACGAGCACGTCGCCCTGCCCGATGGCCATGTTGACGTTGTCGCCGGTGCGCCAGCCGGTGTCGCAGTCGAGGCGGGTGCAGAAGTCGAGCTTCCACGCCTTGGTCGGCACGCGGCCGGCCGACTCGTCGGTCAGGGCCACGCCGGTGCGGTCGCCGATCCCAAACGGCGTGAGCAGGTTCTGCATCCCGTCCTCGCCGCCGAAGCGGTCGCGTTGCAGCCAGAACTGGGCGCCGACGTTGTAGAAGTACGCGTCGGACGACACCGTGATCGCCCGGCTGATCGTCACGTTGCCGTAGGACGCGCCGCCGGCGTTGGTGCGGTAGCACTTGGCCCCGGTGCAGCCGGGGATCTGGAAGCCGCCCCGGTCCGCGAACACCTTCTCCGGCGTCATCACCCCGGCCATCAGCGCGGCGTAGCCGACGAACAGCTTGTAGGTGGAGCCCGGCGCCCACTGGCCCTGCACCGCCCAGTTGTTGAGCGGCGCCCCGGCGGCCTCGTCGTTGAGCGCCGCCCACTCCTCGTCGCTGGCCCCGTCGACGAACACGTTGGGGTCGTAGGACGGGTACGAGGCCAGCGCCAGGACCTGGCCGTTGTTGGGGTCGAGCACGACCGCGGCACCCCGGGTGCCGGCGTTGCGGCTGCCGTCGCGGTTGGGCCGGGCCCGGGCGTCGGCCAGGCCCTGCTCGACCTTCTGCTGGGCCAGGGCCTGGAGGTCGACGTCGAGGGTCAGCACGACGTCGTCGCCGGCCTTGGGCTGCTGCTCGCTGATGACCCGCACCGGCTTGCCCTCGGCGTCGACCTCGATGCGGCGGATGCCCGGCGTGCCCCGCAGCCACGGCTCGTAGGTCTGCTCGACGCCGGCCTTGCCGATCTGGTCGTTGAGCGAATACGGCTTGGCGGTGTTGGTGACCTGGGCCGCCAGCTCGCCCTCGTTGATCCGTCCGACGTAGCCGAGGGTCTGGGCGGCCAGCGGCCCGTAGGGGTAGGCCCGCAGCGCGGTGCGCTCGACCACGACGGCCGGGTAGTCGGCGGACCGCTCCTCCAGGAAGATCTTCAGGCTCTCCGGCACGTCGGTGGCCAGCGGCACCGGGGCGTAGCGGCTGTAGCGCTGGTCGTTGACCCGGGCCCGCATCTGGTCGGGGGTGATGGGGTGGCCGTTGGCGGCCAGGTCCCACGAGAGGCGGTTGAGCACGTCGATCTGGCGCTCGGCGCTCAGCGCCTCGAACCTCGCCCGCTCGAGCGCCACCACGACGGCGACGCGGTTGTCGACGATGACCTTGCCGTTGCGGTCGAGGATGCGGCCCCGGGGCGCGGGGAGCTGCACCGTCCGCACCCGGTTGGCCTCGGCCTGCACCTGGTAGCGGTCGGCCCCGAGCACCTGGAGGTCGTAGAGCCGGGCGAACAGCGACGCGAACAGCGCCACCGCCACGATGGCGATGACCGACATCCGCAGCCGCGGCACGTGGGCCCTGTCAGGGCTCACCGGTTCCCTCGCACTGCGTGCTCCCTCACCGCCAGAGCACCTCCAGCCGGTCGGGCTCGCTGTGCCCGTGGACCCACCACATGACCCGGATCAGGGGCAGCACCAGCAGCCCGCACCACGCCGCCATCACGAGGGCGATGGCCGGCAGGTCGCCGAACGGGTAGGCGACGCCCAGCAGGTTGCCGAGCGACGTGTACAGCGTGGCCTGGACCAGGCCGGCCACCACGCCCACGCCCACCGGCCACCAGCCGCTGGTGCGCACCAGCGCCGAGCCGGCCAGGCCGACGGCGTAGCCGACGAGCGCGTAGGTGAGGGCGGACAGGCCGAACGGCGTGTCCAGCACGACGTCGTAGAGCACACCCGGCGACGAACCCGTAGGTGACGCCCCGGTCGGCGCCCCCGGTCAGGCCGGCGGCGACCACCACGGCCAGCATCAGGTCGCCGATGGCGCCCGCCAGCCGCAGGTCGGCGATCACCGTCATCTGCAGGACGAGCGCCACCACGAGCACGAGCGCGGCCCGCGCCGCCGACCAGCGGCGCGCGCTCACGGGGCCCGCCCCGGGATCAGGTCGGCTGCCATTGCAGCACCGTCAGGTAGGAGAGCCGGTCGAAGTCGACGAGGGGGTCGACGACGAGCTCGAGGGCGAGGCCGCCGGAGCCCTGGCGGGTCGACGCCACCGCGCCGACCGGGATCCCGGGCGGGAACGCGCTGCGGTCGACGCCGCTCGTCACGACGCCGGTGCCCTCGGCGATCTGGGCCCGGGGCGAGATCGACGAGTCGACGGCGAGCGGGTCGCCGCGGCCCTGGCCGCGGGCGGTGCCGAGGTCGCCCGTGGTGGCCAGCCGCACCCCCACCCGGAACTCGGGGTCGGTGATGAGGTCGACCGTGGCCGACGACGCGGTGACCTGGGTGACCCGTCCGGCCAGCCCGGCGCCCGTGGCCACCGGCATGCCGACGGCGATGCCGGCGTCGCTGCCCTTGTCGATCTCGACGGCGTGCGAGAAGTTCGAGCGCGGCCCCGACACCACCCGGGCCACGACCTCGGGCAGGTCGGTGGCGTAGGGCAGGTCCAGCACCAGCGACAGGTCGGCGAGCTGGCGCTCGGCGTCCGACGCCGTGACCTCGGCCGCGTCGGCCTCCTCGGCGTCGGCGCGCAGGCGGGCGTTCTCCTCGCGCAGGTCCTCGTAGTCGGTGATGCCGTGCCAGGCGTTGCGGACCGGGCTCGTGACCGTGTCGACCGCGCCCTCGACCGGGTCGGTGATGCTGGCGGCGCCCTCCCGGACGTCGCGCACCACCGGCATGTCCCGCAGGCCGACGACGACGAGCGTGACCGACGCCGCCACGAGGACGGCCAGACGGGTGCGCGAGCCGGTCGGTGGCGAGATGGCCATCAGTAGCCGGTGGAGGAGAAGAGGAACTTCAGCGCGTCGAACTCCTCCAGGGACTGCCCGGACCCGACGGCCACGGCGTGCAGCGGGTTGGGGGCGACGACCACCGGCATGCCCGTCTCGTGGTGGAGGCGGGCGTCGAGCCCGTTCAGCAGCGCCCCGCCGCCGGCCAGGTAGATGCCCTTGTCCATGACGTCGGCCGCCAGCTCCGGCGGGGTCTTGTCCAGGGTCACCTTGACGGCGTCGACGATGGCCGACACCGGCTCCTCCATCGCCTCCCGGACCTCGTCGGTGGTGGTGACGATCGTCTTGGGCAGCCCCGTCATGAGGTCGCGGCCCCGGATCTCGGCGTGCAGCTCCTCGAGCAGGGGCCAGGCCGACCCGAGGGCGATCTTGACCTCCTCGGCCGTGCGCTGGCCGATGGCCAGGCCGTACTCCTTCTTCACGAAGCTGACGATGGCCTCGTCGAGCTCGTCGCCCGCCACCCGCACCGACTGGCTGGTCACGATCCCGCCGAGGCTGATGATGGCCACCTCGGTGGTGCCGCCGCCGATGTCGACGATCATGTTGCCCGCCGGCTCCTGCACCGGCAGCCCGGCGCCGATGGCGGCGGCCATGGGCTCCTCGATGATGTAGGCGGGCTTGCGGGCGCCCGCGTACTCGGCCGCCTCCCGCACCGCCTGCTGCTCGACCCCGGTGATGCCGGACGGCACGCAGATCACCATCCTGGGCTTGCCCCAGCGCCGGTTGTGGGCCTTGCGGATGAAGTAGCTGAGCATCTTCTCGCAGATCTCGAAGTCCGCGATGACGCCGTCCTTCAGCGGGCGGATGGCCTCGATGTGGCTGGGCGTGCGGCCGATCATCCGCTTGGCGTCGGTGCCGACGGCCACCGGTTTGCCGTCGCGCACGTTCACCGCGATCACGGAGGGCTCGTTGAGCACGATGCCCTTGCCGCGCACGTAGATGACGGTGTTGGCAGTGCCGAGGTCTACGGCCATGTCCCGACCCGTCAGGGAGGAGAAGAAGTTGTCGGGCATGCTGTTGGCGTCCTCCGCCGGTCGTGGGAGGGCTTGCCGTAGGTTAACGAACCCCCGGGTCCCCCGACGCGACCCTGAGAGCGATTGTCAGGAGACTGTGACCTCGCCGTACATGCCGTTGGCGGCGTGGGGCGGGCCGGTCCCCTCGGCGGCCGGGTCGGTGGTGCCGGTCGGCACGAAGCACGCGTAGACCCAGCGCCCGGCGGTCAGCTCGACGATGGCGCCGCCGGTCTCGCCGGGGGCGGCGTAGGCGCCGAGGCCGAAGGTGGCCGGGTCGATGAGCGCCTCGGCCTCCTCCGGCGGGAGCGCCACGAACTCCTCCAGCGGCAGCGTGGCCTCGGGCACGAGCTTGACCAGGGCGATCTCGTGGAACTCGCCGCCGGCGCTGTTGTTCGCCAGCGTGAGCACCGTGGGCCCGGCCTTGGCCAGGGCCGGGATCCCGGCGAAGGCGTGGTCGGTGGCGACTGCCTCGAGCAGCGGGTAGTCGCAGGCCTCGGCCACGTACGGGTAGTAGCGGGCCTGGGCGGCCGCGAACGCGGGCGTGTCGAACGCGGCGCCGTCACCGGTGGCCGCCGCCTGCTCGACCGCGGTGAGCACGGCCTCCGCGTCGGGGGCGGTCTCGCTGCGGGGCAGCGCCGCCCGGATGGCCGCCACCGTGGGCGTGATCTGCTCGGCCACGAAGGTGCCGAACTGGGCCGGGTCGTCGGGCACCTGGGTCAGGGCCGTGTCGAGCTGGGTGACGCCCGCGCAGAACTCGACGCTGGCGGGCTCGGCCGCGGTCTCGCCCGGGGAGGACTGGGTGAGCCGATCCTCCGGCTCCTCGTCGCTGTCGAACGCCCCGGTGGCGAAGGCGACCACCCCCACCAGCACCGCCAGCGCGGCCACGCCGCCCAGCACCATCACCCACCGTCGCCGCATGCCGCCCGCCTTGTCTTGTCGGAGTCAGGGCCTCAGCCGAGGCCGGGGAACCACAGCGCCATCTCGCGGGCCGCCGAGTCGTGCCCGTCGCTGGCGTGGACGAGGTTCTCGGTCGTCACCGTGGCGAAGTCGCCCCGGATCGAGCCGGGCTCGGCCTCGGTGGCCTTGGTCGCCCCCACCAGCTTGCGCACGAGGAGCCACGTGTTGTCGTCGGGGCCCTCGACCACCATCGGGAACACCGGCGACCGGGTCACGAAGTCGACGAGGTCGCCGAAGAACGGCTTGTCCCGGTGCTCGTCGTAGTGCTCCTCGGCCAGGGCCCGGTCGACCGTCCGCAGGTCGGCGGCCACGAGGGAGAGGCCCTTGCGCTCGAGCCGGGCCACGATCTCGCCGACGAGGCCGCGCTCGACGGCGTCGGGCTTGCACATCACGAAGGTGCGGTTCTTCACAGGGGGTCGAGGGTAGGGCGCCGGGAGCGGGGGACGAAATCCCCCCGCTCCCTCGCCCTGCCCCCCGGGTCAGCTCACGGTGAACTCCTGGACCATGCCGTGCATGGCGTGGGGGTCCTCCTCGTTGATGGCGGCCCCCGTGGCCAGCGCCTCCGGGGTCGCCCCGACCGGCACGAAGCACACGGCCACGTGGCGGCCGGGCTCCAGCTCCGCGGTCATGTAGTTGCTGGTGCCCGGCATGACGAAGATGAACCCCTTCTCGGTGATCAGTGCGTCGGTCTCCTCCTCGGGGAGGGTCAGGAGCTCCTCCACCGGGCGGGTCTCGCCGTCCTTGATCTTCACCAGGATCATCTCGTGGATCTCCGTGGCGTCGTTGCTCACGTTGATCACGGTCGTCCCGGCGGGCACCTCGTCGGGGATGCCGGCGAACGCGTAGTTCTGGGTCTCGACGTCGAGCGTCCCGAAGTCGCACTCCGAGGACAGGTACTGGCTGACGCTCGACGCCGCCGTCAGGTACGACTCGGACGGCAACGGGGGCGGGCCCTCCGGGTCCGCCGTCTCCTCGGCCGCGAACAGCGCCTTCGTCTCCGTGACCATGGTCGACACGTCGTCGCCGATGACGGCCGGTGCCGTGTCGATGGCGGCCTGCATGGCCGCCTCCATGTCCTCGGGCGTCGACTCCTCCGAGTCGAGGGCCAGGCTGACCTGGTCGACCTCGGTGGCCGCCGAGCAGAACGCCGCCGCGTCCTCCCCGCCCTCCGACGCCAGGGCCGCCGAGTCCCCCGCGCCGGTCTCCGACTTCATCGTCGCCGTCGGAGCACGCGCCGAGCCCGACGACCAGTGCGCCTGCCGCCACGAGGGCGCCCGCGCCACGCACTGTGATTCTCATGGGTCCACATCCCTTTCATCCGGTAGGGGACGCAGGGTGCGCCACCCGCCGGACGCTTCGCATCGGGGGGACCCCTGATGCCCGCGTCAGGGTGGGGCGACGATGTGGCGGACCAGCTCGGTCCGGGAGCGCAGGCCCAGCTTGGCGTAGACGCGGCCCAGGTGGTGCTCGACGGTCTTCGTGCTGATGCACAGCTCGGCGGCCACCTCCCGGTTGGACAGGCCGCCCGCCACCAGCCCCGCGACCCTCTGCTCCTGGGCCGTCAGGTCGCCGACGGCCGGCTCCGAGCGCTTGCGGGGGCGCAGCCCGAGGGCCTTCGTCTCGCCCTCGCAGCGGTCGATCCACCGCGCGGCACCCAGCGCCGCCAGGCGGTCGGCGGCGGTGCCCAGCAGCTCGGCGGCGTCGCGCCGGCGGCCGGTGCGGCGCAGGTGCCCGCCGGCGGCCAGCTCCAGCCGGGCGCGGGCGAACGGGCGGCTGCGGACCGGGTCGAGGGCCAGTCCCCGGGCGAACGCGGCGTCCGCGTCGTCCTCCCGCCGGCGGGCCGCCGCCACCGCGCCGAGGGCCCGGGCCGCGTCGGTCGACACCGCGGCGTCGCCCGCCTCGGCGGCCGCCTGCGCCAGCGTCTTCGCCGTCGCCGCCGCGTCGTCGATGCGCTCGACGGCCAGCAGCGCGTCGGTGTACGCCGCCCGCCAGTGGTGGATGCCCTCGGGCAGGGCGCCCCAGCCGTCGTCCAGCATGGCGTCGCCCACCGCCACCACCCCGGCGTGGTCGCCCTCGGCCTCGGCCAGGCGCAGGGCCGCGTGCCGGGACCACAGCCGGGGGGCGAAGAGCCCGGTGATCTCCGCCGAGGTGGCGGCGGCGGCCGCGTGCCGGCGGGCCCGCTCGAGATCGCCGCGGGCGGCGAGCACGAAGGTCGTCACCCCGTGGGCCAGCGCCCCCAGCCACGCCGCCCCGGCGTCGTCGACGACGAGCGCGGCCCCCGCCGCCAGGTCGAGGGCCTCGTGCCAGCGCCCCGCGCGGAAGGCGTTCTCGCCCAGGTACGAGTCGAGCTCGACGCGGGCCAGCGGCGACCCGCCCCCGGCCAGCGCCTCGGCGGCGGCGCGCAGGTCGGCGTCGGCGCCCTCCAGGTCGTTGCGCCACACCCGGGCGATGCCACGACCGACCGCGGCGTCGCGGGCCACGGTGGCGCCGGGCGGGCTGCCGGCGAGCAGCGCGGTCATCTCCTCCTCGGCCTCGGCGAAGCCGCCGGTGAGGACCAGCCCGTGGGCGAGCAGCGTGGCGGAGATGCCCGAGTCGCTGCCGGCGTCGAGGGCGCGGCGGGCCCACACGGTCAGGTCGTCCCACCGGGTCTCGTCCAGGGCCAGCAGCGCCTGGGCGTCGGCCACCGCCGGCACCAGGTCGGCGCCCTCGCCGGGCTCGGTGGCCAGCTGGTCCCACGTGCGGTCGAGCCAGGCCCGCGCCTCGGCCGGGCGGCCGGTGACGAGCGCCAGCCGTCCGAGCAGGGCGCTGCGCCCGACCGAGTCGCCGAACCCCTCGACCTGGGCGCCCAGCTCCCCCACCGCCTCGCCGGCGCCGAGCAGCAGGCCGGCGGCCGCGATGACCAGGCCCTCGCGCTCGCTCGTCGCCGGCGGCGGCGGGGGCGGCGCCGAGCAGCAGCCGGGCCGCCCGCCGCGCCGCTGCCGGTGCCGGCGTGGTGGCGGGCCCGCGCGGTGGCGGCGGCCACCAGATCGGCGTCCGGGCCCTGGGCGGCGGCCAGGCGGTGGCGCAGGGCCTCGTCCCCGTGGGTGACCCCGGCGGCGCGGCGGTGCAGCAGGACCCGCACCGACGGGGCCACGGCCCCGGCCACCGACGCCCGGACGACCCCGTGGGCGAAGTCCAGCTCCCACCCGGCGGTCGTCGAGGTCAGCGTCACCAGGCCCTGCGCGGCCAGCGCCTCGGCGGCCTCCAGCGCCGCGCCCGCACCGGCAGGCCGGTCGAGGCCGGCGATCCGGGCGACCTGCGACAGCGGCGCGCCGGGCCCGAGCCCGGCCAGGACGGCGCTCGGCCGCGGCGCGGCGCCGGGCCCGGGGCCGGCCTCCAGCCCCGCGACGGCCGCCGCCCGGGCCAGCGGCGCCCGGGGCCCGAGCACGGCGAGCGCGCGGGCGAGGGCGCGGGCGTCGGGCGGGCACTCCGCCAGCACGGACGTGACCAGCTCGGCCAGCGACCGGGGCGCCGGCAGCGGGCCGTGGCCCGCCACCGTGTCGAAGGGCAGGTCGTCGAGGAGCGCCACGGTGTGGAGCGGGTTGCCGCCGGTGTGGGTGCGCAGCCGCTCGACCGCGAGGTCGGGCAGCGGGCGACCGTAGGCCCGCTGCCCCAGCTCGGCGACGGCGGCGGCGTCGAGCGGTCCGAGCGTGATCCGCGCGCCCACGTCGGCCGCGAGGCGCAGCAGCCCGGGCGGCAGGCGGCCGAGGTCGTCGGTCCGGCAGGTCACGCACACCAGCACCGGCACGGACCGCAGCCGCCGGGCGCCGAACGTCAGCGCCTGCAGCGACGGGGCGTCGGCCCACTGGGCGTCGTCCACCACGACGACGAGGGGCCGCTCCAGGTCGAGGTCCTCCACCACCGCGACCATGGCGGCGCCCGCCCGCCACGGGTCGCGGTCGGCGACGCCGGCCGCCCGGTCCCGCAGGTCCGGCGGCAGCGCCCGCACGAGCTGGTCGACGACGCCGTAGTCGAGCACCGACTCGTCCTCGTCGCCGCTGGCGGTGGCCGCGAGCACGGACCCGTCCCGCAACAGCGTGGACGCCAGCGTGGTCTTGCCCGTGCCGGGTGCCCCGTCGACCACGACCACCACGGGGTGGCCGGCGCGCGCCGCGGCCAGGGCCCCGCCCAACCGCTCAACCTCCGCCGACCGCCCGACCAGCATCTCGCTCTCCGCCCAGCACGGCCACCCACAGTGGTGGCCTGTGGCACCAGTATGGCCGGTGCGGCGGGAAGGTGGTTAGCCGAGCAGGCCGAGCCGGCGGCAGGCCGTGCGCGCGGCGCCGACCGTGTAGAGCGAGCCGGTGACCATCACGAGGTCGCCCTCCCCCGCCTCCTCGGCCGCCCGCCAGGCCCGCTCGACCGCCCGGTCGACGGCGGGCTCGGCCTCGACCGCGACGCCGCGGGCCTCGACCACTGCGGCCAGCTCGGCCGCCGGCAGCCCCCGGGGCGACGGCGGCGTGGTGGCCACCACCCGGTCGCCGGGCCGGACGCCCAGCTCGTCGAGCATCTCGCCCGCGTCCCGGCCCGACAGCACCCCGATCACCCACCGGCGGGTGCCGGACACCTCGAACTCGGCGTCGAGCGTCGCCGCCGCGGCGCGGGCGCCGTCGCGGTTGTGGGCCCCCTCCAGGATCAGCAGCGGCGCCCGGTGCACCACCTCGAACCGGCCCGGCAGCCGCAGCGCCCCGAACGCCTCGGCCACCACGTCGGGGGCCAGCGCCCGGCCGAAGAAGGCCTCGACCGCCGCCACCGCCAGCGCGGCGTTGTCGGCCTGGTGGGCGCCGTGCACCGGCAGGAAGACCTCCTCCTGCACGCCGAAGGGGGTGCGCAGGTCGACCACGTGGCCGCCGATCGCCAGCCGGTCGGTCACCACGCCGAAGTCGGTGTCCCGCACCCACGTCTCGCCCGGCTTCTCGGCGGCGAAGTAGGCCCGCAGCTCGGGATCGGGCTCGCCCAGCACCAGGTGGCTGCCCGGCTTCACGATGCCGGCCTTCTCCTCGGCGACCCGGTGCCGCCAGTCGCCGACCCCGTCGGTGTGGTCGTGACCGATGTTGGTCACGACCGCCACCTGGCCGTCGGCCACGTTGGTCGCGTCCCACCGGCCCAGCAGGCCGACCTCCACCACCGCCACGTCCACGGCCACCTGGCTGAACCACGCGAACCCGGCCGCCGTCAGCAGCTCGAAGTGGGACGGCGGCTTGGAGAAGAACGACTGCTCCTCGAGCGCCGCGATCTCGCCCAGGACCGACGCCAGCTCCTCGGGGTCGACGGGTTCGAGGTTCCGGGTGATCCGCTCGGTGACGTGCTCGAGATGGGGGCTCGTGTACGTGCCGACCGAGAGCTGGTGGGCGGCCAGCAGCCCCGTGACCATGCGGGCCGTCGAGCCCTTCCCGTTGGTGCCGGTCAGGTGCATGACCGGGTAGTCGCGCTGGGGGTCGCCCAGCACCTCGACCATCGCGCGCATGTGGTCGAGCGACAGCCCCCCGACGTGGCCGGCGGCGATGCCGGCCGTCTTCTCCGTGTCGATGTGCGCGGCGAGGTAGGCCTCGGCCTCCGCGAAGTTCAGGACGCCGCCCGCCGGGGACGCTGCTGGCGGGGCGCGTCGGACCGCGGCACCAGCGTGGGGTTGACCCGGTCGAGCACGACGCTGCGGTCGATCACGCACTGCCCGACGTCGCTGCGGCTGGGCAGCTCGTACATGAGGTTGAGCAGCACCTCTTCGAGGATCGCCCGCAGTCCGCGGGCGCCGGTGCCCCGCAGCAGGGCCTGGTCGGCGATGGACTCGAGCGCATCGTCGGTGAACTCCAGCTCGACGTCCTCGAACTCGAAGATCTTGCGGTACTGCTTGATCAGCGCGTTCTTCGGCTCGTTGAGGATGCGGATCAGCGCCTCGTGGTCGAGGCTGGACACGGCCCCGATGACGGGGAGCCGGCCCACGAACTCGGGGATGAGGCCGAACTTGAGCAGGTCCTCGGGCTGCACCTGCTCCAGCAGGGCGCCGAGGTCCTTGTCGTCGTAGCGGGTGACGTCGGCGGTGAAGCCCACGCCGGTGCGCCCGATGCGGCTCTCGATGATCTTCTCGAGCCCGGCGAACGCCCCGCCGCAGATGAACAGGATGTTCGTCGTGTCGATCTGGATGAACTCCTGGTGGGGGTGCTTGCGGCCCCCCTGCGGCGGCACCGAGGCGGTGGTGCCCTCCAGGATCTTGAGCAGCGCCTGCTGCACGCCCTCGCCGGACACGTCACGGGTGATCGACGGGTTCTCGCTCTTGCGGGCGATCTTGTCGATCTCGTCGATGTAGATGATGCCGGTCTCGGCCTTCTTGACGTCGTAGTCGGCGGCCTGGATGAGCTTGAGCAGGATGTTCTCGACGTCCTCGCCCACGTAGCCGGCCTCGGTCAGCGCGGTGGCGTCGGCGATGGCGAAGGGCACGTTGAGCATGCGGGCCAGGGTCTGGGCCAGCAGCGTCTTGCCGCAGCCGGTGGGCCCGATGAGCATGATGTTCGACTTGGACAGCTCGACGTCGCCGGACGGCGTGCCGCCGTACTGCACCCGCTTGTAGTGGTTGTAGACGGCGACCGACAGGATCTTCTTCGCGTGGTCCTGCCCGATGATGTAGTCGTTCAGGAACTCGTAGATCTCACGGGGCTTGGGCAGCTCGTCGAAACGCAGCTCGCTCGGCTCGGCCAGCTCCTCTTCGATGATCTCGTTGCACAGGTCGATGCACTCGTCGCAGATGTAGACACCGGGGCCGGCGATCAGCTTCTTCACCTGCTTCTGGGACTTGCCGCAGAACGAGCACTTGAGCAGCTCGCCACCGTCTCCGAACTTGGCCACGTCGGTCGCTCCCCGTTGCGTCCTCTAGCTGGCCCTCGTGATGGGCCCGGTCATGTCTGCTGCCTGCCGTGACGAGATCACGTCGTCGATGATGCCGTACTCCTTCGCCTCCTCGGCGCTGAGCACGAAGTCCCGCTCGGTGTCCTTGTGGATCTTCTCGACGTCCTGGCCCGTGTGGTGGGACAGGATCTCGTCGAGCAGCGAGCGCATGCGGAGGATCTCCCGCGCCGCCAGCTCGACGTCGGTGGCCTGGCCCCCGGCCTGACCCCACGGCTGGTGGAGCAGGACCCGGGTGTGGGGCAGGGCCAGGCGCTTGCCGGGCGCCCCGGCCGCCAGCAGCACCGCGGCCGCGGAGGCCGCCTGACCGAAGCAGATGGTGCTGATGTCGGGCTTGATGAACCGCATCGTGTCGTAGATGGCGAACAGCGCCGTGATGTCGCCACCGGGGCTGTTGATGTAGATGTTGATGTCCTTGTCCGGGTTGTCGGACTCGAGGTGGATCAACTGGGCGCAGATGAGGTTGGCGATCGTGTCGTCGATCGGCGTGCCCAGGAAGATGATGTTCTCCTTGAGCAGCCGGCTGTAGAGGTCGTAGGCCCGCTCGCCCCGGTTGGTCTGCTCGACCACGGTGGGCACCAGGTAGTTGCTGATCACGGCCTTGTGCTGGCCGATCACTTCGGGATGCCGGAGAATGGGGTCGATCACCTGGGGTGGGCTCCGTGTCTGCTGTTGCGGGCGGGCTGTCGGTCGGATGGGGAGGGCTCGCGGGGTCGCGGGCGTGTCGGGTCAGGCGCTGGCGTCGCCAGCCGAAGCGCCGGCGGCGACCCCGTCGTCAGTCTCGTCGGTCTCGGTGTCGTGCTCGTCGCTGTCCTGGCCGACCTCGAGGTCGGCTCGGTCGATGGCGTGACCGTCCTCGTCGACGATCTCGACCCGCTCGAGGAGCCAGTCGAGCGCCTTGCGCTTGCGTACATCGGAGCGTACAGCCGCCAGCTGTCCGCCGCGTTCGAACTCGGCACGCACGCGGTCGAGCGGGGTGTCGACCCGGCGGGCGACCTCGGACAGCTCGTCGTCGAGGTCGTCGTCGGTGCACTCGATCTGCTCGGCGTCCGCCACGGCCCGCAGGGCGAGGTCGACCTTGGCGGAGACCTCGGCGGCCTCCCGCAGCTCGGCGGTGAGGTCCTCGGACGTCTTGCCGGTGATGGCCATCCACTGCTCGGGCGTGAGGCCCTGGGCCTGGAGCCGCATGGCGAGCTCCTGGGCGCGGTGGTTGATCTCCTGGGACACCAGCGCCTCGGGGATCTCGTCCTCGACCAGCCGGGCCAGCGCCTGGCCGGTGCGGTCGCGCACGGCGGCCTGGGCCTGGGCCCTGCGCAGCGTGGCGGACCGCTCGCGGATGGAGTCGCGCAGCGCCTCGATGGTCTCGAACTCGGAGTTCTCGGCGGCCCACTCGTCGTCGGCGTCCGGCAGGACCCGCTCGCGCACGGTCTTGACCAGCACCTTGAACCGGAGCTGGCGCTCCTCCTCGGGGTCGGGGTGGGTGGCGTCGAACTCGAGGATGTCGCCGGCCTTGGCCCCGGTGAGCTGCTCGTCGACCTCGGCGGTGATCGCCTTGGAGCCGACCGTGTAGCTGTAGTCGTCGGCGGTCAGGCCGTCCTGGGCCTCGCCGCCGAGCGTGCCGGTGATGTCGATGACGACGGCGTCACCGTCGGCCGCGGGGCGCTCGCACGTCGGAGAACGTGGCCTGCACCTGGCGCAT
The DNA here is from genome assembly GCA_963759225.1 of uncultured Acidimicrobiales bacterium. Classification (GTDB taxonomy): domain Bacteria; phylum Actinomycetota; class Acidimicrobiia; order Acidimicrobiales; family VFJN01; genus ZC4RG19. The sequence continues at coordinate 279,301 of CAVWYL010000022.1, read as the reverse complement.
GCGGTCGATCTGGGCGTCGATCTCGTCCTCGGAGGGCTCGGGCCGGGGGATCTCGACCCGCAGGCCGCCGTAGCCCGGCACCTGGACGACCGGCCGCACCTCGACGACGGCGTCGAAGACGACGGGGCCGTCCTCCTCGCCCGAGGTGATGTCGATGTGGGGGGCGTCGATGGCGTCGACGTCGTTGTCGGACAGCGCCTGGGCGTAGTACTCGGGCAGCGCGTCGTGGAGGGCCTGCTCGCGGCCCACCTGGGGGCCGAGGCGGCGCTCGAGGATCTTGCGGGGCGCCTTGCCGGGCCGGAACCCGGGGATGCGCACCTCACGGGCGATCTTGCGGAAGGCCTCGTTGATGGCCTTGTCGAACTCGTCCTCGTCGACCTCGACGGAGAGCTTGACCTTGTTTCCCTCGAGGGGTGCGACGGTGGTCTTCACAGAGGCGTGAGTGTAACGGGGGCAGGTCGGACCCCCGACAATGGTCGCCGTCGAGGGCGGCGGCCGGGCCACCCGACGCGGTGAGCGGGCCCCGCCCGGGAGGTACGCTCGGGCGTTCGATCTCCGGGGAGTGGCGCAGCGGAAGCGCACCTGCTTTGGGTGCAGGAGGTCGGGGGTTCAAATCCCCCCTCCCCGACCCTTCACAGCGATGCCAGGAACTCCCGGGTGGCGCCGAGCGCCTCGTCGGGGACCTCGCGGTACACGCCGTGGCCGCACCGCTCGTAGCGTTCGAGGCGCACCCGGGCGCCGGTCAGGGCGGCGGCCAGCCGGGCGGCCTCGGCCGCGGGCGTGACCGGGTCGTCCTCGCCGGCCAGGATCAGCACCGGGCAGGTGATCTCGTGGAGCCGGTCCCAGGGGTCGAACCGGGCCATGGCGCCCGTGCGCAGCCGCCACTCGACGTCGGGGTTGCGCTCCATGCGGGCGAACAGGTCGGCCCGGATGCCGTCGGGCATGACGCCGGGTGTAGAGCGGGACGCAGCGCTCGACGAAGGCCCGCGTCACCTCGTCGCCCGGCTCGGCGGCGTAGAACCTCCGGGCGACCTCCGCCACGTCGGGCCCGCCGGTGCGCTCGAACACGGCGAGGGCCTGCTCGTGGGTGGTGGGCATGGCGCTGTCCAGCACCAGGCCGCCGAGCCGTCCCGGGTGGTCGAGCGCGCACTGGAGCGCCACCCAGGTGCCGGCGGACGAGCCCAGCACGACCGGTCGGTCGATCCCGAGCGCGTCGCACAGCCCGGCGACGTCGTCACCCCAGCGGTCCCACTCCCAGTCCTCGGGGGCGCCGCGGTCGGAGCGGCCCGAGCCCCGGAGGTCGAGGTAGACCAGCTGGGCGCTGTCGGCCAGGGGCGACAGCCAGGGCTTGAACACGCTGTGGTCGGCGCCCGGGCCGCCGTGGACGAGCACGACGGTGGGGCGGGCCACCATGCGGGGGCCCTCGCCGACGAGCCCCTGGCCCTCGACGTCGAACCAGAGCCGGACGTCGCCGACCTGCACACGCATGGCGCCATTGTCGTCGGCCGGGCCCGGTCACAGGGCGCGGCGCAAGGTGATCGTGGCCACCGTGCCGTCGCCCGCGGGGCCCGGCGAGCGGAGGGTGACGTCGCCGCCGTGGGCGCGGGCGATCTGGCGGGCGATGGGGAGGCCGAGGCCCGTGCCGCCGCTGCCGTCGGGCCCGCGCCAGAACCGCTCGAACGCGCGCCCCTGCTCGGCCCCGGGGATGCCGGGGCCGTGGTCGGTCACGGACACCGCGACCTCGTCCTCGCCGTCGCCGTCGCCGACCGAGACGTCGACGGAGACCGTGGTGCCCGCCGGGGCGTGGCGGACGGCGTTGGCGAGCAGGTTGCCCACCGCCCGCCGGACCGTGGGCTCGTCGACGGCGCACGGGGCGGCGGTGGGCCCGCCCGCCACGAGGGTCACGCCGCCCGCGGCCGCGAGGACCCGGGCGTCGTCGACCGCGGCGGCCGCCACCGCCACCAGGTCGGCCGGCCGCCGGTCGAGGGTGCGGGCCCGGCCCCGGGCGTCGACCAGGAGGTCCTCGATGGTGGCGGCCAGCCGCCTGGCGGCCGCCGCCGACCGCTCGATGCCTTCGCGGTAGAGCGCGGGCGTGGGGTCGGGGTGGGCCAGCACCACCTCCGCGTTGGTGGTGAGGACGGCGATCGGGGTGCGCAGCTCGTGGCTGGCCTCCTCGACGAGCAGGCGCTGGGTGTCGGCCGCCTGCTCCAGCCGGTCGAGCATGGCGTCGAACGCGCGCGGCCAGGGCCACGACCTCGATCTGCCCGCGGGACATGCCGATGCGCCGGCTGAGGTCGGAGGCCTCGATGTCCTCGGCCACCGACCGCACGCGGTTCAGTGGTCGCACGGCCTGGTCGGCCAGCCACCACGACAGCGCGGCGGCGACCGGTGCCAGGGCCACGACGGTCCAGGTCAGCCAGGGCTCGCGCTCGGTGGTGGCCTCGCCCGTGACCGCCGCGCCGTCGCCGGTCACCGTCGTCTCCTGCTCGGAGACGACCGCCACCCCCCGGACCAGCAGCGTGGGCAGGTAGATGGCCATGAAGCCCATCACCGCCAGCTGCACCCGCAGCGACTTCCACCAGCCCTTCACGACGGGACCTCCCACCGGTAGCCCGCGCCCGGGATCGTGACGACGAGCGGTGGGTCGCCCAGCTTGCGCCGCAGCCGGCTGAGGATGACCCGCACCGACGTCGTGAACGGGTCGGCGTTGGCGTCCCACACGTGCTCCAGCAGGTGCTCGGCCGACAGCACCTGGCCCGGGTGGTGGACGAAGTACCGCAGCAGGGCGAACTCCCGGGGCGTGAGCCGCAGCTCGGCCCCCGCCCGCCACGCCCGCCGGGCGCCCTCGTCGACGGTCACGTCGCCGGCCCGCAGGACCGACCCCGCCTGGTCGCCGCGCCGGCCCAGCGCCCGCAGCCGGGCCGCCAGCTCGGAGAACGCGTAGGGCTTGACCAGGTAGTCGTCGGCCCCGGCGTCGAGCCCCGCCACCCGGTCGTCGACCGCGTCGCGGGCCGTGAGCACGAGAGTGCGCCGGGGCCGGCGCAGGTCGGGGTCGAGCGACCACCGCCGGACCAGGTCGAGCCCGTCGCCGTCGGGCAGCCCGAGGTCGACGCAGGCCACGTCGAACCCGGTCGTCCGCAGCAGCTCCTCGGCGTCGGCGCACGTGCGGGCCACGTCGACCGCGTACGCCTCGTTGCGCAGGCCGAGCGCCGTGACCTCCGCCAGGTCGGCGTCGTCCTCCACGAGCAGGATGCGCATGGCCCGAGTCTCCCCCTCACGGCTCGCGCCGGGCGACCGTCGTGCCCTGCGGGCCGGCGACCGTCAGCGTGTCCGCCGCGAACCGGACCGTGACGTCGGGCCCCGCGCCCCCGGGTCGTCGGGCCGGAAGGCGCCGCCGGTGGCGGGCACGACCGTGAGCGTGGGCGGCCCGTCGGTGACCTCGGCCGCCGCCAGGCCCCCCTCGCCGTCGACGGCGTACCAGAGGTCCCACGTGCCGTCGCGCCCGGTGACCGTGACGTACGTGCGCAGCTCGCCCTCGGCCACGACGGTGCCCAGCACGTCCACCCCCTCGATCGGGCCGAGGTCGGCCTCCAGCGTCTGCCGCTCCTGCCGGCCCTCGCGGGTCTCGCCGGCCAGCAGGGCCTCGACCCGCCCCTCGTGCCCGCGGGCGTCGGCGTCGGACACGCCGTCCGGCAGCGGGAACAGGGTCGCCACCGCGCCGGCCCCCCGGGGGGCGACGACCAGCCCGTCGCCCGCGGCCGTGACGGTCAGCGTGCCCCCGGCGTCGAGTCGGTAGGTGCCCGCCGCCGCGTCCAGCACCGCCGGGTCGACGGGCCCCGATCCGCCGCCCGCCGGCGACGGGAGCGGGTCACCCGCCGCCAGCGCCGGCAGGATGGCCCGGGCCAGCACCTCGGCCGTGACCTCGGTCGTGTTGGACAGCACCGCGACCGCCCGCTCGCCGGCCGGCAGCCACGCCGCCACCGCGTTGTGGCCCGAGCCGTCGCCGCCGCCCGCCGCCGCCAGCACCCGCTCGCCCCCGACCTCGACCACGCCCCACCCGGGCGCCTCGGTGCGCCCGCGGTACGGCCCGGTGAACAGCGCGTGGGTCCACGCCGCCAGGTCGCGGGCCGACATGGCCAGGCCGCCGTTGCCGTCGACCGCCCACTGCCCGCCCGCGACCTCGCCGTCGTCGCCGGGGGCGCCGCCGTCGGTGTAGCCGGTGGCCCGGGGCCCGGGGGCGGCCGGCTCGCCGGACCAGAACCCGCCCGCGCGGCCCTCGCCCGCCAGGGTCAGCAGATGCGTCGCCAGGTGGTCGCGGTAGGTCGTCCCCGACCGGGCCTCGACGACGAGCGCGAGCAGGGTGTAGCCGGCGTTGGAGTACAGCTCGCCGGTGCCCGGCGGGAACGCCGACTCCAGCCGGCTGATCGCCGCCACCGCCTCGTCGCGGGTCATCGCCTCGCCGTCGGCGGCATGGGCGCCGGTCGAGGCCGCTCGTGTGGTCGAGCAGCTGGGCCACCGTGACCCCGGCGGCCGGGCCGGCGAGGCCGGGCACCAGGTCGCCGGCCCGGTCGTCGAGGGCGAGCGCACCGTCCTCGGCCAGATCGAGGACGGCCGCCGCCGTGAACGCCTTGGTCACGGAGCCGAGGCGGAACACCGTGGCGTCGGTGTTGGGCACATGGGAGGCGTGGTCGGCCTCGCCGTAGCCGGCGCGGCACCCGGGCCCGTCGCCGCCGGACACCACCACCGCGCCGCTGAACCCCCGGGCCGCCCAGGCGTCGAGCGCCGGGTCGCAGGCCGGCGCCGCGGGCGCGGCGGGCGTGTCGACGTCGCTGGTGCAGCCGGCGGCCAGAGCGAGGACGGCCAGGCTCAGCGCGAGGAACCGGGGCATGGCGCCGACCGTACGGAGGCGCTTGTGAACCGGTCGTGAACGGGATCAGGCCTTGACGGTGGCGATGAAGGTCTGGACGTAGGAGGAGTAGAGGTCGACCAGCGACAGGGTGTCGTCGAGCAGCCACAGCATCGCCGCGCCCTCCATGTAGGCGACGAGCTCGCCCGCCTTGGCCGCGCAGTCGATCTCCGGCCGCACCTCGCCGGCGCGCTGGGCCTCGCTCAGCAGGTTCTCGAAGAAGAACCGCACGATGCGGCTGCGGGCCACGAAGTAGCCGTGCGCCGGGCCCTCGGGGTCGAAGCTCTCGGCCAGCAGCACCGTGTGGAGCGCGGCGAGGCCCCGCTCCGACTCGATGGCTTCGGCCAGCGGGATCAGGAGGTCCAGGTCCTCGAGGCGACCGGTGAGGTTGAGGGTGGACGAGCGCCTCGCCGGCCCGCCGGTCCCGCTCGCCGATCACGGCGACCAGCAGGCCCTCCTTGGACCCGAAGTGGTAGAGGATGCCGGCGGGGGTGACGTTGACCCGGGCCGCGATCTCGCCCAGCGCGCCCGACCGGTACCCTCGTGCCGCGAACACCTCGAGGGCGGCCTCGATGATGGCCTCGCGTCGTTCGATGCCTCGCTGCGCCGGCCCTCTGGCTTCGGCCCCGGATTCTGTCACCCGTTCTCCCTTGACAACGGCGACAGCCTAAATGAACGTTCAGACTGAATTGCCATTCAGGGTCGGTTCCCAGGAGAGAGATGCGCACCACCGACGGGCTCACACCGGACGAGCTGGGCCACTACGAGCAGCATGGCTACGTCAAGCTTGCCGCGTTCGCGGACCCCGGGCGGTGCCGGGCCATGCTCGACCGGGTCGTCGAGATCACCCGCGCCCAGGCCGAGGGGACGAAGCTCGCCGGCGGTGCGGGACTCGCCGGGCTGGTGCTGCCGGAGTCCAACCTGGCGGGACGGCCGGGCCGGCCCGAGGAGCTGGCGTCCAAGGTCTTCACGCTCCACCGTGACGACGTCTTCGGCGGCTTCGCCTCCAGCCCGGAGGTGACCGGCGTGCTGACCGGGCTGATCGGCCCCCGGGTCGACTGCTTCCTGTCGCAGTTCATCTTCAAGAACCCGGGCGCCTGGGGCCAGCCGTGGCACCAGGACAGCTACTACTTCGCCTTCGAGCCCGCCCGGCCCGTGGTCGGCCTGTCGCTCGCCGTCACCCCGGCCACGACCGGGAACGGCTGCCTGTACGTCCTGCCGGGCTCGCACCGCGAGCCGGTCCACGAGCACGTGCCCGACAGCCGGCCCGGGGCCAACTTCGGCTACGTCGAGATCGTCGGCCGGGACATGTCCGGCGCCGAGGCCATGCCCATGGACGACGGGCGACCTGCTGGTGTTCGACAGCCACCTCGTCCACCGGTCGAGCGACAACACCACCGACGGCCTGCGGGCCGCGATGACGTACCACTTCGCCGCCACCGGGACCCGTGACCTCCAGCCGGGCGTCGTGAACGACTTCGTCACGGTCACCTGAGGGCGGGCCGTGCTGCGCAAGTACGGGCCCCTCGCCCTCATCGTGCTGGTCGTGGTGGTGGTCGCGGCCGTCGTCGTGCTCGGGGGCGGCGACGAGGACGGCGGCGGGGACGCGGAGGCCGGCCGCGACCTGCTGGCCGAGGACGAGGTCGGCGCGCCCGCGCCCACCGGCAGCATGCCCCTCACCTACGCCGAGGCCGAGGCGGCGGGCGAGGTCGACGACCACGACTGGGGCGAGCGCTGCGACCCCGCCACCGGCCACGTGCGGCTGCCCAGCATCTACACGGCGCCCTGCGTCCCCGTGTTCGAGGGCGACAACGGCGGTGCCACCGGCCCGGGCGTGACCGCGGAGGCCGTCACGGTCGTGCGCTACCTGCCGACCGACGGGTTCGCCGCCACCACGCTCGCCCCCGCAGCAGCCCCCGAGTCCGCCGAGGACCAGGCCGCCACCCTGCGGCAGTTCGTCGACATCTACGCCTCCCGGGCCGAGCTGTACGGCCGGCGGATCGAGGTCGTCGACTACGCCGCCACCGGCGCGGCCGCCGACGTCGTGGCGGCCCAGGCCGACGCCGTGCAGATCGCCGAGGAGCTGCGGCCCTTCGCCGTGCTCGGCGGACCCCAGCTCGACGCGGGCATCTTCGCCGACGAGCTGGCCTCCCGTGGCATCCTGTGCCTCGACTGCGCGGGGGCCGTGCCCCCCGACATGCGGGAGGACCTCGAGCCCTACGTCTGGGGGTCGCTGCCCGCGGCCGAGCAGTTCCTGTCCACGCTCGGCGCCTGGTCCACCCGGCTGGCCGAGGACGGCGCCGAGCCGGGCGAGGACGCCGCACCCGCCGAGTTCGCCGGCGAGGGGCTCCAGGGCGAGCCCCGGCAGCGTCGGCGTCATCCACTTCGACCAGGACCCGCCCGTGTTCGCCGTCGCCGAGGAGGACATACCGGCCGGCATCGAGCTGATCGAGGGCTACGTCTTCGACTTCGCCACGCTCCCGCAGCGGGCCACCGAGCTCGTGGCCCAGTTCAGGACCGAGGGCATCACCACCGTGCTGTTCCTCGGCGATCCGCTCATGCCGCACGAGCTCATGGCGGCCGCCACCGAGCAGGGCTGGTTCCCCGAGTGGGTCTTCACCGGGACGCTGCTCACGGACACCAACTTCTTCGGCCGGGGCAACGACGCCACCCAGATGGCGCACGCCTTCGGCATCAGCCAGCTCGCCGCCCCGACCACCCCGGACCTCCAGGACCCGCTGCGCCTCTACCGCTGGTACTTCGGCGGCACCGACACGCTCCCGCCGGCGCGCACCCAGTACCCGCTGCTGCAGTTCGCCGCCCGCTTCCTCGTCACCGGCATCCACATGGCCGGGCCCGACCTCACGGCCGACACGTTCGCCCGCGGCCTGTTCCGCATCCCGCCGGCCGGGGGCGGGCCGACCACGGCCCAGCTCAGCTACGGCAACTGGGGCCTGTTCCCGGCCACCGACTACTCGGGCATCGACGACGCCTCCGAGATCTGGTGGGACCCGTCGGTGACCGGCCCCGACGAGCTGGGCAACGACGGGCAGGGCGTGTGGCGCCGGGCCCACGAGGGGCGGCGGTTCGTCGGCGAGGACGACACGCCCACACCCGACCCCTTCGGCGACCCCGACGGCACCATCACCGTGGTCGACGAGCTCCCGCCGGAGGACCGGCCCCCGGACTACCCGCCGCCACCCGGGCCGCCGCGGCTGAGGGCCGCATGACCGAGCGAGGGAGGTCCAGGGCACAGTCGATTGTGGACGACTGGCACCGGACGCCCGTAGGGTGCACCAGTGACCGAGCCCGCCCCGTCGCTGCACCCGTGGAACCACGGGTTCGCCTGGGAGCCGTCGACCCCGCCGTTCCGCCGGCTGACCGCCGACCAGGTGGCCGCGTTCGACCGGGACGGGTTCGTCGTGGTCGACGGCGTGTTCGACGCCGACACCCTGGCCGGGGTCGTCGCCGAGATCGACCGGTTCGAGGCCGGGGTCGAGGCCTACCTGTCGGGCCTGGAGGACCAGCGCATCGCCATCGCCGAGGCCGGGGCCATCACCTTCACCACCCACCTCGTCACCCGGTCCCCGCGGCTGGCGGCCTTCGCCCGCGACCCGTTCTTCACCGGCGTCTGCGCCGACCTCGTCGGGCCGGACGTCAACCTCTACTGGGACCAGGCCGTCTACAAGAAGCCGGAGAAGCCGCGGCGGTTCCCGTGGCACCAGGACAACGGCTACGCCTTCGTCGAGCCCCAGCAGTACCTCACCTGCTGGGTGGCGCTCACCGACGCCACCACCGACAACGGCTGCCCGCAGGTGGCCCGGGGACGGCACCGGGCGGGCACGCTGGCCCACACCTACGTGGAGCCGCTGGGCTGGGAGTGCTTCACCGACCCCGACGACGTCGCCGTGGCGGAGGTGGGCGCCGGCGGCGTGGTCGTGTTCTCCAGCCTCACCCCCCACCTGACCGGGCCGAACCTCACCGACGGGGTGCGCAAGGCCTACATCCTCCAGTACGCACCCGCCGGGGCGGAGGTGTTGCAGGGGCGCCCGCCCGGGGCGCCGACCGGCCGTGTGGCCGCCGACGACCCGGCCCGCCAGTTCCCGGTCGTGCGCGACCGCGCACCGGTGGCCTAGGCGTCAGGCGGCGCCGTCGGCCTCGGCCGGCTTCTCCTCGCGGGCCCGCAGCAGCAGCGCCGAGATCGCGAGGACCAGCACGACGCCGGCCAGGACGCCGATCTCGATCATGGCGTTGCGGAACGCCTCGAAGCCCTCGTCCTTGGGCTGCTCGGCCCCGGCCACGACGACGATCTCCTTGATGGAGGCGATGATCCCGACGAGCAGGAACGGCTCGGCCAGCAGGCGCCGTTCCCGGAGGGTCTTGCGCACGGCCCCGAGCAGCTCGACGAACACGAACACCAGCAGCAGGATGCTGAGGACCTCGGCCGCCGCGGCCTGGAGGGGCTCGCCGTCCGCCAGCCGGTCGACGAACGTGGTCACGGCATCGCCCACGAGGATGGCCGCGCCCGCGAGCAGGATGAGGGCGGTCCCGAAGTAGATCGCCACCTCGCCCCATGCCAGCACGCCGTCGGCCCGGTGGCTGGCCGCGCGCAGAGTGTCGGGCTCCTGCTCGGGCTGGTCCATCCCCCCGTCCGTACCCCCGCGGTCGGGGGTATAGAAGCGGGATGGACTGGACCGACCTGCTGCTGGAACAGCTGACCTTCCACTGGGAGTCGGCGGCCCGCCCCCGCCTGGCGGGGCTGACCGACGACGAGTACCTGTGGGAGCCGGTGCCGGGCGCCTGGAGCATCCGGCCCCGGGCCGAGGCGGTCTCGGGGATGGCGGCGGGCGCCGGCGAGCTGGTGATCGACTTCGACTACCCGCCGCCCGACCCGACCCCGGTGACGACCATCGCCTGGCGGCTGGCGCACGTGATCGTCGGCATCTTCGGAGGGCGCAACGCGTCGCACTTCGGCGGCCCGCCCATGGACTACTCCACATTCCGCTACGCCCCTGGTGCGGGCGAGGCGCTGGCCCAGCTGGACGACGGCTATGCCCGCTGGGTGGCGGGGGTGCGCGGGCTCGGCGGCGGACGACCTGGCCCGGCCGGTGGGCGAGGCGGAGGGGCCGTTCGCCGAGCTGCCCTACGCGGCGCTGGTCCTGCACATCAACCGCGAGGTGATCCACCACCTGGCCGAGGTGGCGCTGCTGCGCGACCTCTACATCCGGCGGAGCGGGGGGTGACCCATGGTGGCCCGGTAGCGCTGTGGGTGGCGTGTCGACGCCACGACCCGCCACCCACAGCTAGCGGGCGGGCGTTTCCGGTTCGCCACACCCACCCGTCCGCTATCGCTACGACCGCCGATAGGGGTACGCCGCTCGCATCTGGTGGCTCCGTGCGCTCGGCCTAGGGCACCTCCTGGATGACCCACGCGTTCCCGTCGGGGTCGCGGAAGTCGGCGAAGGTCTGGTAGATGCCGCGGGCCGGGTCCGGGCCGGGGAGCCGGACGCCGTCCTCGTAGTGGTACGGCTCGCCGACCTCGACGCCCCGGGCGACGAGGTCGTCGCGGGCGGCGACGGCGTCCGTGGCCACGAGGTGGAGGCCCTGCAGCGACCCGGGCGCCATGTCGTGGCCGACGCCGACCCCGAAGGCGATCGAGCACGACGAGCCCGGCGGGGTCAGCTGCACGATGCGGAAGTCGTCGCCGGTGCTGTGGTCCACGTCGACCGCGAACCCGGCGGCCTCGTAGAACGCCCGGGCCCGGTCCACGTCCGTCACCGGCATCACGATCAGCTCGATCCTCAGGTCCACCATCGGCCTCCTCCTGTTCACAACTCGCGGGGCACGAACGTGTACCACCACGCCTCGGGGGGACCGTCGTCGACGAGCACGTACAGGCCCGTGTCCTCCTCGACCTCGACCGGCGGCGGGTAGCGCACCAGCCGGCTCATCGACGGCCCGCCCTCGCAGCGGATCAGCATGCGCTCGCCCGGCTCCACCGCCCCAGCGTGCCACCCCCGCAGCCGGGCGTCAGGCGACGGAAACCGGGACTTTCGACGGCGAGCAGTAGGCGCCGCTCCTGCCATCATCGGGCGGTGCCGCTCATGCTGCCCCGGACCGACCCGTGCCCGTTCTGCGACTACCTGGCCGGGACGCAGCCGTACACGATCCTGGAGCGCGACGAGGTGACGGCCACGCTGGTCACGTACGAACAGCGCGGCGACCCTCACGTGCTCGTGGTCCCTCGTCGCCCACCGGGAGACGATCCTCGACGTCACCCCCGCCGAGGGCGCCGCCCTCATGGCCGGGGTGCGGCGGGCCGCGGCCGCCATCGTCGGCGCCTACGACCCGGCGGGCGTGGCCGTGTGGCAGAACAACGGCGTGCCCGCCCACCAGTCGGTCCCCCACGTGCACGTGCACGTGGCCGGCACGCTCCCGGGCGGCGGAACCGCCTGGGGGGACGTCCCCCGGCTGGCCGTGGCCGCCACCGACGTCATCGCCGCCCGGCTACGCCCCCACCTCGGGGACCGGGCGGCGCACGACGACGTCGCGTGAGCGCACCTTGACCTCGGTGAAGCCGGCCCGGTCGAACATCGCCCGCGACCCGCGGAAGTTCATCTCCGCCGGCACCTCGCCCGCGGGCGGGTAGGCCTCGATCGCATCCAGGCCCCGGGCGGCGGCGTCGGCCACGACCCGGTCGAGCAGCCGGGGCGCGATCCCGTGCCCCCGGTAGGGAGCGGCGACCGCGAAGCAGGCGACCGCCGCGGTGGCGGCGTCGACGGTGTCGCCGCGACGGAACAGCGTCGTGTCGCCCCGCCGGGAGGCGTTGACCCAGCCCGCGGGGCGGCCGTCGACGTAGGCGAGGTAGCCGAACATGGCGCCCGACCGCAGGAGCGCGAGCGCGTCCTCCCGGCGCTCGCGCCAGTGACGCATCGGCGGGAGCGGCTGGCGGGGGGCGAGCTCGTGCGGCTCGAGGCAGTAGCAGGCCGAGTTCTGCGGGACGCCGACCATGGCGTCGTGGTCGAAGAAGTCGAGCCAGTCGTCGAGGCGGTCCTCGGTGACCGGGTGGATCTCGACCTCGCCGATCTCGTCGAGCCGCTCGGACCCGCCGGTCATGCGGGCCTCGCCCTCGAAGTAGTTGCGGACCGCCATGTCCGGGAACTGGCTCACCTCGTCCGGGTGCTCGGCCCGCACGTGCGCGAACCCGGCCGCGCCGTAGGCCTCGACGTCGTCCCCCTCGATGGCCGCCCCGCACACGAAGCACGGATGCGAGATCATGCGCCGACCCTACCGGGCGGCCAGGATGGGCCCCGTGCGCCTCCCCGTGATGCCGCCGGTGGCCCCGATGCTGGCCAAGCCCGTGGCCGCCGTGCCCCCCGGCCAGCTCTACGAGCCCAAGTGGGACGGCTTCCGCTCGATCGTGTTCCGGGACGGCGACGAGGTGGTGATCGGCAGCCGCAACGAGCGGCCCATGACCCGCTACTTCCCCGAGCTGGTGGCCGCGTTCCGCACCGAGCTGCCGGAGCGGTGCGTCGTCGACGGCGAGATCGTGGTGGCCGACCCCGACCAGGGCGGCCTCGACTTCTGGGCGCTGCAGCAGCGCATCCACCCCGCGGACAGCCGGGTGCGGATGCTGGCCGAGCGCACGCCCGCCAGCTTCGTGGCCTTCGACCTGCTGGCCCTGGGCGACGACGACCTCACCGGCCGGCCCTTCGCCGAGCGCCGGGCGGGGCTCGAGCGGGCGCTCGCCGCGGCGTCCCCGCCGGTGCACGTCACGCCCCTCACCCGCGACGAGGCCGAGGCCCGGCGCTGGTTCGAGGTGTTCGAGGGGGCGGGCCTCGACGGGCTCATCGCCAAGGCCCCCGACGTCACCTACCAGCCCAACAAGCGGGTGATGGCCAAGGTCAAGCACGTGCGCACGGCGGACTGCGTCGTGGCCGGCTACCGGGTCCACCGCACGACCCGGGACGCGATCGGGTCGCTGCTGCTGGGCCTGTACGACGACCCCGACACGCCCGCCCTCCCCGACGAGTGGCGGGAGTGGCAGGTCGGGGCGTCCGGCGACGACGACGAGGGCCCGCTGCTGGTGTCGGTCGGCGTCGTCGGGGCCTTCCCCATGGCGCGGCGCCGCGAGCTGTTCGTCGAGCTGCAGCCCCTGGTCACGGACTTCGCGCACCACCCGTGGCGGTGGGCGGCCGAGGAGGCCGAGTCCCAGAACCAGCGGGGCACCGGCCACCGGTGGAACGCCCGCCAGGACATGTCGTTCGTGCCCCTGCGGCCCGAACGGGTCGTGGAGGTACGGTACGACTACATGGAGGGGTTCCGGTTCCGCCACACCGCCCAGTTCGTGCGGTGGCGGCCCGACCGGGACCCGGCGTCGTGCGGCTACGACCAGTTGGAGCGGCCGGTCAGCTACGACCTCGGCGCGGTCCTGGCCGGCCGGGTGGACTGAGCCCCGCATGGCCCGGGTGGCGGTCAGGCGGAGCTTCGACGTCGACGTCCCCGCCGACGAGGCGTGGCGCCGGCTGGCCGAGGTCGAGCGCTGGCCCGAGTGGGCACCGCACATCTCGGGCGTGACCGTGACCCCGGCGGGGCCGCTGACCCCGGCGTCGAGCGGCACGCTGCGCATCCGCCGGCTCGGGCAGAACACGTTCCGCATGTCGGCGTGGGACCCGCCCGACCGCTGGCAGTGGACCGGCGGCCTGCCGGGGGTGCGGATCCTCTACGACCACGCCTTCGCGCCGGTCGGCGACGGCGCGACGACGACGCTGACCTGGACCGTCAGCCTCGACGGCCCGCTGGCCGTGGTGGTGTCGACCGGTGTTCGCCCGGGTCTACGGCGGGTTCGCGGACCGGGCCATCCCCCGGCTCCAGCAGTGGATGCTGGCCTGATGGCGGGCTGGACCTGCCCGGAGTGCGAGCGGCGGTTCCGGCGGGCGGGCCAGTCCCACGAGTGCGCGCCCGCCATGTCGGTCGAGGAGTACTTCTCGACCGGGCCGCCGCACGAGCGCCCGGTGTACGAGGCGGTGATGGCGCCACCTGCGCACGCTGGGGCCGGTGCACGTCGAGCCGGTGTCGGTGGGGATCTTCCTCAAGCGGGCCGGCGGGTTCGCCGAGCTGCGGCCGATGCAGCGGTGGGTGGCGGTGTCGTTCGCGCTGCCGCGGCGGGCGGGTCACCGGACGATCGTCCGCAAGGTGGCCCTCGTACAACGGCCGCTACTACCACGTCGCCAACGTGGCGTCGCCCGACGACCTGGACGAGGCGCTGCTCGACCTGCTCACCGAGGCGTATCTCGCCGCCCCCGAATGAACCGGGCGGCGGCGTGGCCGGGCCGCGGGTCAGGAGAGGCAGAACCGGGGCTCGGGGCGGCCGGTGACGTCGAGCCCGTCGACGACCAGCAGTGCGCCCCCGAGGCCGCCGGTCCCGTCGACGGGCGGTGCCGCCACCGACACGACGTAGAGCCGGTCGAGGCCCGGACCGCCGAACGCGACGTCGGTGGGGTTCTCGACGGGCAGGGGAACGGTCCGGTCCAGGCCCTCGGCGGTGAACCGCACGATCTGGCGGCCGCCGTAGAGCGCACACCACAGCCCGCCCCGGGCGTCGAGCGCCGACCCGTCGGGCCCGCCGGCCAGATCGGTCATGTCGCCGAAGATGCGCCGCGGGCCGACCGTGCCGTCGGCCGGCTCGTAGGGGTAGGCGTAGTAGTGGGCCGACGTGTCGCCGACCACCAGGGTCATCACCCCGTCGAGCACGCCGGCGGCCGGGCCGTTGGTGTTGGCGATGTCCGGGTCGAGGAGGCGCCACCCCCGCGTCGCCGAGTACCACCAGGCCGAGCCGCCGCCCGGCCCGATCGTCAGCTTCCCGGTCACGAGGTTGCCGTCGAGGTCGGCGCACGCGTCGTTGGCCCGGCCCCCCAGCTCGTCCGGGTACCGGGCCAGCAGCCCGGTGGTCCCGTCGTCGGGGTCGACGAGGTGGAGGCCGTCGTGCAGCGCCACGACGAGCAGCCCCTCGGTGGTGGGCACGACACCGGCCGGCATCGACGGCTGGCGCAGCGTGTGGAGCTCGCCGTCGTCGCCGTCGATCCAGTGCAGCGCCTGGGCCGCGCAGTCGACGAAGTAGAGGCGCTCCCGCTGCTCGTCCCACACGAGGCTCTCGCCCCATCCGAGCGTGAAGTCGCCCACCCGGCTGATCTCCATCCCGGTCACGCTACGGGAGAGGCCCGGATTGGCATCGCCTGATACGGACGCGGCCTGGTCCATCGCGCTACACAGTCGTATCGGCAAACACGGATGGGGACGAACCTTGACGGTCGTTGTGGGGGTCGGCCTCCTGCTCGCGGCCGGGGTCGGGGCCCTGCTGATCGCCCGTGGCCGGAGCGACGAGGCCACCCCCGCGGGCAGCGCGGAGGAGGCCGAGGTGGGCGTGGACGTCCGGGTCGGCCTGCGGATGGGCGCCCTCGACCGCAGCTACGTCCTGCACGTGCCGCCGGGCTACGAGGGCGACCGGTCGACTCCGCTGGTGATGGTCCTGCACGCCTCCGGGGGCGACGCCGCCGACGCGGCCCACATCAGCGGGATGAGCGCCAAGTCCGACGCCGAGGGGTTCCTCGCCGTGTACCCGGAGGGCACCGGCGAGTCCCTGACCTGGAACGCGGGCCTGTGCTGTGGCTTCGCGGGGCGCCGCGCCGTCGACGACGTGGGCTTCCTCCGGGCGGTGATCGCCGCCGTCGCCGCGGAGTACACCATCGACTTCCAGCGCGTCTACGTCACCGGCATGTCCAACGGGGCGATGATGGCCTACCGGCTCGGCTGCGAGGCGGGCGACGTCTTCGCCGCCATCGCCCCGGTGGCCGGCGCCCTCGAGGTGGAGGACTGCGCCCCCGCGGTGCCGGTGTCGACGATCGTGTTCCACGGGACCGCGGACCTCTACGTCCCCTACGCCGGCGGGGTGGCCCCCGTGGAACGGCGGGGCATGGACCGCGACTACCCGGCGGTGCCCGACACCGTGTCCTTCTGGGCCGGGTCGGTCGGCTGCACCGGCAGCACCGACGAGGGCATGAGCGCCCACGTCGTGCGCCAGGTCCGCACCGGTTGCCAGCCCGGCCTGGCCGTCGAGCTGTACTCGATCGACGGCGGCGGGCACGCGTGGCCCGGTGGCGAGCGGGCCGGGCCGCGGGGCGACATCCCGTCGACGGAGGTCTCGGCGACGGACGAGATCTGGGAGTTCTTCGTCGCGCACCCCAAGCCGTAGGCTCCGGCGATGATCGCCGTCTACGCGGGCCGGTTCGATCCGGTGACCAACGGTCACCTCGACATCCTGCAGCGGGCGGCCCGGATCTTCGACCGGGTGGTCGTGGCGGTGTACGACACGCCGGCCGGCAAGTCGCTGTTCGACACCTCCCAGCGGGTGGCGATGATCGAGGCGTGCGTCACCGACGACCCGACGGTGTCGGTCGAACCGTTCTCCGGCCTGCTCACCGACTTCGTGCGGGCCCGGGGCGCCGACGCCATCGTGCGGGGCCTGCGGGCGGTGACCGACTTCTCCGTCGAGTTCGACCAGGCGCTCATGTACAAGGACATGGCGCCCGAGGTCGAGCAGGTCTTCCTGATGAGCGACCTGCGCTACGTGTTCGTGCGGGCCACCCGCATCCGGGAGGTGGCGGCGCTCGGCCACGACGTGTCGCACCTCGTGCCGCCCTCGGCCGCGGCCGCGCTAGCCGGCGTCTGGCCCCCCAAGCCGTAGCCGGCGCGGCGCCAGCAGGCGGTGGCTGTCGGTGAGCAGCTCGCCCACCTCGTCCCAGTCGACGGCGTCCCCCAGCACGAGGCCGACGGCGTCACGATGCCACGGGGGCGCGAACCACGGCGGGGGCGCGGCCCGCAGCGCGTCGCGCTCGGGCCCGGTGGCCCGGAACGTGAGCACGGTCGCGGGCCCCGGGGTCCCCGCCGCCCGGGCGTACACGGGAGGCCAGCCGTCGGCGACCACCAGCACGGACGCGAACGTCCTGGTGCCCACCCGCCACCGGGTCCCGACCCAGGCGGCCTCCTCCACCGCCTCCGGCAGCGCCAGGCAGATGGCGCGCAGGCGGTCGAGGACGGGCGCCGGCACCTCCGTCTGGTCGGCCATGCCTCCAGTGTGGCCCTCGCGGAAGGGGCCGCGGACCACGCGGGCGCTGAACTCTCGCCCCCGCCTCTTACGGGACCCTGACCAACGCAATACGGCATTTGCCCAATGCGCGCGCTGCGGGTCGTGACGTCCACTGGGCGTGCGCCGGCCATCCCCCGGCCGGCCGTCTCCCCCGGAGATCCCCCCAGGAAGAGGAATCATGAACGTCACTCACATCCTTGGCGCACGCGCCGCCTCGGCTTCGTCGCGGGTTCGCTGGCCTTCGTGGCCGCCGGGCTCGCCACCGTCGCCCCGGCCGGCGCGGCCAACACGGCCGAGGTGGCCGGCGACACGCTCACGGTGAAGGGATCGTCGGCCAGCGAGAGCCTCGCCCTGCGGCTGGCTCCCGGCCAGGCCAACACCCTCCAGGTCGACTTCGGCGACGACGGCACCGCCGACGCCAGCTTCGACCGGGCCACCTTCAGCTCGATCCGGGTCACCCTCCGGGCGGGCGACGACGCCTTCCGGGTCGACCAGGTCAACGGCGCCTTCGCGGACGAGGCCCTGACCGTCGAGGGCGAGAGCGGCCACGACACGCTCAACGGCGGCGACGGGGCCGAGCAGTTCTTCGGCGGCAGCGGCGACGACGCCGTCGACGGCAACCGCGGCGACGACACCGGCACCCTCGGCTCCGGGCAGGACAGCTTCCGCTGGGACCCGGGCGACGGCAGCGACATCGTCGAGGGCGGCTTCGGCAACGACACGCTGGACTTCAACGGCGCGGGCGTCAACGAGACCATGAGCCTGTCGGCCAACGGCAGCCGCTCGCTGTTCCTGCGGGACGTGGCCAACATCCGCATGGACATGGACGACGTCGAGACCCTGGACCTCACGGCCCTGGGCGGCACCGACACGATGACGGTGAACGACATGTCCGGGACCGACTTCAAGCTCGCGAACGTCGACCTGTCGGCGCCGACCGGCGGCCCGGACGGGGCGGCGGACGTGGTGGTCGTCAACGGCTCGGCCCGCGGCGACGACATCGCGGTCACGGCGACCGGCATCGGCATCGAGGTCGACGGCCTCAAGACGACGACGGCCATCGCCGGCGCCGAGCCGGCCGATCAGCTCGTGGTCAACGGCCAGGCGGGCGACGACGCCATCACCGTCGACCCGGCGGTGAACGCCCTGATCACGGTGGTCTCCAACCCCTGACAGACGACCTCAGGGCCGGTCACTGCATCGGCGGGCGGCGGCCGGGGCTCCCGACGGGGCCCCGGTCGTCGCTACTCTGCGTTCCGTCGAACAGACCGTGGGAGCGGGCCCAGTGGTAGACGATCTGGTCGCTGTCCATGGGGACGTCGCCCCAGGGCAGGAAGAAGCGCTCACCGTCGATGTCGAGGGTGGGCAGATCGTCCTTCCACCGCTGGAACTCGGTCGATGCCACCACCAGCTCGCGTATCTCGGGCCGGGCGCTGAGCTCTTGTGCTTCGAGTGTCTCGTTGGACTGGCCCGTCATCGGGTCACCTCACATCCCCCAGCCGACGTCACCTGCAATCTACCCAGGGAGTCTCCCCATGGCTGATGCCACCCGAACCAAGACTTTGGCGGCCCAGACGTTCCAGGACACGCCGCACCTGCGCGAGGAGGCCGAACAGTCGCCCAAGCTCGACCAGCTGCGCGACACGGCGCGGCGGGTGACGATCGGGGACGCGACGTTCTACGTCCTCGAGGGCGACCTGCTCTACGACGACGACGAGCTGGAGCTCTACGCCCTCCAGCAGGACGTCAAGGCCAAGGCCCGGGAGGTCGGCCTCTCCCCCGCCCAGCAGGGCGGCCGCGAGGACGCCCTCGTCGTCGTGGCCCCGGGCGGCCGCATCGTGCGGTGGCGGCCGGGCAAGGTCCTCAACTACACGGTGCTGCGCGCCAGCTTCCCCGGCCAGGCCGACTACGACACCGCCGTCGACTGCACCGCCCAGGCCACCCAGGCCTGGCAGGACGTGTGCGGCATCGAGTTCGCCCACCTCAAGGAGCACGACGACCACGCCGACGTGTCCGCGTCGCCCGACCAGATCAGCCCGGACCTGGTGTTCACCGTGCGCTACATCGACGCCGGCGGCCAGTTCATCGCCTCGGCGTTCTTCCCGACCTACCCGCCGGCCCGGCGCCGGGTGCTGATCGACCCGTCGTTCTACTCCGACGACCTGATCTTCGACCGGGTCGGCGTGCTGCGCCACGAGCTCGGCCACACCCTCGGGTTCCGGCACGAGCACATCCGCAGCGAGGCCCCGGCCGCCTGCCCGGACGAGCCGACCTACGACACCCTGGACCTGACCGACTACGACCCCCAGTCGGTCATGCACTACTTCTGCGGCGAGGTGGGCTCCCGCCAGCTGGCGATCACCGAGCTCGACCGGCTCGGCGCCCAGAAGGTCTACGGGCCCTCGCTGTCGTCGATGATGCTGGTCGACTGACGTCTCGGTGATGCTGGTCGACTGACAAGCGACCTGGTCAGGCGCAGTGGTCCTGGATGACCTGGACCTGATAGCGGACGGCCGCGTCGGGCCGGGTGGGCACGGTCCTGCTGCACAGCGGGCAGACCGTGCCCCCGTCGTCGTCGGTGCAGGCCACCCGCAGCCGCCACCCTGATGCGCGGCACGTGGCGGCGTCCTCCCCCCGAGCTAGAGGGCGCCGCACACGTTGCCGCATGCCGCGGAAGATCTCACCCATGACGGCGGTCCTCCTGCGACGTGCCGTTCGACGTGCCGTTCGGCTTGACGAACAGCAGCGACCGGCGGGCCTCGCGGGTGCGCTCGACAGCGGTCAGGCGCCGCTCGAGGGCGGCGAGCCGGCGCTCGTGCGCCAGCCGCCCGGCGCCGGGGCCGGCGGGCGGGTCGACCGCCGGTGCCCGGGCCCGCCTCCGGGGTCTCCAGGCGGGCCAGTCGCGCCTCGAGATGCGACAGGGCGAGCTGCTGATCGTCGCCGGACGCTCCCTGTGGACGGGAGCGCCCGGCGACGTACGCAATTCCGGCGGCGATGCCGACCGCGTAGAACAGCGTCCTCACCACCCGGCCGATGGCCGAGCCCCCAGGCGTTACGCGTTCCGACGCCGCGAATGGCGAGCTTGCGGCGCCGCGAATGATGGACATGTCCCCATTCCTTTGCGGCTGGTGAGAAACAGACCACACACGTGGTCAGCACATCTCCTTGCTCAGCGCACCGAATCGGTCAGCACGCCGGGCTGTACAGTCCACGTTCTCTGATCGTGCCCAGTATCTATCTGTACGGGTACGGACCGCAAGGACTTCCTGACGCTCTGTAGAGAGTCCAAATGATGTCTGATGATGTCGATGGTCAGATGGCGTTGAACTCACCGGAGCGAACGCCACCGAGGAAGGCGTCCCACTCGGCAGGCGAGAACACGAGGAGGGGGCCGCGGCCGTCCATCTCGGTGTCGCGCACGGCCACCCGGCCGTCCGCCGCGAAGCCGACCTCGACGCAGTTGTCGCCACCGCTCGACAGGCTGGACTTGCGCCAGCCCGTGAAAGTGTCGTCACGAAGCATGATGTTCACCCTTCTTGGATTGACCAATCCCATGGATCGGCCATGCACTTGTACAGCCCACTGAGGCTGACAGTACAGAACACCAGCCGGTGATGGCCACGCTCCGCAAGGAAACTTTCTGCCATCGGCGCGCGCAAAGTGACGCTCGCTGCCGCGGCTAGCGCCCCGGCGGCCCGCGATGTCACGGCCCGCACCGTGCCACCGCACGATGCGGGCGGTGGCCGACGGGCTCCCCCGGTCTGGGGGTCAGGCGACGGCGGCCTGGGCGACGGAGATGAGCAGCTCGAGGCTGTCCTGCGCGGGCAGGGCCGCGTCCCGCAGGCGCTCGAACAGCTCCTCGTAGCGCTTGACGTCGTCGCTGTCGATGAGCACGAGGTCGCTGGTCACGGTGTCGACCGCCACCACGGTGGGATCGTCGGGATCGGAGAACGTGTAGATCGAGAACGCCGAGCGGGGCAGGGCGTAGCCGTCGATGACGGCTTCGACCGACAGGACCCGCAGCCGGATCTTGGGGTTGCCGTTGACGGTGGCGGCGATGTGGTACAGCTGCGCCTTCACCACCTCGCTCGGCGCGGCCGCCCGCCGCACGGCGAGCTCGTCGAGGATCAGGTCGTAGACGGGCCCGCCGGGCCGGCGCAGCATCCGCTGCCGGCCCTCCCGGCCGTCGGCCGCCTTGTCGAACGCGAACGAGACCGGCCCCGCCTCGAGGTCCGCCTCGCCGCGGCAGCGGGTGAACTCTGGCGTCTGCAGGAGGCCGGGGATGAACGCCATCTGGAACTCGCGGATGGTCTGGGCGCCGGCCTCGAGGTTGGCGTAGAGGGTCTGGCGCTCACCCATCGCCTTGTTCGACTCCCACCAGCCGCGCTCGCCCGCCTCCCGGGCGATCGTCACGATGCGGGTCCACCGCTCGTCGTCGATGTTGAGCGCATCGAGGATGCGCATGACGTCGTCGAGATCGACGACGTGGCCGTTCTCGAGCCGCGAGATCTGGGCGCGGCTCTGCCCGATGCGCTTGGCGAGCTGCTCATGGGTCAACCCGGCTTGTGTTCGCAGCGATCGAAGTTCGGCGGCCAAGCGCAAGCGACGTACGTAGGGACTGATCACTCCCGCCCTCCGGACACCAGCGGTTCCTGAACACTACGACATTTCGTACGCGGGGGGAAGCTGGACACAGGCGATCAACGATCGCACGGCTTCGCTGATCGGAGGCGATCAGTGATCGCCTGTCATCCGTGAGCACGTCGCGCGCATCGGGCACCGGCGGGGACACTGGGTGGCCGGACGATGCTAGTACGTCACCTGGTCGACATATGCCTGGACGAACTTGGCCCATCTCAGTCGGTCGACGAACTCGACCGGGTAGTGGCGGTTGCCGGGGAGGTAGCCGTCGCGGTCGGGGTCGTTGTCGAAGGCGAGCTTCGACTCCGGGAAGTAGATGGCCACCCCGTTCGACCCGAACCGGCCCTGGCGCTGGGTCGAGGCGTAGTTCTCGATCACCATGGCGGCCACGGCGTCTCTGGCCTCGCCCGCCCGCTGGGCCAGCGCCGGGTCCACGCCCGGTGCCCGGGTCACCTGGTCGAGGAACCGCCCGAGGTCGATCGAGTGGAGGCCGTAGCCCGGGGCGTAGTTGTCGCACGCCCGCCGGGCCCGTCGCAGGGCCGGCAGGTGGTCGCCGATGTCGCCGGCGGCGTGCGTGGCGAAGCGGGACACGGCCCGCGCCGCCGGCTCCGCCCGGGACAGGTCGACGGCGGACAGCGTCGTGGCGTCCCGGTCGCCGTAGTGCTCGGCGTAGCCGGCCACCATCAGGCGCCCCAGCTCGGTGGCGTCGACGCCGGCGGGGTCGGCGGCCAGCGGGCGCAGGAAGTTCTCGTAGTTCCAGCCGTCGCCCGGCTCCAGCTCCTCGCTCGCCACCATGACCGACCCGGCGTTGCGCATGGCGTAGGCCGTCTCCAGCATCCCCATCAGGCAGGCGTCGAAGCCGATGAGGTCGATCCGGCGCTCGGCCGTGAGGGCCTCGAGGACGTCCTGGATCTCCCGGTTGTAGAGCTTGTCGCCGGTGTCCTCGTCGTGGGACACGTAGCGCACCGCCCCGTGGATCCGCTGGTGGTCCGGCAGCGGGGCGAGGCTGCCGAGCGCGCCCGCCGCCCGGTCGCGGGCCCGCTCCCGTGCCCGCGCCACGCGGCCGAGGTCGGTGCGCGTGCCCTGCAGGTCCAGCGCCATGCGCCGGCGCCAGCCCTGCCCGTGGTCCCAGATGGCCAGCATCGTCCCGCTCGGCCGGGTACTCGGTGCGGGCCCAGGTGACGAAGTCGGCGAGCGCCTGCCCGTCGCCCATGTTCACCCGGCCCAGGTCGGCGAGCGCCCGCCGCACCGTCGGCTTCATGCGCCGGGCCACCCGGAACCGCAGCGTCGTCGACCAGCCGCCGTGCAGGTCCACGTAGTTGCGCTGCGGTCGCCCGAACTCCACCAGCACGTTGACCCGGTCGCTGCTCCCCACCCGGGCCATCTGCTCGAAGTTGGGGAACGCGAACGGCTCGAGGTCGTTCTTGGCGTTCAGGAACACCATCACGGTCCAGTCGGCCACCGGGGTCGCCTTCGCGGGCATTCAGGGCACCTCCACTCGTCGGTTCGCCGCGCTGACGCGCAGCGCGTCGCCGCAGAAGGCGAGCAGGCCGCTCGTCACCTCGGCGATGATCTGCACCATCTCGCCGTAGGGCGGGTGGAACGGCGTCGGGTTGTCCTCCGACCCCCACTCCACCGTCAGGGCCAGCACCTTGGTGCGGGCCGGGTCGGCCAGGTGCCGGCTGTAGGCCCAGTCGTCGGCCGTGCCCGCCGTCGGGTAGAGGTTCATCGACTGGCCGATCCGGTAGCGGCGCCCGCGGGCCGCGGCGATGCCCGCCTGCATCTTGCGGGCCAGCCGCTCCAGCGTGCGGCGGTCGGCGGCCGGCAGGTACTCGCCGTACTCGTCGCCGGTGTGGCCCCGCCGGCCGTCGTAGTCCCCGTTGGAGAAGGCCATCCCGCGGCGCCGGGACTGGTTCTCGTCGTCGCCCCAGGAGTACATGATCAGCTCGCCGAAGCTGTGCAGGTCGACGAGGAACCCGATGTCGGGGTGCTCGTCCAGCAGCCACATCACGTTGCGGGTCTCGGGCTCGGAGGCCGCCGCCGGCCCGACGTAGAGGTCGGGGTGGCAGGGGTGGGCGGAGTTGGCGACCGGCGCCGTCGGCGAGAAGTGGCGCTCGAAGTCCCACAGGAAGTCGAAGTTGCGGTTCAGGTCGACGCCCACGCAGCCCTGCCCGTCGTCCGGGCCCGGGCGCCGGTTCTTCCGCCACAGCGGGTCGACCGTGAAGCTGTGCTGGCGCCCGTCCGGGTTGACCTGCGGGCACAGGTACAGGGTCGCCCCCGCGACCAGGCGGGCCACGTCCGCCGCGGGGAACCGGCGGCGGCCGATGGCGATGCCCCGGCCGGCGTGGTGGGCCGCCAGCAGCCGCTCGGCGAAGGCGACCACGATGTCGGCGCTCCCCCACTCGCGGGCGTGGACCCCGCCGAGCACGCAGATCCCCGGCCGGGACCCGTCGCCGCCCGGGTCGCCGATGCGCAGGACGTGGCAGGCGCGGCCCTGCCAGGTCCGGTGGGGCAGGGTGAGCAGCGACGCCACCGCGGCGTGCGGCGGGCCGGCCAGGGCCGCCAGGCGGCGGTCGACCTCCGCGACGTCCATGTAGCCCGCGACCCGCGCCGCGGCGCCGGCGGTCGCCCGCCAGATCGGCCCCGGCCTCCAGCGCCTCGACGGCGAACCCGTCGGCCGCCAGCGCCGCCAGCTCGCCGGCCTCGGCGATCGCCTGGACCCGCCAGCGGCCGTCGGGCAGCTCCCGCAGCGTCTGGCGCACCACCCCGAGCGTGGGGACGCGCACGAGGGCGGCCATGGCCGCCTGGTCCGGGCCGATCACGTTGACCCGCTCTCGCACGCTGCGTCCACCCCGCCTTCGGTGCTCAGAGCGTGCGCGGACAGGGCACGCCATCGCGGCCACCGTGGTCCGTGCTTCCCGCTCTTGCTGCTTCGCAGCGGGCCGCTCGGGCCACGGCTACGCCTATCGGCGCAGCCTCTCAGCCGCCCCCGAGAGTAGTGCAGGCGCCACCGCTCGTGGAGCACGGGGCCCCGACCACCGGGTGAGGGTGGCCGGGGCCCCGTTCGGCCCGCGCAGAGGGAGGGGATCAGTCCGCGGGGGCGAGGAACACGTTCGGTTCCAGCTCGGCCCGGGGGATGTCGGTGTTGAGGGCGATGATGTCGCCCAGGTTCCGGCGGAAGTCGATGCCGTAGACCAACCGGATGAGGTTGAGGTTCGGATCGTTCCCGTAGAAGAACCGGTCACCGTCCCGCAGCGCCTGGAACTGGCGGCGCCACATGGCGAGCTGCAGCTCACCGAACTCGGTGCCGGCCACGTGCGGCTCGGCGACCATGCCGGTGAAGGCGTCCAGGTTGTTGACCGAGCCGTACGTGGCCCGGAGGCGGGCCGCCGTCGTCGTGCGGCGGATGCCCTGGACCGCCGCGGCCTCGGCCTCCTCGCTGCCGAGCTCGATGTCCTGGCCGTCCGCGTCGATCAGGCGCACGAAGTCCAGGGCGTCCGGGTCGTTGATCTCGTTGCCCGGCGTCAGCTCGGGGTCGGCCGGGAAGCTCTCGGTGGCCTCCCCCGTGACGGCCCGGAACGAGGTCCTCGCCGGCAGGCCGAACGCGGCCCGCATCTGGTTGTACGTGGGCATGCCGTGGTCGCGGCCCCGCTCGATGTCGATGGCGCCGAGGTCGACGACGCCCTGGAAGCACTCGGGCAGCTCGGGCCCGTCGAGGCAGCCGGGGTTGCCGGCCACCGGGATCTGGAACAGCACGCTGCGCAGCTGGTTGTCGATCTGCTCGTCGTTCTTGTACTGCGCCTCGAGGCCGATGCCCTGCAGCAGCGGGCCGAGCTCCAGCAGGCTGATCAGGTCCGGGTTGAAGAACGCCACGTTGAGCGGGACGACCAGCTCGACCTCGCCCTCCTCGGCGGGGATCACCTCGACGCCCGCGGCCCGGAGCGCGGCCAGCTGCTCGGTCCGAGTAGCGGGCCGCGTCCGCCTCGAGCTCGATCTCGCCGTGGATCATGCTGTGGGCCCGGTAGCCGACCGTGGCGAACTCGTTGCCGAGGTTGGCGTTGACGTTCGGGTTGTAGCCCTGGTAGCAGGGCAGCCGGATCCCCATGGCCGGGAGGAACTCGTTGTAGGTGATGTACTGCTGCTCGGCGATCACGATCCGCCGGGCGATGGCGAACTTCGTGTCCTCGCTGAGGTTGGCCGGCAGCAGCCCGACGATGCGATTGTGCTCGCGGGCGAACAGCGTGTGGGTCGCCTCCAGCGCGATGTTCTCGTTGGCCCGCACGTCGCCGGCCGTCATGGCCCGGCCGGGCTGGCCGATGAGCCGCCCGTCGATGGCCATGACCGGCGCGGTGGCCGCGTTGCCCCGGGCGTCGCGGCGCGGCAGCAGGCCCTCGCCGTCGAGCAGCAGGCGGGCGCTGTTGTTGTTGGGGTTGCCGTCGTTGCTCCCGACCCGCAGCCAGTCGAGGCGGGCGTCGGTGCCGCCGTAGACGGCCCAGGCGTCGATGTACGAGCTGACCGTGTTGGTCTGCTGGCGGGTGTTGGAGACGCCGGTGCCGGGCGTGGCCGCCGACCGGGTGAAGGGGATCGACGCCCAGCGTGTTGGTGAATTCCTCCAGCGGGTCGTCGCCGCGTTGAACGGGATGTTGGCCACGGTGCCGGCCTCGTCGCGCAGACCGAAGGTGTGGTCCAGGAACTGGCCCCAGGTGAAGCCCCACTGGGACACGCCGTTCTCGGAGAACAGGTTCTGGTGGACGTCGTTGAAGATGCGGTTGCTCACGGACCGGGAGTTGGGACCGGATACCGGGGCGCTGCGACCGTCCGCGTAGCGGGCGGGCGCGAGCCGGGGTAGGCGGTGCCGGCCCGGCCCTGGTCGGGGCGGTTCCGGTTGTTGCCGGCCCCGTCGAGGGCCTGGGTCGACTGCGACAGCTGGGCGGAGGCGCCCGGCGACACGAGCGTGGCGCCGGCGCACAGGACCAACGCCACGACGGCCGCCGTCACCGTGCGCCCGAGCGGGCGGCGGCGGATCTGCTGCGATCGCCTGATTGGAGCACTGCTTCTCCGGGTAATTGTTCGTTTGTTGGTTCGCACATTGCCCCCTCGGCGTGGGGTCCGGCGGCGCGTGACCGGTGCGGGGACGCGGCCGGCCGCCCGCCGGCGTGGCCACGCCGGCGCAGCGCATCGTGCGGACGAACCGCTGGCTACGTCGTGCTTGGTGACGGCACTGCGCCGTGCCGCCACCACCTGTCAGGTGACCGACGGGCGGACCCGTGGTAAGTGCCTCGATCCTCGTCCTGCAATGACGAGCCGTCAATTGTCCCCGTATGGAGACCGGATACAGTCTCAAATAGGGGACGGTCCCCGATCGATGACACCCGAATGGGTGACACTCGTCACCCTTGCCGCCGCCGCCGGTTGAGCATACGCTCAAAGCGTCCGCTCAACGCGAGGAGACCCGATGCCCCCCGTCACCTCCGAGCCCGTGCCGGCGCTCTCCCCCGCCCACCTCGCCCGCGTGTTCGGCATCCCGGACCTGCCCGACCGGCTCGCCGCCGTCGACGACCGCATCGCCACCGCGCTGCGGGGCGACGACGCCCTCCTCGGGCACGCCGCCCTGCGGGTGGCGTCGTCCGGCGGCAAGCGCCTCCGCCCGCTGTTCACGATCGTCTGCGCCGAGCTGGGCGGCGTGTTCGACGACCGGGTCGTCGACAGCGCCGCCGCGGTCGAGCTGGTCCAGGTCGGGTCCCTGGTCCACGACGACATCATCGACGCCGCGCCGACCCGCCGGGGCCGCGCCACGGTCAACGCCGTCGAGGGCGTCGACCACGCCCTGCTGACCGGCGACTACATCCTGGCCCGGGCGGCGGAGCTGGCCGCCGGCGGTCAGCGGCGAGGCCGCCGGCCTGCTCGCCAAGGCGCTCGGCGAGCTGTGCGAGGGCCAGGTCCTGGAGATGCGCGACGCGTTCGACCCCGACCGCACCATCGAGGCCCACCTCGCCTCGGTGCGGGGCAAGACCGCCGCCCTGTTCACCTGCGCCTGCAAGCTGGGCGCCCACACCGGCCGGGTGGCCGACCGCAACGCCGAGGCCGTCGCCGCCTTCGGCGACGCGTTCGGCATGGGGTTCCAGGTCCTCGACGACGTGCTCGACATCGTCGGGGACGAGGCCCGGCTGGGCAAGCCCACCGGCAACGACATCGCCAGCGGCGTCTACACGCTGCCGGTGCTGACCGCGCTGCGCGGGCCCGACGGCGACGAGCTCCGCCGCTTCCTCGACCCCGAGGCCATCGCCGCCGCCGCCGGCGACGACGGCGGCGCCGCCCGGGTGTCGGCCGCGCTCGACCTCGTGCGGCGGTCCGGGGCCGTGGCCGGGGCGCTGACCGCCGCCGACCGCTACGCGGACGACGCCCGCCGGGCCGTGTCGCACCTGAACCAGACCGCCGTGGGCGACGGGCTCGCCGCCTTCCCCCGGACGTACGCCACCTGGTCGCTGGGCACGCTCATGGACGCCCGCTTCCTCGAGGTCCCGCTCACCGCCCCGGGCTGAGGCCGCCATGCCCTCCGACACCCGGACCCCCGCCACCGCACCCTCCACGCGGGAGCGCATCCTCGACGCCGCGCTCGCCGCCCTGCGCGACGAGGGCATCGCCGGCATCAGCGCCCGGAGCATCGCCCGCCACGGCGACTTCAACCAGGCGCTGATCTTCTACCACTTCGGGTCCGTCGACGCCCTGCTGGTGGCGGTCGCCCGCAGCGAGAGCGAGCGGCGCTCCGCCCTCTACGCCGAGGCGCTGCAGGACGTCGACTCGCTGACCGGGCTCGTGGCCGTGGCCCGGCGGCTCCACGACGAGGAGTTCCAGGCCGGCACCGTCGCCGCGCTCACCCAGATGCTGGCGGGCGCCGTCGGCGGCGAGGACCTGGCCCAGGGCGTGCGCGACGCGTTCGAGCCGTGGACCGCGCTGGTGGGCGCGACGATCGACCGGCTGCTCGACGGCACGCCCTACGCCGGGCTGCTCCCCGCCGCCGACCTCACGACCGCGGTGGCCGCGCTGTTCCTCGGCATCGAGCTGCTGGTGGGCGTCGACCCGGACGCCACCGCGGGCGACTCGCTGTTCGCCACCATGGAGTCCGTCGCCCGCCTGGTCGACGCGTTGCTCCAGGCGGGGGCACCGTAGGCCGGGCCTCGGGCCGCGACCTTCCGGCGCGGCCTCATAGGCTGGCCGGATGGCCGACACCCTCCCGAGCGGCATCGCCGTCGACGAGCTGTCCCCCGACATCCGCCCCCAGGACGACCTGTTCCGCCACGTGAACAGCCGCTGGCTGGCCGAGACCGAGATCCCGCCCGACCGGGCCGCCCACGGGGCGTTCCACGCCCTGCGCGACCAGGCCGAGCTCGACGTGCGGGCCCTGGCCGAGGAGGCGGCGGCGGGCGACGCCCCGGCCGGCAGCGACGAGCGCAAGGTCGGCGACCTGTGGGCGTCGTTCATGGACGCGGAGGGCGCGGAGGCACGCGACGCCGCGCCGCTCGCCGACGACCTGGCCGACATCCGCGCCGTGGCCTCGGTCGACGAGCTGGCGACGCTGCTCGGGCGGCTCCAGCGCCACGGCACCCCCGGGCTCCTGCGCTGGTACGTCGACAACGACGGCGACGACGCCACCCGCTACATCGTCAACCTCGTGCAGGGCGGGATCGGGCTGCCCGACGAGTCGTACTACCGCGAGGACGCCTACGCCGAGATCCGGGCCGCGTACGTCGCCCACATCGCCACCCTGCTGCGGCTGGTCGACGAGCCCGACCCCGACGGCGCCGCCGAGCGGGTCATGGCGCTCGAGACCGCGCTGGCCGGCGGCCACTGGAACCGGGTCGACTCCCGCGACGCGCTCAAGACCCACAACAAGCGCACCCGCGCCCAGCTCGACGAGCTGGCCCCCGCGCTCGGGTGGGACCGGTGGCTCGCCGCCACCGAGGTCCCCGACGGGGCGTTCGACGAGGTCGTGGTGCGCCAGCCCGAGGCGCTCGAGACCGCCTCCCGGCTGCTGGGCGAGGTCCCGCTCGCCGACTGGCGGGCGTGGCTGGTGTTCCACCACGTGCGGGCGGCGGCGCCGTTCCTGTCCAGCCGGTTCGTGGACGCCGACTTCGCGTTCTACGGCACGCTGCTGTCGGGCATCCCCGAGCTGCGCGAGCGGTGGAAGCGGGGTGTCGACGTGGTCGAGGGCGGCCTCGGCGAGGCCGTGGGCCGCCTGTACGTGGCCCGCCACTTCCCGCCCGAGCACAAGGCCCACATGGACCGGCTCGTCGGCTGGCTGGTCGAGGCCTACCGGGCCGACATCGAGGCGCTCGACTGGATGTCGCCCGAGACCCGCCAGCGGGCGCTGGAGAAGCTCCAGCAGTTCACCCCCAAGGTCGGGTACCCGGATCGCTGGCGCGACTACTCGGCCCTCGTCATCGACCCCGGGGACCTGCTCGGCAACGTGCGTCGCTGCGACGCGTTCGAGACCGACCGCAACCTGGCCAAGCTGGGCGGGCCGATCGACCGGGACGAGTGGCACATGACCCCCCAGACGGTCAACGCCTACTACAACCCGGGCATGAACGAGATCGTGTTCCCCGCCGCCATCCTGCGGTGGCCGTTCTTCGACCCCGAGGCCGACGACGCCGCCAACTTCGGGGGCATCGGGGCGGTGATCGGGCACGAGATCGGCCACGGCTTCGACGACCAGGGCAGCCGCTACGACGGGCAGGGCAACCTGTCCGACTGGTGGACCGACGCCGACCGCGAGGGGTTCGACGCCCGGGCGCAGAAGCTGATCGCCCAGTACGACGCCCTGGAGCCGGAGGGCCTCGACGGCCACCACGTCAACGGGGCGCTGACCGTCGGCGAGAACATCGGCGACCTCGGCGGCATCACCATCGCCCACAAGGCGTACCTGCTCAGCCTGCAGGGCGCCGAGCCGCCGGAGATCGACGGCCTGACCGGCAGCCAGCGGGTGTTCCTCGGCTGGGCCCAGGTGTGGCGCATGGTGGTGCGCGAGGCCGAGCAGATCCGGCGCCTGGCCATCGACCCCCACTCCCCGCCCGAGTTCCGGGCCAACGTCGTGCGCAACCTCGACGAGTTCCACGACGCCTTCGCGGTCACCAAGGACGACGCCATGTGGCTCGACGAGGACGACCGGGTCCGCATCTGGTGACCGGCGGCCGGGCCGCCCGCCGGCCGGCTCTCAGTCGGCGCGGCGGTGGGGCTCGGAGTGGTCCCAGTCGGCCACCAGCGTCCGCAGGGCGGTGAGCAGCAGCAGCGGCTGGTCGAGCATGGCGTGGTGCCCGGCCTCGGGGATCTCGATGACCGGGGCCACGCGGCCGAGCATGTCGTACATGTCGGCGCCGATGTCGGCGGTCACGAGGCCGTGCTCCGACCGCAGCAGCGCCAGGCGGCAGCGGACCTCGCGCAGGTAGGGCAGGGCGACCGAGCGCAGCCCCCGGGAGAACTGGGCGAACACCCCGGGGTCGTACTTCCAGCGCCAGCCGCCCTCGGTGCGGCGCACCGAGTGCCGGGCCACGTGGTCGACGACATAGGGCAGGTAGTGGTCCTGGGGCGGGACCGTGCGGAAGCGCGCCAGCGCCGCGTCGAGCGACGGGTACGTGCGCGGTGTGCCGAACGCGCTGCCGAGGCGGGCGGCGTCGACCTCGGGATCGGGGGCGGCCACCGGCGAGTCGCACACGACGGCGCCCGCCAGCCGGTCGGAGTGGAGGGCGGCGGTGGCGATGGTGACGAACCCGCCCATGCTGTGGCCGACCACGACCGGCGGGCCCTCGACGCCCCCGGCGGCGGCCACGGCCATGACCTCGTCGGTCCAGGTCGTGAGCGAGTACCCGTCGCGGTGCCCGCTGTCGCCGTGGCCGGACAGGTCGAGGGCCAGGACGCGGAAGTCGGCGGCGAACGACGCGGCGACGTGCGTCCACCAGTGGGCGTGCGCCGCGCCGCCGTGCACGAACACCAGCCCCCGCCGGCCCGGCCGCCCCCACGCCAGGTAGTGGACCTCGGCCCCGCCGACGGCGACGTGCTCGTCGGTGAAGGGCTCGGCCAGCGCCCGCCGGAACCAGGCCGGCGCCTCGATGGTGGGTGCGTCGCCGGTCATCGCCGGTCAAACCTAGTGGGGTGGCTGCGAGCCACCCCACTAGGGACCGACGACCGTCCGGGCCAGATGCAGGACCTTGTCGCCGACGTAGCGGCGGTGGCGCTCGTCGAGCTCGGGCAGCCCGTTCTCGACGTAGCGGCGCAGGGCTTCGAGCCCGGTGCGGTGCGGGCGGCCCGCGAGGAGCTGCTCCAGCACCGGGGCCAGCGGGGGCGGCGGCTCGCCCACCGGCACGCCCGGCGTCCACCCCCCGGGCGCCGGGACCGTGGTCGAGGCCGAGCTTGCGGGCCACCAGCCGCACCGCCGGCGGCCCGCCCAGCCGGGCGGCGACGTCGGCGTAGCGCTCGCCGGTGTCCTGCCGGGCCAGCATCAGCTGGGCCTTGGCCAGCAGGTAGGGGTCGTCGGCGCGGGCCACCCGGGCCGTCGCCAGGTTCACGAGGGCGAAGGCGTAGGACACCCGCAGCGACACCGAACGCTCGTAGTCGACGGCGTGGACGGCCACCCGCAGCGGCCCGGCCCCGGTGGAGAGGCGGCCGGCCGCGTGCGTGTCCCGGCCGAACAGGTCGACGTCGCTGCACGACCGGCCGGTCCGCTCGTCGAGGTGGAAGTCGCCCCACCGCCACGACCCCCGCAGCGCCCCGGCGCCCGCGGCCGCGGCCGCGGCCTCCACGGTCGCCAACGCCCGGGCCCGCCGCCGCCGCAGCCGCGCCAGCCGCCGCCGGTCGAGCGGGACCAGCCCGGCCGCGAGGTCGAGCACGGCATCGAGCGCCGCCCGGGCCCCGGGCGCCGGCGGGGCGGGGGTCAGGTCGAGCACTGGGCCGCGCGTGCGAACTCGACCCAGGTGCCGACCTCGCCCGGGGTCGTCGGCCGGGGCGCGACGACCTGCTCGGCCACGGCCTCCCGCCGGTACACGCTCGAGTGCGCCTGCTGGGGCGGGCCCACGGCCAGCAGCGTGACGGCCGGCGTGATCGCGGGCGTGAACCGGTGGATGCGGGTCGCGTCGCCGTGGCTCGCCATCGAGGTCAGGTACACGCGGCGCTCGACCTCCCGCAGGTTCACGAGGACGGGCGCGTCGAGCTGGAACCGGCCCGGCCCCGAGGGCCGGTAGGTGTGGCGCCACATCAGCTCCGCGCCCAGGCCGGGCCCGACCTCGTCGTAGCGGACCTCCAGCAGCGCCCCGGCCAGCACCTGGGACCGGTACCGCCACGCGTGGTCGTGCGGATCGTCGTCGCGGACCGGCGACGGCCACACGTGCAGCCGGACCTGCGACTGCCCCGAGCGACCGTCCAGGACGATCTTCAGGAACCCGTTGGGGTGCCAGTAGCTGCGCTCGGCGACGGCCTCCCGGGTCGAGCGCGACTGCAACACCGCGTCGATCTGTCCACCCTGTCCCACCTCATCAACCACACTGTTGACGGTCACTGTCTCCCCGCGCGCAATCCACGCACTATGCCCGGCGATGGTACCGATCTCGCCGGTTCGTGCGAGTCATCCCCAACCGGGCAATGCTGCCACATCCGCTCACTCCGCGGCGCGCGAAAGCCCCCACGACCGGAGCGCGGCCACGCCCTGGTACGTCATCCACACCGGGTAGGCCCCGCCGCCGCTCGGCCAGCGCCACAGGCGGGCCTCCGGCCGGTAGTAGCGGAGCACCTCGCGGCGGGCCTGGCGGCCCACGAGGCCGCCCAGGTCGCCGCGGGCGTCGACGATCGCCCGCAGGACGATGGCCGGCGTGAAGTGGCTCACGACGTGGAGGTCCTCGTCGCCGTCGGCCGACTCGACCCGCAGGGTCTCGTTCTCGAGGTCCAGCTCGGCGTTGCGCTCCAGCCACGCCCGGCCCGACACGGCGACCTCCCACAGCCAGTCGTCGTTGAGCCGGTCCGCCCACGCGGACAGCGCCCGCACCGCGGCCGCGGTGTGGACCGTGGACGGATCCGCGCCGTCCATCGTGTTGTCGATGCGGACGGGCCAGGCCCGGGCACCGTCGTCGTCGATGGCGAGGTCGACCAGGTCGTCGAGGAAGCGGCGGGCCACCGCGTCGGCGACGTCGAGGCGGCTCATCTCCAGCAGCGACGTGGTCAGGACGTAGGGCCGCGCCCGCTCGGCCCCGGACACCCGGCGCTGCAGCGTCGTCACCAGCAGGTCGATGCGCTCGGCGATGTAGTCCGGGTCCTCGCCGGCGTCGGTCAGGGCGCCGATCACCACCGACGTCACCTCGGGGCGGGCGAGGACGTTGCGCCCGCTCAGCGCCGACCAGCCGCCGCCGGGCAGCTCGAGCCGGCGCAGCAGGTCGCGGACGAGCTGCAGGTCGACCCGCCAGTCGCGGGTGCCGGCCAGCAGGATCGCCTGCAGGCCGTACGCGGTCGCCATGGCCGACAGCGGCTGGGAGGGGTCGTCGACCTCGCGGCGCCAGCCGTAGCCGGGGAGGCCGTCGACCGCCGTCCCGGCCGACAGGTGGGCGAGGAGGCCGTCCGCCGCCTGGCGCAGCAGGGCGTTGACGGTGGTGCCCGCCGGCAGGACCGGGCCGGGATGTCCGCGGTCGCCGTTGCCCGACGACCCGGTGACCTCGGCGGGGAGGCCGAGGAGGTCGCGCAGGGCGGACAGGTGGGCGGGGCGGGGGCCGCGGCGGTCGTTCTCCCAGGCGGACACGATCGAGCGGGTGACGCCGACCGCTTCGGCCAGCTCGCCCTGGCTCATGCCCCGCCGCCGCCGGAGGGCGGCGATCGTCGTCCCCAGGCTCTGCGGTGCGCCGTCCATCCTGCAATTCTCGCCGCGATCTCCGATGCGCGCGCAGCGGCGCACGCTGCGCGCACCACTCCGCGCACGGATGCGCGGTACGCCGCACAGATGCGCGCGGAGAGTGTCCTGGACGCGCCCCGTGCGCGCCTCCTCACGATGCGTCCATGGCACGGGTCGTCGTGACGAGGTCGAACCACACCGGTGGTCTCTCGCTCGTCGCGGCGGTGGTCGTGGCCGTGGCCACCGCCGGGGCCGTCCTGGTGGTGGCGCTGGGGGCGCTCGTGGTGTGGCTGGCGGTCCGCCACCCGTTCTGCGCGGCGGCCCTGGGCGGCTCCGCCCTGGCCGTCGCCGGCGGCGGGTGGCCCGCCGCCCTCGGCCTGTGGGCGGCGGTGGCGGCCGGGGCCCTGCTGTGGCGGTGGCGGGACCGGGCCGGGTTCGACCGGGCCGTGCTGCGCCGCTGGCGGCGGACCTTCGTCTACGGCCGCCGGTGGCGCCGGGCCATGGTGGCCTGCGCCCTCGACGGACCCGGCGAGTGGCGCCGCCCGGTGCCCCGGCTCGGGGCCGTGCGCTCGACCCGCTGGACCGACACCGTGCGCGTCCACCTCCTCGACGGCCAGACGCCCGAGCTGGTGGCGGCCCGGGCCCCCCACCTGGCCGCCGCCCTCGGCGCCCGGAGCTGCCGGGTGCGCGACGACGGCGCCGGGGCCGTGACGCTGGAGCTGCGCCGGGGCGATCCCCTGTCCCGGCCGCTCCCGCCGCTCCCCGTGCCGGACCGCCCCGACCTCGACGCCCTGGTCGTCGGCACCCACGAGGACGGCGCGCCCTGGACCGTCCGCCTGGCCCGCGGCCACCTGCTGGTGGCGGGGGCGCCCGGCACCGGCGACGGCACCGGGCGCGAGTCGGTCGTGTGGTCGCTCGTGCGGTCGCTGGCCGCCCGGGTGCGGGACGGCTCGGTCGAGCTGTGGGGCGTCGACGGCGGCGGCCCCGACCTCCGGATCGGGGCCCCGCTGTTCACCCGCCTGGCCGCGGGCGACCGGGACCCGGGCATCGCCGTGGTCGAGGACGCCGCCGCCCTGGTGCACGAGCGCCGGCCCGGCCCCGGCCGCGACGACCCGCTGGTCGTGCTGGTGCTCGACGACCTCGCGGTCTGGGCCGACGGCCTCGACGACGACACCCGGCGGCGCCTGCGGCGGCCGGTGGAGCAGATCCTCACCCGGGGTGCGGCGGCCGGCGTCGTCGTGGTGGCCACCGTGCGCACGGCCTCGCCGTCGCTGGCGGCGTGGTTCCGCCACGTCGTGCGGGTCGGGCCGGACGGCGTGGCGCTGGCGGCGGAGGGCCGGGCCGCGGCGGCCCGGGTGCGGGCGGCCGCGGTGCCCGACACGGAGGTCGCCGCCATGGCCGACCGGTTCCGGCCGGGCCCGCGGGGACCGCGGCCCGACGCCGGCCGGTCCCCGGCACCGCCGGCGATCGGGCCGCCGGCCGCGGACGACGACAGCGCCGCCGCCGACGTGCGGCGGATCGCCTAGCGACCGGCCGCCCGCACCGTTCGGGCCGTCCCCGACCTGGTGGCCACGCGCCCCGGCGACGCTCGCGCCGCGGTCCGCGGTTGTCACTCACCGGCTGACGCCGGGGTCCTAAGCTGCCCGCCGGGCGGCATCTGGGGGCTGGGGGAGAGTCCTGCATGTCGGAACCTGTGACACTCGATCGCCGCAAGGTGATCGGCGCACTGGCCGGGTCCGCCGCGGCCATCGCCGTCGTCGCCCGGGGCGTGCCCGGGAACACCGGCCGGGGCGATCCCTTCGCCGACCACGAGGGCCGGGCGGCCGCCGAGCGCCCGGCCGACGGTGGCGCGTTCGCCAACCGGGACGAGAGCTACGCGGCGACGGGCGGCCGGGTGTCGGCGGCCAAGGTCGAGGCGCCCCGGATGCTGTTCGCCACGGCGGGCGAGGCCGCGGCCGCCACCCGGGTCACGGTGCCGACCATCCTCGCCACCGACGACCCTGCGCTCCACCTGGCCCGGCGGGCCACCTTCGGTCCCACCCGCGAGCTGGTCGACGAGATCCACACGCTCGGCATCGACGGCTGGCTGGCCACGCAGATGGACCCGGCCGCCATCCCCGACCCGGTCGCCGACCAGGTGTGGGGCACGTTCCCGCTGGCCAGCGCCGACCCGCCCACCATCCGGGGCGCCATCGAGCGCTACAAGTGGGACGCCATGACCGACTACGGCCTGGCCACCATCGGCCGGCAGGTGTGGTCGCGCCGCCAGCTGTTCGAGGTCATGGTCGACTTCTGGGCCAACCACCTCAACGTCCCGACGCCGGGCCCGGGGGGCTGGGACGTCGCCGTGTCGTACCACAACGACGTGATCCGCCCCCACGCCCTCGGGTCGTTCACCGACATGCTGCTCGGCGCGGGCCGCCACCCGGCGATGCTGCGCTACCTCAACGCCGCCCAGTCGACCAAGGAGTCGGTCAACGAGAACATGGGCCGCGAGCTGCTGGAGCTGCACACCGTCGGCGTGGGCTCCGGCTACACCGAGCAGGACGTGCGCAACAGCGCCTACCTGCTGACCGGGCGGACCGTGGTCGGCGAGCAGGGGCCGGGCGTCGAGGGCACCTTCACCTACGACGCCCGCAAGCACTGGACGGGGCCGGTCACGGTCCTCGACTTCGCCCACGACAACGCGACGCCCGAGGGCGGGCTCGACGCCGGCGACGCCTACCTGCGCCACCTCGCCGCCCATCCCGCCACGGCCCAGACCATCGCCCGCAAGCTGGCGGTGCGGATGGTGTCGGACATGCCGCCCCAGGAGCTGGTCGACCGCCTGGCCGGGACCTACCTCGAGAACGGGACCGCCATCGGCCCGGTGCTCGACGTGCTGTTCCGGTCCGCGGAGTTCTGGGCGGCGGTCGGCCAGAAGACCCGGCGGCCGCTGGAGAACGTGGTGGCGTCGGCCCGGGTGGTCGGCGTGCAGCCCGGCGACGACATCGGCTACGGCGTCGCCGGCCTCGCCAACCGGGCCCACAACGCCGGGCACCGGCCGTTGGCGTGGCCGGCCCCCAACGGCTACCCCGACGTGCACGCGGCCTGGCGCTCGGCCGGCGGCATGCTCGCCCTGTGGAACAACCACCGGGCGGTGGTGGGCGGCTGGTACGACGGCCTGGCGTTCACGGAGGCCAAGAACCTGGCGGCGGGGATGCCCACGGGCACGGTCGGCGAGTACGTCGACAGCCTGTGCCAGCTGCTGTGCTTCCAGCTGTTCCACCCGCCCCAGCGGGACGCCCTCGTCGGGTTCCTGGGCGGCGACCCCGCCATGTCGTCGCAGCGGGCGGGGCTCGACTGGAAGTGCCACGAGCTGGCGGCGCTCGTCCTCGACTCCCCCTACTTCACGCTGAGATGAGGAGCCGGACGTGAACGTCGAGCTCAACGAGGCGCGCCGCGACGTGTGGCGGCGCGAGGGCTTCACCCGCCGGCAGGTGCTGGCCGGGGCGGGCAAGGTGGCGGTCGCCGCGCTCGGGGCCCAGCTGGTGACGGCCCGGGCCGGGTTCGCCCAGGGGTCGGGGTCCGGGGCGCTCGTGGTGATGTTCCTGCGGGGCGGGGTCGACGGGCTGTCGGTGGTGGTCCCGGCCGACGACCCCCACCTGCAGGCGGCGCGACCCCGCATCGGGGTGCCGTCGTCGGTGCTGCTGCCGCTCGACCGCGGCTTCGGCCTCCACCCGGCGCTCGCCCCGGTCCACGAGCTGTGGAAGCGGGGCCAGTTCACCGCCGTGCCCGCCGTGTCGACGCCGGACGTGTCCCGCAGCCACTTCCAGGCCCAGGACTGCCTGGAGCGGGGCGGCTCGTCGGCGGGTGCCGTGGAGGGCTGGCTCGACCGGGTGCTCGACGCGCTCGGCCCCGGCACCGGGTTCCGGGCCGTGGGCATGGGCTCGACGCTGCCCCGCGCGCTGGCCGGCGACCAGGCGCCGATGACGATCCGCAGTTCGACGAGTTCAAGCTGGACGTGGGCGACGAGATCCGGCCGCAGGCGTCGCAGGCCATCGCCGCCATGTACGCCGGCATCGAGCACCCGATGGCCACCGACGCCGCCAGCACCCTGGCCGGCCTGGACGTGGCCCGGGGGCTGGCGACCGCCGGCTACCAGCCGGCGGCGGGCGCCACGTACCCCGACGGCGACGCCGGGACCCGGATGCGGGAGCTGGCCCGGCTCATCAAGGCGGACGTGGGGCTGCGGGTGGCGTGCGTCGACATCGGCGGCTGGGACATGCACACCAACCTGGGCACGGTCGACGGCGGCGACATGAAGAACCAGCTCACCACGCTCGGGCAGCTGCTCGGGGCGTTCGCCACCGACCTCGGCGACCGCCTGAACGACGTCACGGTCGTGGCCATGACCGAGTTCGGCCGCCGCGTCGAGCAGAACGCCAGCGGCGGCACCGACCACGGCCACGGCGCCACCGCGCTGATCATCGGCGGCGGGCTGGCCGGCAACACGGTCCACGGGGCCTGGCCGGGCCTGGCGCCCGAGGCGCTCGACCAGGGCGACGTGGCCGGGGCCAACGACTACCGCGACGTGCTCGGCGAGCTCGTGTCCCACCGCCTCGGCCTGGGCGGGGCGCTCGGCACGGTGTTCCCCGAGCACCGCGTCACGCCGCTCGGGATCACCCGCTGACCCGCCCCGATGCGTGGCAACGGGGCCGGGATTTCGTAGGCTGGACGGGCTGACTAGAGCGAGGACCGACGCTTGCCGAAAACCAAGGACGACGCCTTCATTCTCGAAGGGCGCACAGAAGAAGCCCTCAAGGGGGGCCATTTCCGCATCGCACTCGACAACGGGCACACGGTGCTCGGCCACCTGAGCGGGAAGATGCGCAAGAACCGCATCCGCATCCTGCCGGGCGACCGCGTGCAGGTCGAGGTGTCCGCCTACGACCTGAATCGCGGCCGAATCACCTATCGCTACAAGTAGTAGCTGGCGGGTCCGGTACAGTGGCCGGGCGAGTTGGTCACGTGGATCGGCTCGGAACCCAGAGAAGAGAGAGCATTGGCTACTGGAACTGTGAAGTTCTTCAACGCGGAGAAGGGCTTCGGCTTCATCTCCCGTGAGGATGGGGACGACGTGTTCGTCCATTTCTCCAACATCCAGGGGGATGGCTACAAGACCCTCAACGAGGGGCAGAGTGTCGAGTTCGACATCGGCCCGGGCCGCAAGGGCGACGAGGCCCAGAACGTCCGGGTCATCTGACCTTCCGCCCCACTGAGGGCGAGACCTTCGACGAACCGTCGGCCCGTGGGCCGGCGGTTCGTCTGCTTTTCCGCACGATCGGAACTTCTGTCACCCTGAGTGGCACATCTCCACTGCATGTGGCTATCGTGTCGGTGGGCAGATGATTCGAGACGTTGATCTACCGGACGTCGTCTCCGCGGCGGGCAACGGTGAGCACTGGGCGCTCACCGAGTTGTTCCGCGCGTACCAGCCCGCGTTGCTGCGCTACTTCCGGGCGCAGGAGCCCCGGGCGGCGGACGACCTCGCCAGCGAGGTGTGGATCGCCGTGGCCCGCACCCTTCCCCAGTTCCGGGGCGACGAGGCCGGGTTCCGCGCCTGGCTGTTCACGATCGCCCGCCGGCGGCTGATCGACCACCGGCGCCGCTGGGTCCGCCAGCGCACCGACCTGGTGGCCAGCGACCGCCTGGACACGGTCGACGAGTGGGGCCTGGGCGGCGATCCCGCCGTCGAGGTCGTCGACCGCCTCGGCGCCCAGGACGCGGTGGACATGCTCGTGGCGCAAGCTCAGCGCCGATCAGGCCGAGGCCGTGCTGCTGCGCGTCGTCGGCGGCCTGTCCGTGGCCGAGACGGCCCGCATCATGGGGCGCCCGGCGGGCGCGGTGCGGGTCCTGTGCCACCGGGCGCTGCGGCAGCTGGCCGCCCGCTCCGGCGACGGGGTGGTGGCATGACGCCCCGCGACGAGCTGTGGGTCGACATGACCCAGTTCGACACCGAGGTCGCCGACGGCGTGTGGGACGGGACGACCGTCGACCCCGACGCCCCCTCGTGGTACCGGGACCTGCGCTCGCTGATCCACCGGGCCCGGGGTCCGGCCGAGCCGCACGAGCTGGTGGACGAGCCGGTGATGGTGACCACCATGCACCGGGCGGCGCTGGGGCGGACCCTGGCCCGCATCCCGCGTTCCGGCGGTGTGCGGACGCTCGGCCGGGTCGTGGCCATGAAGGCTGCGGCCGCCACCACCGCCAGCGTCGTCAGCGTGGCCGCGGCGGCGGCCGCCACGACGGGCATCGTCGCCACGGTGGCCGCCACCGTGGTGGTCCCGGCCGTGGCCGAGCATGTCGTGCCGATGATCGGCGAGCACCTGGCGCCCACGGTCGCGGCGCCGATCGAGATGACCTCGCCGGACGAATCGGGTGCGACCGCCGTCCACGAGACGGCCGATCCGGCGCCGAGCGTCGTCGTCGACGAGCCGGCCGCTCCCGCCGAGCCCGTGACCGGCGCGGCGGACGCCGGCGCCCCGACGCTCGAGGTCGGCCTGGCCGTCACGCCGGACCCCGAGCCGGAGCCCGAGGCCGCCGAGACCGCTCCGGCGCCCGATCCCGTGACCGA
The DNA here is from genome assembly GCA_963759225.1 of uncultured Acidimicrobiales bacterium. Classification (GTDB taxonomy): domain Bacteria; phylum Actinomycetota; class Acidimicrobiia; order Acidimicrobiales; family VFJN01; genus ZC4RG19. The sequence goes on along the minus strand of CAVWYL010000022.1, from coordinate 238,128 downwards.
GGAGGTGCCGGCCGAGGTCCCGGTCGAGCCGCACCCGTCGAGCCCGCACCGGTCGAGCCGGCGCTCGTCGACCCGGCTCCGGTCGACCCGGCCCCGTCCGACGCCGGCACCGGCGAGACGCCGGTCGCTCCCGCCGAGCCCGAGGCGCCGGCCGAGCCGCCGCTCCGCCGAGCCCGGGACCCCGGCCGAGCCCACGAGCCCGCCGAGCCGGAGACGCCCGCCGAGCCGCCGCCACGCCGGGACCATCCGGAGCACCCAGAGCACCCGGAGCACCCGAGCCAGGCTCCCCGTGGGCGGGCGGACGCCGGACTACCCCGATGGGGTGATGCTGCCGGTCCCGTGGGCACGGACGATCTCCGCTGCCTGTGCCGCACCGCGCGGCGCTTTCGGGAGGTGGACATGTCAACGAGACCCCAGATCCGAAGCGGTTGGGTGTCCTTCGCCGCCGTCTTGGGCGGGATCGTCGCGATCTACAACATCCTGAGCGGCCTCGCCGCCATCACCGAGGACGACCAGACGGAGGCGCTCGCCGACGTCCTGTTCGGCGTCGACATCACCGCCTGGGGATGGTTCTGGCTGCTCCTCGGGATCGTCCAGCTCGTCACCGCGTACCTCCTCTGGACCCGGCACCCGCTGGGCCAGATGCTCGGGCTGATCTGGGCCTTCATCGGCGCCTCGCTGTCGGTGTTCATGATCTTCGTGGCGCCGCTGTGGGCCATCGTCGTGCTCGCCCTCTACGTCGGCATCATCTACGCCCTGGTCGGGGCCACCGAGGAGTTCGTCGACGAGTAGGCGTCGAGGAAGGCACCCACGGCCGCCGCCGAGTGGTGCCGCCACAGGGCGACGGGATCGTCGCCGGGTGGCGGCACCGCCAGCGCGGCCAGCGCGACCGCGAAGGCGGCCCGCTGGGCCGCCACCAGCGGGCCCGCGTCCACGCCGAGGCGCCGGGCCACCACCAGCTTGAGCAGCAGCTCGCCCCGGACGTCGCGGAGGTGGGGCACCGGCTCGGCCAACCAGCGGTCGAGTCGCCGCCGTCCGGGCGCGGTGGCGCCGTACACCTGGCGCGGTGGGCCTCCCTCGCCCGGCTCCTGGCGCCGGGGCGTGGCCAGCCCGAGTGCGGCCAGCCGGTCCAGCGCCCGGTAGACGAGCTGGCGGGGCACGCGCCACACCGCGCCCAGCTCGGCCGCGGGGTCGAGCTCGACGGCGATGTCGTAGCCGTGGCGGGGGCGCTCCGCCAGGCAGGCGAGCACGGCCCATTCGTTGAGCGAGAGCGCATCCCTCCGTGCCACGGTCCGATCCTCCCACGGCCCCGCACTAGTGTCACTGCCACTAGTCGAACGGACGGGAGCCCTCCATGCACCTCATCCACGCCTCGCGCCTGCTCGCGGCGCCGCTCCTGCTGCTGGCCGCGGCGGCCTGCGGCGGTGATGACGACGAGTCGGACAGCGCCGGTACCACGGAAGCACCCGCCGAGGAGACCGTGTCCGGCTCGATCACCGTGTTCGCGGCCGCCTCGCTGACCGACGCCTTCGAGGAGGTCGCCACCGCGTTCGAGGGGGCCAACCCCGGCGCCTCGGTGGAGCTGAACTTCGGCGCCTCGTCCGCTCTCCGCGAGCAGATCCTGGCCGGCGCGCCCGCCGACGTGTTCGCCTCCGCGAACACGTCGAACATGGACCAGGTGGTCGAGGCCGACGGTGTCGAGGGCGAGCCCGAGGTGTTCGCCGCGCAACCAGCTGCAGATCGTGGTGCCCGCCGGCAACCCCGGCGACGTCGACGGCCTCGACGACTTCGCCGTCGCCGACCTGCTGATCGGGCTGTGCGCCGAGGAGGTGCCGTGCGGGCAGTTCGGGCGCGAGGCCCTCGCCAACGCAGGCGTGACCCCGGCCCAGGACACCGACGAGCCCGACGTGCGTAGCCTGCTCACCAAGGTCGAGGCCGGCGACCTCGACGCCGGCCTCGTCTACAGCACCGACGTGCTGGCGGCCGGCGACGCCGTCGAGGGCATCGAGATCCCGGAGGAGGACAACGTGATCGCCGACTACCCGCTGGCGGCGCTGTCGGCCGCCGCCGACCCCGACGTGGCCGAGGAGTTCGTCGCCTTCGTGCTGTCCGGCGAGGGGCAGGACATCCTGGCCTCGTACGGCTTCCTGCCGGTGTGAGCGAGCGCAGCGAGCGAACCATCAACACAGTGAGGGAGCCGACGCCGGCGCCGCGGCGGGGCCCGGCCCCCCTGGGGGCTCGTACCGCTGGCGGCGGTGGCGCTCGCCTTCCTGATCGTGCCGTTCGTGGCGCTGCTGGCCCGGGCGCCGTGGTCGACCCTGGGCGAGCGCCTCACCGACCCCCTCGTCACCGCGGCGCTGCGCCTGTCGCTGGTCAGCGCGTTCGCCGCCACCGCCATCTCGCTCGTGCTGGGGATCCCGCTGGCGTGGCTGCTGGCCCGCACCGACATCCCCGGCCGGTCGCTGCTCCGGGCGGTCGTGATCCTGCCCATGGTGCTCCCCCCGGTGGTGGGCGGCGCCGCCCTGCTGTTCGCCTTCGGCCGGCGGGGGGTGGTGGGCGGGCCGGTCTACGACGGCACCGGGTTCCTGCTGCCGTTCTCCATCTGGGGCGTGATCGCCGCCAACACGTTCGTGGCCATGCCGTTCCTCGTCGTCACCGTGGAGGCCGGCCTCCGGTCGGCGGACCGCCGCTACGAGGACGCCGCCGCCACGCTGGGGGCGGGCCGGTGGGCGGTGTTCCGCCGGGTGACGCTGCCGATGGTGGCGCCGTCGATCGCCGCCGGAGCCGTGCTGTGCTGGGCCCGGGCGCTCGGCGAGTTCGGCGCCACCGTCACCTTCGCCGGCAACCTCGCCGGGCGCACCCAGACCATGCCCCTGGCGGTGTTCCTGGCCCTGGAGTCGGACCGCGACGCCGCCATCGCGCTGTCGCTCGTCCTCATCGCCGTGTCGCTCGCCGTCCTCGTGCCCCTGCGACCGAGGCGACCGGCTGGCTCGGCGGCCTGAGCGGCACCGAGATGCTGTCGGCCGACGTCCGGGTGCGGCTCGGCGAGCTCGACCTGGCGATCGCGGTCGAGGTCGGCGACGGCGAGGTGGTGGCGCTGCTGGGCCCGAACGGGGCGGGCAAGACGACCGTCCTGCGGGCCGTGGCCGGCCTCCAGCCCGTCGACGAGGGCCGCATCACCCTCGGCGACACCGTCCTGGACGATCCCGGCCACCGGGGTGCTGGTGCCGCCCTCGGACCGGCCGGTGGGCCTGGTGTTCCAGGACTACCTCCTGTTCCCGCGGCTGTCGGTGCTCGACAACGTGGCCTTCGGGCTGCGGGCCCGAGGCGCCGGCCGGGCCGAGGCCCGGGCCGCGGCGGCCCGCTGGCTCGACCGTGTCGGCCTGGCGTCGATGGCCGGCGCCCGCCCCGCGGCGCTGTCCGGCGGGCAGGCCCAGCGCGTGGCGCTGGCCCGGGCACTGGCCACCGAGCCCCAGGTCCTGCTGCTGGACGAGCCGCTGGCCGCCCTCGACGCCCGCGCCCGGGTCCACGTGCGGGCCGAGCTCCGCCGCCACCTGCGCACCTTCGCCGGGGCCCGGCTGCTCGTGACCCACGACCCGGTGGACGCCCTCGTGCTGGCCGACCGGCTCGTCATCCTGGAGCACGGGCGGGTGACCCAGGAGGGGACGACCGCGGACGTCGCCCGGCGGCCCCGGTCGGCGTACGTGGCCGAGCTCGTCGGGGTCAACCTCCTCACCGGCGCGGCCGCCGGCGAGCACACGGTGCGGCTGGCGTCCGGCGCCGAGCTCGTGGTGGCGGACCCGCTCCCCGCCGCCGATGTGGCGGTGGCGGTCCGCCCCCAGGCGGTGGCGCTCCACCGGCACCGGCCGGAGGGCAGCGCCCGCAACGCCTGGCCCGCCAGCGTGGTCGACCTGGAGGCGGACCACGACCGGGTGCGGGTCCAGCTGGCCGGGCCGGTGGCGATCGTGGCCGAGGTCACCCCGGCCGCGGTGGCCGAGCTCGCCCTCGTCCCCGGGGCCGAGGTGTGGGCCTCGGTCAAGGCCGTCGACCTCGCGGTGTACGAACGCTGATCCCCGCGAGGACATCGATCCTTGATCGCGCCCCCGCGGCCGGAATGCTTCCCTCGGAGACTTCCGCCGCGCGGCCTCCGGAAGGAGCCATCGCCATGACCACCCCCACGACCGGTGACCCGGGCACCGTCGCCGAGCCGGACCCCACGCCCCCACCCGACGTCCCCGAGGCCTCCGCGGCCGACGACGAGACCACCCCGCCCGCCCACCGCCACTCCGGCGGGTCGACCGGCCCGCTGCGCGTCCTCGCGATCCTCGTGATCATCAGCGGCGTCGTCCTGATGGTGGCCGGCGCCGTCACCTGGATCGTGGTCACGAACCAGCTCAGCGACGAGAAGATCGTCGTGTCGGACGACGCCGACAACTTCGCGGGCGAGGACGTCGACGGCCCCTTCACCGCCTACGCCGAGGCCGAGGTCATCAACGACCACGCCCTCGAGGAGACCGGCGGCCTGACCTACGCCCAGCTCGACCGCGAGGACCCCGCCCGGGAGACGGTCATGACCGCGTCGTTCCTGCGTACGTCGCTGTTCACGTCGGTCGTGTCGTTCGGCGTGGCCGCGTTCGCCTTCGGCGTCGGCATCCTGATGATCCTCATCGGGTGGGCCCTACTGTCGGTCAACCGGGCCCTTCGGAGCGTCCTGACGTAGTCCCTGGTCACAGCGGGTGTCAGCCCGCTGCAAGCGCCCGGCAACCACGGTGCAAGCGCCGCCTCGCAAGGTGGCGCCATGGAGACGACGACCCCCGCTCTCCGGCGTGCCGACCTGATCGACCTCGCCGACCCCGCTGCCGCCGACGGCTCGCTCGTCGGCGCCAAAGCCGCCAACCTCGCCCGGGCCCGGGCGGCCGGCCTGCCGGTCCTGCCGGGCGTGGTGCTCACCACCGCCTGGGACCATCGCGGCTGGTCGCACCCCTCGCGCTTCGACCGGCCGAGCCCGGCCCGGGCCGCGTGGGACCGCCTCGGCGGCGACGGCCGGGCGCTCGTCGTGCGGTCGTCGTCCACCAACGAGGACGGCGGCACCTCGTCGATGGCGGGCGTGTTCACCTCCGTCCTCGACGTCACGTCGTGGGGCGCGTTCGTCGACGCCGTCGACGACGTGCTCGCCTCCGGGGCCAACGCCACCGTGGCCGACGCCCGCATGGCCGTCCTCGTCCAGCCCCAGCTCTCCCCCCGGTGGGGCGGCGTCCTGTTCGGCGCCGACCCCGTCTCCGGCCGTGCCGACCGCCTGCTCGTGTCCGCCGTCGAGGGCGGCCCCGACGCGCTCGTCAGCGGCGAGGTCGACGGGTGGACGGCCGCGCTCTCCCCCCGCGGCCGTCTGCTCGACGACCAGGGCGACGGCTCGGCCGCCGCCCTCCCCCGCCCCGCCCTGCGGGCGCTCGCCGGCCTCGCCCGCCGGGCCGCCGCCGCCTTCGGCGGGCCCCAGGACATCGAGTGGGCGATCGACCACGACGGCACCCTGTGGCTGCTGCAGAGCCGCCCGATCACCACCGCCACCGGCAAGCCGGTCGGCCACGTGCTCGGCGCCGGCCCGCTGGCCGAGACGTTCCCCGAGCCGCTCTCCCGGCTCGAGGCCGACCTGTGGCTGACCCCGATGGCGGAGGGCCTGGAGCAGGCGCTCCTGCTCACCGGGGCCGCCTCCTCCGGTGCGCTGCGCCGGTCGCCGGTCGTCCGCCACCTCGACGGCTGGGCCGTCGCCGATCTCGCCCACCTGGGCGTGGCGCCGGTGCGGCACAAGGTCCTGCGCAAGCTCGACCCCCGGCCGCCGGCCCGCCGGCTGCGCAGCGCCTGGCGCACCGGGCGCCTGAGCCGGGCCCTGCCCGCGCTGGCCCGGGACGTCATCGAGCAGGTCGACACCGACCTGGCCGCCGTGCCCCGGCTCGACGAGCTCGGCAACGCCGACCTGCTGGCGGTGGTCGACAACGGCCGCACCGCCCTGCGGGCGCTGCACGGCTACGAGGCGCTCGCCGGCATGCTGATCCCCGACGCCGGGCACGGCGTGACCGCGGCCTCCCTCGCCATGTCGGCGCTGGCCGAGGCCCGGGCCGAGGACGTGGACATCGACGAGCTGGTCGAGACCCACCCCGTGGTCCTGGCCCTGACGCCGCCCCGGGTCGGCGACGACCAGCCCCTCGCCGGCCTCGACCTGCGGGCCGTGGGCGCCCCGGCCCCCGCGCCGGGCGTCGACGCCCCCGACGACGCCGCAGTGGTCCGCGAGGCCCTGCGCCTGCGGGCCCGGTGGGTCCAGGAGCTGACCGCCCGCGCCGCCTGGCAGCTCGGCTGCCGGCTGGTGTGCGTGGGCGTCCTGCCCGCCCAGTCCAGCGTCCGCCTGCTCGCCCTGGACGAGCTGCGGACCGCGGCGGCCGACCGATCGGTGCCCGGCGACCTCGCCGAGCGCACCGACCCGGCCGTCACCGCTCCCAAGCCGCTGCCGGCCCAGTTCCGTCTCACCAGCGACCACCGCCCGGTCGCGGTCCATGCCCAGGCCACACGGTGAGCACGGGATCGGCGCCGGTGGCGGTGAGGGCACCGGTCGGGCCCACCTCGGCGGCGACCCGCCGGCGGGCGCCGTCCTGGTGGTCACCCACCTGGACCCCCGGCTGGCCACGGTCATCCCCCGCCTCGGCGGGCTGGTGGCCGAGACCGGCAGCCCGCTCAGCCACCTGGCCATCCTGGCCCGGGAGCACGGCGTCCCCACGGTCGTCGGCCACGCCGGCGCCACCGAGCGCTACCACGACGGCGACCTGCTGGCCGTCGACGGGTCGGCCGGGACCGTCGAGGTCCTCGCGGACGTGGTCGACCTGGCGACCGCCACCGTCATCACCCTGCCGTCGGTCGTCGACCTGTCGACCGGCGACCACGTCGAGATCGGAGCCCGGCGATGAACGCCCGAGTCCTGCGCAGCCTGCTCGGCGGGGTCACCCTCGCCGCCTCGGGCGCCTACACCTTCGTCTACCTGTACCGGTGGGAGTGGAACCGGGCCCTCATGTCGGCGGCGATCTTCATCGCCGCAGAGGTGGCGGTCATGGGCTCCGTCCTGGCCCAGCGGCTCAAGTCCATCAGCCAGCGCCTGGACGCCCAGGCCGCGGCGGCCAAGGCCCCCGCCACCGCCCTCCGGCGGGAGCGGATCCACGCCGCCCGGCCGCCGGGCCGGGTGAGCTTCGCCTGGCTGGCCAAGCCCGAGCACATGAACGTCTTCGTCCCCGTGCTCATGGGGGCCGGCGTGCTGATGTCGGGCCTCGCCTGGCTGGTCGAGCGGCTGGCCCGGGCCACGGTGACACCGGTGGCCGAGAAGGGCCTGGCGTCCCAGCTCGGCACCCTCGCCCTGCCCGCCGGCGGGTTCGTGAGCGACCGCCAGCGGCCCGTGGACATGCTGCGGGGACCGATCGGGAGGCAGTCGTGAAGGCGCTCGGCATCCTCGTCCTGGCCGCCGTCACCGGTGCCGGCATCGTCGGCCTGGCGGAGCTGACCCAGAACCGCCCCGACGAGGCCGTGGCCGGATCGTCCACGGTCGTCACCTTCGACGTGGCCACCCGGGACTACCGGGGCGGCGACGACTCGGCCGCCCAGGCCCTGTGGGCCGTCTGCTCGGCCACGGTCCCCGGCGACGTGACCGCCCCCGCGGCCGCCGCCACCGGCGACTTCCAGGTCACCATCACCCCCGCCATCGGCGAGAACGGCCGCAAGCGCCTGCTCGGCTGCCTCGAGGACGGCACCCTCGACCGGGTCATGGGCCACGTCTCGGACGTCTCCCACAGCTGACCGCCGGGCGTCTTTTCACCCCTTCCGTATGCGCGAGGCTACGTACCGGCCGATTGGCCGGTGCCGGGGAAGCACGACAGCAGGGGTAAGACGATGCGCTGGTCGAAGGGAAGAGCCGTCGGCGTGCTCGTGGCCGTGGCGGCCCTGGGCGCCGCCACCGCGTGCACGGACGACGACGCCGGCGGCAACGCCGATGCCGACACGGAGGCCGTGAGCGGGGCCGAGGAGACCGATCCGGCCCGGCCATCACGCCCGACGAGGTGGCCGGCCTCACGGAGGCGTGGCGGGTCGACGGCCAGCTGGGCGTCACGGGCAAGCCGGTGGTGCGCGACGGGACCGTCTACTTCGGGACCTGGGCCGGCAAGGCCACCGCCGTCGACCTCGCCACCGGTGAGATCGTGTGGCAGACGCTGGTCGCGTCCAGCGAGTCCGTCACGCTCGACGCCGCGCCGCTCGTCACCGAGGACCGGGTGTACCTGCCCGACGGCGACGGCCTCCTCCATGCCATCGACCGGCAGACGGGCGAGAAGGCGTGGACGGCCACGCTCGAGTCGCACCCCGACGTGCGGATCTTCTCCACACCGGTGCTCGCCCCGATGGACGACGGGCCCGGCGTCATCGTCATCGGCGTGGCCTCGCAGGAGCTGCGACGTGACCTCGACGACTTCACGTTCAAGGGCACGATCATCGGCATCGACGAGGAGTCCGGCGACGAGCGGTGGCGGGCCCCGGTGGCGGGCGACGCCGACGGCGCGGGCATCTCCGTGTGGTCGAGCGCCACCATCGACGAGGAGCGGGGGCTCGCCTTCATCGGCACCGGCCAGGCCTACGAGCACCCGGCGAGCCCCCTGTCCGACTCGATCCTGGCCATCGACTACGCCACCGGCGACCTCGCCTGGTCCCGGCAGTTCACCGAGGGCGACGTGTGGACCTACTTCTCGGATCCGCCCAAGGGGCCCGACGCCGACGTGGGCGCCACGCCGACCCTGTTCACCGTCGGCGACCAGGACGTGGTGGGGGTGGGCGACAAGGCGGGCTCGTTCGTCGCCTTCGACCGCGAGACGGGCGAGACCGTGTGGGCCAAGAAGCTCACCGAGGGCAGCCCGCTGGGTGGGGTGATGACGACCGCCGCCTACGCCCCACCGGACCCCGACCGGGAGGTCGGCGAGGACGGCATCGTCTACGTGACGTCCAACCTCATCAGCCCCACGGCCATGGGGGCGTCCAACAGCACCGACCACCGGTCGACCCTGTTCGCCCTCGATGCCGCGGACGGCGCGACCCTGTGGGAGCAGACGCTCGTGGGAGCCACCTTCGGCTCGATCACCTGGGCCGACGGCGTCGTCTACCGGCCGTCGGTGCCGGGCCCGCTGCAGGCCTTCGACGGCGAGACCGGCGCGATGTTGTGGGAGACGGAGGCCGGCGGCGACATGGGCGCCGGGGTCCAGGTCACCGAGGGCTACCTGCTGGTCCCCCACGGCTTCTGGTTCTTCGGGGCCGACCCCAACCAGATCGGCGGTGTCGTCGCCTACAAGACCCCCGACACCGAGGCGCCCGCCGGCTGACCCGTCGTACGCGGGGCGCCTCGTGCGTGGCTGCCTCCTCGGCTCAGTCGGGGACCGGGGGCCGATGTCGGCGTCCTATCGCCCTGGTCCAGAGCGACAACCCCGGCCGGGAGCGAGGGCCCGTGCATGCTCCTCGCGCCCGACCGGGGCGTTCATGGCGCCAGCCGCCGGCCGGCGCGCCGGATGCGGAACCAGTGGTGGCCGTAGCCCTCGACGGTCAGCGGGACGACCGGTCCGTCGAGCGGCCGCTCCCCGGTGCCGTCGAGCAGGTCGTCCGCCCCCACCGCGTCGTCGATGCCGTCGAGGTCCAGGTCGACCCGGCACGGCTCGGCCGAGAAGTTGTGCACCGCCACGACCGTCGACTCCCGCCAGTCGCACCGGTGCGCCAGGACCGACGCCGGTTCGGTCGGGATCACCGACCAGGTGCCGAGCCCCAGCTCCGGTGTCTCCCGCCGCCGGCGGATCAGCCGCTCGAACCAGTTGAGCAGCGAGCCGGGGTCGCGGCGCTGGGCCGCCACGTTGACCGCCAGCGGCCCGTACTCGCCCCCGGTGACCCGGGCCGGGAACCGGCGGGCGGCCGCCTCCGAGAACCCGGCCCCGGGCTCGTCCGACCACTGCATCGGCGTCCGGACGGCGTGGCGCCCCGGCTCGTCCAGGTTCTCGCCCATGCCGATCTCCTCGCCGTAGAACAGCACCGGCGTGCCCGGCAGCGAGAACAGCAGGCTGTAGGCCATGCGGATCCGGGCCGGGTCGCCGCCGAGCATGGGCGGAAGGCGGCGGCGCAGGCCGCGGCCGTAGACCTGCATGTCCTCGTCGGGGCCGAAGGCGGCGAACACCTCGCCCCGCTCCTTGTCCGACAGCTGGTCGAGGGTCAGCTCGTCGTGGTTGCGCAGGAACGTGGCCCACTGGGAGTCGAACGGCACCTCCGGCAGGTCGGCGAGCGCCTCCTCGACCGGCGCGGCGTCGCCCCGGGCCAGCGCCAGGTAGATCCGCTGCATCACCGAGAAGTTGAAGACGAGGTTGAGCTCGTCGCCGTCCTCGTCGCCGAAGAACTCGCGCTGCTGCTTGGGCGGCAGGTTGACCTCGCCCAGCAGGATCGCATCGCCCCGGCGGCGCTGGACGAAGGCCCGCAGGTCCTTGAGGTAGCGGTGGGGGTCGACCGAGGGTGCCCCGTCGATGCCGTCGAGCTCGATGAGGAACGGCACGGCGTCGACCCGGAACCCGCTGACGCCCAGCTGGAGCCAGAAGCCCAGGATCCGGGCGATCTCCTCCCGCACGTCGGGGTTGGCGATGTTGAGGTCGGGCTGGTGCTCGTAGAACCGGTGCAGGTAGTACTGGCCGGCCTTGTCGTCGTAGGTCCACACCCCGCCCTGCTCGCCGGGGAACGTCTCGGTCAGATCGGGGTCGTCCGGCGGCTCGTCGACCCACACGTACCAGTCGCGGTAGGGCGAGTCCTCGGACGCCCGCGCCGAGCGGAACCACGGGTGGCGGTCGGAGGTGTGGTTCACGACCAGGTCGACGATGACCCGCATGCCCTTGTCGCGGGCGGTGCGCACGACCTCGACGAACTGGCCCAGCGAGCCGAGCCGGGGATCGACGCCGTAGAAGTCGGTGACGTCGTAGCCGTCGTCGCGGTCGGGGCTCGGGTAGTACGGCATGAGCCACAGGGTCGAGACACCCAGCCCGGCCAGGTAGTCGATCCGCTCGACCAGGCCGGCCAGGTCGCCGACGCCGTCGCCGTCCCAGTCCAGGAACGTCTCGACGTCGAGGCAGTAGACGACCCCGTTCTTCCACCACTGGTCGCTGGTGAACTGCACGCTCACCGGGCGGACACCTCGGGCACCACGTCGGCGCCGAACACGTCCAGGAAGCCGTCCTGTTCCCGGGGCACCTGGTGGACGAACAGCTCGTCGGCGCCGGCGTCGAGGATGTCGTGCAGCCACGCCACGTGCTGCTTGGGGTCGGGCGACACCAGCACGCTCGCCCGCACGTCGTCGGGGCGCACGTGGGCGGCGGCCGCCTCGAACTGCTCGACGGTCTCGAGGTCGGCCATGAGCGCCGAGTCGAAGACGTTGGTGCACCACTGGTCGTAGGCCCCGGCCAGGGCCTCGTCCTCGGTGGGTGCCCACGCCACCTTGACCTGGACCCGCACCGGCTTGTCCCCGCCCCCGCCGTCCCGGAACGCGCTCGATGACGCCGGCCAGCCGCTCGGGCGGCATGTGGACGGTGATCAGCCCGTCGGCCCACGAGCCGCACCAGCGCGCCGTCTCCTCGCTGAGCGCGGCGCCCACGAGGGCGGGCGGCGTGGCGGGCAGGGTCCACAGCCGGGCCCGGTCGACGGTGACGGGGCCGTCCGCGCTGACCTCCTCGCCCCGGAGCAGCGCCCGGATGACCTCGACGCGACGCCAGCAGGCGGGCGTTGCGCTCGGGCTTGGCCGGCCAGCGGGCGCCGGTGATGTGCTCGTTGGAGGCCTCGCCGGACCCGAGGGCCACCCACAGGCGGCCGGGGAACATGTCGGCGAGCGTGGCCGCGGCCTGGGCGACGATCGCCGGGTGGTAGCGCTGGCCGGGGGCGTTGACCACGCCGAAGGGCACCTCGGTGACCTGCATGGCGGCACCGAGCCACGACCACGCGAACCCGGACTCGCCCTGCCGGCTGCTCCACGGCGTGAAGTGGTCGGACGACGAGATGGCCGCGAACCCGGCCTCCTCGGCCCGCACCGCGCAGTCCAGGAGGCGGCCGGGCGGAAGCTGCTCGTGCGAGGCGTGGTAGCCGACGATCGTCACCCAGCAGGCATGCCCGCCCGGCCGCGGTGCGATACGCCGCCCTCGGTCACACCGAGTGGCGGACGAAGCGGGTCACGACCTCGACGTGGGGTGTGTGCGGGAAGGCGTCCACCAGCGTGGACCCGTCGAATCGGTAGCCGGCCCCGACGAGCAGCGCCGTGTCCCGTCCCAGCGCGGCGGCGTCGCACGACACGAGGGCCAGCGTGACGGGCCCCCGTGCCGGCCACGACCCGCACCCCGGCCTTCCCCAGCCCCGACCGGGGCGGGTCGGCCACGACGGCGTCGACCCGCCGGGGCCGCCACCGCCGCACGTCCGCCCGCACGACCCGGGCGCCGGCGTGCGCCGCCAGGTTGACCCGGGCGTCCGCGCACGACGAGGCCGACGACTCGACGACGATCACACGTCCGTACGACCGGCCCACCGTGGCGGCGAACAGGCCCACGCCGCCGTACAGGTCGGCCAGGCTCCCCCGCTCGGGGTCGCCGCCGAGCGCGGCGGCGACCGCGGCGGCGAGCGCCTCGGCCGCGTCGGGCCCGGCCTGGAAGAACGACCGGGCCGACACCCGCAGGCGCACCCCGTCCACGACCTCGAACAACCAGGCCCGCTTCCCCCCGTCCAGCTCGGCGCCCGTCACCACCCGCACGCCCTCCGGCACGGCGACCGCGCCGTCCCCGGCCTGCTCGACCACGACCGAGCCGTCGGGGTCGTGGTCGACCACGACCATGCGATCGCCGGTGCGGGCGCCGACGCGGATCGTCACCGTGGCCCCGGGCGGGAAGCGGCCCTCGGCCGCCACCTCGGCCAGCCGGGGGTGGGCGACCAGGCACCCGGGCACCGCCACCGGGTCGTGGCGGTGGCGCCGCCGCAGGGCGAACCGGCCCTCGGCGTCCGCCACGCCCCGCAGCGTCGTGCGGTAACCGGTGGCGGGCAGGGTGGGGCCCGGGTCCACCCGCGGGCCGTCGATGCCGCCCAGCCGGGTCAGGGCCTCGGCCACCATGCCGGCCCGCAGGTCCCGCTGGGCGGCGACCGTGGCGTGCTGCCAGCCGCACCCGCCGCACCCGGCGGCGACGTACGGGCAGGGCGGCGCCACCCGGCCCGGGGCCGGCTCCACCACGTCGACGACCACGGCCCGGGCGTGGTCGCGGCGCTCGGCCACCATCTCGACCCGGACCAGCTCGCCGGGCAGGGCGCCCTCCACGAACACGACGCGGCCCGACGCCTCGCGGGCGACGCCGTCGCCGCCCACGGCGACGTCCCCGATGCGCAGCGGGTCGGCGGGGCCGGTCACCCGCTCACCCTAGGATGACTTCGTGGACGCCCCCGCCGTCGAGATCGCTCCTTCCGTCCTGCCGGCCGACTTCGCCCGCCTCGGCGACGAGGTCGTGGCGCTGGAGAAGGCCGGGGTCGACCGCATCCAGTGGGACGTCATGGACGGGCGCTTCGTCCCCAACCTCACGTTCGGGCCCGACGTCATCGCCGCCTGCCGGCCGCACGTCAGCGTGCCGTTCGAGGCCCACCTCATGATCGACGACCCCGACGCGTCGATGGCCCGCTACCACGAGGCCGGCTGTGAGCTGCTGATCGTGCACGCCGAGGCCACCCGCCACCTCCACCGCACGCTGGGACGGATCCGCGAGCTGGGGGCCCGGGCCGCGGTGGCGCTCAACCCGGCGACGCCGGCGGCCGCGGTCGAGGACGTGCTCGACCTGTGCGACATGGTGCTCGTCATGACCGTCAACCCGGGCTTCGGCGGCCAGGACTACATCGCCACGATGGAGCCGAAGATCGCCTGGATCCGGGCCATGGTCGAGGACGGCGGCCACGCCTGCGACGTCGAGGTCGACGGGGGCATCGGCCCGGCCACGGTGGCCGGTGCCGCCGCCGCCGGCGCGAACGTGCTGGTGGCGGGGTCGGCGCTCTACCGCGACCCGCTCGGCCTCGAGCATGCGGTCGGCGAGCTGCGGTCGCTCGCCACCGCCGCTAGAGCATCTCGCCCCGCTTGACGATCACGTTGTCGATGATGCCGTAGTCCTTGGCCTGCTCGGCCGTGAACCAGCGGTCGCGCTCGGAGTCGGCCCGGATCTGCTCGACGTCCTGGCCGGTGTGGAAGGCGATGCGCTCGGCCATGAGCTCCTTGACGTACAGGAGCTGCTCGGCCTGGATGGCGATGTCGGCCGCCTGCCCCCGGATGCCGCCCGAGGGCTGGTGCATCATGATGCGGGCGTGCGGGAGGGCGTAGCGCTTGCCCTTGGCACCGGAACACAGCAGGAACTGGCCCATCGAGGCGCCGAGGCCCATGCACACGGTGGCGACGTCGGGCTCGATGAACTGCATCGTGTCGTAGATGGCCATGCCGGCGGTGACCGAGCCGCCCGGGCTGTTGATGTAGAGCCAGACGTCCTGGTCGGACTCGTCGCCCGCCAGGTGCAGGAGCTGGGCGCAGATCACGTTGGCGATGTCGTCGTCGACCTCGGTGCCGAGAAAGATGATGCGCTCACGGAGGAGCCGGTTGAAGATCTCGTGCGTCGGGCTGACGATGGAGGTGTTCTGCGCGGTCGGGAGAATCAAGCTCACGGCCGCAGAGGGTAGCGGCGTAGGGGCCCGGTACCGCACACGGGGCACCCCGTAAGCTCGCCGGTCGGGGCCGGCGTACTCCAACTGGCAGAGAGAACAGGTTTAGGTCCTGTCCAGTGTGGGTTCGAATCCCACCGCCGGCACCGCTCAGTACTGGCTCTCGAACAGCGTCGTCGACGCGGTCGAGTCCGGGACCACCGTCGACGTGGTGTCGTCGGGCGGGGTCGTGGCGGCCTCGCCCGCCGTGGACGACGGCGTGGTGTCGTCGGGCGGGGTCGTGGGATCCGGCTCGCCCGCCGTGGACGACGGCGTGGTGTCGTCGGGCGGGGTCGTGGGATCCGGCTCGCCCGCGGGCGGGTCGGTCGGGGCCGGGGTCGTCGGCGGATCCGTCGGGGCCGGGCCACCGACCGGGCGGGGTGGTCGGGGCCGGCGTGGGGGCGGGGCCGGTGGGGGCCGGGGAGCCGCCGCCGGGGGGCGCCCACTCGGGCGGGATCGACGACAGGTCCGGGGGCACCGTGGCCGCCGGGGCGGACGGGACCCGTGGCGTCAGGCCGGGCAGCGTCGGGCGGCCGGTCACCGGCACCACCGCCGAGAACGCCAGCCGGCGGGAGGCCTCGGTGCGGGCGCAGTTCACGCCCTCGGGGATGGTCCCGCCGCTGTAGTAGCGGAGCGCCGCGATGAAGTCGGCGCAGCGGACCATGTCGCGGCGGGTGTTCGGCGCGAAGCCGACGGCGATGTTCACCGCCGCCATGTCGAGCTCGTCGGCGGCGAGGTTGATGTTGCGGGCCACCGTCCAGTACCAGGCGGTGGCGGCCGAGCTGACGAGGCCGTTCAACACGAGGTCGGGGTTGTTCACCAGGTCGAGCCCGAGGAACGAGCCCGCGGCCCGGTAGTTGAAGTCGCCGGTCAGCTGGATCAGGCCGCGACCCCGGTAGCGCCGCTCGTTGCCGGTCTCGACGGCGTCGTAGCGGAACCCGCTCTCGTTGCGCACCGTGGCGAGGAACGCCGCCTTGCGGGCGGGCGTGTAGATGCCCGCCCGGGTCATCGCCGCGTTGAGCGCCGGCAGGCCCTCGATCACCTTGGCCTCGTCGGGCAGCGGGCCGTAGATCTGGCGCAGGTCCTCGATGGTCACGAGGTCGGTGCCGTTCCAGTCGCCGGCCACCGGCAGCGTCGAGCCCGACGCGTCGGCGGGCACCGTCCGGGTGGCGTCGGGGTCGTCGAGCTCCGGGGTGGGCAGCTCCATGGCCCCCGCGGTCCGCCACAGGATGCCGACGGCGTCGCGGCCGTCGCCGTCCCAGTCGCCGGCGGTGGGGAAGGCGTCGAACGGGGTGGTGCCCTCGGGCCGGTCGGACGGCACGGCCACCGTGGCGGCGTCGATCGCCGCGCCCTCGTCGTCGAGCAGCGCGAGCGTCGTGTCGGCCTGCTGGTAGACGCCGACCGAGTCGCGGCCGTCGCCGTCCCAGTCGCCCACGACCGGGAGGGTGTCGTTGCGCCACGGCGGTGCCGAGCGACAGCGGGGCGGACCGCACGCCGCCGTCGACCATGATCACGAAGGTGGCGTCGGACTGCTGGTAGAAGCCCACGGTGTCGCGGCCGTCGCCGTCGAAGTCGCCGGCGATCGGCCAGACGTCCTGGCGGCCCGGGGTGCCGAAGGCGACCGGCGCCATGGCGACGCCCTCGTCGTCGAGCAGGTTGTAGGTGGCGTCGGCCCGCTGGTAGAGGCCCACCGAGTCGCGGCCGTCGCCGTCCCAGTCGCCGGCCAGCGGCAGCACGTCGGGCACCCCGGCCGGCCCGAACGTCACCGGCGCCAGGTCGGCGCCCGTGTCGGAGCGGCGGCCCCAGCCGGCCGTGCCCGGGTCGTACCAGGCCACGCCGTCGGGCCCGCCGTCGACGAGGCCCTGGCCCCAGCGGGACACGAAGGGGAACGGGTTGACCGTGCACGGCTCGTCGCTCGTGAACGTGCCGCACACGTTGATCTGGAAGTGGACGTGGGCCGGCGTGGTGGCGGCGTTGCCGGTGCGGCCGACCAGGGCGATCACCTGGCCCTGCACGACCTCGTCGCCCTCGGTCACCAGGTTCTCGGCGTTGTGGGCGTAGTAGTAGGTGACCCCGGAGTCGCCCCGCAGCCAGACGGTGAGCCCGCCGAGCCCGTCGTCGGTGTTGTCGACCTTGGCGATGATGCCCGGCTCGACCGCCACCGCCGGCGAGCCCTCGGCGGCGAACAGGTCGTTGCCCTTGTGCTGGCGGGAGCAGCCGGAGCCGCGGCAGGCGTGCCAGTCGTCGCTGAAGGAGATCTCGGCCGGCGCTGCGATCGGGAACGTGTTCGTCTCCGGCGGCTGTGCGCCCGCCGCCGCCCGGGGTGCGTCGGGCTCGGGGGTCTGGGCCCCCGCACCGGCCACGGACACGCCGCCGAGCACCAGCGCTGCCGTGAGCAACGTGGCGACCGCGCGCGGCACCCGCCTGCGCCTTGCCGTGAGGTGGTCTCCTGGTCGCACTGTCGTTCCTCCAACTGGGCCGCCCCGCCGGCGGCAACGGTCAGTTCGCACCGTCGTCACCGGCCAGACACTCCCGGTACAGACAGCACAGCCCAGACCTCCGGTCCATGCAAGGCATGTCCCGGATCACGGCCTCGGCCTCTACCGCTTTGTTCGTACTGCGCTCCGCGCGCAGATGTCGTGAGGTCCTTCGGTGCCGCCCGCCCTTTCGGATGAACACACAAGGCGCTCAACGAACACTCTAGGTGATGAACGGGTGAAACGGGAAGGGCCCGCGTAAGGTCGCCGCCCGTGAAGCTCGCGGACGTCCCCACCCCGGCGCTGGCGGTCGACGCCGCCGCGTTCGACCACAACGTGGCCACCATGGCCGCCGCCCATCCCGGGCCCCGGCTGCGCCCCCACGTGAAGGCGTTCAAGTCGACCGCGCTGGCCCGGCGGCTGGCCGAGGCCGGGCACCGGACCTTCTGCTGCGCCACCGTCCGCGAGATGGAGGGCATGGCCGCCGCCGGCCTGGGCGAGGACCTGCTGCTCGCCAACGAGGTGCTCGACTGCACCCGCCTCGGCGCGCTGGTGGCGGCGGGCACGGCCCGGGTCACGGTGGCCGTCGACTCCGAGGCGACCCTGGCGGCCGCGGCGGCCGGCGGCGTGCGGGAGGTGCTGATCGACGTCAACGTCGGCCTGCCCCGCTGCGGCTGCGACCCCGCCGACGCCGGACCGCTCGCCGACCGGGCCCGGGCGCTCGGCCTGACGGTCCGCGGCGTCATGGGCTACGAGGGCCACCTCATGCGGGAGCCGGCGGAGTCGAAGGCGGCCCAGGTGGAAGCGTCGATGGCCACGCTGCTGGCGGCGCACGAGGCCACCGGCGGCGACATCGTGTCGGCCGGCGGCACCGGCACCTACGACTGCAACCCGTGGGCCACCGAGATCCAGGCCGGGTCCTACTGCCTGATGGACACCGAGTACCTGCCGCACGCCCCCGCCTTCCGCGCCGCGCTGTACCTGTGGACGACGGTCATCTCGGTCAACGCCGCCGGCTGGGCGGTCCTGGACGCGGGCCTGAAGGCCCTCGGCATGGACCACGGCAACCCCGACCGTCGTCGACGCCGGGACGTGCTGGTTCGTGTCGGACGAGCACATCACCTTCGGCACCCGGGCCGAGCACCCCGTGACCGTGGGCGACAAGGTGCGGGTGCTGCCGTCGCACGTCGACCCCACGGTCGCGCTGCACGAGCGGATGGTCGTCGTCGACGGCGAGGACGTCGTCGACACGTGGGAGGTCGATCTGCGGGGTTGGTGAGATACCGTGCGCGGCATGGGCGCGCGCGATGCCGTGACCGTCGAGGCCGCCGGCCGCGAGGTCGAGATCTCCAGCCCGTCGAAGGTGTTCTTCCCCCAGCGGGGCGACACCAAGCTCGACCTCGTGCGCTACTACCTCGCCGTCGAGGGCCCGGCCATGGCGGCCATGGGCGGCCGCCCGACGCTGATGCAGCGGTTCCCGTCCGGCGTGAAGGGCACCAACTTCTTCCAGAAGCGGGTACCCGACAACGCCCCGGAGTGGCTGCAGACGACCGTCGTGCGCACCGTCAACGGCACGCCGTCGCGGGCCATGGTGGCGGCGGACATCGCGCATGTGATCTGGGCCGTGAACCTCGGCTGCCTGGGCTTCCACGTGTGGCCGTTCCGGGCCGACGTGGCGGACGAGGACCACGTCGACGAGCTGCGCCTCGACCTCGACCCCCAGCCCGGCGTGGGCTTCGCCGAGGCGGTGCAGGCCGCCTTCGTGCTCCGCGAGCTGCTGGCCGAGCTGGGCATCAGCGCCCACGCCAAGACCACGGCGAGCCGAGGCGTCCACGTCTACGTGCGGATCGAGCCCCGCTGGGACTCGTACCAGGTGCGGGCGGCCGCGGTGGCCGCCGCCCGTGAGCTGGAGCGGCGCCGCCCCGACCTGCTCACGGCCGCGTGGTGGAAGGAGGAGCGGGGCACCCGCATCTTCGTGGACTACAACCAGAACGCACCCCACAAGACCGTGTTCGGGGCCTGGTCCGTGCGGGCCCGGGTCGGGGCCCCGGTGTCGACCCCGGTGTCGTGGGACGAGCTGGCCGAGGTCCACCCCGACGAGCTGACGATCGCCACCGTGCCCGAGCGGGTGGCCCGCGACGGCGACCCCTGGGCCGGCATCGCGGACGACCCCCAGTCGCTCGAGCCGCTGCTGGCCATGTCGGAGCGCGACATGGCCGACGGGCTCATGGACGCCCCCTGGCCGCCGGTGTACCCGAAGATGCCCAACGAGCCGCCGCGGGTCGCGCCCAGCCGCGCCCGGGACGGCGTAGGCCCGTGTTCATCACCAACCACGCCCTCGCCGGCGCCGCCATCGGGTTGGTCGTGCGCCGCCCGGTGCCGGCGTTCGTGGCCGGCCTGGCCTCGCACCTGGTGATGGACGTGATGCTGCACTGGGGCGACGAGCGCCTCGAGTGGGAGGAGTTCGTCGAGGTCGCCCGCGTCGACGGCACCGTCGGGCTGGCCGTGTGCGCCTCCGCACTGGCGTCGGCGCCGCGAGGGGCGCGGGTGCCCATGGCCGCCGCCATCTTCGGCGCCTGCATCATCGACATGGAGAAGCCGAGCCGCCACTTCTTCGGCCGCTCGCCGTTCCCCGCGGCGGTCGACCGCTTCCACGGCCGCATCCAGACCGAGCGGCCGCTGGGCTGGATCGTCGAGGCCATCGCCGGGGCCACGCTGGCCGGCATCGTCGTGCCGAGGCTGCGCCGCAGACATGCCCGTCTGGGTACCGTGCGGAGGGCAGTCACCCCGGAGGTCACGACATGGCGACGTACGACGCCCGCGGCACGCTCGACGCCGGTGGCGACCGGCTCGCGTTCCACCCGCTGAGCGCCCTCGAGGACGACTTCGGCGTCTCCCGCCTGCCCTACTCGATGAAGGTGCTGCTGGAGAACCTGCTGCGGCACCGCGACGGCACCCAGGTCACCGACGACGACGTGGCCGCGCTGGCCGGCTGGGACGGCGGCCACGCCCACGACGGCGCCGAGCGGGAGATCTCGTTCTCGCCCGCCCGCGTGCTGATGCAGGACTTCACCGGCGTGCCCGCCGTCGTCGACCTGGCCGCGCTGCGCCACGCGGTGGCCGAGCGGGGTCGGGAGCCCGAGGCCGTCGATCCGCTGATCCCCGCCGACCTCGTCATCGACCACTCGGTGCAGGTCGACGTGTTCGGCCGGCCCGACGCCCTCGTCCGCAACGCCGAGCTGGAGTACGAGCGCAACCTGGAGCGCTACCAGTTCCTGCGCTGGGGCCAGCGGGCGTTCGGCCAGTTCCGCGTCGTGCCGCCGGCCACCGGCATCTGCCACCAGGTCAACCTCGAGTACCTGGCCACCGTGGTCGCCACCCGCGACGGCGTGGCCTTCCCCGACACGCTCGTCGGCACCGACTCGCACACGCCCATGGTCAACGGGCTCGGCGTGGTGGGCTGGGGCGTGGGCGGCATCGAGGCCGAGGCCGCGCTGCTGGGCCAGCCCATCTCGATGCTCATCCCCGAGGTGGTGGGGTTCAAGCTGTCGGGCGAGCTGCCCGAGGGCACCACCGCCACCGACCTGGTGCTCACCGTGACCAACCGCCTGCGGGACCACGGGGTGGTGGGCCGGTTCGTCGAGTTCTACGGGCCGGGCGTGGCCAACGTCCCGCTGGAGAACCGGGCCACCATCGGCAACATGTCGCCCGAGTACGGGTCGACCATCACCATCTTCCCGATCGACGACGAGACCCTGCGCTACCTGCGCTTCACCGGCCGCCCCGACGACGCTGGTCGCACTGGTGGAGGCCTACGCCAAGGAGCAGGGGATGTGGCACGACCCTGCGGCCGAGCCGATCTTCACCGAGACCCTGGAGCTGGACCTGGGCTCGGTCGAGCCGTCGATCGCCGGGCCGGCCCGGCCCCAGGACCGGGTGCCGCTGCGGGAGGCCAAGCAGCGCTTCGCCGTCGCGCTCGTGGACTCGCTGCCCGAGGGCGACGGCAGCGCCGCGGGATCGTCCGGACCGCGGGCCACGCCCGTGTCGATCCAGAACACCTACGACGAGGCCGACGGCAACTCGTTCCCGGCCAGCGACCCGCCCTCCGCCACCCGGGACGGCCCGGACCACAGCGCCCACGCGCCCCGCCCGGAGGTGGCCGCGCCGGACGAGGGCGACGACGTCGTGGGCCGCCCGCACCAGCGGGTGCCGGTCGACCTCGACGCCACCTCCGGCGTGGACCGGGCGACGACCGTCGAGCTGGACCACGGGCACGTCGCGATCGCCGCCATCACCAGCTGCACCAACACGTCCAACCCGCAGGTCATGGTGGGCGCCGGGCTGGTGGCCCGCAAGGCGGTGGAGCGGGGCCTGGAGCGCCGGCCGTGGGTCAAGACGTCGCTGGCGCCCGGCTCGAAGGTCGTCGTCGACTACCTCGACCGGGCCGGGCTGCTGCCCGACCTGGCCAAGCTCGGCTTCGACGTCGTCGGGTTCGGCTGCACGACCTGCATCGGCAACTCGGGCCCGCTGCCCCCGCCCGTCGCCGCCGCGGCCGAGGAGCACGGCCTGGCGCTGGTGTCGGTGCTGTCCGGGAACCGCAACTTCGAGGGCCGCATCAACCCCGACGTGCGGATGAACTACCTGGCCTCGCCCCCGCTGGTGGTGGCCTACGCCCTGGCCGGCACGATGGACGTCGACCTCACCACCGAGCCGCTCGCCACCGGGGCCGACGGCGAGCCCGTGTACCTGCGGGACCTCTGGCCGACCTCGGCCGAGGTCAACGAGGTCGTGGAGGGGGCGCTGGCGTCGGACATGTTCCGGTCGGCCTACGGCGAGGTGTTCACGGGCGACGAGCAGTGGGCGGCCCTGCCGGTGCCGGAGAGCGGCGCGTACGAGTGGTCCGAGACGTCGACCTACGTGCGCCGCCCGCCGTACTTCGACGGCATGCCCGACGAGCCGCCCCCGCTGGCGGACGTCGAGGGCGCCCGGGCCCTGGCCCTGCTCGGCGACAGCGTGACCACCGACCACATCTCGCCCGCGGGCGCGATCCACCCCGACAGCCCGGCCGGCCGCTGGCTGGTCGACCACGGCGTCGAGCCCCGCGACTTCAACTCGTACGGGTCGCGGCGGGGCAACCACGAGGTGATGATCCGGGGCACGTTCGCCAACCGGCGGATCCGCAACCGGCTGGCCCCCGGCACCGAGGGCGGGGTCACCGTGCACCAGCCGTCGGGCGAGCAGATGTCGATCTACGAGGCGGCGGAGCGCTACCGGACCGAGGGCGTGCCGCTCGTGGTGCTGGCGGGCAAGGAGTACGGCTCGGGGTCGTCGCGGGACTGGGCGGCCAAGGGCACCGCGCTGCTGGGGGTGCGGGCCGTGATCGCCGAGAGCTTCGAGCGCATCCACCGGTCGAACCTGATCGGCATGGGCGTGCTGCCCCTGCAGCTGGCCGAGGGGGCCACGCTGGAGCAGCTGGGACTCGACCCCGGGACCGTGGCCGCGGCCACGTTCACGATCGAGGGCCTGGCGGGCGCCGAGCCGGCGTCGCTGCTCGGCGCCCGGCTGTCGGTGGACGCCGGGGGCGTGGCGGTGCCGGTGGTGGCCCGCCTCGACACCCCGATGGAGGCGGCCTACTACCACCACGGCGGCATCTTGCAGTACGTGCTGCGTCAGCACCTGGCCGACACGGAGAAGCGTTGACATCGCCGGAATGATGCCAGCGGGGTGTGACAGTTTACGGCGCGAGCACCGCGGCGAGAGCCCGGAACGCCCGGCCCCGGTGGCTGAGCTGGTGCTTCTCCGCCTCGGTCATCTCGGCGAACGTGCGGCCGTCGCCCTCGACCGGGGCCATCACGGGGTCGTAGCCGAACCCGCCCGTGCCCCGCGGCGGCCGGCGGCACCACGCCGTCGACCGACGCCCCGCACCACCTCCTCCCGCCCGCCGGGCCACACCGCCGCGGCCGCGCACACGTAGCGGCAGCCCCGCCCCGCGACCGGCACGCCCGCCAGCTCCCGCAGCACCCGGGGGATCCAGTCGCCCTCCGACGTCCACCGGGCCGACCGCACGCCGGGCGCGCCGCCGAGGGCGTCGATCTCGATGCCCGAGTCGTCGGCCACCGCCAGCACCCCCCGCGAGGCCGCCAGCGCCCGGGCCTTGATGAGGGCGTTCTCCTCGAACGTGTCCCCCGTCTCCTCGACGCCGGGGTCCTCGGCCTCGACCCGCCACGCCGGTCCCGAGGATGGCCTGGACCTCGGCCACCTTGTGGGCGTTGCCGGTGGCCAGCAGCAGCCGCGTCACTTCAGCTTGGACACCCGCCGGAACGGCGGCGGCTCGGCCACCATCTGCCGCTGCAGGTCGATGATCTCGCCGATGCCCTTCTCGGCCAGGCCGAGCATGCCGTCGAGCTCGCCCCGGGTGAAGGCCTGGCCCTCGGCCGTGCCCTGCACCTCGACGAAGCGGCCCTCCGACGTCATCACCACGTTCATGTCGACCTCGGCCCGGCTGTCCTCCACGTAGGGCAGGTCGAGGACCGGCACGCCGTCGACGACGCCGACCGAGATCGCGGCGCAGAACGCGGTCAGCGGGTGGGCGCCGACGACCCCCTGGGCCACGAGCCGGGCCAGCGCGTCGTGCAGGGCCAGGTACCCCCCGCAGATCGACGCGGTGCGGGTGCCGCCGTCGGCCTGCAGGACGTCGCAGTCGACGATCACCTGGCGCTCGCCCAGCAGCGTCATGTCGCAGACCGAGCGCAGCGCCCGGCCCACCAGCCGCTGGATCTCCTGGCTGCGGCCCGACGGGTGGCCGTCCTTGACCTCGCGCCGGATGCGCTCGGGCGACGAGCCCGGCAGCATCGAGTACTCGGCCGTGACCCAGCCGCTGCCCCGGCCCCGCATCCAGCGGGGCACGTCCTCGTCGATGGAGGCGGTGCACAGCACCCGGGTCTGACCGAAGCTGACCAGGCACGACCCGGCCGCCATCTCGGTGAAGTCCCGCTCGAAGGTCACGGGGCGCAGTTCGTCGGATGCTCGGCCGTCGGGTCTCATCGCCCCGCACGGTAACCGCGGGCGGGGACGCGGCCGCTACACGGCGAGCGTGGCGCCGGTGGCGGCCAGTGCCACCGGCCGGCCGTAGGCGGCCTCGGCCTCCGCCCGCTGCTCCTCGGGGTCGATGCCCGGCACGAGGTGGGTCAGCATCAGGCGCCCGGCACCCATCGACCGGGCCAGCGCCCCGGCCTGCCGGGCCGACAGGTGCTGGAACGTCCCCTCGTCGGCCGGCCGCAGCGACGCCTCGCACAGCAGGAGGTCGACGTCGCGGCCCAGCTCGCCGGGGTCCCAGGCGCCGCCGGTGTCGGCGCTGTACAGCAGCGCCCGGCCCCCGGCCTCGGCCCGCACCGCCAGCGTCTCGACCGGGTGGTCGGTCAGCCCGAACCGCAGGCGCAGCGCCCCGACGTCGACCGTCGCCCCGGCCCCCGTCGTGTGCCAGTCCAGCGTGGGCGCCAGCTCGTCGATCAGGGTGGACGCGAGGCGCCGGGTCCCCTCCGTGCCGTAGACCGGCACCCCCGAGACGCCGAGCACGTAGCGGTAGGCGTTGCGGAGCAGGGTCAGGTCGAGCCAGTGGTCCGGGTGCTCGTGGCTCACGACGACGGCGTCGACCGTGCCCGGCTCGACGTGGGACTGGAGGTTGGCGAGCGTGCCGGCACCGAGGTCGACGACGACCGACGTGCCCCCCGCGCGCACCAGGTACCCGCTGCAGGCGCCGCCCGGGCCGGGGTACGTGCCCGAGCAGCCGAGGACGGTCAGCGTGAGCGGGTCATCCATCGCACGCAGGGTAGGCAGCCCGCCGGCCTGATGTCGGGCCGCGCGGCACGGGTCCGCTAGACCCGTCCCGATGGATTCGCTGCTGGCGGCGCTCGGGCTGGTGTTCGTGGCCGAGCTCGGTGACAAGACCCAGCTCGTGGCGCTGGGGTTCGGCGCCCGCTACCGCCTCGCCCCCGTGCTGGCCGGGGTCGTCGCCGCCTACATGGCCACCAACCTGCTGTCGGTCGTCGTCGGGGGCCTGCTGGGCGCGACGCTCCCGACCCGGGCGATCGGCCTGGCCGGGGGCGTGTTGTTCCTCGGGTTCGCGCTGTGGACGCTCCTCAAGGGCGAGGAGGAGGACGAGGCGCTCGACGAGGCCGCCGGCACCGGCGACCGGTCGGTCATGATGACCGTGGCCACCGCCATGTTCGTGGCCGAGCTGGGCGACAAGACGATGCTGGCGACGGCGACGCTGGCGGCCCAGGGCAACCCGGTGCTCGTGTGGATCGGCGCCACGATCGGGATCATCCTGGCGGGGGCGCTGGGGGTGCTGCTGGGCCGGTGGTTCGGCGCCCGGCTGCCCGAGCGGGTGACGCGCATCGGCTCGGCGGTCCTGTTCGCCGTGTTCGGCCTCGTGCTGCTGGTGACCAACCTGTAGCGGCGGTCAGTTCTCCAGGGACTTGACCTCGGCGGCCAGCTCGTCGAGCTCGGCGTCCCAGTCGGCCGGGTCGGCCAGCGGCACGACCACGAACTTGGACGCACCGACGCCGATGAACCGCTCGACCTGGCGCCGCAGGCCGTCGATCCCCGCGGGGACCACGTCGCGGGGGTCGAGCGACGGGCGCCGGGAGGCGACGACGGCGGCGATGGGGTCGGGCAGCTCGCCCCGGGTGTAGAGCACGAGCACGCCCAGGTGCTCGGGGTCGATGAACCGGCCGTTCTCGGCCGCCACCTTGGTGACGGTGGCCCAGCCCTCCTCGACCTCGGCCGGGACGGTGAAGGACGGCAGCCAGCCGTCGCCGAGGCGGCCGGTGCGGCGCAGCTCGGACGGCGACGTGCCGCCCAGCCACACGTCGATCGGCGCCTGGAGCGGCCGGGGCCGGAGGGTCACGCCGTCGATGTGGAAGTGCTCGCCGTCGTGGTGGACGTCGTCCTCGGTCCACAGCCGGCGCATGAGCACGACGGCCTCGTCGAACAGCCCGGCCCGCTGTCCCCGCTCGACCCCGAAGGCCCGGTGTTCCGCCGGCACCGGCGCCCCGAGGCCGACCGCGGGCAGCAGCCGGCCGCCCGACAGCCGGTCGAGGGTGGCGAGCTCCTTGGCCAGGACCACCGGGTTGCGGCCGGGCACGACGAGCACGCTGGTGCCCAGCTTGAGCTTGCTGGTGCGCCCGGCCGCCAGGGCCAGGGCGATCAGCGGATCGGGCGCGGGGCCGGTCAGCCGCTCGCTGAGCCACAGCGAGTCGAAGCCCCGGGCCTCCAGCGCGTCGACGAAGCCGCCGAAGCGCTCGCCGTCGCCGGCCAGCGTCTGGGTGCCGAGCCCGAGCCCGATCCGGATCTTCATCGCCCGCCCGCCGCCATCAGACGGCCCGGTCGGCCTTGCGGGCGGCCTTGCGGGACCCCTTCTTCGCCTTGGCCTCGGTCTTGCGGCCCGCAGCCTTGGTCTTGCCGACGGCCTGCTTCGCCTTGGCGGTGATCTTGCCCATGGGGGTCCTCTCCTCTAGAAGACGATGAGTCGCTCGGCGAGGGCGGTGACCTCGTCGAGGTCTCCCGTCCATGCGCCGGTGGAGAGGTACTTCCACCCACCGTCGGCGAGAATCACGACAATTGTCCCGGCGTCGATCTCGCCCGCCACCTTGGCCGCCCCGGCCAGGGCGGCGCCGCCGGAGATGCCGGAGAAGATGCCGACCTCGATCAGCCGCCGGGTCCAGACGATCGACTCGCGGGGCCGGACGATGCGCTTGCGGTCGAGCAGGTCCTGGCCGCCCCACTTGTCGTACACGGGCGGGATGTAGCCCTCGTCGAGGTTGCGCAGGCCCTCGACCCGCTCGCCCAGCGGCGGCTCGATGGCGATGACCCGGACGTCGGGGTTCCGCTCCTTCAGGTAGCGGCCCACGCCCATGAGCGTGCCGGTGGTGCCGAGGCCGGCGACGAAGTGGGTGATCTCGGGGCAGTCGCGCCAGATCTCGGGGCCGGTGCCCTCGTAGTGGGCGCGGGGGTTGGCCTCGTTGGCGTACTGGTAGAGGAACACCCACTCGGGGTGCTCGTCGGACAGCGCCTGGGCCCGGCGGACGGCCCCGTTCGAGCCCTCGCCGCCCGGGGTGAGGATGATCTCGGCCCCCCACACCTCGAGGGCCTGCCGGCGCTCGATCGACACGTTCTCGGGCATGACGATCTTGATGGGGTAGCCGCGGGTGCGGGCGATCATGGCGAGGGCGATGCCGGTGTTGCCCGACGACGGCTCGATGATCGTGCGCCCGGGGGCCAGGGTGCCGTCGGCCTCGGCCTCCTGCACCATCGCCCAGGCGATGCGGTCCTTCACCGACCCGGCCGGGTTCTGCCCCTCGAGCTTGGCGAGGATGCGCACGTCGGGGTTGGGGCTGAGGGGGGTGATGTCGACCATCGGCGTGTTGCCGATCAGGTCGAGAACGGAGGCGTGGACGGTCATGGGGCGCTGGTCCTCGGGGGGTCCTTAAATCCGAGCGGTCAGGTCGACAATGCTACCCACCGTCCAGGCCCACCACCTCCTCGGTCACCGTGCCGTCCACGATCCGGTACGACCGCAGCACCGCGGCGTCGCGCTTGAGCGACACGATCACGTACTGCCAGCCGGGGTCGGGGGCCTGGGCCACGTCGGTGGGCGACGGGTACGCCTCGGTGTGGGTGTGGCTGTGCATGACGCCGACGATCTCGCGCCCGCCCGCCTCCGCGTCCCGGTCGGCCCGCAGGTGGTCGCGGGGATCGACCGTGTACACGCGGCTCGACGCCGCCGCGTTGCGGCACGGGTAGAACCGGTCGGCCAGATCGGTCCCCGGCACCGCGGCCAACAGGCCGCACGCCTCGTCGGGCAGCCCGTCGTAGGCATGGCCCACCATCTGCCGCCACACGTCCTCGGTCAGACGGAGCACCCGCCGGAGGCTAGTGCCCCGTCCAGCGGGCACTAGCGGTACCCTGCGGGGTCCCCATGGCCCGCGCCGAGACCCGCTCCAGGAACCAAGCTCATCGCCGCCAACCGCCGCGCCCGGCGCAACTACGAGGTGCTCGAGACCGTCGAGGCCGGGATGGTGCTGCGGGGCAGCGAGGTGAAGTCGCTGCGGTCCGCGCACGTGCAGCTCGCCGACGCCTACGCCCGCATCGACGACGGCGAGGCGTGGCTCGTGTCCATGCACATCGCCCCCTACGACCACGCGCAGATGCACAGCGGCCACGAGCCCGACCGCCGCCGCAAGCTGCTGCTGCACCGGGGCGAGCTCGACCGGCTCCGGGCCATCGTCGACGAGCAGCACCTGTCGCTCATCCCGCTGGCGCTGTACTGGAAGGACGGCCGGGCCAAGGTCGAGCTGGCGCTGGCCCGGGGCCGCAAGACCTACGACAAGCGCCAGGCGCTGGCCGAGCGCGACGCGGCGCGGGAGACGGCGCGGGCCGTCGCCCGGGCCGGACGGGGCGAGTAGCGGTGGCCGGCGCGCCCGGCTCCGGCGTCCCGGGCGGGCCCAACGCGGCCATGGCCGAGATGTGGAACGGCCCCTCCGGCGAGGTCTGGCTCGCGCACGACGCCCTCCACGACCGGGGGCTCGCACCGTGGGGCGACGCCGTGCTCGACGCCGCGGCCCCCGGGCCGGGCGACCGGGTGCTCGACGTCGGCTGCGGCACCGGGGCGATGACCCGGGCGGCGGCCCGGCGCGCGGTCGGGGGCTACGGCGCTCGGCGTCGACATCAGCGCCGTCATCGTGGCCCGGGCCCGGGCCAAGGCGGCGGCCGAGGGCGTCGCCAACGTGTCCTTCACGGTGGCGGACGCCCAGGTCCACCCGTTCACGCCGGCGTCGGTGGACGTGGTCCTCAGCCGCTTCGGGGTCATGTTCTTCGACGATCCGGAGGCCGCCTTCGCCAACATCGGCCGGGCGCTGGCCCCGGGCGGCCGGCTGGCCGTGGCGTGCTGGCAGGACCTCGCGGCCAACGACTGGGTGCGGGTCCCGTTCGCGGCGATGGCCGAGCACCTCGGGCCGCCGGAGATCGCCCCCGGTGCGCCCGGGCCGTTCTCGCTGGCCGAACCCGACCGGGTGCGGGCCGTGCTCGCCGCCGCCGGGTTCGTCGACGTCGCCCTCACCGGGGTCGAGGCTCCGATGCTGCTCGGGTCGGACGCCGCCGAGGCGTACGAGCGCATGCGCACCGGCGGGACGACCCGGATCATGACCGAGGGCAAGGACCCCGAACGGGTGGCCCGGGCGATGGACGCCCTGCGGGACCTGGTGGAGGGACTCGACCGCGCGGGCGACCTCACGCTCCCGGCCGGGGCCTGGGTGGTCACCGCCCGCCGGCCGGGCTGACGTCGAGCGCCGGCTACTCGGGCCAGCCGACGATCGGAGCCACCAGGTCGGCGGGGTCGACGACGATGTCGTAGCCGTCGCGCCCCGCCAGCCAGTCGGCGTTGCGGAGGTGGAGGTCGTCGTCGGGGTCGAACCGGTTCAGCACGACCGTGACCGGCCACGGGGCCAGGGCGGCCGCGGCCAGCCGGACGCCGTTGATGGTCCCGAGGCCGGCGTCGGCCACCAGCACCACCCGCTCGGGCCGGACGGCGGCGGCGAGGTCGACCGTGTCGCCGTCCACCGCCAGCGGGGAGCGCACGCCGCCGGCCGACTCCACCAGCCCGACGCCGACGCCCGGCGCCCACGCCAGCTCGTCGACCAGGTCGGCGACGGTGAAGGCGGGCCGCCCCAGGGCCTCGGCCGCCATGGGCGGGGCCATCGGCACCGGGTACCAGCGGTGGCGGGGGCACACGATGGCGGGGTGGTCGCCGGTGGCGTGGGCCAGGAGCCCGGCGTCGGTGTCGGCGGCGTCGTCGCCGGCGTCGAAGGACTGCGCGGGCTTGCGGGCGGCCACGACGAGGCCCCGGGACCGCAGCGCCCGGGCGAGCCGGCACGCCACCCAGGTCTTGCCGACCTCGGTGCCGGTGCCGGCCACGACGACGAGGCGCTCAGGCCGGTGGTCCACCGGGGCCGCCGAGGTCGTCGAGGGCGGCGAGGGCCGCGACCAGGCGGTCGACCTGGGCGTCCGTGTGGGCGGCCGACAGCGTGACCCGCAGGCGGGAGGTGCCGGCCGGGACCGTGGGCGGCCGGATGGCCGGCACCAGCAGGCCGGCGTCCAGCAGCCGGGCCGCGGCGGCGAGGGCGGCGGCCTCCTCGCCCAGCACCACCGGGACGATCGGCGTCGGGTGGCCGGGCCGCAGCCGGTCCACGTGGCCCCGCAGGCGGGCCAGGAGGGCGTCGCCCTCCGCCGAGCGCACGATCCGCACGGCGGCGAGGGCCGCGGCCACGTCGGCCGGCGTGGGCGCGGTCGTGAAGATGAACGGCCGGGCCCGGTTGCACAGCAGGTCGACGTAGGGCCGGGGCCCGGCCACGAACCCCCCGAGCGACCCGAGCGCCTTGGACAGCGTCCCCATGCGCAGCAGCGGCACGTCGATCGCCCCGACGGAGGGACCGAGCACCGCGTGGGCCTCGTCGAGGACCAGCAGTGCGCCGTGCGGCGCGCACACCTCGGCCAGCCCGGCCACGTCGGCGACGTCGCCGTCCATCGAGAACGCGCTGTCGCTCACCACCAGCGCCGGTCCGTCCGCCTCCGCCAGCAGCTTGGCCAGGTGGTCGAGGTCGCCGTGCCGGTAGACGCGCACACCCGCCCGGGCCAGCCGGGCGCCGTCGACGATCGAGGCGTGGTTCAGCTCGTCGGACAGCACGGTCACGCCGGGCTCGCCGAGCGTGGCCAGCAGGCCCAGGTTGGCCGCGAACCCGGTCGGGAACAGCAGCGCGGCCTCGCTCCCCTTCCAGGCGGCCAGCTCGGCCTCGAGCTCGCCGTGGCCGGGGCGGGAGCCGGTCACCAGGCGCGATGCGCCGGTGCCCGCCCCCCAGCGATCGAGCGCCGCGTGGGCGGCCGCCACCACCGTGGGGTGGTGGGTCAGGCCGAGGTAGTCGTTGGAGGCGAACGTGACGACCGCCCGGCCGTCCACCGTCCCGGTCACGGGCCCGGTGGCGTCGAGGTCGCGGGGCGCCCGCCAGCGCCCGGCGCCCCGCACCGCGTCGAGGGCGGCCGCCGACCCGCCCGTCCCAACCGGTCGTCACGGGCCCGCGACCTCGGCGATGGCGGCGGCCAGCGTGTCGACGATGCGCTCGATCTCCGCGTCGCCGACGGTCAGGTGGGGCATGAGCACGACGACGTCGCCGAGCGGGCGCAGGAGCACGCCCCGGCGCACGGCGGCGGCGCACACCCGCCGACCCCAGCGCAGCCCGTCCTGCGGCGGGGCGAGCTCGACGCCGCCCATGAGCCCGCACAGGCGGACGTCCGCCACCGCGGGCAGCGGGGCCAGCCGTTCGGCCGCCAGCCGGGCCAGGGTGGCGGCCCGGGCCGCCACGTTGGCCAGCACGTCCCACTCGCCGAACAGCTGCAGGTGGCGCAGAGCGACCGCCGCGGCCAGGGCGTTCCCGCTGTAGGAGTGGCCGTGGTAGAGCGTGCGCTCCGACAGGTCGGCACCGAGGAACGCCTCGTACACCCGCGCCCCGGCGACGGTGGCGGACATGGGCAGGTAGCCGCCGGTGAGGCCCTTGCCGATGGCCAGCAGGTCGGGGCGCAGGCCGCACCGCTCGGAGGCGAACAGGGTCCCGGTCCGCCCGAACCCGGTCGCCACCTCGTCGCAGATCAGCAGCACGTCGTGGCGGCGGCAGGCCTCGACCAGCGGTCCGTAGGCACCGGGGTCGGCGACGAGCATCCCGGCGGCCCCCTGCACCAGCGGCTCGACCACGACGGCCGCCAGCCGGGGCCCGTGGGCGTCGACCAGGTCGGCGGCCGCGTCCAGGGCCCGGGGGTCGTCGTAGCCGGGGGCCCGCACGACGTCGAACCGCAGCGGGTCGAACAGGTCGGTGCCGAACCCGCCGGCGCCCAGCGACAGCGAGCCGACCGTGTCGCCGTGGTAGGCGTGGCCGAGCGCCAGGTAGCCGGTGCGGCCGGCGACACCCTGGTTGGCCCAGAACTGGAAGGCGATCTTGAGCGCCTGCTCGACGGCGGCCGCCCCGTCGGACGCGAACAGGAAGTGCGGCCGGTCCACGGGCACCACCGCGCGCCAGGGCCTCGGCCAGCTCGACCACGATCCGGTTGCCGTTGCCGAGCAGGGTCGAGTGGGCGATCCGGTCGGCCTGGTCGCGCAGGGCCCGGTCCAGCTCGGGGACCCGGTGGCCGAGCGTCGTGACCCACAGCGACGAGATGGCGTCGAGGTAGCGGCGGCCCTCGACGTCGATCAGGTCGTGGCCCTCGCCCGCCTCGACGACGATCGGCTCGTTGTCGAGGTAGCTGGCCATCTGCGTGAACCCGTGCCACACCACGGCGGCATCGCGCTCCCCCCAGGAACGAGCGTCGACCATGGGGAGGCAGCGTGCCAGCGGGAACGGGTGCGGAGCGAATCAGGAGGACCGGTACACTCGGAGGGCTGTTTGACAAGGGGCTGATCGGTTTCGACGTCGGGACCGGAAGTCGAATCGTGCGACCGGAGTTGCTCAGACTCCTTAAACGGGGCACCAACACAACTGCCGACGAGCAGTTCGCTTTCGCCGCCTGATAACCAGGTGGTAGGAGAGCAACAGCGACCCGTGAGGGCACGCGGGGCCAGATCACCGCAGCCCGGCAACAGAAGCGGTGGTTGACGGCGGGAAAGACCGCTGACGGCGAGAAAGACCGCTGACCTCAGGGAAAGCACCTGGCGGCGGCCTCCCCGCGAGGCCCACCGACCCGGCGGTGCGGCAGCCGTAGAGCCGTAGATCTCGGGAATGGTCGTAGCGCGGTCGGTAACCGCTCGACGGACGGGGGTTCGATTCCCCCCAGCTCCACTCCTGCCCTCACGTGTGAAACCGCCGGACCTCACGGGGGGCGGAGCCCGTGCGGCACCAGCGGAAACTCCAGGCACACGCGGGCACCTCCGCCGGAGCCGCGGTCGACGGAGAGCGAGCCGCCGGCCGACTCGGCCGCCCGCCGGGCGATGTCGAGGCCGAGGCCGGTGGACTCGCCCCCGGTCTCCCCCCGCCCCACGGCGGCCTCGGGGACGGCGATGCCGGGCCCGGCGTCCTCCACGGCCAGCATCACCCGGCCGTCGCCCGCCCGCAGCCGCAGCGCGTAGGGCGTGCCGTCGGGCGTGTGCGCGAAGACGTTGCCGACCAGGGCGTCGATGGCCGCCGCCGCCTCCTCGCCCGACAGCGACACCATGCACGGCCCCGCCACGCCGTCGGCGTCGAGCGTCCAGGCGCGGCCGTCGTCCTCCGCCAGCGCGCTCCAGAACCGCGCCCGCTCCTCGACCACCGCGGCCAGGTCGCTGGTGGCGGCGACCGCGCCCGCGTGCAGCGGCCGGCGGGCGCTGCGGATCAGCTCGGAGATGGCGGCCTCCAGGCGCTCGACGTCGTCCGTGAGCGTCGGGTCGCCTGCGGCCTCGGCGTCGAGCCGCAGCGCGGTCAGCGGCGTGCGCAGCCGGTGCGACAGATCCGCCACCCGCTCGCGCTCGGCGGCCCGGAGCTCGTCGATGCGGTCGGCCAGCATGTTCAGCGCCCGGGCGGCGTCGGCCAGCTCGGGCGTGGGCCCCGGGTCGGCCCGGGCGTCGCCGTGCCCGGCGGCCAGGGCCCGTGCGGTCCCCGACAGCTCGGTCGCGTCCCGGGTCACCGACCGGGCCAGGCGGTCGGCGATCACCACGGCCGCGGCCACCAGCACCACGGCCACCCCGGCCAGGGCCAGCCACGCGGTGGTCACGCCGTCGTCGAGCAGGCGCTCGGGGACCCGGGCCCACACCACCGACGTCCCGCCCGCGCCCGTGACCACCGGCGAGTACAGGTCCAGGTCCCGGCCCACCTCGGTCGAGAACGCCCGGCGCTGCTCGCGGGCGAGGCGCAGCGCCTCCGGATCGGCGTCCGACCCGTCCCCCACCACGGTGCCGTCCGGCAGCCACACGGCCATGCGGCCGTCGGCCCCGGTCGGCGTGCTGTCGAGCGCGGTGGCGATCAGCTCGGGCGTGGAGCCGGCCACGGCCAGCGTCGGCGACAGCGAGGCCACGTCCCGCTCGGCGGCGGAGATGGCGCGGTCGCGGGCCACCGATTGCACGAGCGCCCCCAGCGGGATCGCGAACGCCACCACGACCAGGCTGGTCGTCGCCACGACGACGAGGACGATCCGGCGCCGCACGGGTGCTCAGCCGTCGCCGGCAGGGGCGGCGAGCCGCACGCCGACGCCCCGCACGGTGTGCAGGTAGCGCGGCTCGGTCCCCGTCTCGCCCAGCTTGCGGCGCAGCCACGACAGGTGGACGTCGACGGTCTTGTCGGTGCCGCCGTAGGGCTGCTGCCACACCTCGGCCAGCAGCTCGCGCCGGGTCACGACCTCGGGACTGCGCCGGGCGAGGTGGGCCAGCAGGTCGAACTCGAGCCGCGTCAGGTCGAGGGACCGGCCGTCGATCGTCGCCTCCCGCCGGGCGGGGGCGACGACCAGCGTGCCGACGACGATCTCGCCGGACCCCGGGTCGCCCTCGGCCTGCTCGGAGCGGCGCAGGACCGCCCGGATGCGGGCCTCCAGGTGGGCGGCCGAGTAGGGCTTGACGACGTGGTCGTCGGCGCCGCCGTCGAGCAGGCGCACGATCTCGGTCTCGTCGTCGCGGGCCGTGGCCACGATGACGGGCACGGCGGACACGCCCCGCAGCATGCGCAGGACGTCGGCGCCGTCGATGTCGGGCAGTCCCAGGTCGAGGACGACGACATCGGGGCGCCAGTCGACGGCGGCGGCCAGGGCGCCGGCGCCGGTCGCCTCGGTGCGCACGACGTGGCCCGACCCGACCAGCCCGCGGGCCACCGACTCGCGGATGCGGAGGTCGTCCTCGATCACCAGCACGGAGGCCACGCCACCACGGTACGTCGGGGCGGTGCGCCACTCAGGGTCCTTAGCCCATCCTTAGGACTCGCTTTGGGCCGCCCTGACCTGCGGACGCGACGATGGTGGAGTGCGGCGGGTCCTCACCCTCGGTGTCGCGTGGCTGGCTGCGGCCGTCGTCGCGGCGGTGGTGGCCTGGCAGGGCGTCGGCCTGGTCGGAGACCAGGTCACCGACGACCGGCCGGCCACGCTCAGCGCGGCCGAGATCGAGGGCGCGCTGGGCGTCCCCGTCGCCGCGGTGCCCGACGACGCCACGCCGGGCACCGCCACCGACGCCGGGCCGGGCACGCCGCCGACGACGACCGCCCCGACCCCCACGACGGCACCGGCCCCGGCCCCCGAGCAGCCCGCCGTGGTGCGGCCGTACTCGGTGACGGGCGGGAACGCGGCCCTCAGCTTCACGCCCTCGGGCGTGACGGTGGCGTTGGCGGTGCCGGACACGGGCTACCAGGTGCGATCCGAGCCCACCGACGGCAACGGCTGGCGCATCGAGTTCGACGGCCCCGCCGGGCGCAGCCGCATCGAGGGCTGGTGGGACGGCGGACCGCAGGACCGCGTCGAGGACGCCGGCGCAGACGAGTCCGGCGACGGCGGCAGCGGCAGCGGGCGCGGCGACGACCACGGCGACGACGACTGACCCGTCCGGGGATTAGCCGAGCCTTAGCGAACCGGCGACACCGGCTTAGCGGGAGCCCCTGCATCGTGGAGACCAGCAGCGGGACATCGACGCAGGAAGGACTTCCCCCATGCATCTCCCCTCCACCAAGGGTCGCCTCGGACTGGCGGCCGGACTCGTCGGCGGCGCCGTCGGGCTCGCCATCGTCTCCGGCTTCGGCCCGGCCCCGGCCCTGTCGAGCATCGGCTCCCAGGGCGGCGAGGACGACAGCACCAGCAGCACCGTCGCCACCAGCACCACGGTGCCGACGACGACCGCCGCCGTCCCGGCCGGCACCCCCACCCGCACGCTCGACGCCGGCGCCGGGACCGTCGTGTTCGCGGAGGCGGGCGGGCAGCTCAGCCTCGTGTCCGCCACCCCGATGGCCGGCTGGGCCGTCGAGGTCGAGCAGGCCGCCGGGCGTGAGATCGAGGTCGACTTCCGCCAGGGCAACACCCGGGTGCAGGTGAACGTCGAGTTCGAGGACGGGGCGGTGCGGGAGCGCATCCGGGTGCGGGACGACGACGCCGGCACCGAGGTCCGCATCGAGAACGGCGTGGTCGTGCGGACCGAGGGCTTCGGCGACGACACCGGCTCGTCCGGCCCCGGGTCGAGCGGCTCGGGCACCAGCGGCACCAGCGGGTCCGACGACTCCGGCGGCCACGGCGGCGACGACGCCGGGGACGACCACGGCGGCGACAGCGGCAGCAGCGACGACCACGGGTTCGACGACAACGGCGGTGACCGCGACGACGGCGCCGGCGACGACAGCTCCGGCCGGGGCGGCGACGACGACGCCCCCGGCGACGACCACGGCGGCGACGACTGACAGATCCGCCCGTCCCCTGCCCGGCTTCCGCCCCCCGGGCAGGGCGGCGGGCCGGCCAGGCCTGCCCGACATCCGCCCGTCGGGCAGGCCTGGGCCGCGGCGCCGGCCGGCTCACGCCGGCAGGCGTCCCGCGCCCGCCAGCGTGCGGCGGCGGGAGCGGCGCCGTTGCCGCGGCGGCGACGACGCGGGCGTCAGCTCCCACACGTCCTCGGGGCGTGCGATGCCGCGCAGGCGCCGCCGGCCCCGGTAGGTGAGGCGCAGGTCCGTGGGCATCCGGTCGGCGACCAGGCCGGCCGTCACGCCCGACACGAGCGTCTGGCCGCCGGTCGCGAGGCAGCGCAGGCGCGCCGCCCGGTTGACGGTGGGTCCGTACCAGTCGCCGTCGCGCCCCTCGGCCTCTCCGGTGTGCACGGCGGCGCGCACTCGCACGGGCGTCAGCGGGGGCCAGGGTTCCGCAGCCAGGACGTCCTGGATCGAGGCGACGGCCGCGATCGCGGCGAGGGGCCACACGAACACCGCGAAGGTCGAGTCGCCCTCGCCCCGGGCGCGCACCAGGGTGCCGCCAGCGGCGGTGATCTCCCGCCCGATCAGCGCGTCGTGGCGGGCGACGGCCGCGGACATCTGGTCGGTGGCGCGCTCCCACAGCGCGACGGAGCCGACGATGTCGGTGAGCACGAAGGTGCGCGGGCACCACTCGCCGGCGGGCGACGGCGCGCCCGCGGGAGCGCTGACGAGATGCAGCTCCCGGGTGGGCCTGTCGAAGGTCATGCCCGACCCGATCGCGGCGACCCCGGAGTGATACACCAGGCCGGGGCGGCGCCCCGGTCAGGCGACCACCCAGTCCGTCCGTACCAGCGTCCGGTCCCCTGCTGTGACGACCAGCCGGAACGGCCCGGCGGGCAGCCCGGCCAGGTGGAAGTAGCCGAACTCGTCGAGGTCGGCGTCGGGGGACGCGGCCGACCCCGTCTCCCAGCGCACCCGGGCGGCACGGGCGGAACGAGCTGGCCGGTGACGACGGTGCGCCCGCGTTCGGTGGCCAGGTTGAGCTCGATACGGTGGCCACCGACGTCCGCGAAGGCGAGGTCGGCATCGTCGCCGCGCACGCCGGCCAGCGACTCGGACTCGACCAGCGTGGCCAGCTCCTCGTCGAACCGCCGCCAGGCGAAGGCGGCCCTGGCCCCCTCGACCGTCGCCGGCGGGACCGGCGCCGACAGCGCCTCGGACAGCTCGGCGGCGAGGGCACGCTCCTCCGCGTCGAGACCGTCGAACGGATCCGGTTCAGTCATGGCCGTCACCTCCCGTCGAGGTGAGCCCGGCGTCGTCGAACGCCAGCTCCCGGCGCAGGTGCTCCAGGCAGCGCTGCCGTGTCGGCCCGATGTAGCCCAGGCTCACGTCGGTGCCCCGGCTCTCCGTGAGCCGCGCCACCGTCTCGGCGTAGCTGCACCGCTCGCCGAACAGGAGCCCCAGCAGCTCCTGGCAGTGCGGGGGGATCCGGCCGAAGGCCTCGAGCAGCTCGGCGTGGCGCTCGCCGGCGAGGAGGTGGTCGTCGACGGGGGGCCGGTCGTCGGTGACGTCGTCGAGGTCGTCGGTCACGACGACGCGGCGGGCAGAGCGCAGGATGCGCAGGCACTCGTTCCGGGTCGTCGTGGCCAGCCACGAGCCGGCCCGCTCGGGGTCGCGGATGCGGTCGAGGTGCTCGAAGAACCGGGCGAAGACGCACTGGCACACGTCGTCGCGCTCGGTGCGGCGGGAGGGGGAACGACCGGGTCACGGCGTACACGAGGCGCACGAAGCGGTCGACGAGGGCGCCGCCTGCCGCGGCGTCGCCCGCTCGGGCGGCGACCACCAGGTCCGTGGTCGTGCGACCGTCCACGCCGACGACACTACGCCCCGTCACGCTGGTGAGACCCCCCGTCATTGCTCGAGGATGCTGAGCACCACGCCGAAGTCGGGCTCCATCCGCCCGTTGGCCGTCAGGGCGTCGAGCGCGTAGGCGGGCGGAACCCCGTCGGCCAGCAGGTTGGCCAGAGCCCCCGACACGGCCGGCGCACTGAACGAGCTACCGGAAACGACGGCCGTCGGTCGAGCGGCGGGAAGTAGGGGGGCGGGTTGACAGGCGCGTCCGTCTCCATCGTGCCGTCGGCAAACGTGGTCACGACACCGACGCCTCGGGTGGCGATATCCACCCAGTGACCGCGTGACGCCCAGCCGGCGGGCGTGCCGTCGATCTCGGTGGCCGCGACCGCGACCACCCGCTCCAAGGCCGCCGGGTACCGCGGCAAGAAGCTGAACTCGTTGCCCGCGGCCGCCACGACGAGGACCCGCTTCGGGATGTGGGCCATGGCGTCCTCGATGGCCAGCGGCGCCTGGGCGGGTCGTGCGGCCGTC
Source organism: uncultured Acidimicrobiales bacterium (assembly GCA_963759225.1). Taxonomy (GTDB): domain Bacteria; phylum Actinomycetota; class Acidimicrobiia; order Acidimicrobiales; family VFJN01; genus ZC4RG19. The sequence continues at coordinate 199,037 of CAVWYL010000022.1, read as the reverse complement.
CCGAGGGAGAGGTTGATGATGTCGGCGCCCTCAGCCGCGGCCCGCATCATCGCCAGACCGACGTGCACCTCGCTGCCGATCTCGCCGGCGAGGGCCCGGTAGACCACCACATCGGCTCCGGGGGCGACCTGACGGACGACGCCGGCGACGGCGGTGCCGTGGCCGGCACCGATGCTGATGATGCCGCGGGTGCCCTGGTCCTCGTCGCCGGTCACACCCTCCAGCCATTGATCGGTGCGCTCGCCGGTCTCGGCATCCCTACCAGTGTCGATGACGGCCACCCTGACGCCATGCCCCCGCCCGAGGTAGGGCACCCCGCCAGCTGGACGGGGCGGAAGAGGGACCAGCCACGGCACGGGCGGGGCCGTCCGGCCCTTGGCGGTGACGTCGTTCGAGCAGACCACATGGTTGACGCTCACGCGGAAATCTGCGGCGGCGATCAGGTCGGCCGCCTGGATTGCCGCCCGCGGGCGGCACGCAGCCGACGGACAGGTTCGACGCCGTATCGCCGAGCAGGATCCGGGTCACACGCGGGGTCGCGCCCGCCGTGCCGCGCACGGGGACGCCATTGCCGGCGAGGAGCGTGAGCACGTCGTCCAGGTCGCGGGTCCACACGAGCAGCTCGTCCCTGACCATCAGGAACGACTCTCTAACGTCTCTCCCCGGCGGGACGAAGAGGTCGACGACCAGACTCCGCGGGTCGTCCGGGTCGCGATAACCGGTCTCCAAGGCGACGCTGTTGTGCTGGGTGATCAACCTCCTGAGGTTGTCCACCGACGGAACGTCCGACGCCTCCGCGAGCTTGGAGGACTGATCAGCTGCGATCTGAAGCAGTTCCGGGTCTTCAGGGGGTGGGCTCATGACGGCTCCCTGGGTTGCGGCGTGTCGTATCGTCCTCGGCGTGACGGGTGGCGACCGTCGTGCCGAGGCCACGCGACCAGAGAGCGCGGGCGACCTGGTGATACGCGCGGGCCGGCTCGAATCGGTCGTGCACGACCGGCCGGCAACCGGGCGGGCTCGGGCCGAGGCGCTGGCCGACGAGGCCCGCCTCGCCGGCGAGCCGGCGGCCGAGGTCATGGCGTGCCGGCTGGCCGCCTGGGCGGCCCGCGAGCTGTACCAGCACGATGCAGCGCAGGCGCTGCTCGGCCGGGCGCGGCGGGTGGCTCGGCGGCACGGGCTCGACCGGCTCCTCGGTCAGGTGATGGTGACGTGGTCGGCGGTGCACCTCGAGCTGGGCAACGGCAGGGCGGCCGGGCGGGACCTGGTGGTGGCGCGGGAGGCGTTCGCACCCGCCGTGCCCGTCGAGCTGGTGTTCGCCGAGGGGCTCGTTGCCCAGAAGCTCGGCTACGTCGCCGAGGCGGTCGCCGCCTACCGGCAGGTGCTGGCGGACCCGGCGTCCGACGCGGCGGTCCGGTTCAAGGCGGCCAACAACCTCGGTGAGGTGCTGGCGGAGGCCGGCCGGCTCGACGAGGCCGAGGCCGCGCTCGCCGAGGCGGCCACGTTCGCCGAGGGCAGCAGCGTGTTCGGCGCCATCGTCGCCGCCAACCGCGGCATCGTCGCCGTGCAGCGCGGCCACCTGGCCTCGGCCGAGGACCACTTCGTGCGCACCGAGCGCCTCGCGACCCAGGCGGGGATCCCGCTCGTCGAGTTCCGCCTGGAGGAGGTCCGGTCCTACCGCGCCGCCGGGCTGTGGCCCGAGGCCGCTGCCCGGCTCGAAGTCGTCGTGGCGGACCTGGGGGCGCCCGGCGCGGCCCTGCTCCGCGCCGACGCCCTGCTCGTCCTGGCCGAGGCCGCCCTCCGGTGCGGCGACGCCCCCCGGGCCCTGGCCACGGCCACCGAGGCGGCCCGGCGGTTCGGGACGCAACGGCGCTGGGTCGATCGGGCGGCCGCGCTCGTGGTCGCCCACGAGGCGACCTTCGACCTGGACGGCGGCGGGCCGCCCGCGACCTCGGAGGACACACGGGCCCTGCGCCGCGCCGCCGAGGTCCTCAGGCACCGGGGCGAGCAGGAACGGGCGGTGGCGGCGTGGCTGCTGGTGGGGCGCATCGCTGGGGCGGCGGGCCGGCCGGAACGGGCCCGGCAGGCGTGGGCGGTCGCCGGCGACCTGGCCGAGCACGGTCCCGTGCTCGTGCGCGTCCAGGGCCACCTGGCCCGGGCACTGGCGGCCCGGGGGCCCGCCGAGCGACGCCGGGCCTGCGCCGCCGGGCTCCACCAGCTCGACGCCTACCGCGAGGGCGTCGTGTCGATCGAGCTGCGGGCGCGGCTGGCCGGGCACGGGCGCGAGCTGTCGGACCTCGCCCTCCGGTCGCTGGAACCCGGCGGCCGCTCCCGGCAGCTCTTCCGGTGGCTCGAGGCGGGTCGCGGTGTCGGGCAGATCACGACCGAGCCCACCAACCTCGACGGCACTGTGGCCGACGACCTGGCAGCCCTGCGCCGGATCGCGGGCCCCGGTCTGGCCGGCACGACCGACAGCGAGACCGACCGGCGGCGCCTCGTGGAGCAGCGGCGGCTGGAGAACCGGATCCGCCGGCGGACGTGGAGCGACGCCGCCCCGGGCCGGGCGCGGGGCGGCGTGTCCGTCGACGCGGTCCTCGAGCGGGCGCGACCCGGCCTGCTGGTCAGCTACGGCGTCGTCGGCTCACGACTCGTCGCCGTCGCCGCCGGGCAGGCCGGGATCCGGCGCGTGCCGGTCGGTCCCGTGGCCCCGGCCCTCGACGCAGCGCGCCGCCTCCAGTTCGCCGCCCGCCGCCTGCCGCGCCCGGGGCCGTCCGGCACCGCGGCCGCGGACGCCGCTCGGCGCGCGCTCGCCGATCTGGACGCCTCGCTCGTCGCCCCCCTGGCGCCCCATCTCCGAAGGCTCGACGAGGAAGCCGACGTCGTGGTGATCCCGCCGCCCGGGCTGGCGAACGTGCCGTGGGGCGCGGTGGGTGGGCTCGCGAGCCATCCGGTGCGCGTCGCCTCGTCGGCCCGGCTGTGGCTCGACTCCGCCGGCGGGGCTCCGACGGCGGCGGGGGCCGGACCCCGGGCCGTGCTGGTGGCCGGGCCCCGCCTGCGGGGGGCGGACCGCGAGGTCGTCGCCCTGGGCCGGCGCCGGCCCTCGGCGGAGGTGATCGACTCGGCGCGGGCCACCGGTGACACCGTCCGTGCCGCACTCGCCGGCGCCGACGTGGCCCACCTGGCGTGCCACGGCCGCCTGCGCGCCGACGCACCACTGCTGTCCGCGCTCGACCTGGCCGACGGCCCCTTCACGGTCTACGACCTCGAGTCCGTCTCCCCGCTGCCCGCCGTCGTGGTGCTCGCCGCGTGCGACGCCGGCCTCCTCGTGGGCGGATCGGACGGCACGGCCGACACGCTGGGCTTCATCGCCGCGCTGCTCCAGCGCGGGACCAGGGCGGTCGTGGCCGCCACGATCCCGGTGCCGGACCTCGACGTGACGCCCATGCTCGTCGACCTCCACGACCAACTGGTCGCCGGGGCCCCGACATCCCTAGCGCTGTGGCGGGCGCGCCCGCCGCTGGACGGCGCCTCCCCGGTCCAGCTGGCGACGGCGCTGGCCTTCACCTGTTTCGGGGGCGGGTGACCGCAGGGCCCGTTGACACCGGCCCCGACACCCGCGATCGTGACCACGATCACAAGGAGGGGCCATGGCGCCGGTTTCCTGGACGATCGCGATGCTGCCCGACGGCTACGAGCGCCTCCTCGCCCGCGCCCAGGAGCGGCTCGAGGGCGACGAGCAGGTGCGGGCGATGTGGCTGGGCGGCTCGGTCGCCCGGGGCACGGCCGACGCCGCGTCCGACCTCGACGTGATCCTGGCCGTCGCCGACGACGCCCACGCGGCGTTCGCCGGCGCCTGGCGGGAGTGGCTCGCCGACATCACGCCCACGGTGCTGGCCGAGGCGCTGCCCTTCGCCCCGGGCAGCTTCTACTCGGTCACGCCGGCCTTCGAGCGCTTCGACGTCGTCGTCGAATCGGTGTCGGCCACACCCGCGACGTTCTTCCGGTCGCGGGTCGTCGTCTTCGACAAGGACGGCCTCGACGCCACGGTCCCGGCGCCCGAGCCGGGGCCGGGGCCGTCGGCCGACGCGGTGCGGGCGCTCATCACCGAGTACTTCCGGGTGTCCGCCGTCGAGACCGATCCTCGTCCGCGACGACTGGCTGCTGGCCCGCGAGCACCTCCACCTCGTGGCGTCGCTCATCTACCGGCTCTTCGTCGAGGCCAACGCCCCGCTGCCGCCCATGGGGGTGAAGCAGTGGAGCACGAAGCTCACCCCGGACCAGCGGGCCGCGCTGGCCGCGCTTCCCACCACCGCCGGCGACGTCGGCGAGTTCGGCGCCGCCCACCGCGCGGCCGCCGCCGTGTTCGTGACCAACGCCGAGGCGCTGGCCCGCGAGCTGGGTGTCGACTGGCCCCACGAGCTGGAGGCCGCCGCGGCCCGGCACATGGGCGCAGCGCTCGGCCTCGACGAGCCCTACCCCCGCGGCCCCCGGGCGGTCGTCGGCGCCGCCGCTCGGTAACGTCCGCCGGGTGAGCGACACCACCGGGCCCGTCCGCGTCGAGCTCGACGGCGAGGCGGGCGTCGGCCGCCTCACGCTGGACCGGCCGGACAAGCTCAACGCCCTCAACGACGACCTCCGGGCCGGCGCTGCACGCGGCCGTCCGCACGCTGGCCGACCGCGACGACGTGCGCGTGGTCGTCGTCGCCGGGGCCGGGCGCGCGTTCTCGGCGGGCGCCGACCTGGCCGAGCGGATCGACCCCGGGCCCGCCGACCTGGCCCGCCGCCGGGCCACCGGGCGCTGGCAGCGGGTGCTGGAGGACCTGGAGCGGCTCCCGCAGGTCACCGTGGCCCGCCTCCACAGCCACGTGATCGGCGGCGCGGGGCTGCTGGCGGCGGCGTGCGACCTGCGGGTGGCGGCCGACGACCTCTCCTTCGCCATCCCCGAGGTCGCCATCGGCATCCCGCTCACCTGGGCGGGCCTGCCCCGCCTGGTCCGGGAGATCGGGCTGCCCCGCACCCGTGACCTGGTCATGACCGGGCGGCGGCTGGGGGCGGCGGAGGCCGAGGCGTGGGGCCTCGTCCACCGGGTGGCGCCCGCCGCCGAGCTCGACGCCGCGGTCGACGGCCTCGTGGCCGGGCTCCTGTCCCAGCCCCCGGCCGCGCTGGCCATGACGGTCGACGCCCTCCGCGCCCTCGGCCGGGCGGTGTCCGCCCCGGAGACGGCGTGGGCGGACCCCGACCTGCTGCGCTGGTCGCTGGGCGAGCTGGGCGGCCGCTGAGGCCCGCCACGCCGGACGCGTCGAGCGCTACTGCGGCGGCGGTGCCAGCGTGGCGACCGTGGTGCCCGGGTCGCCGGCCACCGTCGTGGTGGTGGCGCCCTCGGGTGGCAGCGTCTCGCCGGTCGGGATCGGGCGGGGGCCCGTGCACGTGGTCGACCACGCCACCAGGCCGACGAGGACGGCGACGCTCAGCAGGATCCACAGGGCGCGGGCAGGCACGCGCCGGACCGTACCGCGTCACTCCACGGCCGGCGCGCCACCCACGGCGGGCTCGTCGCCGCCCGCCCGCACCACCAGCACCACGCCGGCGCCGATGAGGATCCCGGCCGGGATCGGCCGACACGGGGGGCACCTCGTCGAACGCCAGCCACGCCAGCACGGCCGCCCCCACGATCTCGAACAGGATCGCGACCGACACCAGCGTCGGGCTCGTCGTGCTCAGGACCCGGTTCACCACGGTGTGCCCCAGCAGCTGCGGGCCGACCACCATCGCCACCAGCGCCCACCACGTCGTCGCGTCGTAGCCGCCCATCTGCTGGCCGCCGGCGAGGCACACCGCGAGCAGGGCGACGGCGGCCACCCCGTAGCAGACGAGCGCGTACACGGTCGTCGGGACGGTGCGGCGGACCTCGGCGCCCACCGTGACGTACGCCGCGGCCAGCACACCGCCGGCCAGCGCCAGCACGTCGCCGAACAGCGCCCGGGCCGACACCTGGAGATCGACGCCGGTGAGCAGGACGGCGCCCGCCATGGCGAGCCCGATCCCCCACCACGCGCCCCGGGGCACGTGGTGGCCCCGGCGCCGGGCGATCAGCGCCGCCCACACCGGCTGGGTGGACACGAGCGCCACCGACGACGCCACCGACGTGAACGACAGGCTCGGGATCCAGGTGGCGAAGTGGGCGGCGAGGAACACGCCGGCCAGCAGCGACAGCCGGCGCTCCCGCCGGTCGAGGCCCGCCAGCGCCGCCCGGCCGCGGGCCGACGCCCACACGAACACGGCGAGCACCGGCAGCGCCAGGGCGTTGCGCCAGAAGGCGATGGCCAGCGTCGGGGCGTCGGCCACCCGCACCAGCGGGGCCGACGTCGACACCGCGACGACCGCCACGCCCAGCAGCACCAGGTCGGGCGTGGGCGGCGCCGTGGTCGCGGGGCGCGACTCCGTGGGTGGGGAGGCCATGGCCGCCCCAGCCTCGCACGCAGCAACTTCTCCTTGCCCCTGCAGTAAGGGTGCGAAAAGGTGAGCGGGTGAACCCCGAGGCCCCCACCCCTGAGGCCCCGGCCGGCAGCACGGCCGCGGGCAACATGTTCAACCCCTTCGAGCCCGGCTTCGCCGAGAACCCGTACCCCCAGTACGCGGCGATCCGGGCCGCGGGCCGCGGCCAGCGGACGGTGTTCGAGTCCGTCGTGGCCTCCCACTACGAGGACGTCTTCGCGCTGCTGCGCCGGCCCGGCACCAGCGTCGACGACCGCAACGCCACGGGCATGATCCGCATGCCGCTGCCGCCCGACCTCGAGGCCCGGCGCAGCGAGAACCGGCGCTCGATCCTCGCCATGGACCCGCCCGACCACACCCGCCTGCGCCGCCTGGTCATGTCCGCGTTCACGGTCCGCCGCATCGAGCAGCTGCGGGGCCGGGTGCGGGCGCTGGTGGGCGACCTGCTCGACGACCTGGCGACCGCAGGGCGCCTCGGGCGAGCCCGTCGACCTCATCGCCGGCTTCGCCTTCCCGCTGCCGTTCATCGTCATCACCGAGCTGCTCGGCATGCCCGAGGGCGACCGCCTCCAGCTGCGGGCCTGGTCCCACGAGATGACCCGCTCGCTGGAGCCGTTCATCGACCCCGAGGAGCTGTACCCCGCGGTCGAGGCGTCCGACAACATGCTCGCCTACATCGAGGACGCCATCGCCTGGAAGCGCGACCACCTCGACGACGACCTGCTGAGCGCGCTGATCGCCGCCGAGGAGGACGGCGACCGGCTGTCGCCCGAGGAGCTGATCGACACGATCGTGCTGCTCTACCTCGCCGGCCACGAGACGACCGTCAACCTGATCGGCAACGGCACGCTGGCCCTCCTGCGCCACCGCGACCAGCTGGAGCGGCTCGCCGCCGATCCGTCCCTCGACGCGGACGCCGTCGACGAGCTGCTGCGCTACGACACCCCGGTGCAGATGTCGCGGCGCATCGCCCTGACCGAGCTGGAGGTGGGCGGCGAGACGGTGGAGCCGGGGCACATGGTCCTGACGCTCCTGGGCTCGGCCAACCGCGACACCGGCCACTGGGGGCCGACGGCCGACGACCTCGACCTCGCCCGCCCCGGCACCAACGCCAACATGTCCTTCGGCAGCGGCATCCACCACTGCCTGGGCGCGGCGCTGGCCCGCCTGGAGGGCGCCGAGGCGATCCCGGCCCTGGTCCGCCGGTTCCCCGACATCGACCTCGCCACCGACGAGCCGGCCTGGAACGGCCGGATCGTCCTGCGGGGCCTCGACACCCTCCACGTCACCGTGACGGCGTGACCGCCTCAGCGGTAGTCGCGGAAGAACGCGCGCACGTCGTCCGTCAACAGGTCCGGGGCCTCGAGCGCGCGGGAAGTGGCCGCCCCGGTCGTACTCGGTCCAGCGGGCGTAGGCGCCCGACGGGTCGATGATCGAGCGGATGCTGTTGTCGCCCGCGAACACGGAGGCGGCCGTGGGCGTGGCGGGCGGCGGGGTCGTCGAGCCGTCGCCGCCCGCCGACTCCACGAACTCGCGGAACGCCTGCATCCCCTCGTAGGTGGTGTGGGCCGACGAGGCGCCGGCGCCCCGGAACCAGGTGAGGCTCACGTTCGCCAGCAGCGTGTCCCGGTCGACCGCCTCGTCGGGCAGCGGCTTGGCCGGGTCGGTCCACTCGGCGAACTTCTCCACGATCCAGGCCAGCTGACCCACCGGGGAGTCGTTGAGGGCGTAGGCCAGGGTCTGGGGCCGGGACGCCTGCAGGTGCAGGTAGCCGAGCCCGTCCCGCTGGTACTCGTTGAACCGCCGGGCCCGCTCGGCGTCGGCCGGGCCCAGGCCGTCGGGGTCGACCGGCGGACCGAACGGGTAGGGCACGGGCCCGGTGATGTGCACGGCCGCCACCCGCTCGGCGTCGACCATGCCCAGCATCCCCGACACCCCGGCGCCGACGTCGCCGCCCTGGGCGCCGTAGCGGTCGTAGCCGAGCGCGGCCATGATCCCGGCGAACGCCTGCGACACCCGGAACAGGTTGCCCCACCCCGGCCCGGCCGACGGCGTCGACAGCCCGAACCCGGGCAGCGACGGGATCACCAGGTGGAAGGCGTCGGCCGGGTCGCCGCCGTGGGCCGCGGGGTCGGTCAGGGGACCCACCACGTCGAGGAACTCGATCACCGAGCTGGGCCAGCCGTGGGTCATGACCAGGGGGAACGCGCCGGGCTCCGGCGAGCGGGCATGGAGGAAGTGCAGCGTCTGGCCGTCGACGACGGTCGTGAACTGGGGGACGGCGTTCAGCCGGGCCTCCTGGCGGCGCCAGTCGAAGTCGTCGCGCCAGTACGCGGCGAGGCCCTGCAGGTAGTCGAGAGGGACGCCGCGGTCCCAGCCCTTCCCGCCGCCCGGACCCGGCCAGCGGGTGCGGGCGAGGCGGGCGTGCAGGTCGTCGATGTCGGCCTGCGGGACCGTGAGCGTGAACGGTGTGAGCTCCATGCCCTAGAGACTCACAGCTCATGCGGAACGTTTACTTCCGCATCGAATGCGATGATTCTCCCCATGTTGGCGACGTCCGACCGGCTGCTGCGCCTGCTGGCGTTGCTCCAGACCGGCCGGCAGTGGACCGGTCCCGACCTGGCCGACCGGCTGGGCGTCACGACCCGGACCATCCGCAACGACGTCGACCGGGTCCGCCGCCTCGGCTACGGCGTGGACGCCGTGCCGGGCCGGGCGGGCGGCTACCGGCTCGGCGCCGGCGACGCCCTGCCCCCGCTCCTCCTCGACGACGACGAGGCCGTGGCGGTGGCCGTCGGGCTCCGCCTGGCGGCCGCCGGGGCGGCGCTCACCGGCGATCGACGAGGCGGCGGAGCAGGCGCTGGCCAAGGTCGAGCAGATGCTGCCGTCCCGCCTGCGGCCCCGGATCCGGGCCCTCGACGAGGCCACCGTCGCCCTCGGGACCAGCCGGACGCCGGCGGATCCCGACGTGCTGGCCACCCTGGCGACCGCGTGCCTCGGGCCCCGCACGCTGCGGTTCGACTACCGCGGCCACGGCGGCGACGCCACCGTCCGCACCGTCGAGCCCCACCGCCTCGTCCACGCCCGCGGCCGCTGGTACCTCGTGGCCTGGGACGTCGACCGCGACGACTGGCGGACCTTCCGGGCCGACCGGATCGCCCTCCCCGCCAATGCCGTCGGCGACCCGGTCCCGCCCCGCGACCCGCCCGGTGGCGACCTGGCCGCCTACGTCACCGCGGGCCTGGCCCAGGCGCCGTGGCAGGTCCGGGCCCGGGTCGTCGTGCACGCGCCCGCGGCGGTCGTCGCGGCCCGGCTGCCCGCCGGAGCGGGCGTGGTCGAGGCGCTGGACGACGGCCGCTGCGCCTACGAGGCCGGGGCCGACACCCCGGAGGTGCTGGCCCGCTGCCTCGCGCTGCTGGGCGCGGACATCGAGGTCGACGCCGCGCCCGAGGTGGCGGATGCGCTGGCTGCGCTGGCCGACCGGCTGCGCCGGGCGGCGGCGTCGGTCAGACCCGCAGGAACCGGCTGAGCGCCCAGGCCGACCCGGCGGCACCGATGGTGACGCCGAGCAGCACGACCACGAGGGCGGTCAGGCGGAACTCGCCCGACGAGGCCACGAACCCCTCCATGATCGTCTGGTAGTCGCGGTTCTCGGCCGCGCTCGTCATGGCCCGGTCGAGCGCCACCAGGGCGCCGAGCGCGAACAGCGCGCCGACCACCCCCTGGACGATGCCCTCCAGCATGAACGGCACGCGGATGAACCAGTTGGTGGCGCCCACCAGCTTCATGACCTCGATCTCGCGGCGGCGGGCGAACATCGCCATGCGGATGGCGTTGAGGATCAGCAGCAGGGCCGCCACCAGCAGGCCGATGCCGACGACCAGCATGGCGAGCTGGGCGAAGGCCGACACCGCGGTGATGGTCTTCACGCTGTCGGACTCGTCGGTGACGATGTGGACGCCCGGCAGCGCCCGGAGCTGCTCGCCCAGGCTGCGCATGAGGTTGACGTCCTTGGACTCGGGCGAGAGGCGGTAGGAGTCGGGGATGCGGGTGCCGCCCTCGATCTTGGCCTTCATGGCCTCGTTGCGCTCGAAGAGCCGCAGGGCCTCCTCCCGGCTCTCCTCGAGGTCCTTGTAGTCCCAGGTCCCGATCTCGGGGCTGTCCTCGATGAAGTCCTCGATCGCCTCCCGCTGCTCGGGGGTGACGTCGCTCTTGAGGAAGGCGATGACCTCGATGCCGTCGCTCCACCGCTGGGACACGTTGTCGACGCCCTGGCCGACCAGCAGCGTCGAGCCGAACAGCGCCAGCGACACGCCCACGGTCACGATGGCGGCGATCGTCAGCGTGACGTTGCGGCGCAGGTTGGTCATGGTCTCGCGCAGGACGTAGTCGAACTTCACTGGTAGACCCCCCGAGCCTGGTCCCGGATGATCGACCCCTGGTCGAGCTCGATCACCCGGCGCTGCATGGTGTCGACGATGGACCGGTCGTGCGTGGCCATGACCACCGTCGTGCCGGTGCGGTTGATGCGGTCGAGCAGGCGCATGATGCCCACCGACGTGGCCGGGTCGAGGTTGCCGGTGGGCTCGTCGGCCAGCAGGATCAGCGGCCGGTTGACGAAGGCCCGGGCGATCGACACCCGCTGCTGCTCGCCGCCCGAGAGCTCCTCGGGCAGGTTGCTGGTCTTGGAGTCGAGACCGACCAGCTCGAGGATGGCGGGCACCTGCGCCTTGACCACGTGGCGGGGCCGGCCGATGACCTCGAGGGCGAAGGCCACGTTCTCGTAGACCGTCTTGTTGGTCAGCAGCTTGTAGTCCTGGAAGATGCAGCCGATGTTGCGGCGCAGGTAGGGCACCCGCCACGACGACAGCCGGGCGATGTCCTTGCCCGCCACGAAGATGCGGCCCTTGTCCGCCGTCTCCTCGCGGTTGATCAGGCGCAGCATCGTGGACTTGCCCGACCCGGACGGGCCCACGAGGAAGACGAACTCGCCCTTCTCGATGACGGCCGTGGCGCCGTGCAGCGCCTCGACGTGCCCCTTGTAGATCTTGCTGACGTTCTCGAAGGTGATCATCGTCCTCGGCCCGCGTCCAGGCGCGGCAGCAGCGGGTGGCGTGCGTCCCCAGTCATTGCGAAGAGGTTACAAGTACCGCGCGGTCGCTGGGACATCGCGCGTCGACGGTACCGCCGGCCGGAACCCGTGCCGGGGATCCTCACTGCTCGGCGGCGGCGCCCCGGCGCCACTGGAGATAGGCCTCCATGAACGGATCGAGGTCGCCGTCGAGCACGCCCTGGACGTTGCCGGTCTCGTGCTCGGAGCGCAGGTCCTTGACCATCTGGTACGGCTGGAGCACGTAGCTGCGGATCTGGCTGCCGAACCCCACCCGCTGCTGGTCACCCCGGATCTCGTCCAGCTCGGCCTCCCGCTTGGACCGCTCCAGGTCGGCCAGCTTGGCCTTGAGCATGGCCATGGCCCGGTCGCGGTTCTGGAACTGGCTGCGCTCGACCTGGCAGGACACGACGATGCCGGTCGGGACGTGGGTCAGCCGCACCGCCGAGGACGTCTTGTTGACGTGCTGGCCGCCGGCGCCCGACGCCCGGAACACGTCCATCTTGATGTCCTTGTCGTCGATCTCGACCGAGGCGTCGCCGTCGTCGAGCATGGGCACCACCTGCAGGGCGGCGAACGCCGTCTGGCGCTTGCCCTGGGCGTTGAACGGGCTCATGCGCACCAGCCGGTGCACGCCCCGCTCGGCCTGCAGGTAGCCGTAGGCGTAGCGGCCCTTGACCACGAACTCGGCCGACGACAGCCCGGCCTCGGACCCCTCGGTGAACTCGTCGACCTCGACGTCGTAGCCCCGGCCCTCGGCCCAGCGGGTGTACATGCGCAGCAGCATCTCGGCCCAGTCCTGGGCGTCGACCCCGCCCTCCCCCGCCTGGATCGTCACCAGGGCGTCGCACTCGTCGTGCTCGCCGGAGAACATCGACCGCAGCTCGACGCGGCGCAGGTCGGCGTCCACCGTGGCCAGGGACTGCTCGACCTCGGCCAGCGACTCGTCGTCGCCCTCGTCGCGGGCCAGCTCGTAGAGGGTGTCGGCATCGTCGAGGCGACCGGCCAGGCCCTCGTAGTGGTCGAGGTCGTCGATGACGCCCGCCAGCTCGCCCGTCACGCGCCGGGCCCGCTCGGGGTCGTCCCACAGGTCGGGGCGCGACGCCTCGGCCTCCAGCTGGGGGCGGCGGGCGCGCAGCTCGTCGACCCGCAGGTACCCCTCGGCCTCGTCCAGCCGGGCGCGCAGGGCCTTGAGCTCGTCGGACAGGTCTCGCATGAGAGAGGGGCGCTAGGCGCGCCCGTGGCACGCCTTGAACTTGCGGCCCGAGCCGCAGGGGCACGGGGCGTTGCGGGGGGTCTTGTCCCAGTCGGACTTCACGACGGGGGTGTTGGTGGCCGGCGGCGGCCGTGGCGGTGGCCGTGGCGCCGTTGCCGGTCGGGGCGGGCTCGCCGGTGGCCGCCGCCTCGGCCCGGGCCGCGGCCGCCAGGCTGGCCGCGCCCCCGCCGGTGTCGGCCTCGTCGGGCGAGGAGTACTGCAGGTTGCGCAGCGCCGCGTCCTGCGGGGCGGCGTCGGCCGGCGGCGCGTCGGCGGGGGCGGCGCCGTCGACGGGCGCCTGGACCTCGTCGTCGATCTCGACGTGCATGAGGTAGCGGATCGCGTCCTGCCAGATGCCGTGCATCATCTGGCCGAACATGTCGAAGCCCTCGCGCTGCCACTCGATGAGCGGGTCCTTCTGGCCCATGGCCCGGAGGTTGATGCCCTCGCGCAGGTAGTCCATCTCGTAGAGGTGGGCCCGCCAGCGCTGGTCGATCACGCCGAGCATGACCCGGCGCTCGAGGCGCCGCATGCGGTCGGGTCCGAGCTTGGCCTCGTGCTCCTCGTAGCGGGTGAGCGCCTCGGCCATGAGCATCTCGTACAGCTCGGTGGTCGACGACGCCGACCGCAGCTGCTCGACGGTCAGCGTGGAGGGCCAGTAGCCGCGCACGTCGGACTGCAGGCCGTCGAGGTCCCACTCCTCGGAGTACTCGCTGACGCAGTGGGTCTCGACGAGGGTGTTGACGGCGTCGGGCAGCGCCTCCTCGATGATGCGCTCGCGCAGGTCGGCCTCGTCGAGCACCTGGTCGCGCAGCGCGTAGATCACCTTGCGCTGCTCGTTCATGACCTCGTCGTACTTGAGGACGTTCTTGCGGATCTCGCCGTTGCGCTGCTCGACGGTCGTCTGCGCCCGCTCGATGGCCTTGGTCACCATCTTGGCCTCGAGCGGCACGTCGTCGGGGAGCGTCTTGCCCATGACCCAGTTGACGGCGCCGGTGGCGAACAGGCGCATGAGGTCGTCTTCGAGGCTGAGGTAGAAGCGGCTCTCGCCCGGGTCGCCCTGGCGGCCGGACCGGCCCCGCAGCTGGTTGTCGATGCGGCGGGAGTCGTGGCGCTCGGTGCCCAGCACGTAGAGGCCGCCGAGCTCGCGCACCTTGTCGCCCTCGGCCTTGGTGTCGGCCTCGTGCCGGGCCGTCAGCTCGCGGACCCGCTCCAGGCTCTCGTCGGCGTCGGGGTCGAGGCCCTCGGCCCGCACGTCGCGCTTGGCCATGCCCTCGGCGTTGCCGCCGAGGATGATGTCGACGCCGCGGCCCGCCATGTTGGTGGCCACGGTGACGGCGTGGAGCCGCCCGGCCTGGGCGATGATCTCGGCCTCCCGGAAGTGCTGGCCGATCTTGGCGTTCAGCACCTCGTGGGTGACGCCCCGCTTGTCGAGGAGGCGGGACAGCCGCTCGGACTTCTCGACCGAGATGGTGCCCACCAGCACCGGCTGGCCGGCGCTCGTAGCGCTCGCTGATGTCGTCGGCCACCGCGCCGAACTTGGCGTCCTCGCCCTTGTAGATGAGGTCGGCCTGGTCGAGGCGGGCGGGCGGCCTGTTGGTGGGGATCGGCACCACCTGCAGCTCGTAGGTGGCGGCCAGCTCGGCGGCGTCGCTCTGCGCCGTACCGGTCATGCCGGCGAGCTTGTCGTACATCCGGAAGTAGTTCTGCAGCGTGACCGTGGCCAGCGTCTGGTTCTCTTCCTTGATGCGGACGCCCTCCTTGGCCTCGACGGCCTGGTGGAGGCCCTCGGACCAGCGCCGGCCCTCGAGGATGCGCCCGGTGAACTCGTCGACGATCTTCACCTCGCCGCCGGCGACCACGTAGTCCTTGTCGCGCTTGAACAGCTCCTTGGCCTTGAGGGCGGCCTGGAGCTGGTGGACGAGGTTCTGGGCCACGCCGTCGTAGAGGTTGTCGATGCCGAGCTGGGCCTCGACCTTCTCGATGCCGTCCTCGGTGGGGGCGACGGTGCGCTTCTCCTCGTCGACCTCGTAGTCGGCGTCGCGCTTCAGGCTGCGGCCGATGGAGGCGAACTTGTAGTAGAGCTGGGCGGCGTCGGCGACCCGGCCGGAGATGATGAGCGGGGTGCGGGCCTCGTCGATGAGGATCGAGTCGACCTCGTCGACGATGGCGTAGACGTGGCCCCGCTGCACCTGGCGGTCGCGGCTCGGCGCCATGTTGTCGCGCAGGTAGTCGAAGCCGAACTCGTTGTTGGTGCCGTAGGTGATGTCGGCGGCGTACTGCTCGCGCTTGTGGAGGGGGTCGTTGTTGCCCGGGATGATCAGGCCGGTGGTGAGGCCCAGCCAGGTGTGCAGCCGGCCCATCCACTCGCGGTCGCGGGTGGCCAGGTAGTCGTTGACGGTGACGAGGTGCATGCCCAGGCCCGACAGGCCGTTGAGGTAGGCGGGCAGCGTCGACACGAGCGTCTTGCCCTCGCCGGTCTTCATCTCGGCCACCCAGCCGAAGTGGAGCGCGGCGCCGCCCATGAGCTGGACGTCGTAGTGGCGCTGGCCGAGGACGCGCCGGCCGGCCTCGCGCACCACGGCGAAGGCCTCGATCAGCAGGTCGTCGAGCGTCTCGCCGCGGTCGAGGCGCTGGCGGAACTCGCCGGTCTTGGCGCGGAGCGCGTCGTCGTCCAGGCGCTCCATCTCGGGCTCGAGGTCGCCGATGTCCGGCACCAGCGACTGGAGCGCCCGGACCTTCTTGCCCTCACCGGCGCGGAGGAAGCGGTCAAGCAGGCTCATGCAGGCATCGAGTGTACCGACGCCCCCACG
Organism: uncultured Acidimicrobiales bacterium; assembly: GCA_963759225.1. Taxonomy (GTDB): domain Bacteria; phylum Actinomycetota; class Acidimicrobiia; order Acidimicrobiales; family VFJN01; genus ZC4RG19. Next base: position 183,367 of record CAVWYL010000022.1, on the reverse strand, counting down.
CCGCCCGGAGGTCGACGGCCCGGTATCTCGAAGGCAACTCAGGCGTCGGCCTCGACGCGCGGGTCGGCCACCAGGTGGGTGACGGGGAGGTCGAACTCCCGCTTGATGCGGCTCACCGCGTCGAGCCCGAGCCAGCGGGACACGCCGGGCGGCAGGGTCGACACGATGATTCCGGACCAGTCCGCGTCGGGGTCGCCCCGCAGCGCGGCGGCGGTGGCGTAGACGGGGTTGGCGTCGCCGATCTCGCCGGTGATCTCGGACCCGGGCGCGGCGGTGGCGAACGCGGCCAGGCCCTCGTCCAGCTTGGCCCGGGCGGCCGACTCCACCTCGCCGTCCGACCAGGCGCCGCGGGGGTGGGTCACCGGCACCACGAGGTGGAACCGGCACTCCCCCGGCGCGTCCGCGTGCATCGTGCGGACGTGGTCGAGCAGGTGATCCTCCACCAGCGTGCGGTGGGCGACGACCAGATAGGCACTCACTGGTGCACCCTTCGGGGTGCACGCAGTGACCGATCGGCACTTCGTGCCGAGCAACGCACTGTGTTGATGGTTCGCTCGCTGCGCTCGCTCACGGGACCCCCTCCGTGGACGGCTGCCCGCAGGCCAAGGCTACGCCGCGTGCGCTGCGGGCGCCCGAGGTCCGGTGCCGCGGCGGGCCGGCGGGGTCAGCGGAGGCGGTCGCAGGCGGCGCGGCGGAGGGCCATCTCGGCCACCTCGTCGGCCGAGGGCCACTCGCCGGCGGCCCGGCGGGCGCTGGCCGCCTGGACCAGCTCGATGCGCAGGTCCTGCCCGTCGACGGTGCGCACCACGAGATCGATGACCCGGGGGGCCGGGCGCGCCACCGGCCGGCCGCGGTGGTGCCGGCGGCTCGACGCGCGGCGATGCCGGCGACGGACGACATCGAGGGCCAGTGCGGCCTGCCGGCGTGAGACCTGCATCACCGGTCGTCATCGGCCGATCGGGCCGGGAACTTGAGCAAATTCTTCCACCTGCGGTGGCGCCCCCAACACGCAGGGGGGCGACGCGGCGACACGCGGCGTGCGGGCCGCGGTCAGCCCCCCGATCCAGGACACGTCGAGGTGGCCGAGCGCCCGGGCCGCGGCCGCCAGCGTCGACCCGGTGGTGACGACGTCGTCGACCACGACCACCGGCCGGCCCGGCGGCCGCCGCCCGGGAACCGGCCCGGGCCAGCAGGATCGGGCCCTGGCGCCGGTCGGCCAGCGACCGGCCGGTCTGCGGCAGCCCGGCCTTGCGGGCGAGCAGCGGCCGGCACGGCGCGCGCCAGCACCGCGCCACGGCCCGGGCCAGCAGCTCGGCCTGGTCGAAGCCCCGCTGGCGGCGCCGGGCCGCGGTGGTGGGCGCCCAGGTCACCACGACCCCGGCCGGCGGGGCGGCCAGCGCGGCCATGCCCGCGGCCAGCCAGGCGAGGGCGGCCCGGTCGCGCCGGTACTTGAGGCTGGTGACGACGGCCTTGCCCACGTCCTGGTAGGCGAACAGCGACCAGCAGGCGTCGAGCCCGGCCGGACGGGGGCCGGCGGGCGCCGGCCGCAGCCCCGCGGCGCAGGCGGCGCACGGCCCGTCGCCCGCGGGCGACAACGCCCCGCACCCGGGGCACCGCACCGGGAGCAGAGCACGCAGCAGCATGCCCCGACCCTACGGATCGGGTGTGACAGCCAGGCGGCCCCGAGGCGAACCGATCGTTCCGGGCAGGCCACATCCCCGCGAAATGGACGGAGCCACCGGGGCCGGGCGTCCCTAGCCTCGCCGGCATGGCCCTCCTCCGCCCCGTCACCGAGCCCCGCGAGCGGATCCCCCGGCTCGTCGCCGGGCTCGTGCTGTGCGGGCTCGGCATCGCCTTCATGGTGGCCGCCGACCTGGGGCTGGCCCCGTGGTCCGTCCTCGACCAGGGCATCTCCCGGCACACCGGCATCCCCATCGGCACCGTGAGCATCATCGTCGGCGCCGTGGTGCTGGCCGCCTGGATCCCGCTGCGGGAGCGGCCCGGCCTCGGCACCGTGCTCAACGTGCTGCTCATCGGCACGACCATCGACCTGGCCCTGCTGGTGCTGGACACGCCGTCGTCGCTCGCGGCCCGGCTCGCCTACCTGGCGCTCGGGCTGTTCCTGTGGGGCCCGGGCACCGGCCTCTACATCGGGGCGGGGCTCGGCCCCGGTCCCCGCGACGGGCTGATGACCGGGCTGGCCGCCCGGGGCGTCGGCTCGATCCGGCTCGTGCGCACCGGCATCGAGGTCACCGCGCTGCTGGCCGGCATCGCCCTCGGCGGGTCGGTCGGGCTCGGCACGGTGGCCTTCGCGCTCACCATCGGGCCCAACGTGCAGTTCTTCCTGCCCCGGCTGACCGTCCGGCCGTCAGAGCGGACGGAGGCGCAGCCAGTGCTCGACGGCGGCCCACAGCCGGCCGCCGACTGTTGCTGAGGCCGCCGCCGCCGAGCGGGCGAGCGACCGCGTCACCGCGTGGCCGGCCCAGATCACGAGGAACGTGCCCAGCACCACCACCGGCGTCCACCGCCACGACAGCGTCGTGACGACGCGCCCGAGCGTCGACTGCGGGTCGGTGACCGGCTCCCAGCTGTTGAGGCGGGCCACCCGGCCGAGCACCACGCCGACCGCGCACACGGCGTGGACGCCGACCTCGGCGAGCGGGCGCCAGCCCGCCAGCCCCCGCGACACCATCCAGCGCCCCGCCTCCCGCAGGACCAGCGCGTAGGCCACGAACCCGGCGGCGATGAACGCCCCGTACACCGGCAGCACGCCCGTGATCACCGCCATGTCGCTGCGGGCCGCCTCGACGTCACCCCGCAGGTGCACCAGGTCGGTGACCACGTAGGGCGCGTTGGGCAGGAACAGCACGAGCAGCGCCGCACCCGCCCACCACAGCGGGCCCCGCGGCCCCCGGTGACGGAAGACCGGCACCGCCAGCGCCACGGGGACGGCGGCCAGGATCAGGTTCCAGGTCATCCAGAAGCGGTTGCGCAGGACGACCTCGGCCAACGGTTCGAGCGCGTACCTCAGGCCCATCGGCTCATGCTGGCAGACCCGGGGGCCGGCGTGCGGTCGGGCGTCAGGCCGCCCGGGGGTCGGTGGCCGGGGCCTCGATGCCGATGGTGGGCGGGTCGACCGGGGGCGGCGGGGGCGGGACGTCGTCCTCGCCGAACACGAAGTCCTTCGCGCCCTCGAGGAAGCCGCTGTCGTCGTTGTTGGCGACCCACTCGCGGGCGGCCTCGCGCCGGCTCTGCTCCTCGGCCGCCAGGCGGGACATCTCGTCGAGCTGGCGGGCCGCCTCCCGCATCGACGTCACCAGCCGGCCGGCGTCGCCGGTGCAGGTGGAGACCCGCCCGTCGAACTCGTCGCCGTAGGTGCCCCGCCAGGTCTCGCGGGGCGTCGCCTTGATGGTCGTGCGCTCGTAGACCTGGTCCTCGAGGACGGTGGCGGTCGACCGCAGCTCGGCGGCCAGCTCGCCCGCCTTGGCGTGGTCGAAGTCGACGTCCACCTCGTACGCGCCCAGATCGGCCATGCGCCCGACCCTAGGACAGCCGCCCGGCCCGGAGGGATCGCCCCCGGGCCGGCACGGCCGAAGGGATCAGTACCGGTAGTGGTCGGGCTTGTAGGGGCCCTCGACCGGGACGCCGATGTAGTCGGCCTGCTCGGTCGTCAGCTTCGTGAGCTTCACGCCGAGGGCGTCGAGGTGCAGCCGGGCCACCTTCTCGTCGAGCTGCTTGGGCAGCACGTACACGCCGAGCGGGTAGTTGCCGGTCTTGCCGAACAGCTCGATCTGGGCCAGCACCTGGTTGGTGAAGCTCATCGACATCACGAAGCTCGGGTGGCCGGTGGCGCAGCCCAGGTTCAGCAGCCGGCCCTCGGCCAGCATGATGATCGAGTGCCCGTCCGGGAACGCGAACTCGTGGACCTGGGGCTTGATCTCCACCTTGCGCACGTCGCTCAGGCGGGAGAGGCCGGCGATGTCGATCTCGTTGTCGAAGTGGCCGATGTTGCCGACGATGGCGTTGTGCTTCATCCGGCCCATGTGCTCGGCCGAGATGATGTCCTTGTTGCCGGTCGTCGAGATGAAGATGTCGGCGGTGTCGATCATCGCCTCGAGGGTCGTGACCTGGTACCCCTCCATGGCCGCCTGCAGGGCGTTGATGGGGTCGACCTCGGTGACGACGACCCGGCAGCCCTGGCCCCGCAGCGACTGGGCGCAGCCCTTGCCGACGTCGCCGTAGCCGCACACGACGGCGACCTTGCCGCCGAGCATGACGTCGACGGCCCGGTTGATGCCGTCGATGAGGCTGTGGCGGCAGCCGTAGAGGTTGTCGAACTTGGACTTGGTGACCGAGTCGTTGACGTTGATGGCCGGGAACAGCAGCTGGCCGGTCTCGAACATCTGGTAGAGGCGGTGGACGCCCGTCGTCGTCTCTTCCGTGACGCCCTTGATGGCGGCCGCGGTCGCGGTCCACCGGCCGGGCTGCTCGGCGATCGTCGCCTTCAGCAGGTCGACGATGACGTGCCACTCGTCCGGGTCGTCCTCGGTGGCCTCGGGCACGGCGCCGGCCTTCTCGTACTCGGCGCCCTTGTGGACGAGCAGCGTGGCGTCGCCGCCGTCGTCGAGGATCATGTTGGGGCCGCCGCCGTCGGGCCAGCGCAGGGCCTGGTCGGTGCACCACCAGTACTCCTCCAGCGTCTCGCCCTTCCAGGCGTAGACCGGGGTGCCGGACGGGGCCTCGAGCGTGCCGTTCGGCCCGACCACGACGGCCGCGGCCGCCTGGTCCTGGGTGGAGAAGATGTTGCAGGACACCCAGCGCACGTCGGCGCCGAGGACCGTGAGGGTCTCGATGAGCACGGCCGTCTGGATGGTCATGTGCAACGAGCCCATGATGCGGGCGCCCGCCAACGGCTGGGAGTCGGCGAACTCGGCCCGCAGGGCCATGAGGCCGGGCATCTCGACCTCGGCCAGCTGGATCTCCTTGCGGCCCCAGCCGGCCAGGGTCAGGTCGGCGACCTTGAAGTCGCCCTCTCGGAGGATGGTCATGAAAGCTCCCTGATGACGTCGATGATGAACTCCGTCATCGGGCCGGGTGCAGCAGCACCACCCATCTCAGCCCGAGGCGCGTCCACTGTAGCGGCCGGCCCGGCGGGCGCCGGAAACTCGCTCGGGGCGGCCGGGCGCCCGAACCGTAGAGTCGTCGGGCTGTGCCCGGAGCCGACCCCCCCGCCCATCAGCGGGCGGCGCGCCTGCTCGCCGCCACGCTCCGACCCGAGGTCCGAGCCCTCGCAGGCATCGTCGCGGTCCTGGTCGTGGCCATGGGGCTGCGGCTGTGCCTGCCGGTGCTGCTCGGGTTCTTCGCCGACGAGGCGCTCGGCGGTGCGGGCACCGAGGTGCTGACCCGGCTCGCCGCCGCCTACGTCGCCGCCGCGCTCACCGCCCACCTGCTCGACCTGGCGGTGGTGTGGGCCGCGGCCCGGGTGTCGTGGCGGGTCGGCAACGCCCTGCGGGAGCGGCTGGCCGCCCATGCGCTGCGCCTGGAGCAGGCCTGGCACGGCCGCCACAGCCCCGGCCAGCTCATCGAGCGGATCGACGGCGACGTCGAGGCCATGGCCGTGTTCTTCGCCGGCATCGCCGTGCACCTCGTCGGCAACGTCGTCCTGGTGGCGGGCATGGTGGCGGTGGCGACGGCGATCGACCCCTGGACCGGGCTGGCCCTCGGCGTCACGGCCCTGGTGGGCGCGGCGGTCATGGTCCGCCTGCGGATGTCGGCGGTCTCGGCCCGCGAGGCCGAGCGCGAGGTCAACGCCCAGCTCTACGGCGACCTCGAGGAGCGGCTCGGCGGCCTGGAGGACCTGCGGGCCAACGGCGCCGGCGCCTATGCCGTGCACCGCCTCCAGGGCCACAGCGCCCGGTCGTGGGCCGCGGCCCGCTACGCGTCGCTGCGGGGCGACGGCGCCTACGCGGTGGCGGCCATGGTGTTCGGCGTCGGCACGGCCGTGACGCTGGGCGTCGGCATCTTCCTGCAGAGCCGGGGCGTCATCACCGTCGGCGCGGTGCTGACGCTGTACCGCTACGCCGACATGCTCCGCCAGCCGCTCGAGCGCATCGCCGAGCAGCTCAAGGAGTTCCAGAAGGCGATGGCGGGCGCCCGCCGGGCCTCGACCCTGCTCGCCACCGAGCCGGCGATCGCCGACGGCCCCGACGACGGCGCCTCGCTGCCCGACGGGGCGCTGGCGGTCGACTTCGACGCGGTCAGCTTCAGCTACGACGGCCGGGTTCCGGCGGTCCGCGACGTCGAGCTCCACCTGGCCGCCGGCACCCACCTCGGCGTCGTCGGCCGCACCGGCAGCGGCAAGACGACGCTCGGCCGGCTGCTCGCCCGGTTCCGGGACCCCGACGCCGGCCGGGTCCGCATCGGCGGGGTCGACGTGTCCGACCTCACGCTGGACGCGCTGCGGCGCCGGGTCGCGGTCGTCACCCAGGACGTCGAGCTGTTCCGGGCGTCGGTGCGCGACAACCTGACGCTGTTCGGCACCCGCGACGCCACCGACGACGAGCTGGTGGCCGTGCTCGACCGCATGCGCCTCGGCTCGTGGTTCGCGGCGCTGCCCGCCGGCCTCGACACCGTGCTCGACGGGGCCCAGGGGCTGTCGGCCGGCGAGGGCCAGCTGCTGGCGTTCGCCCGGGCGCTGCTGGCCGACCCCGCCGTGGTCGTCCTCGACGAGGCGTCGAGCCGGCTCGACCCGCTGACCGAGATCCGCATCGGCGACGCCACCCGGACGCTGCTGACCGGGCGGACCGCGCTCATCATCGCCCACCGGCTCGACACGCTCGCCCGCGTCGACGAGATCGCGGTGGTCGAGGCCGGGCGCGTCGTCGAGCACGGCCCCCGGGTCGAGCTGGCCCTGCGGCCCACCGGCCGCTACGCCCGGCTGGTGCGGGCCGCCCGGGCCGCCGACGACGACGCCGTCGAGGAGGTGATCGCATGATCACCCGCACCCGCCGGCGGCCCTCGATCGGCCGGGTGGCCTGGCGCCTGCTCCGCAACGAACCGCTGGCCTACCTGGTCAGCTGGGTGGGCTGGATCACCTTCTTCGCCCTGCCGCTGGTCAGCGGCCTCGTGGTCAAGGTGCTGCTCGACCGCCTGGTCGAGCCGGACGCCGCCGCGCCGTGGGCCCTGCTCGGCGTGCTCGTCGGCCTGGAGGCCGTGCGCTGGTCGATCCTCGTGGTGATCGCCGTGCAGTGGCACGGCTGCTGGGTCGGGTGGCAGACGGTGCCCCGGGTCAACGTGCTGCGCTCGCTCGTGTCCGACCCCGGGCCCGCCGCGGGGCGGCTGCCGGGGGCGCCGGGCGAGGCCGTCAGCCGGTTCCGGGACGACGTGCAGGACGTCGGGCTGGTCCTCGACGTCTGGCTCGACCTGTCCGCCTCGGTCGTCGCCGCGTCGGTGGCGCTGGTCGTGCTGCTGGCCATCGACCCCCGGGTGGCGCTGGCCGTCGTGATCCCCACCGCCGTGGCCATGGCCGGCTGCACGTGGCTCGGGCCCCGCCTGCGGGTGTGGCGGCGCCAGGCCCGCGAGGCCGCCGCCCGCGTCACGGGCTACATCGGCGACGTGTTCGGGGCCGTGCTGGCCGTCCAGTCCGGCGGCGCCGAGCAGGCGGTCGGCCGGCGGTTCGGCGAGATCAACGCGGCCCGGGCCTCGGTCAGCCTCCGCGACCAGGTCGGCTCCGAGGTCGTGCGGTCGCTCGGCTACGGCACCGGCGAGGTGGCGGCCGGCGTGGCGCTCGTGGTGGTGGCGTCCCGGTTCGGGCAGGGCGACCTCAGCGTCGGCGACCTCGGCCTGTTCGCCGCCTACGCCTCCGTCATCGCCGACCTCCCCAAGTGGGTCGGGCGCTACCTGGTGATCGCCCGGCAGGCCGACGTGTCGGCCGACCGGCTGGCGGAGCTGCTGCCGGCGCCCGACCGCCGCGCCGTGACCGCCCCGACGCCCACGTACCTGCGCCACGGGCCGCCCCCGCTGGCGGCCCCGGCCGCGCCCCGACGGCGGCGACGGCGCGACCCTGCGCGAGCTGCGGGCCGACAGCCTCACCGTCGCCCACCCCGGCTCGGGCCGGGGCATCGAGGGCGTGGACCTCGTCGTCCGGCGGGGCGAGCTGGTCGTCGTGACCGGCCCGGTCGGCGCGGGCAAGACGACGCTGCTGCGGGCGCTGCTCGGCCTCGTCGGCGCCGACGACGGCGCGGTGCTGTGGAACGGGGCCGTGGTCCCCGACCCGTCGCAGCTGCTGGTGCCGCCCCGGGCCGCGTACCTGCCCCAGGTGCCCCGGCTGTTCAGCGAGCCGCTCGCCGACACGATCCTGCTGGGCGAGGCGCCCGACGACCTCGACGCCGCGTTGCGCATGACCTGCCTCGACGAGGACCTCGGGCGCATGCCCGACGGCTCCGGCACCGTGATCGGGCCGCGGGGCCTGCGGCTGTCGGGCGGCCAGATCCAGCGGGCCGGCGCGGCCCGGGCCCTCGTGCGGCGGCCGGACCTGCTGGTGGTCGACGACCTGTCCAGCGCCCTCGACGCCGAGACCGAGGCCCGGGTGTGGGAACGGGTCGCCGACGGCGGCTTCGAGACGGCGCTGCTGGTCAGCCACCGCCCCCACGTCCTCGACCGCGCCGACCGGGTCGTCGTGCTCGACGCCGGCCGGGTCGTCGAGGTCGTCACCCCGTGACCCGGGACCCGGTCAGGCGGGGCTGAGCTCGACCGGGATGCCGTTGAGGACCGACGTGCCCGACACCGGGTCGAGCAGCTCGTCGTCGGCCAGCAGGTTGGTGTTCACGCCGGCGTAGCGCCGGGCCACCGACAGCTCGACGCCGTCGAGGTCGTGCCCCCAGCCGTGGGGGATGCTCACCACGCCCGGGCCGGATGGCGTCGGTGACCTCCACCGGGATCGTGACCTTGCCGGTGCGGGACGACACCTCGGCGTCGGCGCCGTCGACCAGGCCCAGGCGGGCGGCGTCGTCGGGGTGGACGTGGACGGTGCAGCGCGGCCGTCCCTTCACCAGCACCTCGACGTTGTGCATCCACGAGTTGTTGGAGCGCAGGTCGCGCCGGCCCACCAGCGTGAAGCCCGCCGGCCGGGGCGTCGAGCGCGGCCCGCAGCCGGGCGACGTCGGCGACGACCGGCTCCGGGGCCAGCTCGACCATGCCGGTCGGCGTGCGCAGCACGTCGGGCAGCCGGGGCACGAGCGGCCCCAGGTCGACGCCGTGCGGGGCCGCCAGCAGGGCGTCGAGGGACAGGCCGCCCGGGCGGGCGCCGAACCCGTCGCCGTAGGGGCCGGTGCGCAGCATGAGGTCGATGAGCCGCTCGGGGCCGCGGCGGTCGCCGAGCGCGGCGACGATCTCGTCCGGGTCGCGACCGGCGACGGGGCCGTGCTCGTCGCCCACCGCCGCCTTGACCAGCGACTGCACCACCAGCTCGTCCACGATCGCCGGGTCGGCCGTGGCGCCCATGCCCTGGAGGACCAGGGCGAGGCGGGCCAGGATCTCCCACTCGTCGAGCTGGCCGTCGTCCAGCGGCAGGACCGGGGGGCTGTAGTTCGCCACGTTGCGCAGCGCGAGCTGCAGCAGCGCCAGGTCGTAGTGGCCCTTCTGCAGCGCCGACGGCACCGGGAGGATGACGTCCGCGTGCCGGGTCGTCTCGTTCACGTAGGGGTCGACGGCCACGTAGAACTCGAGGGTGGCCAGCGCGGCGTCGAGCCGGCCCGAGTTCGGGGTCGACAGCACCGGGTTGCCGGCCACCGTGACCAGGGCCCGGATCTGACCCTCGCCCGGGGTGTCGATCTCCTCGGCCAGGCACGCCACCGGCAGCTCGCCCAGCGTCTCGGGCAGGCCCCGGACCCGGCTGTGCCGCCGCCCGAGCTTGACGCCCCGACCCACGCGGGGTGCGCCCCGGGTGTTGGCGGCGCCCGCCGCCGCGGTCGTGAACATGGCGCCGCCGGGCTGGTCGAGGTTGCCGGTGAGGGCGTTGAGCACGTCCACCAGCCACGACGTCAGCGTCCCGTACAGCGCGGTGGTGGTGCCGATGCGGCCGTAGACGCAGGCGGTGGGGGCCGCGGCCAGGTCCCGCGCCAGGGTGCGGATGGTCGCGGCGTCGACGCCGGTCACGCCGGCCACGGCCTCGGGGGTGAAGGGCTCGGCCGCGGCCAGCACCTCGTCCACGCCCGCCAGGTACTCGCCCGCCGCGCCCAGGTCGACGAGGCCCTCGGCCGCCAGCACGTTGACGAGCGCCATCAGCAGGAACGGGTCGGCCCCGGGCTTCACCGCCACGTGCTGGCTGGCCATCGCCGCGGTGCGGGACCGGCGGGGGTCGACCACGACGAGCGTGCCGCCCCGGGCGATCAGCGCCTCCAGCCGGCCGGGCCAGTCGGGCGCGGTGGCCAGGCTGCCGTTGGACTCGTAGGGGTTGGCGCCCAGCATCAGCAGGAAGTGGGTGCGGTCGACGTCGGGGACCGGGACGGTCAGCGCCCCGCCGAACATGAGGGCGGACGCCACCTCCTTGGGCCGCTGGTCGACCGTGCTGGCGGAGTAGACGTTGCCGGACCCGAGCGCCCGGATCAGCGGGCGCAGGTACAGCAGCCCGGCCAGGGAGTGGGCGTTGGGGTTGCCCACGTAGATGGCGGCCGCGTCCCGGCCGTGCTCCTCGACCAGCGGCAGCAGGCGGGCCTCGACCTCGGCGAACGCCTCGTCCCAGGTGACCTCGACGAACGCGCCGTCGCGCTTGACGAGCGGCCGGCGGAGCCAGTCGGGGTCGTCGTGCAGCTGCTTGAGCGTCGACCCCTTGGGGCAGATGAACCCGTGGCTGAAGACGTCCTCGCGGTCGCCGCGGATGCGGGTCACGCGCTCGCCGCCGTTCGTGCCGGCCAGGCCGATCTCCAGTCCGCAGCCCGCCTCGCACAGCGGGCAGGTCCGGAAGGCGGTGCGCGTGGCGTCGGTCATGCGTTCCATGGTGTCACCTACAACGGCGCCCGGCCCTTACCCGTGAGGTAACGGGTCTAACGTCGTGGGGTGGTCGGGCAAGCCCATGGGCCCTTCACCGTGCCCCGGCCGCGCCTCGACGAGCGGCTGGCCGGCGCGACGCAGCGCCGGCTGACGTGCGTGGTGGCGGGCGCGGGGTACGGGAAGACGACGCTGCTCACGCGGTGGGCATCGGACAACGCGTCCGCGTGGCACGGGCTGACCGCCGGCGACCGCACGCTCGGCGTCGTCGTCCGGGCGGTGACCGACGCGCTCCGGGTCCGGGTGCCCGGGCTGCCCGCCGACCTGGTGGCCGCCCTGTCCGGGCCCCAGGGCCCCGACACCGGCACCGACGAGGGCGGGCGGGCCCAGGCCCTGGCGGCGCGGATCTGCGAGGCCCTGGCCGAGAGCCAGACCCGCGACCTCGTGCTGGTGCTCGACGACGTCGAGGCCATCGACGGCGCCCCCGAGTCGATCGCCTTCGTGGCCGGGCTGTGCCGGCAGGCCCCGGCCACGCTGCACGTGGTGCTGTCGTCGCGCTGGGACCCGCCGTTCCCGGTGGCCCGGCTGCGGGGCCAGGGGCAGGTCCTCGACGTGACCGCCGGCGACCTGGCCTTCACGGCCGAGGAGACCGCGGCCATGGTCCGGGAGGCGGTCGGCGGCGACGCCGGCGACGCCCTCGCCCGCGACCTGCACGAGCTGACCGGCGGGTGGCCGGCGGCGGTCCGCCTGGCCGCCGAGGCGCTGGCCCAGGACCGCACCGGCGACCCCGCCAACACCCTGGCCCGCCTGCGGCGCCCCGGCGGCGTTCTCCACGACTACCTGGCGGCCGAGGTGGTGGCGGCCGAGCCGCCCGACACCCGGGCGCTGCTGGCCCGGCTGTCGGTCGTCGAGCGGTTCACGCCCGACCTGGCCGACGCGCTCGGGCCGGAGGGTGTCGGGGCGGCGCTGGCCGGGCTGGTCCGCCGGGGGCTCGTCGTCGACACACCGGGCGCGGGGCGGTCGTGGCTGGTGCTGAACGCGCTGGTCCGGGAGGTCGTCGGCCCGGTGCCGCCGGAGGACCGGGCCGCCACGCTCGCCGCCGCGTCCCGCTGGTTCGAGGACGCCGGCCAGCCCGCCGAGGCCCTGCGCTGCCTGCTGGCCGCCGGCGCGCCGGTCGCCACCACCCGGCTGGTGACCGGCTGGGGCGCCGAGCTGCTCCAGAGCGGCGAGACCGGCGCGGTGCTCGACGCCATCGCCGCCATCGGCGGCGAGCGGTCGCCCGAGCTCCACCGGCTGGAGGGCGACGCCCGCCAGCTGGCCGGCGACTGGGACGGGGCGCTGGTCTGCTACGACCGGGCCGCCGCCGGGCCCGGTCCGCTCGATCCCGGCCTCGCCTGGCGCATGGGGCTCATCCACCACCTGCGCGGCGACCTGGCCACCGCCCTCGACATCTACGCCCGCGGCGACCTGGGCTCGGCGGGCACCGATCCCGCCGACGGCGCCCTGCTGGTGGCGTGGACGGCCACCGCCCACTGGCTGCGGGGCGACGGCGACCGCTGCCGGGCGCTGGCCGACGACGCCATGGCCCGGGCCCGGACCAGCCGCGACGACCGGGCCCTGGCCGCGGCCCACACGGTGCAGGCGCTGGTGGCGGCGCTCGACGGCGACCGGCTGGCCAACGACGGCCACTACCTCCGGGCCCTCGACCACGCCGAGCGGGCGGGCGACCTGCTCCAGGTCATCCGCATCCGGCTCAACCGGGGGTCCCGGCTCAACGAGGAGGGGTTCTACGCCGAGGCCATCGTCGAGCTCGACCTCGCCATCGGCCTGGCCGACCTGGGCGGCTACGCCGCGATGCGGGCGATCGCCCTGTCCAACCGGGGCGAGGCCCACTGGCGGCTGGGCCGGTTCGAGCTGGCCATCGACGATCTCGACCGGGCCATCGCCGTGTTCCAGCGGCATGGGGTCGATGATGGTCGCCTACCCGCTCGGCCAGGCCGGCGAGGTCCACGCCGCCCGCGGCCGCACCGCCCTGGCCCGGGCCGCGTTCAGCGAGGCGGCCGACGTGTCCCGCACGTCCGGTGACCTGCAGGGCCTGGTCCCGGCGCTGGCCGGGCTGGCCCGGCTGCTGGCCGAGGACGACCCGGCGGCCGCCCGGGCCTGCGCCGACGAGGCCGTCGCCGCCGGTCCCGTGCTCGGCCACGTCGATGCGCTGCTCGCCCAGGCCTGGTGCGCGCTGGGGGCGGGCGACCGGGCCGAGGCCGCGGTCATCGCCGAGGGGGCGTCCGCCGTGGCCCGCGAGCGGCGGGACCGCGCCGCGCTGGCCGAGGTCGCCGAGGTCCGGGCGGCCACGCTGGCCGGCAGCGCCACCCCCGGCGCCGACGCCGACGCCGCCGAGGCGCTGGGCGAGGCCCTGACGCTGTGGGAGGAGCTGGGCAACCCGCTGGGCCAGGGTCGGGTGCTGCTGGCCCTGGCCGGGCTGGGCGGGCCGGACGCACCGGACCGGGCCCGGGCGGCGGAGGCGCTGCTGCGCCCGCTCGGGGCCCGCCGGCTGGCCGTGAAGGCCGAGCGGCTGGCGGCGGCGACCGCGGCCGGGCCGGCGGTGCCGGTCGCGCCCGACCTGGCCATCCAGTGCCTGGGCGGGTTCGCGGTCCTGCGGGCGGGCGTGCCCGTCGCCGTGTCCGACTGGAACTCCCGCAAGGCCCGCGACCTGGTCAAGATCCTCATCGCCCGGGAGGGCCGGCCGGTGCACCGCTCGGTCCTCGTCGACCTGCTGTGGCCCGACGAGGACCCGGCCCGCACCGGCAGCCGCCTGTCGGTCGCGCTGAGCACGGCCCGGGCCGTGCTCGACCCGGCCAAGGCCCATCCGGCCGGCTGGTACCTGGTCGCCGAGGCCGACGCCGTGTGGATCGACGTCGACCACGTCGAGGTGGACGTGCTGCGGTTCACGGCGCTGGCCGCCCGGGCGGCGACCGAGCGCAAGGCCGGGCCGACGGCCGCCGCCCTGGCGGCGCTGGCCGCGGCCGAGACGGCGTACGTCGGCGACGCGTTCACCGAGGACCCGTACGAGGACTGGTCGGTGTCGCTGCGGGAGCGGGCGCGGGCGACGTACATCTCGGTGGCCCGGACGCTGGCCGACGACGCCGCGACGATCGGCGACACCCCGACCGCCGTGCGCTGCTACCTGCGGGTCCTCGAGCACGACCCCTACGACGAGCACGCCCACCTGGGGCTGGTGACGGCCCAGCTCGCCGCCGGGCAGCAGGGCGAGGCCCGCCGGTCCTACCGGGCCTACGGCCAGCGCATGGAGGAGCTCGGCGTGGAGGCCAGCCCCTTCCCCACCTAGTGACCCGGGCGCGCTTCCCGAAGCCGGCCCGAAGGTGGCCCGAAGGGGTGTCTGGCATCCTCCGTCGCATGGAGACGTTCGTGGTGCGTGCCTGGCGGCCGAGGGCCGACGAAGCACTCCCCCACGACGACGACCGCTCCCTGCGGGGGGTGGTCGAGCACGTCGCGAGCGGGGCGAGCATCCCGTTCCGCGACGCGGACCAGCTCGTCGCCTTCCTCCTCGGAGGCGACGAGGTGACAGCGAGGATCCGACAGCGAGGTGTCCGGCGGGCACATGGCCGGCTGACCGGCCGGCGTCGGGCGGCGGGCGCCGGTCGGGCAGGAGCGTTCAGGGTCGAGGCCGCATCTGCGGTGGGCGGGCTGAGGCCCTAGGCGGGACGCTCCGGCCGAAAGAGACGGGGGCGGGGTGAAGCGAACACCCCGCCCCCGTCTCGCGTCCGGCGATCCGCTAGTCGGCGCAGCCTCTAGCCCGCCAGCGCACCCTTGATGGCGTCGAGGACCGGCACCGGGCCCGGGTCGATGCCCTCCTGCGCCGCCAGGTGCAGCGACACCATGTCGCCCACCAGCGTCAGGTCGAACAGCTGGGCCAGGGCGCCCTCGCCGAGGGCCCGCACCTCGATCACGTCGTGGGTGACCTCGGCCATCAGCTCGCGCACCAGCTCGAAGCGCCGCAGCTCCTGGGGGTGCTCCTCGTCGTGGCGCAGCTCCACCAGCGTGAACACCTGGCGGGTCATGTCGCCGTGCTGGCCCCAGCCCGCGATCTCGTTGTGGCACAGCTCGGGGATGGCGGCGGCGAACGCCGGGGCCTTGGCGTTCTCGTTGACCTGGTTCTTCCACCGCAGGGCCGCCACCTGGCCGAGCGGTCCCGCGCCGATCACCAGCGGCATCGTGCGGCCGATGGTGCGGGCGATCCGCTGCGCCGAGTCGCCGGCCAGCAGCGCGTCACGGCGGATCTCCAGCTGGGTCACCGCGGCGTCGACCCACGACGACGCACCCGGGAAGAGGCCGACCTCCTCCATCACCATGAGCAGCGGGACCGCCAGGGCGCCGAGCGCGGCCCGGGGCTGGGGAATGGTGCCCGGCACCCGGATCAGCGGGGCCTGCCACTCGGCGGCCTCGTCGGCGAGCGCCCCGCCGGAGGCGACCACGACCATGCGGGCCCCGGCGGCGGCGGCCGCCTGGGCGGCCTCCAGCGTCTCCTCGGTGTTGCCCGAGAACGACACCGCGAAGCACAGCGTGCCCGGGCCCACGAACGCCGGCGGGCCGTAGCCCTTGGCCACCGTCAGCGGCACCGGGATGAACGGGCCGCCGACCGCGGCCAGCACGTCGCCGGCCGTGCCGCTGCCCCCCATGCCCAGCACGACCACGTTGTCGATCTCGTCGGCCGGCGGCAGCCCGCCGACGCCGGTGGACGCCTTGGCCGCCTCGGCCACCTGCTCCGGGAAGCGGGCGGCCAGGCCGAACATGTCCTGGCTGTCGAGCACGTCGCTCGCGCCGGTCACGTCAACCATCGAAGGTCGGGGTGATGCCCTGCGCCTCGGCCTTGGCCACGAGGCGGTCGTGCTCGGCGTCGTCCACGGTCTCGGCCTCGTCGATCAGCATGATCGGGATGTCCTCGCGGATGGCGTAGCGGCGCTTGAGCCGCGGGTTGTAGAGCGCGTCCTCGTCCTCGAAGTAGAGCAGCGGGCCCTTGTCCTCCGGGCAGGCGAGGATCTCGAGGAGCTGGGTGTCGAGTGCCATGACGTCAACCTTTGCTGCTAGCCGATCAGTGCGCGGACCTCGGCGACGTGCTCGTCGCACGCAGCCCGGGTCGCCGCTTCCAGGTTGAGCCGCAGCAGCGGCTCGGTGTTGGAGGGGCGGAGGTTGAACCACCAGTCGCCGTTGTCGACGGTCAGGCCGTCGACCCGGTCCTGGGTGGCGTCGGGATAGGCGGCCGCCACCCGCTCGATGACGGCGGCGGCGTCGTCGACGGTGGTGTTGATCTCGCCGGACGCCGCGTAGCGGTCGAACGGCTTGCGCAGCGTCGGACAGCGCCACCCCGGCCTTGGAGATCTGCTCGAGCACCATCAGCGCCGCGATGCTGCCGGAGTCGGCCCGGAAGTTGTCGCGGAAGTAGTAGTGGGCCGAGTGCTCGCCGCCGAACGCGGCCCCGGTCTCGGCCATCACCGCCTTGATGAACGAGTGCCCGACCCGCGTGCGCACGGGCGTGCCGCCGTTCTCGGCGACGACCTCGGGCACGGCGTGGGAGCAGATCAGGTTGTAGAGGATGGTGGCCCCCGGCTCGCGCTCGAGGACGCCCTTGGCCACGATCGCGGTCGTCGTCGAGCCGGACAGGGGCTCGCCCTCGTCGTCGACCAGGAACACCCGGTCGGCGTCGCCGTCGAAGGCCAGGCCGACGTCGGCGCCCGTGGCCAGGACCCGGGCCTGCAGGTCACGCAGGTTCTCGGGCTGGATGGGGTCGGCCGGGTGGTTGGGGAACGTGCCGTCGAGCTCGCCGTACATGATCTCGAGGTCGATCGGCAGGGGGGCGAACACCTGGGGCACGACGAGGCCGCCCATGCCGTTGGCGGTGTCGGCCACGACCTTCAGCGGCGCCAGCGCCGCGGTGTCGACGAAGCCCCGCACGTGGTCGGCGAAGGCGCCGAGCAGGTCCATCGACTCGATGCGCCCGGGCGGGACCGGCGGGTCGTCGACGCCCGACGAAGGCCAGGCGGGAGATGTCGGCCAGGCCCGTGTCCTCGCCGATGGGGCGGGCCCCGGCCAGGCACATCTTGATGCCGTTGTACTGGGCCGGGTTGTGGGAGGCGGTGAACATGGCGGCGGGGGCGTCGAGGGTCCCGGCCGCGAAGTACACGAGGTCGGTCGACGCCAGCCCGAGGTCGACCACGTCGAGGCCCTGGCGCTGGACGCCGGCGGCGAACGCCGAGGCCAGCTCGACCCCGCTCGGCCGCATGTCCCGGCCCACCAGCACCCGCGTCGGCCCCGCCGTCGTCGACCACGAAGCGGGCGAACGCGGCGCCGATGCGCTCGCACAGTGGAGCGTCCAGCTGGTCGGGAACGGTGCCCCGGACGTCGTAGGCCTTGAAGATGGCACCGAGGGAAGCGAGATCCGCCATGAGGCGTCCAACCTAACGCGTCGGGCCCTCGGGCCCCGGAACGGCCAGCGCCTCCGGCGGGGCCACCGGCGGGAGGTCGCCGTCGGCCTCGTAGGCCCCCTCGGCCGACCAGTGGCGGATGCGGAACAGGTCGGCCGCCTGGCGCAGCGCGTCGCGGGCCGCGTGCACGGTGGAGCGGGTCGAGTTGGTCACCTCCACCGGCACCTCCACCAGGGACAGCTGGTGCCGTTCGACCAGGTGGAGGACCTCGACGTCGAACGCGAAGCCGTCCACCCGGCAGCGGGCGAACACGAAGCGGGCCACGTCGGAGCGGAACGCCTTGAGCCCGCTCTGGGTGTCCCGGTAGCTGCCGAGCAGCACGGCGTAGCCCAGCCAGTTGATGGCCCGGCTCCCCCACCGCCGCAGGCGGGACGGGGCCACGAGCGTGCGGGTCTCGGGGTGGCGCCGGTCGCCGATGGCGACGTCCCAGCCGTCCTCCACCGCGGCCAGCACCCGCAGCACCTGGTCGGGGCCGTAGGCCAGGTCGGCGTCGGTGAACGCCAGCGTCCGCCCCCGGGCCGCCAGCACCCCGGCCCGCACCGCGGCGCCCTTGCCCCGGTTGGCGGGCTGCACGACCACCTGGTCGGCCCCCGCGGCCAGGGCGGCGTCGGCGGTGGCGTCGGTCGAGCCGTCGTCGACCACCACGACCTCCAGCCCGCCGTCGGCCGCCACCGCGGCCAGGCCGTCCCGCAGGCGGCGGACCGTCGTCCCGATCCGGTCGGCCTCGTCGTACGCGGGCACCACGACGCTGAGCCGCACGTCCCCCGGCGGCTCGGGCCGGGCCCAGCGCACCCGGCGGGCCGACGTCAGCTCGCCGAGCAGCGCCCACCGGTAGCCGACCAGGCGCACCGCGCCGGCGGCCAGGAGCGCCACGAGCTTGGCCTCGAGCAGGGCGGCCGTGGACGCGAAGCCGGTGCCCGCGTACAGGCCCCGCAGCACGATCACGTCGACGGCGGCGGCCAGCACCGCCACGCCGACGAACGCGGGCGGGATCTCGACCCAGCGGACGTAGGGGTCGCTGCGGAACGTCACCGTCCGGTGGAGCACGTAGGACAGGGCGCTGGCCACGGCGATGGCGGCCAGGTCGGCCACCACCAGGATCCAGCCGAGGCGCTGGCGGAACAGGACGAGCAGCCCGACGTCGACCAGCGTCGGCACCAGCGCCACCAGGGCGAGCCGGCGCAGGCGGCCGGTCACGGGTCGGGGTCGCGCCGCTCCGCCGTGGCGGGGTCGAGGTCGGAGTCGTCGTCGTCCGTCGTCGTCGGTCTGTCGTCCCTCACCGCGGTCAGCCGCGGTGAGCGACGACAGACGGGCCACGGGCCGCCGGATCAGCAGCACCAGCCCGGCGAACCCGAGGAGCGTGAAGGCGTACGACAGCCACTCCACCCCCGTGCGCCCGTAGGTCAGCTCGACGTGGGTCTCGGTGGGGACCACCACCATGAGGTTGGGCGCCACCCGGTAGGGCCCCTCGGCCCCGGACACCCGCCAGTTCGGGAAGTACGACGCCTTGACCAGCACCGGGCTGCCGACCTCGTCGACGTCGAAGGAGATGCTCTCGTCGCCGGGGTCGATGTCCGACACCTCGACCGTCGTCGACCGGGCGCACCTCGGGCTCCTCGCCGACCTCGATCCGCTGCCAGTCGTCCGGGCCGCTCGCCGCCAGCGGCACGTCCCACTGCTCGGGGTCCGTGAACCACCGCGTGGCCGGCCCGCCGAAGCGGCCGGACTCGTCGTGGGGCTCCTCCACCCAGTCGAGCTGGCTGTCGGTGATGCCGGTGACGACCGCCGGCTCGTTCTCCAGCGGGCTGACGAGCTCGCTGTCGGCCACCTCGAAGACGACCCACGGGCCGGACGCCGCGATCTCGGTCAGGTCCGGGTGGGCCCGGGCCAGGCTCACGGCGTTGTCCGAGGTCGCCATGTAGTACTTCACGCCCAGCATCTGCAGGTGCTGGACGCCCCGGTCGATGTCGAACCCGCCGTAGGGCAGGTCCCGCTGGGCGGCGCTCGGGGCCGTCGACAGCTCGACCTGGGTCAGGAAGTGGAACGGCGTGGTGGCCGACGCCTCGAAGTACAGGCCCTCCATCGACCCGATGCAGCCGTCGGTCCAGTGCGGCAGCAGCATCAGCGCCATCGGGGTGCCGTAGCGGTCGAGCTCCTTCTCGTACTCCCAGAACGCCCGGCCGCAGCCCTCGTCCTCGCCCACCTGCTGCATGGTGCGGACGATGTCGTGGTACTCGCGGTAGCTGGGCTTGCCCTCGTAGCCGCTGTAGTTCCACTGGGCCCACGACGTGACGAAGCTGGCCGGCGTGCTCTGCACCTTCCACGGCGAGAACCGGGGCCAGGCGTAGCCGTTCTCGATCTTCTGGCTGAACGGGAGCTGGCCGAGCGGCACGCCCACGAGCACGAGCGTCACCGCCAGGGTCGATCAGCGCCGTGAACACGCCGGCGCCCACCGGCTCGGGCCGGTCGGTGTCGACCTGGGACCGCACGATGCCCACCAGGCCGGCGACCGTGGCCACGGTCAGTCCGGCCACGGCGAGGTAGGTGACCGGGGCCCACGACCCCTCGCCGAGGAAGTTCCACAGGGAGTCGCCCCCGGGCGGGAACGTGCCCGCCACGACCGCCGCGCCGGCCCCCAGCGCCACACCCGACCACAGCCGCCCGGCGACGCACAGCAGGCCGCCCACCAGGGCCAGGCCGTACACCCAGGTGGTGTCGAGGGACGGCGTCGGCGCCGCGTCGGGCAGGTGGCCGGCCAGCACCGTGACCGCCGCGGCCAGCACGCCGATCCCGCCGAGGACGCCCGCCACGGACCCCCAGCCCGGCCTGCGCGCCCTCCCGCTCGGGCCCGCGGGCCGCCGCCATGACCGTGCGCATGGTCTCGGACACGGCCAGGACCGCCAGCAGGATCGCCGTCAGGTAGTAGAAGGGCAGCAGCCGGCCGTTCCACAGCCGGCCCTCGGGGATGACCACGAACACGAACCCGACCGCCGCCGTCGTGACGCCGAGGAAGATCCCCGCCCGCAGGCGCAGGGCGATGCTCAGGCCGAACCCGACGAGCGCCAGCGCGAAGGCCCAGCGCAGGTCGACGTCGGGGGTGGCCCGGGGCAGGAGGTACTTCCAGATGGTCTCGGGCGGGTCGGCGTTGAGGTAGGGCAGCTTCTCCCAGCCCATGTCGTTGACGTAGGCCCGCCGCAGGTAGAACGGGCCGACCCACCACAGCGACAGCAGGCCGCCGACCACGAGCGTCGGGGCGAGCCAGCGCACGCTGTCGGACAGGAGCCACAGGGCGACGCCCGCCAGCACCGACGCCGACCGCCGCGGGCGCCAGCGCCAGGGTGGTGACCTCGGTGTCGAGCGACCGGGCCGAGGGCGGCCAGGCCGGCGGCCGGCAGGGCCAGGAAGGCGGCCGCGGCCAGCAGGCCGTAGCCCAGCGTCCCCGGCGACGACGACCGCCGGAACCGGACCGCGACGATGACGGCCGTGGCCCCCAGCGCCCAGAACGCGGGGATGAGGTGGCACAGGCCGGTGGCGGCCAGCACCACCGCGGTCAGCGCCCGGTAGCGGCCGGTCTCGATGCCCTTGAACACCAGGCCCAGGTAGACGAGGGCCAGGCTGAGCGACATCGAGAAGGCGAACTCGCCGGCCAGGGTGGAGGCGATGTTGCCCCCGTAGATGGTGAAGCCCCGGTAGAAGAGGAACGGCAGCGTCCCGACGGCCAGCACCGCCGGGGTCGGGAAGCGCAGGCCCGACAGCCGGCCGAAGGCGTACGCCGCCACCGGGAGCGTGGCGATGCCGCTGACCGACACGAGCTTGAACGCCACGCCGTAGGGCAGGCCCACCAGCGCGAACGCGCCGACGGCGCCGACGGCGGCGAGCGTCCGGGCCCGGGGGCGGAGCGGGGCGAACAGCGCCGCCGCCCCGAGGAACATCCCGGCGGCCGCCGGGAGGACGCCGAGCCAGCCGTGGACGCCGGCGTTGAGGGCCACGATCAGCAGCGACGGGACCACCATGTAGAACTGGTAGGCGGGGAAGCCGGCGTACCAGTCGGGGGCCCAGCCCGCGACCTGGCCGTGCGGCAGCAGGTGGTCCCGCAGGTAGGCGGGCCCCCACACGTGGGCGCCCATGTCGCCGCCGGCCGGCGTGGTGTTCTCGATCAGCAGGTCGGGCTGCAGGTGCCACAGGGCGAACGCGACGCACGCGGCCACCACGCCGACGTCGACCCAGCGCCGGACCCGGCGCCGCCGCTCAGCTCGGCCGCGGCGGCGGCCGCGGGGTCGGGCTCGACCCCGCCGACGTCGCCGGGCGGCTCGAGGGCGAGGGTGGCGCCGAGCTCGGGCGCGTCGATGCTCACTACGCCACCAGCACGATCACGGTCACCATGTTGAACACCACGTGGGTGGCGATGGCCGGGCCCAGCCGGCCCGTGCGCTGCACCATCAGCGCGAGGATCACGCCGAGCAGCGTCAGCGCCGGGAACTGCAGCGGCTGGAAGTGGGTGGCCCCGAACACGATGGCGGACAGCGCCACCGCCCAGCCCGGGCCCCACCGCCGCTCCAGCGAGCGCAGCAGCAGGCCCCGGTAGAACAGCTCCTCCACCGAGGGGGCCCCCAGGCCCACGATCAGCACGAGCAGGAGCACGCCCACGGGGTCGGTGGCCCGGTCGGTGAGGCCGCGGGCGGGCTCCTCCAGGTCGTCGGGAGGTCAGGTCGAAGAGCTCGAAGATGGGGGCGTACAGCAACGCGATCAGCACGTGGGTGCCGATGCCCGCGCCCAGCCCGATGACGGGGTCCACCCAGGCGGCCCGCAGCCCGAAGTCGCGGACGACGCCGTTGCCCTTCAGCCGCGCCGCCAGCCACGGCACCCCGCCGAGCCCCGCCCACAGGCCGAGCTGGGCGAGCGCCAGCCACCCCAGCGGGAGGTCGTCGGTGGTCTCGGTCGAGACCCCGCTCAGCGCGACGACGATCGTGAAGGCGATCAGGCCGCCGACCTGGGCCAGCACCCAGCCCGCGGCGGCGTCCCCCAGGCCCCACCGGACCGGCACCCGCCCGTCGGCGGGC
Organism: uncultured Acidimicrobiales bacterium; assembly: GCA_963759225.1. Taxonomy (GTDB): domain Bacteria; phylum Actinomycetota; class Acidimicrobiia; order Acidimicrobiales; family VFJN01; genus ZC4RG19. The sequence goes on along the minus strand of CAVWYL010000022.1, from coordinate 160,821 downwards.
GCGGTCAAGGTCTGGTCGGGCTCGGACACCGCACCAGGCTACGCGGCGGCGCAGGCGGAAGGCTCATACGGGTCAGGACGCGATCGCGTCCCCGAACGCCGCCGGGTCGCGGCGGTCGACCAGGCGCCAGCCGCGGGGCACGGTCAGGGCGTCGGCGTGCGCCGGGCACAGGTCGTAGGACATCGGGTGCCGTTCGCCCGAGAGCGGATCGAGCCACGTCGTGCGGGCGTGGTAGTCGTACACGAACGTCGCCGTGGCGGTGTGGCCGCACGCAGGGCGGGCGCAGGCACGGTTCATGGCGCCACAAGCTATCCAGTGCGTCCGCGCCTACGTAGCGTGGAGACGCCCGGTCCCGGAGAAAACCTTTGTGGCAGTTCCCGGTCCATCCACCCGTATCCTGTGATCCATGAGTCAGCCACCGACCCCGCCCCCTCCTCCCCCCTCCCCGGGGCGGAACTCGCGCGGCTCGGGTCTCGGTGGCGGCCAGCAGATGCCCCGGTGGCTCATCTGGGTGCTCGGCGGCGCCCTCGTGGCCATCTTCGTCCTCCCCAGCTTCGTGTCGCGTGAGGACAAGTCGAAGATCGCCTACTCCGACCTGCGGGACACAGGTCGCGGAGGACGAGGTCGAGGAGATCACCTGGTCCAACGACGGCGGCTCGATCACCGGCACGCTGAACGACGGCACCGAGTTCACCTCCAACGGCCCGAACGAGCCCCCGGAGGAGGACCTGGCGCTGTTCCGCGAGCACGACGTCAACGTCGAGTTCTCGAACCCCCAGCCGTCGATCTTCGACGCGCTGCTGCCGCTGCTCATCCCGATCGCCCTGTTCATCGGCATCTTCTGGCTGTTGCAGCGCCGGGCCCAGAGCCAGATGGGCGGCATCATGTCCATCGGGCGCAGCAAGGCCAAGACCTACTCCACCGAGCGGCCGGGCACGACGTTCGCCGACGTGGCGGGCTACGACGGCGTCAAGCAGGAGATCACCGAGGTGGTCGACTTCCTGAAGCACCCCGAGCGCTTCGCCGAGATCGGCGCCCGCATCCCCAAGGGTGTGCTGCTGGTGGGCCCGCCCGGCACCGGCAAGACCCTCATCGCCCGGGCCGTGGCCGGCGAGGCCGGCGTGCCGTTCCTGTCGGTCACCGGCTCCGACTTCATGGAGATGTTCGTGGGCGTCGGCGCCAGCCGGGTCCGGGACCTGTTCCAGAACGCCCGCAAGCTGGGCCGGGCCATCATCTTCGTGGACGAGATCGACTCGATCGGCCGCAAGCGGGGCGCGGGCCTCGGCGGCGGGCACGACGAGCGGGAGCAGACCCTCAACCAGATGCTGTCCGAGATGGACGGCTTCGAGGCGACCGAGGGCATCGTCATGATGGCGGCCACCAACCGGCCCGACATCCTCGACCCCGCCCTGCTGCGCCCCGGCCGCTTCGACCGCCAGGTGGTGGTCCCGCTGCCCGAGCTCGACGAGCGCCGGGCCATCCTCGAGGTCCACTGCAAGTCCAAGCGCCTGGCCGCCGACGTCGACCTCGACGTCGTGGCCCGGGGCACGCCCGGCATGAGCGGCGCCGACCTGGCCAACCTGGTCAACGAGGCCGCGCTGTTCGCCGTGCGGGCCGGCCACGACGAGATCCGCAACCTCGACTTCGAGCAGGCCCGCGACCGGGTGCTGATGGGCCAGCGGCGCGAGTCGATGGCCCTGTCGGAGGCCGAGAAGGAGGTCATCGCCTACCACGAGGCCGGCCACGCCGTGTGCGCGGCGGTGCTCCCCCAGGCCGACCCCGTGCACAAGGTGACGATCCTGCCGATCGGCATGGCGCTGGGCGTGACCCAGCAGCTGCCGGTCGACGAGCGCCACATCTACCGGCAGGACTACATCGAGGACAGCCTGGTCGTCCGCATGGGCGGGCGCTGCGCCGAGGAGCTCGTGTTCGGCGTCATCTCGACCGGCGCCAACAACGACCTGGTGGGCTCCACCGAGCTGGCCCGCAAGATGGTCAGCGAGTGGGGCATGTCGTCGCGGGTCGGGCCGATGGCGTGGGGGTCCAACGGCCAGGTGTTCCTGGGCGAGGACCTGATCCACACCCGCGACTACTCCGACGAGACCGCCCGCGTCATCGACGAGGAGGTCCAGCGGATCCTGCGCCAGCAGGAGGAACGCTGCCGCGACACGCTGCGGGACCACCGCAACGGCCTCGACCTCGTGGCGCGGGCGCTGCTGGAGCACGAGACGATCGACGGCTCCGAGGTCACCCGGCTGATCGCCGTGGGCGACGGCGGCTCCCCGGCGACCGGCAACGGCGACAGCGGCGAGCCCCGCGACGCCGAGACGGGCATCGACATCGGCCCCGGCAGGGGCCCGGACGCGCCCGTGCCGATCCCGCCCGCCCCGCCGACCTAGAGGGTCCGCGTGCGCCTCTCAGGCGCCGTGCTCGCAGCCGCCGGCCGGCAGGGTGCCGGGCTCGCGTAGCTCGGCGACGGTGGCCCACAGGTCGGTGGCGGTGACGGGGCCGAGGAACGTCGCCCGCACGGCCCCGTCGGCGTCGGCCACGACCACCGCGGGCACGGCGGTGACCCGGTAGCGGTCGTGGAGGGCCTTGGTCGCCGTCACCTCCAGCTGCTGGACCGCGACGGCGTCGCCGGCCAGGTGGCGGGCCTTGTCCCACACGCCCGCGCAGGTGGCGCAGGTCGACGACGTGAACACGGCCACCAGCCACGGCGACTCGGGGTGGTCGAAGTCGGCCCGGTCGAGCTGCTCGGGCAGCACGTGGGACACGTTGGTCGGCGCCGGCGGCCGGCGGCGGCGCTCGATGACGACGGCGGCCACGACGGCCACGGCCACCAGCACGACGACGAGGGCGAGGCGTTCCACCCCCCGATGCTCGCGCCCGCCGACCCCGGCGGGCTACAGCAGCGACGCCAGCTCGAGGGCGGGGAGCCCGGCCCCGGCCGCCTGGCGGAGGCCGTCCTCCCGCTGCACGGTGCGGTCGACCACCACCGGCGCCCGGGCCCGCACGACCACGCCGGCGGCGGCGGTGAGGTCCGCGTCGAGCGGCACCCCCACCCGGCCGCCGGGCGGCACCTGCACGACCGTCGCGCCGGTGGCACCCGGCGCCCCGGCCAGCGCCTCGACCTCGACCCGGACCGTCCGGTCGGGGTCGGGGTTGTACACCGCGAACGTCGTCGCATCGCCCTCGGCCAGGATCAGGCTCGGGAACGTCCACCGCTCGGCGGCGTAGCGGGCACCCGGCGCCGCCGTGATCTCGCCGGGTCGTCCGGCCCGGGTCCGCTCGCCGGTGTCGACCGTGACCCGCTCGGCCACGACCGGGACGCCGTTGGTGGACCGGACGACGGTGGCGTGGGCCTGCCCCGCCGCCACCCGGGGCTGGTCGCCGTAGTCGACCACCTCGTAGCCGCCGGGGCCGACCGTCAGCCGGAACGGCGGCGGCAGCGGGGCGTCCGCGTCCTCGCCGGGGACCGGGGTGGGCCGCAGCTCGACCGCCACCCGGGCCCGCTCGTCGCCGGGGTTGTACACGACGATCCGCTCGCTGGAGGCCGGGCCCTCGTCGTCGTCCTCGTCCCCGGCGGCGGTCGTCGTCGTGGTGCCGCGGGCGGCGGTGGTCGTCGTCGTCGTGGGCGCCGGGTCCTCGTCGTCGTCGGACGGGGGTGCCGGGGCCGGGGCCGAGGCGGCGCCGTCGGCGAACACCCAGGTGGCGGCCGCCTCCGGGGCGCCGAGGCCGAGCGTCAGCCCCTGGTAGTCGAAGGTGCCGTCGAACTGCTCGACCCGCTCGACGACCACCCGGCCGCTGCGGGCGCTGAAGGTGGCGGACACCTGCTCGCTGCGGGTCACGTCGTCGCCGAGGTCGAGGCCGACCACGCTGCGGGCCGGGACCGGGAACCCCTGCAGCCGCAGCGGCTCGCGGGGCCCGTCCTCGGTGGTGAACGTGGCGTCGACCGTGGCCGGGCTCGGGAACGGGTTGAACAGGACCACCAGCTCGCGGGCGTCGCGGGTGGTGGCGCCCCACGCGAAGTGCCAGGTGGGGGCGGCGAAGTTGGCGCAGGGGCCGACGTCGGCGCCGTGGGGGCCGGCGATCCGGTGCTCGACGGCGACGCCCGGCCCCGCCACCTCGACCACCGCGGCGGCCAGCGGGGCCTCGACGACGTCGCCGAGGCGGACCTCGATGCGCCCGCGGGCCGGTAGCTCGACGGGCACCGCGACCGGGTCGGGCACCGCCGACGCCGGGGCCCCCGGGCGGCGGACGTCGCCCGCCACCACCTCGAGCGTCGCCGTCACCGGCGTGTCGCCGGGGTTGGCCATGACCACGGTGTGGTCGGCGGTGCCCTCGGGGACCGCGGTCCCGGCGGCGCAGTACCACGTCGACGACCCGGTGGCCGCCGGCGGCACCGCGGGCATGGCGGCCGCGCCGGTCCGGGCCGCGGCCAGCCGGGTCGCCTCGTCGGCCCCGGTGTCGCCGTTCCCGTCGAGCACCAGTGCGCCGGCCACCGCGGCCGCCACGGCCGCCACGGCCAGGGCCCGGACCACCAGCGTGCGCCGGTCGGGCGCCTCCGCGACCACGGGCCGGCGCCGGCCGGACGGGTGGTGGGCCGGCCGGTGCGACCGGGGCTCGTCGTCGGGAGCGCGCTCGCCGCCGTCCGCTCCGCCCGGGCGCCCGAAGCGCAGGCGGCGGCCGGCCGGCTCGTCCCCGGGGCCGTCGCTCACACGCCCGCTCCCACGGGCTCCCGCTCGGTCGGGGTCGGATCGACGGGCGGCGGCACCGGCCGGTGGCGGCCGGGCGGGGTGCGGGGCCCGGCGGGCGCGTCCGGCGCGGAGGCGAAGCGCAGGCGCACCGCCACCGCCGCGGCGACGAGCCACAGGGCGATCTGCACCAGCGACCACGCGGGCGCACGCCGGACGCCTCCGGTGGGGCGACCGCGGTCGCGGCCGCGGGGTCGAACGCGGCGTTGCGGTAGAGGACCAGGTCCCGGTCCACCTGGACCCGCTCCAGGTCGAGCTGGGTGGCGAGCGCCCCCGCCAGCTCGCCGGTGGCCGGGGCGGCCTCCCGGTCGTCACCGGGGGCCAGGGTCGTCGGCACCGCGACGTACTCGACGCCGAACGGGGCCAGGAGCTCCCCGAGCCGGGTCGTGCGGCCCCCCAGGGCGCTCAGCAGGGCCCGGCGGAGGCCGGTGGCCCGGTCGTCGCCGGTGGCGGGCCGCAGGTCGGCGACGCCCGGAATCGATCCGATCGAGGTCGAGAACGACAGCTGCCCGCGCAGCTCCCAGCCCTCCCCGCCCGGCAGCACCGCCGGGTCGCCGGCCCACAGCACGCGCGACGACGCCGCCGTCGTGTCCTCGTCGACCGAGCGCAGCACGCTGGCGAAGTCGGTCCTCGGCATCCCCCACCGGCCGTCGACCGCGGCCCGGCCCAGCGAGGCCGTCGACCCCACGAGCGCCAGCACGCCCAGCGCCACCACCAGCCGCCGCAGCCCGAACCGCCACGACCGGCCCCGCACGTCCGCCGCCCACGGCCGCCACGCCCAGCGCCACCGCCAGGGCCAGGCCCGCGGCGGCCACGGCCAGCAGCACGCCGGGATCCGGCAGCGGCATCCCGAGGTGGCCCTGCTCACCGGCCCACACGACCCCGGCGCACACGAGCGCCAGCGCCCAGGCCCGCAGCGCCCACCCGAGCCGCCAGCGCCGCCCCACCAGCAGCGGCACCAGGGCCGCCCCGGCCAGGGCGAACGTCGCGGGCGCCAGCCCGGCCTCGCCGGTGCGCAGGCCGGCGACGTCGAGCGCAGACATCCCCCGGTCCCCGCCCGACACCCCCAGCCACGACTCGAACGCCCCGCCCGAGCCGAGCACGTCGAGCGTCGTGGGCAACAGCAGCAGGCCGGCCACCGCGGCCCCGCCCACCGTCGCCACCGCCAGCGGCACCAGCCCCCGCACCTCCAGCCCGGCCAGCGTCCCCAGCGCCAGCGCCGCCCCCATCACCAGCAGCACCACCGGCGCCTGCGGGACCAGCAGGCCGGCCAGGGCCGTGACCGCCCCCGTCGCCACCGCGTGGTGGACGAGGCGGGGCCGCCACACGCCGCGGCCGCCGTCGGGGCCGAACGGCGCCGTGCCCGACGCCAGGGCCAGGCGGCGCAGCATCCACGGGGCCGCGGCGTACGCGCCGAGCGCGCTCCACCGGCCCGCGGCCAGGGCGTCGTAGGGCAGGGGCACCGCGGCGTACGCCACCGCCCCCGCCACCTGGGCCACCTTCGATCCCAGGCCGTCGCCGAGGCGATGGGCGCCGACGACGCCGAGCGGGATGAGACCCACGGTCAGGACCGTGCGGGCCAGCGCCAGGTGGCCCGTGCAGCAGCGCGCCCAGCAGCCCGGCCCCGCCGGCCAGGCCCGGCGGCCACGCCCCGGCGTCCCCGGCGAAGCCCGACGGCCGCACCCCCGACGCCCACGCCCCGAGCGAGTCCCCGCCCACCGGCACCAGCTCGCCCACCACCGGCACGAACCTCGTGACCAGGTGGCGGCTGCCGAACACCAGGACCCCGGCCAGCACCGCGGCCACCGCGGCCGTGGCCGGCGACCAGGCGGCGGGGTCGACGTCCATGTGGCCCCGCTCGGGCACGGCCGCGACCCGGCGCCCGCCGACGGGCGGCGCCCGCCGGGCAGCACGCCCGCCCCCTCGACCCGCAGGCGCTGCACCCGCGGCCCGACGAGCCCGGGCACCATGTGGCGGCGGACGTCGTAGTCCCGCACCCGGCGGAACGACGCCACCGCCCGCCGGGCGTCGCTCAGCGAGCCCAGCCGGGCGAGGTTCCACGGCCACGCCCCCAGCGCGGCCCGGGCCAGGCCGGCCCGGCCGGTGACCAGCGCCCACAGCGCCTGCGCCACGCTCACCAGCAGCGCCAGCGGCACGATCGTGACCAGGCTTCCCGCCCGGTAGCTGGTCAGCAGCGCCCGGACGCGGTGGCGGGCGGCCAGCGCGGCGGCGTCCTCGCCCGACGGCCGGGACGCGAAGGCCTCGCCGTGGCGGACCCGGGCCCCCGAGGTCACGAGCACCCGGCCGCCGGCCACGCGGATGCGCCAGCACAGGCTGAGGTCGTCGCCCAGGAAGTCGATCCCCTCGTCGAACCCGCCGACCTCGGCGAACGGGCCGGCCCGCACCAGCGTGCACGCGCCCGGCACCGCGAACACGTCGCGCAGGCCGTCGTGCTGGCCCTGGTCCAGCTCCCGGTGCTCGACGAAGGGCAGGGCCACGCCCGACCTTGTCGACCGTCAGGCCGAACTGCAGCAGGCGGCGGTCGTCGTCCTCGGCCACCAGCTTGGGGCCGACGACGTCGGCGTCCCACCGCTCGGCCGCGTGCACCAGGGCGGACACGGTCCGGCGGTCGGGGGCGACGTCGTCGTGGCAGAACAGGTAGTACTCGGCGCCCGACACCAGGTCGAGCACGGTGTTGGCCGCGGCGCCGAAGCCGACGTCGCCCACCCGCACGACCCGGGCCCGGGGCAGCGCGGCGTGGACCCGGTCGGTCGGGTCCTCGGTGCCGGTGTCGACGACCAGCACGTCGAGGTTGGGGTGGTCCTGGTCGGCGAGGGCCGACACCAGCCGGTCGAGCCGGTCCGCGCGCGGGTCATGGGTGACGACGACGGCCACGACGGGGCGCGGCGGGGCGGGGGGAGGCGCGTCCGGCTCCACGACGTGCGGAGAGTACCGCCGACCCCTTCGCGAGCCGCGGACCCCGGGACCAGGGGCGCTAGGGTCGGGGCCGTGCAGGGCATCACCGCCGAGGACCTCGGCAGGCACGCGGAGAACGCCGTCTACACCGCCGTCGGCCTCGGCATCCTCGGCTTCCAGCATCTGGCGGTGCAGCGGCGCGAGATCCAGCGCTCGCTGGAGACCACGGTCCGCGCGGTGGTCGAGGCCGCCGAGCGCACCGTCGCCCGCTGAGCGCCCCACCGGTGTCCCGGGTCGCCGTCGACCTCACGTCGCTGCTCGACCGCCTGACCGGCGTCGGCGTGTTCGTGCGCGAGCTCACGTCCCGGCTGGCCGCCCGGGACGACCTGGCCCTCACCGGCTACGCGGTCACGTGGCGGGGCCGGCACCGGCTGGCCGAGGTGGCGCCCCCGGGCGTGGCCGTGGTCGACCGGCCGATGGCGGCGCGGCCCCTGCACGAGCTGTGGCGGCGGACCGACCATCCCCGCATCGACCGCTGGATCGGACGCCAGGACGTCGTGTGGGGCCCGAACTACGTCGTCCCGCCCACCGCGGCCGGGGCGCTGGTCACGGTCCACGACCTGACCACCGTCCACTACCCCGAGCTGGCCGACGGGTTCACGCTCGCCTACCCCGACCTCGTGCGGCGCGCGCTGCGCCGCGGCGCCTGGGTCCACACGCCGTCCGCCTTCGTGCGCGACGAGGTGATCGAGCACCTCGGCGCCGACCCCGACCGGGTCGTGGCCATCCCCCACGGCGTCCCGGCCGCCGCCGACGGCGGGGACCCCGGTGCCGGCGCGGCGCTGGCCGGGGGCGACCGCTACGTGCTGGCCGTCGGCACCGTCGAGCCCCGCAAGGACCTGCCGACGCTGGTGGCGGCGTTCGACGACCTGGCCGCCGCCGACCCCGACCTGCGGCTCGTGATCGCCGGGGCCGACGGGTGGGGCGCCGACGCCCTCACCGCGGCCCTCGACGCGGCCCGCCACCGCGACCGGGTCGTGCGGCTGGGATGGGTCGACGACGCGGGTCGGGCGGCGCTGGTCCGGGACGCCGCCGTGTTCGCCTACCCGTCGCTGTACGAGGGGTTCGGGCTGCCGCCGGTGGAGGCGATGGCCGCCGGGGTCCCCGTGGTGGCGACCCGGGCCGGCTCGCTGCCCGAGGTGTGCGGCGACGGCGCCGACCTGGTGGCGCCCGGCGACGCCGCCGCCCTCGCCGCCGCGCTCGGCCGGGTGCTGGGCGACGGGGCCCACCGTGCCGCGCTCGTGGCCCGGGGCTCGGTGGTCGCCGCCGGGTACGACTGGGACGCCACCGCGGACCGGTTCGCCGCCCTCTGCTCGAGTCGCCGGGTGCGCGAGCGTCCGGCCACGTGAGCGGGTTCACGAACGCGGCGGTCGACCCCCTACGATGCCCCCCGTGAGATCGCTGGTCACCGGAGCTGGGGGCTTCGTCGGCGCGCACCTGGTGCGGCACCTGACGGAGCAGGGTGACGAGGTCATCGAGATGGAGCGCACGGTCGACGGCATCGACATCGCCGACGCCGAGCCGGTGACCGAGGCCATCATGGCGGCCAAGCCCCGGGCCGTGTACCACCTGGCGGGCGCGTCGGACGTCGGCGGCAGCTGGTCGGCGCCCACCGAGACGTTCCTGGCCAACGCGGTCGGCACGCTCAACGTGCTGGAGGCGGCCCGGGCCGCCGGCGCCGACCGGGTCCTGGCCGTGACCAGCGCCGACGTCTACGGCCGGGTGGCCGCCGACGAGCTGCCGCTGAGCGAGGACCGGCCGCTGCGGCCGGTGTCGCCCTACGCCGCCTCCAAGGTGGCGGCCGACGCCCTGGCCCAGCAGGCGTGGCTCGGCCACCGGCTGCCCGTCATCCGGGTGCGGGCCTTCAACCACCTGGGGCCCGGGCAGAGCGACCGCTTCGTGGCCCCGTCGCTGGCCGCCCGCATCGCCCGCAACGAGCGCGACGGCGGCGACGAGGTGCCCATCGGCAACCTCACGCCGCGGCGGGACGTGACCGACGTCCGCGACGTGGTCCGGGCCTACCGGCTGCTCATCACCGACGGCGAGCCCGGGGCGGTCTACAACGTGTGCCGGGGCGTGGCGGTGTCGGTCCGCGAGATCGCCGAGGCGCTGCTGGCCATGGCCCGGCGGCCGATGCACCTGGTCAGCGACCCCGGCCTGCAGCGGCCGGTCGACATCCCCGTGCTGGTGGGCGACAACGCGGCGCTGCGGCGGGTGACCGGCTGGGAGCCGACGATCCCCCTCGACCAGACGCTGGCCGATGTCCTGGCAGACTGGCGGTCCCGGCTTGGCTGCTGACAACCTGGCCCGCTTCGCCGCGGCTGGTACGGGGCGTACCCCCTGGGAGGAGACCGCAACGTGACCAAGAGAGCGCTCGTCACCGGCATCACCGGGCAGGACGGCTCGCATCTCGCGGAGCTGCTGCTCGACAAGGGCTACGAGGTGCTGGGCATGGTCCGGCGCACCAGCACGGTGAACTGGGAGCGCATCGGCCACCTGCAGGACCGCATCACGTTCGTCCACGGCGACCTGCTCGACCAGGTCTCGATCCTGACGATCCTCCAGGAGTACGAGCCGGCCGAGGTCTACAACCTGGCCGCCCAGTCGTTCGTGCCGACCTCCTGGCAGCAGCCGGTGCTCACCGGCGAGTTCACCGCCATCGGCGTCACCCGCATGCTCGACGCCGTCCGCATCACCAACCCGGAGATCCGCTTCTACCAGGCCTCGTCGAGCGAGATGTTCGGCAAGGTGGTCGAGACGCCCCAGCGGGAGACGACCCCGTTCTACCCGCGCTCCCCCTACGGCGTGGCCAAGGTCTACGGCCACTGGATCACGGTGAACTACCGCGAGTCGTACGGCCTCCACGCCACCAGCGGCATCCTGTTCAACCACGAGGGCCCGCGCCGGGGCATCGAGTTCCTGCCCCGCAAGGTGTCCAACGCCGTGGCCAAGATCAAGCTGGGCCTCGCCACGGAGCTGCGGCTCGGCAACCTCGACGCCAAGCGCGACTGGGGCTACGCCGGCGACTACGTCGAGGCCATGTGGATGATGCTCCAGCAGGACGAGCCCGACGACTACGTGGTCGCCACCGGCGAGACCCACTCGGTGCGCGAGTTCTGCCAGCTCGCGTTCGACCGCGTCGGGCTCGACTGGGAGAAGTACGTGGTCATCGACGAGAAGTTCTTCCGGCCCGCGGAGGTCGACCTGCTGGTGGGCGACGCCAGCAAGGCCCACGAGGTGCTCGGCTGGAAGCCCCAGACCACCTTCGAGGGGCTCGTCAACCTCATGGTCGACGCCGACGTGGCCCTGCTCGAGGGACGGCTCAAGGGCATCGCGTGAGGGGGCGAGCGGACACGCTCGCCGCTGCGCATCCGTGACGGCCGTCGCCGTCCTGGCCGGGGGCGTGGGCGCCGCCCGGCTGCTCGCCGGGCTGGTGCGCACGGTGCCGCCGGCCTCGGTCACGGCCGTCGTCAACGTCGCCGACGACACGGTGCTGCACGGGCTGGACATCAGCCCCGACCTCGACACCGTCGTCTACACGGTGGCGGGTGCCATCGACCCCGAGCGGGGCTGGGGCCTGCGCGACGAGTCGTGGCAGGCCATGGCCACCCTGGAGCGCTACGGCGGCGCCACCTGGTTCGGCCTGGGCGACCGGGACCTCGGCACCCACCTGTACCGCACCGCCCGGCTGGCCGAGGGCGCCCCCCTGTCGACCGTCACCGGCGAGATCGCCCGGGCCTGGGGGCTGGAGCTCGACGTGCGGCCGGTCAGCGACGACCCGATCCGCACGATGCTGACCCTGGCCGGCTCGGGCGAGGAGGTCGCGTTCCAGGACTACTTCGTGCGCCTGCGGCACGAGGTGGCGGTGGCGGGCGTCCGCTTCGCCGGCGCCGACGGATCGGCGCCCGCTCCCGGCGTGCTGGAGGCGCTGACGGGCGCCGAGACCGTGGTGGTGGCGCCGTCCAACCCGATCGTGTCCATCGGGCCCGTGATGGCCGTCCCGGGGATCACCGAGGCGGTGGCGGCGCGGCGCGAGTCGGTGGTGGCCGTGTCCCCGCTGGTCGGGGGCCGGGCGCTGAAGGGCCCCGCCGACCGGCTGATGCGGGAGCTCGGCCACGAGGACTCGGTCGTGGGCGTGGCCCGGCTCTACGCCCCCTACGTCGGCACGCTCGTGATCGACGCGGCCGACGCGGACCTTGCGCCCCAGGTCGAGGCGGTGGGCTTGCGCTGCGTCGTCACCGACACGATCATGCGTGACCCGGCCGCGGCCGCCGCTCTCTGCAAGGTGGCGCTCGGCCGGTAGCGATCGTCGGACGGGAAGGGTTGCCAGTGGCGCGCGGACTGCAGATCCTGCCGGTGGAGGGCGTGGGCGAGGTGCGACCGGGCGACGACCTGTCCCGGCTGCTGGCCGCCGCCGCCCCCGACCTGGCCGACGGCGACGTCCTGGTGGTCACGCAGAAGGTCGTGTCCAAGGCCGAGGCCCAGCTCGTGCCGATCGACCCCAACGACCCCGAGAGCAAGGCCCGCATCGTGGCCGGCGAGTCGGTGCGGATCCTGCGCCAGCGGGGCGAGCTGGTCATCGCCGAGACACGGCACGGGTTCGTGTGCGCCAACGCCGGCGTCGACCTGTCCAACGTCGAGGAGGGCTGGGCGGCGCTGCTGCCCGAGGACCCGGACCGCTCGGCCCGGCGGCTGCGGGACGGGCTGCGGGCCCGCCTGGACGTCGAGGTGGCCGTGGTCATCAGCGACACGTTCGGCCGGGTGTGGCGCCGGGGGCTGACCGACGTGGCCATCGGCTGCGCCGGCATCCGCGCCGTGGTCGACCTGCGGGGCACCGAGGACAGCTTCGGCCGCGAGCTGGCGGTCACCGAGGTGTGCGTGGTGGACGAGCTGGCGGCCGCGGCCGAGCTGGTCATGGGCAAGGCGACCGGCGTGTGCGCCGCGGTGGTCCGGGGCGTGGACCCGGCGTGGCTGGGCCGCGGCGAGGTGCGGGCCGAGGTCGTGCGGGCCCCGGCCGAGGACCTGTTCCGCTAGCCGGCCGGGATCGGTACGACGGGCGGCGCGGTGGCCCGGCGTCAGGTCGGCTGCTTGAGCCAGTCGAAGACCCGGCCGATGCCCTCGTCCAGCAGCGTCCATGGCCGCCAGCCGAGTTGGATCGCGGCCCGGGCCGGGTCCAGCGCCGAGCGGGCGACCTCCCCCGGCCGGGCGGCGGCGGCCTCGGGCGGGCCCGACACGCCGGCGGTCGCCGCCATCAGCGCGTACAGGTCGTTCACCGACGTCTGGCGGCCGGTGCCCACGTTGACCAGCAGGCCGTCGCCCCGCTCGGCCGCCCGTACGAAGGCGTCGACGCAGTCGTCCACGTAGACGAAGTCCCGGGTCTGCTCGCCGTCGCCGTGGACCGTGCACGGCTCGCGGGCCACGCAGCCGCGACGCGAACGTCGCGATCACCGCACCGGCCCCCGGGCCCTGGCGGGGCCCGTACACGTTGGCCAGCGCCAGGGCCGTGAACTCGAGGCCGTGCAGCCGCCGGTACATCCCGAGGTAGTCGAGCGCGGCCCGGCTCGACGCGCCGTAGGGCGACGTGGGGGCGGGCGCCTGCGACTCCTTGACCGGCAGCTGGCGGGGCGCCACCTCGCCGTACATGGCGCCGCCGGACAGCGCCGCCACGACCTTGCGGGTGCCGGCCACCCGGGCCGCCTCGATCACGTTGACCGTGCCGCCCACGTTGACGGCGGCGTCGAACGCCGGGCGGGCCACCGACGACCGCACGTCCACCTGCCCGGCCAGGTGGAAGACGACCTCGGGCGACCGCCGGGCGATCAGGTCGACGACCTGGGCGTCGCGGACGTCGATCTGGTGGAAGCGCAGCCGGTGCGTCCGGTCGGTGCGGGCCTCGGCCAGGTTGGCGAGCGCCCCGCCCGACAGGTCGTCGAGCACGTCGACCTCGTGGCCCTCGGCGAGCAGCCGGTCGACCAGCGTCGACCCGATGAACCCGGCGCCCCCTGTGACCAGGGTCTTCACGGGCAGGCCTCGGGACGGCGGACGCCGTCGAGGCGTTCACCCGGCCCGACGACCTGCGCATCGCCCACCACGCTGCACCCCTCGACCCGGGCGCCGCCGGCCACCGTGGACCCCGAGCCGACGATCGAGGACGCCACCAGGGCGCCCTCGCCGACCCGGACCCCGTCGAGGAGCACCGAGTCCTCGACGCACGCGCCCGCGGCCACCTCGGACCCCGGGCCGACCACCGACCGCCGGACCACGGCACCGGGGTCCACGACCGCCGTCGGGTGCACCGCCGCCGCGGCGTCGGCCGGGTCGCGCCGGCCGTCGATCAGGTCGAGCTGGGCCTGGATGTACTCCCGCGGCGTGCCGGTGTCGATCCAGTAGGCGTCGTCGTCGGCGGCGAACAGGGTGCCGTCGGCCACCATGCCCGGGAACACCTCGCGCTCGACCGACATCGGCCGCCCGGGCACGATCCGGTCGAGCACGTCGGGCTCGAGCACGTAGGTGCCGGCGTTGATCATCGAGCTCGGGCGCCGTGCCGGGCGGCGGCTTCTCCACGAAGGCGATCACCCGGCCGTCGGGATCGGTGGGGACGACGCCGTAGCGGGACGGGTCGTCGACCTTGTGGAGGGCGATCGTGCCCTCGGCGCCCGCCTGGTCGTGGAACGCCACGAACGCGGTCACGTCGAGGTCGGTGAGCACGTCGCCGTTGAGCACGAGGAAGCGCTCGTCGATGCCGGCGTCGTGGGCCGCGAAGCTGATCGCGCCCGCCGTGTCGAGCCGCTCGGGCTCGACCGCGTAGTGCAGCCGCACCCCCGCGCAGGTGGCGTCGGGGTAGGCGTGGCGGAACCCGTCGGGCCGGTAGCCGAGCGACAGCACCACCTCGTCGACCCCGTGGCGGCCGAGGTGCCCGACCACGTGCTCGATCATCGGGCGGTTGACGATGGGGAGCATCTGCTTGGGGCGCGTCAGCGTGAGCGGCCGCAGCCGCGTCCCCAGCCCCCCGACCAGTACGACTGCCCGCACTCAGCCCCCGGGCGGGCCCGTCGTCGCCGTGGTGGCCGTGGGGTCGGTGGCGACGGTCGTCTCGCCCGGCGCGGTGGTGGCGGTGGCCGGGTCGGGCACCGCGGTGGTGGACGTGTCGCCGCCGGGGATGCTGGTGGCCGCGGCGCCGCCGTCGGCCGCGCCCAGCTCGGCGAGGTTGCCGGCCGAGTCGGGCTTCGGGATGTCGGTCGTGCCCTCGGGCACGAAGGCGATCGTGTAGCCCTCGCCGTCCTCGCGGAAGCGGATGTCGTTGAAGTCGCGCCGGATCAGCGCCGGCTCGCCGTCGTTGCTCTGGACGTCCTGCCACTGGGCGACCACGACCTCGGCCGCCTCGCCGTCGCAGTCCTGCTCGCCCTCGGTCCACGTCTCGCCGTTCATCGTGATCGAGTCGTCGGTCAGCTCGATGCCGGCCCCCTCGAGGAAGGCGCCGAGGGTGGCGTTCTCGCCGGCGCCGCCGGAGGAGAACGGGTGGATGTGGATGACGCCGTCGGCGTGGGTGTGGATGCCGATGGGGCTCTCGAACTCGGGGATGGCGGGCTGGAACTCGCCGCAGATGTACGACGCCGTAGGCGGCGTGCCAGTGGTCCTCGTTGACGATGGGGCGGATGCGGGCGTCGTCCTTGCGGTCGTTGGCCGCGAAGGCCACGAGCCCGGTCCCGACGAGCACGATGACACCGATGACACCGGGAAACATCAGGTTGCGCTGCCGGTTCGCGCCGCCCCGCCGGCCGCCGGCGCGGGCCGCCCGCGCCACCTTCTTGTTCGAGGACGCCTTACCCATAGGGATGCAACGCTATCTTGCGCGGGCCTTGATGGCCGAAACGGCGGCGGCCGCTCAGGCCCGGCGCCGCCGCGCCACGAGCTCGTCGAACAACGCCTCGTAGCGCTCGGCCACCGCGGCCGGCGACACCCAGCGCTCCACGAACGCCCGGCCCGCCGCCCCCATGGCCCGGGACCGGGCCTGGTCGTCGAGCAGCGTGGCCAGGGCGTGGGTGAAGGCGTCGGGGTCGTCGGGCGGCACCGCCAGCCCGGCCCCGGCCTCCTCGACCACCCGGGCCACCTCGGTGCCCTCGTCGATGCTGGCCACGATGGGCCGCCCCGCGGCCAGGATCGAGTACGTCTTGGACGGGACGCTCGACCGGGCCAGCCCCCGCCGCAGCGGCACCACGTGGACGTCGCCCGCCGCCAGCACCTCGGGGAGCCGCTCCTTGGGCTGGAAGTCGACGAAGCGGACGTTGTCGAGCCCCGTCGCCGCCTCCTCCAGCGGCGCCCGCCCCGAGCCGCCGCCGTTGACGACGAACACGACGTCGGTGCGGTCGGCCAGCTTGCGGGCGGCGGCCAGGACCAGGTCGAGCGACTGGGACAGGCCCACGTTGCCGGCGTACATGACCACCCGCTTGCCCACCAGGTCGTACTGCCGCCGGTAGGCGTTGTCGGGGTCGGCCGGCCGGATGCGCTCGGTGTCCACGAAGTTGGGGATGACCCGGATGCGGTCGTGGGCGTCGGGCACGGTGCCCGCGATCTTGGCCACGAGGTTGTCCCGCAGGTCGTCGGACAGCACGGTGACGGCGTCGGCCCGCCGGTAGCTCCAGCGCTCCAGCCACGACGCCGCCCGGATCACCCGGGGGTTGGTGATGGCCCCGAGCTCGACGGCCACGTCGGGGAACACGTCCTGGATGTTGAACACGAACGGCACGCCCCAGCGGCGGGCGGCCAGCCAGCCGGCGCCGCCCAGCGTCAGGGGCGGCGACATCGACAGCACGGCGTCGGGGCGGGCGCCGGGCCGGCCCCACAGCGCCAGGCCGGACGACAGCACGGTGAACCCGGCGAACGCCGCCGCCCGGGCCGGGATGTTGCGCTTGTCGGTGGGGAACGGGTGGACGCGGGTGATGCGCCCCCAGGCCGTGTCCTCGTGGCGCACCGGCCGGCCGGTCCAGCCCGGCTCGACCCGGTGGTGCTCGTACCACGGCAGCGAGGTGACGATGTGCAGCTCGTGGCCCCGGTCGACGAGGCCGCCGGCGATGGCGGCCATGACCTCGCCCGTCGGGGCGGTGTCGGGGCTGAAGTGGGGACAGAGGACCAGCAGTCTCACGGGGCGACTCCGTTGTCGTCGGGGACCTCGGCCGGGGCGCCGGCCACCTCACGGTAGGCGCCGAGCGTGGCGGCGACGGTCCGGGCCCAGGTGAAGCCGGCGGCCCGCGCCCGCCCGGCGGACGCCATCCGCTCCCGCTCGTCCCCGTCGCCCAGCAGGCCGGACATCGCCTCGGCCCAGGCGTCGATGTCGCCCGGCGGCAGCAGCCGGCCGGCGTCGCCCACCACCTCGGGCAGCGACGTGGCGTCGGCCGCCAGGACCGGCGCGCCCAGGCTCATGGCCTCGATCACCGGCAGCCCGAATCCCTCGTAGCGGGACGGGTAGAGCATGGCCACCGAGCCGCGCACGATGGCGAGCACGTCGCGCCGCGGGATCAGGCCGGTGCGCCGCACCCGGCCGCGCAGCCCGAGGCTGTCGATCCGCTCGGCCACGGCCGCCTCCGCCGGGCCCTCGCCCCCGGTGAGGACGAGGACGACGTCGTGCTCGCGGGCCGCCACCTGGGCGAACGCCTCCACGGCCAGGGCGTGGTCCTTGTGCCACCACGTGAAGGCCGGGAACACGAACCAGCGGCGGGGCAGCCCGTAGCGGGCCTGGACCTCGCCCAGGCTGACCTCGCTCGACGGCGGCCCCACGCCCCACGGCGTGACGACCACCCGCTCGGCCGGGATGCCGAAGCGCTCGACGACGCCGCGGCGCACGAACTCGCTGGCCGTGACGACGAGCTGCGCCCGGCGCACCGTCCGCGGGATCGTCCGCTGGAGGTAGGCGCGCTTGGCCGGGGTGAAGTTGGCGGGCATGTCGAAGGGCTGCAGGTCGTGCAGCGTCACCACGCTGGGCAGGCCGGCCTGCGTCAGCGGCAGCACGCCGCCCATGTGGTGCATGACGTCGACCCGGTCGCGGACCTGGCGGGGCAGCCACGTGTTCTCCGCGACCACCCGCAGCGGCTTGAGCCGCCCGGTGAGCGGCACCCCCTGCGTCGGGAACGCCTGGGCCAGCTCCGGGTAGGCCTCGGAGAAGGCGTCGAGGGCGAACAGCGACAGCTCGATGTCGTCGGGCGGGTCGGCGGCGACGGTCCGCAGGAGCTGGACGGTGGCGGTCTCGCTGCCGCCGACCGCCCCCGGCACCAGCCACAACAGGTTGCACCCGACCTTCACCGTCCCAGCACCTCCTCGTAGGCGGCGATCGTCAGCGCGGCCGTGTCCTCCCAGGTGGTGACGGCCGCCCGCTCCCGGCCCGCCTTGCGCAGGCTCTCCGCCAGCTCGTCGTCGTCGAGGACCAGGGAGATGGCACCGGCGATGGCGTCGACGTCGGTGGGGTCGACCGCGATCCCCGCACCCCCGGCCACCAGCTCCTCGGTGGCGGTGCCGGCGGACGTGACGACCGGCGCGCCCGCGCCCATCGCCTCGGCGACGGGCAGGCCGTAGCCCTCCCACAGGCTGGGATAGGCGACGACCGCCGCGCCCCGGTAGAGGGGGGCGAGCTGGGACCGGGGCACGAACCCGGTGAGCCGCAGGCGGTGGCGCAGGGGCTCGGCCCGGCCGGCCAGCGTCTCGCCCCAGCCGTCCGGGCCGACGACGACGAGGGTGACGTCGTCCTGGGGCAGGCGGGCGAACGCCTCCAGCAGCCGGGGCAGGTTCTTGCGGGGCTCCAGCGTGCCGACCGACAGCACGTAGCGGCCGGTGATGCCGAAGCGGCGGCGGACCGCGTCGACCTCCTCGTCGGCCACGTCGACGGCCGTCATCCCCCACGGGACGTGGCGCAGCCGCTCGGGGCCGATGCCGGCGGCCTCGCAGTCCGCCATCGTCGCCCGGGACGGGCACAGCACGAGGTCGGCCTCCTCCACCACGCAGTGCAGGGCGGAGTTGAAGAACCGGACGCCGTTGCGGGTGAACATGCGCTTGTCCCGGCGCCAGGCGAGGTCGTGCAGCGTGACCACGAGGGGGACGGTGCGGGGCGGGATGGCGTAGCCGGTGGCGTGGACGACGTCGACGGGGCCGGTCGCCCGCTCGACGGTCGGCCAGCGGGCCAGGTGCCACGACCAGTAGAGGGGCACCCGGGGCAGCGGCAGGTGGTGGACCTCGAGCGCCGGGCGCCACGCGTCGGGGGGCGGCTGGCCGTGGCGGGCGGCCACGCCGACCTGCTCGACGAGGCCGGTCGCGGCCACCGCGGCCACCTGGTCGATCACCGCGCTGGCGGTGCCGCCGGGCACGCGGTGCCAGCACTGCTCGATCACGACGGCGGCACGCATGGCCGGGCATCCTCGCGCGCACGACGAGGCGGAGGACACAACACCACGATACGTGGCAGCGGATAGCGCGACTGGCGGTTGGTCGCGGCGGGGACGAGCGCACGTGGGCCACGGGCCGGCGGCGGAGGGCCGGTACCATCACCGGCCATGTCCGTGCAGTGGTCCGAGAGCACCGTCGTGGTGACCGGCGGCCGGGGGTTCCTCGGCCAGGCCGTGTGCGCCCGCCTGAACAAGCGGGGGGTGGGCCGGCTGGTGACGCCCGGCTCGGCCGACTACGACCTGCGGCGGGCCGACGACGTCGCCCGGCTGCTGGCCGACACCCGGCCCGACCTGGTGATCCACCTCGCCGCCCGGGTCGGCGGCATCGGCGCCAACCAGGCCGCCCCCGCCGACCTCTACCTCGACAACCTGCTCATGGGCACCTACGTCATCGAGCAGGCCCGGCTGGCCGGCATCCCCAAGACGGTGGTGACCGGCACCATCTGCTCGTACCCCAAGCACACCCCGGTCCCCTTCAGCGAGGACTCGCTGTGGCAGGGCTACCCCGAGGAGACCAACGCCCCGTACGGCATCGCCAAGCTGGCCCAGCTCGTGCAGGCCCAGGCCAACCGGGCCCAGTACGGCCAGAACGTCATCTACCTGATGCCGACCAACCTGTACGGGCCGCGGCGACAAGTTCCACCCGGGGGTCAGCCACGTGATCCCGGCGCTCATCAAGAAGTGCGTCGACGCCGTCGAGGCCGGCGCCGACCACATCGAGGTGTGGGGCACCGGCTCGGCGTCGCGCGAGTTCCTCTACGTCGACGACGCCGCCGAGGGCCTGGTGCTGGCGGCCGAGCGCTACGACGGCGGCGACCCGGTCAACCTGGGCACCGACGAGGAGCTGCCCATCCGCGACCTGGTCACGCTGATCGCGGCCGCCACCGGGTTCGACGGCGAGATCCGCTGGGACACGGCCAAGCCCGACGGCCAGCCCCGCCGCCGGGTCGACCCCAGCCGGGCCGCGGCCGCGTTCGGGTTCAAGGCCGAGGTGCCCTTCGCCGAGGGGCTGCGGCGCACGGTCGAGTGGTACCGCACCCACCGGGCCGAGGCCGAGGCCCGCGACCACTGAGCCCCGTGACCGGCCCGGGTGCCCTCCGGGCTCCGCGACGTGCCCGGGCTCCGGGACTGGCTGGGCGAGCTGGCCGAGCTGGGTCCGCCGCCCGACCCGCTGGTGCTGCCGGCGGGCGACGAGCTCGCCGCGCTGCTCGACCGCCTGGGGGTGCCGGCCGCGGAGATCCCCGACGCGGTCGCGGCCCGGCCGGCGCCGGACGCGGACCCGGACCGGTGGTGGGCGCTGGAGCGCTCGTACCACCGGCTCACGGCGGGGCTCGGCACCGACGACCCGGCCACCGCCGGCCCGGCCGCCGACGGCCGCGGGCCCTTCGGTGCGTGGCCGCCCTCCCCCGCCGAGGTGGGTCCGGGGTGGGAGTGGTTCTTCCTGCACCTCTACGCGGCGGCCGCGCCCGCGGTGGCGGACCTGCACGCCCGCTGGGGCCTGCCGCCCGAGGTCACGTGGGCGACGCTCGGCAACGTCGGCCGCAACGTGGGCCTGCACCGGCGCATGTACGGCGGCCCCGGGGTCCAGGCGGCGCCGTGGCTGGTGCTGCACTACCGGGGGCTGCTGGTCCACGTCGGCCGCCTGCAGTACCTCCGGGCCCGGGCCCGGTGGTCGGCGGCGGGCGCACCGTTCGCGGCGGGCGACCCCGTGCTCGACCTGCACATCCCGCCGACCGGCCCGCTCACGCCCGCGGCGGTGGACGCGTCGCTCGCCGAGTCCCGCGCCGTGTTCGGCCGGGTGTTCCCGGCCGACGACAGCGGCTGGGGCGTGTGCTCGTCGTGGCTGCTCGACCCGCAGCTGGCCGAGGTGCTGCCGGCGGACAGCAACATCGTGCGGTTCCAGCGCCGGTTCCACCTGGACGACGACTGGTCGCGCCCGGGCGGGATCGTCGAGTTCGTGTTCCGCCGGGTCGGCACCGCGGTGGCCGACCTCCCCCCGCCGGCGACCACGCTGGAGCGGGCGATCGTCGACCACCTGGCGTCCGGCGGCCAGTGGCACACGCGCCGGGGCTGGTGCGAGGTCCCGGGCTAGGGCCCCGTCCGAGTCACTAGGCCAGCACGTCCCGGAACCAGCTCGCGGTGCGCTCCAGGCCCTCGCGCAGGCCGACCCGGGGCTCCCAGCCGAGCGCCTCGCGGGCCAGCGTGATGTCGGGCTGGCGCTGGGTCGGGTCGTCGACCGGCAGGGGCTCGTAGACGATCTCCGACGGCGAGCCCGTCACCTCCCGCACCATCTCGGCGAGCTCGCGGACCGTGTACTCGGCCGGGTTGCCGATGTTCACCGGGCCGGTGATGTCGCCGTCCAGCAGGGCGAGGAACCCCCGGACCTCGTCCTCGACGTAGCAGAAGCTGCGGGTCTGCTCGCCGTCGCCGTAGATCGTGATCGGCTTGCCCAGCAGCGCCTGGTGCAGGAAGTTCGACACCGCCCGGCCGTCGTCGACCCGCAGCCGGGGCCCGAACGTGTTGAAGATGCGCACGATCCGCACGTCGAGGCCGTGCGCGCGGTGGTACGCCATCGTCATCGCCTCGGCGAACCGCTTGGCCTCGTCGTAGACGCCCCGGGGCCCGATCGGGTTGACGTGGCCCCAGTAGGTCTCCGGCTGCGGGTGGACCTGGGGGTCGCCGTAGACCTCGCTGGTGGAGGCCAGGAAGAACCGCGCCGACTTGGCCTTGGCCAGGCCCAGGCAGTTGTGGGTGCCGAGGCTGCCCACCTTCAGGATCTGGATCGGGATGCGCTCGAAGTCGGCGGGCGACGCCGGGCTGGCGAAGTGCATGACCACGTCGACCGCGCCCGGCACCCACACGAACTGGCTCACGTCGTGCTGGACGAACGTGAACCCCGGCTGGCCGAACAGGTGCTCGATGTTGTCGACCGAGCCGGTCAGCAGGTTGTCCATGGCGACGACCTCGTCGCCCCGCGCCAGCAGGGCGTCACACAGGTGCGAGCCGAGGAACCCGGCCCCACCGGTCACCACCACACGAGCCATGAGCGCCTCCCCCCAGCGCGCCGCCTCTCAGCGGCCGATGCCGACGTAACCGAACCCCCGCCGTTCTAGCGCAGGCTTGTCGAGCAGGTTGCGGGCGTCGACGACGCGGGGCGACGCCATGAGGCCCGACACCTTGTCGAAGTCCAGCCAGCGGAACTCGTCCCACTCGGTGAGCACCACCAGCACGTCGGCGCCGTCGCACACGGAGTACGGGTCGGCCGCCGGCACCACGCCGCCGACCGGCCCCTTGACCGCCGGGTCGTAGGCCCGGACCTCGGCGCCCTGGTCGGCCATCAGGCCGACGATCCTGAGCGCCGGCGAGTCGCGGGTGTCGTCGGTGCGGGCCTTGAACGTGAGGCCCCAGACGCCGACCTTCACGCCCTCCAGCGAGCCGCCCACCATCGAGCGCACCTTCGCCACCACCCGGTGGAACTGGTCGTCGTTGACGGTGATGACGCCGGCCAGCAGGTCGAAGCTGTAGCCGGCGTCCTCGGCGATGCGGACGAGGGCCCGGCTGTCCTTGGGGAAGCACGAGCCGCCCCAGCCCGGGCCGGGCTTGAGGAACTCGTGGCCGATGCGCTTGTCGTAGCCCATGCCCAGCACGACGTCCTTGACGTCGGCGCCGACGGCCTCGCACACGGCGGCGATGGCGTTGACGAAGCTGATCTTGCTGGCCAGGAACGCGTTCGACGCGTACTTGATCGTCTCGGCCGAGGCCGGGTCGGTCACGATGATCGGGGCGGTGACGCCGATGTAGAGCGCCGCCACCCGCACCGCGGCCGACTGGTCGTCGGAGCCGATGACGATGCGGTCGGGGTTGAGGAAGTCGTGGACCGCCGAGCCCTCGCGCAGGAACTCGGGGTTGGACACGACGACGACGTCGTCGCGGCCGAGCACCCGCTCGACCACCCGGGTCGAGCCCACGGGCACGGTGGACTTGTTGACCACCACGGCCTCGGCCGGCAGCACCGGGCCGATCTGGCGGGCGGCGGCCTCGATGTAGGACAGGTCGGCCGAGCCGTCGTCGCCCTGGGGGGTGGGCACGCACAGGTAGGCGAACTCGGAGCTGCCGGCGGCGTTCTCGGCGCCGACCACGAAGCGGAGCCGGCCGCCCTCGAGGCCCTCGCGCACCATGGCGTCGAGGCCGGCCTCGACGATCGGGACCTCGCCCCGCGTGAGCTGCGCGACCCGCTCCTCGTCGATGTCCGCACACACCACGTCGTGCCCCAGGTGCGAGAAGCACGCGGCCGTGGTCAGGCCGACGTACCCCGCGCCGATGACGGCGATCTGCGCCATTGTGAGAGTTCCTCCTGGCCGGTTGCCCGCGCTCCATCGTCGCCGCATCCGGTCCGCCCGTTCGGTCCGCTCAGGCTAGTGGGCGCGCCCGGCAGACGCGGCATCCCTCGTTACCATCGGGTAGCCGCGGCCGAGCGCGGGTGGGCTAGCCTCGGACGTCGTCGTTTATCGACGTCCGGCGGGCATGGGGGACCGCCCTGCCCGACCGCCGTGCCCACTACCGCCTGGGAAGGTTCATCGTGCGCAACGCCCTCGGGGCCGTCCAATCGCTGCTGATCCTCGGTGGCGCGTCCGACATCGGCGCCGCCATCGCCGAGCAGCTGGTGCCCGCCGGTTGCCGGCGGGTCGTGCTGGCGGGACGCCACCCCGAGGCGATGGCGCCGGTCGCCGCCCGGCTCCGGGAGCTGGGCGCGGAGGTCGAGGTCACGGCGTGGGACGCCACCGACATCGCCGGCCACGCCGACGCGGTCAAGGCCGCGTGGGAGGCCGCCGCCGGCGACGTCGACTGCGTGGTGCTGGCGGCCGGCGCCCTCGGCGAGCAGGACCACCTGACCGCCGACCCCACGGCCGCCGCCGAGCTGGTGACCACCAACTACACCGGTCCGGTGTCCACGCTGCTGCACGTGGCCGAGCGCCTGCGCGAGCAGGGCCACGGCCGCATCGTCGTGCTCAGCTCGGTGGCCGGCGAGCGGGTCCGGAGGTCCAACTTCGTGTACGGGTCGTCCAAGGCCGGCCTCGACGGCTTCTGCCAGGGCCTGGGCGACGACCTGGCCGGCTCGGGCGTCGGCGTCATGGTGGTGCGGCCCGGGTTCGTCCACTCGGCCATGACCGAGGGCAAGGAGGCCCCGCCGCTGTCCACCACCCCGGCGGCGGTGGCCGAGGCGGTGGCCGGGGCCCTCGGGTCCGGGCGGGAGGTCGTGTGGGTCCCCGGCACGTTCCGGTACGTGATGGCCGGGTTCCGCCACCTGCCGCGGCCGCTGTGGCGCAAGCTGTCGGCCCGGATGTGAGGCCCGCCCGCCCATGAGCGCGCGAAGCGAGCGAATCATCAACACGGTGCGTTGCTCGGCACGAAGTGCCGATCGGTCACTGCGTGCACCCCGAAGGGTGCACCAGTGAGCGCCACCCCGAGTCGCCCCCCGGGGCCCGTCCCGCGGCCGACGGCGCGGCCGGCGACCCGGTCGTGCCCGGCGCCAACGGGGGCGGCACGCCCAAGCGCGACCCGCTCGTCGTCGGGCTGGTCAAGCTGGCCCGCCCCAAGCAGTGGGCCAAGAACGTGCTGGTCTTCGCGGCGCCCGCCGCCGCGGGCGTGCTCGACAACCGCCAGTGGGCGGTCGACGCGCTCATCGCCTTCGCGGCGTTCTGCCTGGCGGCGTCGGGCACCTACTACATCAACGACGCCCGCGACGTGGAGGCCGACCGCCTGCACCCCAAGAAGCGCAGGCGGCCGGTGGCGTCGGGCTCGGTCCCCGTCCCGGTCGCCTACGCCGGCGGCGCCGTCCTGCTGGCCGCGGCGATGGCGGTGGCGCTGACGGTGAACGGCAACCTCGCGCTCACCGTCGGCGGCTACATCGTGCTGACGACCGCCTACTCGTCGGTGCTCAAGCACGTGGCCGTCGTCGACCTCGTGGCGGTGGCCGCCGGGTTCGTGCTGCGGGCCGTGGGCGGGGCCGCCGCCACCGACATCCCGATCTCCGACTGGTTCTTCATCGTGACAAGCTTCGGGGCCTTGTTCATGATCTCCGGGAAGCGGGCGGCGGAGGCCAAGGAGATGGGCGAGGGCGCCACCGACTTCCGGTCCGTGCTGGCCGCCTACTCCCCCACCTACACGGCCTACCTGCGGGCGGTGTCGTCGGGGGCGGTGCTCGTGGCCTACTGCCTGTGGGCCTTCGAGAAGGCGGAGGCCACGGTGTCGTCGCCCACCATCCCCTGGTACCAGCTCTCGATCCTGCCGTTCGTGATGGCGGTCCTGCGCTACGCCCTGGTGCTCGACCAGGGGCGGGGCTCGGCCCCCGAGGAGATCGTGCTCCGCGACCGGCCGCTCCAGCTCATCGGCATCGCCTGGGTCGCGGTGTTCACGATCGGGGTCTACACCGCATGACCGAGCCCCCTGCGGACCCGCCGGAGCTGGTCTCGGGCTGGAGCCGGAACCCGGTGACCGCCTCGCACGTGGTGCGCCCCTCCAGCCCCGACGAGCTGGCCATGGCGGCCAAGGCGGCGGGCCGGCGGGGCGCCATCGCCCGGGGCCTCGGCCGGGCGTACGGCGACTCGGCCATGAACGCCGGCGGCCTCGTGATCCATTCGACCGGCGTGTCGGGCCTGCTCGAGCTCGACCCGGCGGCGGGCACGGCCCGGGTCCTGGCCGGCACCTCCATCGACGACCTGCTGCGGGTCACGGTCCCCCAGGGCTGGTTCGTCCCCGTGACCCCCGGCACCCGCAACGTGACCATCGGCGGGGCCATCGCCGCGGACGTGCACGGCAAGGACCACCACGCGGCCGGCAGCTTCGGCGCCCACGTGCGGTCGATGGTCCTGGCCCTGCCGGACGGGACGCGGCGCACGCTCACCCCCGAGGCCGACCCGGAGGAGTTCTGGGCCACCTGCGGGGGCATGGGGCTCACCGGCACGGTGATCGAGGCCACGATCGACCTCCACCGGGTGGAGTCCAGCCGGCTGCGGGTCGACACCGACCGGGTCCCCGACCTCGACACCGTGCTGGCGCTGCTGCTGGAGGGCGGCCGCACCCACCGCTACTCGGTGGCGTGGGTCGACTTCCTGGCGACCGGCCGGTCGCTGGGCCGGTCGGTGCTCACGCAGGGCGACTTCGCCACGGTCGAGAGCCTGCCGCGCCGCGGGCGGGCCCGCCGGGACCCGCTGGCCTACGCACCGATGAGCCCGGTCCCCGCGCCGCCGCACGCGCCCAACGGGCTGCTCAACCGGCTGAGCATCGCCGCGTTCAACGAGTTCTGGTTCCGCAAGGCGCCCCGCCGGCGCCGGGACGAGCTCCAGTCGATCGGCAAGTTCTTCTACCCGCTGGACATGATCGAGGGCTGGAACCGCCTGTACGGGCCCCGCGGCGTGCTCCAGTGGCAGTGCCTGGTGCCGTTCGGGTCCGAGGACGTGCTGCGGGAGATCGTGGAGGCGCTGTCGTCGCACCGGGCGCCGAGCTTCCTCGCCGTGCTCAAGTACTTCGGCGAGGCCGACCCGGGGCCGCTGTCGTTCCCCGGCCCGGGCTGGACGCTGGCGCTGGACGTGCCGACGTCCGACCCCGACCTGGCCCCGCTGCTCGACCGGCTCGACCAGCGGGTCGTGGAGACCGGCGGCCGGATCTACCTGGCCAAGGACAGCCGCATGCGCCCGGAGCTGCTGGGCGCCATGTACCCCCGCCTCGACGAGTGGCGTGCCGTGCGCGACCGCCTCGACCCGGACCGCCGGCTCGCCAGCGACCTGGCCCGGCGCCTCGACCTGCTGGGCTAGGGCCGGGCCGGTCAGCCGGGCGACGAGCCGGTCGAGGCTCTCGCGGTAGTGCGGCAGCAGCGGCTCGCCCGCCAGCCGCAGGGCGGCGTTGTCGAGCACCGAGTTGGCCGGCCGGGGCGCGGGCCGGGGCGGGTCGAGCTCGTCGGTCTTGATGGGACGGACCTTGGCCGGGTCGTGGCCCGCGGACTCGAGCATCGCCCGCACGAACTCGTACCAGCTCACGTCGCCCTGGTTGGTCATGTGGAACACCCCGGGCATCCGGGCCGCGGCCAGGCGGCGGATCCCGACGGCCAGGTCGGCGGTGAACGACGGGTGGCCCCGCTGGTCGTCCACGAACGCCAGCTCGGGCCGGTCGGCCAGCCGCAGCACGGTCTTGACCATGTTGTTGCCGTGCTCGCCGCACACCCACGACGTCCGCACGACCGCCGCCCCCGGGGCGTGGGCCGCGACCTCGTGCTCGCCGCCCAGCTTGGACCGGCCGTACATCGACTGGGGGTTGGGCCGGTCCCACTCGACGTAGGGCTCGTCCTTGGAGCCGTCGAACACGTAGTCCGTCGACACGTAGCAGAGCCAGGCCCCGACCCGGCGGCTGGCGTCGGCCACCCACCGGGTGCCCAGGGCGTTGACCCGGAACGCGGTGTCGGTGTCGGTCTCGCAGGCGTCGACGGCCGTGTACGCGCCCGCGTGCAGCACCACGTCGGGCCGCAGCGACGTGATCGCCTGGTAGACGGCGTCCCGGTCGCCGACGTCGAGCGCCCCGTGGGTGCCGGCGATGACCTCGTCGCCCTCGGCCTCGCAGTGCAGGTGGAGGTCGCGGCCCAGCTGGCCGCCCGCCCCCGTGATCAGCACCCGCATGTCAGGCGAGCCCCGCCCGCTCCTTGAGCGGCCGCCACCACCACTCGTTGGCCCGGTACCAGGCCACGGTCTCCTCCAGGGCCTCGTCCAGCGTGCGCCGCTTGGCCCACCCGAGGGCGGTGATCTTGTCGATGTTCACCGAGTAGCGCCGGTCGTGGCCGAGGCGGTCGGTCACGTAGGAGACCATCTCCTCGCCCACCCCGAACAGCCCCAGCAGCTTGTCGACCAGGACCCGGTTGGGGGTCTCGTTGCCGGCGCCGATGTTGTAGACCTCGCCGGGGTCGCCCTCGGCCAGCACCAGGCCGACGCCGGCGCAGTGGTCGTCCACGTACAGCCAGTCGCGCTCGTTGAGCCCGTCGCCGTACAGCGGGACGGGCCGGCCGTCGATCAGGTTGGTCGTGAACAGGGGCAGCGCCTTCTCCGGGAACTGGTAGGGCCCGAAGTTGTTGGTGCAGCGGGTCACGGTCACCGGCAGGCCGTAGGTGGCGTGGTACGAGAGGGCGATCAGGTCGGAGCCGGCCTTGGACGCCGAGTAGGGCGACCGGGGCTCCAGCGGGTCGGTCTCCTTCGACGACCCGACCTCGACCGACCCGTACACCTCGTCGGTGCCGATGTGGACCACCCGGGGGATCTCCAGGCGCCGGGCCGTGTCCATGACCACGTTGGTGCCGAAGCAGTTGGTGTTCACGAAGTCGTCGGGCCCGGCGATGGACCGGTCGACGTGGCTCTCGGCCGCGAAGTGGACCACGGCGTCGTGCCCGGCCATGGCGTCCTCGAGCGTCCCGGGGTCGCAGATGTTGCCCTTCACGAACGAGTAGCGGGGGTCGTCGTCCACGTCCTTCATGGTCGACAGGTTCCCGGCGTAGGTGAGGGCGTCGTAGACCGTCACCTCGTCGTCGGTGTTGGCCAGCGCCCAGCGCACGTAGTTGGAGCCGATGAACCCGGCGCCGCCGGTCACGAACTGCTTCATGGGGAGGGTCTCCTTACCCTGTCCGCAGGGCGGCGTAGGGCCGGCGCCCCTCGGGGAGGTCGGCGCGGCGGGGGTTGGCCTGGTCGCGGGCCGACAGCACGGGGTCGGACACGCCCCAGTCGGCCCCGACGGCGGGGTCGTCCCAGGCCACGCCCAGCTCGTCGGCCGGGTTGTAGTAGCCGTCGACCAGGTAGGTGATGGTCATGTCGGTCAGCGCCGCGAACCCGTGGGCCACGCCCGGCGGGATGTAGACGCCCCGGTGGTCGTGGTCGACGCCGGCGGTCCCGGGCGGGCTGCCGAGGTCGATGGTGAGGGTCTTGCCGTCGGTGGGGCCGCCCTCCCGCAGGTCGTG
Organism: uncultured Acidimicrobiales bacterium; assembly: GCA_963759225.1. Lineage (GTDB taxonomy): Bacteria > Actinomycetota > Acidimicrobiia > Acidimicrobiales > VFJN01 > ZC4RG19. The sequence goes on along the minus strand of CAVWYL010000022.1, from coordinate 131,671 downwards.
GAGCACGACCCGGCACTGCCCGAACGGCACGTACCAGAAGTCGGCCTGGTGCAGGTGGTAGTGGAGGCCGACCACGGCGCCGGCCCGGCGGTCGCCCCGGTTGCCCTGGATCATCTCCCGGCCCCCGGGGAACCACTGGCGCCGGTAGGTCTCGATGAAGATGCCCCGCTCGTCGCCGTGGATGGCCGGCTCGACGACGACGACGCCGTCGATGACGTCGGAGGGAACGATGGTGGCCACGGGGGTGCTCCTGGAACTCGTCGGGTGTCGGGTCAGTGCAGCTCGACGACCGAGTGGTCGCCGAGCATCAGCCGCAGGGCCCGCGGCCGGCGCGGGGACCGGGTCACCTCGGTGTCGCGGCCGATGAGGCTGTCGGTGAGCCGGGGCACGTCCACGATGCGGCACCGGGTCAGCACCACCGAGTGCTCGAGCTCGGAGTCGACGATCTCGCAGTCCTCGGCCACCGAGCTGAACGGGCCCACGTAGCTGTTCACGATGCGGGTGCCGGCGCCGACGATGGCGGGGCCCAGCACGCGGCTGTTGACGATCTCGGCCCCGGCCTCGACCACCACCCGGCCCTCGATGGACGAGCGCGGCGTCGACGCTGCCCTCGACGCGGGGCGGCAGGGTCTCCAGCACGAGGCGGTTGCACTCGAGCAGCGGGTCCTTCTTGCCGGTGTCGATCCACCAGCCGTCGAGGATCTCGTGGGTCACCCGGTGCCCGTGTGTCGATGAGCCACTGGATGGCGTCGGTGATCTCCAGCTCGCCCCGGCCCGACGGCTCGGATGGCGGCCACCGCGTCGTGGACGTGGCGGTCGAACAGGTACACCCCGACGAGCGCCAGGTTGGACGGCGGGTCCTGCGGCTTCTCGACGAGGCGCACGATCTCGCCGCCCGGGCCGAGGGCGGCCACGCCGAACTGCGTGGGGTCCTCGACCGGGGCCAGCAGGATCTGGGCCGACGGGCCGTTGCGGTCGTCCTCGCCGAGGCGGGGCGCGGCGGCCAGCGCGCGGGCCGCCTCGAACGCCCTCGGTGAACTCGACGAGGCCCTGCTGGAGCATGTTGTCGCCCAGGTACATGACGAAGTCGTCGTCGCCCAGGAAGTCGCGGGAGATCAGCACGCAGTGGGCCAGGCCGAGCGGGGCCTCCTGCGGGATGTAGGTGATCTCGATGCCCCAGCGGGTGCCGTCGCCGACGTTGGCCATGATGTCGTCGGCCCCGGTGCCGCCGACGACGATGCCGATCTGCTTGATGCCGGCCTCGGCCATCGCCTCGATGCCGTAGAAGATGATCGGCTTGTTGGCGATGGGCACGAGCTGCTTCGCGCTCGTGTGGGTGATGGGGCGGAGCCGGCTGCCGGTGCCCCCGGCGAGGATGAGACCTTTCACGGGTCAGACATTGTTGCAGTTCGGAGGCGGCCCGGACACAACCCGGCGCCGGGTCACGCCAGGGGCAGGCCCAGATCGCGGGCGATGACCAGGCGTTGGATCTCGCTGGTGCCCTCCCCGATCTCCAGGATCTTGGCGTCCCGGTACTGCCGCGCCACCAGGGTCTCGTCCATGAACCCGTAGCCCCCGAACACCTGGGTGGCCATCCGGGTGGCGGTCACCGCGGACTCGGTGGCGTACAGCTTGGCCATGGCGGCCTGGCGCTTGTGGGGCCGGCCGGTGTCCCGCAGCCAGGCGGCCTGGTAGGTGAGCAGCGCGGCGTTCTCGGCCATGACCGCCAGGTCGGAGCAGGCGAAGGCCACGGCCTGGTTGGCGCCGATCGGCCGGCCGAAGGCGTGGCGCTCGCCGGCGTAGGCCACCGACTGCTCGAGGCAGCAGCGGATGACCCCCACGGCCAGGGCGGCGATGGCGATGCGGCCCTCGTCGAGGATCTCCAGGAACTGGGCGAACCCCCGGCCCCGCGGTCCCAGCAGGTTGGCCTCGGGGACCCGGCACCCGGCGAAGCTCAGCCCGTGGGTGTCGGACGCGTGCCAGCCCATCTTGCGGTACGGCGGCTGGACCGTGAAGCCCGGGCGTGCCCGCCGGCACGACGATGGTGGAGATCTCGCCCGGGCCGGTGCGGGCGGTCACGGTGACCAGGGACGTGATGTCGGTGCCGGAGTTGGTGATGAACGCCTTCTCGCCGTCGATCACCCACTCCCCGCCCTCCAGCCGGGCCGTCGTGCGGGTGCCGCCGGCGTCGCTGCCCGCGTCGGGCTCGGTGAGCCCGAACGCGCCGAGGGACCGGCCGGCGCACAGGTCGGGCAGCCACTCCTGGCGCTGGTCCTCGGTGCCGAAGTGGAGGATCGGGTTGGCGCCGAGGCCGACGCGCCGCCTCCAGCGTGATGGCCAGGGACTGGTCGACCCGGCCCAGCTCCTCGATGGCGATGCACAGCGTGGTGAGGTCGGCGCCCCCGCCCCCGTACTCCTCGGGGAACGGGATGCCGAACAGGCCGAGGTCGCCCATCTGGCGCACCACGTCGGTGGGGAACGTGTGCTCCGCGTCCCAGCGCTCGGCGTGGGGGGCGATCTCGCTCTCCGCGAAGTCGCGCACCAGCTTGCGGAGCGCGTCCTGCTCCTCCGTGAACTCGATGTGCATTACCGGGGATGGTACGGCGGGCGGCCGGGCCTATCCTCCCGGCGGTGCAAGACCTGGCCGTCGTCGGGGGCCGGCTGCTGACCGGCCTGGTGGACGTGACGTCGGATCTGGCCGCCCTGGAGTCGGACGGGACGTGGGCGGTGGTGCTCCCGTTCGACGGCGCGCCGGTGCTGGCCCGGTTCGCGGACGTCCGCCCCGCCCGCCCGTGGCCCGGCCCGCCGTGGCACGGCCCGCCCCTCGACGCCTGGACGACCTCCCTCGACCGGGACGCGTTCTGCGCCGGCGTCACCGCCATCCGGTCGGCCATCGCCGCCGGGGACGTCTACCAGGTCAACCTGACCCGGCGGCTGTCCGCGCCGCTGGCGCCGGGCGCCGACATCGCCGCCCTCGGCGCCGCGCTGGGGCAGGGCAACCCGGCGCCGTACTCGGCCGTCGTGCGGCTGCCGTCGGTGGGCGTGCCACGTGGCGTCGGCGTCGCCCGAGCGGTTCCTGCGCCGCGACGGCGACCGGGTGGCGTCGTCGCCCATCAAGGGCACGGCCCCCGACCCGGCGTCGTTCCTGCCCAAGGACCGGGCCGAGAACGTGATGATCGTCGACCTGGTGCGCAACGACCTCGGCCGGGTGTGCGAGTGGGGCTCGGTGGCGGTGCCCGCCCTGTGCGCCGTCGAGCAGCACCCCGGGCTGGTCCACCTGGTCTCCACCGTGACCGGGCGGCTGCGACCGGGCGTGACCTGGGGGGACATCGTGGCCGCGACGTTCCCGCCCGGGTCCGTGACCGGCGCCCCCAAGCTGGCCGCCCTCGACCACATCGCCCGGCTGGAGCCCGTCTCCCGGGGCGTCTACTGCGGGGCCGTGGGCTGGGTCGACGCCGACGCGGGCCGGGGCGAGCTGAACGTGGCCATCCGCACGTTCTGGGTGGAGGACGGCCGCCTGCACCTCGGCACCGGCGGCGGCATCACCTGGGACTCGACGCCGGAGGGCGAGTGGGCCGAGACCGAGCTGAAGGCGCACCGGCTGCTGGCCGTGGCCGCGGGCCAGCTGACCGGGGCGGGCCGGTGACCGCGCCCCCGGGCGCGGTGTGGCTCGGCGGCCGCCTGGTCGACCCGGTCGACGCCGTCGTGTCGGTGTTCGACCACGGGTTCACGGTGGGCGACGGCGTGTTCGAGACGCTGAAGGTCGCCGGCGGGCGGCCGTTCGCGGTCCGCCGCCACCTGGAGCGGCTGGGCCGGTCCGCGGCCGGGCTGGGCATCCCCGTGCCCCTGACCGAGCGCCCGGCTGCGGGCGGTGATCGACGAGGTCGTGGCGGCCGCGGGGCTGGCGTCCGCCCGCCTGCGGATCACGCTCACCGCCGGGGTCACCCCGCTCGGGTCGGGCCGGGCCGAGGGCGAGCCGACCCTCGTCGTGGTGGCCGGGCCGCTGGCGCCGTGGCCGGCCGAGACGGCGGCCGTGACGGTCCCGTGGCCCCGCAACGAGCGCTCGCGCGCTGGCCGGGGTCAAGGCGACGTCCTACGCCGAGAACGTGATCGCCCTGGCCGAGGCCCACAAGGTGGGGGCCAGCGAGGCGATCTTGCCCAACACGGCCGGCGAGCTGTGCGAGGGCACCGGCACCAACGTGTTCGCGGCGATCGGCGGCGAGCTCGTCACGCCGTCGCTGCTGTCCGGATGCCTGGCCGGGGTCACCCGGGCGCTCGTGCTGGAGGAGGTCCCGGAGGCCGACGAGGCCAGCGTGCCGCTGGCGGCGCTGGCGGAGGCCACCGAGGTCCTGCTCACGTCCACCACCCGCGACGTCCAGCCCCTGCGCATGCTCGACGGCCGCCCGCTCCCCGGCGTCGACGGCCCCTGGGCCCAGCGGGCGATGGCCGCCATCGCCGACCTCCGGGCCCGCGACATCGACCCCTAGCCCGGCTACGCGGGGCGGAGGTGGACGACGTCGCCGACCGCGACCGTGCGCCGGTCGCCCTCGACGGTCTCGACCACCAGGTGGCCCTCGTCGGTGACGTCGACGGCCGTGCCCTCGATGTCGTCGCGGCCGACGTCGACCCGCACCCGGCGGCCCAGCGTGGCCGACCGCCGCCGCCAGGCCGCCAGCACGTCGCCCGGCCCGCGCCTCCACGAGCGTGGCGTAGCGGGCCGCGAACCCCCGCAGGAACGCCACCAGCAGGTCCGCCCGGTCGACCTCCGGCCCGACCCAGTTGAGCGCGGCGGCGATCCCCGCCACCTCGGCGGCGTCGCCCCCCAGCGCCGCCAGGTCGGCCGGCCACGTCACGTTGAGCCCCACCCCCACGACCACCACGACCCGCTCGTCGGGCGCCGGGGGCCGGTAGCCGCCCGAGATCGTGGACCCCGCGGGCCAGTCGGCCTCGGCCAGGATGCCGGCCAGCTTGCGCTCCCCCGCGTCCGGGACGGCCACCACCAGGTCGTTGGGCCACTTGAGCCGGGCCTCGACCCCGGCCACCGCCTCGACCGCCTCGGCCAGCGCCACCCCGGCCGCCAGCGTGACCGACCCGGCCACCCGCGGCCGGCGGGCGCAGCAGCGCCGACACCAGCAGCGACGCGCCCGGCGGCGCCACCCAGCGGCGGTCCGCGGCGCCCGCGACCGGCGGTCTGGTGGTCGGCCACGACGACGACGCCCTCGGGCGCCCCGTCGCGGGCCAGGGCGAGCGCGTCGGCGTTGGTCGAGCCGGTCTCGGCCACCCAGCGGACGTCGGCGAAGCGGGTGCCGGCCAGCAGCGCCCGGGCCCGCGGACCGGGCAATGTGGCACCACCCTCCGGCATCCCCGTAAACATAGGGCCGTGCTCTCGAAGATCCTGATCGCCAACCGGGGCGAGATCGCCGTGCGGGTCATCCGCGCCTGCCGCGAGCTCGGCATCACGTCGGTCGCCGTCTACTCCGACCTCGACCGCGACAGCCTGCACGTCCGGTTGGCCGACGAGGCCTACGCGCTCGGGCGGCCAGACCGCGGCCGAGAGCTACCTGGACACCGACAAGATCCTCGACGTCATCGAGCGCTGCGGCGCCGACGGCGTCCACCCCGGCTACGGGTTCTTCTGCGAGAACACCGACTTCGCCCGGGCCATCACCGCCCGGGGCGTGGCCTTCGTCGGCCCGCCGCCCGAGGCCATCGAGGTCATGGGCGACAAGGTCTCGTCCCGCATCGCCGCCCAGCAGGCCGGGGTGGCCGGGCGTGCCCGGCACGACCGCAGTTCCTCACGTCGGCCGACGAGGTCGTCGCCTTCGGCGAGGAGCACGGCTGGCCGGTGGCCATCAAGGCCGCGTTCGGCGGCGGCGGCCGGGGCATGCGGGTCGTGGCCGCCGCGGCCGACGCCGCCGCGGCGCTGGAGTCGGCCCAGTCGGAGGCGCTGAAGGGCTTCGGCCGGGCCGAGTGCTACGTCGAGCGCTACCTGACCTGGCCCCGCCACGTCGAGATGCAGGTCTTCGCCGACACCCACGGCAACGCCGTGTGGCTCGGCGAGCGCGACTGCTCGGCCCAGCGCCGCCACCAGAAGCTGATCGAGGAGAGCCCGGCCCCCGACTTCCCCGACGAGATCCGCCAGGCCATGGGCGAGGCCGCCGTGCGGGTCACCAAGGCCTGCGGGTACGTCAACGCCGGCACCGTCGAGTTCCTCTACCAGGACGGCGAGTTCTACTTCCTGGAGATGAACACCCGGCTCCAGGTCGAGCACCCGGTGACCGAGATGGTCACCGGCCTCGACCTCGTGGCCGAGCAGATCCGGGTGGCGTCGGGCGAGCCGCTGTCGTTCGGCCAGGACGACGTCGAGCGGCGGGGCCACGCCATCGAGGTGCGGATCAACGCCGAGGACCCGGCGGGCGGGCGGTTCCTGCCGTCGCCGGGCCCGATCGGCCGGCTGCGGATCCCGTCAGGGCTTCGGCGTGCGCTGGGACGGCGGCTACGAGGCGGGCGACGAGGTCTCGCAGTACTACGACAACCTGGTCGGCAAGCTCGATCGTGCTGGGGCGCCGACCGGCCCACCGCCATCGCCCGGACGCTGCGGGCGCTCGCCGAGTTCGAGATCGCCGGCATCGCCACCACCATCCCGGCCGACGAGGCCATCCTGCGCCACCCCGACTTCGCGGCGGCCGAGCACTCGACGAAGTGGGTGGAGGACCGCCTCGACCTGTCGACGGTGTCCGCGCCGGCCGCCCCGGAGGCGGTCGGCGACCAGGACGAGGCCGCCGAGCCCAAGGTCCGCCGCGACGTCGACGTCGAGGTCAACGGCCGCCGGTTCGGGGTCACGGTGTGGGTGCCGGAGTCGCAGGCGGCGGCCGCGGCCGCCCCCGGCGGCGCCAAGGTGGCGGCCCGGCCCCGGCGCGCCGGCGGTCAGTCGGCCGCGGCGGCCGGCAGCGGCAGCGTCACGGTCCCCATGCAGGGCACGATCGTGAAGGTGCTGGTCAGCGCCGGCGACATCGTCGAGGAGGGCCAGACGGTCTGCGTCCTCGAGGCCATGAAGATGGAGAACAACATCGCGGCCGACAAGGCCGGCACCGTGGCCGAGGTCAAGGTCGAGGCCGGCCAGTCGGTCGGCTCCGGCGACGTCGTCGTCGTCATCGAGTAGCACGCCGGCGCCCGCCGGCGCCCTGGCGGGCCAGGACGAGATAGCCGGCGACGGCGACCGCCACGGCGGCGACGACCACCGGCAGCGACGACCCCACGAGCGGCCCGGCGCCCACGGCCGCCCCGACCGCCGCCGCGACCGCGAACCCCGCGTCGACGACCAGCTGCGACCGGCCGGGCCGGCGTGTCGGGCTCGCCGAAGCAGCCGCAGGGGGCGCCCTGCCGCAGGGCGGCGCCGACCCACAGCGTGTAGGCCGCGTACGTCGACGGCGACCAGCGCGGCGAGCACCGGCCCGCCGACGACCAGCGTGGCGGCCCCCAGGGCGGCCTCCGCCACCCCGCCGGCCCGGACGGCGGCCGGGGGGACCGCCGCCTTGCGGCGGGCGGCCAGCGCGGCCGCGGTCGGGCCGGGATCGGCGACCTTGAGGGCGCCCGCCGCCAGCAGCAGCAGCGCCGCCGCGCCGACGAGCGCCGTCACTCGGCGGCGTCGGCCAGGGCCTCGGCCAGCGAGGGGTGGACCATCAGGCTCTCCACGATGTCGGTCACCCGCAGCCCGTTGGTCACCGCCACCGCCAGCACCGAGATCAGCTCGGCCGCGTGGCGCCCGACGATCGATCCGCCGAGCACGACCCCGGTGGCCGGGTCGGACAGGATCTTCACGAAGCCCTTGGTCTCGTTGTTGATGAGCGCCTTGGCCGACGCCGAGAACGGCACCTTGGTCACCCGGAGCTTGCGCCCCTCGGCGAAGGCGTCGGCCTCGGCCAGCCCGACGTCGGCGATCTCGGGCTCGGTGAAGATGGCCGAGGCCGCCTTGTCGTAGTCGAGGTGCCGGTGGACCCGGGTGTGCAGGCCCATGACGTGCTCGGCGATCTTGCGGCCCTGCATCGACGCCACCGACGACAGCGGCAGCTTCCCGGACAGGTCGCCCGCGGCGTAGATGTGCCCGACGTTCGTCACGCAGTGGTGGTTGATCGGCACGTAGCCCGATTCGTCGACCTCGACCCCGGCGGCGTCGAGGCCCAGCCCGTCGCTGTTGGGGATCGACCCGATGGCCAGCAGGGCGTGGCTGCCCCGCGCCACCCGGCCGTCCGAGCAGCGCACGGCCACGCCCCCGTCGTCCTGCCGGTCGATGCCCTCGGCCCGGGCGCCCTTGAGCAGGTGCACGCCCCGCCGCAGCAGCTCGGACTCCAGCGCCGCCGCCACCTCGGGGTCCTTCTGGGGCAGCACCTGCTGGCGGCTGACGATCAGCGACACCTCGCTGCCGAGCGACGAGAACATGTGCACGAACTCGACCCCGGTCACGCCGGAGCCGATGACCACCAGGTGCGCCGGCAGCTCGTTGGGCGGGTAGGCGTCGCGGGTGGTGAGGACGCGGTCGCCGTCGGGACCGGCCCAGTCGGGGATGCGGGGCCGGCTGCCGGTGGACAGCAGGACGGCGTCGGCCTCGATCTCGCGGACGCCGTCGGCCGTCTCGACCACGATCTCGTGGGCGCCCTCGAGCCGGGCCGTGCCGTGGATCATGCGCACGGCCTGGCTGCGCAGCAGGTCCACGATGTTGTGCTCGAGCCGGCCCTCGATGGCCTTGATGCGCTGGCGGAGGCCCTCCAGGTCGAGGGCGGCGTCGGACACCGACAGGCCCATGCCGGCGCTGGCGTCGACGTCGCCCATGGCGCCGGCGGTGGCGATCATGGCCTTGGACGGGATGCAGTCGAGCAGGTGGGCGGCGCCGCCGACGATGTCGCGCTCGATCATCGTCACCTCGGCCCCGAGCCGCGCGGCCGTGGTGGCCGCGGTGTTGCCGGCGGGGCCGCCACCGATGATCACGAACCGCAGGGGCATGTCCCCAGCGTACGGCAGCTTCCCTCTAGCCTCACCCCCCGATGGCCACCTTCGGTCCCTCCCCCCGAGAGAACCCGCTGAGCTATCCCGGCCCGGCGCCGCGGTCCTCGGGCCTGATGACGGGTGGCCCGTTCCTCCCTTTCGAGCAGCTGCGGGCCCGGCGGCTGTCGCAGGCCCGGGTCGTGCTGGGCGACGACCGGCCGGCGGCGCTCGGCGGCGGTACGTCCCGGGTGACGCTCGGCTACGCCCTGCTGGTGCTCAACGCCGTGCCGATGGAGGCCCGCGTCCCGGTGCTGGCCGTGGGGTCCAACGCGTCGATCGCCCAGATGGAGCTCAAGTTCAGCTCCGCCGGCATCTCGTGCGTGATGCCGCTGACGTGGGCCAACGTCACCGGCGTCCGGGTGGGCGTGGCCGCCATGATCAGCCGCTGGGGCTACGTGCCGGCCGCGCCGGTGTTCGAGCAGGGCGTCACGTCGCGGCTCGCCATCAACTGGCTCGACCCCGAGCAGCTCGAGGCCCTCGACGAGACCGAGGTCGGCTACGACCGCCGGCTGATCGTCGACGACGGCGACGCCGTCCGGGTCGAGCTGGAGTCGGGCGAGAGCCTGGGCTCGTGCGGCATCTACGTCGCCCGGCGGGGCGTCATCGCCGACGCCACCAACGACGCGCCGCTCGACCTGCCCCGCAGCCAGCACGAGCTGATCGACATGCTGATCGCCCGGGGCGGGCGGTCGGTGCGGCGCCTGGCCGGCGACCCCGAGGCCTTCGTGTCCACGGCCGCCGACCCCCAGCGCCGGCGGGCCCTCGCCGAGGCGCTGCTGTCGGCGCCGACGGTCACGGTCACCGCCGACGCCGGGCCCACCCGCGCCGGCGACCCGCTGACCTACGGCCGCGTCCCGGGCCGGCCTGCCGGCGCCCGGGGACTGCCCCGGCGCGCTGCGGGTCGCGCCCTCCCCCGACGACGTCGACCGCCGGGGCGAGCCGACCGTGGTCGTGTCGGCCGAGCGGTGGGAGGAGCTGGGCCGGCCGTCCCACGTGGTGGTGCGGTCCTGCATGGACGAGCACGCCCCGCCGGGCGTGGGGCGGCTCGTCGCCAAGGGCGACGACGCCGAGGTGCTGGTCGACCAGGCGATCCGCAACGGCATCGGCGTCGAGATCGGCGAGCACGTCACGCTGTCGCCCACCGGCGTCGACCGCAACCGCATCGCCGACGTGCTCGTGAGCACGCCGCACTCGCTGCTGTGCCGGGTCCAGCAGGCCGAGCTCGTCACCTCGGAGCGGCGGGCCGCCCTGCTCAGCCGCCTGGCCCTCGAGCTGATCGGCATCGAGTCCGGCGACCGGGTGGTGATCGAGGGCATGCCCGCCGAGCCCGGCGGGCGCCTGTGCACGGTGACGGTGCGGGCGTTCGAGGCGCCGAGCGAGACGATCGAGCGCCGGGAGCGGCTGGGCGGCGGCGGCTTCCAGCACCGCTTCCCGGCGGCCCGCGACGCGCTCGGCGTCTACCCCGACCTGCCGGGGATCTTCATCGACCGGGCGCTGCGCAGCCAGCTCGGGCTGGCCCAGCCCCAGCTGGCCGTGGTCCGGGTCCGGGCCAGCCGCAAGGACCAGGTGACCAAGGAGCTGCGCGAGATGCTGCTCGTCGTCGTCCTGGCCTTCATCGGTCTGCTCCAGGTCGTCAAGGTCGGCTGGACCTGGGTCGGCTTCCTCGTGCTGGCCACGGCGATCGTGGTCGGCATCGTGGGCATGCGCCTCCGCAGCCGCCTGCGGGAGGTGTGAATCGCGCACCATAGTGCCGCGCGGGTGATGCGACGACCTCCACATGGGCGCAGTATCGGACCGTCCCCGAGTTGAGGAGTCCCCGTGGCCGACACGAGAACGACAACTGAGGCGCCCAGCATCCAACCATTTCAGGTCAACGTCCCGGACGAAGCACTCGCGGAGATGCGTCGCCGCATCACCGCGACACGCTGGCCCACCAAGGAGCTCGTCCCCGACCGATCGCAGGGCGTGCAGCTGGCGACGCTGCAGGAGCTCGCCCGCTACTGGACGAGCGAGTACGACTGGCGCAAGTGCGAGGCGAGACTGAACGCGCTTCCGCAGTTCACGACCGAGATCGACGGGGTCGAGATCCACTTCGTCCACGTCAGGTCGCCGCATGAGAACGCGTTGCCGCTGATCATGACGCATGGCTGGCCCGGCTCGGTCGTCGAGCTGCTCGAGACCGTCGGCCCGCTCACCGACCCGACCGCTCACGGTGGCAACCCCGAGGACGCATTCCACCTGGTGCTGCCGTCACTCGCCCGGCTACGGGTTCTCCGGCGAGCCGGCCGAGCTCGGCTGGGACGCCGGCCGCACCGCACGCGCGTGGGCGGAGCTGATGCACCGCCTCGGCTACACCCGCTACGTCGCCCAGGGCGGCGACGTGGGTGCCCTCGTCACGGACCTGATGGGCCGCCAGGCGGTCGAGGGTCTGATCGGCTACCACCTGAACCTGCTCACGGCGGTGCTCGCGATCGGCGAGCACCTGCCCAAGGAATCCGAGAAGGAACGCGTGGCGGCCGAGGCGTTCGCGACGTTCAGGGAGGACGGCTTCGCCTACTTCCTCGAGATGGCAACGCGGCCACAGACGATCGGCTACGCCCTGCTGGATTCACCCGTCGCGCTGGCGGCCTGGTTGCTCGACCACGACACGGACAGCTACTACAAGATCTCCCGCGCGTTCGTCGACGGCGAGCCCGTGGGCAATCTCACCCGGGACACCATCGTCGACAACATCACGCTGTACTGGCTGACCGGCACCGCAGCGTCGGCGGCCCGGTCGTACTGGGAGGACGGACGAGCGCTGGCCGCAGCGCTCGCGAGCGGCCAGCCTCCTCCGCCGGTCTCGGTCCCGGTCGGCTTCACGACGTTCCCCGGCGAGATCTGGGCTACCCCGCGTAGCTGGGCCGAGGCGGTCTACCCCGACCTCGCCTACTTCAACGAGGTCGACAGGGGCGGCCACTTCGCCGCCTGGGAGGAGCCGCAACTCTTCTCCGAGGAGCTACGCGCCGCGTTCGCCACCCTGCGATGACGCATCGGTGAGGTCGCCGACCATCAGGAGAGTCAGGCGAGAATGAGCCCCGCGTGGTGCTCGACGACAACCAGATCGCTCATGTGGACCCGACGGTGAGCCCGACCGGAGGCCGTGCCGACGCGCTCAGGGGGCTCACGTGCGCCGATCTGGTCGACGCCATCGGTCGCGTCCACCGGCATCGTTGCCACGTGCTCGATCTGGTGAGCCCCACGCCCGGCCGGGTCCTGTTCGGTGCGGCGGCCACGATCTCCTACTACCCGAGCTGTTCCCTGGCGCTCGACCCGCAGCGCTACAACTTCGCCAACCTCTTCCACGAGGCGGTCGGCGACCAGCCCGCCGGCAAGGTTCTCGTGCTGGGCAGCAATGGCTACACGAACACCTCGATGGGCGGCGGGACGAAGCTGTTCAGGCTCCAGGAGCACGGGCTGGCCGGGGTGCTCACCGACGGGCGGCTGCGCGACTTCGACGAACTGGCCGGATACGACTTCGCCGCCTACTGCTCGGGTGAGGCAACACGCTGGGGCGGCGACGTGGTGACGCCGTTCCAGGCCAACGTGCCTGTCGTGGTCGGCGGGGTGGGCGTGATGCCCGGTCAGTACGTCTACGCCGACGCAGCCGGAGCCGTCGTCATCCCTGTGGGCGAGGTCGACGACGTGCTCGCAGAGGCGCGGAAGATCGCGGCAGAAGACGAGGCGTCCCGCGCTCGGATCGCCGGCGAGGTCACCTCCGGGCCGTCTACAGGAGCGACCGAGGCCCGACGACTGCTCTAGCCGAAGGTGAAGACGTAGGCCTCTACGCCAGGAGCGCGGAAGTCGATCGCGAGCGTGCGGTCACCGATCCTGCCCCGCTGGCGAACGAGCTGATAGAGCCGGGGTTGGATCACCGTCCCGTGGCCCTGCTCGTCGACGTCGAGCCCATGCGCGTCACCGGGAGGCTCTCCGTCGACGAGCACGCGGAACGGCACGGACGTGCCCGGCTCACGCGCCCGCAGGACGACGTGGACGTCGCGGGCGTGGAAGCGGAACGTGATTCTCCCATCGGCCTCGTTCAGCACGCTGGCCCCCCTCTCGACGGTCCAGTCGCCGGCGAGCGCCCACTGGTTGAGGTGCAGCGAATCCGGGGCGACGTAGGTGCGCGGCTCGTCGAACACGGCACCACCCGACGACGCGAAGTTCCGCCCCTGCTCGTAGCCGACGTACGTCTCGGGCGAGCCCAGGTTCGTCCAGTCGGCTTGCGCCTCGAAGCCGTCGGGCTCGACCGAGACGAGATCGTCACCGATGCCCTCGGCACCGGCCTCGCGCAGCAGCATCTGGATCGCCCACTCGCACTCGTCGTACGCGCCCTCGCCGAAGTGGTGCTGCCGGATCCGTCCTTCTGCATCGGCGATGTACACGGCGGGCCAGTACCGGTTGCCGAACGCCCGCCAGACGCCGTAGTCGCTGTCGAGCGCGATCGGGTACTCGACACGCATTGCCGTCGCGGCCTCGCGGACGTTCTCGATCTCGCGCTCGAACGGGAACTCGGGCGTGTGGACGCCGACGACGACCAATCCCCGGTCGCGGTACTTCTCGGCCCACGCGCGGACGTAGGCGAGCGTGCGGAGCCAGTTGATGCACGTGTACGTCCAGAAGTCGGCGAGCACGACCTTGCCGCTCAGGTCCGCCGCGGTGAGCGGCGGCGAGTTGAGCCACCCGGTCGCGCCGTCGAAACCGGGCAGGCGACCCTCGGAGGGCAACGGCGTCGCCCCGGGATGACGGCGGGCGCCGAACCAGCTCACGGCGCACCGCCGGTTTCGAGGTGGGCGGAGTCGATGGACCGGGCCGCCGTGCCGGCCGGCACCAGCGACACGTCGAGTTCGAGGTCGACTTCCTCGGCCAAGGCGACGCCGCCGCCCGGGACCGGCGCGTTCCACGTGATGCCCCACACGGCGCGTCGCAGCTTGGCCGTCGCCCTCAAGCCGAGCCGAGGATTGCCCAGCACGTCTGGCGCACGGCCGAACAGATCGACGACGAGCCGCACCGGTTGGGTGATGCCACGGATCGTCAGCTCGCCCGGCACCGTGTAGCGACCCGCGGCCAGCACCGTCGCACCCCGGGAGCGGAAGGAGATCTTCGGATGCCGCTCGACGTCGAAGAACTCCTCGCCCCGCAGGTGGGCGTCGCGCACCGCCATCGCCGTGTCGACCGACGAGGCGTCGATGTCGACGTCGACCTGCGTCGCCTCGGCATGCGGCGGATCGATCACGACGGTGCCGGAGAACGACGTGAAGCGGCCGCGCACGAGCGTGAACACCGCATAGCGGGCCACGAACTCGAGCGCCGAATGAGTCGGATCGACCTCCCACGATCCGGCCAGCGGAAACAGGTCGTCGCCGGCGTGAACGTCGATGATGGTCGCATGGTCGTCGGACATGCCCGACCTCCGCTTCGTGCCTACGCGGTCAGCCATGCTCCCACACGGTGCCGAACCGGTCGGCTGCCGGCTCGGCGGGATCCCCCACCTGTGCCGCTGACCGTTGCCGTGCACGGCAAGGTGTACTCGGTCGACCTCGGCCCCGGAACCCTGACCCCGACAGGAGCAACGAGATGACCGACGTGACCGTCACCAACCGCCGGGCCGACAGCTCGGCCAACGAGGACCTGACCAAGCTCGCCCGCCACGGCGCCGACACCTTCGGCTACAAGGCCAACCTGCGCATCGACCGCAAGCTCGCCCAGCTCCTGCGCCTGCGGGTGTCGCAGATCAACAACTGCACCTACTGCCTCAACCTCCACTACGAAGCCGCACGTGACGCCGGCATCCCCCGACCGGTGATCGACACCCTGACCGCGTGGTGGGAGACCGAGCTTCCACGACGACGCCGCCCGCGCCGCCCTCTCCTACACCGAGGCGATCACTCGCGTCGCCGACGCGACCGTCGCCGACGATTTCGGTGCACGTCACGCCGCGCTCGCCGAGCACTTCTCGCAGGAGGAGATCCTCGAGATCATCGGGATCGTCATCAACATGAATGTCTGGACCCGACTCAAGCTGGCCGAGGGCGCCAGCCCCGGGCTCGGCGAGGAGGCGATGCCGTGAACCCGCTCACCTGCCAAGCCGCGGTGCACGCCGCGAGCGACCAGCTCGCCGGGCTC
This sequence comes from uncultured Acidimicrobiales bacterium, assembly GCA_963759225.1. Taxonomy (GTDB): domain Bacteria; phylum Actinomycetota; class Acidimicrobiia; order Acidimicrobiales; family VFJN01; genus ZC4RG19. The sequence continues at coordinate 116,464 of CAVWYL010000022.1, read as the reverse complement.
CTGTCCGACGCCGAACGGGGCGCGCTCGAGGACCACCTGGCCGCCTGCGACAGCTGCTCGTGCCTCATGGACCAGCTGCGCAGCACCGTCGCCGTTCTCGGGTCACGGCCCGAGGTGCAGGTCCCCGACTCGGTACGCGCCATGGTCGCCCACGCCGAGGGTGGCCGCGCCGAGGCACTCACCGCGGCGCTGCCGCATCTCTACGCACTCGCGAACGCGCTCGACGCCAACGCCGCCGACGACCTGGTCCAGGAGACGCTCACGTCCGCGCTCGCCGACCCCGATAGCGACACGACCGGATCGGGTCTCGCCGTGGCCTTGACACGCCTCGCCGCGGAACGTGGGCCGGATGTCGAGCCCCCGGCCGTCCCGACCGCAGGCACTGATCCCGATGCCGACGAGGCCGAGCTCTTCTACCCCGGCTTCTACACCGACGGCCCTGACGCCGGCGCGTGGGTCGACTCGCCGGTGGCGTGGGGCGAGGCGCGGGTGCTCCGTCCGGAGGACGATCTCGTCACGACCGAGGCCTACGGCGTCGTGGACGCCGCGCTCGCCGAGCTCGACCCGATCGATGTCGGTCTCGTCACCCTCGTCGACATCGAAGGGACGCCGTTCAGCCGGGCCGCCCTCGACCTCGACCTGCCCTCCGGCGAGGCACGCGAGCGCCTCGCCCGGGCCCGGTTCGCGGTCCGCGGCGCGCTCGACCGGTACGTCCGCAGCTGACGCCCCAGCGCCCTGGCAAACGCTGACGATCAGTCCCGGTAGCGACCGTCGAACCGGGCTGGCGCCCGTGCCGGGAGCGCGAGGCGTACCGGATCGCCGACGGCGATGGTCCCTGAAGAGAGTGCCCGGCAGACGGAGCCGGCCCGCCTGCGGAGCGCGGTGCGGGCGCCGGTGCCGATGACATCGTCGAGCAGCTTGCAGGGGGCGGCGACGCGGACGACCTCGAGGTCGACATCACCGATGCGGAGCCGTTCGCCGGGGGTGGTGGGCACGTCGACGTGGGAGATGGTGATGTTGCGTCGGGTTCCGCCCGGCTCGACGGGGCTGCCGAGCTCGCTCGGTGGCGGCGTCGAGCGCGACCTGGGACTGGACGGTGACGTGCCGGTGCCTGCTGCCGTGGTAGCGGTCACCGACGATGCCGAGCCCGGCTTCGACCCGCACGGACTCGACGGCGCGCATGGGGAGCCGGCTGGCCGGGGCGATGTGGATGGCCGTGACCGCCGGCGACTGCTCGCCGCCGGCGGTCTCGTGGCTGGTCACGACTCGGCCCGGTCGAGGCGGAGCGATGCCGAGTTCATGCAGTACCGCTCACCGGTGGCGGTCGGCCCGTCGGGGAACACGTGGCCGAGGTGGGCGTCGCAGGCGGCGCAGCGGGCCTCGGTGCGAACCATGCCGTGGCCGCGATCCTCGATGCGGGTGACGCGACCGTCGGTGATCTCGCGGTCGAAGCTCGGCCAGCCGGTGCCGGAGTCGAACTTGGCGTCGCTGTCGAAGACCTCGGTGTCGCACACGACACAGCGGTAGACGCCGGCATCCTTGGTGTCCCAGTACTCGCCCGTGAAGGCCCGCTCCGTGCCCGCCTCCTGGGTGACGTGGTACTGCAGCGGCGTCAGGCGGTTACGGATCTCGTCGTCGGACGGGCGACGGTCGGTCGGGTTCGTCATGCGTGTGTCTCCTTCGGGGGATGAGAGGTCGACGTGGTCGCGTCGGGTCAGGCGTAGGCGACCTGGCAGAAGCCGTGGTTGCAGTAGCCGCGGGGGTTCGCGGCCAGGTACTGCTGGTGGTAGTCCTCGGCGTAGAAGAACTCGCCCGCCGGGGCGACCTCGGTTGTGATCGTCCCGTAGCCGGCCTGGTCCAGCTTTGCCTGGTAGCGGTCGCGGCTGGCCTCGGCCGCGGCGAGCTGCTCGTCGGAGTTGGTGTAGATGGCCGACCGGTACTGACTGCCGATGTCGTTGCCCTGCCCCATGTACTGCGTCGGGTCGTGGTTCTCCCAGAACACGGCCAGTAGATCGTCCAGGCTCACCTGGTCGGGATCGAACACGACCAGCACGGCCTCGGTGTGGCCGGTCATCGACGTGCACGTCTCCTCGTAGGTGGGATTCGGGGTGTGCCCTCCCGAGTAACCGACAGCGGTGGTGTAGACGCCCGGCAGCTGCCAGAACAGCCGCTCGGCGCCCCAGAAGCAGCCCATCCCCACGATCAGGGTGTCCATGCCCTCGGGCCAGGGGGCGCGCAGTGGCGTCCCCAGCACGGCGTGGGTGTCACGGACCGGCATGGTCGTGTCCCGACCGGGCAGGCACTGCTCGGGCGGTGGCGGTGGTGCAGGGAGTCGGTACGACATCGGTCTCCTCGATCAGGCCGTCCCTGGTGGGCGGCGGTGGTGGGGCGCTTTTCCTGCTCACCAACTAGACAATCGACCGAGGTGGTTGTTACAGATCCCGCGCCGCTCCCCCCGGATCATCCCGACGCCGAGGTGGTCGCCGCGCTCCGCGGCGGCGAAGCCGACCGCTTCGACGACCTGGTTCGAGAGCTGACCCCCGGGCTGGCCCGCATGGCCCGCCTGTACGTGACCGGCGCCCTCGCCGACGACGTGGTGCAGGACACGTGGCTGGCGGTCGTCGACGCCATCGACACCTTCGAGGGTCGCTCGTCGCTCAAGACCTGGATCTACCGGATCTTGCTCAACAAGGTCCGCACGCTCGCCGTCCGCGAGGCCCGCGCCGTCCCCGTGGCCAGCCTTGGACCCGACCACGATCCCGGCGGGCCTCGCCTCGAGCTCGTCCACGACGAGCTGGGGCCCGGCTATTGGCCGGCGCCACCGGAGCCCTGGGAGACACTCGCTCCCGAGCGACTGGAACGCAACGAGACCCTCGATCGGATCGCCGAGGCGATCGAGGCATTGCCGACCGCGCAGCGAGAGGTCGTCGAGCTGCGCGACGTCCAGGGCTGGTCGGCATCCGACACTGCGGACGCGCTCGGGATCACCGACGTCAACCAGCGGGTGCTGCTGCACCGCGGCCGCAAGGCGATCCGCAACGCCCTCGAGGAGTACCTCCGTGCGTCCTGACCAACCGGTTCACACCGGCGGCGGCATCCGCTGCACCGAGGCCATCGAGTTGGTGACGTTGCACCTGGACGACGCGCTCGACGATCGGGACCGCCGCCTGTTCGAACGGCACGTCGACGCCTGCACCGGATGCACCCGATACGTCGCCCAGATCCGCCAGACGATCGATCTCACCGGGCGGGTGCTGGAGCACATGGGCGTCGCACGTCAGCCTCGGCACGACGAGCTTCGGGCGGCCTTCGTCGCTCGGAGACGCCGATCCGTCTGAGGCCGTCGTGATGGACCCCGACCCGCTCGCCCGCGGGGGCGGTCCGCGGCCGGTCGTCGGTAGCTGCGTGTTCGGCTCGCTCGCGCCAGGTCTATTCGGCGGTGGTGGCGCCGTGGATCTCGAGGACCTGGATGCCCCGCAGGTCCAGCCAGGCACGGTCACCCGAGCGCACGAGGCGGAGCTGGGCGGCACCACAGGATGCGCAGCGCAACACGATCCCGGGGGCGTCCAGGTAGGCGTGCAGCTCGGCGACCGGGCGGCTGTCGCCACAGGTGGCGCATGTCGTCACGGCCACCGTGACGTCGAATGCGAACAGGTCGCCGAGCGCGCCGGCGGCGGCGTTGCCGTCCAGAGATGTGTCCACGTCAACCTCCTGTCGGTCCGAACCGCTCTGTCCTGATACGCCCTGGTTCATGGCCCAACTCGACCAGGGCGTCGGCGACCGCCTCGACGAACGCGGTGGGCCCGCACACGTAGCAGTGCGGCTGCACCGACGGCGGCCAGCCCACCTCGGCGAGCAAGCCGGCATCGACGCGGCCCCGGTGCCCGGCCCAGTCCGGCTCCCGCGTGAGGGTCAGGGTCACCGCCCGCCGGGGGCCCGCCATCGCCTCGAGCTCGCGGCGGTAGATGACATCGCCGAGGGTGCGCGCCGAATACACCAGGTGCATCGCCGCTGTGCTGCCCGACGCCGCATGGTGGGCAGGATCGCCCGCAGCGGTACGACCCCGGATCCGCCGCCCACCAGCAGCACCGGGGTGGTGTCGGTGCCATCCCAGGCGAACCAGCCGCCGATCGGCCCGCGCAACTCGAACTGGTCGCCGACGTCGGCCACGGTGGTCAGGTACGGCGACACCTCGCCGTCGTCGATCCGCTCGACCGTGAGCTCCAGCCGCTCAGATCCCGGAGGGGACGCGATCGAGTAGCTGCGCTGCGTCGAGTAGCCGTCCTCGGCGGTCAGGCGTACGTCGACGTGCTGACCGGCCCGGTGAGTCGGCCAGTCCGGGACGTCGAGCCGCAGGGTCACCGCCCGGGCGGTCTCGGGGACCGTCTCGGCGACGGTGGCCACCAGCCAACGCACGGCGGTCAGTCACCCCAGTAGCGCTGCTCACGCCATGGATCGCCGTAGTTGTGGTAGCCGACGCTCTCCCAGAAGCCCGGCTCGTCCTCGTCGGTGAGCCGCAGACCCCGCACCCACTTGGCACTCTTCCAGAAGTACAGGTGCGGGATCAGCAGTCGGGCCGGGCCGCCGTGCTCGGGCTCGAGGTCTTCGTCCTCGAAGCGGTGGGCCACCCACGCCTGCCCGTCCAGCACGTCCGCCAGCGGCAGGTTCGTCGTGTACCCACCGTCGCTGAAGGCGACCACGAACTCCGCGGCCGTGTCGATCCCGTCGAGGATCGTGTCCACCGAGACGCCCTGCCAGCGGGTGCCGAGCTTGGACCACTTGGTGACGCAGTGGATGTCGACGGTGATGTCCTCGGTCGGCAGCTCCCGGAACTCCTCCCATCCCCACCGGGCGACGGCGGCCCCGGAGTCGTCGACGACCGTGAGATCCCAGTCTGACAACTCGACGTCAGGCGTCGGCCCCGCGCTCAGCACCGGGAAGTCATCCACGAGATACTGACCCGGCGGCACGAGCCCGGCCCCTGGCTGACGCCGACGACCCTGGAACCCACGACTCACGACCGCCACGCGCCCCTCCTCTCACAGACCGGCACGCCACAACCTACGGCCAGCCCGTCGGCCACAACAATGGACGGCGCGTGCGATGGTTCAGCGGGCTTCAGACGGTAGGACAGGTGGGTTACGCCGTCGCCCTCGACGACACGAGGGCCTTCGAGCTCGGTCGGTGTCCCGACGTCGCCGAAGAAGGACACACCCTTGCCCAGGAGCACGGGGACCACGTCGATCGCGATCTCGTCGACGAGCCCTGCCTCGATGCACTGCTGAACGACATCCGCGCCGCTGATGCCGATAATCCCGTCACCTGCGGCCGCCCTCGCTCGAGACACGGCGCGCTCGATGCCGTCCGTGACGAAGGTGAAGGGCGCGTCGTCCCAACCGTCGGGCGGACGGTGGGTCAGGACGAAGACCGGCACGCCCAAGGGGTGAGCCCCGCCCCATCCACCGGCGATCTCGAACGTGCGCCTCCCGACGAGGATGGTTTTCAGGTTCGTGCCGACGTCTTGAAGGAGTGCGGTGCTCGCCTCGTTCGGGTGCGCATACCACGCGAACAGGCGGTCGGTCCCGTCTGCGGGGTCGGCGATGAAGCCGTCCAGCGACATCGACATGCTTGCGATGGTCGTTGCCATTGGTGCTTGGTCCTTTCCGCTCAGGCATGTCCTGCCTCGACGTCAACCCGACAGGGTGGGGGCCGTGAGGATCGAGCGGGCGACGTCGGCTGGGGCGTCGAGTTGTGGGAAGTGGGCGGCGCCCGCGATGGGCGCGGCCTCGCCGTGCGGAAACAGGTCGGCGAGCGCGGCGCCGTAGGCAGCGGTGAGGTAGGTGTCGTTCTCGCCGAACGCGACGCGCACCGGTGACCCGAACTCGCTCAGCGCCCCGGTTCCTGCTCGTTCGGTGGCGGCCAGCACCGCTGGGATCAGATCGGCATTGAGCTGCAGGAACGGCTCGACTGTGCTGGGTTGGTCCTCGAACTGCTCGAAGAGCAGCGGGACGAAGTGCTGGCGCACGTCGTCGTGCTCGATGAACCCGCCGACCTGGAAGTCGTAGAGCCATCGGAACTGTGTCGGTGAGGCCGCGAAGTGCGCCGTGAGCCGGGCGAAGTCGGGATCGGAGAACAGCCGGATCGCCTCGGGCGGCGTCAGCGACGCTTGGGGGATGTCGCCATAGAAGGTGTTGAGCGCCACGATGCCGGCGACCTGGCCGGGATGGTCGAGTGCCCAGTTGATCGCCGCGGGCCCCGAGGCGTCGTGGGGCACGAGCACCACCTGATCCAGGCCCAGACCCCTGACGACGGCGTCGAGGTCGTCGGTCTGGTTGGCGAAGGTGTACGCGTGCTCGGCCGGTTTGTCGGACTCGCCCCAACCGAGGAAGTCGAACACGACGACGTGACGGCCCTCCAGATGCGGGACCAGCCGGTCGTAGAGGTGGTGGTTGTCGGGAAAGCCGTGGAGCAGCACGATGGCCGGTCCCGTTCCGGGCTGCTCGCCGGCATGGATCCGATACGAACCTCGTTCGATGCTGGCGATCCTGAGCGCTGGCACTGGTCACACCTTAGGGTCGACACTTCGATAGAGCAAGTGTTAACTTCGTTGAGAGAACTAGTGGCAGTGGGGATCGAAGTGCTACGGGTAGGCTCCGCTCGTGAGTCGTCACTACGACCAGTTCTGTCCGGTCGCCCGCGTGCTGGACGTGGTGGGTGAGCGCTGGACCCTGCTCATCGTGCGAGAGCTGCTGCTCGGACCCCGGCGGTTCACAGATCTGGCCGCGGGACTGCCCGGCATCGGCACGAGCGTGCTCACCACGCGCCTCAAGCAGCTCGAACACGACGGCCTCGTGCGGAAGCAAACTCTGCCCGCGCCCGCCGCCTCGGTGGTCTACGAGCTCACTCCGTCCTCGCTCGGCCTGACCGCGATCCTCGGCGCCATGGCCAACTGGGGCATGAGCCTGCTGGGTCGACCCGGACCCGATGATCGGGTCCAAGCTCGCTGGCTGGTGTTGTGCCTGGCGGTGACCGCCAGCGACGCGCACTCGGTCCCCGACGCCGCCTACGAGGTGCACGTCGACGACGAGGTCTTCCACATCCGCGCCCAGGACGGACAGCTCGCCCCGGCCCAGGGGCCGGCACAGAGCCCCGCGGCCACGATCGCCATGAGCACCGACGCGCTGGTGGCGATCGCCAACGGCGAGCTCGACATCCCCAGCCCCCGTGCCAGCCGGCTCTTCACCATCGACGGGGCAACGCCAGGGGCCGAGGAACTGCTCAGAGCGCTCGCCGCGGTGGCTCCGACGGCCGGCTGACTAGCTCCCGGTCCGGGCCAGGCGGACGAGGCGGTGGTCGGGGGTGAACAGGCGCCGGGTCAGGCCCAGGCCGATGACCACGACGTTGGTGGCGACGCACCCGAGGATCAGGTACATGATCGCCGCCTGCACCAGCACGGCGTCGACGGGGTCGGCGCCGGCCAGGATCAGCCCGGTCATGGCGCCCGGCAGGAACACGAGCCCGACCGCCTTGGTCGACTCGATCTGCGACGTCAGGGCGGCTGCGCAGGGCCGAGCGCACGAACGGCTTGGACGCCTCCTGCCACGGCTGGCCCAGCGCCAGGCGGGCCTCGACCTCGGGCCGGCGATCGGCCAGCTCGCCCAGCACCCGCCGGGAGGCGAGGACGATGCTGCCGATCGAGTTGCCGATCATCATGCCGGCGATGGGCACGATCGCCCGGCCCACCGGCGGGTAGACGCCGAGGCCGAACACGACGAACAGGCTGAGCGCGGCCGACGCCGTGGTGGCGCCCAGCGTGAGCAGGCCGATGCCCGGCACCTCCGGGGCCCGGCGCCGGACCGTCAGCGACGCCACCGCCACCATGACGACGACCCACGCCCAGGCCCAGGCCACCGGGGTGTCGTCGTCGACGATGAACAGCAGCACGTAGCCCACCGCCAGCAGCTGGACCAGCGCCCGGCCCGCCGCCCACAGCATGTCCCGCTCCAGCCGCAGGCCCTGCCAGACCGACAGGCCCACGGCCACGCCGACGAGGATCAGCGACAGGGCGAGCCCGCCCCAGCCGATGGCGGCGTCACCCATCGTCCTGCTCCTCCGTCAGGAACCGCCCGCGGGCGGCGTCGTCGGCGATGCGGCCGTCGACCAGGACGACGGTGGCGTCGGCCAGCCGCCGGCACTGGTCGAGGTCGTGGGTGACCCACACGAGCGGCCGGCCCTCGTCGGCCAGGGCCCGGGCCGTGCGCTCCAGGCGGCGGCGGGCGTCGGGGTCGAGGGCGGCCGTCGGCTCGTCCATCAGCAGCGCGTCGGGACGGGTCACGAGCGTGCGGGCCAGGCACATGCGCTGGGCCTCGCCGCCCGACAGCTCGTCGGCGGCCCGGTCGAGGAACCCGGCGTCGAGGTCGGCGCGGCCCAGGGCGGCGACGTAGGCCTCCTCGCCCCCCTCCGGGTCCGGGTCGGCCACGGCCAGGTTGTCGCGCACGGTCCCCGGGAACGGCGCGGGCCGCTGGAACACCATGCCCACCTGGCGGCGCAGGGCGAGAGGGTCGAGGGCGTCGAGCGGGTCGCCCCGGTAGCGGATCCGACCCGCCGTGGGGACCTCCAGCCGGTTGAGCAGGCGCAGCAGCATCGACTTGCCGGCGCCCGACGGCCCCACGACGACGGTGATCCCCCGCGCGGCGATGGTCAACCGCACGCGGTCGAGGACGGTGGCGTCGCCGAAGGCCAGCGACACCTCGTCCAGGGCGAACAGGGGCGGGGCCTCGCCGTCCGGCGGGCCCACGTCAGCGGGGCGAGCGCTCGGCCGGGCCCGTGTCGTGCACCCCGTTGCCCGCCACCGGCGGGACGGCCGCCGGGCGGCCTCCGGGCCCGGCGGGCGGGGCGTCGCCCAGCGCGGTGCGCACCCGCTCGCCCGTGCGCGAGAACTTGAGGATGCAGTAGACGGCCCGCACGCCGTCCCGCCAGCCGATCTTCTTGCCCTCGGCATAGGTGCGGCCGTTGTAGCTGATGCCCAGCTCGTAGACCCGCCAGTCGGCCCGGGCCACCTTGGCGGTGACCTCGGGCTCGAAGCCGAACCGGTCCTCCTCGACCACGACCGACTGGATGACCTCACGGCGGAAGACCTTGTAGCAGGTCTCCATGTCGGTGAGGTTCAGGTTGGTGAACATGTTGGACAGCGTGGTGAGGAACCGGTTGCCGACCGAGTGCCAGTAGTACAGGACGCGGTGGGGCTGGCTGGAGATGAACCGCGAGCCGTACACCACGTCCGCCAGCCCGTCGTCGAGCGGCTTGACCAGCGTGCCGTACTCGGCCGGGTCGTACTCGAGGTCGGCGTCCTGCACGATGACGTAGTCGGCGGTCGCCTCCCCGAAGCCCCGGCGGAGGGCGGCGCCCTTGCCCTGGTTGTAGGGCTGGAGGAAGACGCGGACGCGGGGGTCGTCGAGGGTGGCGAGGACGTCGCGGGTGCCGTCGGTGGAGCCGTCGTCGACGATGATCACCTCGGCGGTCCACGGCGAGGCCAGCACCTGGGTGACCACGGTGGCGATCGTCGCCCGCTCGTTGTAGCAGGGGATCACCACGGACAGGCAGCGATGGGGTTCAGCCACGTCGGGCGATCGTAGTGGCTGGGACGACCCCGGCGACCGGTTGACATAGTCCGGCGTGCGCACGCCTACTGGCGGTAAGAAAACGCTTCGCCGCAGGGGGGATCAACAATGACCGACGTCCTGACCAGACCGGACGACATCGCCGGCGCGCAACCGGAGCCGCCCACACCGCCGGAGCCCGTCCCCGCGCCGGCGAGCACCGGCCCGGGGGCGGCCGTCGTGGCGCTGGCCTCGTTCACGGCCGCCGCCGGCCTGATCCACCTCGTGATGACCCCGTCGCACATCGGCGAGTCGGCGCTCGAGGGGGCGGGGTTCCTGGTGGCCGCCTGGGTCCAGCTCGGCCTGGCGGTCGCCGTGGTCCGCGCGGCCGACCCCGCGCCGCGGGCTGCTCGGCCTGGTGGTGGCGGCCAACCTGGCGCTGATCGGCCTGTGGGCGGTCAGCCGGACCGTCGGCCTGCCCCTCGTCGGGGACCACGCCGGCCATGCCGCCACCGTGTCGCTCGTCGACGGCGCCACGGTGGCGTTCGAGGCGGCCGCGGTCCTCGTGGCCGTCGCCCTGCTGCGCCGGCCGGGCCTGGGCGCCCGCACCGGCGGGGCCGCGGCGCTGGCGGTCCCGCTCGTGGTGATGGCACTGACCAGCGCGGTCGTGGCCTCGCCCTCGGCCCGCGACCACGCCGCCGGCAGCCACGGCGAGCACGCCGCCGGCGCCCACGACGACGCGGCGATGGCGGGGGGCCACGCCCACGGTGACGGCGCTGCCGTCCCCGAGGACGACAGGGGCTGGTCGCTGCTCACCAACGGCCACGACCACGGCGCGACCGAGCTCGTGGAGCTCGACGACGCCACGCAGGCCACCCTCGACGACGAGCTGGCGGTCACCGGCGAGCTCGTCGCCCGCTATCCGACCGCGGCCGAGGCGATGGCGGCGGGCTACCGGCGGGCCGGGCCGTTCACGCCCGGGCTGGGCACCCACTACGTCGGCGGCCCCATGAAGATGGTCAGCGGCACGATGGACCGCGACGAGCTGCTGTCCCCCGTGCTCATCTTCGACGGCCCCGGCGCCGAGGCCCCGCTGGCCGGGTTCATGTACCTCTCGATCGGGACCCAGACGCCGCCCGAGGGGTTCGCCGGGCCCAACGACCACTGGCACTACCACGAGAACGTGTGCCTGATCCCCCGCGCCGACGGCGGCGCTCGACACGCCCTTCGGCGCCGACGAGACCGAGGTCACCGAGTCGATGTGCACCGAGATCGGCGGCCGCTGGCTCCCGGTGGTCCAGAACATGGTCCACGTGTGGACGGTCCCCGGCTACGAGCACCCCGACAACGTGTTCGGCGACCTCAACCCGGCCATCACCTGCCCGGACGGCAGCTACTACAGGCTCGACTGGCGGGAGTCGGGAACGAAGCCGACCCTCTGCGTCAACCCCTGATCCGGCGCACGCCGCCGGTGCTTTGGGTCCCGCCCGACGGCGGTCCGTAGCATCGGCGGCGTGACCGATCAGCCGAACCTCGACGACTGGCGGAAGCTGGCGGCCCAGGACCTGAAGGGCGCCGACCCCGACACGCTGGTCTGGCACACGCCCGAGGGCATCGACGTCAAGCCCCTCTACACGGCCGCCGACGTGGCCGGGGCGGAGGGGCTCGACTCGCTGCCCGGCTTCGCCCCCTTCACCCGGGGCGTGCGGGCCACCATGTACGCCAACCGGCCCTGGACGATCCGCCAGTACGCGGGGTTCTCCACGGCCGAGGAGTCCAACGCCTTCTACCGGCGCAACCTGGCCGCCGGGCAGATGGGCCTGTCGGTGGCCTTCGACCTGGCCACCCACCGGGGCTACGACTCCGACCACCCGCGGGTCGAGGGCGACGTCGGCAAGGCCGGCGTGGCCATCGACTCGGTCGAGGACATGAAGATCCTCTTCGACCGGATCCCGCTGGAGAAGATGTCGGTCTCGATGACCATGAACGGGGCGGTGCTGCCGACCCTCGCCGCCTTCGTGGTGGCGGGCGAGGAGCAGGGCGTGGAGGCGGCCCAGCTCAGCGGCACCATCCAGAACGACATCCTCAAGGAGTTCATGGTCCGCAACACCTACATCTACCCGCCCGAGCCGAGCATGCGGATCGTGGCCGACATCATCGAGTACACGGCCGAGCACATGCCCCGGTTCAACTCGATCTCGATCTCCGGCTACCACATGCAGGAGGCGGGGGCGACGGCGGTCCAGGAGCTGGCGTTCACCATCGCCGACGGGCTCGAGTACGTGCGCTACGCGCGGGACCGGGGCCTCGACATCGACCGGTTCGCGGGGCGGCTGTCGTTCTTCTTCGCCATCGGCATGAACTTCTTCATGGAGGTGGCCAAGCTGCGGGCGGCCCGCCTGCTGTGGCACCGGGTCATCTCGCAGTTCGAGCCGAAGGACCCCCGCTCGGCCATGCTGCGCACCCACTGCCAGACCAGCGGCGTGTCGCTCACCGAGCAGGACCCGTACAACAACGTGGTGCGCACCGCGGTCGAGGCCATGGCCGCCGTGCTGGGCGGCACCCAGAGCCTGCACACCAACAGCTTCGACGAGGCGCTGGGGCTCCCCACCGACTTCTCGGCCCGCATCGCCCGCAACACCCAGCTGATCCTGGCCGAGGAGACCGGCATCCCCCACGTGGTCGACCCGCTGGCCGGCAGCTACTACGTCGAGGCGCTCACCCACGAGCTGGCCGGCGCGGCCTGGCAGCTGATCGAGGAGGTCGAGGAGCTCGGCGGCATGACCAGGGCCGTGGCCTCGGGCATGCCCAAGCTGCGCATCGAGGAGTCCGCCGCCCGCCGCCAGGCCGCGGTCGACCGGGGCGACGAGGTCATCGTGGGCGTCAACAAGTACCAGCCCGCCGATCCCGACCACGTCGACGTGCTGTCGATCGACAACTCGGACGTGCGCCGCCAGCAGATCGCCCGGCTGGAGCGGGTGCGGGCGACCCGGGACGCGGCCGCCTGCGAGGACGCGCTGCGCCGCCTGACCGAGGGCGCGGCCGCGGACGGCAACCTGCTGGCGCTGTGCATCGACGCCGCCCGGGCCCGGGCCACGGTCGGCGAGATGAGCGACGCCATGGAGCAGGTGTTCGGGCGGCACAAGGCCGAGATCCGCTCGATCCAGGGGGTGTACGGCTCGGCCTACGAGGGCGACGACGAGTTCGCCGCGGTGCAGGCCGAGGTGGCGGCGTTCGCCGACGCCGAGGGCCGCCGGCCCCGCATGCTGGTGGTCAAGATGGGCCAGGACGGCCACGACCGGGGCGCCAAGGTCATCGCCACCGCGTTCGCCGACCTGGGCTTCGACGTCGACGTCGGCCCGCTGTTCCAGACCCCGGCCGAGGCCGCCCGCGACGCGGTCGACAACGACGTCCACGTGGTGGGCGTGTCGAGCCAGGCCGCCGGGCACCAGACCCTGGTCCCCCAGCTCCTCGACGAGCTGAAGGCGGCGGGCGCCGACGACGTGGTGGTCGTGTGCGGCGGCGTGATCCCGCCCCAGGACCACGACGCCCTGCGGGCCGCGGGCGTGGCCGCCATCTTCGGCCCGGGCACCAACATCCCCTCGGCCGCCCGCCGGGTTCTCGAGCTGCTCCGCGCCGGCCGCCCCGCCGCCTGAGCGTCACAGGGGTGCCGTACCATGGCACCGATGGCCAAGGCCAAGGTTTCGCAGCTCACCTACGCAGATCTGCAAGCGCTGCCGGACGATCGCAACCGCTACGAGTTGATCGACGGAGAGCTGCTCGTGTCTGCCGCCCCCAACACGGCCCACCAACGGGCCGTGGCCGCCCTGTACCGCCTCCTCTTCTCCACCGCGCCGCGCGGGTTACGAGGTCTTCTTCGCGCCCTACGACTGGTACGTCGACGACCGCAACGTCTACGAGCCCGACCTGCTGGTCGCGGCGTCCGACGACCTGACCGACCGCTACCTCCCGCACCCGCCGGTCCTCGCCGTCGAGGTGCTGTCACCCTCGACCCGGCGGACCGACCTCGTGCGCAAGCGGGCCGCCTACGAGCGGGCGGGGCTCCCCCACTACTGGCTCGTCGACCCGGTCGTGCCGTCGCTGACGGTGCTCGAACGGGTCGGGGGCCGGCTGGTCGAGGTCCTGGCGGTGAAGGACGACGAGGTGGTCGAGCTGGCCCGGCCGTTCCCGGTCAGCCTGTCGCCGGCGTCGGTCGCTCGGCCCTGACGCAGGCGACCGCCGTGGCGACGGCGGCCGCGACGGCCAGCGCCACCGTGGCGACGACCGCGGGGGCGGGCCACGGGCTCCAGTCGAGGACGCCCTTGACCGGACCCAGGCTGCCCGGGCCCGACCAGGCGCCCCGGACGATGTCGGACAGCATCCACGCCTGCAGCGTCACCACCACGGCCAGGGTCGCCGGGGCCGCCCAGCGCCGCAACAGCACCGCCAGGCCGTAGCCCACCACCGCCATGGGCGGCACGATGCCCGAGTACAGGTAGCGACCCTGGATGAACGCGTGGCGGCCGGTCACGGAGTACAGCCCCCACGCCCGCCGGGCGATGAACGCCACCAGCAGCGCCATCAGCAGCCAGGCGAAGGCCACGTCCCACCGGCGCACCCCCGCGTCCGGGTCGCGGCCCCGGGCCGCCGACCGGGCGGCCACGACCGTCGCCACCAGGACCGCCACCGTGCACGCCACGATCAGCGCCGCCGGCAGGTCGAACTTGGGGTTGCGGTAGCCGACCCACGCCCACGTGCGGGACACCAGGCGGCCGATGAACGTCCACGTGAACGCCAGCGGCTCGGCGACGAACCCCTCGGGCTGGTCCTTGGCCGACCGGGTCAGGTTCTCGGTCGTCGGCGCCAGCTGGCCGGTGCGCACGAGGTTGGCCACCCACCACCAGGCGCCGAGCACCGCGCTCGTCGCCCCCGCCAGGACCAGGCCCCGGGCCGCGTCCCGGCGGCGCCGGTTCGTCCACGCGCACAGCCCGTAGGCCACGACGACCCACGGCACGTACATCAGGGCGAACGCCTTGGTCAGCAGGGCGAGCCCGAGCACGACCCCCACCGCCACGTCGGTGCGCCAGCCGCGCCGCCCCCGCGCCACGCCCATGAGCAGCACGGCCAGCATCCCGCCCAGCAGCGTCAGCAGGTTGTCGTTGTTCACCGACGAGCCGATGTGGGTGAGCTGGGGCAGCGCCAGCGGACCGAGGGCGGCCACGATCCCGGCCCGCTCGCCCGCCCCCATGCGCCGGGCCGTCGCCCACGCCAGCAGCGGCAGCGGCAGCACGAGGGCCACGTTCGCCAGCCGCAGCAGCCCGACCTCGCGGTCGAGGCTGGGGATCCCGTCGCCCGGCAGCAGCAGGCGCTCGGCCCCGAGGACCGCGCCCATGGTCAGGTAGTAGAGCGGCGGGTGCTGGGGCATCTGGTTGTAGGCGGCCGGGTAGTCGGGGCGGGGCCGGTTGGTGGGCTTGGCCTCCTGGTCGGGAGCCAGGCCGCCCAGGTCGTCGACGTCGGGGCGCCGCCCGCGGGGCGTGGCGTCGGCGGCGTCGAACGCCGGCCAGCGCTGCATCGAGTCGATCTGCCAGCGCTCGCTGTCGAGCTGCATCGCCTCGCCGATGAAGCGCTCGTCGTAGTCGGGGTAGCCGTTGCCCGCGGCCAGGTACAGGACCAGGTCGACGTGCGCGTTCTCGTCGGGCGCCCGGTACTGGGGCACCGCCACCGACCACAGGGCCGCGACCAGCCCGAACAGCACCGTGGCCCACCACACGGCAGCGGGCGGGCGCGGCCACCGGGTGACGGTGGCCGCGGGCGCCGGGGCGGCCGGGACGGGCTGGTCCTCGACCTCGCCGGGATCCGCGGGAGGGACCTGGACCGTTGTCACGGGTGCTCCCTAGCTAGCCCGCATCGCCGGTGAAGCCGAGCAGGGGTGGGTCGTCGAGCGACGGCGGTGGGGCCGGGTCGACCGCGAAGATGCGCGCCACCCGGTTCTCGGAGGACACGACCTGCACCAGCCGCAGCCCCGGGATGTCGTCCTGCTCGAACAGCGGCATCAGCTCGGGGATGAGGCGGTCGACCGTGTACTGGTCCGCGACCACGTAGCGGACCCCGTAGTGGCGGGCGAACGTCAGCATGCCCTCGACCCCGGTGTGCGGCATCGCCACGGTGACCCGCTCGGAGTAGAAGGACACGATCATGCTGCGGGTCATGATGCGGTCGCCGGGCTCGGTGTTGGCGTCGAGCCACTCGCCGGCCAGGCGCTGCTCGGACTGCTCGGCCGGGTGCCACCACCCGGCGGCCTCGCCCCGGAACGTCATCACCGAGGCGAACCCGGCCATCAGCAGGGCGATCGCCAGCACGGGGACGCGCGCCCGCCGCGGGATCGCGGCCACGGCGACGCCGGCGAACACCACCGCCACGGCCACCGCCACGATCAGGTAGCGCTGCTGGACGAAGAACACCAGCGCCGACGCCACCGGCAGCGTGCCCACCGCCAGCACCAGCCACGCCACGCGTGACCGCCGCGCCAGCCAGATGCCCGCCCCGGCCAGCAGCACGAGGGCCGTGGGCAGCACCGTGTGGTCGGCCACCACCTCGCCGAGCTTGTCGACGTTGGTGGCGACGATGCGCAGGTAGCGGCGGGGCGACTCGGCGGCCAGCGACGGGAGCGACTCGTACTCGGCCGAGAACTGCAGGCCCGTGTCGTCGAGGCCGTACAGCACGCGGTTGCGGGACTCGCGGTCGCCCTCGGCCACCGCGTGCCACGCCTCGATCGACGCGTCCTGCGTCTTGGCGGTCAGCTCCCAGCGGCCGGTGTTGGCGTGGAGGTAGGCGGCGTAGGGCACCACGCACAGCAGGAGCGGCACCAGGAAGGCGGCGGCGGTCGTCCGCACCCCGGCCGCCCCGGCGCCGGCGCGCCCGCGCCACGCCATGTACAGCACCGCCAGGAACAGCGGCACCGCCATGAACAGGCCCTCGGGGCGGGTGAGGTAGGCGAGACCGGCCAGCAGCCCGGCCCCCGCCACCCGCACGAGGCGGGCGCGGCCCTCGTGGTCGACGGCCGACACCGTGAACCACAGCGCGCTGATCACGAGCAGCACGTACTCGGCCTCGGACCCGGTGCCCCGGATCTGGGGCATCGTGGCCAGGCCGGGGGCGAGCGCGGCCAGCCAGGCGGTGGCGACACCCGCGGTGCGCCCGGCGATGCGGCGGGCCAGCAGCGACAGCGGGATGATGAGCACCGCGCCCGACAGCGCGGTGAGGGCGACGGTCCCGTCGTGCGGGTCGTCGACGACGTGGCTGGCCGCCCCCAGCAGGAACGGCAGGAACGGCGGGAAGTGCAGCTCGGGGTGCCCGTCGCGCTGGAAGCCGTCGCCGTTGGCGAGGGCCTGGCCCGAGCGCAGGTACGCGGTCTCGTCGGTGGTGGCCGCGTCGTCGGTCATGCCGATGGCGACGCGGATGACGAGGCCGACGGCCACCGCCGCCAGCAGCAGCCACCGGAACCGGACCGCGGGATCGGACGCCCGCCACGGCGGCAGCGCCGGCGCGCGCCTCGGCGGGCGGGGCTGCGGGCGGCCGCCCCGGTGGCGTCCTCGGACGGCGTGACGACGGCGTTCACGGCACCGTCACCCGCCGGCGCGGCTGTGGGCCGCGACCATGGTCCACGGGAACGGCGCCCGGACCGCGTCCACCGCGACGTGGGCGCCGACCAGCCGGGCGAAGCCCTGCTTGGACCAGTGCTGGATGTGCCCCGGCGTGTTGCCGAGGGCGCCGATGTACTTGCCCCGGGCCATGTTGGCCACCCGCCAGATCGGCTCGCGGGGCACCGACAGCACCAGGTGCCCCCGGCTGACCCGGGCCAGCTCGGCCAGGGCGGCCTCCGGGTCGGGGACGTGCTCGAGCACCTCGATGGCCAGCACCAGGTCGAACGACGCGGCCGGGAAGGGCAGCCGGGCGATGTCGGCGAACATGCCGGCGATGCCCCGCGCCCGCCAGTGGGTGGCGAGGGCGGGGTCGGGCAGGTCGAGGCCGACCATCGCGGCGTCGGGGTAGCGCTCGCGCACCCGGCCGCTGACCTCGCCCTCGCCGACACCCACCTCGAGGATGGTGGCGGGGGCGGCGGCGGGCAGCGACGCGTCGAGCGCGCCGAAGAAGCCCGCCATCAGCCGGCGCTCGACAGGGTTGGTCGAGGCGTACTTGTCGTAGGTGTTCCCTGTCGGGACAACCGTGGTCACCGTGATCTCCTGCAAGGCTGTCGCAAGCGGAGGGGGGCGGCCGGGCCCCGTTGTCGGGGCCGCGCGCTCCCCATGGTTTAGCGCGCGGGGACGGCCCGCTCCCGAACAGCCCCCGCTCCTCACCGTGGTCGCGGGTGAAAAGTTCACACTGTTGACACATGGCGTTGGTTCGCTGCCCCGGCGGCCGGGGTACCGGCCCCGCCGGAGCCGTCGGCCACAATGGCGCGGTGACGACGGACGCCGCCCTGACCCCCGCGCCGGCCGGGGCGCGGCGCCCGCCCGGCCGCCGCCGGGCCATGGCGGCCTCGGCGCTGGTGGGCGCGGCGATCGCCGGGGTGTGCATCTGGTTCGTCGCCGACCGGCTGACGTCGCAGTGGTCCGAGGTCCGCGACGAGATCGCCGACGCCGAGGTCGGCTGGCTGGTGGCCGCGGTGCTCTGCGCGGGCGCCGCCATGGCCTGGATCGCCGCCTGCTGGCGCCGGGCGATGGCCCTGTCCGGGCCCACGCCGGGCCGGGCCCACACGGTGGCGTGGTACTTCGCGGGCGAGATCGGCAAGTACGTGCCCGGCGCCGTGTGGCCGATCCTCGGGCGGGGCGAGCTGGCCCGCCGCGGCGGCGTCGCCCGGCACCGTGCCTACCCCAGCGTGGGCCTGTCGCTCGCCGCCCTCTACCTGGCCGCGCTCGGGACGGCCAGCCTGCTCGTCCCCCTCGACCTGGCCAAGCAGGCCGAGTCCCCGGCCGCGCTGGCGCTGCTGGCGCTGCTGCCCCTCGGCCTGGCCGCGCTCCACCCCCGCGTGCTCGGGTGGGCCCGCGACCTGCTCGTCCGGTTCACCGGCCGGGGCGCCGACATCGTCATCCCGCCCTGGCGGGGCACCGTGGCGCTGGTCGCCAGCTACGTGCCGGCATGGCTGTTCATCTGGGCCGCCACCTGGTGCGTGGCCCGGGCCCTGCTGCCCGACCCCCCGATCCTGCGCATCGGCATCGCCACCACCCTGTCGTGGACGGCCGGGTTCGTGGCCGTGCCGGTGCCGGCGGGCGCGGGCGTGCGGGAGGCGGTGTTCGTGGCGTCGTCCGGCCTGCCGGTGGGGATCGGCGCCACCGTCGCCATCGGCAGCCGCCTCTGCTTCCTGCTCGTCGACGTGGCGGGGGCGGCGGTCACCGCACCCTGGCACCGCGGGGCGGGGCGACCGTCCGAACCGCGCCGAGCCGGCTGACCCGGCCGAGCCGGCTCAGACGTCGACGACGACCAGCTCGGCCCGGCGCTCTCGGGATCGGAGCCGCCGGGCTCGTAGTGCGAGGGCGCCACGCCCAGCTCGAGCTCGATGCGGCGGACCCGCTCCAGGGTGCGCTGCGTGACCACCCGGTGGGAGGCGATCAGGTCGGCGATGACGCCGAGCGCGAACACCTGCACCGACGCCACCAGCAGCACGCCGCCGAGGACGATCGACTGCAGGTGGCCGGAGCGGTCGTCGTGCACGACCCAGTCCCAGATGAACGGCGCCCACGCCAGCACCGCCCCGCCCGCCAGCACGAGCGCCAGCGCGGTGAACACCCGCAGCGGCTCGTAGCCGGTGTAGATGCGGAACACCGCCAGCATGTTGCGGCGCACGTAGCTGGACATCGACGTGAACAGCCGGGAGTCGCGCACCTTGGGGTTGGTGGCCACCGGCACGGCGTCGACCGCCACCAGGCTCTTGCCGGCCTGGATGAGCGACTCGAGCGTGTAGGTGAACGTCGACACCACGGTCAGCCCGAGGGCGGCCTCGCGGTTGTAGGCCCGGAAGCCCGACGTGGCGTCGGGCACGTCGGTCTCGGACGCCCGGCGGATCACCCAGCTGCCGAGCAGCTGCAGCGCCTTCTTCGTCGGCGAGAAGTGGTCGATGTCCCGCACGTTGCGGTCGCCGATCACCATGTCGGCCCGGCCGGCCACGATGGGCTCGACCAGGGCGGGGATGGCGGAGGCCGCGTACTGGTTGTCGGCGTCGGTGTTGACGATGACGTCGGCGCCCAGCTTGAGGGCGGCGTCGAGGCCGGCCTGGAAGGCCGAGGCCAGGCCCTTGTTGTTCGTCAGCTTGACGATGTGGTCGACGCCGTGGGCCCGGGCCACCTCGACGGTGCGGTCGGTGGAGCCGTCGTCGACGACGAGCCACTCGACCCTGTCGATGCCGTCCACCTGGCGGGGCAGGTCGGCGAGGGTGGCGGGCAGCTGAGCCTCTTCGTTGAGGCACGGGATCTGGATGATGAGCTTCATGGGTGCGTGCTGTCGGAACGCCGTCGTTGATCATCCGACCTTTCCGCGCCCAATACAAGTCACGTAACCCGACGTTCATCCGCGTGTCGACCGTCCGACGCCGTTCCGGCCCGTGTCCGTGGCGGGTCGCGCGCCGCACGTACACTCGCCGCCATGCACGCGCGGCCGGCGGCCGAGGGGGCCGAGGGCGCTGAGGGGTTGCGGTCCGGCGACCGGCGGGCGCTCGCCCGCTCGATCACGCTCGTCGAGTCGACCCGCCCCGACCGGCGGGCCGAGGCCGCCGCCCTGCTCGACGCCGTGCTGCCCGACACCGGGAGCGCCGTGCGGGTCGGCATCAGCGGCACCCCCGGGTCCGGCAAGTCCACCTTCATCGACGAGCTCGGCACCCGCCTGACCGGCGCCGGCCACCGGGTGGCGGTGCTGGCCGTCGACCCGTCGAGCCGGCGCAGCGGCGGATCGATCATGGGCGACAAGACCCGCATGGAGCGCCTGGCCCGCGATCCCCGGGCGTTCATCCGGCCGTCGCCGTCGGGCGGCTCGCTCGGCGGCGTGGCCCGCCGGACCCGGGAGGCCGGGCTGCTGTGCGAGGCCGCCGGCTTCGACGTCGTGCTGGTCGAGACCGTGGGCGTGGGCCAGTCGGAGGTGGCGGTGGCCGACATGGTCGACTGCTTCGTGCTGGTGGCGGCGCCCGGCGGCGGCGACGAGCTGCAGGGCATCAAGCGGGGGATCATGGAGCTGGCCGACGTCGTCGTCGTCAACAAGGCCGACGGCGACCTGGCGCCGGCCGCCCGGCGGGCCGTGGCCGACTACCGCCATGCCGTCCACCTGCTGCGCCCCAAGCACGCGGGCTGGGCGGTGCCGGTCGTGGCCGCGTCCGCCCTCGAGGGCACGGGCATCGACGAGGTGTGGGCCGAGGTCGAACGGCTGGCCGACCACCTGCGCACCGGCGGCGCCCTCGACGCCCTGCGGGCCGACCAGGCGGTGGCGTGGCTGTGGGCCGAGATGCGGGAACGGCTCGTCGACGCGTTCCGCCACGACGAGCGGGTGGCCGAGCGGCTGGCGACGGTCGAGGCCGACGTGCGGGCCGGGCGCCTGTCCCCCACCACGGCCGCCCACGAGCTGCTGGCCGCCCACGGGGTCGAGGAACGGGACGAGGCGGCCGACGGCGACGAGCCCCGAGCGGCAGGAGACGCGTCATGGTGAGCAACGACGGCCCCGACCTGGCCACCCGCGCCCGGCGGGTGGCCTACGGCGCCTACCGCCGGGCCGGGCGCCTCGGCCGGCGGATCCTCGGCCCCGACCCGGCGGCCGGGCCCGCGGCCCTCCCGGGGCCCGATCCGGACGCACCGCCGTGGCTGCCGCTGCCCGGCGGCGGGTCGCCCGCGCTGTGCCCGGTGTGCCGCTGGCGGGGCGACGCCTTCGACGGACCCGCCCACGTCGAGCTGGCGCTGTGCCCGCAGTGCGGCAGCAACGGCCGCGACCGGTTCCTGCACTGGTGCCTGGCCGAGCGGGTCGCGCTCGGCCCCGAGCTGCGGATCATCGAGTGCAGCCCCCGGATGGGCGCCGCCTACCGGGCCGCCATGAGCACCTGGTTCTTCTACCGGACCAGCGACTTCGACCTGCGGGCCCACGCGGGCAACCTGCGCCTCGACCTCCAGGCCATCGACCTGCCCGACGCCTGCGTCGACGTGCTCGTGTGCGCCCACGTGCTCGAGCACGTGCCCGACACCGGCAAGGCGCTCGCCGAGCTGCGCCGGGTGGTCGCCCCCGGGGGCCACCTGCTGCTCCAGGTCCCCGTGCTCCAGGCGGCGACGGCCCCGCCCGAGACGCCCGAGTTCCACGGCGACGACACCCCGGTGTTCTGGCGCTTCGGGTTCGACCTGACGGCCCGGCTGCGGGAGGCGGGGTTCACGACCGACCTGCTGTGCACGGCCGAGTTCGCCGCCGCCGTGGCCGACCCGGAGGGCGGCAACCCCTGGCCGATGTGGGCCGCCGAGTTCGACGTGCCCGACATCCTGGCGGGGGCCCGGGCCGGCGACGTGCCCGAGGACCTCGTGGTCGTGGCCGACGGCCCGGACGGCGTCCCGCATCGGCGCCGAGCCGGGCTACATGTACCTCACCTGGGACTGCCGGGTGCCGAACGGGGAGGGGACACCATGACCGAGCGGAGCGAGGTCCAGAGGCACAGTGACACTGTCGCCACGAAGTGGCGATGCGGTCATTGGTGCACCCGAAGGGGGCACCAATGACGGAGCGGCCGGTGTTCGACCAGGTCAACCTGGTGGTGGCCGACATGGCGGCGAGCGTCGAGTTCTACCGCCGGCTCGGGCTCAGGATCGGGGGCGACGACGACCCGTGGGCCGCGCACCACCGCAGCGCCGACACCGACGGGGGCGTCGACCTCGACCTCGACAGCCGCGACTTCGCCCGGGTGTGGAGCCAGGGGTGGCCGGAGGGGCGCAGCGGGGCGGTGCTGAGCTTCCGCATGCCCGACCGTGCGTCGGTCGACCGCACCTACGCCGAGCTCACCGGCGCGGGCTACGCCGGCCAGCAGGAGCCCTACGACGCCTTCTGGGGCGCGCGCTTCGCCATCGTGTCCGACCCCGACGGCAACCCGGTGGGCCTCATGAGCGAGTCCGACCCCGAGTGGCGGTCCGCGCCGCCTCCCCTGCCCGACTAGGGGTCGAGCCGCTCCAGCCACATGTTGCCGCCCGGGTTCCTGGCCACCCACGGCAGCGCCGCCAGCGCGTCGCGGTGGCGGACCCACAGCATGTCCTGGAACCAGCGGATGGCGAAGGCGGGGTTGAAGGTGAGGAACGCCCGCAGCGACGTAGGCCTCGGTCCACGCCCGGCCCTCCCGCACCCAGTCGGTCGGGTACTCGAACGGGAAGAAGATGTCGTGGACGTGGACCCACACGCCCGGGCGGAGCCGGGGGAACACCTCGAACAGCAGGTGGTTCACGTCCGAGCCCGCCCGGGACACGTGCGTCGAGTCCACGAACAGCACGTCGCCGGGGCCGAGCGCCTCGAACACGTCGGGCGCGACGTCCTGGACCGGCTCGCGGTGGATCGTGACGCGGTCCTCGTCGTCCGGTCGCAGCAGGCTCTCCAGCAGCGCGGGGAACGGCTCCACGAAGGTGACCTCGGTGCCCGGCAGCCAGCCGTCGACCGTGTCGAGCAGCAGTGCCGACGAGTAGCCCGACCCGACCTCGACGACCCGCGACGGCCGCAGCCGGCGCAGCATGGCGTGCAGGACCACCCCGTCGCCGTAGCCGTAGGCGTAGTTGTCGTACCAGTAGCGCCACCGGCCGTCGCCCTCGCCCTCGTGCTCGGGGAACGGGGCCTCGGCCATCAGGGGGGCCAGCT
The DNA here is from genome assembly GCA_963759225.1 of uncultured Acidimicrobiales bacterium. Classification (GTDB taxonomy): domain Bacteria; phylum Actinomycetota; class Acidimicrobiia; order Acidimicrobiales; family VFJN01; genus ZC4RG19. The sequence continues at coordinate 93,014 of CAVWYL010000022.1, read as the reverse complement.
CGGCGAGGAGGGCGAGCTGCTCGTCCTCCCGCAGGTCGACGCCCGGGAGCTCGCTGCCCGGGTCCAGCAGCCCGGCGGCCCGGCGCTCGTAGTCGGCCAGGTCGGGGTACGGCGAGTAGAAGTGGCCGGGCGGCACCCAGGTCTCGTACGTGTCCCGCAGGTGCTTGTTCTCCGCCTGGAGCTCGCCGGTACCTCCGGTACGGCCCGGGCGTCCGGCGCAGGCGGCCGGCCAGGCTCCGGGCCGAGGCCACCGGCGTGCGGGCGGCGCGGCGCAGCCGTTCCCCGGTGCCGGCGTCGGCGTCGCCGTCGGCGTCGCGGTCACGCACGCGTCACCGCCGCGGCCGCGTCCCGGACCCGCTCGACGAAGGCGTCCCAGCCGAAGGTGGCGGCCCGGGCCCGGGCGGCGGCCGCCAGCGTGGCCCGCCACGCCGGGTCGGCGATGAGCAGCTCGGTGTGGGCCACGAGGCCGTCGACCCCGGCGAAGCGGTAGCCGGAGGCGCCCTGCTCGACGATCTCGATCTGCCCGGCGGCGTCGATGACGACCGGCACCGCCCCGGCCGACATGGCCTCGACGGTGGTGATGCCGAAGTGCTCGTAGCGGTCGGGGTGGCGGTCGGGGTCCTCGCCCAGCCCGGCGGCGTGCCAGAAGATCGAGGCCCGCCCGTACAGCGCCCGCAGCTCGGCACCGGAGGCGTCGGGGTGCAGCGTCACCGGCAGGCCCTCGGCCGCGGCCCGGATCTCGTCCAGGTAGGGCCGGTGCTCGGGGCCGCAGCCGCCCACCAGGTGGTACTCCCAGCCCTCGGCGCCCCCGCCCTCGACGAGGCGGCGGAAGGCGCCCACCATCTCGAGCTGCTTCTTGTTGTGGCCGGTGCCGGGCAGGAAGAAGCGGCCGACCGACAGGATGACCGGGTCCTTGTCGCCCGGGGCCACCAGCGTCACCGGCGGGTGCAGCACGTCGCTCGACCGGTGCCAGAGGCGCTCGATCCAGCGCTGTGTGTACTGCGAGTTGGCCAGGATGCGATCGTAGCTGTCCAGGTAGGCGGGCTCGCCGGTGGGCCCGGCCAGGACCGGGGCCGCCCGCGCCACCCGGGCCCGCCAGCCGGCGCCCGCGTGCACGCCGATCACGGGGACGCCGAGCGGCCGGGTGTCGGTGCCGATGCCCACCTCGGCCGGGACCCACGACGGGCTGCGCAGGTCGACCCGCACCGGCTCGCCGGGCGGCACGTCCACGGTGAAGGTGAGCGCCACGCTGCGGCGCCGGTCGAGCCGCGACGACGGCGCGTCGACCACGACCCGCCCCACGGGGACCCCGTCGACGGCGGCCACCACCTCGACCGGCGCGACCTGCGGCGGGACGTAGCGGCCGAGCAGCACCGTGACCGGCACCGGGCCGCCGGCGGGCGCGCTGACCACGAGGTCGGCGTCGCCGCCCGTCCAGCGGAGGCCGTGCCGGCGGGTGGACTCGGGGGTGTAGAAGCGGTCGCCCAGCTCGACGGTCGGCCCCCCGGCGGGCGCCAGCCGGCCCCGGGACCGGGCGGCCAGCCAGCGCCGGGCCGCCTCGGCGCGGTCGGGCCGGGGCCCGGGGAAGTGGACGACGAACAGCCCGTGGCGGGCCCGGCTGGCGTCCCAGCTCAGGTACGAGGCGTTGACGAACAGGTCGTAGGCCTCGGACGCCGCGGTCACGCCCAGGTCGTCGACGACGTCGACGCCGACGGCGCCGAGGTCGAGGTCGAGCCGCTCCCCCAGCCACTCCTTGTCGACCGGGGCGTGGGCCAGCAGCCGGACGTCGTGCTCGCCGGCCAGGGCCGCGGCGATGCCGGCCGCGAACTTCTCGCCGCCGCCCCCGGTGGGCCAGTAGCGGTCGTAGACGGCGACCTTCACCGCCGCACCGCCCACGCCAGCAGCTCCGCGTCGCCGACGGTCGCCCGCCGCCGGATGCGGCGGCGGGCCGCCAGCGTGGCCGGGAGCACCCGCAGGAAGGCGAGGAACGACTTCGCCCGCCGGTACACCGTGGTCGGCTGGGGACGGCGGGCCCGCAGCGCGGGGCGCACCACGTCCCGCCGGGCGTAGGACGCGGTGGTGAGCAGGTAGCGCCACACGGCGTTGGCCGCCATCGGCGCCGGGGCGTTCTTGACCAGCATCAGCAGCCGGTTGCGCTCGACGTAGTGCTGGAACGTGGGGGTGCCCTCGCCGCCGGTCGAGGCCGCGTGCACGTGGCGGGCCACGGCGCCGGGCACGTACCGGTAGCGCCAGCCCCGGCTGCGGCCCCGCCACGACAGGTCGGTGTCCTCGTAGTAGAGGAAGAACCGCTCGTCGAACAGGCCCACGTCGGCCAGGTAGGCGGGCCGCAGCAGCACGCTCCCCCCGCACCAGGCGAACACGTCGGCCGGGGCGTCGTACTGGCCCCGGTCGGGCTCGAGGAAGCCGCGGTCGGCGCCGTAGCCGCCCTCGATCAGCACCGAGCCGGCGTTGTTCACGACGTCGACGGGCGGCCCGGTGACCTGGCACGTCGTGCCAGGCGGGCGCCGCCCCCACGTCGAGGACGCTCGTGCGGTCGCCACAGCCGGACCGTGACCCGCTTGGGCGCCTCGGCCGCCAGCTCGATCGCGACCCGCTCCGGCAGCGCCGTCGCCGTCGCCCACGGGGACGCGCACCGTGGCCTCGGGCCCGGTCCAGTGGAACAGGGCGCCGTCGGCCCGGTGCTCGATCCCCCACCCGCCCTCGGCCACCTGGGCGTCCCGCCAGCGGTCGACGCCGTCGACCCGCACGCCGCTGACCATGACCCCCAGCTCGCGGGGGTCGCGGCCCCCGGGCCGGAACGTGGGCGAGGATCACGGACAGCTCCACGAACCGGTCGGCGAACACCATCCGGGCCGAGACCGCGCCCAGCCGGTCGTCGGCCCCGATGCCGGCCACGAGGGCCGCCAGCCAGCCCGGCTCCACGAAGGAGTCCGCGTTGACCAGGCCCACGTAGTCGACCCCGTCGAGGTCCCGCAGGGCCAGGTTGTTGGCCACGAACCCGCCGTTGTGGTCGTTGCGCACGAGCCGGACCCCGGGCCGCTCCGCGGCGAGGCGGTCGCTGCCGTCGGTCGAGGCGTTGTCCACGACCACGACCTCGAGGCGGTCGGCCGGCCAGTCCAGCTTGCCGACGGCGTCGAGGCAGGCGCCGAGGAGATCGCCCCCGTTCCAGTTCAGGACCACCAGCCGCACGCAGGGCAGAGACGTCGATGCTTGCACCAGGTCGGGCATGATACGACCCAGCCGTCCCCGGCACCGACGGTAGGCTTGGCCCTCGTGCCCACGTCCGACGCGTCCGCGGCCCGGGTGGCCGGCGCCATCGTCACCCACCTCGCCCCCCGCACGGTGCTCGTCGCCGGAGACGGCGCCGGACTCGCGACCGAGCTGCGCGGCCACGGCGTCGACGTCACCGCCGTCGACGCCGCCGCGCTGGCCACGCCCGTCGACGGGACGTTCGACCTCGTGACCTGCCTCGACGGGCTCGCCTCGCTCGGCCCGGCGCTCGTCCCCGCCGCCGTCGGGCACCTCGCGGCCGCCGGCGACGCGCTGCTGCTGTCCGCCTCCCCCGCCCCCGACCCCGGCGCCGCCGGCGACGCCCGCCCGCCCGAGCGCTGGTCCCGGCTCCTGGCCGACCACGGGATGCTGCGGGACTTCCGCCACGACGCCGCGTACGTGTCGCCCTGGGCGGCGCTGTACCGGCGCCAGGACCTGTCGCTCGGCGACGTGGTGCTGGACTACGACCGGGCCTGGTCCGAGCTGCGGGCCGAGACACTGGCCCTGCGCGCCGCCGTGGCCGAGGGCCGCCGTGAGCTCGAGGCCCGCTCCACGGCGTCGGAGACGGAGGAGCTGCGCAAGGAGATCCTGCGGCTGCGCGACCTGGTGGTCGGCAAGGACGCCGAGCTGGCCACCGCCCTCGGCCGGGTCGCCGAGATGGAGTCCATGATCGGCCGCTACGACCAGGTCGAGCAGCGGCTGACGGCGGTGCTGGGGTCGAGCTCGTGGCGCATCGGCCAGGCCGTCACGCGGCCGATCAACGCCCTGCGGAAGCGGGCGCGGCTGAGGTGGGCGGGCCCCGGTTCTCGATCGTCACGCCCGTCTACGACCCGCCGGAGGCGATCCTGCGGGCCACGGTGCGGTCGGTCGTGGCCCAGAGCTTCGCCGACTGGGAGCTGTGCCTGGTCGACGACGCGTCGCCGTCGCCCCACGTGGCCCGGGTCCTCGCCGAGCTGGCGGCGTCCGATCCCCGCATCCGCGTCGCCACCCGGGATGCCAACGGCGGCATCGTGGCGGCGTCGCAGGACGCCGTCGGTCTCGCCGGGGGCGAGTTCCTGGCCCTGCTCGACCACGACGACGAGCTGCACCCCGACGCCCTGCGCCTGGTGGACGAGGCCCTGCGCGCGACGCCCGAGGCCGACTACGCCTACACGGACGAGGACAAGATCGACGCCCAGGGCCGGCGGTCGGGGCCGTTCTACAAGCCCGACTGGTCGCCCGAGCGGCTCCGCACCCAGATGTACACGTGCCACCTCAGCGTGCTGCGGGCGTCGCTGGTGGCGGAGGTCGGCGGCTTCCGGGAGGGGTCCGAGGGCTCGCAGGACTGGGACCTGGTGCTGCGGGTCACCGAGCGGGCCCGGGCCGTCGTGCACGTCCCGCACGTGCTGTACCACTGGCGCACGCTGGACACCTCGACCGCGGGCCGGGGCGAGGCGGCCAAGCCCTACGCCTACGACGGCCGGGACCCGGGCCCTGCAGGCCCACTGCGACCGCATCGGGTTCCCCGCCCGCGTCGACCACGACGACGAGCACGCGGGCATCTACCACCTGCGCCCCGCACTGCGAGTCCCACCCGCCGGTGACGATCGTGATCCCGACCCGGGGCACGGAGAACGAGGTGCGGGGCGAGCGGGTCAGCCTGGTGGCGCACTGCGTGGCGTCCATCGTGGCCGCGTCGACCTACCCGGACTACGAGATCGTGGTGGTGGCCGACACCGCCACCCCGCCGCGGGGTGGTCGACCACCTGGCGGCGCTGGGCGGCGACCGGCTGCGGGTCGTGCCCTACGACAAGCCGTTCAACTTCTCGGACAAGGTCAACACCGGCGCCCTCGCCGGCCGGGGCGAGCACATCCTCCTGCTCAACGACGACATGGAGGTGCTGACCCCCGACTGGATCGAGCGCCTGGTCATGTACTCGGCGTTCCCCGGCATCGGGGCGGTCGGGGCCCGGCTGCTCTTCGGCGACGGGCGGCTGCAGCACGTCGGCGTCGTCCTCGGCAACGCGCTGCCCGGGCACCTGTACCGGGGCTTCCGCGGCGAGGTGGGCGGCTACATGAACATGGTGTGGGTCGCCAACAACTTCACCGCGGTGACCGGCGCGTGCCTCATGACCAGCCGGGCCGCCTTCGACGACGTGGGCGGTCTGTCGACGGCGTTCCCACTCAACTTCAACGACATCGACTACTGCCTGAAGCTGCGGTCGCGGGGCCTGCGGGTGGTCTACGACCCGGACACGATCCTCTACCACTTCGAGTCGGCCAGCCGCTCGCCCGAGGTGTCCGACTGGGAGTTCGCCCAGTTCCGGGCCCGCTGGGCCCACGCCACCGAGCTCGACCCCTACGACAACCCCAACTTCCATCCCTGCTCGCTGAACATGGTCACGCCCATCTACCACGCGAACGGCGAGGTCCTCATCTGACCTCTCCCCGGCCGGGGCAGGGCGGCGCCCTCAGATGCGCCGCAGGGTGCGGCCGAGCTTGCGCTTGACCCGGGTGGTGACCCGCCGGTTGATGCGGGAGCGGAGCGACCGGGCCTCGGCCGACGCGCTCGACAGGTCGGCGTCTCGCTGACGGACCAGGCTCGACAGGGCCGTGACCTGGTCGGTCAACGCCTCGATCCGGGCCGCCAGCTCGTCGCGCTGGGGCAGGAGCGCGGCGATCATCGTGCGCATGGCCAGCAGCTGCGATCCGCCGCCCTCGGGAAGGATCATCGGCGTGCGGTCCAGGTCGGCGCCGACGAACTCGACGTCCTTGGCCAGGTCGCGGACCGTCGACTCGTCGACGACGGTCACGCACTCGCTCGTGCGGACGATGCCGCACATCTCGACCGCCCGCATCAGGAACAGCGACGCCGCGGCCTCGGGGTCGCCCGGGTGGAAGCGCAGGCCGTCGGTGGCGCACGCCTCCCGGGGGACGGCATGGGCGCCGACGACCAGCGGCCCGAACGCCACGGTGGTGGCGAGGTCCAGCGGTTCGAGCGCCAGCGGCTCGACCTCGGCCGCGCACGGCGTCGAACCCGTCGTCCCGGCGCCCGGCCAGCGCCGCGGCCGGGGCCGCCGCCGCCCCCGACTGCACGACCCGTCCGGGGAGCGCGTCGGCGGCGGCCTTCACCGTCTCGACGTAGCCGGGGGCGAGCCGGGACGTGTCGTCGACGAAGCTGACGTAGCGGGTCGTCGCCGCCGCCACCGCGGCATCCCGCCAGTCGCCCGCGGCGGGATCGGGCGGGGCCAGCACGGTCACCGGGACCTGCAGGCCGGCCACGGCGGCGGCGTCGGCCTCGCCCACCACCACGACCTCGAAGTCGTCGGTGGTCTGGGCGGCCAGGTCCCGCAGCACGGCGGCGGAGGCGGCCGGCTCCCCGCCGGAGGGGCCCACGACCACGGTGAGGAACGTGTTCTCGCCGTCGTCGGGGATGACGTCGTACACCGGCGCCCGCGGGACGGCCGCGGCAGCCGCGGCGTCGTGCACGAAGCGCCGCACGAACTGGTAGGTCTCGCCGTGCGGGGCGGCCTCCATGCGGACCCGCCACAGCACCTGGCGCAGCGGGGCGCCGGGCCGCAGGGCGGGGGCGTCGGCCGGGAAGAGCTGGTCGCTGAACGCGTTGACGACGTCGTCGGCGTCGGCCTCGACCCATCCGCCGCCCGCGAGGACCTCCCGCACCAGCCGCTCGTTGTAGAACCGGACGTGGGTGTCGTCGAGCAGCCCGATCTTGGTCAGGTCCCAGCGGCCGAGCAGCAGCTTGATGCCGACGTCGACATGGGTCACGTTCGGGATGCTCGACGATCATGTGGACCCCGCCATGGGCGTCGTCGAGCCGCGCCACGGCCCGCAGCAGCGGCCCGGGGTCGACCAGGTGCTCGATGACGTCGAGGAGCAGCACCGCGGCCAGCCGGCGGTCGCCGACGACCGCCCCCAGCGCCCGCTCGAGCGTGTCCTCGTCGCCCGCGAGATCCATCACGTGGGCCTCGAAGCCGCGGGCCGTCACCGCCGCGACCGAGGCGTCCTCGATGTCGACGCCGACGTACTCGAACCCGAGGTCCGACACGGGCTCCGCCAGCGGTCCCGACGAGCAGCCCAGGTCGAGGACCAGCCCCTCGCGTCAGACCGGAGCGAGCGAGCAGGCGGTGGCAGTGACCGTGCGAGCCATCGATCCCGAACTCGCGCGGATACTGCTTCACGTGCCTCCCCCAACTGGATCGCCCAGGAACCGGTAGATACCCCCGAAGGCCGCCTCCCAGTCGCCGTGGCGGGCGGCGATGTCGGCGAGTGCCTGGGTCCCCAGCCGCTGCCGCAACGCGCCGTCCGACGCGATCCGCACCAGGGCGTCGGCGAGCCCATCGACGGTACGCGGGCAACGTAGCGCGTTCTGCTCGTGGTGGAGGATCCAATCGCCCGCCGGGTTGTCGAACGCCACCACCGGGGTCCCGCACGCCATCAGCTCCAGCGGCAGGTACGACGGGTGCTCGGACAGCGTCAGGGCGATGCCGGCGTCGCAGGTCCGGTACAGGGCGCCGGTGTCGCGGTAGTCGAGCAGGCCCAGGTGCTCGATGCCCCGGCCCAGCTCGTCGGGCCGGGCCCACGACCCGGCGGTCACGATCCGGACCCGGTCGCCCAGCTTGGCCTTGAGCTCGTCGAGGGCGAGGGACGCGATCTCCCAGCAGTTCCGCCAGTGACCCGGCCGGGCGTACAGGAAGATGGTCACCGGCCCGTCGTGGTCGAGCCGGCTTCCGGCCCTCGGCGTGGAACACCGACGGGTCGACGGCCGGGACGAACGTGTGGCCGTCACCGCCGTAGTCGCGCCGGTAGATGTCCAGCAGACGGGGCGTGTTGCACAGGCCGTACAGCCCGAGCCGGTAGGACTCCTCGGCCAGGGCGTAGTTGGTGCCCGCCGGGTAGAACATCGGCTCGAAGTCCTGGATGAGGTAGAAGCGCCGGCGCATGCCGGGCGCGTGGGCGACCGAGTAGGCGGTCACCCACAGCGTGGCGATGGCGGCGTCCGCCGGCGGGATGCCGTCGAGCCGCGACCCGGTCCCGCCGTCGAAGAAGTGGATCGGGGCGTCGGCCAGCCGCGGGAACGCCGCGGCCAGCGCCGAGCGCAGGAAGGCGTCGTTCGGCGCCGCCATCACCACGAACCGGTTCTCGACGCCGTGGGTGCGGGCCAGGTGGTCGGCCATGCGGAAGGCGGTGTTGATGCCGCCGTAGAACGGGCTGTCGATGTCGGGGATGAACCAGTTGACCGTGCGGACGTCGAAGGGCGCGGCCTCGGCCCGGTGCCCGGCCTCGACCCGGCCCCGGAGGCCCTCGTCGGCCCGGCACAGGTCGGCCAGCCACAGGGACTCGGCCTCGGACGGTCCGCTGGCGGAACACCGTGAAGTCGCGGCCGAGGGCGCCCGCCACCGCGGACAGCGGGGTCGGCTCGTTCTCGGGGCGGAGGGCCGGGACCCGGTGCAGCAGCGAGAGGTTCGGCGAGAAGTACGGGTCACCGCCGCGCAGCCACTTCTGGTAGCGCCAGTAGCTGGCGGGGAAGTCCTCGGGCTCGACGTGGACACCCCGGGTCGCCGACTCGAGGTGGCGGACGCCCGGCGAACGGCGTGACCACGCTGCGGAGGCCCCGGAACCGCATGTCGAAGCCCAGCACGACGTCGCTGCCGCACAGCCGGAACCGCTCGTCGAACCCGCCGACGGCGGCGAAGTCGGCCCGCTCGACGGCGACGCACGCCGCCGTCACCGACAGCGAGTTGCGGTACCAGAGGGTCGAGCCGAAGATCGAGTCGTCGCCCGGCCGGGCGCCGGCGAAGAGGTGGTCGGCGAAGCCGTTCATGCCCAGCACGACGCCGCCGTGCTGGATGAGGTCGTCGGGGTCGACCAGCTGGACGCCGACGAGGCCGATGCCGGGCTGGCGCACCCAGCCGACCAGCTCGCGCAGCCAGCCGGGGTCGAACAGCTCGGTGTCGTCGTTGAGGAACACGAGCACGTCGCCCCGGGCGTCGGCCGCGGCCCAGTTGTTCACGGCCGAGTAGTTGAACGGCTCCTCCCACCACCGCACCGCCAGGTCGAGGCCGGCCGACGCCGTGGCGTACCAGGCCTCGTTGTCGGGCGTGCGCCCGCCGTTGTCGACGATCACCACGTCGAAGGACGGGTAGTCGGTCTTGGCCAGGCTGGGCAGGCAGGTCGTGAGCATGTCCCGGTTGTGGCGGGTCGGGATGACGACCGTGACGTGCGGGGGGTCGTCCAGCGCCCACGTCACCCGCACCCCGGCGGCGGTGGGCGCGACCTCGCCGTCCCGCCCGACGCGGGCCAGGTGGTCCCGCACGACCGCGGCGCCCTCCTCCCCGAGCACCGTCGCCGGACGGCGGACCAGGTGGGCGAGCACCCGCGGCACGCGCTCGACCTGGCCGGCCGTCAGGTCGAGACGCAGGAGGAAGTCCCACCAGGCCACGTCGCCCAGCTCGAGCCGGGGCGGCCCTGCCGCGGCGAGCCGGTCGCGGCGCACGGCGAAGGACCGGCCGACGTAGTTGGCCGACAGCAGCATCTCCGGCGACCACGACGGCCGGAACCGGGGGTCGCCGAGGGTGGCGGAGCGGCCGACGATGTCGTCGTCCCAGTGGATCAGGTCCACGAACGGGTTGTCCCAGGCCCTGGCGACCAGGTTGAACACGAGGTCGGGCTCGACCCGGTCGCCCGGCTCCAGCACCACCACGAGGTCGCGGGGCTCGCCCTCGGCGGCCACCGCGGCCAGCACCGTCGCCGCGTCGGCGCCGGGAGCGCCCGCGACCCGGCTGTCGGTGCCGCCGGCCGGCTCGCCCGACCACCGTGGCGGTCCAGCCCCGGAACGTCTGGGCGACGAGCGTGTCGACCGTGTGGGCCACGTCGTCGTCGCTGCCGGGCAGCACGACGAACGCGACCCGGGTGCGGATCCGCTCGGCGAGCAGCGGGTCGGTCTGGGCGATCAGCTGATCGACGGGCGGACGGTGGTCGTGGAGCCAGTAGCGGTACTCGGGCTCGGCCGGTTCCAGCTCGCGGGCGACACGCCAGACCTCGCGCAGGTGCTCGCCGAAGCGCACGCCGTCGCGGGCGACCTGGCGGGCCAGGCGCATCACGGCGCGGGTCGACGACCCGGGCGGGGCGACGCGCTCGACGGCGGAGCGGGCGCGCGCCCGCGGATCGGGGCCCTCCGGCGGGACGTCGCTCGCCTCGTCGTCGCTCATGTCGGGTCCCCGGCCGCCGCTCACCGGCGGCTCCCAGCGCCCGAGCATGTCCACCAGGCCGTAGACCATCGCGCGAGCCCGGCTGCACCCGCAGCGTCAGGAACCGCTCGCGCTTGTCGAGCACGGTGGTGCCCGAGTGGTCGTGCGCCGCCACGCTGAAGGTGTACTGGCCGGGTCCGAGGGCCAGGGAGTCGACGCGTGTAGTCGACGTGGCCCGATCCGGTGAGCAGCTTGCCCGTGTGGTCGCCGGTCTGCATGCCGGGGTTGGCCACGTACACGCCGGCCTCGCTCTCGACCGCGAACGAGAACAGCGGCAGCTCGATCGGCTCGCGTCGCCGTCCAGTGCATCCGCACCGTGAGCGGCTCCAGGGGGGTGGCGACCTTCGTGGGGCGGCCGTCGTGGCCCAGGAACTCGACCTCGTCGATCGAGATCAGGTCGTGGGCGGAGCGGACCTCGGCCTCGGCCGCGCCCTCGGTCCCGCCGCCGATGCGCTCGGCCTCGACCACGTTGACCTCGTCGAGGTACTGGTGGACGACGTCGGGAGCGGCGCCGATGGCCCGCAGCTCGCCGTGGTCGAGCCAGGCGGCGTTGTCGCACATCGTCTGCACGAGGTTGAGGCTGTGGGTGACCATGATGATGGTGGCGCCCTGGCTGCGCAGCCGGTACAGGTGGTCGAAGCAGCGGCGCTGGAAGTCCTCGTCGCCGACGGCGATGACCTCGTCGATGATGAGGATGTCCGGCTCGACGTGCACGGCCACGGAGAAGCCGAGCCGCACGAACATGCCGCTCGAGTAGATCTTCACGGGCGAGTCGATGAACTCGCCGAGGCCGGCGAACTCGACGATCTCGTCGATCTTGGCGTTGATGGCCTTCTTGCCGAGGCCCAGGATCGACCCGTTGAGGTAGACGTTCTCGCGCCCGGTCAGCTCGGGGTGGAAGCCGGCGCCCAGCTCGAGGAGGGCGGACACCCGGCCCCGCACGTCGACCGAGCCGCTGGTGGGCCGGTGGATGCCGGCCATGAGCCGCAGCAGCGTCGACTTGCCGGAGCCGTTGTGGCCGATGAGGCCGTAGGTCGTGCCCTTGGGCACCTCGAGCGACACGTCCCGCAGCGCCCAGTACTCGTCGTACACGGACCGGCGCAGGCGCGTGACCCGCTCCTTCAGGCTGGTGGAGCGGTCCTTGTAGAGACGGAAGCGCTTGGACACGTCGTTGACGACGACCGCGGCCTCGCTGGAGGTGGTCGCTCGGCGGTCGGGCAGTACGAGGGTCACAGCTCTTCGCTCACGTCCTTGGACTTGGCGGTGAAGATCGTCCATCCCCCGGCGAACGTCACGATCGAGACGACGGTGATGCCGATCATGCGGGCGGGCGAGGGCACCTGCAGCAGGTAGAAGATGTCCCGCGAGGCGCCGACGAACTGGGTCAGCGGGTTGAGCGTCACGAGGATCTCCACCCAGCGGGGCGCATTCTCCTGGACCAGAGTGTACGGATAGACGATCGGCGTACCGTAGAAGAGCAGGTTCATTACGATGCCGACCAGGTAGTTGATATCCCGCAGATAGACGTTCAGCAGGCTCAGAACCATGCCAATTCCGAGCGAGAACATGGCCAGCATCAGCAACAGGTAAGGGAACAGGAGGAACGTCCAGCTCACGTTCCCGGCGATGATCATGACGGCCACGAGGATGCCGGCCTCGATGCCGGTCTGGATCAGGACCGTCAGCATGTTGGCGATCGCCGGGCACTCCGGCGGGAAGTACACCTTCTTCAGCAGGGGCCCGGCGCCGATGAGCGAGCCCATCGAGCCGACCACGACGCCGTTGAAGAAGTTCCAGATCAGCAGGGCACTGAACAGGTACAACGCGAAGGACTTGAGCGTCCCGTTGCCGGCCACCGGCGGGTCGATGCGCATGACCGTGCCGAAGACGACCGTGTAGATGAGCAGGGTCGAGGCCGGGTTGATGAGCGACCACATCCAGCCGAGGACGCTGCGCTTGTACCGGCTCTTGAGCTCCCGCTGGGCCAGGTTGCCGATCAGGCCGCGATAGCTCCACACCTGGGTCACATAGGCCATCAGATGCTCGCGTCAATCAATGTCATAGGATTTCGGGACAAGACATTCGACGTTACCGTAGGGTCTCGCAGCGGTGCCAGTTCGTGACCGCGCTGCGTGATCGCCGGCCGCCGTCCCTGGTAGGACGAGGTTAACGTGTCGGCCGGCAGCCCCTCGCACACCCCCGACCTCCGGTGACGAACCCGATCACACCCCCGGCCGACGACAGCCGCGACGACCCCCCGAGTCCCCACGCGACGGCGGCCGAGCCCGCCGAGACACCCGCGCCCGAACCCCACCCGGCCGACGGGCACGACTCCGAGCCCCACGCGGCCGCGGGCCAGATGACCGAACCCCGGCCGGACGACGGCAGTACGACCGAACCCCACCCGGCCGACGGGCGCGACCCCGAACCGGACGCGGCCGAGGGCCTCGTGCCCGAGCCCCCGCCGGCCGACGGCAGCGGTCCCGAACCCCGGGGGGCCGAGGCTCCCGGGTCGCAGGTGGACGGGGGGCGGGCACGTGGGGGCCGGTGGATCGAGGCGTGGCCCTGGGTGGTGGCGGGCGCCGTCGGGGTGGTGAGCCTCGTGCTGCGGCTGCGGTCGCCCGCCTGGCTGGTCGAGGCGCCCAACGACGACGTGCTGTTCGCCCGGCTGGCGCAGCACGTCGTGGACGGCGACTGGCTCGGGCCCTACGACAAGCTCACCCTGGTCAAGGGGCCCGGCTACCCGCTGTTCATGGCCGCCGTCCACGACCTGGGCCTCCCGCTGAAGCTCGCCGAGCACCTCGTGCACCTGGTGGCGTGCGCCATCACCGGCTGGGCGGTGGCCCGGGTGTTCCGCTCCCGCGGCGCCGGCCTGGCGGCGTTCGCGGTGCTGGCCCTCAACCCCGCGTACCTGGGCACCGCCGCGGCCCGGGTCGCCCGCGACAGCCTGTACGGCTCGCTGTGCCTGCTCGTCTTCGGTGGCTGCCTGCTGCTCGTGTCGTTCGTGCCGGCGCTCGCGGCCCGCGGGCCGCGCTGGGCCGTCCCCGTGGCCGTCGCCGGCGGCGCGGCGCTCGGCGTGGCCGCCGCCGGGTACTACCTGACGCGGGAGGAGCGGGCCTGGCTGGCCCCCGCGGTGGTGCTGGTCGTCCTCGCCGGGGTCGTGTCCTGGCCCCGACGCGACCGGTTCACCCGCCGGAACCTCGTCGTCGCGCTCACCCTCGCCGCCGCCGCCGCCGTCGGGTGCCTCGGTGCCCTGCACTGGACGGCCGAGCAGAATCGCGAGCACTACGGGACCACCGTGCTGGCCGACATGGCCGACGGCGAGATCGCCCGTGCCTACGCCGAGTGGCAGCGGGTCCAGGTGGGACGCGAGCGCCGGTACGTCCCGGTGAGCACGTCGCAGCGGCGGGCCGTCTACCGGGTCAGCCCGGCGGCCGCCGAGATGGAGGAGGCGTTCACCGGCGAGGCCACCGCCTGGGTCGGGCTCAGCTGCGCCTTCGCCGGCGTCTGCGACGACTACATGGGCTCGTTCTTCGTGTGGGCGATGCGGGACGCCGCCGAGGCCGCCGGGCACGCCGACTCGGGCGCCGAGTCCCAGCGCTACTTCGGCCGGGTGGCGGACGACATCGCCGAGGCATGCGACACCGGTGAGCTCCGCTGCTCGGCGCCGCCGCTCGGCCCGCTGCCGCCGTGGCACCGCATCGACGGCGACGACCTGTGGGCGTCGACCTGGGACGTCACCGGGGTGTTCCTCGCCTACGACGTCGGTGAGCCCGAGCACCCGCCGTCGGTCGACGCGTCGCCCGCCGTGTGGCGGACCCTGGCCGCCCCGATCCGCGGCATCGACGACCGGGCCGACCACGTGGCCCGCGAGCGGGCGGCCCTCGACACCCAGTGGCCGGTGTCCGCCCTGACCGACGTGTACCGCCCGGCCGCCCGCCTCGGGGTGGTGGTGGCCCTCGCCGGGCTGCTCGCCGGCCTCGCCACCCGGGCCGGGCGCCGCAATCCCGCGGCCCTGCTGCTGGTGGCCGCCCTGCTCGTCGCCACCCTCACCCGGATCATGCTGCTGGCCCTCGTCGACGCCACCGCCTGGCCCGCGGCCGGCCAGCTCAACTACGTGCTGCCCGCCACCGACTACCTCGTGCTGTTCGTGCTGCTCGGCTGCTGGACGCTGGCCACCGCCGTCCGGGGCTCAGTCCGGCAACATCGGGACCGTGAGCCCGGGATCCCGGCCGAGGTGCACCGCCCGGGTGACGGCCCCCGACCCGAACCGCTCCCGCACCGCGTCGAGGGCGTCGTCGAGGGCGTCCCCGTCGCGGCGGCGGAAGGGAAGGGCGAGCTGGACCGCCCGGTCGTCGGCCAGGTTGCCGACCGCCACGCCCACCAGCGTGAGCCCGCGCGCCTCGATCACCGGCGCCGCCCCCCGCAGCAGCCCCCGCACGGTGGCCAGGATCGTCGACGTGTGGGCCGTCGCCTCCGGCCAGCGTGTGCGACCGCGACGCCCGGGTGAAGTCGTCGAACCGCAGCCGCAGCATGACCGTGCGCCCCACCCGCCGGGCGGCGCGCATGCGCCGCGTCACCCGGTCGACCAGCCCCACCACGACGGCGTCGACGCGCTCGGGCGGCGGGCGCGACCGCCCGAGCGCCTGCTGGGACCCGATGGACCGGCGCCGGCGCCCCACCACGACCGGCCGCGGGTCGCGGTTGTGCGCCAGTGCGTGCAGGTGACGCCCCGACGCCACCCCCAGCATCGCCACCAGCGCCCCCTCCGGCAGCCCGGCCACGTCGCCGACCGTGGCGATGCCCCGGTCGTGCAGCTTGGCCGCCGTCACCCGGCCGACGCCCCACAGCCGCTCGACCGGCAGCGGGTGGAGGAACGCCAGCTCGCCCGTCCGGCGGCACCACCAGCAACCCGTCCGGCTTGGCCACCCCGCTCGCCACCTTGGCCAGGAACTTGGTGCGGGCCACGCCCACCGTGATGGGCAGGCCCACACGCTCGAGCACGCGGCGCCGCAGGACCACCGCGATCTCGCGCGGCGTGCCCGACACCCGCCGCAGCCCGCCCACGTCGATGAACGCCTCGTCGATCGACAGCCCCTCGACCAGCGGAGACGTGTCGCCGAACACCTCGAACACCGCACGGCTCGCCTCGGCGTAGGCCCCCATCCGCGGCTCGACCACCACGGCGTGGGGGCAGAGGCGACGGGCCTGGGCCCCGCCCATGGCGGTGCGGACCCCGCACGCCTTGGCCTCGTAGCTCGCCGCCAGCACCACGCCGCCGCCGACGATGACCGGGCGCCCCCGCAGCCGCGGCCGGTCGCGCTGCTCGACCGACGCGTAGAAGGCGTCGAGGTCGGCGTGCAGGATGGTGGCGCCCGACGTCACGAACACATGTTCGCATGAGCGGTGCGCCGGCGCAAGCCGCGATGACTTCGCGGCCCCACCCCCGTCGAAGCACATGACGGCTGCACAAAGGAGGTCGGTGGTGGCCGAAGGCGACGAGCCGACCACGACAGTCGTGGTCGTGATGACGGAGGGCGACGTGGTCGTCGTGCGGGTCGAGGGTGGCCCGCCCGACATCGGGATCGTCCACCTGCTCGCCCGCCTCACCCTCGACCTCAAGCGCCGGGGCCGCGCGCTGCGGGTCGACGAGCCGCCACGGGAGCTGTGCGAGCTCCTCGACCTGTGCGGCCTGACCCATCTGATCCGACCGGGCAACACGCCCGAGACCCTCTAGGCTCGGTGACCTATGGCGCGACACGCGGCCACGAGCGACACGGACACGACGGAGCGACCGGAAGCACCCACCGGGGCCGACCTGGAGCGGGCCCTCGAGTCGCACCGCCGTGAACTGACCGGCTACTGCTACCGCATGCTCGGCTCGGGCGCCGAGGCCGAGGACGCGGTGCAGGACACGATGGTCCGCGCCTGGCGCTCCATCGACGGCTTCGAGGGCCGGTCGTCCCTGCGGTCCTGGCTCTACCGCATCGCCAACAACGTCTGCATCGACATGATGCGCAGCCCCCAGCGCCGGGCCCGGCCCATGGAGATGGGCCCGTCCAGCTCCGTCGCCGAGGCCGTGCTGGGCGAGCCGCCACGGCGAGCACGCGTTCGTCCAGCCCGTGGCCGACGACCGGGTCATCGACCTCGCCGGCGACCCGGCGGACGTCGCCGCCGCCCGCGAGTCGATCCGCCTCGCCTTCGTGGCCGCGCTCCAGCACCTGCCGGCCCGGCAGCGGTCGGTGCTCATCCTGTGCCAGGTGCTGCGCTGGCAGGCCAGCGAGGTCGCCGAGCTGCTCGACACCAGCGTGGCGTCCGTGAACAGCGCCCTGCAGCGGGCCCGGGCCACCGTGGCCGCGCACGAGGGCGAGCGCCTCGACGACCCGGCCGACCCCGAGCAGCAGGCGCTCCTCGACCGCTACGTCGACGCCTTCGAGCGCTACGACATCCCGCGCCTGGTCGGCCTGCTCCGCGAGGACGTCATCCTGTCCATGCCGCCGTTCGACCTGTGGCTGGTGGGTCCGGACAACCTGGCCGGCTGGTTCCTCGGTGAGGGCATCGTGTGCAAGGACGGCCGCCTGCTCCCCGTGTCGGTCAACGGCACCGCCGGCTTCGGCAACTACCACAACGTCGCCCCCGGCGTGTGGGAGCCCTGGGCGATCCAGATCATCGACGTGGCCGGCGGTCGCATCGTCGGCCACCACAACTTCCTGTACCCCGAGCTGTTCGAGCAGTTCGGGCTCCCGCCCCGCATCGAGGAGCCGGTCGCCGGCAATTAGTGTGCGGGGCCGGGCTCGGGTCCAGGTCCGACCCGCCGCGGTACGACGGTCGAGAACAGGCGAGATGGCGACCCCCACGAAGCTGTCCCACTGCGAGCTGTCGGTGGTCCTCCCTTGTCTCGACGAGGCGGAGACCCTGGCGGCGTGCATCACGAAGGCGCAGGACTCGATGGCCCGGCTGGGCATCGAGGGCGAGGTCGTGGTGGCCGACAACGGCAGCACCGACGGCTCGCCCGAGATCGCACTGGCCCACGGCGCCCGGGTCGTGTCGGTGCCCGCGGCGGGGCTACGGCGCCGCGCTGCGCCACGGCATCACCGCCGCCGAGGGCACCTACGTCGTGATGGCCGACGCCGACGACAGCTACGCGCTCGACGATCTCGGGCCGTTCGTCGCCGCACTGCGCGGGGGCGCCGACCTCGTCATGGGCGACCGCTTCGCGGGCGGCATCGAGCCGGGCGCCATGACCGGCCTCCACCGTTATCTGGGCAACCCCGTCCTGTCCTTCCTCGGCCGCCTGCTGTTCCGCGTGCCGGTGCACGACTTCCACTGCGGCATGCGCGGCTTCCGCCGCGACCGCATGGTGGAGCTCGACCTGCGCACGGACGGCATGGAGTTCGCGAGCGAGATGGTGGTGCGGGCCGCGCTCGCCGACCTCGACATCGTCGAGGTGCCCACCACGCTGCGACCGGCGGGCCGCACCCGGGAGCCGCACCTCCGCACGTGGCGGGACGGCTGGCGCCACCTGCGCTACCTGCTCGTGTTCAGCCCCCGGTGGCTGTTCCTCTACCCCGCGGTGGCGCTCGTGCTCGGCGGCACCGCCGCGTTCGCGGCCCTGTGGGCCGGATCCGTCACCGTCGGCGGGCTCACCTTCGACGTGCAGACCATGACCGTCGCCGCCACGGCCATCGTCGTCGGCCTCCAGGCCGGCGGCCTCGCGCTCGTGTCCCGCGCCTACGCGTTCCGGCTCGGCCTGCTGCCCCGCAACGACCGGCTCGAACGCGCCCTCGACCACTTCACGCTGGAGTGGGGCCTCGTCGTCGGGGCGCTCATGGTCGCCGGCGGCGTGGCCGCCTTCGCCGCCGCCGCGGTGCACTGGTCGGGGACCGACTTCGGGCGCCTGACGACCGACGACATGCGGCTCCCCCTCGCCGGGATGCTGCTGGTGGTCGCCGGCACCCAGGTGGTGATGGTGTCGTTCCTGCTCAGCCTGACCCGGGCGGGACGACGGACCGCTGCAGAGTGAGCGTGACGTCGTTGGCCACGCCGGACTGCAGGTACAACGTGTCGCCGAACTCGCGCCACTGGGCGCAGCTCGCCCCCTGGACGAGGAACCGGTCGATGTCCCGGGCCAGCGTCTCGAAGTGGATGCCCTGGCCGATGGGCCGGCCGTTCACGTCGGCCTCGTTGGACCCGTACGTGTCGGTGAGCGTGAACGCCGCGTCGGCCGGCTCGCCCGCGAGGTCGACCTCGAGCCAGTCGTAGGTCTCGGTCGACCCCGGCGGCAGGTCGACGCGCACGATCCGCTTGTCGGCCGGCGGCGCCGTGACCCCGGACCCGTCGATCGAGCCGCCCGCCCCGGACCCGACGACCGCCGTCCCGCCCGACCAGCGCAGCTCGGTGCCGGCGGCCAGCGGCGCGCTCTCCCCCACGGCGGCCACGGCCCCGTCCTCCGTCACGGCCACGACGTGGACGTCGTCGGCGAGCTCGCCCGCGACGAGCGGCGCGGTCAGCGTGAAGCCCGAGTTCACGCTCTCGGGATCGGTCAGCGCCCGGTCCGGCCGGGGCTGGTTGGCCCGCGCCTCGGAGACGACGCGACCGTCGCCCGTCACCGCCAGGACCCGCTGGGGCACCACGCCGTCGACCGGAGCCGCCCACCCCGTGAACTGGGCGAGCGCCACGACGGGCTCGGTGACCAGGGTCTCGCCGTCGGTGCCGACCTGGGGGGCGCTGTCGAGGTACATCGGCGCCGTCCCCCAGTCGCACGGCGGCACGGCGCCCCGCAGGTAGGTGGCGGGCTCGACCGACAGGTCGCCGGCGAACGACGCCACGTCGGGCGGGTCGATGTCGTTGCGCAGGTAGAAGAGCTGGCCGTGGACGCCCACCCACGGCCGGTAGTTCTCCAGCACGTACTGGCTGACGTCGTAGTGCCGGACCGGGTTGATGATGCCGTCCCAGTAGGGCAGCCCGATCTTGTCCGACCAGTACAGGACCAGCTCGGGCGGGTCGGCCTCCAGCTCCTCGATGAGGTCGGTCTGGTTCGGCTCGCGGATCGCCATGCTCACGTGGAAGTACCGCGTCGGGCTGGGCAGGCCGAGCAGGTAGTACAGGGTGGCGGGCTGGTTGGAGAAGTCGAACACGCGGGCGTCGGGCCCGACCGCGTCGATGACCGTCCGCATGTCGTCGATCATCCCGGCGGGGAGGGCGTCCACCTCGTAGCCCAGGCGGCCCTCGGGCGCGGCGGTGGCCGCCTCCGGACGGAACTGCTCGGAGATGTCGCCCAGCGCCCGGAGCGCGGGCTGGACCGCGGTGAGGAGCAGGGCGCCGACCACCACGACGCTGAGGGCGTGACGCGGCGCCCGCCCGGGGGCCGACTGCTCGAGGTCGCGGTCGCCCGGCTCCAGGCCGCGGGCCAGCGCGTAGATCAGCAGCGGGAGGGCGAACACCATCTGGGCGAACACGTGGCCGTCGGCGCCGGGCCAGGAACTTCGGGTAGATAGATCAGCCCGGCGATCGCGAGGCTGCCGATGACCCAGTCGGCGACCCGCAGGGCCCGCCGGCTCGCCAGCCGCCACGCGAAGTACACGCCGGTGACCACGGCCAGCACCCACGGCAGCACCCCGGCGACCAGGTACTCGAACCCGTTCACGTCCACGTCGATGGGGAAGGCGCCGGTCAGCTCGTGGTCCGGGCGCGAACGTGCGGAAGTAGAAGACGAAGTCGTCGAGGGCACCGTTCGCCAGCAGCCACAGGGCGAAGACGCCGGCCGCGCCCGCCCCACCGGCGGCCGCCGCCAGGGTCCGGGAGAAGCGGCGGCGCCAGCGCAGACCCCGCCCGTCGACCCACTCGAAGCCGACGACGGCGACCGCCAGCGCCACCACCGGGAACAAGAACTCGGGCGTGAGCACGAAGGCGACGAACAGCACGGCGCCGAGCGCCACCGACCAGCCGACCGCGCTCGACCGCAGGGCCCGGATCGCCAGCAGCGCCACGAGCGGCAGGAACGCCATCCGCAGGGCCACCGACGAGCAGCGCCAGCCCGCCGAAGAACTCCGAGCCGGCCGCGAGCAGCAGCGGGTACCCGGCCAGCACGGCCCAGTTGGCCCGCAGCACCCGGGCCAGCAGGATCCACACGAACACGAAGGCCAGCGGGGTGGCCAGCACGCCGGCGCCGGCGATCCCGCCCCAGCGGGTGTCGCCGAACACGGCGAATCCGAGCATGGTGACGAGGCCGTCGTGCAGCGGGCCGTGGATGAACAGCAGGTCCCGCCACGGGAACAGGCCGTCGCGCAGCATCGTGGCCGTCGCCAGCGACTCGCCCTCGTGGAACGCGTCCATGTGCCCGACGGCACCCGGCAGCTTCGCCGTGATCAGGAACACGATCACGGACCCCGCCACCAGGGCCACGGTGTCCCGCTCGAAGGCGCGGCGGTCCTCGATGCCCGGCCCCGCCGACCGGAGGCGCCACGCCACCAGACCGACGACCACGGCGACCCCGACGACCGCCAGCCACCAGGGCAGGAACGGGTGGTGCTCGACGGTGTCGGTGTCCACGACCTCCACGCCCGTCGCCGTCGACACCGCCGCCAGCCCGAGCAGCGTGACCGGCACCGCGAGGGCGTTGGCCTCGGCCAGGCGGAAGGCGTACGACTCCCCCGGGCGCAGCCGCTCGAGCACGAACGCCGCGGCGCCGACGACCACCGCCCAGGCGACCGCGCCGAGGACCATCGTGGCCACGACGGCGGCGCGGCCGGTCTGCTGCGCGGCCGCGGCGACGGCCAGGCCCAGGGCCGCGCCGGGGATGGCCAGGCGCCCGGCCACGCCGGCGCCGTTGACGACCCGCTCGTTGCCGAAGCGGGCGAACACGCGGGGCACGATGCGGTCGAGCACCACGAACGACACGAGCAGGATGACGGGGAACACCACGGCGGCCAGGGCGAACAGCTCGGTGTAGTGGACGCTGTCGAAGTTGCGCAGCGTCGGGTAACCGACCACGTCCGAGGTGACGTGCATGCCGCCCGGGGCCAGGAAGCGACGGTTGATGGCGTCGCTGACCCCCAGGGCGATCGCCGCCGACCCGGCGATGATCGACACCCGGCCCGGCCACGTGCGGGCCGGGCGCTGGAACCACCGCGAGGCGGTGGCTCGCACCGTCCGCGCCGACCGGGAGGCGTTCGCCGGCGCCGGCGACGGGGTGCCGCCGTTGGCGTCCGGCGGCCTCGCCGTCGGGTCGGTGCGGACGGTCTCGGTCACGGGCGGTCCGTCGGCGCCGTGGCGACGGCGTACATCTGCAGCCCGCGCTGCCCCCCGGTGGGCGTGATGCGCAGCAGCCCGTCGAACACGAGCATCGCCGCCCGGGCCCCGGCGCTCACGCCGACGCCCTTGTCGAAGTCGTCGACGAGCGCCTGCCCGCGGGCGATCACGGCCCGCCGGTAGAGGTTGAAGAACGGGAAGCCGGCGCCGCCGCACGCGGTGACGGTGAACCCGGCCGCCTCCAGCAGCTTGGTCAGGTCGGCGGCGTCGTAGTGGCGACGGTGGCCGATGTGGATGTCGAACGCCGACCGCTCGCCGCCCGGCACCGTCACCACCAGCGTGGCGCCGGGGGCCAGCCAGCGGGTCGCCGAGCGGAGGAACTCCTCCGGCTCGTCGACGTGCTCGATCACCTCCGAGCACGTGGCGTGCGTCGCCCAACCCGCCAGGCCCTCGCCCGGCTCCTGGTCGCTCAGCAGGTCGACCTGCTCGAACCGCCCGCGGGGAACCTTCGCAGCGGCGATCTCGACGCCCTTGGCGCTCAGCTCGATCCCCGCGATCCCGGCCGCCGGCCAGTGCTCGGCCACGGCGAGGGCCAGGTCGCCCTGCCCGCAGCCGATGTCGAGGTAGCGCTGCGGCTCGCCCGCGGCGCCGAGCCGGCGCAGCACCACGCGCCGCCGGAACGCCTGGGCGGGGTTGCGCTGGGTCGTCTCGTGGAACGTCTCCCAGTGCGTGTCCCAGTCGTCCTGGTCGACGGCGGCGGACGGGGTGTCGCTCACAGCGTGTATCCGGCGGCCGCCGCGTCCCGGTGGAACATGCGCACGGTGTCGAGGGAGAACTCGCCCAGGTCCTTGCCGAACAGGCCCAGCTTGGCCAGCAGGTCCGGCGTGACCGTGATGACGTGGCAGCCGATCCGGTCGGCCTGGGCGATGTTCAGCACCTCGCGGGGGCTGGCCCAGATCAGCTCGACGCCGGGCAGCGGGCGCAGGGTGTCGAGGGCCCGCACCATGATCGGCTCGGGCTCACGGCCGGTGTCGGCGATGCGGCCGGCGAACACGGAGACGAAGGCGGCGCTGCCGCCCTCGAGCGCCTCGGCGGTCGCCACGACCTGCTCGTCGGTCAGCAGGGCGGTGATGTTGAGCTGGACCCCGTCGGTGCTGAGCCGGCGCACGAGGTCGAGGCTCGACGTCCCGACCGTGTTGGTGATGGGGATCTTGACGTAGACGTTGTCGCCCCACGCCGCGATCTTGCGGGCCTGGCGCTCCATCTCGTCGAACTCGTCGGAGAACACCTCGAACGAGATCGGCCGGTCCGGGACGCACTCCAGGAACTCGTGGGCGAACTGCTCGTAGTCGTCGACCGCGGCCTTGCGCATGAGCGTGGGGTTGGTGGTGAACCCGGCGATCAGCGGATCGGCCGCCAGCTTGCGGACCTCGGTGATGTCGGCCCCGTCGGCGAACACCCGGACGGTGAGGTTGTTCGTTTCGATCATCGCTGCGGCGCCTCCTTGCGCGTGGATGAGTACGTGATCAGGGGTACGACGTCGGCCAGGCCCTCGACGACGTGATCGGGCGCCTCGGGCGCCCGCTCGCGGTAGTCGCTGCGGACCCACACCGTGGTGACGCCCGCCCGGGCGCCGGCCTCGATGTCCCGCCAGCGGTCGCCGACCATGAGGCTGCGAGCGAGGTCGACCCCGAGCTCGTCGGCCGCGTCGAGGATCAGCCCCGGGAGCGGCTTGCGGCAGCCGCACCCGTCGGGGTCGTCGTGCGGGCAGACCCGCACGGCGTCGAGGCCCAGCTCGGCGGTGAGGTGGTCGTTGATGGCGTCGACCTGGGCCCGGTCGGCGGTGCCCCGGGCCAGGTCGGGCTGGTTGGTCACGACGACGAGCAGCGCGCCGGCGTCGCGCAGGGCGCGGCACGCCTCGCGGACGCCGGGCCGGAGCACCACATCGTCCACGGACGTCGGCGGGTACGGCTTGCCGTCCCGCACCAGCGCCTCGTTGAGGACGCCGTCGCGGTCGAGGAACACGGCCACGCGGCCCCGGTCGCCGCTCAGAGCAACCCCGCAGCGTCGTCGCGGGCCAGCGCGCCCATGGCCGCGGCCACGGCCTCGGCCGACGACCGGGTGTGCGTCCACCCGAGGGCCCGGATGCGGTCGGTGTCGAGCCGCACGATCGGCACGTCGCCCTTCCAGCCCCGGTCGCCGCCGGTGTACTCGAAGTCGACGCCGGCGGGGTCGAGGCCGAGGACCTCCAGCGCCAGGTGGGCGATCTCGGTCACGGTGACGTAGTCACCGGTGGCGACGTTGAACGCTCGGAACGGCGCCGTCTCGCGGGCATGGGCCGTGAGCACCGCCGACACGACGTCGCCCACGTCGATGTAGGACTTGGACTGCTGCCCGTCGCCCAGGATCGACAGCACGGTCGGGTCCTTGCGCAGCCGGCGCACGAAGTCGAAGCCCACGCCGTGGGTCTGGCGGGGGCCGACGACGTTGCCGAACCGGAACGCGCACGCCGTCAGGTCGAACATCGCCACGTAGGAGCAGATGAGCGCCTCGCCGGCCAGCTTCGACGCCCCGTAGGTCGACCCCGGCAGCAGCGGGCCGTGGTCCTCCTGGGCCTCGGTGTGGCCGAGGTCGCCGTACACGCCGCTGCCCGACGCGTACAGCAGCCGCTGCGCCGAGGTCGTGCGCATGGCCTCGACGACGCTGTTGGTGAGCGCGGTGCCCTGGTCGAAGTCGATGGCCGGGTTGGTGACGGCCGCCGCGATGTCCGGGTTGGAGGCCAGGTGGATGACGGTGTCGTGGCCGTCCATCGCCGCGCGCAGGCTGGCGGTGTCCTCGACGTCGCCCCGCACGGCGGCGAAGCGCGGGTCGGCGTCGTGGTCGGCGTGGTGCCAGTGCCGGCCGGAGGAGTAGTTGTCGTAGATGGTGACGCCGCCGACCTCGGGGTCGGCCAGCAGCCGGTCGACGAAGTGGCTGCCGATGAACCCGGCGCCGCCGACGACGAGGTAGCGCTCGCTCACCGGGCGTCCCCGGCGACGGATTCCCACTTCGTCGCGGTCGCGCTGCAGGGCCGGGTGGCTGACGAGCAGGTGCCACACCACGGCGCACAGGCCCTCGGTGTGGGGCGTGATCCGCTCGGCCACCAGCGGCGGGATGACCACGCACGACGTGGCCGACGCCGCGGTGTAGCCGCCGTCGCGCCCGACGATGCCGTGGACGCCGGCGCCGACCTTCTGGGCCAGCTCGATGGCCCGGACGATGTTGGGCGACACGTTGCGCTCGACGTCGCCGCCGCCCACCGAGAACACCAGCAGGGCGTCGTCGGCGCCGAGGCGCGAGCCCTCGAGCCACGCCGAGAACACCGTGTCCCAGCCCTCGTCGTTGGTGCGGGCCGTGAGCTCGGACACGTTGTCGGTGGGTGCGTAGGCCTCGAACCCGCACAGCTTGCGGAAGTCGTTGACGGCGTGGCCGGCGTGTCCCGCCGACCCGCCCACCCCGAGGATGAACAGGCGCCCGCCGCGGGCCCGCACCGCGGCCAGGTCGTTGGCCACGGCCTCGACGCTGTCGGTGTCGAGCGCGTCGAGGATGCGACGGGTCTCGTCGAGGAACGACTCGGTGAAGGTGCTCATGCGGCTCCGTTCTCGGAGGGGACGCGGCACGCGGCGAACGTGTTGAGGCCGAACTTGTGGCGGGCCACGTGGATGTCCTGGGGGCGGAACCCGGCCTTGACCAGCATCGGCCACAGGTCGCGGGGGTCGTAGTAGGTCTTGTGGTCGTTCATCTCGTCGGCGGGGCTGAGCCCCAGGCGGAAGGCCGACAGCTCGAGGAAGCGCTTGCCCCGCCACGACGGCACGTTGAGCAGGCACACGCCGCCGGGACGCAGCACGCGGCGCATCTCGTCGAGGGCGCGCTGGGGCTCCCACAGGTGCTCGAGCACCGAGGTGCACAGCACGACGTCGACGCTGCCGTCCGGCACGGGCGCCAGCGTGTCCGGCAACGGGCCCTCGACGACCTCGGCGTGGGGATGGGCCTTGAGGTCGGCGTCGACGGCCATGTCGAGCAGGACCGCGTGCTCGACCTCGTCGAGGACCGTGCGGGCGAACGTGGCCTCGTAGCCGCAGCCGACGTCGGCGATGCGCTTGCCCGCGAAGCTCGGGACGTGGCGCCGGATGCGGCGCCCCGACAGCCACACGCCGAGGCGGTCGACCGGCGTCAGCTCGTGGTGCTGGCCGAACGAGCCGGCCCGCCCCGCGCCGTCAGCGCTTGACGATGAGGCCATGGCCGTTGAGGTTGTGGAGCACGAGGCGGTCGTCCATCATCCGCTGCTCGTCGACGAACTGGGCGATGCCGGGGCAGGCCGGGAAGCCGTAGTCGTCGAACACGACGACGCCCTGGGACGACAGGCGCGGCCACGCCCAGTCGAGGACGTCCTTCGCCGACTGGTAGACGTCGACGTCGATGTGCACGAGGCGGAACGTCTGGTCGGCGATCTTGTCGCCCGTGTCGTCGGGGAAGATGCCCTGCAGCAGCTCGACCCGGTCGAGCTCCAGCGTCTCGACCAGCCGCTGCACGATCTCGCGCGACGTGTCGTCGTGCTTGCCGTCGCGGTAGTAGGTGTCGACGTCGCCGGTCTTGACCACGCCCTCCCACGTGTCGCACAGGTAGACGCCGTCCTCGATGCCGAGGCTGGCCGCCTTGGCCGCCATCAGCGCCCCGGTGCCGCCCCGCCACACGCCGACCTCGAGGATGGCGCCGGGCACGTCGCGCAGCTCGCCGACCAGCGTCCACAGCTCGTAGCAGCGCCAGACGTCGACCAGCGTGTTCTTCCGCACCGCCTGGTGGTAGCGCTGGAACTCCTCGTCCACGAGCCAGGGGGCGTACGTCGACACCGGGTAGGCCATGCCGTGGGCGCCCGAGCGCACCGCCTCGCCGCGCACGAACGGCAGGGCGACGCCCTTGGCGATCGACATGGCCGACTGGCGGGCCAGCCGGCCGTAGTACTGGATCATCGGCATGGTCGGCGTCTACTCCGGGGAGGCGGTCGGTAGCGGGCGGGAGGTGGCGAGGATGGTCCCGTGCAGCACCAGCGTCGACACGAACAGCTGGGCGCCCGTGATGGCGGCGGCGAGGCCGGTCACCGCCAGGTGGTTCTGGACCGAGTCGGCACGGGTGAGCGCGAAGTCGCTGGTCGCGTAGTCGACGACGAGCGGCAGCGCGAGCACGACGCCGAGCACCCCGAGCCCGAAGGCGAGGATGACCGTGCGGGTGTACGGGAACACCCGCTGCCAGCGTTTGGAGTTGCGGCCCGTGTAGTCGAACAGCACCTGGGCGATGCAGCCCAGCAGGAACGCCTGGGTGCCGACCGCGAGGATGGTCACGCCGAGGAACTGCCAGTGCAGCGACAGGGCCAGGGGGCCGATGTCGATGTCGCCGAAGCTGAGCGGCAGCGTCAGCAGCAGGCCGAGGACCGCGAGCACGATGCCCGGCTTGAACAGGAAGAAGTCCGAGCCGTAGACGAACATCGCCCGCAGGTTGATCCACGCCGCCGAGAACGGCGAGAACCAGCCCGACCGCTTGTGGTGGCTGAGGCGCCCCTCCCGGTCCTTCAGGAACGTGACCGGGACCTCGGCGGTGCGCAGGCGCATGTGCACCGACTTGAGCACCATCTCCGAGGCGTACTCCCAGGACTGGGACGTGATGTCCATGCGCTCGAGCGCGTCGCGGGTGATGCCCCGCATGCCGCAGTGGATGTCGGAGAACCGGGAGCCGTACACCCGGTTCAGGATCCAGGTGGTGAACGGCGTGCCGAAGTACTGGTGGAGGCCGGGCATCGAGCCGGGCTCGATCGACCCCTTCCAGCGCGAGCCCATGACGAACTCGTAGCCCTCGTGGAACCGCTCGACGAACTCGCGCAGCTGGCGGAAGTCGTAGGTGCAGTCGGCGTCGCCCATGACGACGTAGCGGCCCCGGATGTAGGGCAGGGCGTCGATGTAGGCGCGGCCCAGGCCCCGCTTGGGGGTGCGCAGCACCCGGGCGCCGCCCGCCAGCGCCAGCTCGCTGGTCGCGTCGGTCGAGCTGTCGACGATCAGGATCTCGCCCTTGATGCCGGCGTCGGCCAGGCCCTGGTGGCACCAGGCCACGAAGTCCTCGATGGTGAGGGCCTCGTTGAGGGCCGGGATCACGATCGACAGCTCGGGATCGGGCTCGTCCACCTCGGGCACGAGCAGCGTCACGTCACCGTCGGTGATCGGATGGACGTCGAGATCGGTCATCGTCAATGCGCTCCGGTGCGGCGTTCCAGCATGGTCTCCAGGTCGGCGATGCCCTCCGCCGAGCCGACCTCGTAGAAGCGCTCGTGGACCTCGAAACCTGCCAACATGCCGCGTTCGCCCAGATCGGTGAAGAGCCCGGCCAGGTCGCTCACGGTGTCACGTGCGACGTGCTCGAGCACAACCCTGGCGGAAACAACCGAAAGACCATAGTCGATGTAGGTGAACCCGGCGTCCGGGCCGGCCCCCTTGCGGTAGCGGACCAGGCCGTCGGCCCCGAGATCGGCGTTGCTCGCGTCCCACCGGTCGTGGTTGCGGATCACGGTCATCAGCGCCGGGCGGCCGCTGTCGGCGTAGGCCCGCCACACCGCGGCGTAGTCGATGGGCAGGTAGGAGTCGCCGTAGAGCACGGCGAAGTCGTCGTCCGCCGAGCCCGGAGTCGACGAAGAGGCGCACGGCGCCGCCGGTGCCGCGCAGGTCGTCGCCCTCGTCGACGTAGCCGATGCGGACGCCGAACCGCCGCCCGTCGCCCAGCACGTCGCGGATCATGTGGCCGAGGTAGGCGACCGAGAACACGATGTCCTCGACCCCGTGGGCGGCCAGCAGCTCGACCTGGCGCTCGGCGAACGGACGCCCGGCCACGGGCAGGAGGGCCTTCGGCATGGTCTCGGTCCGCGGGCGCATCCGCGTGCCCAGCCCGCCGGCCAGGACGAGGACCTGCACCGGCGCGGCTAGTCCCGCGTCATGACGGTGCTGCCGTCGTGGTCGAAGAAGAAGCGGACCTCGGACAGCCCCTCGGCGGTCATCGCCTCGCGCAGGCGGCCGGCGTCCTTGGCGTAGAACAGCAGGAAGCCGCCCGCGCCGGCGCCCACCAGCTTGCCGCCCACGGCCCCGTTGTCGATGCCGACCTGGTACCACCGGTCGATGTCGGGGTTGGACATGTGCGGCGACCGCTCGCGCTTGGCCAGCCAGTGCTCGTGCATGAGGGCGCCGTAGGCGGTGGTGTCGCCCGCCTCCAGGGCGGCGCCGATGCGCCGGCCGATGGCCTCGGTCTCGGCCAGGCGGGCGAGCATGGCCTCGTCGCCCTCGACCGACCGCTTGTGCTGGTCCGAGAGGACCTCGCCCGCCCGCCGGGAGTAGCCGGTGAAGAAGAGGAGCAGGTGCTCCTCCAGGTCACGCAGGGTGTCGACCGAGATGGGCAGCGGCGACACCCGGACCTTGCCGTCGCTGGCGATGTCGAAGCAGGACAGGCCGCCGAACGCGGCGATGTACTGGTCCTGCTTGCCGACCGGCTCGGACAGGATGTCGATCTCGATGTGGCACGCCTCCTCCGCCAGGGCGCCGGCGGTGACGTGCTCGCGCTTGTAGGCGTAGAGCGCCCGCAGGAGGCCCACGGTGAAGGCGCCGGACGACCCCAGGCCGGTGCCCGCGGGGATGTCGGCGATGCTGACGATCTCCTTGGCGCCGCCGATCGGGTGGAGGCGCAGGGCCTCCCGCACGAGGGGGTGGGAGATGCCGTCGACCGTGTCGGACCGCTCGAGCGACGAGTACTTGATGACGTAGTCGTCGGTGAACGTGTCGTTGATGGCGATGTAGATGTAGCGGTTGATGGCGGCGGAGATCAGATAGCCGCCCTTGCGGGTGTAGTAGGACGGCAGGTCGGTCCCGCCACCCCCGATCGAGATCCGCAACGGTGTTCTGGTGATGATCATGGAGTGAAGTGGTCCGCCACGACGGAGGGGCGGCGCGTGGATGTCACCGAACGCCACCAGCACGGATAGTGAGAGGCTGCCATACCCACCAGCCCGAGAGGGGGACACTAGCAGTGCCCGGCGAGGGGACCGGCACGGGCCCCGGGACCGGCAGCCGGGCGGGGCCGGGCGACGACGGGCGGGGCCGTCGTGGCGGGCATGTCCCACGCGGTCGGACCGCTGGCTCCGGGCGTCGGGCCGCCGCCCGCGTCCGGCGTCACCGGGCCTCACGGATCCGGTGGTTCGATGTCGGTCGCCGGGTGGCGCGTTAGCGTGCCGGGGGTGCCGCCGCCGTCCGATCCGCCCGGGCTCGCTCGCGACCCGGAGTCCGTGCGCCGAGGGGTCGGCCGGCATCTCGTGGGGTCGGGCGTCGAGCTCGGGCCGGGTCACAACCCGTTCCCGCTCCCCTACCCGGGCACGACGGTGGCCTACGTCGACCGGTGGGAGCCCGACGAGAACCGGGAGCTGTTCGCCGAGCTCGGCGACGATGCCCGCTTCCCCCCGCCGGACGTGGTGTGCGACCTCGACACCGACCGGCTGGCGGCGCTGGGCGACGCCACCCAGGACTTCGTCATCGCCAGCCACGTGCTGGAGCACGTGGCCGAGCCGATCGGGCTGCTCGACGACATCCACCGGGTGCTGCGGCCGGGCGGGGTGGCGCTCGTGCTCCTCCCGGACATGCGGCGGACCTTCGACCGCGACCGGCCGGTGACCGACCTCGGCCACCTGCTGCGGGAGCACGATGCGGGGGTGACCGAGGTCGACGACGACCACATCCTCGAGTTCCTGCGGTTCACCGAGCCGGACTTCCGGGCCTCGGTGGAGGAGGCGTCCCCCGAGCACCGGGCCAAGCTGTTCTCGCTCCACCGCCGGCGGTCGATCCACGTGCACTGCTGGACCGAGGACGACTTCCTGCCCGTGCTCGACCACGGGATACGGGAGCTGGGACACCGCTGGGAGTTCGTCGACGGCGTCCTGTCCGACGACGAGGGCCCCGACGGCATGGAGTTCGGCTACGTGCTGCGCCGGTCCAGCGTCGAGCTGGAGCCGGCGGTCGCCGCCGAGCGCTTCCGCGCCACCTACGACGACTGGGCCGCTCGGCGCCGGGCGATCCACGCCCTGGCGGACGCGGCCGACCGACGCCCGCACCCCGGACGGCCCGACCACGGCGGGGGCCGCGACCGAGGGCGTGTCCGGCGTGCGCGGCGTGCTGGCCCGGGTGACGTCGCGGGCGCGGGCGATCGTGTTCGTCGACGGCGACGGCGACGTCGACAGCGGGTCGCCCTAGCGGTCCTCCGTCAGCCGGGCGGCGGCTGGAGGGGGTGCGGGGCGCACAGCTCGTCGTACTCGGCGATCACGATCTGGTCGGGATCGATCGAGCACGTCGGGCACTGCGGGTCGCGCAGCATCTTGTAGGTGCGGAACGACTGCTCCAGCGAGTCGTAGGCCAGGAGGCGCCCCGACAGGTCGTCGCCGAGGCCGAGGATGAGCTTGATGGCCTCGACGGCCTGGATCGAGCCGACGATGCCGGGCAGCACGCCCGAGCACGCCCGCCTCGGCGCACGACGGCGCCAGCTCCGGCGGCGGCGGCTCGGGCAGGAAGCACCGGTAGCAGGGGCCGTCGTGGGGCTTGAACACGGTGATCTGGCCCTCGAACCGGAAGATCGAGCCGTGCACCACGGGGATGCCGAGCTTGAGGGCGGCGTCGTTGAGCAGGTAGCGCACCGGGAAGTTGTCGGCCCCGTCGACCACGATGTCGTAGCCCGACAGGATGTCCATGACGTTGTCGGCACCGAGCCGCACGTCATGCGTCACGACGTTCACGTCGGGGTTGAGCAGCGTCAGGGACTTCTTGGCCGAGTCGACCTTGCGCTCGCCGATGCGGTCGACGTTGTGGAGGATCTGCCGCTGCAGGTTGGACTCGTCGACCACGTCCATGTCGACGATGCCGATGGTGCCGACGCCGGCCGCCGCCAGGTAGAGGGCGGCCGGGGAGCCGAGCCCGCCGGCGCCGAGCAGCAGGACCCGGGCGTCGAGCAGCTTGAGCTGGCCCTCGACCTCGACCTCCGGCAGCAGCAGGTGGCGCTGGTAGCGGTTGCGCTGCTCGGCGGTCAGCTTGCGGGGCGTGGACCAGTCGCGGCCCTCGTCCTTCCACTTGTTGAAGCCGCCGGTCATGGACACGACGTCCTGATAGCCCATCTCGGTCAGCGTCTTGGCCGCGAACGCGGAGCGCACGCCGGAGGCGCAGTGGATGACGACCGGAGCGGCCTTGTCGGGCAGGCGGTTCTCGACGGAGCCTTCCATCGTGCCGCGGGGGATGTGCACCGCGCCGGGGATGGCGCCCTGCTCGTACTCGTCCGGCTCGCGGACGTCGAGCACGACGGTGCCGGGCCGGCGGCGCATGTCGTCGGCGGTGGCCGTGTCGACCTCGCGGATCTGGGACTTGGTGGCGGCGAGCAGCTCTCGGAAGCTCGGCATCGGGCAGCCTCTCGTGCGGACGTGCGGCGTTGTCGGCGCCGGAAAAGCCTATCGAGTGACTCAACAATCCGGCCAGGCGGGGTGTTCCCGGTCGCCTCGGCCCGACCGCGGTCGCCTACGGCTCGATCGGGACGTCGTGGAGCGCCTCGATGAAGTCGCCCGAGTCGACCTCGAGCGGGCCGGCGGCGGCGAGCCGCCGGGCCAGCAGGGCCATCATCACCGCCAGCGCCACTCCGCTGCCCACGAGCAGGGCGCACTCGACCCGCAGGAACAGGTCCCGGGCCCCGAACAGCACGGTGACCATGAGGGCGACGAGGCCGAGGAACCAGCCGATGGCCTGGTCGAGGTGGCCGCCGAGGGCGATCAGCGCCTGGGCGCAGGCCAGGGCGAGCATGTAGAGCCCGGAACCGGCGGCGAGCAGCCCCATCGTGCGGGCGCTGAGGTCGGCGCGGGGGAACATGATCTCGACCACGAACGGCCCGAGCAGCGCGCCGGCGATCGTGCCGACGACGGCCAGCCCGGTCACGGCGATCATCAGGCGCTTGAGCCCGGCCCGGAAGTCACCGAACTGACCCGTGTTGGCGAGGGCCGAGAGCTTGGGCAGCAGCGACGCCTGGACCGCCTGGAACAGGAACAGCGGGATCCGGGCGATGACGACGCCGTTGACGAACCGCCCCGCGGCCTCGGCCTGGAAGTCGTCGGCCAGCAGCTTCACCAGCACCGGCCCGATGTTCATCAGCGCGAACGCGGACAGTGACCCGACGAGCAGCAGGAGCAGGGCGCTGCCCACCTCGCTGAGGCTGGCCTCCGGCCCCTCCTCGAGGTGGGGCCGCTGGACGGCGAGGGCCACGGGCACGGCGAGCAGGCCCGCCACGCCGATGGCGATGCCGAACGGCCCGGCCGTGTTGACCCCGATCATCACGCACACGATGGCGCCGGTCACCCGGAGGAAGCCGTCGGCCCCGAGGTAGGTCCCGTACCCCTTGAAGTTGCCCGTGCCGGACATGCTGCCCCGGGTCAGGTGCCCGGCCAGCGCCCCGGCCAGGCCGAGCGCCAGGCCCACCAGCAACAGGAACTGGTTGTCGAAGAGATGGTCGACGGTCCAGCGTGCGGACACGATGAGCAGGATGAACACCGCCAGCCCGAGACCGACCCCGAGCGTGGCCGCACGCCGGAAGACGGGCGCCCCGCCCTGGTTCCGGGCCCGCCGCTCGGCGAGCGCCCGGCTGATCTCCTGCTCGAGCGGGAGGAACACACCCGGCCCGACGAGGAACACGAGGCTCCACAACGCACCCAGCGGGGAGTACTCCGCCTTCGAGAGCGCCTTGTCGGCCACGAACAGGAAGCCGTACGCGGAAAGCCCTGCGACGATCAGCCCCGCCCCGACCGCGGCCGTGCCGGACGGTAAGGGATTGCGGCGCTTCGCAGCCTCCAGCAGCGCAGCCATCAGACGGCAGGCTACTCACATTGGGTGACCGAGGGCACAACCGATGCTCTCGACGGCCCGGTCAACACACGGTCACCCTCCGACGATCCGGGGCAACAGCTCGCTGATCGACCCGCGCAACACCGCGTCGGCCAGGTGGTCCATCGCCGTCTCGCTGCCGTTCACGATGACGACGCGGGCCCCCGCCATCCGGGCCACGGGCACCATGTCGGCCACCGGGTAGACCGACAACGTCGACCCCACCGCCAGCAGCAGGTCGCAGCGCCGGGCCGCCTCCCCTGCCCGCTGCAGGTCCTCGGGCACCAGGTTCTGCCCGAAGCTGATGGTCGCCGACTTGAGGATGCCCCCGCACGTACGACACGGAGGATCCTCCTCGCCCGCCCGCACCCGGTCGAGCGCCCGCTGCATGGGCGCCCGCTCGCCGCACGACATGCACATCACCTCGCGCATGGTGCCGTGCACCTCGACCACCTTGGCCGGATCGGAGCCGGCCGCCTGGTGGAGGCCGTCGATGTTCTGGGTGACCAGCGTGTCGAGCTTGCCCCGGGCCTCGAGGGCGACGAGGGCCCGGTGCCCCTCGTTGGGCTGGGCCGCCCACGCCGCATGGTCGAGCCGGGCCTGCCACGAGCCGCGCCGGACCTCGGGGTCGGACATGTAGTGCTGCAGGGTCGCCCGCTTCTCGGCCTCCGGGTTGCGCGTCCACACCCCGTTGGGCCCGCGGAAGTCGGCGATGCCGCTGTCGGTGCTGATGCCCGCGCCGGCCAGCACCACCACCCGCTCGGCCGCATCGACCCACGAGCTCACCTCGTCGATCAGGGCCTCGGTCGGTTCATCCTCTCGTGACGTCGTCGGCGTTCACGAAGAGCACGATAGCGAGGGATCGTCCTACATGCAAACAGAATCAAAAATCACCGAAAGTCTTGACAAGCACTGATGAGGCCGGACAAGCTGCGTCGGCCCTGGACGACCCCTTCGACCTCCGCTGGAGAGACAGCTCTGCAATGCACGTCCGCAACTTCCCGAACGACAAGCGCTTCCTCCACGTCGTTGCCTGGTCCGACCCCGTGGTCGACCAGGTCGGCTACGACCCCCGCACCATGTATGTCGAGCGCTTCTGGCTCGGCATCCTCGGCCCGAGCGCCACGTGGCTGCTCCGCCACCTCGTGACCCGCCTCGACGCCGCACCCTCCGGCTTCGACCTCGATCTCATGGAGTGCGCCCTGGCCCTCGGGCTCGGGCGCCGGCCCGGCGCCACGGCCGCGTTCCCGCGCACCGTCGCCCGGTGCTGCCAGTTCGGCACCGCACGGTTCAACGGGCCCCACGCCCTGGCCGTGCGGCGCATGCTGCCGCCCCTCACCCGGCGGCAGATCGCCCGCCTCCCGCAGAAGCTGCAGGACGACCATGCCCAGTGGGTGGACCAGTCCCCCACCGCGGTCGCCGAGGCCATGCGGGAGCGGGCCCGCCAGCTCGCCCTCTCGCTCGTCGAGCTGGGGGAGGACGGCGCGGGCACCGAACGCCAGCTGCACCGCTGGCGGTTCCACCCGGCGCTGGCCAGTGAGGCCACCGCCTGGGCGCTCGGCCGTCACGCAGCGCGCTCCGGCACGGCAGGACCGGCCGTATGAGCGCGACCGCGGCCGGTGTCGGCGGTCGCCCGCCCGACCGCCGACACCGGTACTCTCCTCTTCCGGCCGCCGGGGACCATCGGTGGCCCCGGGCACGATGCGGGGAGTTGCTTTGGCACGGCGCCTGGTGGTGGTGTGGGATGGTGACGGCGATGGCGATCTCGACCGCATGCACCGGTGACGACCAGCCCCGGGCCGGCACCACGACCACCACGACGGCGCCCGCCCCGGGCGTGCCCGAGCTCGCCGCCCGCGACGAGCCTCTGCCCGTCGTCACGCCCACGCCGCGGGACATGCGCTGGCTGGGTCCCGACGTCGACGTGCCCGCCACGGTCACGCTGCGGGTCGGGCCCGGCGTCGACGACGCGACCCGCGGGGTGGTCACCGAGGTGCTCCGGGGAGCCGGCGCCACCGACGTCGACGCCACCGACATCGAGGCCACCGACATCGGGGCCACCGATGCCGACGACGACGTCCCCAGCGCGGGCGGCGACGAGCGCCGCCTCACCGTCGAGGTCGTCACGCTGGACGGCGCCGGGCCGCCCGGCGACCTGGCCGACGTCGGGGTGAGCGTGCCGCCCGACCTCGGGGCCGAGGGCTACGCCCTGGCGGCGTACCGCCGCAGCGACGGCGACGACCGCGTGGTCCTGGCCGGCGTGGACGCCGACGGCGCCTTCTACGCCGCGCAGACCCTGCGCCAGCTCGCCCTCGGCGGGGCGGTGGCCGGGGTCGGCGTGGTCGATCGCCCGGCCATGCGCCACCGGGGCACCATCGAGGGCTTCTACGGCAGCCCGTGGACGACGGCCGAGCGCCTCGACCAGCTCGCGTTCCACGGGCTGTTCAAGCTCAACACCTACGTCTACGCCCCCAAGGACGACCCGTTCCACCGTGACCAGTGGCGCGACCCCTATCCGCCCGAGCGCCTGGCCGAGCTGTCGACCCTCATCGACGCGGCCATCGCCAACCACGTGCGGTTCACGTTCGCCGTCTCCCCCGGTGTGTCGATCTGCTACGGCGACGCCGCCGACCGGGCGGCGCTGGTGGCCAAGCTCGACGCCCTGTACGCCGAGGGGGTCCGCTCGTTCTCGGTGGCGCTCGACGACATCGACCACACCCGCTGGAACTGCGACGCCGACGCCGCCCGCTACGGGCCGCCGTCCACGGGCGCGGCGGCGCGGGCGCAGGTCGAGCTGCTCAACGACGTCCAGCGCCGGTTCATCGCGGCCCGCCCCGACGCGCTGACCCCTGCAGATGGTGCCGACCGAGTACCGGGGCACGTCCGACAGCGAGTACCGCCAGGTGCTGCGCGACCAGCTCGACCCCGCCGTGGAGGTGATGTGGACGGGGGCCTACGTGGTGCCCGAGGAGATCACGGTGGCCCACGCCCAGGCCGCCCAGGGCACCTACGGGCGCCCGGTGTTCGTGTGGGACAACACGCCGGTGAACGACTTCCCCCGCACGGCCGGGCGGCTCATCCTGGCGCCCTACGCCCGGCGCGAGCCCGGTCTGTCCGCCCACGTGACCGGCGTGGTGCTCAACCCGATGAACCAGGCGTCGGCCAGCAAGGTCCAGCTGGTCGGCGGGGCCGACTTCGCCTGGAACGACGCCGCCTACGACCCGGCCCGGGCGCAGCGGGCCGCGGCCGTCCACCTGGCCGGCGGCGACCCGGCCACCGTCGAGGCGCTGCTGGCGTTCTTCGACCTCGAGAACCTGGCCCCGACGTCGGCCCGCTCCGAGATCGTGTCCCAGCCCCAGTCGCCCACCCTGGCGGCGCGCCTCGACGAGTTCCGTGCGGCGTGGGGCGCCGGCGACCGGGCCGGGGCCGTCACCGGCCTGCGGGCCTACGCGGACACGGTGGCGGGGGCGCCGGCGCTCATCCGGGCCAACGTCGTCGACCCCGCCTTCGCGGCCGACTGCGGGCCGTGGCTCGACGCCACCGCGCTGTGGGGCCAGGCGCTCCTGTCCACGCTCGACGCGCTCGCGGCCGGCGTCGCGGGCGACGCCGGCACGCGCTCGGCCAAGCTGGCCGAGTCCGCCGGACTGGTGGCGCAGGCCGAGGTCATCCGCACCGTTCCGGGCGAGACGCGGCCCGAGGGCCCGGTGCTCGTGGGCGACGGCGTGCTCGACGATTTCCTCGCCGCGGCGTCGGCGCTGCGGTGACGGCGCGGACATAGGTTGGACCACATGGACTCCGCGGCGATCGCAGTGTCGGGACTGGTGAAGACGTTCGGCCACACACGGGCCCTCGACGGGCTCGACCTGGAGGTCGCGACCGGCGAGGTGCACGGGTTCCTGGGGCCCAACGGGTCGGGCAAGTCCACCACCATCCGGGTCCTGCTCGGCCTGCTGCGGGCCGACTCCGGCCGGGCCGTGCTGCTGGGCGGCGACCCGTGGGGCGAGGCCGTCGCGCTCCACCGGCGGCTGGCCTACGTGCCCGGCGACGTCAACCTGTGGCCCAACCTCTCGGGTGGCGAGGTCATCGACCTGCTGGGCCGGCTGCGGGGCGGGCTCGACCCGGCCCGGCGCGAGGCGCTGCTCGAACGGTTCGACCTCGATCCCCGCAAGAAGGCGCGCACCTACTCCAAGGGCAACCGCCAGAAGGTGGCGCTGGTGGCCGCGCTGGCGTCGGACGCCGAGCTGTTGATCCTCGACGAGCCCACCTCGGGGCTCGACCCGCTCATGGAGACCGTGTTCCAGGACACCGTGCGCGAGATCGTCGCCGGCGGCGACCGCACGGTGCTGCTGTCGAGCCACATCCTCGCCGAGGTCGAGGCGCTGTGCGACCGGGTGAGCATCATCCGGGCCGGGCCGCACGGTCGAGAGCGGCACGCTGGCCGAGCTGCGCCACCTCACCCGCACGGCCATCACGGTCGAGACGGCCGAGCCCGTCGAGGGGCTGGCCGACCTGCCGGGCGTCCACGACCTGAAGGTCGACGGCACCCGGGCGTCGTTCGACGTCGACACCGCCCGGCTCGACGAGGTGGTACGCCACCTGGCGACCCGGGGCGTGCGCAGCCTCACGAGCCAACCGCCCACGCTGGAGGAGCTGTTCCTCCGCCACTACGGCGACGAGCTGGCCGAGCTCGAAGGTGCGGGCGCCGGCACCGCCGCCGGCGACGGGCACGAGGGGGCGGCGCCGTGACCTTCACCGGCACCGCGGCGCTGGTGCGCTTCCTGGTGCGGCTCGACCGCATCCGGCTGGCGGTGTGGATCCTCGGCATCCTGCTGCTGGTGTGGGTGTCGGCCGTCAGCGTCAAGGGCCTCTACCCCACCCAGGCCGACCTCGACGCCGCGGCCCGCGCCCATGTACGACAACGCGGCCGTGATCGCCCTCAACGGCCCCACCTACGGCATCGACACGATGGGCGGCCAGATCGTGTTCCAGATCGGCAGCTTCGGCTACGTCGTCGTGGCGCTGATGGGCATGTTCCTGGTGGGCCGCCACACCCGGGCCGACGAGGAGGCGGGCCGCACCGAGCTCGTCCGGGCCACGGTGGTGGGGCGCAACGCGCCGGTGACCGCGGCGCTGGTCGTGGCCGTGGGCGCGTTGTCGGTGGTCGGGGTGCTGATCACCCTCATCATGCTGGGCCAGGACCTCCCGGCGGCGGGGTCGGTGGCGTACGGCGCGGCGATGGCGGGGTTCGGCATCGTGTTCGCCTGCCTCAACGCCCTGACGGCGCAGGTCACCGAGCACAACCGGGCGTCCTACGGGCTGACGGGCGCGCTGCTGGGCGGGGCCTACGTCGTGCGGGCGGTCGGCGACATCGGCAGCGGCGGCCTGTCGTGGCTGTCGCCCATGGGCTGGGCGCAGTCGGTGCGGCCCTACGCCGGCGAGCGCTGGTGGCCGCTCGGGCTGCTGGCCGGGGCGTCGGTGCTGCTGGCGGTCGCGGCCTTCGGGCTGCTGTCGCGGCGCGATCTCGGCGGCGCCCTGGTGGCGCCACGACCAGGTCCGCCCGAGGCGTCGCCCTGGCTCGGGCGCCCGTGGGGGCTGGTGCTGCGGCTGCAGCGGGCCAGCCTGATCGGTTGGACCGCGGGGCTGGCGGCGTTCGGCGTCGCCTACGGCTCGGTGGGCAAGGACGTGCGCGACCTGCTGGGCGACAACGCGGACCTGGAGGCGATCATCGCCCAGAGCGGGGGCAGCCTGACGGACTCGTTCTTCGCCACGTCGCTGCTCATGCTGGCGCTCATCACCGCGGGCTACTCCGTGGCGTCGGTGCTGCGGCTGCGGGGCGAGGAGACCGGGGGCACGGCCGAGCAGCTGCTGGCCACCGCGCTGTCGCGGTGGCGGTGGGCGGGGTCACACCTCGCCATGGCGGCGGGGGGCTCGGTCGTGATCCTGGCGGCGGCCGGCCTCGGCATGGGCCTGGCATACGGGGTGTCGATCGGCGACCTGGGCGTCGTGCCCGAGCTCGTGGGCGCGGCGGTGGCCTTCGCGCCGGCGCTGTGGGTCCTGGTGGGGGTCGGGCTCGCGCTCTACGGGGTGGCGCCCCGGCTGACGGCGCTGTCGTGGGGGGCGCTGGTCCTGTGCTTCGTGATCGGCCTGTTCGGCGAGCTGCTCGATCTGCCCGCGTGGGTCGTCGACCTGTCGCCGTTCCAGCACGTGCCGTCGATGCCGGTGGCGGGGTTCGCCCTGCTGCCGCTCGTGGTGCTGACGCTGGTGGCCGCGGGGTTGGTGGGGGTTGGCGTGGCGGGCTACGAGCGCCGCGACACCGGCTACTGATCAGCCCGAGGCCGGGCGGCGGAAGTCCTCGAGCAGCCGGAGCAGCGTGCGCACGCCGAAGCCGGTGCCACCCTTGCGGGTCTCGCCGTCCTCCTCGGCGGCGTCGGCGGGGCCGGCGATGTCGAGGTGGGCCCAGGGGATGCCCTCGCCGACGAACTCCTGCAGGAACACGCCCGCGATGAGCGCCCCGCCCCAGCGGGCGCTGGCGACGTTCTTCATGTCGGCGACCTCGGAGTCGATCTGCCTCCGCATGTCGGCGGGCAGCGGCAGGGGCCAGACCGGCTCGGACTCGGCCTCGGCCGCGGCCTGCACCTGGTCCATCAGGCTCTCGTTGTTGCCCATGAGGCCGGCGACCTTCATGCCGAGCGCCACCATGCACGCGCCCGTGAGGGTGGCGAGGTCGATGACCGCGTCGGGCGCCTCCTCGCTGGCGAGCGCCAGCGCGTCGGCGAGCACGAGGCGGCCCTCGGCGTCGGTGTTGAGCACCTCGACGGTCTTGCCGTTGCGGATGCGCAGCACGTCGCCGACCCGGGTGGCGTCCCCGCCGGGCATGTTGTCGGTGAGCGGCAGGTAGCCCCGCACCGACACCCGCGGGCGCACGGTGTCGAGCGCCGAGAACGTGGCCAGCACGGCCGCGGCGCCCGCCATGTCGCCCTTCATGCCGATCATCGAGTCGGCGGGCTTGAGCGACAGGCCGCCCGAGTCGAACGTGATGCCCTTGCCCACGAGGGCGACCGTGCCCCGCGGCTTCTTGTCGCCGGGCGGGTCCCACGACAGCTTGATGAACCGGGGCTCCTCCCGGGAGCCGCGGTTGACGCCCAGCAGGCCGCCGAGGCCCTCCTCGTCGATGTCGTCCTTGTCGAGGATCTCGATGTCGAAGTGGCGGAGGGCGGCGAGGTCCTCGGCCCGGGTGGCGAACGCGGTGGGGGTCAGGGTGCCGCCGGGCTGGTTCACGAGGTCGCGGGCGAGGCACACGGCCTCGGCCACGGCGCGGCCCCGCTCGAGGGCGGCCTGGACCCGGTTGCCGCCCTTGCCGACGACGGCCAGCGACTCGAGGTGGTGGGGCTCCGGGTCGGACTTGAGCGCGGTGTAGCGGTAGGCCCCGAGGACCGTCCCCTCGGCCAGCGCCTGCGCGACGGCGGGCCGGTCGAGGTGCTCGGGGACCGTGTCGAGCAGGTCGAGGACGAGGTGCGTCTGGCGGCTGGTGGCCCGGGCCAGCGCGGCCGCGGCCTTGCGGTAGGTGGCGACCGTGGCGTCGGCGGCCGGGCCCAGCCCGAGCGCCACGACGACCTGCCCGCTCGGCGCCCGGCACCACGCACGACTGGCCGGGCTCGCCGGTGAACCCCTGCGTGGCGAGGAAGCCGGCGTCGACCCCGTCCGGCGCATCACCTGCCTCGAGCCTGTCGGAGAACACCCCGGCGCCGACGGCGTCGAGGTGGTCGGGCAGCGTGCGGGTGAGCTGGAGCGCCATCGACATCGCGCCCAGGGTACGGGGCGGCGCCGAGCGGCGCGGGCGATCGTGGTGCCACCGCCCCGCAGGGTCGGGAACTCGAGCCGCGGCCCCGGGGGCCGCCGGGCTCAGACGTCCCGCGTGAGCAGGTGCTCGCCCTCGACCCAGCGGGCCTGGACCCACAGCAGGGACGACAGGCGGTTGAGGTAGGGCACCACCAGCGACCCGGGGGCGGCGGCCGCCACCGCGTCCCGCTCGGCCCGGCGGACGACCGTGCGGGCGAGGTCGAGCTGGGCCGCCAGCGGCGTCTGGCCCGGGACCACGAACTGGGCCGGCGGCTCGAACCGGGACCCCAGGTCGTCGACCAGCGCCTCGAGGTCCGCCAGCATCTCGGCCGACACCCGCGTCTGCCCGTCGGTCAGCTTGTCCCGGTTGTCGGGCAGCGTCGCCAGCTCGGCCATCAGGACCCACAGGTCCCGGCACACCTGCGTGAGCGCCCGGTCGAGGTCGCTCCCCCGTTCCGTGCCCGAGCGCGCCAGCCCGATCACCGCCTGGGCCTCGTCGACGGCGCCGCAGGCCCGCGGCAGCGGCGAGTCCTTCGGCACCCGGCCGCCGAACAGGAGCCCCGTCGTGCCGTCGTCGCCCTTGCCGGTGTACAGCCGCGTCACGGTCGGCGACCGTACCGCTCTCGGTCCCCGGCCGGACAGAAACCCTGCTCAGGAGCAACCCTCAACCTTCGACCTCCGGTGGAGGTGGAGTCTCGCACGAGGCGAGGATGACGCCGGCGCGGCCCAGGGTGACCCGCAGGTTCTCCTCCCGCGCCACCGAACGGGCGGCGTCGAGGCTGAGCCAGCGCAACCCGGCCGTGGCCGACTCGGGGACGACGTCGTCGGGCGTCGCGGTCGTGAACAGGTACCGCAGGTCGGCGTGCTCGTGGGCCGGCTCGCCCCGGCCGGCGGGGACCGGGACCACGACGACGTGCACCAGCCGGTCGGCCGCCGGGTCGGGGAACGGGGTGAGGTCGGTGAGGCCGGTCTCCTCCTCGGCCTCCCGCCGGGCGATGGCGGCGGGGTCGTCCTCCCCCGGGTCGGCGTGGCCGCCCACCTGGAGCCAGCTCTGCATCCGCTCGTGCCAGCGCAGCAGCACCCGGCCGCTGGGCGGGTGCAGGACGAGGGCGGAGGCGGTGACGTGCAGCGGGATGTCCCGGCTCCACGGGTCGGCGCCGCCGAGCAGCGCCCGGACGCGGTCGATGTCGGCCGTCTCCTGCGGCGACACGGGCCGGTGGCCGTCGAGCGCCGCCTCCAGCGCTCCGTGGTCGGCCATCGTCAGTACCCGGCCTCGGGGTCGAGCGGTCCGACCAGCGGCTCGCCCGCGCACCCAGCGGCGGACGTTGTCGGTGACCCGTGCCGACAGCAGCGGGATCGCCATCTCGGGCGTGTTGGCCGTGTGCGGGCGTGACGACGGCGTTGGGCAGCGCCCACAGCGGATGGTCGTCGGGCAGGGGCTCGGGCTCGGTCACGTCGAGCCCGGCGCTGCCCAGCGTGCCGTCCGCCAGCGCGGCGACGAGGTCGTCGGTCACGACGTGGCGCCCCCGGGCGACGTTGACGAGCGTGGCCCCCGGCGCCAGCAGGGCCAGCCGCCGGGCGTCGATGACGCCCTCGGTCTCGGGCGTGAGCGCGAGCGCCAGCACCACGACGTCGGCGCCGGAGAGCGCGGCGTCGAGGCCGTCGTCCCCGACGACACGGGACGCGCCGGCCATCGGCTCCGGCCGGCGCCGCACGACGGTGACGTCGCAGCCGAAGGGCCCCAGCAGCCGCAGCAGCGAGGCCGTGATGCCGCCCCCGCCGAGGATCGTCACGCGGGCGCCGAGCAGGTTGACCCCCGCGGGCCGGGTCCAGCGGCCGGCCCGGGCGAAGCGGTCGAGCCCGCGGCGCCCGGCGAGCACCAGGGCCAGGGCGTGCTCGGCGACCGGCTCGGCGTACACCCCCTTGCCGCACGTCCAGGTGCGTTCGGGGTGGGCCCGCACGACGTCCACGTACGGCTCGACCCCCGCCCACGGGAGCTGCACCCAGCGGATCCGGTCGTGGGCGTCGAGCACCTCGCCCAGCCCGCCGGGGTCGGCCGGCGCGGACCACACCAGCGCCTCGGCGTCCCCCGCCTCGACCAGCGCGCCCGCCGCCCGCCTCCACGGCCGGGCCGAGGAAGCCCCGCATCCCGGCGGGCAGCACGGCGATCGGCGGTCGGCCCCCAGTGGTCACACCCCGAGGCTACGGCGTCCCGCCTGGCGGCGGAGCGTGCGGGCGTTGCGGACGGCGGCGCCGCCCCGGTCGTTGTTGAAGTAGACGTACACGTCCGCGTCCGCCGGCGACCACGCGGCGGCGATCCGGTCGAGCCACGTGGCCAGTGCCGCCCGGCCGTAGGACGGTCTCGGCGAGGCCGTGCCCTCGTGGAGCCGCACGTACCCCCACGCGGCCGTGGCCCACAGCGGCGTGATCGGACGACCGCGGCGGTCGGCCCAGCACAGGGCCGCCTGCCGCCGCTCCAGGACGGCCCGCACCTCGTCGGACCACCAGGATGCGTGG
Source organism: uncultured Acidimicrobiales bacterium (assembly GCA_963759225.1). Lineage (GTDB taxonomy): Bacteria > Actinomycetota > Acidimicrobiia > Acidimicrobiales > VFJN01 > ZC4RG19. The sequence continues at coordinate 48,907 of CAVWYL010000022.1, read as the reverse complement.
CGGGGCTCGACCGCCACCCGGGCCGAGCGGGGGAACGCCCGGAGGCAGGCGTCCAGCAGGCCGGCGTCGGCCCGCAGCGTCGGCGGCAGCTGCAGCAGGTACGGCCCCAGCCGGTCGCCGAGGCCCGCCGCCCGGTCGGCCAGGCGGGACACCGGCTCGGTCGGGTCGCGCAGGCGCCGGACATGGGTGAGGTAGCGGCTGACCTTGACCGCCGTCACGAAACCCGGCGGGGTCTCGTCGCGCCACCGGGCGAACACCGACCGCTCGGGCAGCCGGTAGAACGCGTTGTTCACCTCGACGGTGGGGAACTCGCGGGCGTAGTGCGCGAGCCACGCCCGCTGGGGCAGTCCGTCGGGGTACAGCACGCCCCGCCAGTCGCGGTACTGCCAGCCCGAGGTCCCGACGAGCAGCGCCATGCCGTCAGCCCTACCCCGTTCGCGGGTACGACTGCAACGGTCCCGGGCACATCTCTGTCACGGGTGATACCGCGGCGCAAGCATTTGTCTTAAACTTCCACATGTCCGGGGCATCCGGCGGCGGAAGCAGGAAGGGATGGCGAGCGGGGCCATGAGCACGAGCGTCCAGAGCGACACACGCGAGCAGATCATCCGGGCGGCGGAGACCCTGTTCGCAGCGCGCGGCATCGACGGCGTCTCCCTGCGGGAGATCAACCGGGCCGCGGGCCAGAGCAACACCGGGGCGGTGCAGTACCACTTCGGGGACCGGGACGGGCTCGTCCGGGCCCTGATCGAGAAGCACCGCCGCGACACCGAGCCGCGGCGCCACGCCCTGCTCGACCAGTACGAGGAGGCGGGCGAGGACGACCTGCGGGCGCTGAGCGCGGCGCTGGTGTCGCCGCTGGCCTCCAAGCTGAGCGACGCCGACGGCGGCCGCGAGTACATCCAGATCTCGGCGGAGTTCTACAGCCGGCCGGCCCGGTCGGGGAAGCGGACGCCGATCATCGGCCCCGACGACAGCATCATGCGGTGGCACCGGCTGCTCGACCCGCTGGTGCCGGACGAGGAGCTGGCGGTCCTGCACTCGCGCTACCCGGCCATCCGCTTCGCCTTCGTGGAGACCGCCCGCCGGGCGGCCGGCGAGCCGCGGGAGGACGACCGGCTGTTCACCAGCCACCTGACCGACCTCGTCACGGCGCTGCTGGCGTCGTCGCCGTCGCCCCAGACGGGCAGGCTGCTCGCCCTGCGCCCCCCGCACCCACCGCGCACGCGGTCCTCCGGCTGAATCATCCCTCCGGGGGGAGGCGCCGCCGGCCGTCAGCCTGTGCGCTGGGGGCATGGCGGAGACCGACACCGACACGGACACCACCGGCCCCACCGAACGGCGGTTCGAGATCGTCGCCACCGTGCTGCTCGGGCTCGCCGCGCTGGCGACCGCGTGGAGCGGCTACCAGGCGTCGCTGTGGGACGGCATCCAGTCCAGCGACTACACCCAGGCGTCGGGCCTGCGCACCCGCGCGTCGCTCGCCCACACCGAGGCCAACCAGGTCCGCCTGGCCGACCTCAGCATCTTCGAGAACTACGTCGACGCCCTGGTCGACGGCGACGCCGAGCTCGCCGCCTTCTACCGCGACCGGTTCCGGCCGGAGTTCGAGGTCGCCTTCGACGCCTGGGAGGCCGAGGACCCGCTGAACAACCCGGACGCGCCCGCCAGCCCGCTCGGCATGGACGAGTACCGCCTGGCCCAGGACGACGAGTACGAGGACCTCACCCGGCAGGCCGACGCCACGTTCGAGCGGGGCGAGCAGGCCAACAACTACTCGGACGCGTACACCGCCACGACGCTGTTCTTCGCGGCGTCGCTGTTCTTCGCCGCGATCTCGGAGCGGTTCGACTACCGCCGGGCCCGGATCGCGCTGCTCGGGATGGCGACCATCGGGCTGGTGCTGGGCTTCGTGGTGGCCGTGACCCAGCCGATCACTTCGGGCTGAGCGCCTCCGGCGTACCCGCCGGCAGCGGGGCGGCCTCGGGCTCCTCCTCGTCGTCGCCGGCACTCTCGGCCAGGCGCTGGGCGCCCACGACCACCGCCGCGACCAGCAGGACGACCACCAGCAGCCACCACCACGACAGGTCCGCCAGCAGCAGCACGAGGATGCCGGCCACGATCGCCGCGCCCTGGACGATCTCCCGGTGGCCCGCGACCCACGCCGCCGCCGGATCGTCGGCCCGGCCGAGCACCGCGCCGCGGACGGCCCCGCCCAGCCAGCGGGCCCCGTCCGCTGACCTTGCCCCGCGCCGTGCGGGCCCACGGGTAGGGGCCGGTGATCACGGCGACGACGGCGATGACGGCCGCGATGATCAGGACCCAGGTGGTGGCGTCGAGCAGGCTCGACACGAACGCGCCCACGATGACCTTGGCCGCGTCCTGGTTCTCCGGCCTGACCATGTCGACGACGTCGTCCTCCAGCCGCAAGCCGAGACGGCGCAGCAGCACGACCCCGAGCGCGATGCCGACGACGAGCTGGATCAGCGTCCGCCGCCGCCGGGGCGACACCCACAGCGTGAGGGCGAACAGCGCCACCGCGAGGATGGCGACGAACACCACCAGCCGGTTGAACAGCTCGACCGCGTCCTGCACCTGCTCCAGCCGGCTGGCGTCGAACACCGTGAACTGGCCGAAGTTGGACGGGATCTGCACGTCCAGCGCGCTCTCGATCTTCTCGATGGCGGCCTCCGGCACGTCGTCGACCGAGACGGTCGGGAGGTCGACCGTGCGGCCGAAGATCTCGGGGGACGCCTCGCCGATGTCGGCCAGCACCGCGTTGATGACCGGGATCACGTTGAGGACCACCTTGCCGTCCTCGATGGTGACGTTCTCGGGCGTGTCGCCCTCGAGGATCTGGACGATGCGGCGTGTGGGCCCGCTCGTTGATCTCGCACCCACAGGTTCTGGAACGTGTCCGAGGCCAGGAACCCGTCGACCCGGTCGCGGACGAAGCCCTCCAGGGCGTTGGTCAGCGGCACCGCCAGGATCTGCCCCCGCTCCGGCAGGGCCTCCTCGAACAGCGACTCGGGGTCGATCAGCGTCATCAGCTCGTCGGTCACCCACCGGCCGAGCGCGGCCTGCACCTCGGGCGCCTCGGCGATGGGGCCGACCGTGGCCACCCAGCGGTCGGTGTTGAGGGCGTTGCGGCGGGCCCACACGCCCCCCACCGTCACCGTGGCGACGACGACGGTGACGAACACGAGCACGGCGGCGAGGACCCTCCGCAGGCGCCCGCCCTTGCGGGCCCTGCCCTCGTCGAGCTTGGCCCGCAGCTCCCCGACCTCCGCTTCCAGCCGGGCCTGCTCGTCCCGGAGGCGCTCGACCTCCGCCTCGTCCACCTGGGGGGACTCGTCCATGGACGCCACTCTCCGCCCTGGCCACGGGCGCGGCATCGCCCGATGCGGGTGAATCAGCCCTCGTCGAGGGACTCGAGCGCGGCGTCGACGTCGTAGCCGGCGGCGAGCGCCAGGCCCGGCACGGCCGCCACCACCCGGGCCAGGCCGACGCTGGGGGCCACGGCCCGCAGCGTGGCGACCACGTCGTCGGCGGTGGCTCCGGCGGCGAACGCGGCGGCCACCACCTCCCGGTAGGCGGCGGCCGGCGCCCGGGAGGAGACCAGCGCGGCGAGGCGGACGAGGCCCTCGACCCTGCCGTCGAGTCCTGCGGGCGGTCGCTGCGCCTCCACGGGGACAGCGGACCACGGTCCGTGGGGCCCCGCATCGTCCCGACCGGGCGAAAGCACGTCACCGGCCGAGCAGGCCCAGCGCCTCCACCCGCTCGATGGCCTCGCCGCGGGACGTCACGCCGAGCTTGCGGTAGATCGACACCGCCTGGGTCTTCACCGTGTGGCGGGACACGAACAGACGCTCGCCGATCTGCGGGAACGTGAGATGGGTCGACAGGAACGGGATGAGGCGCAGCTCGGCCGTGGTCAGCGACGACGCGCCGACGGGCCCGGCCTCCACCGCGTCGAGGCGCTCCCGCAGGTCGGCCGCCTCCTCGACGAGAGTGCCGAGGTCGGGCCGGAGGAGCAGGATGTCGCGCACCTGCCGCAGCACCTCGCGGGCGCCGGCGCGGTCGGCCAGCGCCAGGTAGGCCCGCGCCAGCTCGAGGAGCGTCTGGACCGAGTAGTGCGGCAGGGCGTAGTTGAGCAGCGGCCGCAGCCGGGCCACGGCCGCCAGGTACAGCCGGGCCGCCACCAGGTCGCCCCGGTGCACGGCGGTGCGGGCGGACACGGCATAGGGCAGGCCGCTCTGGGCGTAGTCCTCGAGGTGGCCGGCCCGCACCACGGCGGCGCTGCGGGCGGCCAGGTGGTCGGCCTCGCCCCACTCCTGCCGCCCGATGGCGATGACCGCCCGCTCCGCCAGCCCCGTGGCCACGGCGGGGTGGTTGCCGATGTCCTCGCCGAGGGCGGCGACACGGGCGAAGACGCGGTCGGCGCCGTCGGGATCGCCGCTCAGCAGGAGGCTCAACCCCTCCAGCTGCAGCGCCGCCGGCCGCCAGCGGCTGCCGGGGGCGAGGCCGGCCGAAGCGGCGCGGGCGTCGTCGCCGACCCGGTCCATCCCGTCCCGGGCCAGGAACGCCCGCAGCAGCGCCAGCCACGCGTCCATGGGGCTGCCGTCGGCCAGCACCACGCCGTCCGGGTCGCACGCCTCGGCGATCGCCGCCCACCGCTCGGCCTCCCCCGGCTGCCCGAGCAGCGTGCGGACGACGGCCCCCAGCACGGCCATCGCCGGGTGGTCGCCGATCAGGTCGCGGTCGTCGAACCACGCGAGCCACCCGTCCACCGTGCGGTGCCGCCCGGCGGCGTAGGTGGGGATCGCCAGCCTCGTGACCAGGCGTTCGAGGGTGCCGGCGTCGCCGGCCGGCCTGGGCGTGGTAGATCGCCATCTCGGGCGGCGTCGTTGGCCTCGCACCAGGCGGCCGCCCGGCGGTGCAGGTCGACGATCACGTCCTGCTCGTCCCGGAGCAGCTCGGCGTGCAGCAGGTCCTGGAAGAGCCGGTGGTAGCGGTACCACTCCCGCCGCCGGTCGAGCGGGACCAGCATGAGGTTCGATCCCTCCAGCTCCTCCAGCATCCGGCTCGAGCGCTTGCGGGAGAGCACGGCGTCGCACAGGGGGCCGCACATGCGGTCGAGCACCGACGTGCGGGTGAGGAACGACCGGCGGTCCGGCGACACCCGCGCCAGCAGCTCGGACCGCAGGTAGTCGGCCACCGCCCGGTCGTCGCCCCGGAAGCTGACCGCGGCCGCCGACCGGCCTCTGCCGGCCCGCAGGGCGAGCGCCGCCAGGTAGATCCCGACCGGCCACCCCTCGGTGCGCCGCACCACGTCCTCGGCGTCGGTGCCGGCGAGCTCGTCGCCCACGCCGTCCAGCAGCTCCCGGGCCTCGGCCGCGTCCATGACCAGGTCGTCGATGCCGATCTCGAGCACGGCGCCCTGGGCCCGCAGCAGCCCGAGGGGCAACGGAGGTGCGTCCCGGGACGCCACCGCGAGCTGGGCGTTGGGCGGCAGGCGCACCGCCAGCTCGCCCACCACATCGCGGGCGTCGGGGCTCACGAGCACCTCGGCGTGGTCGAGGACCACCGTCACGGGCTCGCCCAGCGCCGCCAGCGCGGTGGCGGCCCGGCGGGCCACGGCGGCGGCGACGGAGAGCCCCGGCCACGAGGTCGCGCGCACCAGGCCGTCGTCGACGGGGCCGATGCCGGCCAGCGCGGCGCCGAGGCAGGCGAGCAGCACGGCCGGGTCGTTGTCGTCGCGGTCGAGGGAGATCCACGCCACCGCACGGGGCGTCCGGGCGGACCACTGCGTGAGCAGCGAGGTCTTGCCGTAGCCCGCCGGGGCGACGACGGAGACCACCGGCTCGCCCGCGTCGACCAACCGGGCCAGCAGCGCGCTGCGCTCCACCGTGCCCCGCCGGCCCGCCGGCTGCGTGATCTTCGTGTCCACCGGGACGAACGATAGGTCCGCAGCTTCGTCGGGGGGAGCGACCGGCGGGGCCGCGCGAGCGCCCCTGGTCAGGGCCACTGCTCGAGGTCGCAGCCGACGGCGAGCGCCAGCTCGGGTGCGGCCGAGCCGGCCCGCGCCATGCCGACGACCGGGGCGACGGCCACGAGGACGCCGACGATCTCCTCGTCCGTGGCGCCGGCGGCCACGGCGGACGCCACGCCCCACTGGTAGGACGCAGGGGCCGCCTCGAGCGCGATGAGGCCGGCCAGGCGGACGAGCGCCCGGGTCTTGTCGTCCAATGCGGGCGTGTCCTGGGCCGTCAGGGAGGCCCCGACGACGGCGGACACCGCGTCCTCGTCGTTGAGCGCCAGCAGGCGCAGCAACCGCTCCTGCTCGGGCCTCATGGATCAGGAACCGTTGCAGTCGAGCGCGTCCTGCGCCGACTCCCACGCCTCGTCGAAGTCCTGCTGGAGTCCCTCGAGCGAGGCGCCGCCGTCGGCCACCGTGTCGTCCTCGGGCAGGTCCTCGACGGCCTGCTCGAAGCGGTCGAAGGCGCCCGTGAGGGCCGTCGCCGCCGCCGACGCGAGCGCGGAGCCCGAGCTGGCGACGTCCGACACCTCGGACCTGAGCTCTTCGAGCCCGTCCTGGACGTCGGCGATCGTGGTGGTCTCCGGGTCGACCTCGCTGCCCGCGATGTCCTCCACGGTCGAGTCGAGGGTCGACAGGCTGTCGCAGAGGTCCTCGGCCGCGCCGGCGACCGACCCGCTGGCGCTGCCGTTGGTGGTGGTGGTGCTCTCGCTGCTGCTCTCGTCGGAGTCGTCGTCGTCACCGCAGGCGGCGGCCGTCAACAGCGCGAGGCCCACGGCCGCGGCGCACGCCGCCCGGAACAGTCTCGTGGTCATGGTTCCAGCAGGCCAGAGGCCGCCCGGGGGTGCATCACCCCAGCCGGATGATTCGGCGGCCGAATCGGACTCCGGCGCCGGAGGGGCGGGACGGTAGCCTCGTGAGACACCTATGAGCCGCTTCCTCGACCTCGTGAACGAGCGCGTCGTCGTGTACGACGGTGCCACCGGCACCAACCTCCAGGAGCTGGGGCTCACCGCCGACGACTTCGGCGGCCCCGAGCTCGAGGGCTGCACCGACATCCTGTCGGTCACCCGCCCCGACGTCATCGCCGACCTGCACGAGTCGTTCTTCAAGGTCGGCTCCGACGTCGTCGAGACCAACACCTTCGGCGCCTTCGCCGTGCCGCTCAACGAGTACGACATCCCCGACCGGGCGCACGAGATCTGCCTGGCCTCGGCCCGCGTGGCCCGCGAGGTCGCCGACGGCTACGACGGGCTCGTGGCCGGCTCCATGGGGCCGGGCACCAAGTCGCCGTCGCTGGGCCAGATCGGCTTCGTCGAGCTGCGCGACGCCTACGAGGTCATGGCGCGGGGCCTGCTGGAGGGCGGGGTCGACCTGCTCATCACCGAGACCCACTTCGACCTGCTGGCCGCCAAGGCCGCGGTCATCGGCGCCCGCCGGGCCATGGCGGCGCGTGGGCCGCCAGGTCCCGCTCCAGCTCCAGGTCACGATGGAGCAGACGGGCACCATGCTGCTCGGCTCCGAGATCGGCGCCGCCCTCACGGCGCTCGGCGCCCTGCGGCCCGACGTCTTCGGGCTCAACTGCGCCACCGGCCCGTCCGAGATGCACGAGCACCTGCGGCACCTGTCGGCCAACGCCACCATGCCGATCTCGTGCCTGCCCAACATGGGCCTGCCGTCGGTGGTCGACGGCAAGATGCACTACGACCTCTCGCCCGACGAGTTCGTCGAGTACCAGACCCGGTTCATCACCGAGCTCGGCGTGCAGGTGGTCGGCGGCTGCTGCGGCTCCACCCCCGAGCACCTGCGCCGGCTGGCGGCCGTGGCCAAGGACCTGACCCCGGCCCGGCGCGACCCCCGCCCCGAGGTGGGGGCGGCGTCGATGTTCAACGCGGTGCCGTTCCACCAGGACGCCAGCTTCCTCATCATCGGCGAGCGCACCAACGCCAACGGCTCCAAGAAGTTCCGGGACACGATGCTGGCGGGCGACTGGGACTCGTGCGTCCGCATCGCCCGCGACCAGGAGCGCGAGGGCGCCCACGTGCTCGACGTGTGCGTCGACTACGTCGGCCGCGACGGCACGCTCGACATGGACGAGATCGCCAGCCGGTTCGCCACCCAGGTCACGGTGCCCCTGGTGCTCGACTCGACCGAGCCCCCGGTCATCGAGGCCGGGCTGCAGCGGATCGGCGGCCAGGCCATCCTCAACTCCGCCAACCTCGAGGACGGCGAGGGCGAGGGCAGCCGCTTCGACCGGGTCTGCCGCCTGGCCCGCGAGTACGGGGCCGCGGTCGTGTGCCTGCTCATCGACGAGGAGGGCCAGGCCCGCGACGTCGAGTGGAAGCTGCGGGTCGCGCACCGCATCCACGACCTCGCCACCCAGCGCTACGGGCTGGATCCGGGCGACCTCATCTTCGACGCCCTGACGTTCCCGCTCTCGACCGGCGACGATGACCTGCGCCACGACGCCATGAACACCATCGACGCCATCCGCCGCATCAAGGCGGAGCTGCCGGGCGTGTACACGACGCTCGGCGTGTCGAACGTGAGCTTCGGCCTGTCCCCCGCGGCCCGGCACGTCCTCAACTCGGTGTTCCTGCACGAGGCGGTCGAGGCCGGGCTCGACTCGGCGATCGTGCACGCGGCCCGCATCATGCCGCTCAACAAGATCCCCGACGACCAGCTGAAGGTGTGCCTCGACCTGGTCTACGACCGCCGTGACGAGGCCAGCGGGCTACGACCCGCTGGCCGAGCTGCTCGACGTGTTCGCCGACGTGACGGTGGCGAAGGCCGAGAAGGAGGACCGCAGCGGCTGGCCGGTCGACGAGCGGCTCAAGGCCCGCATCATCGACGGCGACCGCGACGGCCTGACCGCCGACCTCGACCAGGCCATGGCCGAGGGCACCGCGCCGCTGTCGATCATCAACGACACGCTGCTGGCCGGCATGAAGGTGGTGGGCGAGCTGTTCGGGTCCGGCCAGATGCAGCTGCCGTTCGTGCTGCAGTCGGCCGAGACGATGAAGGCGGCGGTCGCCCACCTGGAGCCGCACATGGAGAAGGTCGAGGGCGACAGCGGCAAGGGCCGCATCGTGCTGGCCACGGTCAAGGGCGACGTCCACGACATCGGCAAGAACCTCGTCGACATCATCCTCACCAACAACGGCTACGAGGTGCACAACCTCGGCATCAAGATCTCGATCGCCGACATGATCGACAAGGCGCTCGAGGTCAAGGCCGACGCCATCGGCATGTCGGGCCTGCTGGTGAAGTCGACGCTGATCATGCGCGACAACCTCGAGGAGCTGAACAGCCGCGAGCTGGCCGACATCCCGGTGCTGCTCGGCGGGGCCGCGCTCACGCGCAGCTACGTCGAGCGCGACCTGCGGGACCTGTACGAGGGCCGGCTGTTCTACGGCAAGGACGCGTTCGAGGGCCTGCACGTCATGGACCGGCTGGGCGCCATCAAGCGGGGCGCCGAGGACGACGACCCCGACTGGGGGCGGGTGCCGTCCGAGTCCCGCGTGCCGTCCCGGGCCTCGCTGGGCCTCGGCCCCAAGGAGCGACACGCCGGCCGCCGACATCCCCGCCCGCTCGCCCGACGTGGTGACCGACAACGACGTGTTCACCCCGCCGTTCCTCGGCACCCGGGTGGTCAAGGGCCTGCCCATCGACGAGATCGCCGGCTACGTCAACGAGACCGCCCTGTTCCGCAACCAGTGGCAGTTCCGGCCCGAGGGCGGCGAGTCCGACGACGAGTTCAAGGCCCGGATCCGGCCCACGCTGCGCGACGAGCTGGCCAAGGCCAAGGCCGACGGGCTGCTCGTGCCCCAGGTGGTGTACGGCTACTTCCCCGCCAACGGCGACGGCAACGACCTGGTCGTGTGGACCGACGAGACCCGCTCGCAGGAGCGGGCCCGGTTCCCGTTCCCCCGCCAGTCGAAGGCGCCGTACTACTGCATCGCCGACTTCTTCCGGCCCGCGGACGGCGACCAGGTCGACTTCGCGGGCTTCTCGATCGTGACGATGGGCGCCGCGGTGTCCGAGCGCACGGCCAAGCTGTTCGCCGACGACCGCTACCAGGAGTACCTGCTGCTGCACGGCCTCGGGGTCGAGATGGCCGAGGCGCTGGCCGAGTACTGGCACCGGCGCATGCGGGAGGAGTGGGGCTTCGCCCACGAGGACGGCCCGTCGCTGGCCGGCCTGTTCCGCCAGCAGTACCGGGGCGGGCGCTACTCGTGGGGCTACCCGGCCTGCCCCGACCTCGAGGACAACATGACGGTCCTCTCGCTGCTCGACGGCGAGCGCATCGGGCTGGAGTGCAACGAGGAGACGGGCTTCCAGTACCAGCCCGAGCAGACCACCTCGGCGCTGATCTGCCACCACCCCCAGGCCAAGTACTTCGTGGCCCGCTACAGAGTGCCGCAGCATCGCCCGGCAGGTCGTCGCGACCTGCCGGGCGTCACCGCCGGTGGCATCACACGTCCGAGATCAGCTTGAACGTCGCGCCGGTCGAGTCGGTCAGGGTGGCGAGGCGGCCGTAGGGGGTGTCCTCGGGCGGGACGACGACGCTGCCGCCCAGCTCCACCGCCTTGGCCGCCGTGGCGTCGGCGTCGGCGACGCTGAAGTAGACCGACCAGTGGGCCGGAGCACCGTCGGGCAGGAAGCCGGAGGCGTCCATGATGCCGGCGGCCTGGTCGTCGCCCTCGCCCAGCGTGGTGTACCGGAAGTCGGCGGAGTCGCCGGCGACGTGCGTGTCCCAGCCGAACACCTTCTCGTAGTACGACACGGCGGTGTCGTAGTCGCGGGTGAAGAGCTCGAACCAGGCGGGGGCGCCCTCCTCGGCCACGAGCTGGAAGCCCTTGTGGTCGCCGGGTTGCCAGATGCCGGTGGCGGCCTGGCCCGGATCGACGAGCACGGCCATGGTGCCGAGCGTGCCGACGTCCATGGGCGCCACGATGACCTGGCCTCCGGCGGCCAGCGTGGCCTCGGTCGTCGCCTTGGCATCGTCGGTGGCGAGGTAGATGGTCCACAGGTCGGGCATGCCGCCCGCGCCGTCGTTCTTCATGGCGCCGGCGACGAGGTGGCCGTCCTTGGCGAAGGTGATGTAGCCGCCGTACTCCTCGCCGCGTGTCCTCCGCGGTCCAGCCGAGCAGGGCGCCGTAGAACGCCTTGCTGGCCTCCGGGTCCGTGGTGAAGAGGTCGATCCAGCAGGGGTTGCCCACGGGCACCGATTCGATCTCGGGCATCTCTGGCTCCTTCGGGGGTCTCGTTCCGACGCACGTTCCGACCGGGCCGGCGCCGGAAACTCATCGGCCGGTCACCCTGGCACGTGGGACACCGCCTCGACGTTGTTGCCGTCGGGATCGCGCACGAACGCGCCGTAGTAGTGCTCGTGGTACTCGGGCCACTCCTTCGGCTCGTAGAGCACCTCGGCCCCCGCCTCGACGGCGGCCGCGAAGAACGCGCGCACGGTCTCGCGGTCGGCGGCCGTGAACGCGATGTGCGACTCGCGGAACCCGTGGCCGGTCAGGTGCCTCTCCAGCCAGAAGCTGGGCTTGGGCGCGATGCCGTAGCCGATCGAGGCGCCGAGGTCGATGACGCGGGTGCCGCCCAGTGGCGCCAGCACCGCGTCGTAGAACGCGGCGCTGGCGGCCACATCGGCGCACTGGATGCCGAGGTGGTCGAGCACCCCGCCATCATGGCGCAGCCGGTCAGGTCACGCTGATCGGATCCACGTCGGTCGTCGTGCCGTTGACGATGGGAGCCGTGGCCGAGGTGGTCACGTTGTGGGTACCGGGCGACGTGCCCCGCACGACCACGCTGTAGGTCGCCGTCCCGCCGGGGATCGCCGGGGCGGATATGACCCGCAGGTCCTCGGTCGGCAGGCCCGCGATCTGCGAGCCGGCCGAGCCGTTGTCGTTCTCGGCCCCCACGTTGAACGGGAAGCCGGCCGGGTCGGCGGGGAGCGCGGCCGGGTCGTAGGCGAAGGTGATGTCCTCGACCCCGTTGACGCCGATCCACGCCTGGAAGACGCGCTGGCTGGTGGTGCCGAACACGTTCAGCCGCCACTCGATGACGAGCCAGTCGTCGACCCCGTCGGTGAGGAGCTCGGCGAAGATCCCGGGCGCCCCGGTGCCGTCGAGGTCGGTCCAGAACGGCGCCAGCACGTTGTTGGGCGCGCGCCGGATCGGGGAACGTCTGCGGGACGAAGTCGATGTCCGCGCTCGTCCCGCCCCCGACGACGAGGTACCCGTTCGAGCGTCACCCCGAGGCGGGTGTACGCGGTCTGCCCGTACACGAAGCTCGGCAGTGTTGAAGTTGAGGATCTGCTCGTCGCCGATGGGGATCGGCGTCACCCCGAAGCCGTCGAGCGGGATGTAGCCGGCGAGGCTCCCCGGGGCGATGTTGGGCGTGCCGGGCACGAACCCGGCGAGGTCGGCCGTGAACTCCACGTCCCGGATGCTGGTCTGGGTGGCGCCGGTGACACCGGCGACCCGCAGGCCCTGGTCCAGGTGGGTGGCGGCGTCGACCGTCGTGTCGGAGCGGCTGTTGTTCTGGATCGTGACGTCGCACGTCGACCGGCCGGCGGGCCGCGTGATCGCCGCCGGGGCGCAGGTCTGGGTCAGGGCGAGGTCGCCCTGGCCCGGCGCGAACGCCACCGGGAGGTGCAGGTGGCGGTCGCCGTCCCGGTCCTCCAGCGAGATCTCGCCGAAGTACTGACCGGGCGCCAGCCCGGGCCCGGAGATGGTCACGGTGAGGTCGACGGACTCGCCCGGGTCGAGCACGACGTTCTTGGGCGACACGGTGATCGTCGACCCCGCGGGCGCGGTGGCGGTGGCCCGGTAGCGGACGATGCCCGAGGTCACGTTGGTGGCCGTGCGGGTCGTCGTGACCGAGCCCGGCATCCGCGGTGCGTTGACCGACGCGATGTTGGCGTCGATGGCGGGCAACGCCCCGGCCCCGATGGCGAAGAAGTCGGCGGCCGGCGTGTCGAACGTGAGGCCGGCGTCGGCCGCCCGGTCGATCCGCAGGCGGCCGGAGCCCCTGTCGAACGGGTCGGCCGGCGTCACCCGGTCGTTCTTGGTCATGGCGGTGGTGGCCGTCGTGTTGAGCGCGGACCGCACCTGCCCCGGGGTCCAGTCCGGGTGGAGGTCCATCAGCAGCGCGGCGGCGCCGGCCACGTGGGGCGACGCCATCGAGGTGCCGGCGATGGCCTGGTAGAGGTTGCCGGGCGGGCCGCCGGCGACATCCTCCAGGACCGGGGTGTTCCCGGCCAGGATCTGGAGCGCCGGGCGCCGCGATGTCCGGCTTCAGCCAGTCGCCCCCCGGGCCGCGGGACGAGAACGCGACGATCGCGTCGCCCTGGCCCGCGCCGGCGGCACCGGCCGGGAAGCTGGCCGTGGCGCCGGGGTTGGCGGCCACGAAGGCCAGGAGGGCGTCGGCCTCGGGCTTCTCCAGGTGCACGGTGGGCAGCCAGTGGTTGTCCGTCATGGCCTCGAGCTGCGCGGGATTGGCCAGCAGCATGCCGGCCGCCCCGCCCTGGAAGACGTTGAAGCCGCGGAGCACCCGGCCCGGGCCCCGCTCGCAGACGACGATCTTGCCGGTGAACAGCCCCGGCGGCGCCGGGGCGAGACAGCCGACGTTGTTGTAGGGCGGGGCCGACGCGAGCACCACCGGCAGCGGCGTGCCGATGCCCGCCGTGACGGTGGCGCCGGTCAGGGAGGCGGTGGCGCCCGCCGCGCCGTTCAGCGTCACGGTGGACGTGAAGGCCCGCTCCTGGGTCGAGGCCGCCACGCTGCTGACCCACGGGCTCAGGTGGTTGACCGTGCCGGCGCCCGGCCCCTCGTTGCCCGCGGACGTGGCCACGAACACGCCGGCCGCGTAGGCGTCGAGGAACGCCAGCTCGACCGGGTCCGCGAACGGGTTGGTCCCGCCGGAGATGGAGAAGTTGAGGACGTCGACGTCGTCGAGCAGGGCCTGCTCGACGGCGAGCACGCTGTCGGACGGGAAGCAGCCCTCGGCCCCGCACACCTTGTAGGCGACGACCGAGGCCGCCGGGGCGATGCCGTTGATCGGGCCCCGGGAGATGCCGAGCGGGTTGGCGTCGGCGACCGCGCCGCCGGCGGCGGTCGTGGACGTGTGGGTGCCGTGGCCGTTGGAGTCGCGGGCGGTGTCGGGGAAGACCTCGCCGCCCACGACGGCGTTGTAGGTGTCGAGGAACGGCTGCCCGCCGATCAGCTTGTTGTTGCACACGAACACGTCGTTGGCCGGTGTCAGCGGGTTGTCGCCGAAGTCGCAGGTCCGCGGCGTGCCGTCGGGCTTGGGCCGGGGCGCGGGCAGGTTGCCGGGGTCGGCGTAGGACGGGTGCTCGGGCCACGAGCCGGTGTCGAGGACGCCGACGATGACGCCGGCGCCGGCACTGGCCGCCCCGCCGAGCTGCGTGTACACGGGCGGGGCGCCGACGAACTCGGGGCTGGAGTCGGTCGTGAGCTGGCGGACGTCGTTGGGCTGCACGGCGGCGACGCCGGGCAGCGTGGCCAGGGTGTCGATCTGGTCGCCGGGCACGGTGGCGGTGACGCCGCCGTACACGATGCGCATCGGGTCGCCGACGTCCGCGGCGGGGATGCTGGCGTCCAGGGCGGCCACGAAGTCGCCCTCCACGCCCTCGACGTAGGTCTCGTACGCCTGGGCGGCCGGCGCGTCCGGGTCGAGCCGCTCGCCGGTGACCGACGGGCTGGTGGCGGCGAGGCCCTCGATGTCGCCGGTGTACGCGGCCAGGGCGTCGTAGTCGAGCTTGACCACCACCGACACCGGCGCGGCCGAGTCGAGGGCGAGCAGGTCGGGGTCGGTCTCGGCGGCGCGGCCGCTGGCGGACTTGGCGCCGTCGACGTACGCGAAGTCGGTGAGGGGCCCGGCGGCGGTGAAACCCGAGCGGGTCCGGCTGGGCACCGGCCGGGTCGCCGTTGGCGCTCAGGCCCAGCAGCCCGACCGCGAGGGCGGCGGCCCCCAGTGCCCGCCTGCGACGCCGTGCCTGCGCGCGCGTGAACCAGCCCATCGACCGCCGGTGCCCGGTCATGGCCACCCCCCTCATAGGTGTCTCCGGGCAGCATGATCGACCGCACGGATCGCGTCAACGCCGGTTCGCGGCGTAGGATCGCCGCGCCCTGGTGTTCATCGTGGTCCGCGATCCCACTGAGTGGCATCTCGCCTCGGAGGGTGAGATCGGGTATAGAACGACATCATGTCGATGCGTTCCGCGCTGGCCGGAGGGGTGATGACCGTGGCGCTCGCCGCCGCGCTCGGCAGCCCGGCCGCGCAGGACGCGGCCGCCGAGGACGGCGCCTCCGTCCTCGTGCGCACGGTGACCGGGGTCCCGTCGTGGGAGGTGCCCGGCGACGCGGGCGGCGACATCGTCGGCGGCATCGTCCTGCGCCTCGCCGTGCTGGTCGTGGCGACGATGGCCCTGTGCGCCGTGGCCGGGCGGGCCCGGCGGCGCGGCCCGGCGTTGCTGGCCGCATGGGGCGGGCTGGGCGTGGCCGCCGCCCTCGCCGCCACCGCCGCCTACGTGTACTCGGTGACCGTCGTGCTGCCCGGGGGCTTCGGGGACCTGCGGCAGGACGCGATCGTGGCCGCCGCCAACGACGGGGCGGCCTTCGGCCTGTGGACCGGATGGCTGGTGGGCCTGGCCGTCGCCGTCGTGACCCGACCGGAGCGCACCGACCCGTTCGAGGAGCTGGCGACCGAGCCGGCGCCCCGGGGCCGGATCACCGACCCGCCCGCGCCCTGGTGGGCGCCGACGGCCGGCGTCGACGAGGACGGCCGCGCCACCACGCGGCCCGGGCCCACCGTGTTCCCGCCCGGCGGGATGCCCCCGGTCGTGACCGGCGTGCCGGCTGACCCGGATCCGACGCCGGCGCCGACGCCGGTGCCGGTGCCCGACCGAGGCGCGGTGCCGGTGCCCGACCGCGAACCCGACCCCGACCGCCCGGACGCCACCAGCGTGCTACCCGAGGCGACCGACGCCACGTCCGTGATGCCCGAGGCCAGCGACCCCACCACCCGGTACCCGCGCTGACGGCGCAAGTCCCGGGGTCAGCCCGCCAGGAAGCTCAGGCGCACGGACCGCGTCGGGTTGTCCCGGTTGGTGTCGACCACCACGATCGACTGCCAGGTGCCGAGCGCCAGCCGCCCCCGCAACACCGGGACCGTGATGCTCGGCGGCACCAGCGCCGGCAGCACGTGGTCGGCGCCGTGGCCGGGCGACCCGTGGCGGTGGGCCCAGCGGCCGTCCCGCGGCAGCAGCCCGGCCAGCGCGGCGAGCAGGTCGCCGTCGCTGCCGGCCCCGACCTCGATGACGGCCACGCCCGCCGTGGCGTGCGGCACGAACACCGACACCAGGCCGTCGCCCCGGTCGCGGCAGAACACCGCGACCTCGCCCGTGATGTCGACCACCGCGGGCTCCTCGCCGGTCCGCACGGTCAGCTCGATCGAGTCCACGGCCGCCCTCAGCTCCCCGGCAGCCGCTGGACGGCGGTCAGGGCGCCCGCGAACAGGTCGCCGTGGTCCTCGATGCGGTCGAGCACGTCCTCGGCCTCGAAGCCGAGCGGCTCGCCGTCGGCGGCGGCCGCCACCTCGTCCCAGGTCACCGGCGCCGACACCGTCGGGTGGGGCCGGGCCCGCAGCGAGTAGGGGGCGATCGTCGTCTTGTGCCGGCTGTTCTGGCTCCAGTCGACCAGCACCTTGCCCTTGCGCAGGCTCTTCTTCATGTTCGACACCACGGCGTCGGGGCGGGCCCGCTCCAGCAGCTGGGCCACGGCCAGGGCGAACGCGCTCGCCGCCTCGTGGGTCACGCCCGGGCGAGTTCAGCGGGACGTAGACCTGCATGCCCTTGGACCCCGACGTCTTCGGGTAGCCCTCCAGGCCGAAGCCGTCGAGCACGTGGCGGATGTCGAGGGCCACGTCCGCGCACTCGACGATCGTGGCCGGCTCGCCCGGGTCCAGGTCGAAGACCGTCATCGTCGGCGTCTCGATGTCGGAGCGGGCCATCGGGGCGTGGATCTCCAGCGCGGCCATGTTGGCCGCCCACACCAGCGCCGGGGCCGAGTCGAGGCAGCAGTAGCCGATGTCGCCGTTGCGGTCGCCGGGCCCGAGGATCGTGCGCAGCCACTGCGGCCGGTGCCCCGGGCAGCGCTTCTCGAAGAACGAGCCGCCCTCCACCCCGTCGGGGAACCGGCGCAGCGTCACGCCCCGGTCCGCCAGGTGGGGCACCATCGTCGGCGCCACCCGGGCGTAGTAGTCGATCACCTCGGCCTTGGTGGTGCCCGTCTCGGGGTACAGGACCTTGTCGAGGTTGGACAGGTTGAGCTTGTGGCCCTCGACCTCGACCGTCGGCACGGCGGGCTAGGCGGACTTCCGCCGCGGCGCCTTGGAAGCCTTCGCTGCCTTCGACGCCTTGGACGCCTTCGACCCGGAACGGCCCCCGCCGCCGCTGGCGGCCTTGGGCTCGTCGTCCTCGTCCGCACCGTTCCCGGACGCGGCCGCCTTGCCCGTCGGGTGGCGGGTGCGGGCCGCCTTGGCGTCGCGCACGCTGGCCTCGAGGGCGGCCATGAGGTCGACGACCTTCTCCTCGGCCGCGGGCGCCGGCGCGGCCACGAGCTCCTCGCCCGCCGCCTTGCGGTCGATCAGGTCGAGCACCTGGTTGCGGTACAGGTCCTCGTAGCGCTGCGGCTCGAACGGCTCGGTCAGCGACTCGACGAGCTGGGACGCCATGGTCAGCTCGCGGTCGCTGACGTCGACCTCGCCGCAGCTCGTCGCCGTCGAACATCTCGGCGGGATCGTTGACCTCGTCGGCGTAGACCATGGTCGACATGACGAGCACGCCGTCCACCGGGCGGATCGCCGCCAGGTACTGCTTGGACCGCATCACGAACCGGGCGATGGCCACCTTGCCCTGCTCCTCCATGGCCCGGCTGAGGAGGGCGTAGGGCTTGCGGGCCGCCTTGTCGGGCGCGACGTAGTACGGCGAGTCGTAGAAGATGGGGTCGATCTCGTCGAGGTCGACGAACTGCTCGATGTCGATCGAGCGGGTGGCCTCCGGGTCGAGCTGGGCCAGCTCGTCGTCGCCCACCAGCACGTACTCGCCCGAGGACAGCTGGTAGCCCTTGGCGATCGCCTCGTTGGGCACCTCCTCGCCGTCCGCCGCCGACACCTTCCGGTACTGGATGCGCGATCCGGTGCGGGTGTCGATCTGGTTGAAGCTCACGCTCTTGCGCGACACGGCGTTGAACAGCTTGATCGGGATGTTGACCAGACCGAAGCTGATGGCGCCGCTCCACATGGCACGGGGCATGCGGTCAGTATTCCCTGCGGGAAGCCCACTTGAACAGCAGCGTCACCCGCTGCGGGGCAGATGACCGACGCCGCCCCACAGCGCGCGGGTCAGCAACGCCACCGCGTCGTCGAGCGGGCACCCGGGGTGCTCCAGCCACTCGGTGGCCGCCGCCTCCAGCAGGCCGACCAGCCCCCGGGCCAGCAGGCGCTCGGCCGGTCCGCCGCCCCAGGTGTCGGCGATGCGCTGGCAGCGGGCATGGCGCGCCTGCTGCACCGCGGGATGGTCGACGGCCCCCGCGGCGGCGAACAGGCGCCACGCGTCGGCGTTCTCGGCCGCCAGCTCGAGGTAGGTGCGGACCAGCGCCCCCAGCCGGCACTCGTCGATCGGGACGTCCCGCAGCAGGTCGGACAGCTCGTCGTCGATGCCCGACAGGCTGTGGAGGTAGACCGCGGCGATGAGCTCGCCCCGGTCGCCGAAGTACGCGTACACGAGCGACCGGGACACGCCCGCCGCCCGCGCCACCTCCTCGAACCGCACCCGCGCCGGGTCGCGGCCGCGGAACACGTCGGCCGCGGCCATCACGATCTGCGCCCGCCGCTCGGCCGGATCGAGCCGTGCCCGGCGGAGCGCGCCCGTGGCGGCCTGCGGGCCGTCCATGCCTAGGTCGCCCGGGTGCCGTCGCCGCTGGGACGCCTCGTCGGGGGCGTCCTCCGGTGTGCCGGCCGGAGCCCCGGGCGTGCTGTCGACGCCGCCCGGGGCACCCGCCCCGGCCCCATTCCCCCCCGAGGCGACCGGCCGGCTGGCCTGATCGTCGTCCGCCGGCGGGGCCACGTCGCCCACCAGCGGGAAGTGACATGCAACGAACTGACCGTCCGCGACCTCGCGGATCTGCGGTTGCTCTATCGCGCAGCGCGGCTCGGCCCGGGGGCACCGGGTCCGGAACCGGCACCCGCTCGGGGGCGACACCGGCGACGGCAGGTCGCCCGCCACCAGGCCGCTGGCCGTGGCCTGGACCGTGGGGTCGGGCACCGGGATCGACAGCAGGAGGGCGGCGGTGTAGGGGTGCGCCGGCGAGGCGTACAGCTGGTCGGGGGTCGCCAGCTCGCAGATCTTGCCGAGGTACATCACCGCCACCCGGTCGCTGACGTTCTTGACCACCGCCAGGTCGTGGGTGATGAACACGAGGGTGAGGCCGTAGCGGGCCTTCAGGTCCTCGAGCAGGTTGAGGATCTGGGCCTGGACCGACACGTCGAGAGCGGACACCGGCTCGTCGCAGATGATCATCTTCGGCTCGAGGACGAGGGCCCGGGCGATGCAGATGCGCTGGCACTGGCCGCCCGAGAACTCGTGCGGCCGCTTGTCGCGGGCCACGTCCGGGTCGAGGCCGACGGCGTCCAGCGCCTCGTCGACCTTGAGGCGGCGCTCGGCCGCGCTCCCCCGCTTCCAGATGCGCAGCGGGGCGCCCACGATGTCGCCGACCGTGCGGCGGGGGTTGAGCGAGCTGATCGGGTCCTGGAAGACGATCTGGATCTGCGGCCGCTGGGCCCGCAGCCGCTCGCCCCGGGCCGCCGTCAGGTCGTAGCCGGAGAAGCGCACCCGCCCGCCCGTGGGGGCCGGCAGCTGCATGACGGCCCGCGCCGCGGTCGACTTGCCGCAGCCGCTCTCGCCGACGAGCCCGAGCGTCTCGCCCTCGGCGACGTCGAAGCTGACGTCGGCCACCGCGGACACGACCTTGCCCCCAGCGGCCGGGAAGTCGACCACGAGGTGCTCGACCCGCAGCAGGACGTCGTCCTCCGCCCGCAGGTGGGCGGTGCCGGTCCCGGCCATCTAGTGCACCTCCCGTCACGATGCCTCCACGGCCAGCTCGCCGGTCACCGCGGCCTCGGCCTGGGGCAGCTGCGCGGCCAGGTTGCGCTCCAGCGCCTCCCGGCCGGCGTCGGTGCCGACCGGGTACCAGCAGCGGAACAGGTGGCCCGGCGTGTCGCCCTCGACCAGGGGTGGCTGCTCCTCGCGGCAGCGGTCCTGGACGTAGGGGCAGCGGGCCGCGAACCGGCAGCCCGCCGGCGGGTCGATCAGGTCGGGCGGGCGGCCGCCGATGACGGCCAGCCGGGTGTGGCTGGGGTTCTCCAGGCGGGGCACCGAGCGCAGGAGCGCCTCGGTGTAGGGCATGCGCACCTCGGAGAACAGCGTGTTGGTCGGGGCCTGCTCGACGATCTGGCCGGCGTACATCACCGCGATGTCGTGGGTGCGCCCGGCCACGACGCCGAGGTCGTGGCTGACGAGGATGACCGCCATGTGGCGCTCGCGCTGCTGCTCGCCCAGCAGGTCGAGGATCTGGGCCTGCACCGTCACGTCGAGCGCCGTGGTCGGCTCGTCGGCGAACAGGAGCTGGGGCCCGCACGCCAGGGACACGGCGATCACGACCCGCTGGCGCATGCCGCCGGACAGCTCGTGGGGGTACTGCTTGAGCCGGCGCTCCGGCTCGGGGATGTGCACCGACCGCAGCAGCGCCAGCGCCGTCTCCTTGGCCTGGTTGCGGTCCAGGTCGGTGTGGACCTCGAGCGACTCGGTGATCTGGCGCCCGATCTTCATGACCGGGTTGAGCGACGTCATCGGGTCCTGGAACACCATGGCCATCTGCGTGCCCCAGTAGGACCGCAGGGCATCGGTGCCCAGCTCGTCGAGGCGCTCGCCGCCGAAGATGATCTCGCCGGTGCGGTCGGCGGTGCTGGGCAGCAGGCCCATGATCGAGCGGGACAGGACCGACTTGCCGCAGCCCGACTCGCCCACCAGGCCGAGCGTGCGGCCCCGGTCGAGCGAGATCGACACCCCGTCGACCGCCCGCACCCGGCCCCGGGGCGTGCGGAAGTGGGTCTTGAGGTCGTCGACCTCGAGCAGGCGGCTGCCGGCCTGGTGGTAGTCGGCCGCCACGGGGGTCACGTGACGGCGGCGGCTGCTGCGGATCACAGGGCGCTCTCCCGCACGTCGAACCGGGCCCGGACGACGTCGCCCAGGTAGTTGAGGGCGAACACCGTGAAGAAGATGACCACCGTCCCCTCGATCACGATGTGCGGCGCGTCACGCAGCTCGCTGCGCCCCTCGGCGATGATGTTGCCCCACGACGGCCGGGGCAGCTGCGTGCCGACGCCGAGGAGGCTGAGACCGCCCTCGGCCACGATCACCACGGCCACGCCCAGCAGGGCGATGGAGAACATGGCCGGCAGCACGTTGGGCAGGACCTCGCGGAACATGATCTCCCGCTGCTTGGCCCCGAGGGCGCGGGACGCGAGCACGAACTCGCGTTGGGACCACGTCATCGTGTTGGCCCGTGTGATGCGCCCCAGGACCGGGATCGACACCACCCCCAGCGCCAGGATCAGCACGACCATGCGCCGGGTGGCGGTGACCCCCTCGCCCGAGGCGAACACGGTCACGAGCGTCAGCGCCAGGACGAGCTGCGGGAACGAGAGCAGCACGTCGAAGCCGCCCGTGAGGACGACGTCGGACTTGCCCCGGAAGTAGCCGGCCACGAGCCCGAACAGCCCGCCCAGCACGAGGCCGAGCAGCACCGACAGCGTGCCGATGAGCAGCGACGCCCGAGCACCCCAGATCAGCCGGCTGAGCATGTCGCGCCCGAGGCCGTCGCCGCCGAGGATGTGGCCGTCGGTGCCCGGTGGCTGGCGGGCGATGGCGGCGGTGACCTTGTTGGGGTCGTCGATGGGCAGCACCGGGGCCAGCAGGGCCAGCAGCACGACGAGCGCCAGCCACGAGAGCGCCAGCCAGCCGACGACCCCGAGCTTGCCCTGCCGTGGCCCGGCGGCCGGTCAGCGGCACGCCGCCGTCGGCCTGCACCAGGTCGACGGGCTCCATGGTGGAGACGGGCGTCAGCGACGGCATCTCCACGAGGTCGAGATCACGATCGGGCATGGCGGATCCTCGGGTCGAGCACGGCGTACAGCACGTCCACCAGGAAGTTCAGCACCACGTAGCCGATGGCGATGATCGCCACCAGGCTCTGGAAGGCGATGTACTGCCGGGCGGTGATGGCCTCGTACAGGAGGCTGCCGACGCCCGGCAACGAGAAGATGACCTCGATCACGACGGCCGAGCCGATGAGGGTGCCGACGTTGAGCCCCGCCACGGTCAGCAGCGTCAGGCTCGACGGGCGCAGGGCGTGGCGCCACAGCACCCGCCGGGGCGACAGGCCCTTCGACTTGGCCATCGTGATGAAGTCCTCCTGCAGCGTGGCGATCATGTCGCTGCGCAGCAGGCGCATGTAGACGGCGATCTGGCCCACGGCCAGCGAGATGGCCGGCAGGGCCATGCGCCGCAGGTGCTCGACGAAGTCCTCGCTGGGCGCGACGTACCCACTCACCGGCAACCAGTCGAGCTGCACCCCGACGTAGTACGCGAGCACGAGGGCCAGGGCGAAGTTCGGGATGGCGATCAGGCCGAAGGCGGTGGCGTTGCTGCCGCGGTCGAAGCGCGACCCCGCCCGGTAGGCGGTCGCCACCCCGATCGGGATGGCGAACACCAGGGCGAGCAACTGGGCGTAGACCATGAGCTGGAGCGACACCGGCAGCGCCTCGGCGACCCGTTCGGCGACGGGCCGGTCGCCCGTCACCGTCCAGTAGCTGCCCAGGTCGCCGGTGACGAAGTCGCGGACCCACCGGCCGTACTGCACCGGTATCGGGTCGTCGAGGCCGAGCCGGTCGCGGATCTCGTCCTTCTGCTCCTCCGGCGCGAACCCGGCGATGGCGTTGACCGGGTCTCCCGGCAACATGCTGGTGAGCAGCGCTACGAAAAGCGTGACGCAGAACAGCACCACCAGCAGGTGGACGAGGCGGCGTAGCGAGCACCGGCACGTCAGGCGCCCTCTCCTACTGTTCGACCCACAGGTACGCCGGCGAGATGCCCACGGCCAGGCCGGGGAACGGCTCGGCGTCGGTCGGGCCCTCGCCGAGCACGCCGTGCACGTCGGGCGCCGTCGCGACCCCCCAGATCGTGTAGTAGTTCCAGATGTTGTAGACCTCCTGGCCGAAGCGCTTGTTGAGGTCCTCGTAGATGGTGACCCGGGCGTCCTGGTCCGGGTTCGAGCGACCGTCGTTCAGCAGGCTGTCGATCTCGGCATCCTTGATGCGGCCGAAGTTGGTCGGGTAGGTCGACTCCCACCACACGAACTGCTCGTCGGGGTCGCCGCCCGGGTGGTTGCGCCAGCCGATCGCCTCGAAGTCGCCCGAGATGGCGGTGTCGATCTGGGTCGACTGGTCGACCGTCACGATCTCCAGCTCCATGCCGGCGTCCGCGGCGGCCTGCTGCCAGAACTGGGCGTCGGCCAGCGTCGACTCGGCCTGGGTCGTGGTGTAGCTGAACTGGAGCTGCCTGGCCGGTCTCCTCCTCGTACTCCGCGACCAGGCGCTTGGCCTCGTCGAGGTCGTAGCCGGGCAGATCGGTCTCCTCGAGGTTGCCCACGCTGCCCGGGGCGAACGGCCCGGTGGCCCGGGTCAGGATGCCCTTGCCGCGGATGGCGTTGTAGTCGTCGAAGTTGAAGGCGTAGGCGAGCGCCTGGCGGGCCTTCACGTTGTCGAACGGCGGCTTGGAGGCGTTGAGCATGACGTAGCTGACCTCGCCGAAGTCGATCGACTCGGTGAGGTTGATCTCGCCGGACTCGGCCTGGCCCCGCAGGTCGGCGATGAGGGCCGGGTCGCTCGTGTGCATGGCGGTGATGTCGCCCGAGTCGAGGGCGTTGACCCGCTGGGCGCCCTCGACGATCGGCCGGTACTCGATCTCGTCGAGGTACGGCAGCGGGTCGCCCGCGGCGTCGGTCGCCCAGTAGTCGGCGTTCTTCGTGGCCACGAACTTCTGGTTGGGCACCCACTCGTCGAACACGAACGGGCCGGTGCCGATGGGGTCGTCGGCGCAGCTGGTGGCGTTGTCGAGCTGGGCCTGGGCCATCATGCCGACCCGCCCGCTGCCGTAGAGGTAGGCGTCGAACGCCGTCCACGGCACCGTGGTCGTCACCATCACGGTCATCGGGTCGACGACCTCGACCGAGGCGATGTTGGAGAACGTGAACCGGAACAGCAGCGGGTTCCGGCCGGGATAGCTGCCCCGGTAGGCGTCGAGGTTGTTCTTGACGACGGTGGCGTCGAGCGCGGAGCCGTCGTGGAACGTGACGCCGTCGCGCACCGTGATGGTCCACTGGGTGAAGTCGGCGTTGGGCTCGACCGACTCGGCGAGCCACGGCTCGTACTCGCCCTCGGCGTTGGGCCGGGTCAGGGTGTCGTAGACGGCGCGGACGACCTGGATGCCGGAGATGGCGAGCTGGGCCTCGGGCAGGCACCAGCCGTCGGCGGTCTCGGCCTCGAGGCCGTAGATGACCTTGCCGCCCGGCGTGATCTCGCCGGCCTCCCCCTCACCGGAGGCGTCGTCGCTGTCGCTGCTACCACCGCCGCCACAGGCGGTCGCGGTGAGCGCGAGGGCGAGTGCCACCGCTGAGGCCTTGATCCATCGTCCACACATGCCTGTCGAAGCCACGAAGGTCCCTCCCTGTGGGGCGCGCCCCCTGCCGCAGCCGGCGTCGCCCGTGACGGCCGTCACACGTTACGGAAGCTAGGAGACGGCCTGGACTGCTGTCAACAATCGATCTCGTGACGAACGTTCGTCGCCGCGCCACCCCCGGATCAACCCCAGAGCGCCACATCCGCCGGGACTCACCGTCCCGAATCGCCTATGGCCTTTCGAGGGAGCGACGACGATGCACGTTAGATGGCGCAGACGGCAGGAAGAGCGCGGGACCGACAGTTCTCGTGCCCGCCGGTGGGGGCTGCCGGTGCGGTGGCGGCGGTGGGCGCTGCTGGCCGCGGCGGTGGCCGCGGCCGTGCCGCTGGGCAGCGGCGCGGCGCTCGACGCCATGTCGTCGGAGACCGACTGGAACGACCTGGGCCGGGCCAGCGGCTCCTCGTTCTCGGGCGAGCTGGACTTCGACGAGCTGGCCATCGACGAGCCCTACCCCGACGACGTCGTCAAGGCCGGGTTCGCCCCCGATCCCGAGTTCTTCTCCGACGAGGAGATCACCGACGGGCTCGGCGGGACCGGCATCCCCGAGATCGCGCTCGCGGCCTACGAGGACGGCGCGGACCTCACCGCCATCGAGGACCCCGAGTGCGGCGTGCCGTGGTCCGTGCTGGCCGCCATCGGCCGCGTCGAGTCCGACCACGGCCGCTTCGGCGGGGCCATGCTGCGGGCCGACGGCTACGGCACCAAGCCGATCCGGGGCGTCGCCCTCAACGGCGAGCCGGGCATCGCCCTCGTCCGCGACACCGACCGCGGCGACCTCGACGGCGACACGATCTACGACCGGGCCGTGGGGCCGATGCAGTTCATCCCCTCGACCTGGGACAACGTCGGCGTCGACGGCAACGGCGACGACCGGCGCGACCCCAACAACATCTTCGACGCGGCCTGGGGCGCCGGCGTCTACCTGTGCGCCGGCGACGCCGACCTGACCGAGCCCGGCGAGCTGGCCCGGGCCGTGCGCCGCTACAACCACACCGACGAGTACGTGCGGGTGGTGCTCGGCCTGGCCGAGGCGTACGAGGCGGGCGACTTCGAGGCCGCCCCCGGCGCCGACCCGGACACGCTGGGCGAGACCGGCATGGACCCGGGCGTCTACCGCGACTTCGAGGACGTCGACCCCGCCCCCGGCGGCGGCTTCGACGACAACGGCCTGTTCGACCCGGCCCCCGCTCCGGCCGCCCCGGCGCCCGCACCGAGCCCCGGACCCGGCCCCCGCACCGGCCCCGGCACCCGCACCGAGCCCCGGCCCGGCCCCTGCCCCGAGCCCGGCTCCGGCCCCGGCGCCCGCCCCCGACCCCGGCACGCCCGGCACCGCCGTCCCGACCCCCGGGGGACGCCGGCACCACGGCGCCCGACCCCGGCACCACGCCCGACACCACCGCCCCCGACCCCGGCACGCACGCCACGCACGACCGGCGCCCGACCCCGGCACCACGGTCCCGACACCACGGCCCCGGCACCGGGCCGCCCGACCCGGGCGACGAGACCACCGTGCTCGACCCCGACGGCGACGGCGTGGACGTGCCTCCCGCCTCGGTGGGCTGGTCGCCGACGATGCTCGAGTTCGTCACCGACACGGTGGCGGCGCGGGAGGCCTGCCCGCCCCCGCCCGCCACCCCCGACCCCACGGCGCCGGCACCCTGCCCGGCCACGGTGCCCGAGCAGTCGTGACCCGTCACGCCGGCGCTCGCGGGGCAACGGCGCCCCCTGAGCGCCGGCGGGGGCGGGGACGGGCGGCCAGGGTCAGATGAGGCGGCGGTCCGTGGCCCAGCGGGTCAGCTCGTGGCGGCTGGAGAGCTGGAGCTTGCGGAGCACCGAGGAGACGTGCGACTCCACCGTCTTGATCGACACCTCCAGCCGGCGGGCGATCTCCTTGTAGGTGTAGCCCCGCGCCAGCAGGCGCAGGACCTCCCGCTCCCGGGGGGTGATCTGGTCGAGCTCGGGGTCCAGCGGGGCGCCGGCCGGGAGGTCGCCGGCGAAGGCGTCGAGCACGAAGCCGGCCAGCCGGGGCGAGAACACGGCGTCGCCCTCCCGCACCCGCTCGACCGCGGCGGCCAGGTCGTCGGCGCCGATCGTCTTGGTCACGTAGCCCCGGGCCCCGGCCCGGATGACGCCGATCACGTCCTCGGCCGCGTCGCTCACCGACAGCGCCAGGAACACCACCCCGGGATGCGACGGCCGCACCGTCTCGATCACGGCCCGGCCCCCGCCGCCCGGCAGGTGGACGTCGAGCAGCACCACGTCGGGGTCGGTGGCCCGGATCCCCTCGACCGCCGACTCGACGTCGGTGGCCTCGCCCACGATCTCGAACCGGCCGGCCAGCTCGGCCCGCACGCCCGACAGGAACAGCCGGTGGTCGTCCACCAGGAAGACCCGGGTGGCGGTCACGGCGCGGCCGCCGGCTCGCACGCCACCGACAGGACCACCTCGGTGCCCTCCCCCGGCGTGGAGTGGACCTCGGCCCGGCCGCCGTGGCGGGCCATCCGGGCCACGATCGACCGGGCGATGCCGTGGCGGTCGCCGTCCACGGCCGCGGGGTCGAAGCCCCGTCCCCGGTCCCGCACGTACGCCTCGACCCGGCCCCCGGCCACCTCGGCGAACACCGACACGTCGGACCGCCCGCTGTGGACGACCGCGTTGACCACCGCCTCCCGGGCCGCCTTGACCAGGGCCTCCACCCCGGGGTCGAGCGGGCAGTCGCCCACGGTCACGACCTCGACCCGGACGTCGCCGTGGTCGGCCTCGACCTCGTCGACGAGCTGGTCGAGCGCGACGGCCAGCGTGGCGGGCGCGCCGTCCCCGTCCCCGAGGCGCCGGTCGTCGTAGAGCCAGGCCCGCAGCTCCCGCTCCTGGCGCCGGGCCAGGTTGCGGGCCTGCTGGGGCTCGTCCGCGTGGCGCTGGATCAGGGCCAGGGTCTGCAGCACCGAGTCGTGCAGGTGGGCGGCCATGTCGGCCCGCTCCTCGCTGCGGATGCGCTCGCGGCGCTCCTCCCCCAGCTGGCGGGCCAGGCGCAGCACCCACGGCCCGAGGATCAGGGCCCCGCCGAGCGCCGTGGCCAGCACGGCCACCCCGGTCAGCCCGAGCGACGCCAGCGCCCCGATGGCGGCCAGGAACGTGCCGAGGCCGAGCACGAGCAGCCACGTCCCGGCGGCGATGCGCAGCCACAGGACCCAGCCGCCCCGCAGCGCCTCGGCGGGGTCGCCGGGCAGGTGCGTCACCAGGGCGCGCCAGCGGGCCCGGTCGCCCTCGCCCGCCCGGGCCAGCGCCAGCCCGATCCCGAGCCCGGCGATGGCGGCCGGCCACACCAGCCCGTCGGGGAAGAACGGCGCCGCCCACCGCACGAGCAGCAGCGTCCCCGCCGTCACGCACGCCACCCCGAGCGCCAGCTCGCCGGCCCGGCCGTCCCGCGCCCCGGGCGCAGCGGGCTCGACCGGCGGCCGGGCGGCGCGCTCCGCCAGCGGCACGTCCGGGCCGGACGCCGGCAGCACCAGCCACGCCACCCCGTAGGCGACGACGCCGACGCCGTTGGCCAGCGCCAGGATCACCGTGGCCACCCGCACGACCAGCGGGTCCACGCCGATCCAGCGCGCGACCCCCGCACACACGCCGGCCACGATCCGCTCGTCGCGGCGGCGGCTCAGCCCGGCCGGCAGCCCGGCCCGCGGGGATCGGGAGGTGGAGGCCATGTCCCCGCCATCATGACCCCGGTGCCGGCGGACCGCCTCAGGGGAGGGGTCAGGGGCATCCCCGATGGTGGCGCGCCCGGCCCGGCCGGATGATGGACGCCATGAACGACGCATCTCCCACACCCCCGCGGGACCGGGTGGGGCCCGGCCGCGGACGGCTCGTGCGCGAGCCCGACGACCGCATGATCGCGGGCGTGTGCAGCGGGCTGGCGGACTGGCTCGGCCTCGACGTGCGGCTCGTCCGGGCCGCCGCCTTCGTCCTCGTGTTCGTGACGCCGTGGACGATCGTCGCCTACCTGGTGGCCCAGTTCGCCCTGCCGGAGCGGCAGCCCGACGAGCCCCGGGTCGTCGCCGAGCCCGTCGGGGGCCTCGGCGACGTCCACCCGGCGGTGCTGGTGGCCGGCGTCGTCGTCGCGGTGGCGGTCCTCGACCACGACTGGTGGCTGCGGCCGTTCCCGGCCGCCGTGGTGCTCGTGGCCCTCGGGATCTGGCTGCTGACCCGGGACCGAACGCCCCGTGCGCCAAATTCCAACGCAGAGGGTGATCGAGACACTACTATTCCGGTAGACGCACCGGGACCAGTGGCAGGGACCGGGCTGCCAGTCGAGCCCACTCCCCCGGGTCCCGGCTGGTCGCCCGGGGCGACGGGCGATCCGGGACCCGTCGACGACGCCGTCGAGGACCCGACGCTCACCGGCGACGACCCGACCTCACCGCCCGTTACGCCTGGACGGCCGACGACTCGACGTTCGTCGCCGAGCCCTGGGCCGAGGTCCCGGAGCCGCCGGCGCCGCTCGTCCGGCGCGGTCGCGGCGGCCGCCATCCTCATCGGCGGTGGGCTGGTGTGGCTGCTCGACTCGCTCGGTGCGCTGGACGTGTCGTGGCGGGACGGCCTGGCCGCCGCGCTGGTGGCCACCGGCGCCGGCATGCTGGCGGCGACCTGGTGGGGCCGGGCCACGGTCCTGATCCCGGTGGCGATCGTGCTCGTGACGCTGCTGGTGGCCGACGAGGCGTTCCGGGTCCCGCTGAGCGCCGGGGTGGGCGACCGGACCGTCGCCGTCGAGACCCGGGCCCAGCTCGACGAGACCCACGAGCTGCTGGCCGGCAACCTGACCGTCGACCTCACCGACACCCGCCTGTCCCGGCCCGGGCACGACCGAGATCAAGGCCGCGGTGGGGGTCGGCGAGCTGACGGTCCGGGTGCCGGAGGACGCCACCGTGACCGTCGAGGCCTCGGTGCGGGCCGGCGAGCTCGACTGGCCGGGTCGGACCGACAGCTACGAGGCCGGCACGGGCATCGACCGCGCGTTCGACCTCGACGGCGAGCCCGGCGGCCCCCGCCTCCACCTCGACCTGTCGATGGGCCTCGGTGACGTGGAGGTGACGCGTGGATAGACACCCCTTCGACCCGGTGGCCTTCGTGCTCGGCACGCTGGCCGTCACGGCCGGCCTGATCGTGCTCGGCGGCGGCGAGCTGCTGGACGAGGCCCGGCTGCTGATCCCCCTCGGCCTGGTCGCCCTCGGGATCGCGGTCCTGGTCCGGCTGGCCGGCCAGCGCTAGCCGGGTGCGCGGACAGGTCCCACGGCTCCGCCTGTCGGCGCCGCCTCTCAGCCTGCGAGCACCGCCCGGGCCACGAGGTCGGTGCCGAACGCGGTGAGGATCGCCAGGTAGAGCAGCCCGGTGGCCGCCATCACCGCCGAGTAGTACCGCTCCCGCAGGGCGGCCCGGGTCACGATCAGCAGGCCCAGGGTGGTGACGGCGCACGCCAGCCAGAACCAGCCGAGCAGGCCCCCGTAGCCGTCGTCGACGGTGCCCGCCAGGACCGAGAGCATCCCGATCGGCCAGATCAGCACGGCGATCTCGAACGGCCAGATGATGCCGGTCCAGCGCACCATCTCCAGCAGCGGCTTGCGGGCCAGGCCCGGGCTGCACCAGGTACCAGTGGCCGAGCAGCATCCCGTCGGAGATCGAGCCGAGGAACGCCGCCCCCACCAGCACCCGGGCCACCGACAGCAGGGCCGGGTCGCCGGCGGCGAGGCCCGCCGCCACCAGGCCCGGGACGCCGAGCAGGGGCGGGATGAGGTCGAGGACCGGCGGGAACTCGGGGACGTCGGGGTCGGGGCCGTCGGGCCGGCGGTCGATGCCGGTCATGGCCGCCACCCGGGCCGACCGGCGCTCGACCCGGGCCCGCTCGCCCGCCACGCCCGCCTTGCGCCGCACGATCGACACCCCGAGCGCCACCCCGGCCGCCGCCGCGACCGCCAGGGCGGACACGTCGCGCACGGGCACCGGGTCCAGCCAGACACCCAGGGCGAAGGCCCCCAGCGCCATGAGGATGTAGGTGCCCCGCACCAGCCAGCCGTAGCCGATGCCCACCTCGCGGCGGCGCGTCGTGACCCACAGGAACAGCAGGCCCCCGACGGCCCACTGCAACAGCACGGTGGCGGCGTCGAGGCGGATCACGGCGTGCGAGGGTAGGGCGACCCGGGCCGCGAACGACATTTGTCGTCTCTCACCGCGGATGTCCGCGGTGAGAGACGACAGTCATCGGTCGACCACCGCCAGCCCGTGGTCGGCCTTGTTCAGCTCGTCGGGGCCGGCGTCGGCGGCGACGACGATGTCCTCCAGGCGCAGGCCGAACCGGCCGGGGACGTAGATGCCGGGCTCCACCGAGAACGCGTGCCCCGGGGCCAGCGGGGCGGCGTTGCCGGACACGATGTAGGGGTCCTCGTGCTCCTCGACGCCGATGCCGTGGCCGGTGCGGTGGATGAACCGGTCGCCGTAGCCGGCCCCGGCGATGATGCGGCGGGCCACGGCGTCGACCTCCTCGCACGGCGTGCCGACGACCGCGGCGGCCACCGCCGCCCGCTGGGCCTCGTGGAGCACCGCGTACGCCTCGGCCACCTCGGCCGGCGGCGGCGCCCACGTGGACGCAGCGGGTGATGTCGCTGCAGTAGCCCACGCCCTCGGCGTCGAGCATGGTGCCGCCGAAGTCGCACAGCACCACGTCGCCGGGGGCGATGACCCGGGCCCCGGCCTCGTGGTGGGGGCTGGCGGCGTTGGCGCCCGCGGCGACGATGGCGAAGTTCACGTGCTGGTGGCCCTCGGCCACGATCCGGCGGCCGAGGTCGGCGGACACCTCGGCCTCGGTCCGCCCCACCAGCGGGACGGCGCCCGCCTGGAGGTCGGCGGCGATGCGGTCGACCGCCTCGGCCGCCGCCCGCAGCGCCTCGATCTCGGCGGCGTCCTTCACCGCCCGCAGCGGGCCGACGACGGCCGCGGCCCGCGAGAACGCCGCGCCGGGCAGCGCCGCCTGCAGGTCGAGCACGAACCGCGCCCACGTGCGGTCGCCCACCGCCACCCGCCCGGCCGCGCCGACCAGGCCGGCGACGATGGCCACCGGGTCCTCGGTCTCGCCCCACGGCCGCAGGCCGAACACCTCGGGCCGCTCGGTGACCCGGGGCGCCTCCAGGGCGGGCACCACCAGCGTGGCGTCGCCCTCGCGGGGCAGGACCAGCATGGTGAGCCGCTCCAGCGGCATGGCCTCGTAGCCGGTCAGGTAGGGCAGGTCGGGGCCCACGGACAGGAGGAGGACGTCGACCCCCGCCTCGCCCATGCGGGCGCGGGCCCTCTCGGTGCGCTCGGCGAGCATCCCGCCAGCGTAGGGGCGTCACCCGCCGATGGCGGTCAGGTCGAGCGCCCTCGTGTCCACGACCTGGCCGGCGGCGTCGAGGAGGGTCCAGGTGGAGCGGTCGCCGCCGCCGTCGCCGTACACGAACGCCACGAAGAAGCGGTTGCCGACAGGGTCCTGGGGATCGAGCGGCCGGGTCGGCGTGCTCGGCTCCGCGGCCCCGGGCGCGTCGGTCGTGACCGTGGCGACGTTCGCGGCGAGCTCGCCGAACACCACCGTGGTCCCGGCGACGCGCGCCACCGCCCCGATGCTGCGGAACGCCGAGGGCCCCGCGGGCGTCATGCCGCACCCGGGCCCGACGACCTCACCCTCCACCCACACCGTGTAGCAGGGCGCCTCCTCCATCCCGGGGAGCCAGCTCGCCCACTCGACCACCCAGCGGGGCTCGGCGCCGGCGGCCGACTCTCCCGCCACCCGCACGACCGGCCCGGGTGCGGGGACGGGGGCGGGCGCCGCCGGCAGCACGGACTCGGCGATGGCGCGGACCTCGTCGGCGGGCAGGCCGTCGTCGACGATCGCGCCCAGCCGGCCCGCCGCCATCTGCCACACGGACACGGTCCTGCCGCTCGCGCCGAGGGGGCGCGCCACCCCGTGGCCCCGCCGACCACGAAGGGTTCGGCCCCCTCGAGCAGCCCGGCGATGGCGGCGACCCCCGGCAGGTCGGCCGCCACGGCCATCAGCTCGACGTCGGTGCCGCCGTCGCCCTCGTAGGCCGCGCCGGGTCGTCGGGGCCAGGGCCGGCAGCCAGTCCACGGCCACCCGCTCCTGGCGCCAGCGTGCCAGGCGCGGATCCGCCCCCGGGTCCGGGAACGCACCGTCGTCGAGGACGTCGAGGACCGTGTCCACCGCGCCGGGCCCCACCGCCCCTCGCGGCACGGCGAGGTAGGCCCGGGACGAGTCCGCGGGGGCCACCACCGACGCGTCCGCCACCGCGGCGCCGACGGTGTCCGCCAGCACGGCGGCCACGTAGTCGGGCAGCGTCTCCGGCAGGGGCCGGCCGTCGGTGGTGGCGACGACGGCGCCCACCACGTCCCCGGCCTGCTCGCCGGGCCCCAGGACGACGGCATCGACGGTCACGCCCGAGACCCCGACCTCGGCGGCCGGCTCGCGGGCGGGCACGACGCTCTCCGGCAGCCGCGCGGGCACCAGCTCCGGGGGCGCATCGGCCGCGCCGATGAAGGCCACGGACTCCCCGCCGACCGGAGGACCGTCGCGCTCCGCCCACGCCAGCCCGGCGGCGACGACCGCGGCCGCCACCGCGCCGCCCACCCATTTCAGCCAGCCGGGCCGGGTCGGGACCGGCGGGGCCGCGATCGGTCCCGGGGCGAGGCCGATGCCCGACCGCCGGGGCGTCGTCGCCGCCACCGCCCGCAGGGTGCGGGTGACCACGTCGGCGGCGTCCTCGTCGTAGCGGGGCTCGGGTCCGTCATCGCAGGACCTCCTTTCGCACCCTGGCCAGGCCCCGGTGGATCAACGACTTGACCGTGCCGGGCCGGCAGCCGAGCAGGCGGGCGATCTCCGCCTCCGGGAGGTCCTCGTAGAACCGCAGGACGACCGCCATCCGCTGGCGCTCGGGCAGGGCGCGGAGGAGCGCCCACGTCTCGTCCAGCTCGGGCAGGCCGACCGACAGCGCCACCGAGCGGCCCAGGCGGTCGGCCTTGGCCCGGTCGCGGCCGGACCGGCGCAACGCCGATCGGGCCTGGTTGGTGACGGCCGTGCGCAGGTAGGCGTCCGGCGCCTCCAGCGACGACCAGCGGGGCGCGCAGGCCACGAACGCGTCGTGCACCACGTCCTCGGCCTGCTCCGGCGACCCGAGGAGCAGGTGCGCGAGCCGCACCATGCCGGGCCGCAGGCGCCGGTAGCCCTCCTCGACCGACTCGGCCCGGGCCGCCCGCGCGGCCACGCCACTCTCTCCCACGCTCTACAGACGCCCGGGCACGGCGCCAGGTTGCACCCCTAGGCTAGTGGACCAGTGCGTCCCCGGCGGCCTGGCGGGCGTGGTAGCTGGAGCGGGTCAGCGGGCTGGACTCGACGTGGCCGATGCCGAGGGCCTCGCCCGCCTCGCGGTAGGCGTCGAACGTGGCCGGCTCGACCCAGCGGGCCACCGGCAGGTGGTGGGTCGTCGGCCGGAGGTACTGCCCGATCGTGACGATGTCGACCCCGACGGCCCGCAGGTCGGCGAGGGTGGACAGCACCTCGTCGTCGGCCTCGCCCATGCCCACGATCAGGCCCGACTTCGTGACCAGCCCGGCCTCCTTGGCCCGGGCCAGCACGGCCAGGCTGCGGGCGTAGCCGGCGGACGGGCGGACCGCCCGCTGCAGCCGGGGGACGGTCTCGACGTTGTGGTTCAGGACGTCGGGGCGGGCCGCGAAGATCGTGCCCAGCGACGCCTCGTCGCCCTTGCAGTCGGGGATCAGGACCTCGACCTGCACCCCCGGGGTGCGGCGGCGGACCGCCTCGATGGTGGCGGCGAAGGCGCCCGCGCCGCCGTCGGGCAGGTCGTCGCGGGCCACGGCCGTGACCACGGCGAAGCCGAGGCCCATGCGCTCGACCGCCTCGGCCACGCGCTCGGGCTCGCTCGGGTCGAGAGCCAGCGGGTGGCGGGTGTCGACCAGGCAGAAGCCGCAGGCCCGGGTGCAGCGCTCGCCGTTGATCATGAACGTGGCGGTGCCGTCGGCCCAGCACTCGAAGATGTTGGGGCAGCCCGCCTCCTCGCACACGGTGACGAGGCCGAGGTCGCGCATGGTGTGCTTGAGGCCCAGGTAGCTCGGCGCGGTGCGGAACGTGGACCGCAGCCACGGCGGCTTGCGGGCGGAGATCTGCAGGCCGTCGGTCACCCCGGCGGCGGCCAGCCGGCCCTTGAGCCGGACGGGCACGCCGTCGCCCGGCGCGGGCGCCGCATCGGCGGGCCCGGCCGCGGCCGTGGGCGCGGGGGTCTCGCCCGGTCCCTCGCCCCGGCTGAACGCGGACAGGTCCTCGGGGCGGTGGCGCCACACCACGTCACGGCGGTCGACGTCGCCCCGGCCCCACAGCGCGGCGGCCCG
This sequence comes from uncultured Acidimicrobiales bacterium, assembly GCA_963759225.1. Classification (GTDB taxonomy): domain Bacteria; phylum Actinomycetota; class Acidimicrobiia; order Acidimicrobiales; family VFJN01; genus ZC4RG19. The sequence goes on along the minus strand of CAVWYL010000022.1, from coordinate 13,538 downwards.
GGCCGCCACCGCGTCGGTGAACTGCTGCAGCGTGGCGTCGACGCCCTCCTCGGCGAGCGAGGTCACCCGCTTGTCGGGGATGCCGCACGGGACGATGTAGCCCCAGTAGCGCATGTCGGGGTCGACGTTGAGGGCGAAGCCGTGCATCGACCGCCCCCGGGTCAGGCGCACGCCGATGGCGGCGATCTTGCGGGGGTCGTCGCCGTCCGGGTCGACCCACACGCCCGGGTAGCCGCGCAGCCGGCCCGCGCCGGGCAGCCCGACGTCGGCCAGGGCGTCGATGAGCAGCTGCTCGACGGAGCGCCACGTAGGCCACCGTGTCGGCCATGCCGTGGCGGCTCCCCCGCTTGGCGGGCAGCGACACGATCGGGTAGCCGACCAGCTGGCCGGGGCCGTGGTAGGTGACGTCGCCGCCCCGGTCGCTGCGCACCAGGTCGGCGCCCACCTCGTCGGGGGGCACGAGGACGTGGCGCATGTCGGTGCGCACGCCCAGCGTGTAGACGTGCGGGTGCTCGAGCAGCAGCAGGTGGTCGTCGGGCGACCCGGCGTGGAGGGCGCGCTGCAGCGCCCACGCCTCCCGGTAGGGCACCCGCCCCAGCCACCGCACCCGGAGCGTCATCGCTCAGGCCAGCTCCGCCGACCAGTCGCGGGTCTCGACGATCTCCTTCACCCGGCGCAGGAACGCCGCCGCGTAGGCGCCGTCGAACGCCCGGTGGTCCCAGGTGAGGGTGATGTTGCCCACCGAGTGGATGGCGATGCCCTCGCTGCCGTCGGGCAGGTCGACGACGACCGGCCGGCGCTTGACCCCGTCGGTGGACACGATCGCCACCTGGGGCTGGTTGATGACCGGCAGGGTCATGGTGGTGCCGAACGGGCCCGGGTTGGTGATGGTGAACGTGCCGCCGGCGATGTCGTCGGGGCCGAGCTGCTTGGACCGGGCCCGGCGGGCCAGGTCGCTGACCTCGCGGGCCAGCGCCCGCAGGCGCTTGCCGTCGGCGTCGTGGATCACCGGCACCATCAGGCCCTTGAAGTCGAGGTCGACGGCGATGCCGAGGTTCACGTAGTTGTGCACGATCAGCTCGTTCTCGCCGAAGCTGGCGTTGACCTCGGGGTACTCCCGGATGGCGTCGACGATGGCCCGGCTGATGAACGGCAGGTACGTGAGGCTGAAGCCCTCGGCCGCCTTGAACGCCTCGCGCTCGGCGGACCGGGCCCGCTCGACGCCCTCGAAGTCGACCTCGATCGAGGCGTAGACGTGGGCGGACGTCGACAGCGAGCGCACCATGTGCTCGGCCGTGCGGCGGCGGATGTTGGTGTGCGGGATCGCCGTGTCGCGCTCGCCGGCCCGGGCCACGGGCTGGGGGGCGGGGGCGGTCGCCGGGGCCGGAGCGGGCGCCGCCGCGGCGGGCCGGGCGGGAGCGGCCGGCTGGGCCGGGGCCGCCGGGGCCGGGGCCTGGCCGCCGCCCTGGTCGAGCACCGACAGCACGTCGTTGCGGGTGATGCGCCCGCCGGGCCCGGTGCCCGCGATGGCGGCCGGGTCGAGGTCGTTCTCCGCGATGAGGCGCCGCACGACCGGCGACAGCAGCAGGCCGTTGGAGCTGGCGCCGTCGCCGCCGGCGGCGGGGGCCGGGGCGGGCGCCTCAGCCGGGGCCGCCGGGGCGGGCGCGGGCTGCTCGGCGGCCGGTGCCGGGCTCTCGTCCTCGGGCGCCGGGGCGGGCTGCTCGCCGCCGCCCTCGGGCTCGGCCGGGGCCTCGGCCTCCGGCTCCGCTCGGCGGGCGCCTCGGCCGGGGCGGCCTCGCCGCCGTCGCCGGCGGGGCGTCGCCCGCAGGGGCGTCGCCCACCCGGGCCAGCACGACGCCGACGTCGACCGTGTCGCCCTCGGCCACGAGGATCTCGGACAGCACGCCGCTCACCGGCGACGGCACCTCCGAGTCGACCTTGTCGGTCGACACCTCGAACAGGGGCTCGTCCTCGGCCACCTGGTCGCCGACGTTCTTGAACCACTTGGTGATCGTGCCCTCGGTGACGGTCTCACCGAGCTGGGGCATCTGGATGTCGGCCATCAGTGGAGCCTCCGACCGGTCAGGTCCTGCACCGTGTCCCCGAACAGCTCGGACAGGGTGGGGTGCGGCTGGATGAAGGCGGCCACCTCGTCGACCGTGGCCTCCCAGTTCACGGCCAGGTAGCCCTGGCCCAGTTGCTCGGTGACCCACGGGCCGACCATGTGGACGCCGAGGATGGTGCCGGCCCGGCCGTCGGGGGTCTTCTCGGCGATGACCTTCACCAGGCCCTCCTGGTCGCCGACGATCTTGGCCCGGCTGTTGGCGCTGTAGCGGTGCTTGGACGCCACCACGTCGTAGCCCGCCTCCTTGGCGGACTCCTCCGAGTGGCCGGCGAAGGCGACCTCGGGCCGGCAGTAGATGCCCCACGGCACCTTGCCGTAGTCGATCGGCACCGCCTGCTCGCCCAGGATGCCGTCGATGGCCACCATGGCCTCGGCGAAGCCGACGTGGGCGAGGGCCGGGGTGGCGATGCAGTCGCCGACGGCCCACACGCCGTCCTCGCCGGTGCGGCACAGCTCGTCGACGACCACGAAGCCCCGCTCGTCGACCTGCACGCCGGTGCCGTCGAGGCCGAGGTCGGCCGTGGCCGGCCGGCGGCCCACCGACACCACCACGACGTCGGTCTTGATCGGGTCGGCGCCCTCGACGTCGACGACGGTGCCGCCGTCGCCCGGCTCGTGGCCGGTGACCTTGACGCCGGTGCGGACCTCGATGCCCCGCTTCTTGAAGGACCGCTCGACCACCTGGGCCACGTCCTTGTCGCAGCCGGGCAGGATCTTGGGCAGCGCCTCCAGCACGGTGACCTGGGCGCCCATGTCGGACATCATCGACGCGAACTCGCAGCCGATGGACCCGCCGCCGATGACGACCGCGGTGCCGGGGACCTGGGGCATGGACAGGACCTCGTCGGAGGTCATGACGATCGTGCCGTCGATGTCGAAGCCGGGGATCGTCCGCACCTCGGACCCGGCCGCGATGATCACGGCGTCGCCGGTGACCTCGAACGTCTCGCCCCCGTCGCTGGGGTCGACGCTGACCCGGTGGCCGGCGTGCAGGCGGCCGTAGCCGTCGTAGACGGTGACCTTGCGCCCCTTCAGCAGCTGGGACACGCCGCCCACCAGCTCGTCCACCACCGCCTGCTTGCGCTCCAGCGTGGTCGACCAGTCGACCTGCGGCTCGCCGACGTTGATGCCGAAGGACGCCGCCTCCGACACCGTGCGGTAGACGTGGGCGGTCTCGAGCAGCTCCTTGGCGGGAATGCAGCCGACGTTGAGGCAGGTGCCCCCGATCCAGCGCTTCTCGACGAGAGCGATGTTGAGCCCGGCGCTGGCGCCGTAGAGCGCCGCGGCGTAGCCGCCGGGGCCGCCGCCGATGACGACGACATCGAAGTGATCGGCCGTGGGGACCACCTCCAAGGCAGTGTGGGTGAAGGCCGTGTGTTTCGGACTCTACCGGCCCATGCCTACCCGGTGACCGGGGTCGTCAGAGCAGCATCGCCACCTGCACGGTGAACGCCACGAGGATGGCGAGACCGCACAGCAGGGCCGCGAAGATCAGGCGCCGGGTGCTCATAGGGAGACGTCCAGGCTACCGACGTCAGCTGCCGCACCCCAGCCCGAGCACCGGGGCCAGCGTGTCGCCCTGCAGCTCGTGGACCTGCACGCTGCTGCCCTCGTAGTACTTGATCCCGATCACGACCTCCATGCGGCCGTCGCCGTTGAGGTCGGCGACGGCGCCGACGTCGAACGCCGTCATGTACCGGGAGCCTGCGTCGACGTGCGCGGTGTCGGAGAAGAGGACCGTGTCCCGCACCGCGCCGCCCACGAGGCGGCGGAGGAACAACACGGAGTACTCGCCCTCGACGGGCAGCAGGGACTCCCGGTCCACGAGCCGCTCGGCCCGGACGAGGACCTCGTCCGAGCCGTCCCCGTCCAGGTCGGCCCGCACGACCTGGCGGAGGAGGGGGTCGGGGTCCTGGATGCCGAGGGACGCCAGCACCCGGCCCGCGGCGGTGCGGTACTCGGGTGGCCGCCGGGTCCAGCACCGTGACCGGCCGGGGGTGGACCTCGGCGACGCCCGACACGGCGACGGGCGTGTCGTCGGTCGGCCCGGTCTCGCCGAAGCCCACGTCGACGTCGTAGTGGTCGTCCGCGATGCAGCCCACGATCCGGGGGGTGCCGCCGGTCGCGGCGGTCACCGGCTCGCCCACCCGGACCACCTGGTACCGCTCGCCCCCCTGCGCCGGCGCCGGGTCCGTCGAGCCCAGCGGGAGCCAGCGGGCGCCGTCCCACCCGCCGAGCACGCCCTGGCGGGTGACGATCAGCGTGCGGCCCGTGGCCGCGGGGGCCACCACCGTGGCGCCCGGCGTGGTCGGGGTCGTGGTGGGCTCGGGCACGCGTGGTGCGGTCCGGGCGCCCGGTGGTCGGCACCGTGGGCTCGGGGCGGCCGATGTCGGTCCGGTCGGAGTCGTCGTCGGCGGTCACCACCACCGCCACCACGGCCAGCAGGCAGGCGGCGGCCAGGCCGCCGACCACCGCCAGGCGGAACGAGCGGCGGGGCCGGCCGGAGATCGGCCGCCGGCGCCGGGCGCCCGCCGGGCGGGCCCGGGCGGCGGCCATCGCGGGCCCGGGGTCGGGCTCGCCGAGCGGCTCGCGGGCGGCCCGGTCGGCGAAGTGCGCCCGCAGGCGCTGCTCGACATCCAGCTCGCTCACGTCGCTCATGTTCCCGACTCCCGGAGCTCGGATTCGAGACGGCGCAGCGCCCGGTGCAGGCGGCTCTTGACGGTGCCCGGCGCGACGTCGAGCGCCGGCGGCCACGTCCTCGACCGACCAGTCGAGGTAGTACCGCAGCACGACGACCGACCGCTGGTCCATCGGGCAGGCGGGCGAGCGCCGCGGCCAGGGCCGGGTCGGCCACGTCGTCGGCGCCGGGGGCGGTGGCGGGACCCGCGGCGGGCTGGCGGGCCCGCTCGACCCGGCGGTGGCGGGCCCGGTTGCGGGCCAGGTTCACGGCCACCCGGTACACCCACCCGGCGGGCCGGTCCATCGCGGCCACCTGGTCCCAGCGCTCGTAGGCCCGGGTCATGGCCTCGTCCACGCACTCGCGGGCGACGTCGCCGTCGCCGACGGTGAACCCGACGGCCCGCCGGACGCCGGCCCACTCCGCCCGGTAGAAGTCCTCGAAGGACCGGCCCGCCTCCACGCGCACCTCCACGTCACGCACCGCACCCGGCCTCGAGCACCGGGGCCAGCCGATCGCCCTGCAGCTCGTACCCGATGACCCCGCCGCCCTCGTAGTAGCTCCAGACGAGGACGACCTCCATGCGGCCGTCCCCGTTGAGGTCGGCGACGGAGGCCAGGTCGTAGACCGTAATCGCCCGGATCTCATCCGGACCGATCACCGGAACGTCGGACGCCACCACCGTGTTCTGCACCGCGCCGCCGACCAGGCGCCGGACGAACACCACGGAGTAGTCGCCGGCCACCGGGCGCAGCGAGGCGCGGTCCGCCACCTCGGCCCGCACCAGGACCTCGTCGGTGCCGTCGCCGTCCAGGTCGACCCGTACGACCTGCCGCACGGCGGGGTCCTGGACGTCGGCGCCGAGCCCGGCCAGCACCTGGGCCGCGGCGTTCCGGTACTCGGGCGCCGTCGGATCGAGGACGGTCACCGGCCGGGGCCGGGGCGCGGCCACGCCCCGCACGGCGACCATGGCCGGGGCGTCGGGGTCGAACTCCCCCACCGACACGAGGTACGTGTCGTCGCCGCCGCAGGCGACCTGCTCGGGGTCCGAACCGGTGGCCGTGAACGGCGGCCCGTCGAGGCCCAGGACCTGGTACCGGTCACCGGCGCGGGCGGGAACCGGCGCCGGCGGCAGGCCCCTGCCGTAGGACACCCAGCGGGCGCCGTCCCAGCCCCCGAGCACGGACCGGCCGACGACGGTGAGCGACTCGACCGGCGCTGCGGGCGCCGCGGCGTCCGCCACGGTGGTCACCGGCGGCTGCGAGCTCGGCGGCGTCGTCGGAGGAGCGGTGGTCGACGGCGACGGGCGTCGCGTGGTGTCCGTGGTCGAGCGTCGGGCGACCGACCTCGACCTTGTCCTCGTCGTCGCCGGTGGCCACGACCGCCACCACGGCCAGGACGCAGGCGGCGGCCAGGGCGCCCACCAGCGCCAGGCGGCGGGCGCGGCCGGGACGGCGGAAGGGCCGCACGGCCCCGGTGCGGGCGGCGGCGACGATCGGGGCCGGGTCGGGCTCGCCGAGGGGCTCGCGGGCGGCCCGGTCCGCGAAGTGGTCCCGGAGGCGCTGTTCCAGGTCGGGGGGGCTCATGCGGTCTCCCGGAGGCTGGTCTCGAGGCGGCGGAGCGCCCGGTGCAGGCGGCTCTTGACGGTGCCCGGCGCGATCTCCAGGCCGGCGGCGATCTGCTCGACGGACCAGTCCAGGTAGTAGCGCAGCACCACGACCGACCGCTGGTCCTCGGGCAGGCGGCGACAGCGCCACCGCCACGGCGGGGTCCGCGACCTCGACGGCGGGGGCGCTCACGGGGGGCGGCGGGGGTTGCTTGCGGCGCTCCACGGCCCGCCGCCGCCCCCGGTTGCGGGCCTGGTTGACGGCCACCCGGTACACCCAGGCCGCGGGGCGGTCCATCGCGGCCACCTGGTGCCAGCGCTCGTAGGCGCGGGTCATGGCCTCGTCCACGCACTCCCGGGCCAGGTCCGGCTCACCCACCGTGAACCCGACCGCCCGGCGCACGCTCGCCCACTCGGCCCGGTAGAAGTCCTCGAAGGACCGGACAGGCTCCGCCGTCATCTCCACGCCGTCATGACACGCAACCGGGCCTCCGGGTTCCCGGGAACCTGCGGCGCCCGCCCGAGCGTCACAGCCGGCATGACGACGCACAGGCGTACGAGGGCGAGGATCACCGCGGCGCTCGGGGGTGGCCTCCTGGTGGCGTCGCTCGTCGCGGGGTGCGCGGGACGCGATGACGACGAGTCCGCGGACGAGGCGGCGGCCGGCGACGCGGCCACCGACGCGGACATGACGGCCGCCGAGGAGTCGGGCGGGGGCGCCGGCGCCCTGGCCGTCGACACCGCGGCCATCGCCGCGGACCGCGACGTCGTGCGCACCGGCGACATGCGGCTGGCGGTGGACGACGCCCCCGAGGCCGCGGACGGCGTGCGCGGCATCGCCACCGACGCCGGCGGCTTCGTGGCCGACGAGCAGGAGCGGGCCCGGGACGAGGAGGTCGACATCACCGTTCGGGTCCCCGCCGACCGCTTCGACGACGTCCGCGAGGACGTCGAGGCCCTCGGCGACGTCGTCGAGCAGAGCGTGGACGCCCGGGACGTCACCGCCGAGATGGTCGACGTCGAGAGCCGCATCGCCTCGCTGCGGGCCAGCGTCGAGCGGGTGCGGGGCCTGCTGTCGGAGGCCGGGACGGTCGATCAGCTCGCCCTGGTGGAGGGCGAGCTGGCGCGCCGGGAGACGGAGCTCGAGGCCATGCTCGGGCAGCAGCGGGTCCTGGCCGACCAGGTGGCGCTGGGCACCCTGGCGGTCCACCTGTCCCAGGACGACGAGCCGGCCGTGGCCGAGGGCACGCCCGGCTTCACCGAGGGCCTGCGCAAGGGCTGGGTGGCGGCGGTCGAGGCCGGGACCCTCGCGCTGGCCGCCGCCGGGTTCGCCCTGCCGTTCGCCGTGCCCGTGGTGGCGGCGTTCGCGGCCTTCCGGGTGTGGCAGCGGCGGCGGCGCCCGGCCGGGACGTCGGGCTAGCCGGTCCGGCGGTGGAGCCGGCCGTCCAGGTACACGCCCGTGCGGGGTGCGCCGGCCGGCCCGGTGAACACGACCACCTCGCGCATCCCGGTGACCGGGTCGGTGGCGTCGAACACCCGGCCCTCGGCGTCGATCGGGCGCAGCGGCAGCGTCACCGTCCCCACCCCGAGCGCCTGCAGCATCCCCGAGGGCTCGGTCGTCACGACCGGCAGGCCGCCCTCGCCGACCGTCACCTCGACCCGCTGGTGCAGCCGGTCGTAGGTGCCGGCGTGCCCGCGGGTGTCGCCGGGGGCGGCGGTGGGCGGGCCGTCGGCCTCGCCGGCGGCCACGTCGAGCAGGTCGGCGGCCACGTGCTCCACGAGCCGCTGGGCCAGCGCGCCGCCGGTGGGGCTGTTGGTCATGACGCACAGCGCCAGGCCCCGGGACGGGACCACCCGCAGGGCGGCGCGCTGGCCGAACGTGTCGGCGTCCTGGGCCAGGCACGCCAGGTCGCCCCAGCGCCGGATCGTCCATCCGAGCGCCTGGTCCTCGCCGGGCACGTGGGTCTCGACGTGGGCCCGCTGCATGGCCTCGACGTCGGCCGGCGCCAGCAGGTCGGCGCCGTCGGCCGCCCGCCCGCCCTCGAGGTGGAGCCGGGCGAAGGCCAGCAGCTCGCCCGCCGGGGCCAGCATGCCGCCCATCGGCCCGTTCGACCGGGTCAGCACCCAGCGGGCCTGGCGGTCGGCGTCGGTGCCCGCCTGCTGCACGTGGCCGACGGCGACGCTGTGCATGAGGGCGTGCTGGGGCAGCGTCAGCGTGGCCCGGCACCCGAGCGGCCGGGTGAGGCGGCGGCGCAGCACGCGGTCGAAGTTCTGGCCGGTGGCGACCTCCAGCAGCCGGCCCGCCACGGCGAAGCCGGTGTTGCAGAAGCTGTAGGTCTCGTCCGTGGGGTGGATCTGCCCCAGTGCGGCCAGCGTGGCCATGTAGCGCTGCAGCGCGTCGGGGTTCCAGCCCGTGTCGATGAGGTGGTCGCCCTCGATGCCGCTCGTGTGGGTCAGCAGGTGCCGGGGCGTGATCTCGATCGTGGCCCCGGGGTCGGCGACCATGAACTCCTGGAGCTGGGCCCGGACCGGCTCGTCGAGCGACACGACCCCGGCCGCCTGGGCCTGCGCGACCAGGCTGGCCGTGTACACCTTCGTGATCGAGCCGATCTGGAACAGCGTGCCCGGCGTGACCGGCACCCCCGTGGCCACGTTGACGACCCCGGTGGTGACCACCTCGACCTCGCCGTCGCACAGCACGCCGACGGCGGCCCCGGGCACCCGGTGCTCGGCCGCCAGATCGGCGAGCAGCCCCTCGAGGCGGGACCGGTAGGCGGGGAGGGCCACCATGCGCCGCGCACCGTAGCCCGGTGACCGGGCCGCGCATCAGACGATGCGGTTACGACCCCGTGAGGATCTCGCGCACGTCGTCGATGCTCTCGGACGTGACGAGCACCAGCACCTCGTCGCCGGGCTGCAGCCGCGTGTCGCCCCGCGGGACGATGACGCGGTCGTTGCGGAGCACGGCCACGACGGTCGAGTCGCGGGGGAAGCCCAGGCCGGCGATGTCCTTCTCGGCCGCCGGGCTGTCGCCCGCCAGGGTCACCTCGACGATGCTGGCCCGGCCGGACTCGAACGACAGCAGCCGCACGAGCGACCCGACGCTGACGGCCTCCTCCACCAGGGCGGTGAGCAGGTGCGGCGTCGAGACGGACACGTCGACGCCCCAGTTCTCGTTGAACATCCACTCGTTCTTCGGGTTGTTGACCCGGGCCACGACGCGGGGGACGGCGAACTCCTGCTTGGCCAGCAGGCTGGTGACCAGGTTGTCCTCGTCGTCGCCGGTGACGGCGGCGACGACGTCGGCGTCGGCCAGGCCGATGGACCGGAGGCTGTTGACCTCGCAGGCGTCGGCCAGGTGCCAGTCGACGCCGGCGGGCTCGCCCGTCTTGCGCATGCGGGTGACCCGGTCCTCGTCCTGCTCGATGATGTGGACCTCGTGGCCGGCCTCGTGGAGCTCGCCGGCGATGAACGTGCCGACGGCGCCGCCCCCGGCGATGACGACCTTCATCGGGCCGCCTCCGCCAGGTGGCTGTCGACCTCGTCGATGTGCCCGACCGCCACGGCCAGGTAGACGACGTCGCCGTCCTGGGTGACGAGGTCGGGGGTGGCGACCTGGGCCGTGCCCATGCGGCTGACCGCCACCGCCCGGGACACGCCCGGGATGTCGATGGCGGTGAGCGGCTGGCCGGCCCAGCTCGGCGCCACCGCCCGCTCGACCACGACCACCCGGGCCGTGGGGTCGACCCAGTCGTTCTCGGAGGCGTCGGGCAGCAGCTTGCGCAGCGTGCGGTCGATCGTCCACTGCACCGTCGCGATGGTGGGGATGCCGAGGCGCTCGTAGATCTCGGCCCGGCGGGGGTCGTAGATGCGGGCGACCACCTTGTCGAGGCCGAAGGTCTCGCGGGCGACCCGGGCGGAGAGGATGTTGGAGTTGTCGCCGCTGGTGACGGCGGCCAGCGCCGCGGCCTCGCGGATGCCGGCCTGCTCCAGCGTGTCGCGGTCGAAGCCGACGCCGGTGACCTGCTGGCCGGCGAAGCCGTCGTGCAGGCGCCGGAACGCGTTCGGCTCCTTGTCGACGACGGCGACGCTGTGACCCTTGTCCTCGATGATCCTGGCGAGCCCGGACCCGACCCGGCCGCAGCCCACGATGACCACATGCATGACGGGCGACGCTACTGCACGCCCTGACCTGGTCGGTACTTCCGCTTCGCTGACGCCGACCTTGACACGCCCCCCGGTGGGTAAGGCATGCTTACCACCGTATGAGCAGCATCGTTGTTGGCAACGAGCAGGCCGCTTTCAGGCCTGGTGGCAGGGCTGCTCGGCACCCGATGCCATGATCGTCTGCCACTGCGAGGTGGTCTCCGACCGCCACATCAGAAGCGAAGTCGACAGCGGGGCGCTCTCGGTGGACGAGATCGCCGATCGCTGTGGAGCAGGCGCGCACTGCGGGTCCTGCCGCTCTACCATCGGGGTGCTCCTGGCCACGCTCGTGTCCGTGGAGCGGGTAGAGCCGGCGGCCTGACCCTCGCCAGGGACGACCTCCGGCCCACACGGCCACCGGAGGTTCATCCCCATGCAAGGGCGCCCCGAGATCATCGAGCTCCTGAACGAGGTGCTGACCGCCGAGCTCACGGCCGTCAACCAGTACTTCGGTCACGCCAAGATGCAGCGCAACTGGGGCTACAAGCGGTTGGCCGACCACTCGTACCACGAGTCGATCGACGAGATGAAGCACGCCGACTCGCTGATCGAGCGCATCCTCTACCTCGAGGGGATGCCGAACCTGCAGCGCCTCGGGCCGGTGCGGCTCGGCGAGGACCCGGTGGAGCAGCTCCGCCTGGACCTGGAGGTCGAGGCGGAGGCGGTCGACCGGTTCAACCGGGGCATCGCCCTCGCCGTCGAGCTCGGCGACAACGGCACCCGCGAGCTGCTGGCCGGCATGCTCACCTCGGAGGAGGAGCACGTCGACTGGCTCGAGACCCAGCTCGGCCTGGTGGAGAGCCTGGGGGCCCAGCTCTACCTCAGCGAGCAGATGAACGACTGACCGGGGGCGTCACCAGCCCTGGGTCGACGGCGGCGGATCGGTCGGGCGCGGCACCGGCGGGGCCGCCTCCGCGCCGAACGCGCCGCCTCCCGCCCCGGGGCCACGACCACCCCCGTTGGCCTGCGACGGCCAGCAGGTCGCGGATCTCGACCAGCAGTGTGGCCTCGTCCGACAGCTCCTCGGGCTCGACCGGCTCCTCGCCCCGCTTGCGGCGCTTCTCGAGCATGTTGAGCGGCCTCACGACGCCGAAGAACACGACGGCCGCCACCACCACGAAGTAGATCACGGCGTTGATGACCAGGCCGACCTCGAACGTGCTGCCGTTGATCTCGAAGTCGATGTCGTTGAAGTTCGTGCCCCCGATCATCCCGATGATCGGGGTGATCAGCCCCGTGACCACCGCCGTCACGATGGCGGTGAACGCGGCGCCGATGACGACGGCGACCGCCAGGTCGACGACGTTGCCTCGGGAGATGAACTCCTTGAACTCCTTGAAGACTCCGGACACCGGGCCGACCTCCGCATCCGTTCGGTGAGCGCTGTGCGAACGCGTACCGTACCCACTCCCGGCTCCCCCTAGGAGGGTCCATGCAGGTCGCGATCACCGGAGCGAGCGGACTCATCGGCGGCGCGCTCGCCCGATCGCTGCGGGCCGACGGGCACACGGTCCGGCCGCTGGTGCGCCGGACCCCCGACGGCCCGGACGAGATCCGCTGGGACCCCGCGGCCGGAACGCTCGACGCCGCGGCGCTCGAGGGGGTGGACGCCGTCGTCAACCTGGCGGGCGCCCCCATCGGCGACCGGCGCTGGTCCGAGGACCGCAAGCGGGTGCTGCACGACAGCCGCACCCAGGGGACCGACCTGCTCGCCCGCACGCTGGCCGGGCTGGCGCGGCCGCCGGCGGTGCTCGTGTCGGGGTCGGCGGTGGGCTACTACGGCCACGAGCGCGGCGACGAGGTCGTGACCGAGGTCAGCGCGCCCGGGCAGGGCGTGCTGGCCGACCTGGCCCGCGACTGGGAGGCGGCCGCCGCGCCCGCCGCCGACGCCGGGATCCGCACCGTCCTGCTGCGCACCGGGATCGTCCTCGACGGCAAGGCCGGCATCCTCCCCCGCCTGGCCCTGCCGTTCCGGCTCTTCCTGGGCGGGCGGCTGGGGTCGGGCCGGCAGTGGGTGAGCTGGATCACGCTGGCCGACGAGGTGGCCGCCATCCGGTTCGTGATCGACCACGGCGACGTCGCCGGGCCGGTCAACGCCGTGGCGCCGGAGCCCGTGACCAACGCCGAGCTGGCCAAGGCCATCGGCACCGTCCTCGGCCGGCCGTCGTTCGTGCCGGCACCGGCGTTCGCGTTCCGGGTGGCGCTGGGGCGGGACATGGCCGACGAGCTGATCCTGGCCAGCCAGCGGGTCCGGCCGGACGTCCTGGTGGACGCCGGCTTCGGCTTCGCCCACCCGGAGGTCACCGGCGCCCTGCGGGCGGTGTGGGGGCGCACGTGAGCGAGCGAAGCGAGCGAACCAGCAGCACAGTGCGGTGCCCGGCCCGCAGGGCCGATCGCTCATTGCGTGCATCCCGAAGGGTGCACCAATGAGCGAGCGAAGCGAGCGAACCAGCAGCACAGTGCGGTGCCCGGCCCGCAGGGCCGATCGCTCATTGCGTGCATCCCGAAGGGTGCACCAATGAGCGACCGGCCCGGCGTGGCGGCGTTCGACTTCGACGGCACGCTGGCGCGGCGCGACACCCTCGTGCCGTTCCTGCGCCAGGTCCGGGGCACGCGCCGGGTCGTGGTCGCCGCCGCACGGGCCGGCGTCCGGTCCCGGGACCGGGACGCGCTCAAGGTGGCGGTCATCGCCCACCTGTTCCGGGGCGTCCCCGCCGACCGGCTGACGCGCCTGGGCGAGGCCTACGTGCCCGACCTGGTGGCGCACCTGCGGCCCGAGATGCTGGACCGCCTGCGCTGGCACCAGGCCGAGGGCCACGCCACCGTCATCGTGTCCGCGTCGCTCGGGGCCTACCTGCGGCCGCTGGCCGCCCGCCTCGGCATGGACGCCGCGCTGGCCGTCGAGCTGGTCACCGGGGCCGACG